>NZ_AOCG01000009.1 GCF_000525795.1 Listeria aquatica FSL S10-1188
AAAATGATTATGAAAAATATATTCGTGATGGCTCTTATGATCTAAATAGTAAGATGAGTTACGAGGAAATTGCTAAAAAATTAGCTCATCAATAAAAAAAAGATTGTCCCTCTTATGTTAGGGACAATCTTTTTTTAATTTTTTGTGTTCTTCTTTGTGGTGCGTACGTGGTTTGCGATTGCGGTCACCGCCACCAAAGTGTTTCTTGTGTTCTTTATCTTGTGATTTTTTTTCGTCTAACCCTGCAGGTTTCTCAAGCAAAGCTTTACGAGATAAATTGATCCGACCTTGGTTATCGATCTCGATCACTTTAACCGTTACTTCATCGCCAAGCTTAAGCACATCTTCTACTTTTCCAACACGTTCATGTGCTAGTTCAGAGATATGAACTAAACCATCTGTTCCTTTAAACAATTCAACGAAAGCCCCAAATTTTTCGATTCGACGAACTTTCCCTGTGTAGATTTCGCCCACTTTTGCTTCGCGAACGATATCTTCAATAATTGCCATCGCTTTTTTTGTTCATTTCTTCGTCTTGTGAAGCTACATAAACTGTTCCATCTTGTTCGATGTCGATCTTCACACCTGTTTCATCAATGATTTGATTAATTTGTTTTCCACCAGGTCCAATGACGTCTTTAATTTTATCTTCTTTGATCGTCATTGAAACGATCTTAGGTGCATACTTCGATAAATGATCACGTGGTGCACTAATTGTGGATAGTAAATGATCTAGAATGTGCAAACGACCTGCTTTTGCTTGTGTAAGAGCTTCTTCAAGAATTTGACGGCTCAGTCCGTCAATTTTGATATCCATTTGGAGAGCCGTAATACCTTCGCTTGTTCCAGCCACTTTAAAGTCCATATCTCCAAAGTGATCTTCCATCCCTTGGATGTCAGACAAAATCGTGTAATCATCGCCCAATTTGACAAGTCCCATCGCAATACCAGCTACTGGAGCTTTAATTGGAACACCTGCATCCATTAAAGCAAGTGTTGATCCGCAGATACTTGCTTGTGAACTAGAACCATTGGATTCTAATACCTCAGAAACAAGGCGAATCGTATAAGGGAATTCTTCTTCGCTTGGAATGATATATTGTAAAGCACGCTCACCAAGTGCCCCGTGTCCGATTTCACGGCGTCCAGGTCCACGGCGAGGTCCAGTTTCTCCAACACTAAATTGTGGGAAATTGTAGTGGTGCATAAAGCGTTTATACTCTTCTGCGCCGAGCCCATCAATAATTTGATGTTCACGTAGCGGTGCAAGCGTACAAATACTTAACGCCTGAGTTTGTCCACGAGTGAATAGACCCGACCCATGAACACGTGATAGCAAGCCCACTTCAGATGACAATGGACGAATTTCGTCTACTTTACGTCCATCTGGGCGGATTTTTTCTTGTGAGATTAAACGACGCATTTCATCTTTTTCAATCATTTCAAGAATATGCGCAACTTCAGCAAGAACATCTTCTTCGTCTTCGAGTTCTTTTTCTTTATAGCTTTCAAGAATTTCTTCTTTTACAGCTTCAATTGCTGCTTCACGCGCTTTTTTTCTCTTCAGTTTGAATCGCTTGTTTCATTTTTGCTTCGCTGACCGCTTTCACTTCGCTTTCAAGTTCAGGATCAGTCACAAAAAGTTCAATTTCGCGTTTTTCTTTTCCTACTGCTTGGATAATTTCTTCTTGGAACTTGCAAAGACGTTTAATTTCTTCGTGACCAAACATAATCGCTTCAAGCATCGCTTCCTCAGAAACTTCCTTTGCGCCAGCTTCCACCATGTTAATTGCGTCATAAGTTCCAGCGACAGTTAGTGAAATGTCACTTTGTTCCGCCTGTTCGATAGTTGGATTGATGATATATTCACCATTTATGCGTCCTACTTCAACCCCTGCAATCGGGCCATCAAACGGAATGTCCGAGATACAAAGAGAAATCGAAGAACCTAGCATTGCAGCCATTTCAGGTGAGCAATCTTGTTCAACACTAAAAACAGTTGATGTAATTTGTACTTCGTTTCGGAATCCTTCAGCAAAAAGCGGACGAATTGGGCGGTCAATTAAGCGAGCGGTTAGGGTAGCCCGGTCGCTTGGACGTCCTTCACGCTTTAAAAATCCCCCTGGAACTTTCCCAACGGAATACATTTTTTCTTCATAGTTAACTGTTAACGGAAAAAAGTCACCTGGGCGCGGCTTTTTCGATCCTACACTAGCTGTTAAAACCGCGGTATCACCAAAGCGAACTAGCGCGGCTCCACTCGCTTGTTTGGCAAGTTGTCCAACCTCAACGGCAAGCGTCTTACCAGCAAGTTCTGTTGTAAAGACTTGTTTTTCAGACATATTTTCACTTCTCCTTTTCTTCGGAGCGCAGAACTTTACCATGCATCAATTCTTTCATGCACACCTTGTTTTAAAAGGCACGCATGAATCCAAAAAACCTGCTAAAAAACCTTTTAGCACGTTTTTGGATTCATGCGATAAAGATTCAAGCGCTCTCCTTTAATCTTTAAAAAAAGCGGGAACCCAGAAGAATCCCGCTTTTTCGGTCTCGTTTTTAACGACGTAAACCTAAACGTTTGATAAGTTCGCGGTAACGTTGCACATCTTTTTTACGAAGATAAGTAAGCAGGTTACGACGGTGACCAACCATTTTCATCAAACCTCTATAAGAATGGTGGTCTTTCTTGTGTACACGAACGTGATCATTCAAATTATTGATTTCTGCAGTAAGTACAGCAATTTGCACCTCTGGAGAACCTGTATCTGTGTCATGGACACGATATTCAGCAATAATCTTGTTTTTTGCTTCTTGAGTTAATGCCATTAACTCCACCTCCTTTAATTCTAAATCCCCTATTACTGAGCAAAACGTTGGTGACTCGTCACTGCCAAGTAAAGGTTCTTGTCGTACAGAGTTAAAGATACACTATTCTACCAAGAAAAGCAAGTAAAAATTTGCTTCTCGCGGCCGTTTCTGCAGGCTAAATTTATTGCGCAAAATAAGCGCGCGTATCAGCTTCGTCTTGCTTGAGTTGTTCCACAAGACCCTCTACGCCGTTAAATTTCATTTCTGATCGGAAGAAATGATACCATTCAATTTCAGCTTGTTCCCCGTAAATTTCACGATCAAAATCTAAAATGAACACTTCAATCGACCGCTCCTGATCCGTTTTGAATGTCACATTGTAACCGATGCTTGCCATCCCAGCATAGCTTTTCCCACCAATAATAAAGCGAACGGCATAAATTCCAAGTTTTGGGATCAAGTAGTCCTCATCAATTTGCATATTAGCAGTTGGAAAACCAAGCGTCCGTCCCCGTTTATCCCCATGAATAACAGTTCCTTTCACTTTATAAGGGTACCCTAAAAGTTCATTCGCCGTATCAAGATCTCCCTCTTCAATAGCACCGCGAATTTTCGTCGAGCTAATCTTCTCATCAAAAGCTTCCTGCTTATTCACTATTGTGACATCAAATCGTCCCTTCGCATAAGAAACCATCTCTTCCATTTTGCCCGCGCCTTTTTTCCCGTATGAGTAATCAAAGCCAGCGACTATATGATGTGCATTAAGTTGAATTAAATAGTCTTCAACGAAACGCTCTGGAGACAGTTCAGCAAAAGCCGCCGTAAAACGGACAACGTACACAATATCAATCCCAAGCTGTTCAATTTTTTCCAATTTTTCATCCAGTGGTGTTAAGTAATGTACGGCTTTCCTCGCCTTGCTGAGTACGACAGACGGGTGCGGATCAAAGGTAAGCACAGCGCTCTTTTCCCCATTTTCATCCGCAATTTGCTTGGCCATTTTTATAACGGCTTGATGTCCTAAATGAACACCATCAAAAAAACCAAGCGCAATCGTTTTCGGATCTTGGTTTTCTATAGTGAACTCTGGATGATGCAAAAAACAAGTTTCCATGACAAATTCTCCTCTGCTTTAAAATTCTATTCTAAAAAGAGACTTACGCAAGCTCAATTACTTTTTCTGGTTTCCAAATGCCTGGTTTCGTTGCATGCTTTTGATAAAGCGCGACGAGTTTCCCATTAAATAGCAAAGCAACAGGCGAAGCGCTCACTACTTCTCCAGAAAAAAGTTCATCTTCCTTTATCAAAGCACCGTTTAAAACACGATTATGTAGATCTTCTGTGAGTTCTATCTTCGGAAAACTTTGGATTCCAAGTTCAAGCGGTTTTAAAAAACTCGTATCTCGCGCAAGCATTTTTTCTTCGATTTCTAAAAGAGTGAGGCAGTCCTCTTCCTTAAAAAAGCCGCTTTTAGAACGCCGCAAGGCAGACATGTGAGCCGGATATCCTAATTTTTCCCCAATCATGACAGCAAGCGTTCGGATATAGGTACCCTTGCCGCAACGGATTCTTAGCTGGAAACTTGGATGAGCTTGCGTAATTTCATGCGCATCTAGGCGCTTCAGCTCATCAATTTGAACTTGGCGCTTCGGTCGCTCAACACTTTCGCCAGAACGAGCATACTCATAAAGTTTTTTCCCAGCCACTTTAACTGCTGAATACATCGGAGGAATTTGAGTGATTTCGCCCGTTAATTCATGAAGAACCTTCTCAATTTCTTGCACAGAGATTGGGTTATAAATCACTTTTTCAGAAACGGTTTCTCCTGTCTGATCCTCCGTTGTTGTGCTCCTCCCAAGTGTGATTTCTGCGTGGTATTCTTTACCTTCATCTGTCAAATATTCCGCAAGTTTTGTTGCTCGCCCCACACAAATCGGTAAAACGCCAGCAACTTCTGGATCGAGTGTCCCTGTATGTCCGACTTTTTTGGTTTTTAAAATCTTCCGAAGCTTAAAAACACAATCATGGCTCGTTAAACCGCGCTCTTTATATAGTGCAATGATGCCGTCCATGTATCCTGCTCCACTCCTTTTCACTTAAAAAAAGCCGAAACGAAAACGGAATAATCGTTTTGTCTCGGCTTTTCAGTTTTAGCTGTCTTTATTCAAGTTCCGAAGCAACTCGTCAATCTTATTGCCATATTCAAGCGAGCTGTCCATTTCAAACAAAAGTTCAGGAACTTTACGCAAACTCATGCGATTGCCAATTTCAGAACGGATAAAACCATGTGCTTTTTCTAATGCCAACATAGAATCTTCCCGCTCTTTTTCATTTCCGAGAATTGAAATAAAAATGGTTGCTTGTTGCAAATCACCTGTAACATCAACATCTGTCACAGTAATAAAGCCTAGACGAGGATCTTTGATTTTTCGGTTTAAAATATCGCCAAGTTCTTTTTTCATTTGCTCAGCAACCCGATTTGCTCTTACACTCATTTTGTTCACCTCTATACCCAGTCTTTTTCCGTCTTGATTCTCTCCCATTCTGGGAAAGAATCAAGAAACGAAAGGACTTGATCTGTTTCTTTTTCACATCTAACACGTGTATCTGAAACCACAGCAAAACTAATTTCTGTTCGCTGCCACTTTTCCTTAAAAGCAGTTTCTGCAATGGAAACATTAAATTTTTGACGTGCACGCGTTAAAATACGCTTTAACACACTGCGTTTTTCTTTCAAGTTCATCGCATCATGAATGATACATTCAACTACGACTGCCTGAATGATCATTTGCGTTCGATTTCCTCCATGACAAAGGCTTCAATCACATCGTCTTCTTTAATATCATTAAAGTTTTCAATTGTGATTCCACATTCATAACCTTTAGCTACTTCTTTCGCATCATCTTTGAAACGTTTTAGCGAAGAAAGTTTTCCTTCAAACACAACGATACCATCACGAATCAAACGAATGCCGCTATCACGTGTGATTTTCCCATCTGTGACATAACAACCAGCGATGGTTCCGATTTTAGATACATTAAAGGTTTGACGAACTTGTGCCTGTCCGATAATTTTTTCTTCATATTCTGGATCAAGCATTCCTTTCATCGCTGCTTCGATTTCCTCAATAGCTTTATAAATAACCCGGTGCAAACGAATATCAACGCCTTCATTTTCAGCAGCTTCACGAGCTTGCGTAGTTGGCCGGACATTAAAGCCAATGATAATTGCATTTGACGCAGCGGCAAGTGTAATATCTGATTCATTAATAGCACCAACTGCTGTATGAATGATATTGACATTTACACCTTCCACTTCAATTTTACGAAGCGAGGCAGCAAGGGCTTCAACAGAACCTTGTACGTCAGCTTTGATAATGACATTAACAGCCTTCATTTCGCCAGCTTTCATATGTTCAAACAAATTATCGAGGCTAACACGATTCGTTGCTGTTCGTTGTTCTTGCACGGCTTTTGTCGCACGTGATTCCCCAACTGAACGAGCCGTTTTTTCATCTTCAAAGACAACAAAACGGTCTCCCGCTTGAGGGACGTCATTTAGCCCCGTAATTTCAACTGGTGTGCTTGGACCAACTTGTTTCACTCGACGACCAAGATCATTCACCATTGCCCGAACGCGGCCATATGTGTTTCCGACAACAATCGGATCTCCAACATGCAAAGTCCCATCCTGAACGAGAAGTGTCGCAACAGAACCACGACCTTTATCAAGCTCAGCTTCTACTACCGTACCAAGAGCACGGCGATCAGGATTAGCTTTCAATTCTTCTACTTCTGAAACAAGTAGAATCATATCCAGTAAATTATCTAAGCCTTCGCCAAACTTAGCAGAAATCGGTACAAAAATAGTATCCCCGCCCCAGTCTTCTGGAATGAGTTCATATTCCGTCAGCTCTTGCATAACTCGTTCTGGATTGGCTTGTGGTTTATCAATCTTATTCACAGCTACAATAATCGGCATCTTTGCTGCTTTCGCATGGTTAATCGCTTCAATCGTTTGTGGCATAACTCCATCATCAGCAGCAACCACTAGAATCGTAATATCTGTGATTTGCGCACCACGAGCACGCATTGCTGTAAAGGCCGCGTGACCTGGTGTATCCAGGAAGGTGATTTTCTTACCACGAACATCTAATTGATAAGCCCCGATGTGCTGAGTAATTCCGCCTGCTTCACCAAGTGTTACTTTCGTATTTCTTAGTGAATCAAGAAGAGTTGTTTTCCCGTGGTCAACGTGACCCATAATCGTTACAACTGGTGGACGTTCTTCAAGATGACTAGCATCTTCTTCCGCTGCATTTTCAAAGTAAACGTCTAAATCAGTCACGTCAATTTTAATTTCTTCTTCTACTTCAACACCGTATTCTGCACAAATCAATTCGATTGCATCTTTATCTAGCTCTTGGTTAATGGTTGCAACAACCCCTAACAAGAACAGTTTTTTGATGATTTCCGAAGGTTCGCGGTACAGTTTTTTTTGCTAGTTCTGCAACAGTAAGCGATTCTGTAAACGTGATTTTCTCTGGAAGTGGTTTTGGTTTTGGCGGAGTTACTGGTTGTGTTTGGTGATTTTGTTTGCCTTTTTTCTTTCCTTTACCACCGCGATTTTGATTGAATCCACCGCCGTGAGTTCCACCTCTACCGCCACGATTTTGATTATTGTTCCCACCGAAGCGATTCCCCTGATTTTGATTTCGTCCAGGAGTAGCATTTGTGTTTCGGTTATTTGAACTTGTTCCAGACTGGCTTTTATTTCCGCCTGTGTTTTCTGGCTTATCAGTTCGTTTTGTTTGCCCACTTTTGTCCAGCTTTTTGTGCGTTTTGGCGCGGTTTTGCATTGTTTTGCGTAGCTGGTCGTTGCGGTTTATTTTCTTTTGGTTTTTGGTTATTATTTGAATTCAGTTTATTAGGCTCCTTGCTATTCGGTTTATTTTGGACTTTTTCACTTTTTTGAACAGCTGGTTTCTCTGGTTTGTTTGAAAAAGCTTGATCGAGTTGTCTTAAGGCATTATCATTAATCGTCGACATATGGTTGGAAACTTCTACACCTAAACCGTGTAATTTTTCAATAACATCTTTACTCGAAACTTGTTGTTTTTTTGCATACTCATATACACGAATTTTACTCATGCCGTACACCTCCACTAGGTAATCAACCGAGTAGTTCCATTAGTTTCTTAGCAAATCCTTTATCAAGAATACCAATAACAGCACGCGTTTCTTTGCCAATCGCCCCTCCCAATTCCTCTCTTGTAAATCTTTTTTGCAAGGGGACACCGTAGTATTCACATTTATTTCGGACCTTTTTTTTCCGTTCCGCTTGAAACATCATCTGCTAGTACAACAAGCGATGTCTTTCCGCTACGAACTGCTTTTAAAACTAATTCCTCTCCGGTTGTTATTTTCTTTGCACGATTTGCAAGACCGAGGAGTTGGAGAAATTTTTCATCCATGATTTTCGTCCTCAAGGGATTCTACATACGCAATTAATTCGTCATAAAATCCTTCTTGCTCTTTCATTTTTAATTGGTGGAATAACGTATTTTTTTCTTTCGTACGCTTTGCCACATCGACATCTTTTTTTATATAAAAACCACGTCCTGGTGCTTTTCCAGTTGGATCAATGGTAAGCTCCCCTTCTTTCGAATACGCAATCCGTAAAAGGTCTTGCTTAGGGAGTCTTTCACCAGTTACAATACACTTTCTAAGTGGGATTTTTTTTGCTCCGCATGTCCGCTTTTCTCCTTTATTCTTCATCTTCCGAAACGTTATTTTCTTCAACGACCGTTTCTTCTGTTTCTTGAACAGGTGTTTCTTCGCGCGGATAGATGCCCATTTCACGAGCAACGCTTTCGCTCTTAATATCAATTTTCCAGCCCGTTAACTTCGCAGCAAGACGAGCATTTTGACCGCGTTTTCCGATTGCAAGAGAAAGTTGATAATCAGGAACTACAACTGTTGTTGCTTGCTCTTCTTCATTAACAATAACATCAAGTACTTTTGAAGGACTAAGCGCATTCGCAACAAACGTAAATGGATCCTCTGACCATTCTACGATGTCGATTTTTTCACCTTTCAACTCATTCACGATCGCCTGAACACGTGCACCTTTAGGTCCAACACAAGCCCCCACAGCATCCACTTCTGGATCAGCTGTATAAACCGAAATTTTAGAACGATCCCCTGCTTCACGTGCCACAGATTTAATTTCTACAATTCCTTCATAAATTTCAGGAACTTCCATTTCAAAAAGGCGCTTTAACAAACCAGGGTGCGTTCTTGAAACAAAAATTTGCGGGCCCTTAGTCGTTTTTTCCACTTTGGTCAAATACACTTTGATCCGGTCGTGTGGTCGATAAGTTTCATTTGGCATTTGTTCATTTTGCGAAAGAATCGCTTCAATTTTACCAAGGTTCACATAGATAAAACGTGAATCTTGTCTTTCTACAATCCCTGTCATGATATCATCTTCACGATCAATAAATTCATCGTAAATAATGCCGCGTTCTGCTTCACGTACACGCTGTGTTACGACTTGTTTAGCCGTTTGGGCAGCAATACGTCCAAAATCTTTCGGCGTAACTTCAAGCTCTACGACATCCCCTACTTTATAAACAGGGTTTAATTCATGCGCTTCTTCAAGTGAAATTTCAAGTCGTGAATCAAAAACCTGATCCACAACATCTTTTCTTGCAAATACGCGAATCGATCCATTTTCAAGATTCAATTCCACACGTACATTTTGCGCTTGGTTAAAATTCCGTTTATAAGCAGAAACAAGGGCTGCTTCGATTGCTTCAACGATTACATCTCGAGAAATTCCTTTATCATGTTCTAAAACATGAAGAGCATCTAGTAATTCTGTGCTCATTACTCATTCACTCCTTATTTAATTTTTTAAAATTCGATGGCAAGGCGCGCTTTCGCAACCTTGTCTTTTGGAATCACACAAGTGATTTTACGCGTTTTATCTTTGATTTCAATGGTTAGTTCATTTCCATCATAAAACAAGAGCGTGCCTTCCCACACTTTACGATCCTCAATCGGTTCATAAGACGTAATATGCACATAACTTCCCACCGCGTTTTCGAAATCTGCTTCTTTTTTTAGAGGACGTTCAGCGCCGGGAGAAGAAACTTCTAGAAAATAGTTTTGACTGATTGGATCAGACTCATCTAATTTTTCACTTACTTTTTCACTGACAATTGCGCATTCATCAATATCAATTCCGCCATCTTTATCAATAAAAATACGTAAAAACCAATTTTTCCCTTCTTTTTCAAACGCTAAATCGACAAGTTCAAAGCCTAACTCATCAGTAATCGGCTTGACAAGCTCCTCTACTTGGTCCAAAACCTTACTCATTTCAGCCTCCTTAGAGATATGCTCTGCTACCGGTGCGAATGCTTTCTCAAAACAATCGCAAAACGAAAGAGTGGGCAAATGCCCACTCTTAGCTGAGTTATCGTTGTATTTCATTACATAGTATACCATAGCCTGCGTGATTTCGCAAACAAGCTCGCATGATAAGTAGTTTCTTTTAAAAAAGCGACAATTGATTTTGATCAGGAAGACCTTCTAAACAACCTTGTTCATCCATATACTGAATAATCGTCTTTGAAACCTTCCCGCGTTGTTGGAGATCTTCTTTCGACAAAAACTCACCATCTTCACGAGCAGCTACAATCTGTTTGGCGACGTTCGTCCCAAGACTTGGAATCGCATTGAACGGTGGAATAAGTGTGTCACCTTCAATAACAAATTCATCGGCTTTAGATTTATATAGATCCACTTTTTGGAACTTATAGCCTCTTGCAAGCATTTCATTGGCAATTTCAAGCACCGTTAATAAGTTTTTTTTCTTTCGTCGAAGCTTCAAGCCCTTTATCATTGATTTCCTTCATAACCGCTTTAACCGCTTCACGACCATTTACCATTGCCGTCAAATCAAAGTCATCCGCACGAACGGAGAAATAAGTCGCATAGAAATAAAGAGGATGATGGACTTTAAAATAAGCAATTCGGACAGCCATGAGCACATAGGCCGCTGCATGGGCTTTCGGGAACATATACTTAATTTTTTTACAAGAATCAATATACCAGCTAGGTACATTGTTTTCGATCATCGCTTCTTCCATTTCCTCCGTCAAGCCTTTCCCTTTCCGCACTGATTCCATAATTCGGAAAGCAAGAGAACTTTCAAGTCCTTGGTAAATCAAGAAAACCATGATATCATCCCGACAACCGATCACATCAGGAAGCTCACAAATTTTATTTTTAATCAGTTCCTCCGCATTCCCAAGCCAAACATCCGTCCCGTGGGAAAGTCCAGAAATCTGAACGAGTTCAGAAAACGTAGTTGGTTTCGTTTGCTCAAGCATCTGACGAACAAAACGAGTCCCAAACTCTGGAATCCCAAGTGTCCCCGTCTTCGAATCAATGTCCTCTGGCGTAACACCTAAAGATTCCGTTGAACCAAATAGTTTCATCACTTCTGGATCATCTGTTGGGATCGTTTTCGGGTCGATTCCACTTAAATCTTGCAGCATCCGGATCGCAGTCGGATCATCGTGTCCGAGAATATCCAGTTTCAAAACATTATCATGAATTGAGTGGAAATCAAAGTGCGTGGTTTTCCATTCCGAGTCTGTCGCATCGGCCGGATATTGCACAGGCGTAAAATCATACACATCCATATAATCAGGAATAACGATAATCCCACCTGGATGTTGTCCTGTTGTTCGTTTCACACCCGTACAACCAGCAACAAGCCGGTCTACTTCAGCGCCGCGAATATTCATATTCATATCCCGTTCATAGCCTCGTACAAATCCGAAAGCCGTTTTTTCGGCAACCGTACCGATAGTTCCCGCACGATATACATAGTCTTCCCCGAAAATTTCTTTCGTATAGGCATGGGCAACGGTTGATAGTCTCCCGAGAAGTTTAAATCGATATCGGGAACTTTATCCCCTTTGAAACCTAGGAAAGTTTCAAACGGAATATCTTGTCCTTCTTTACGATAAGCTGTCCCGCATTCAGGACATGTTTTATCTGGAAGGTCGAACCCAGAACCAACTGAACCATCATGAAAGAACTCTGAGTGTTTACAATTAGGGCACAAATAGTGCGGTGGAAGTGGATTTACCTCAGTAATTTCCGTCATCGTTGCTACAAATGACGAACCAACTGACCCCCTAGAACCAACTAAATAACCATCGTTTAGCGATTTTTTAACCAGTTTATGCGAAATCAAGTAAATAACGGCAAATCCATGACCGATAATACTTTTAAGTTCTTTTTCAAGCCGTGCCTCAACGATTTCCGGAAGCGTTTCACCATATAAATCGTGTGCCATCTTATAACTCATATTGCGAATCTCATCTTCGGCCCCTTCAATTTTCGGTGTATAAAGTTCATCTTTGATAGGTTTCAGTTCATCCATCCAATCAGCTACTAAATTGGAATTTGTCACTACAATTTCGTGTGCTTTTTCCGCGCCAAGAAAACTAAATTCCTTAAGCATTTCTTCTGTAGAACGGAAATGGACATCCGGAAGTTCTTGACGATTTAGCGGATTCGCGCCTCCCATGGAATGAATCAAGATCTTTCGATAGATTTTATCTTGGGGATCCTTATAATGAACATTTCCTGTTGCCACAACTGGTTTTCCAGTTTTTTCTCCCACTTTTACAATGTTTTTCAAAATTTCTTCCAAAGCTTTTTCATCGCGGATCATTTCGCGTTCAATCAGCGGAGCATACACCGGTTTAGGTTGTATTTCAATAAAATCATAAAAACCCGCTACTTTTTCCGCTTCAGCCATTCCTTTTTGCATCATCGCTTCAAAAAGTTCGCCTTGACTACAAGCCGTTCCAACAATAAGTCCCTCACGCAGTTTCTTGAGCTTCGAGCGTGGAATTCTTGGCACACGATAGAAATAATCAATATTTGACATTGAAACCAGTTTAAACAAGTTTTTCAGGCCTTCTGCCGTTTGCGCATAAATCGTGGCATGGAAAGGGCGTGCTCGTTTATAAGCATCCCCTTCTCCCATAAACTGATTAAACTCATCGTGATTAGTGATTTCGTGCATTTCCTTCGCATCTTTAATCAATTTCCACGCTAAATAAGCGGTTGCTTCTGCATCAAAAATCGCCCGGTGATGCTGTTCTAAGATGATATTGAATTTCTTCGTCAATGTATTCAAACGATGGTTTTTAAAATGCGGATAGAGAAAACGTGCTAATTCTAACGTATCAATAACCGCATTCGGCGCATCTTGTAACCCGATTTTACGATAAGCTGTGTTGATAAAGCCCATATCAAAAGAAGCGTTATGGGCAACAAGGATCGCGTCCCCGCACCACTCACGGAAATTCTTCAAGACGACATCAATGGGGTCAGAACCTTTCACCATGTCATCCGTGATTCCTGTCAAGTTGATGGTCGTAGCTGAAAGTGGATGTCCAGGATCAATAAAAGCTTCAAATTTATCGACAATCTCGCCATCTTTCATTTTAATCCCTGCAAGTTCAATAATCGTGTCATAAACCGCAGAAAGTCCTGTTGTTTCTACGTCAAAAACAACATAAGTCGCATCTTTCAATTCAATGTGCTTGTCATTATAAGCAATCGGAACCCCATCATCAATCAAGTTTGCTTCTACCCCGTAAAGAATCTTAAGTCCAAATTTTTGCCCCGCTGCATACGCTTCAGGGAACGACTGAACCACCGAATGATCCGTAAGTGCAATCGCTTTGTGTCCCCAGTCCGCTGCTTGCTTAGCAAGATCCGTAATCGAGTTTGTCGCATCCATCTGACTCATATTCGAATGAAGGTGAAGTTCAACACGTTTTTCTTCCGCTCCGTCAACTCGTTTTCTCGGCGCAATCTCATTGACATCTTGTGCCATCATGATTAAGTCACGGACAAAGGTATCATTTTGAACGCTTCCACGTACTTTCACCCACATGCCTTTTTTCAGGTTCTGGAACATAGCTGCATCCTCTTTATCGCGAGAAAACATCTTAATGATCATAGAGCTCGTATAATCAGTGATTTTAAATTGCAGTAAACTCCGCCCACTTCTAAGCTCACGAATTTCAGTCGCAAACACGTATCCTTGGACAGTAATCCGGCGTTCCTCATCATAAATATCGCCAAGACGTTTTACTTCATCGCCCTCTTTGATTTTATAGCCAAGCTGGAACGGTCCTGTAAGTTCAGCTGGCGCTTGCTGAGCACCACTCTCCGCTTCTCGTTGACGTTTTTGCATGACTTCAACCGCTGCTTTCGCCTTCTCGGCATCTTCCTCTTCCTTCGCCTTCTTAAAAGCCTCATAAGTTTCCGAGTTTTCTTGCGTTAAGACAGTTGTTCGAAAAGCTAGGCGCGGGAACCCGCAGTTAGCATAGTTCTCAAGAATTTCTGCAGCAAAACTTTGCTCAAATTTGGTCTTTTCCATTTCGTTATGCAAATTGAGCTCTAAAAAATGAGGTTCTTTAAACGTGGGCTTTTGTTCCATTAAAACTTGTCCGATCAGCGGAGAAGTTGCCAAAATAGGCGAAACAATCAAATTCCAATAATCTTGGATAAGCCCTTCATCGAGCCTTGTTTCTTTGGCATGAATCACAAGCTCTGTATTAGCAATCTCGCTAAATGCGCGTTTCATACCTGTATCGAGTAATGTATAAAAATCTGCGGGGAAAATCTGCGGCGCTTCCAAATGAAACTGCCACGTTTTATTTCTTTTATCCGCAATCAACTTTTCAATTTTGGTATCCTTCGTAAAATCCTCAAACGTCTTGTCTTCTTTTAATCCGATTTGTTCTAAAAGAAGTTGGAATCGCTCCTTTTTTTCTTCTTCTGAAGCACTCAATGGGGTGTCACTCCTTTCAGCTAAAAAGCTGTAAAAAGTACCTTCCACAAAATGCAAAGGTACTTTTTAATCTATCTCTATTGTACATGAAAAATCATTTTTCGCCAAAAAGAATTGGCAAAGTATTTAGCAATTCCTCTTCGCGAACTTCGATCATTTCGCCCGTTTTGCGGATTTTCACTTCCACAATTCCTTCAGCGGCTTTTTTCCCAACCGTCACTCGGATTGGAAGGCCAATTAAATCTGCATCCGCAAATTTCACACCCGCACGTTCCGACCGGTCATCTAGTAACACGCTATATCCCGCTTCTTGAAGCGATGCATAAAGCGAATCTCCGAAAGCACGTTGCGCGTCATCTTTCATATTAACAGGAATTAGGTGAATATCGAATGGCGCAATTCCTTTTTCAAACACAAGTCCCGCTTCATCGTTGCACTGTTCTGCAATCGCCGTAAATAAGCGCGAAACTCCAATCCCGTAGCAACCCATGATGAGTGGATTTGCGCGCCCATTCTCATCTAGAAAAGTTGCGTTCATCGCATCTGAATATTTTGTTCCAAGTTTAAAGATATGCCCTACTTCAATACCTTCCGCAAATTTGATGACCCCTTGACCATCAGGAGATAAGTCTCCTTCTTGAATCATCCGCAAGTCAAAATAACTTTGAACAGTAAAATCACGCTCAGGATTTACATTGATAAAGTGATACCCATCTTCATTAGCGCCGACCGCTGCATTCACGACATCTTGAACCGCATGATCCGCGTAAATGCGAATATCTTCAGGAGCATGGATTGGACCGAGCGACCCAAAACTAGCTCCGAGTAACTTAACGGCCACTTCTGGATCAGCCAATTCAACCGATTTCGCTTCTAAAGCATTTTTAATTTTAATGTCATTGACTTCATGGTCTCCTCGAACGAGTACCATAATAATATCGCCATCCACATCGAACAACATTGACTTGACAGTTTTTTCAACTGGAATGTCTAAATTTGTGACAAGGTCTTCAATTGTCCGGAGTCCAGGTGTGGCAATTTTTTCTAGCTCTGCTTCTTGTTCCAGCGATTTTTTACCATTATAAAGAACAGGCGCCATTTCCGTATTTGCTGCATAATCAGATGAATCACTATAAGCAATCGTATCCTCTCCGATTTTAGACAGTACCATAAACTCACGAGATTCTTTCCCGCCAATAGCACCCGAATCAGCAATCACTGCGCGATAATTTAATCCACAGCGCGTAAAAATATTGCAGTATGCTTGATACATTTTTTGATATGTTTCATCCAAACTTTCTTCGCTCGCGTGAAAAGAATAGGCATCATTCATGATAAACTCCCGGCCTCTTAGAAGGCCAAAGCGTGGGCGTTTTTCATCCCGGAACTTAGTTTGGATTTGATAAAGTGTGATGGGAAGACGTTTATATGATTTTAATTCGTCCCGAACAAGATCTGTAATCACTTCTTCATGTGTTGGCCCAAGTACGAAATCACGGCTATTGCGATCTTTGAGGCGCATAAGTTCTGGCCCGTAATCATTCCATCTCCCCGATTCTTGCCACAGTTCAGCAGGTTGAAGAGCTGGGAGAAGTAGTTCAGAAGCCCCCGCACGGTTAAGTTCCTCGCGAATGATTTGTTCAATTTTTTGTAAAGTAAGGCTTGCAAGTGGCAAGTAACTATAAATTCCGCTTGCAGTTTGTCGGATAAATCCTGCTCGAAGAAGCAATTGATGACTTCTTACTTCGGCATCAGCAGGCGTTTCTTTTAATGTTGGAATAAAGCTCATTGTCTGACGCATAAAACACACTCCCCTTTTTAAATCGGTCCTAGCAGGTCAGGTTTAGAAAAATGCCCGCTGAATATCGTTCCATGTTACAAGAATCATTAGTATCATTAACAAAGCAAAGCCAACAAAATGAATAATCCCTTCTTTTTTCGGATCTACTGGCTTCCTGCGAATTAATTCATATAGGAAGAACAGTAAACGTCCCCCGTCTAGTGCAGGAAGTGGTAGCAAGTTTACAATCCCAAGATTGATACTTAAAACAGCCGTCCAGTTTAATAACGTTAAGAATCCATAACTAACAACTTGTTCTGTACTCGTGTAAATGCCAACAGGACCGTTAAGCATATCGAGCGAAAAGCCACCTGTAATCATTTTTCCAAGAACATCAAAAATTTGATGAATCCAGTTCCAAGTGTTTGTAAAGCCGTAGCTAATTTTGGCACCAAATGAATCTTTGATTGGGTTTTCTACACCAATTTTCCCAACGGCTTCTCCCTGAACTTTTTTGTTTTTCAGGCGTCACTTTAACATCTTGTTTTTTTCCATCCCGTTCAATTTTAAACGTTAAGTTTTTATCTGGATTTTCCGAGACTTTACCAACAATTTCTGCCCAAGAATCCGTTTTGGTTCCAGAAATGGAGAGAACTTTGTCCCCTTCTTTAAGTCCCGCCTCAGCAGCCGGACTGTCTTTCACAACATTTCCAAGTGTGTTTTCTGTTGAAGCTACACCTCCTTGGATAAAAGCAAGTGCTGTGAAAATCAAAATCGCTAAAATAAAATTAAAAAGCGGTCCAGCAAAAATAGTTGCCGCTCGTTTTCCAAGCGACTTAGCGCCAAAAGTGCGATCATATGGAACGACTTGCGTCTCGATTTTTCCGTCCACAACAACTGCATCACGCGCAACCTGATAGCGAACCTTTTTCGATTCATCGTAGTCTTCAAAGCCTTCAATGAACAACTCTTTTTCAAGATCTGCTTTTGAAACTTCAAATGGTTGAGCATTCACATATTGGTCTTTACCGTTTACAATAATTTTTGTTACCGTTTCATCTTTTGATAATTCAAGACCTACACGGTAACCTGGTTTTAATTCTAATTCTTCACCGTCTTCGCCAGCCATTCGTACGTAACCACCAATGGGTAGCAAACGAATTGTATATTGTGTTTCTTTCTTTTTGTAAGCAAAAATTTTCGGTCCAAAAACCGATCGAAAAATCACGCACCAAAATACCAGAACGTTTTGCAAGCAAAAAAATGCCCTAATTCGTGAAAGAAAACGATGAGTCCGAAGACGAAAATAAATGCAATAATCGTTGTCAAATTAATTTCACCTCTATAAAAGTGTTTTTACGTATGCCCTTGTTTCTTGATCGACCTGCAAAATCGTATCCAGTGACGGCGCTTGAATCACATTCTGCATATGATGATTCATGGCATTCTCTACCACTGCCTCAATATTGTTAAAATCAACCTGCCCATTTAAAAAACCGGCAACAGCAATTTCATTCGCCGCATTTAAAAACGGTCGGCATCGTTCCACCTATTTTA
The DNA here is from genome assembly GCF_000525795.1 of Listeria aquatica FSL S10-1188. GTDB lineage: Bacteria > Bacillota > Bacilli > Lactobacillales > Listeriaceae > Listeria > Listeria aquatica. The sequence goes on from NZ_AOCG01000009.1 coordinate 18,044, forward strand.
CCAGCGTTGTATGCTAATTTCAATGCCCTAAATCGATCGTAGTCCACTTCTTCAAAATGAAGTGTGCCAATTTTAGCCAAACTGAATGGTTCACTAAATGTAATGTTGGACCGGTCCGGATAAGTGAGCGCATATTGGATCGGAATGCGCATATCTGGCGCTCCAAGTTGTGCGATCATACTTCCGTCAATATATTCAACAAGCGAGTGCACAATGCTTTCCCGGTGGATCACAACATCAATGTCTTCATAATCCATATCATAAAGCCAGTGTGCCTCAATTACTTCAAGGCCTTTATTGAACATCGTAGCCGAATCGATTGTTAACTTATTTCCCATGTTCCAGTTCGGGTGGTTTAACGCTTCTTTCACTGTAACGTGTTTAAGCTCTTGACGTGTCTTGTCCCGGAAACTTCCGCCACTAGCCGTAATGATCAATTTGGAGACATTTTCGCGTTTTTCACCGTTTAACGCTTGGAAAACAGCAGAATGTTCACTGTCAACAGGGAGAATATCCACCCCTTTTTTTTCGCGCGGCTGCCATGACTAGGTGTCCGGCCGTAACAAGTGTTTCTTTATTTGCAATCGCGATTTGTTTTCCGGCTTCAATCGCGTCAAGCGTCGGCAAAAGTCCAACACTTCCAATCACAGCACTCAGCAAAACATCGCCCTCCGGAAAAGCAGCAATGGCACGGAGACCTTCCATTCCTGAATAAAAACGAACGTCAGGAAACTCGGGTTTTAGCTTCTCTACATCTCGTTTGTTTTGAACGGATACAGCTTTTGGCTTGAACTCTTGAATAATTTTACGTCCCAGTGTAACATTCCGGCCAAAAGATAGCGCAGTAATTTCAAAAAGTTCTGGATGTTCCCTTACAATTTCCAGTGTCTGCGTTCCGATCGACCCGGTTGCACCTAATAAATTAATTTTCTTCATGGCTTCATCTCCATTAAATGATTTGCAGTATATGTAATAGCGGTAAGACAAATAATAAACTGTCAAAACGGTCTAAGATCCCACCGTGTCCTGGTAAAATCTTTCCAGAATCTTTCACACCATAAAAACGCTTGAGTGCAGACTCAACAAGATCGCCAAGTTGCCCGAAGATAGAAAGCACAATTAAAGCGAGTATGACTAAACCGATGTTCCCGCTCAAATTCATCAAGTAGAAAAAGCCTCCAGCGATAATAATAGCCGAAACGATTCCACCTATAAAGCCTTCTACCGTCTTATTGGGACTCACGTGTGGTGCAAGTTTATGCTTCCCAAACTGACGTCCGATAAAATAAGCACCTGTGTCAGTTGACCAAACGATGAGAAGTGCAAATAAAACGTAGTACAGCCCCGCATCACGGGTTAAAGCCAAATAATGAAAACCTATTCCTACATAGAAAGAAGCAAGAACGGCAATCCCCGCTTGGTCAAAATGAAACTTGTTTTTTGAAAAAAACGGTATAAGAAAGCAAAATCGCAATCCCAATAAAGATTAGTTCAATTACAGAAAGCCCGATTTTATCAAGCCAAGTTAAATAGTTCTCAGGAACAACAACGAGCCAAGTTAAAAGCATGGTGACAATGCCATTCACTGAAAAAAGCGATTGCTTCGTCATTACGAGAATTTCGTACACGGCAATGGATGCGAGTAAAATACTAATCAGTTCAAATGGTACCCCGCCAATAACAACGAAGGGGATAAAAATAATAAGCGCCACAATGGCTGTAATAATTCTTGTTTTCACCTTTTTTCCTCCCTAAAGCCCACCAAATCTGCGTGACCGATTTTGATAGTCAATCATCGCCTCTAAAAAGTCTTCTTCTGTAAAGTCTGGCCAGTGAACATCTGTAAAGTAAAACTCACTGTAAGCCAATTGCCAAAGCATAAAATTGCTAAGCCGAAGCTCACCACTCGTTCGAATCAACAAATCTGGATCTCCAAGACCATTTGTCATTAAATGCTTTTCGATATCCGTTTCTGTGATTTCATCCGCTTTTTTTCCAGCATTTTCAAGCTCACAAATCGCTTCTTTCATCGCCGTCACAATTTCTGCTCGCGACCCGTAATTCAAGGCAAAATTAAGCACAAGACCCGTACAATGCTTGGTATCTTCAATCGCCTTTTCTACAGCACGAAGTGTGTGTAGCGGTAAATTATCTCGATATCCCATGACATTGACCTTGACATTTTCCTGAATGAGTTCTGGAACAAAAGTATCGAAAAACTCAACAGGTAATTTCATCAAGAAGTCTACTTCATCTGTCGGACGCTTCCAGTTCTCAGTTGAAAAAGCATAAAGCGTTAGAACTTCAATGCCCATTTCATTTGCATAGCGCGTGATTTTCTTAACCACATTCATGCCTTCCTTATGACCCGCAATACGCGGCAAAAACCGCTTTTTGGCCCATCTCCCATTACCATCCATGATAATCGCAACATGTTTTGGAAGTGGAAGTTCGGGTGATAATTCACCATCTATAAAATTTTCATTTTGTCGAAAGAGCTTCTTAAACATTTTAAATCCTCCAATAGAAATGCCACTACTCTGCGCATGTCTATACCTATAATACCAAAAAACGCCCGATTAATGTACTAAAATTTACATGTGATTCATGAGATTTCCATGAGAAAATCGGTTTGGTTAGGATACAAAAGAAAAGCACCCCTCCCCTTCCTAAAGTAGAAGAAAAGGAATGCTTTTTTGTCATTAATTTAAACTTCCATGATTTCCGCTTCTTTTTCTTTAGCGATTTCATCGATTTTTTTGAATGCTTACATCCGTTAACTTTTGTACATCATCTCCGTAAGTTCGCAAGTCATCTTCTGTGATTTCGCCAGCTTTTTCGAGTTTTTTTAAGTTCATCATTTGCATCGCGGCGCACATTACGCACCGCAACTTTTGCTTCTTCTGCTTCTTTTTTCACTTCTTTTGCAAGTTCGCGGCGACGTTCTTCCGTTAGTTGCGGGATAGTAAGTCGAAGCACAGAACCATCATTATTTGGTGTTAAACCAAGATCTGATTTTAAAATCGCTTTTTCAATATCTTCAAGGGCATTTTTATCAAAAGGCGTGATAAGTAGCATCCTAGCTTCTGGAACACTGATCCCAGCAATTTGATTAAGCGGAGTTGGTGCACCATAATAATCTACTTGAACACGATCTAAAATCGATGCATTCGCACGTCCAGCACGAATTTGACCCAACGCACGAGATAAAGCCTGCTCAGACTTTTCCATTTTTTCCTGTGAATTTTGCAAAACTTCTTTACTCATTGATTTATTTCCCCCTTACAGTTGTTCCGATTTTTTCCACCAAGAACGACACGTTTAATATTGTTTTCAGTTTCAGCAAATGAAAATACGATCAGCGGAATATCGTTATCCATGCTAAGCGACGAAGCTGTTGAATCCATTACCTGCAATCCTTCTTTAATAACATCGAGATAAGAAAGCTCATCATATTTTTTCGCCGTATTATCAATGCGAGGATCGGCACTATACACCCCGTCCACATTGTTTTTAGCCATTAAAATGACATCTGCTTCAATTTCAGCTGCACGAAGCGCCGCAGTTGTATCTGTAGAGAAATACGGGTTCCCTGTTCCACCAGCAAAAATGACTACACGCCCCTTTTCAAGATGACGAATAGCTTTTCGTCTAATATACGGTTCAGCAATTTGGCGCATATCGATCGAAGTTTGCACACGCGTTGCCACCCCAATATTTTCTAATGAATCTTGAAGTGAAAGTGAGTTCATTACAGTTGCAAGCATACCCATGTAATCCGCAGCTGCCCGGTCCATGCCCATTTCACTTCCAAGGCGTCCGCGCCAGATGTTCCCACCACCGACAACAACAGCTACTTCCACACCTAATTCAACTACTTCTTTTACTTGTTTAGAAATCGCATTGACGATATTCGGACTAATTCCAAAACCATCCGAACCCGCAAGCGCTTCACCACTCAATTTTAAAACAACACGTTTATATTTTGGGGTATTCATAATGACCTCCACACCTTTATTCTAGTTCATGATAAAAGAGTTTTTTATCCACCAGTATTCATTTTACTAAAAAACCAGCAATTACAAAAGTATTTTCTATGAAAAAGCCAAAAAAGTTCTATTTCGTTAATTTCAAATGAAGAATTGGATAAGGTCTTCCTTGTCCATCTTTTTCACTTGTAGCATGAACTCTAAACCCATTTTTCTCATAGAATTTCCGTGCCGCTTCATTTTGCAGATTCACATCAACAAAAGAAATTCCTTCTTTTTCAATTAATTCCTGTAAAATTGCCGTGCCATAACCTTTTCCTCTAAACCTTGGAGAAAGGAAGAACATTTCTAATCGTTTCACTGCATGTCCTGTAAATCCGATCATTTCTCCCTCTGCCTCCCAGAAGTAAATTTCTAAGCTAGGAAAAAAAAGAAGGTATCTCCTCTCGCAGTGCGTTAAAGTCATCGTTTTTCAAAAAGGCATGCGTTGCCTTTACAGACTCCTCCCAAATAGAAAGCAAAACGGGATAATCTGCTCCGGTAGCTCGTACTTTATTCACCCAATCACCTCGAAATCATCCTTTTGTTTGCATTTAGCTTAACAGACTGAGTAAAAAGCGCAAGTATAAAAGTTAATTCCTTACTAAAAATCGGTACTTTTAAATGCAACAAAAACCCATCATTCATCTGAACAATGGGTTTTTACAAACAAAATTTATAAATCTCGCAAAACATTATTTGTATTTTTAAAAGTGCCATTAGCCGCTTTACTCCATTTCCCCTGCACGGAGCTTGAAAAAGAATCCAAATATTTTTCACTCGATGAATGAACTTTTTGAACCGCTTCTTTCTCCATTTCTTTTACTACTTGTTTCTGCGTTTCAGAAGTCGCTTTACTGTGGGAAGCTGTAAAAAAGTGGATCAATGATTTTTCAGCTTTCTTTTTTACATCTTCTAACCCTTTCGTCACAGTGTCAATCATGAACGCTCTCCTTCCTTCTTAGCGCGGGAATATTCTTCCTCATAACGATTTTTTTCCATATTGTATTCTCGCGTAGTTTGTTCGATTTCCTCTTCCAGTTCACGGGCTTGTTTTCTTACGAGACAACTGCCTTCTTCATGAGCTTTTGAAAGAATGGAGTAGCCCTGCCTCATGGGTGGTATTTGTTCGAAATCATAATGAGACGCGACATATCTAAACCGGTCTGCCAGATCATCTAAGCCCTTTTCAAATTCTCTGTTTTGAAAATGAATTTCCTCGAGGATTTCTTCTTGTTTTTTATGAGTGCTTATATATTCTTGTTCCATTTCTTCAAGACGTCTTTGAGAAGAAAAATTCATCTTATGCACTTCCAATCTGCTGAGCGAGCTCTTGATCGTTTTGTAACTGTTCAGCGATAGCGTGCTTAATATTGTTAATTAATTCATCATACTCTTTTTGAATGGCTGTTAACTTGGTTAATTTTTTCTGGTATTTCGCTTTGGGTTTCGTTCGAATACTCGCTTCTGTAGCTCCACCACTTGCCAGCGCATCCAATCTTTCGGATTCTGAAAGAGAGGTTCCAATCGTCCGAGCATCTTTTAAAGTATCCCGCCACAAATCATCGGCATTATCAATTGCTTTCTTATACGTCTTTTGAAGTTCATTCATATCATATTGAATGGTCATCTTCATGCCTTGTGTTAAAGCCAAAGCTTCGGCGGCATCTAAAAAGATTTTTTCCGAGCCAGATAAGTTCCCACCACTTTTAGCAAATATTTTCTTCAAATCTTCAAGACCATCGAGTTTTTTCTTTTTGTATTATTTTTGGCTAGTGCCGCATAACCTTTTGCATCGGTTAACACATTGCCTTCTTTATCATATTGATAGCCGCCCCACATGTGTTGTTTGCCTATATCATTCATATCTTTAGAATCCACGGCAATTAATTGCCCGACATTTTCTTTATAAGCTCCATACCCTATCGTAACTGGGTCTTTAAAATCCACATAATTATAGATCTTTCCCCGTAACGCTTCAGCCATTTTCTTTTGTTCAGGTGTCAAAAGGGAATAGGCATTGGGACCCTCATATAGATAAGCTCCACCAATTCGCGAAGCATCTTTTTCATTAATATCAGAAAGCGCATATTGAGCCGTCATTGAGCCTAACGAATGGGCATAAACATAATGTTTCGCATTGGGATACATATTTAGTGAATTTTTCAGTGTATTGGCAGCAGATTTTAATTGCGGTGTCACAACTCTTCCGCCTGTATGCGTCAAAATTTGTGTAGCAGAAGGGATATCATTCTCTAACCAGTCTTTCCAAACGTCCAAAGGCTCTTTTTTCCATTGACCTAATTCAGTAGATCCTCTATATAAAATGGTAACTTCTGTAACCTTTTCTCTTTCGGCTAACGAAGCATTAGATGAAACAGATTTCTCTGTATTTGTGATAATGTAAGACTGCTCTCCAGTGGCTTTTTTATTTATGACTTGAGAAACTTTGCCTACCTCGCCCTTGCCTTTAATAGTTATAGGGTCTCCTTGTTCTAAGTTAGAATACTCCCAATTAGCATATTCAACACGCTGTTTATCATTCATTTATTTCTACTCCTTTTCTTCCAAGAATATACTTAGTTTCTTTTTAGGAGCTACATTTGTCGCCTCAACTTTAGAACCATTTTTTTTGTAATCCGGCATTGAAGGTTAGTTCCTTATCATTATTTACATACCCTTGAAACAAAATACCTCCTAACGGGCTTTTTTCAACGGTACCATAATCAAAAGAAACATTTTTAATTTTATTATGAGTGTCATACGTTTCTAATTCTTTTTCTATTAAGCTCTCGTTGCTTCTTACAACCTCTTTCATGTCTTCATCCAACTTTTTATTATCCATGTACATCTTCCCTCCAACAATTGCTACAACTGCAATAACGATGACAACAATCGAAATAAAAATAATCCAGCCCTTTTTCATCTCATCCCTCCATTTAGTTTTTCTCTTTAACAAAAATGCCTCTTAAAGTATACAATAAGAGGCACTTTTTTGAAATTAAAATCCAAAGTTTTGAGAAAGTTGTTGATCTTGTTCTTCCACAGCACTGGCTGTTTTTTGAAGTTGTTGCTCAATTTGATCCATCAAGTTTGCAAATTCCGTTACTTTTGGTTTCAACTGATTGAACTGATCGTCAAAGCGCGCAAAAGCTTGTCCTTCCCATTCACTACGAAGTTGTTCTTGTAATTGGGATAAGCGTTGTAGCATTTGCTCAATATCCCGTGCGCTCGTTCCGTAAGTTTTCGCACGGTCTCGCAATTCTGCCGGGGTCATTCTGATTTGTCCTGACATGACATTCATCTCCTCTTTATGTATTGTTTTCTTGCAAGTATAATATACCATATTTTAGAAATGAAATTGTGTCGATTTAATGAACTTTTTAGCGATGCCCATACAAAAAGGCCTCACTCGTTAAGTGAGACCCATCTGCCTCCTCTTTTGGAACCATTCAAAATAACATACCTCTAAAACGCGGCGAAGCCGAGGAAATGAGGAGCAAACTTTTGGAACCATTCAAAATAACATACCTCTAAAACGTGCTGTTCGAAAATTAATTTTTTCGCGACTTTTGGAACCATTCAAAATAACATACCTCTAAAACCTCGGAAAGTTTTTCCGTTGTTTCGTAATCGCAGTACTCGTCCCTAGCAGAACTTCCATTTTGATGGTTCATTTTTGACTAAAGTCCAAATTTCTCTTACTTTTATCATAATTCCTAGCCGTGCAAAAAACAAGTTTATTCTTTAATGAATCATCAGTAAAAGATGTGAGCAAACCATTCATATGTTGCTGTCCATTTTCTTTACCATTATTGCCTTCTCTTTTTTTATTTGTTTTCTATTTTACTAAATGTAATAGCAGAAACAAAACGCGTTTCTATATATACTCATTAGTATGCTGTAACTGAACAACTTGCGTGTTAGCCCTTAACTCTTAAGATTCCCCAAATCAATCAACCTGAATTTCACGGTCTTTTTACATTCCAAAAACACAAAAACATCTTATAAACGGTCACAACCCAAGATTTCCAGACTCTAAGACCATTTATAAGATGTTTTCCAATTCATTTCTAACGTCCTGAGAGGGATTCGAACCCCCGACCGACGGCTTAGAAGGCCGTTGCTCTATCCAGCTGAGCTATCAGGACAAATGGCGAACTTTCGAACAGCCAAATACTATTTTATGGTGATTTCCGCATTTTGTCAATGCTTTTTATGCAAGCCAGCTCATAATTTTACAAAAAAAACAAGTTAAGCCTTGAAAAGTGGAAAAATCTGCGTCAACTCCGTCAGCTCTTTATCTTGATCGTCCATAAATTTCACCAACACGCCTTCTGGAACACTTTCAATCAGTGCATATGTTTTCACACGAATCGCTCCGCGCGGAAGTGAAATACTGCCCGGATTTAAAACAAGTGCATTATCCATCATTTCTGCCCCTAGTTCATGAGAATGTCCAAAAAAGACAAAATCTGCCTTTAACTCACGTGCCCGGTAACGCAAATTCATCAATGTCATTTTAATATTGTATAAATGACCATGCGTTACAAAAATTCGGTAGCCATCAATATCAAGCACCCGCTCATTTGGAAAATCTGGCCCAAAGTCACAATTCCCGCGTACCGTTTCAAAACCTTGAATCGCTGGATCGTCTTTCGTTAACTCCGAATCTCCACAATGAATGAGTGCATCAACGCTTCCCTCATACTTTTCTTTTAAGTGCATCAAACAGTCACGTTCCGAGTGACTGTCGCTCACAACAACTAGTTTCATTAATTTTCTGCCCCCCAACATGCTTCTCTATTCTCTCATTTTTAGTTGATTTTTTCCAGTACCTTTTCAATATTTTTTCCGAGTTCTTTAATCGCATTTCCCCGGTGACTGATACTGTTTTTTTTGTTCAGGTGTAAGATTCGCCATCGTCACCCCAAAATCTGATAGATAGAAAAGCGGATCATAGCCAAAGCCATTTGCGCCAGAAGGTTCAAAAGCAATTTCCCCTGCACACTCTCCCTCGTAATAATCTACTTCTCCTGCTGGAGTCGAAATAGCAAGTGTACAATGGAATTTTGCTGTACGATCCTCTTTTTTTACATTTTTTAACTCTTTAAGTAATTTCTCATTATTTTTCGCGTCATTATGTGCCTCTCCTGCATAGCGCGCCGAGTAAACTCCGGGTGCTCCGTCAAGTGCGTCTACAACAAGTCCTGAATCATCAGCAAGAACGGTTTTATTTAAAATTTTAGCCACAGTTGTCGCTTTTAACGCCGCGTTTTCCTTGAACGTTTTGCCTGTTTCTTCAATTTCTCCGATTTCAGGAAAATCTAGTAACGTTAAAATCTTAATATCATGACTCCCTAAAATTTCTTCAAATTCCTTTGCTTTCCCTTTATTTGCAGTTGCAATCACCAATTCACGCATCTTTATTCCCCCTCAATTAAACTCGTAATTTCATCACCAAGCTGTGTTTTTTGAAGTTCCACAAGCTGCTTAATGCCAGCTTTTCCAAGCGAAAGAAGTTCCACAAGTTCTTCTTCAGAAAAAGTAGCTTCTTCTCCTGTTCCCTGTAGCTCAACAAATTGACCTGCTCCTGTCATGATTAAGTTCATATCTACATTAGCAGAACTATCTTCCACATAATTTAAATCAAGTACTGCTGTCTCGTCTTCCAGTATTCCTACACTAATCGCGGCTAGGTAATCTTTGATCGGAAATGTCTCAAAAGGCTTTTCTAAATGCAGACGATAAATTGCTAGGCACATCGCGACAAATGCTCCTGTAATGGAAGCTGTCCGTGTACCTCCGTCCGCCTGAATCACATCACAATCAAGCCAAATCGTTCGCTCTCCAAGCGCATCCAAATCAACGACTGCTCGAAGCGCTCTCCCAATTAAGCGCTGAATTTCCATCGTCCGTCCACTAACCTTCCCCTTAGAAGATTCACGAATATTACGAGTTCCCGTTGCCCGTGGAAGCATCGCATATTCAGCAGAGATCCAACCCTTTCCTTCCCCTCTCATAAATGGAGGTACTTTTTCTTCTACGCTCGCATTACAGATAACTTTCGTCGACCCTGCAGTTATCAAAACCGAGCCTTCCGGATGAATCAAATAATCCTTTTCTATTGTAACAACCCTTAGTTCATTTTTTTTCACGTTCATCGAAGCGTTTCATTTTGCTACCTGCCCTTCCTTCTCGCCGAGTATAATATGTTCGACATCCATTTTCTCAAGCCCAAGCCAATCTTTTGCAATTCCTTCAAAGATCGGTACAGAACCTGTCGTAAAAAACTGATGATGCGTTCCTTCTTCACTTTTTTCGAGAAGATCATGATAATCAAGCAAAGCGCTCACTTCACTCGCCGTTTCTTCACCAGAGTTTATCACTGCCACATCTTCTCCCATAAAATTTTCTATAAGCGGTTTTAAAAGCGGATAATGGGTACATCCTAAAATCAGTGTATCGATTTTGGTACTTTTAAGGGGTAAAAGAGATTCAGCAACCACTTTTTTCGCAATCGGACTCTTATATTCACCTGATTCAACAATAGAAACAAATTTTGGACAAGCAAGTGAATCCACACGAACATGTCGATTAAGCCCTTTAAGCGCTTTCGGATAAGCCATGCTTTGCACCGTTCCAATTGTCCCAAGAACACCCACTTCATTATTTCGTGTTGCTTTAAGCGCAGCACGTGAACCAGGCTGAATGACGCCAATCACAGGTATATCTAGAGTTGCTCGAATTTCTTTTAAAGCAGCGGCTGTTGCCGTGTTACAAGCAATCACAAGCATTTTTATATTGCGATCTACTAAAAACCGTGTCATTTCCCAAGTAAAACGTAGTACCTCTTCTGTATCACGCGGACCATACGGACAACGTGCAGTATCTCCTAAATAAAAAATTTCTTCATGCGGCAATTGTTTTAAGACTTCCTTTACAACGGTAAGTCCCCCAACGCCTGAATCTATAAATCCTATCGCTCGTTTCACGATCTCGCCTCTATTTCTTTTTAAATCTATCGTTTCCATTTTCTTATTTTTTCTAACTTTTCGCAAGTATTTTCGTTATTTTCTTAGATTCTATTTTATTTTACCGCACTTTTTCGTTATAATGAGAAAAGAGAAAGCGGGGTTGTACGTTAATGACAGAAGAAATAAATCAAGAAACATCTACTCAACCAGAAAAAAAACTGGTACCAAGTTTTGGAGTTGAGCTTTTCCGTGATTATTTACTGCCGGATTTACTTGGCGAAGAATCGCCCCATATTTTTTACTGGGCTGGAAAAGATTTAGCTCGCAAATTTCCACTGACTTCTTTTGAAGAAATCCAAGACTTTTTCGAAGAAGCCTCGTTTGGCACAATCGAAGTCGTCAAGGAGAAAAAAGAAGAGCTGCAAATCCTGCTTTACGGACCAGCCGTTGAAACACGCTTTGATTTGCAAGGTGAGCCTTCCTTCAAACTAGAAGCTGGATTTATCGCTGAACAAATTCAAGCCCAAAACGGTTATTATGCCGAAGCTTATGATGAAATCAATAAGCGTAAAAAAGAAGCTCTGCTCGTCATTAAATGGGATTTAAAAGAATCCACCGATTACAAGGATTACTAATAAGCTAGCTGAAAAAGCGTGAAACTCAATGTTTCACGCTTTTTCAAGTTCAAAGGTATCATGGAGGACCTGAGCGGCTTTTACCATTTCACGCTCTGGTACAACCGTTGACACTTTAATTTCAGACGTACTAATCATTTTAATCGGAATTTGTTGGTCCGTAAGAGCTTCAAACATCGTTGCAGCGACACCAGGATTTGAGACCATTCCAGAACCTACAATTGACACCTTCGCTAATTCTTGTTCCGATTCAATCTTTTCATAGCCAATTTCTGCTTTTTTATCTTCTAAAACAGCTAGCGCATCCAGCAAGGCCGATGTTTTGAGCGTGAAAGAAAGGTTCCCATGACCAAGACCCGTGATTCCTTGGATAATGATGTCGACATCTACTGCGTTTTTGGCAAGTTCCGTAAAAACTTTCGAAACGCGCATGTCTTCTTTCCTGCTCCAATGAACAGTAATTCGAGTAATCCCATCTTCAAATGCAACACCGCGTACTACTTTCGTATCTTCCACACTCATTTCCTCCTTAATCATCGTTCCCTTTTCCCTGCCGTGGCTAAGTTTAACTTCGAGCGGCGTTTTAAAATTTTTCGCATATTCAACCGAACGCGGATGTAAAACGCCCGCACCAAGATGTGCCATCTCAAGCATTTCATCATAAGTAAGCTCGTCTAACTTTCTTGCCCCTTTAATGTAACGTGGGTCACTCGTATAAACTCCGTCGACATCCGTGCAGATCGAACACTTTAAAGCTGCAAGTTCTGCAGCGAGTGCAACAGCTGTCGTGTCTGAGCCTCCTCGACCAAGCGTCGTAATGTCCCCATCACGTGTAATTCCTTGAAACCCAGCCACGATCACAATTTTTCCAGCGAACAAAGCATCACGAATCCGTTCAGAATCAATATCTAAAATCCGAGCATTCCCGTGCACACTTTCCGTTTCAATCCCCGCTTGAAAGCCTGTGAAAGAAACAGCTTCCTTCCCTTTCTTATTGAGAGCCATAGCAAGAAGCGAGATGGTTACCTGTTCCCCAGTTGCAAGCAACATATCAAGCTCACGCTTAGCAGGCGCTTTTGTAATTTCTCCTGCGAGTGAAAGCAACTTATCCGTTGATTTTCCCATCGCCGAAACCACGATGACTACCTGATTACCAAGCTCCTGCTCACGAATTGCTTGCTCAGCTGTTTTTTGAATCTTGTCCACATTCCCAACGGAAGTCCCTCCAAATTTCAGCAACACAACGCCCATTTTGTTCTCTCCTTTATTCAATCGTTAGTTTTCCTTATCACTTTGAAGCTTATCATTGACCTCTTTTACCTTTTGAAAAACTGCCTCCGCGACCGCTTTTGGAATGCCACTTTCTTGCAATTCCTCAACTGACGCCGCTTTAATTTTCTTCATGGACCCGAAGTGATTCAGAATTTTCTTTTTCCGACCCGGTCCAACCCCAGGAATACCATCCAAAATAGATTGAAAGCCCGATTTACTCCGCAATTGTCTGTGGAACGTGATCGCAAACCTATGCACCTCATCTTGAATGCGTTGAAGCAGATAAAATTCTTGGCTATTACGTTCAAGAGGCACAATTTCAAGTGGATCACCGAACAAAAGCTGACTCGTTTTATGCTTATCATCCTTCGCGAGCCCCGCAACCGGCAAATCAAGCCCAAGCTCATTTTCTAAGACATCTTTCGCACTGTCAATTTGCCCTTTTCCGCCATCAATTAAAATTAAATCAGGAAGCGGGAGTCCTTCTTTTAACACGCGCCAGTAACGCCTTCTTACAACCTCGCGCATCGTGGCGTAATCATCTGGCCCGTCCACCGTTTTAATCTTATATTTGCGATAATCGTTTTTGTTTGGCTTCCCATCCAAGAACGTGACCATCGCCGAAACAGGATCCGTCCCGTGGATGTTTGAATTATCAAATGCCTCAATCCGAGTTGGCGTTGGAATCCCCATTTGTTCGCCTAATTTTTCAACCGCTCCAACTGTACGTTCTTCATTTCGCTCAAGCAACATAAATTTTTCATTAAGGGCAATTTTCGCGTTTTTATAAGCTAATTTGACAAGGTCTTTCTTCTTCCCTCTTGCAGGCACCAAAATCTTGGTATCTGGGAGAAGAGCGGCTACAGCTTCATCATCGACATCATTTGGCAAGAAAATTTCCTTAGGCGGAATGTGGTTCGCTTTCTGATAAAATTGACCGATAAAAGTAAGAAAATCTTCATCCGCATCATTATAGAATGGGAATTGAGACACATCGCGTTCGATTAACTTGCCTTGCCGGATGAAAAAGACTTGCACGCACATCCAGCCTTTATCAATCGCATATCCAAAGACATCTCGGTCCACAAAATCATTCATCGTCATTTTTTGCTTTTCAAGCGTGGTTTCAATGGCATTGATTTGATCCCGAAATTCAGCGGCTTTTTCAAATTCCATTTCAGAAGCCGCCTCTTCCATTTTCTCATTCAGCTCTCGCTTCACATCTTTATAGCCTCCATTTAAGAAGCTGACGATTTCATCGGACATCTTTTTATAGGTCTCTTCTGAAACATCAAATACACAAGGAGCAAGGCACTGACCGAGATGATAATATAAGCAAACCTTATTTGGAAGCACATGGCACTTTCTTAGTGGATAAAGTTTGTCTAAAATCTTTTTGACTTCATTGGCCGCATAGACATTTGGATACGGACCGAAATACTTTCCCTTATCTTTCTTAACTTGTCGTGTGATGATGAGTCTTGGATGGCGTTCACTTGTAATTTTAATAAAAGGATAAGTTTTATCATCCTTCAACCGAATATTGAAACGTGGATCATGCTTTTTAATCAAATTGATTTCAAGCAGTAAAGCTTCCACATCTGAACTTGTCACGATATACTCGAAGTCCGCAATTTCTTGAACAAGGCGCTGTGTTTTTACATCATGTGCCCCTGTAAAGTAAGAACGAACCCGATTTTTAAGCACTTTTGCTTTGCCCACATAAATGATCACTCCTTGATCATCTTTCATTAGATAACAGCCTGGCTGGTCTGGTAAAAGCGCTAATTTATTTTGTAAATGAGTAGACACCATAAGATCAACTCCCTAATCAATACAAGCATTAAACATGCATACGTATTTTCTCTCAAAAAAAGACACCGCAAAGTTCGCAGTGTCCTTATTTTACCATACTTTTTGTTCGACTACATATATTTGTTAATCACTTCATCCAATTCTTCTTTTGGACGGTAGCCAATTACCGTATCCACAACTTCGCCGTCTTTTTTAACGAGTAAAGTTGGAATACTCATAATGCCGAACTTGCTTGGAATTTCTTGGTTCGCATCGACATCCATTTTCACAATTTTGAGCGCGTCTCCACGTTCATTTGCAATTTCTTCTAAAACTGGGGCTACCATGCGGCAAGGACCACACCAAGCTGCCCAGAAATCTGTTAAAACTAAACCTTCACTTGTTTCTGATTCAAAGGTTGCATCTGTAATTGCTTTAATATCAGCCATGTTAGCTCAACTCCTAACTCTTAATGTAACCCAAGTATACAACGGAGTTTGCTCTTTATTCCATCTTTTTGCTCAAAGAAAAGGTGGCAAAGCCAATTGAACTTACTTTAAATCGACGATCGTAATGCCGTTTCCGCCTTCTGCCGCATCTCCAAACCTCGTTGATTTGACCATTCGGTGATTTTTCAGGAACTCCGTGACACCCATTCTTAAAGCACCCGTTCCTTTTCCGTGAATGATCGCAACACGTGGATATCCCGCGAGAAGTGCTTCGTCAATATACTTATCCACCGCTTGAAGCGCATCTTCATAGCGCATCCCTCGCAAATCGAGCTCAGAGCGAACCGGATCTGTATTTCGAACATTAGTTATCACGCGCTCTTTTTTAGGCTTCTCAGGTTGAATGTATTCCAAATCCGATTCTTTGATTTTCGTCTTAATAATACCGATTTGAACATTCCATTCCGAATTGCTAGCTTTATCAATCAACGTTCCTTTTTGACCTAAAGAAAGCACACGCACTGCATCACCCGGTTCAAGTTTATGCGTGACTGGCTTCGTTTGATGAACAACACGTTTTTGGATGGTCTTCGGCTTCGCCTCAGAAAGGCGGGTTTTGGCGTCGATCAATTCATGTTCCTTAATCCCCTGCGCCCCGCGAAGCTGCAACTCCCTAATTTCTCGAATGATGCCATCCGCTTCTTCTTCTGCATGTTCAATCACTTTAGCCGCTTTGGTTTTGGCTTGTTCAAGCAAACGCTCTTTATTTTGATGATAAGCCGCGACTTCTTTTTGTAAATCTTGAAGAAGGCGTTCCGCATCTCTTGTCGTTTCTTGTGCTTCTTCAAATTCCTGTTCTGCTAGATTTCGTTTATCCTCAAGGTCCGTAATCATCTCATTTAAATTGGCACTTTCTGTATCAATCAAAGATTTTGCGGATTCAATTACGTCTGAATCAAGCCCGAGTCGTCTTGAAATTTCAAAAGCATTACTGCGACCGGGAACACCAATTAATAACCGGTAAGTCGGGCTGAGGGTCTCTACATTAAACTCAACAGAAGCATTCGTTGCAAAGGGTCGGTTATAACCATAAGCTTTGAGTTCAGGATAGTGCGTAGTTGCGACCACACTTGCACCTCGTCTTGCGACTTCATCCAAAATAGAAATCGCAAGTGCAGCTCCTTCTTGAGGGTCCGTCCCAGCACCGAGTTCATCGAATAAAATCAGTGATTTTGCATTCATTTTTTCTAAAATCGAAACAATATTCGTCATATGTGAAGAAAAAGTACTCAAGCTTTGTTCAATGGATTGTTCATCCCCAATATCCGCAAAAACATCTTCAAAAACCGCTATTTCTGATTCCTCACGTGCAGGAATTTGCAAGCCTGATTGCGCCATAATCGTGAGCAATCCAAGCGTTTTAAGCGTAATGGTTTTTCCGCCTGTATTGGGACCCGTAATTACGATAACCGAGTAGCCTTCTCCAAGCAAAATATCATTTGCAACGACTTTAGCCGGATCAAGCAGTGGATGTCTTGCTTCATACAATTTGACAACTCCTTGATCGTTTAGCCCTGGCGAAATTCCTTTCATAGCTTTCCCAAGCCGTGCCTTAGCCAAAATGAAATCAAACCGACCAAGCAAATACGTATTATGGTGAATTTCAGAGATGTGTTCCGCTAAATGTGCCGATAGTTCCGCAAGGATGCGTTCAATTTCTTGATTAGCTTTAGCTTGGAGAGCTCGCCTTTCATTGTTCAAATCAACGACACTTTGAGGCTCAATAAACAAAGTTTGTCCAGATGCTGACTGATCGTGGATGACACCGCCATAATGGCTCCGGTATTCTTGTTTAACAGGAATAACGTAACGATCATTTCGAATCGTAATGATCGCATCGCTAAGCATCGTAGCAGCATTTCGGTCGCGCAATAAAGCTTCTAGTTTTTCACGCACACGGCCCTCTGTCCGGTTAAGCGTTTGACGGATACTGCGTAAGGTTTCACTTGCAGTATCGAGCACATACCCAGATTCATCAACCGAAATGGCAATTTCATCTTCCAAATCGCGTAATTGGAGGAGTTCTGCTGCAAGGGTATATAAGAAAGGTAGCTCTACCCCCTGCTCTTCAAGATCGCTAAAGAAATTTTTCATCAGACGACTGACACGCAAGTTACTTCCAATTTGATAAATTTCAAGACCATTTAAATCCCCGCCAATTTCAAGTCGCTTCAAGTGGGGTAAAACATCGGTCAAGCCCGTAATTGGCGCACTGCCACGAAGACGCAGCACTTTTGCTCCTTCTTCCGTTTCTTGCTGCGCTTCTTTTACCTTAGCAAATGAACTTTCTGGACTAAGGCCGCGAATTGCCTCTTCTCCAAGCGTCGAAACAGCAAATTCACCCAGTTGTTGTTTGATTTTATCGAATTCTAATATATTTTCAAGCTTTTTTTTCCATCGCTCATTCCTCTATTTCTTTTTTTCTATAAACGCTCTAAATGCTTCTTTTGATAAGGCATTCAAGACGTCTGCTTTTGTCAGCCAGCCTTTTATCCCTGCCCGGACACCAAGCTCCATAAAATCTAAATGCTTCGTGTCATGTGCATCTGTATTGATGGCAATTTTAACGCCTGCTTTTGTCGCCATTTCTAAATGCTCTGCTTTTAAATCGAGCCGCTCTGGATTGGCATTTAATTCAAGCGCTGTCCCAGTTTCACTTGCTAATCGAATGAGTTCAGGAACATTTACCGCATAAGGCTCTCTCCTACCAATCACGCGACCTGTTGGATGGGCAATCAAGCGGACATAAGGATTTTCTGCTGCCATTTTTAATCGTGCCATAATCTCTTCTTCGGTTTGACTAAAGCCTGAATGGATCGAGGCAATGACAAAATCCAAATTTTGAAGAGTTTCATCCGAAAAATCAAGCGTTGCATCTGTTAAAATATCCATTTCTACGCCAGAATAAACATCGATTTCTGGATATTTTTCTGCAATGCGTCTGATTTCTGCTTGCTGCTTTTGAAGTCGTTCTTCATCCAAGCCATTTGCCACACGGAGAAACTTACCGTGATCGGTGATTACCATATAATCATAACCTTTTTGAACATTCGCTTGGATCATTTCTTCAATTGAATAGGCCCCGTCAGACCAGGTCGTATGCATATGCAGGTCGCCACGAATATCATCTAACGAAAGAAAACGTGTTTCTTCTGTAATTCGTTCTACTTCGGTTCCGTCAACTCGCACTTCAGGGGGAATAAACGGAAGATCAAAGAAGCGGAAAAATTCTGTTTCTGTTTGAAAATGATGCATCGTTCCATTTTCTTCTTCTACACCATATTCGCTGATTTTTTGATCTCGCTTTTTAGCCAATTGTCGCATCTTGATATTGTGTTCTTTTGAACCCGTAAAATGATGCAAAGTGGTCGCATAGCTTTTGGGTTCAACAAGCCTAAAATCAACTGAAATTTTAATCCCGATATCAAGTTCAACCGAGACTTTCGTGTCACCCGCACCAATTGTTTCCGTCATTTTAGGATGCTGAAGTAAAGCTTGTTTGACCTTATCCGGCTCTGTTGTTTCTAGCACATAGTCAAGGTCTTTTAATGTCTCTCGCATGCGACGCAAACTTCCTGCCCGGTGAAACCGTTTAATAGCTCGAATGGTTTTAAGAAAACTTTCAATTTCTTCTGCAACAGGAAAAACTTTCGGAAACGGATACCGGTCTGGACGCGTTCCTAGCGCTTTTACTCCTTCGACTATTTTTTCAACTGACTTTTTCCCGAATCCTTTTTAAAGCTTCTATTTTTCCATCTCTAGCTGCTTCAAGCAAACTTGCCTGATCTATAACGCCAAGTTCTTGATAGAGTCTGGCTAATTTTTTCCCGCCTAATCCCTCTACTTCAAGTAGTGGAACGAGCCCGCTTGGAACTTCTTTTTTCAAAGCTTCTAGATCAGCAGACTTTCCAGTTTCGATATATTCCTCAATAATATCCCCTGTTGCTTTTCCAATTCCCGGAAGCGTACGAATATCCTCTATCTCGCTTAAGCTACGGTTATCTGTTTCTAAACTTTGAGCCGCTTTTCTAAAGGCAGATGTTTTAAAGCTATTTTCTCCTTTTAATTCCATATATAAAGCTATTTCTTCTAATAAGCGAATGACTTCTTTTTTTACTTGCTGTCAATTTTTTCACCTCTTACAAAAACAAGACCAGTTCATGCCACTGGTCTCATCTTTCTATTCTGAAATCACTTGTGTCATCCAATCATAAAATCGCTCGGATAGAATCGGTGTGTTGGTCAAGATCCACTCTGCTACACTTGAATTTTCTATGACACCATTTAGCCATTCAGATGGGTAAGCAGCGCCAAGATAAAGGATAACAAATAGAAGCAGATAAGTTGTTACAACTCCTAAGACACCACCGATCAAGCCATTGATTTGACTGATGACAGGAATCCGACCTCGGAACCCAATTAATTTCGTTAACATGTGTACGACAATGAGTGCAGCGATAAAAATAATTAAGAAAGCTAGCACATTGTAATAAGCATCTTCTGTATGAAGCAGCGCTAACAATTGATTAACGCCCTCTTCTGCCCGATCAGGTTTAGGATATGGTATAAAATGGATTTGCGGCGCAAGCAAGCTGTAATAATGATACGCTACAAAAAACGATAGGAAGTAGCCGACCATCGTTATAAGCTGGCGAAGCACACCATTACGATACCCATTAAAAAAACCACTAATCAGGAGAATAATTAAAATGATAGTTAAAATCATAAATCAATCTCGTCCTTTTACGAATTTTCTAATCGCGATTCAAGTTCACGATACTTTTCGAGCAGTAATAAATAATCATGTGTCATATTCACTGCTGTAAGAACGGCAAGTCTCCCGCTGTCTAGTGCACGATTTTGCGCACCTATTTCATGCATTTTGCCATCCACAATTTGAGCCACTTTTTTTTAGATGATCCGTCGGTTCAGAGCCAACGATCGTATATTCTTGTCCATATATTGTTGTGATGATTCGATTCTTTTCATTATTAGCCACGCTAGCTCCTCCTTCAAATCTTCAGGTAACTCTCTAAGGTCATCTTATCACGAAAAAAGCGAGATGAAAAGCGGATAGCTACATAATCAGCCTCAAGGCGGAAGGGAGCTTCAAATTTTTTATTGCTTTTATGATACAATACGGATACGGAATTAGTCAGAAAGGATGAAGACTTATCGCAAATACAGTCATTCAAGTGCCCACAAGTAAAATGGAAGAAATCAAGGCTTTCTATAAGCCCTTTGATACGGGAAAAACGCCACCGGGAGCTGTTTTTTCTGCTAAAAAGCAAGGGCTCACGATAACTGCTTATAAATCCGGAAAAGTCATGTTTCAAGGGGCAGCCGGGGCAATTGAAGCCGCCAAGTGGGGTGTGGCATCTGCCGCAGGCGAAAAGCCAAAGTCAAGTGCTTCTCCACTCCCCCCACAGTTTTCATCAAAAAATGTTTTAGGTTCTGATGAAGTTGGAACGGGAGACTTTTTCGGGCCAATTACGGTTTGCGCGTGCTATGTGGATCGTGAGCACATGCCACTTCTTGCTTCGCTTGGTGTGAGAGACTCTAAAGCAATGAAAGATCCAGAAATCTGCCGAATCGCCGAAAAAATCATTCCTATTGTGCCACACAGTGTTTTAGCTTGTCCGAACCCCAAGTATAACGAGCTTATTGCTGCTGGAATGAATCAAGGGAAAATGAAGGCCATCTTGCATAATCGCGCGCTCTCCAATGTGCTAGCTCGAATTGCACCTACTCGTCCAGAAGCGATTTTAATTGACCAATTTGCCGAAAAAAAACACCTATTACCGGTACTTAACAAATGAACGAGAGATTGTGAAACAGGATGTTTATTTTGCAACGAAAGCAGAAGGGCTTCATTTAGCCGTTGCAGCTGCTTCAATCATCGCGCGCTATAAGTTTGTGCAAATTTTCGCGGAGATGGAGCAGGAACTTGGAATGCCTTTAACAAAAGGTGCAGGTGCAAAGGTAGATCAGGAAGCGGCACAAATTATTCAGCTTTACGGCTTGGATACGTTAAAACAATATACAAAAGAACACTTCGCCAATACAGATAAAGCTATTCGAATTGCTCAAAGATAAGAAAAATAGTTAACACATAAAATGAAAAAAGAACAGAATCGTCAAGAATGCTCTGAACCTCAAAAGTTGGATAAACAACTACTTTTGGGGTCCCTTCCATTCGGCGGTTCCTGTTCTTTTATTTTGGACTAATAAACTTATACGTTCATTTTGTCCTCGACTATTTTCATTTTATTTAAAAATAGAATCAGTCTCTACTCGGTTAAGCCTAATTCTTTTTTAGTCATTTGGATGTATTCATCTTGACCAGATAGTAAAGCAAATTCCGCTAAATCAATGGGAAAGCTAGCAGTTAATTCAATAATATGTTTTTTCATCTTAGGCCAGTGGTACCCTCCTGCTTCTTCATAAGCTTTAATGAGTTTATCAAGACTTTCTTCTCCGAAAACTCGGTAATGACCCATGAAATCTTTAGAAATATCTGCCACTTTTATTTCCGTCCAATCAATTAAGCCAGTCACATTGGCCGATTTCTCAATAAGGATATGACCGGGATGTAAATCACCATGAATCAGTCCTGTTTCTTTCGGCCACATTTCTTCATCATTTAACCATGCTTGCCATCTGTTCCACAGCATTTCTCCAACACCAAATTTTTCCTTAACTGTATCCATCCTTTTTTTCATATCTTGCTTAACTTCTACCGCTGTTTGAGTAGTAATTCCAGCTTCAAAAGCTCTCTTTTTTGGTATATGATGTAGTGTTACTAGCGTTTTTGCAAGTGTTTCATAAAACTGCTCAGGTAAATCGTTTTCATCGAGTTCAAAGATGTATCTCTTGGCTTCTGGGTCAATCGTTCCTACAGGGAATCCCATTAGTTTCTTATAGGCGATCAACTCTTCAGAATAAATTTCCCAGTAAGGGGCTTCAAAATCCGCATAGCGATTTATAAGATCGAGCCCAATTTTTTCTATCTTTGTTCTAGGAAATACATCTTTTCGTCTTGGAATACGAAGCACCCACTCCTCTTTTTCATAATCCATCGCAAACACAACCTGAAAGTCAACGCCTGACTCATTAAATACAAAAGTGCTTTCATCGAGCCTAAGCCCGTGTTTTTCCGCAAGTTTTAGCACTTCTTTTTTAGACTTACTCACTATTTATCACATCCCACTCTTTTTGTAACTCCACTAGTACAATGAATATCTTTTTTAGTATCCTTCAAGCAATCATAACTTAATTCAAGCATTGAAAGTTCCCTACTCGCATTATAAATTCGGAATTTGCCAATCAATCGGCTTTTCACCCTGTTGCACGAGATAATCATTCGTTTTTGAAAATGGACGAGACCCAAAAAAACCGTAATTAGCCGAATAAGGGCTCGGATGGGAGCTAGTTAAAATCAAGTGATCAGGGTTATTTAGCAGTTCCATTTTTTGCTTAGCATTTTTCCCCCATAGAATAAAAACAACAGGTCCTTCTTTTTGGTTAAGCAGCCGGATAATGGCATCTGTTAAGTGTTCCCAGCCCTTGTTTTGGTGCGAATTGGCTTTCCCAGCTTCAACCGTCAATACTGTGTTTAAAAGTAAGACTCCCTGATCGGTCCAAGGTTTTAAATAGCCATTATTTGGAATAAAACAGCCTAGGTCATTTTGCAATTCTTGGTAGATATTTTCAAGTGATGGTGGCGTTCGTACACCTTTTTGAACGGAAAATGATAAGCCATGTGCTTGGCCTCTGCCATGATACGGATCTTGTCCTAAAATCACCACTTTGGTGTTCTTATAGGAAGTGTACTTTAAGGCATTAAAAAATGTCGTACATATCGGGAAAAACAGTTTTGGAGCCATAAGCTACTTTTAAAAAATTCACGTAAATCCAGATAATAAGATTTTTGAAATTCTTCTTTCAAAAGTTCATCCCAATCGTTACCAAGTTGAATCATGTCTGTCTCCACCTCTAGTTTTAG
The DNA here is from genome assembly GCF_000525795.1 of Listeria aquatica FSL S10-1188. Lineage (GTDB taxonomy): Bacteria > Bacillota > Bacilli > Lactobacillales > Listeriaceae > Listeria > Listeria aquatica. Next base: position 41,264 of record NZ_AOCG01000009.1, read on the forward strand.
TCTTTCGTTTATTATACTAAATTATCATGCGGTTGCCAAAATCATCGCAACTTCTTTCTTTTTCACTCCAGAAAAACTATTTGAAAGTTTAGTGGTAAAAAACAAAGCACATTCCCTTAAGAAATGTGCTTTGTTCAATTATTTCTTGTCGTTTTGCTCTTCTTTGTTCGACACAAATGGCCACCAATTTCCACGACCAAATAGTTTCACCATGACAGGTATGAAAAGTGGTAAAACGATAACGGCGTATAAGATTAACCCAATCAACACCACAGTTGCAATTTCAAGCAATGAAAGAACACCTGCTGGCATCATCGCGGCGAATGTTCCACCAAGAATAATAACAGCTGAGAATATGACTCCTCCCATATTTTTCATGGTTAAAAGCATTCGTTCGCGAACATCTAGTCCAGTATATTCATTAAATCGACTCATAAGGAAGATGGAATAGTCAATCCCAAGCGCTACAAGAACAACAAAACTAAAGAACGGCGTCGCCCAAGTTAATCCACCATAGTCCATAATCCGTGTGAAAATGATCTCCGTAAACCCGAGTGCAGCATAATAGGTTAATACAATCGACCCCACGAGATAAAGTGGCATTACCATAGAGCGTAATAAAATGACGAGTGTTACAAAGACACTCACGAGAACAAGAATAATCACAAGATGGTAATCTGCAAGCGACATATCTCTTGTATCATAGTTCATGCTCGTCATGCCACCAATCCCGATTTTAGCATTTTCAAGTTTCGTTCCCTTTAAGCTGCTATCTAACTGATCATTAATCGCATCAATCGCGTCCATCGCTTCATTTGAGTAAGGATTTTTCTTGAGGACAACGTTGATCGTCGCCAGTTTTCCGTCTTTTGAAATGTACTGGTCAAGCGCTTGTTTGAAGTCCTTATTAGCTAGGAGTTCGTCTGGAACATAGACCCCTGAATTCGCGTAACTCGTTTCTGACAAGCCTTCAAGCATGCCACTCGCCTCTCCAAGCCCACTTTCTATTTTGGATAACCCCGACGCCCCGCTCAACAGTCCGTTTGAAAGATCACCAATTTGACCACTCATACTAGAAAAGCCAGTTTTAAGTTCCCCTTGTCCGCTTTCAAGTTGAGTTAAGGCTGATTTGATTTGTGGAAGCTGACTAATGACTTGATCTTGTCCAGATGCTGCTTGGCCAAGACCCGTCTCGAGTTCGCTCAAGCCCTTTTCAAGCTGACCGAGACCCGAATCGAATGCTATGAGACCACTTGAAACTTGATTCGACTGACTATTTAACGTCTTCATTGCACTGGAAAGTTGTTTTAGTCCGTCATTTAGTTGTTTAATCTTCGTTTCAAGTGCCGCTGTTTGCTTGCCAAATTCTGATTGTAATTGTGTTTTGAAAGCTTCACCAGCCGTTTCAAGCCCAGCTACATCATTCATTAATTTTTGAAACTCTGCGTTTTGAGTGGCTTCTGGGTGAGCCGCTGCAAAAGCTTTTAAAGAAGCACCTACCTGCTGCATCTGCTTCGTTAACGCACTCGTATCAATTGTCTGTTTACTTCCAGAGCTATTTGAAAGGCTAGCTAACGAATCTGCTAGTTTCTGTAAATTCGCTTGAACTTCCGTATAACCTTGAAGCAACTTGCTCTCATCATCTGAGAGTTTTTTTAATTCACTACGCGCTGTTTGCACACCTCGTTTTAACTCGCCTGCCCCACTTTGACCACTTTTGATTCCATCTCGAATTTGGACAAGTGCAGCTTCTAGTTGTGTAATGCCTGCTTTCGTTGCGGCCGTGCCAGATTGTAGCGAATCAATCCCAGAAATAGCTTGATTCATGCTAGGGGCGGAAGCATTGAGTTCGTTTCCTGCATCATTTAAGCCTTTCTTCACTTCACCAATGCCATCCTTCGCGTCTCCAAGACCATTTTCAAGTTGTCCAGCTTGATTTTTCACATAGATCGCATCCAGTCGCGTTCCTGCAGGTCGCGAAGCACTCATCACCATATCTACGTCTTTTAAATCAGCGAGATCAGTGGAAACTTTTTCAAGTAACGCAATATATTCACCCGTTCGCATGTTGTCATCATTTTCAAGATAAATCTGAGTTGGCGAAACTTGCCCTGCACCGAAACTATCCGACACAATTTCAAATCCTTTTTTAGATGGATAGCTACTACTAATTTCATCGAGAGAATCAAAACTTTCCGTCCCCTTATGCATGACAATTGGTGGAATTACAATAATCGCAACAATTAGTAGGGCAATAAACGGACGCATGAAAGCAAGATTTCCGGCAGCTCCCCAAAAGCGACTTTCTTTATGGGAAATATTTTTATTTAATGGCCAGAATAACACGCGCCCAAGCGTCCCCATGAAAAACGGGACGAGCGTGTAGATGCCTAGCATCAATATAACAATCCCGACTCCAACTGCTACCGCAGAACGATATAAATCAAATTGAACGAAATAAAGGGAAATAAAAGCTACTAAAACGGCGATGGCGCTGTAAAGCACGGTTTTACCGGCCGTTTTATAAGTTTGTATCGCAGCATCCCAACTTGCGAGCCCCTCTCCAAGTTCCTCTTTAAACCGACTAAGGAGTAAAATACAATAATCGGTACCGATCCCAAACATAATACAAACCATGAAAATTTGTGTGTACGTAGAAACGGGAAAATCTAAATACTTCACGAGGAAAGAAACAACACTTTGAGCTGTCAGGTAACTAATCCCCACCGTGATAAGCGGAATAAAAGGTGCCACCGCCGAACGGAAGACAAGTAGCAGCACTACAAGAATGAAAACAACCGTGATCCCCTCTGTTTTATGTAAACCATCTTGTGAACCTTGTACCACGTCTTCTTGAATAACTGCATTTCCTGTTAAATAAGTGTCGAGGCCACGAATTTCCATTTTCTGGTCGAGCTTTTCACGAATCGTTTTAACAGGCGTTTCTTTTGCATCTACCGTTAAGCTTGCAACAATCGTTTTTCCATCTTTAGAAACAAATTTATCAGCTAACTCTTTTTGATCAAAACTATCAAGCACATCTGTTACATGAAGCTCCTCTTGATCTTTTTTAATCGCATCCAGTGAGTTTTCGATTTTCTTTTTATCTGTCTTTGTAAGCTTTTCTTTCGATGTATAAACCGCAAGATATGTTTCACCATCGCTATCTGGATTATGCTTTTTCTGCAATTCTGTTGCGAGTTGCGACGGATACCCATCTGGCAATTTAATTTCGCCTTTTTCCCGGACTAGGTCACTCATGCTTGGCGCTGTAAAAATCAACCCCAAAAGTAGCACTAGCCAAATCACTAGTAACGGCCAGCGAAATTTTAATACCCATTTCATCAGTGACGTCCCCCTTGCATTTCTCCATCAATGACTGTTTCAACGAGCTGATCATAAAGTGTCATCAATTTTTCACTATTTTCCTTACCAAATAAAGAAAGCCACCGATTGATCAACCTTTTCATTTGCTGTTCGCACTCCTGAAAGATTTCAAGCCCACTCGCTGACATCTTTAAAATAACTGCGCGCTTATCTTCTTTATTCTGCGTTCGAAGTAAAAAGCCCTTCTCCGTTAAATTTTTAATTTTCGCTGTGATCGCACTTTTATTCACATTTAGCCGATTAGAAAGCTCCGTTGCACTCACACCCTCACCGGCGCGCTTTAATTCTCGTAACACAAAAAATTGTTCCGTTGAAATTCGCTTTCCGTCAATCTCCACTTCTTCAATCGCTTGATCAATTTCTTTTAATGCAAATAAATACGTCCGTGTATAACCGTCAATAAAGCGATCTAACATTTGCTCCACAATATTGATTCACCCCCTGAACTATTTTTCATTCTATCGCTTTTTAGACAAAAAGTAAACCAAAAAACACCCCTCTTTGGCTAGAAGAGGAGTGTCCCTTGTTACTCAACTGATTTGAGCGCTTCGATCATGTCGATCTTTTTCAATTTATAGTGCATAACAAGCATCACGATCGTTGAAAATAGTAGCGTTAAAATTGCTGAATATACATAACTTGGCCATGTGATCGTTGGACTAAACATCATATTGTCCACCTCAGCCGTTTGGATCACAAAGCGGTGCAAGAAGAATCCAAAGATAAAGCCGACTAAAATTCCAAGTAGCGTTAAAATAATATTTTCCCGATAAACATACATCGTCACTTCTTTCGGATAAAAGCCGAGGACTTTAATTGTCGAAAGTTCTCGAATCCGTTCAGAAACATTGATATTCGTAAGATTATACAACACGATGAAGGCAAGAATCGCCGCTGAAACAATTAAGACAACCATCACAATATTTAAGCTCTTAAGCATATCTGTTAACATATCGCTAATGGTATTTGAGAAGGTGACTCCTAAAACGCCACCTTGATCCATCAACTTTTCAGCAAATTGATTTTCCCAAGCCTTCGAAGTGTGTTTCAAATTCAAGAGATCTGTATCATAGCTTGGAGCCTCGTGGAATGCTTTTTCATAGCTATTCTTTGTCAAATAGACATAATGCCCCGCATAATTTTCAGCAATCCCTGTCACCTTAAAGCGATATTCCTTATGACCTGTATCCTTTAAGACAAGCGTACTCCCTTTCTTTAAATCGAGCAATTTCGCCAATTTTTCCGTCACAACTGCACCACGATTATCCAGTTTTAGGTTTTCTTTCGACTCACGGTTTTCTAAATGAATAAAGTCATCCAATTTTTCTGTTGTCGCAAACGTCGTGAGTTGAACAGCCTGACTCCCCGTTCCTGCCTTCACTGTATCCATCGTTTTCATGGAAGTTGGCATCCGACCCGTAACAGCGTCATCCGAAAGGAGCTGATTATAAGCCGCCTTCTTCTTTTCCGTTGCTGTTTTATCACGAGTAACAATGGCATCATATTTTAAAACACTTCCATATTGCAAGGTGGCAATATCACTGATAGAATCGCGCAAGCCAAAGCCAGTCAAAATAAGAGCCGTACAACCTGCTACTCCAACAATAGTCATCAACATCCGCTGTTTATAACGAAAAATATTTCGCGCTGTCACTTTACTTGAAAAATTCATGTGTTTCCAAATAAAGCCTACACGTTCCAGTAAAATGCGTTTCCCTTGTTTCGGAGCTTTTGGGCGCATTAACGTAGCTGCATTCGAGCGCAGTTCCGCTAAACAAGCCGCAAATGCCGTCACCGTTGTACAAAGTAAGGCTACTAAAAGCGCCATGACGGAATAGCTCGGATAAAAAATAAGTGCCACCGCCGGCATATCGTACATCATGCCATATGCATTGAAAATGATTGTCGGGAAGAATAAAAAGCCAACCACAAGCCCGATACCAGTTCCGATCAAACTCGCAAGCGAGCCATATACAAGAAATTTCTTCATGATATCGCTACTAGAATATCCCAGTGCTTTAAATGTCCCAATTTGAGTTCGCTGTTCTTCCACCATCCTTGTCATCGTGGTTAAACAAACAAGTGCCGCAATTAAAAAGAAAAATACTGGAAAAATGGTAGATAACGAAGTTAAGCGATCCGCATTTTCCTTATATTCAGCATATCCCGGGTTATTGGAACGATCTAGCACAAAATACTCAGGTTTTTCAAGCGCCTCTATTTTTGATCGTTCTTGTTGCAACTTTTGTTGCTTGATTTCTAGTTTTGCCTTTGCCTCCGTGAGTTCTGGACTTTTTTTCAACTCCTGCTTGCGCTGCTGTACTTTCGCTCATCGCCAGTTTTGCTTCTTGTGCTTTTAGTTTCTTTTCTGCTTGATCAAGCTTGGCATAACCATCTTGTTGCATTTTTCTAAGCCGCTTATCCGCTTGTTTGTTGAGAAGCTTCTCAAGCTTCGCTTTGTTGCTCTCCTCTGCATCTTTATATCCATTTGAAAATGCTTTTTTATCCGCCATGTCACGAAACTGCAAATTAGCTACCGTATAGACGTTGCTATCAAAGTCTTGCTTTGGAATCACCGCAAAAGCATCTGTTGAACCATTCCCAACTGAGCTCGTCCCTCGGCTATCCTTTTCGATAAACATTGGACTTCTTACAAAACCAACCACTTTAAATTTATCTTTTTTTAGCGTGCCTTTGAGCTTACTACCGTCACCTGAAACAAAAGTAACGGTGTCCCCAATTTGATATTTTTTATTCATTTTCTTAGTTGCATCGAGTGCAATTTCACCCGATTTATTAGGCACTCTACCTGAAAGTGCTTCATATTGATTTAAGCTTTTTTTACCATCGTAAGAATAAATACGCATAGCAAGCCGATCTTGATTCAGTAATAAATCAGCACTATAACCCATATCGACTTGTTTTACACCACTTGTTTTTTCAAGTAATGCTTTATCTGATTCATCTAAACCATATGTAGACTGAATCGAAAAATCGGCTAATTTATTCTCTTTATAATAACGATCTGCTGTTTCAATCATATCAGGACCAGTCGCTTTAATGCCTACAAAAAAAGCAACACCAAGCATAATTAAAGCGAGAATCGAAAGGAAACGACTTTTCGAATGCCAAATTTCTCGCCAAATGTCTTTCCAAAGTGCTCGTTTTTTCAAAATTCTTCTGCCTCCTTTCTACCACTCGATACTGTCAATCGAGACAGGTTGCGAATTTTGACGAATTTCTCGAACTTTAGCATCATTAATTTCAATGATCCGATCAGCAATGGGTGTAATCGCCGTATTGTGGGTAATGACAATCACAGTCGTTCCTGTTTTTTCACACGTTTCTTGAAGTAATTTCAAAACGGATTTCCCAGTCTCATAATCAAGTGCGCCTGTTGGCTCATCACAAAGAAGCAATTTAGGCGCCTTAGCAAGAGCTCGAGCTATCGCAACCCGCTGTTGCTCTCCACCTGAAAGCTGGGATGGAAAATTATCTAGTCGATGCGATAATCCCACTCTTTCAAGCACTTCTTTTGCATCTAACGCTTCTGGAACAATTTGAGCTGCGAGCTCTACATTTTCTTTCGCTGTTAAGTTTGGAACGAGATTATAAAACTGAAACACAAAGCCGACATCAGTCCTTCTATAGCTTGTCAGTTGTTTGGCATTCATCTGCGCAATGTCTACTCCGTCAACAAGCACTTGCCCTTCATCGCACGTATCCATCCCACCCAAAATATTCAAAACGGTTGATTTACCGGCGCCAGAAGGACCGACAATAACCACAAATTCACCTTGCTTAATTTCAAAATCAATGCCATCGTTTGCTGTCACAATACTTTCGCCCATCTGATAGCGTTTATACACATCTTTTAACTCTACATATGCCAATTTTTCAAGCCCCATTTTCATAAAATTTATTTCTTCTATTATATCGAACCCCGCTTCATCTGTGAAGAAAAGAACAAAAAAAGACTAAAAAGAAATTGAGCTGTCATTTTTTCAAAACAACTCAATTTCCCTCTAGGTCTTTTAACGAATAACAGCACCGAGTTTTGCTTCAAGTGCCTTTATTACTTTTTCAGTCGCAGACGTCACTTCTTCTTCGATGAGCGTCCGTTCTGGATCTAAGAAAGTAAGCGTGTAAGCGACAGATTTTTTATCTTCGCCGATACTTTCTCCTTCAAAAATATCAAACAATTTCACATCTGAGAGTAGTGTTCCTCCATTTTCATGAATCACTCTTTCAATGACTCCATTTTCCACCGAGCGGTCAACAAGCAAAGCAAGATCACGCGTCATTTCCGGGAAGCGTGCAATCGGAGCATATTCGACTTGTTTCTTCGGAGCTTTAAGAAGCGCTTCAAAATTTAATTCAGCAACATAAGTCGCTTCTAAATCAAATTCTTTTTCTAACCGTGGATGAAGCTCAGCAAGATAACCCACTTCTTCCTCTCCAAGAAGAATCGCTGCTGACCGGCCTGGATGGCGTTCTTTTAGCACACGTTTTTCAAATTGGAAAGAGGAAACAAGTCCAAGCTGCTCAGCCAAGCCCTCTAAAATTCCTTTTAGCAAGAAGAAATCGACCGATTGTGCTTCATCTTTCCAACTAGGCGCTGCATAATTTCCAGTCATTAAAATGGCTAAATGCTCTTCTTCTACAGGGAGTGCATCTCCGTCTGTTCCATAATAAACATTGCCAAGTTCAAAGAAAAAGACATCTGTATTTTTTCGTGCAACATTATAACTTGCCGCTTGAATCAAACTCGGAACGAGACTCGTGCGAAGCGTGCTATGCTCTTCACTCATCGGCATCTTGAGCCGTACTGTCTTCTCTTCAGCAAGCGCCAATCGTCCTGCTTCTTTTTCGGAAACAAGTGAGTACGTAAGCGCTTGGTTTAAACCAGTTGCTTCAAGGTAATTCCGAGTTTCTTTGCGAAGTAATTGTTCTGTTGTAAACCCGCCAGCCGTTTCCGCTTTTGGAAGCGTTGCAGGAATTCGGTCATAGCCGTAAATCCGCGCCACTTCTTCTAAAATATCAGCCTCAATGGAAATATCCCAGCGTCTTGAAGGAACCTCAATCCGAATCTCATCGCCGTTAAAGTGTACTTCGAATTGAAGACGGTCAAACACATCAGCCATTTCTTCACTAGAAATCTCTGTTCCAAGTAAGCGATTCACCCTCGAGAAACTCGTTACAATTTCATTTTGATACGCGTCACGGTTATCCACTTCAGAAACACCTGATAACATACGTCCGCCACCAAGTTCAGCAATAAGTGCCGCACCATGTGCTAGAGCTTGCTCTACTTTAAAAGCATCGCTCCCTTTGTCATAGCGAATGCTCGCTTCCGTACGAATCCCAAGTTCTCTTGACGCTTCTCCGATATACTTACTATCAAAAATAGCCCCTTCAAGCAAAACTTGTGTCGTATCCGCTGAAACTTCCGAGCTTGCCCCGCCCATAATCCCAGCAATCGCAATCGGATCTTTTCCATTCGTCACGACGATATGGTTCTCTGAAAGATTACGCTCTTTACCGTCAAGTGTCTCAATTTGCTCACCTGCGTGTGCTAGACGAACCTCAATTTCTTTACTTCCCACCTTCTCGTAATCAAAAGAATGTAGTGGTTGGGCATAAAGTAAATTGATATAGTTTGTTACATCAACGATATTACTGTGTGGTCTAATTCCCGCTTTCATCAGCGTCGTTTGCAACCAAAGCGGCGATTCTGCCACTTTCACATCTTCAACTAAACGAACCGCATAATAAGGAGTCGTTTCTTTATCTTTAATCGCAACTTGCACTTTTCCTTCAATGGAACCAGCTTCCGAAACATCTGGCTGTTCAGGTAAAAGCGGTTTTTCGTGAACGATCGCCCCCACTTCATGTGCAACACCTGTCATACCAAGTGCATCTGCTCGGTTAGGTGTAATCGCCATATCGAGTATGGAATCATCTAAGCCAAAAAGTGTGATTGCACTTGCACCGACTGTCACATCATCCGGTAGAACATAAATTCCTTCTTGATAGGCTTTTGGAACCACGCTACTATCAAAGCCAAGCTCTTGAAGCGAACAAATCATCCCTTCAGAAACTTCCCCGCGAAGTTTTGCTCGTTTGATTTTCACTCCGCCTGGAAGACGAGCCCCCACACGAGCGACGATCACTTTTTGACCTTGATCTACATTTGGTGCACCACAGATGATTTGTACAACTTCATCTTCATCTACACGAACCGTTGTTTTTTTTCAATTTATCTGCACTTGGATGGGGTTCGCAAGTCAACACTTCCCCGACAACTAAATTTTTTAATTCTTGATCTAAACGCTCCACGCCTTCAATTTCAATCCCCGTACGCGTAATCGCTTCGGCAAGCTCATCTGCACCCAATTTAAGATCCGGGAAGAATTTTTTGACCCAATTATAAGAAACTAACATTTATCTCTCCCCCATTTCTTTTGCTATAAATTGTTTCGAAAAGCGCAAATCATTCGTATAAAGATGACGAATATCATCCACGCCATACTTCAACATGGCAACGCGTTCTGGGCCAAGTCCAAAAGCAAAGCCACTATACTTACTTGAATCAATGCCAGACATCTCTAGCACGCGAGGGTGCACAAGTCCTGATCCAAGAATCTCGATCCATCCCGTTCCTTTACAAGTTCGGCAGCCTTCACCACCACAAGCAAAACAAGAAATATCCATTTCAACAGATGGCTCAGTGAATGGGAAGAAACTTGGACGAAGTCGAATTTCTCGATCTTCACCAAACATGTGCTTCGCTAAAACAGTAAGCGTTCCTTTCAAATCAGCAAATGTGATATTCTCTCCAACAACTAGCCCCTCAATTTGCGTGAACTGATGAGAGTGTGTCGCATCATCGTTATCGCGTCGGTATACCTTACCTGGACAAATAATCTTGATCGGGCCATTTTTAAAATCGTGATTTTCCATTGTCCGCGCTTGAACCGGTGAAGTTTGCGTGCGCAACAAGGTATTCTCTGTAATGTAGAAACTATCTTGCATATCGCGTGCTGGATGACCTTTTGGTAAATTTAATGCTTCGAAGTTATAATAATCCAGTTCAACTTCTGGGCCTTCTGCAATTCGGTAGCCCATTCCAACAAACATATCAGTAAGCTCATCAATGACTTGTGTAAGCAAGTGAGTCGTTCCAGTGGGAATTTTTGTTCCCGGAAGTGTCACATCAATTGATTCACTTTCAAGCTGTTTCATTAGCGCAGCCTCTTCCAGACCTTCTTGCTTATATTTGATTTTTGTACTGATTTCCGTTCGAACTTCGTTAGCTTTAGCTCCAACAAGTGGTTTTTCTTCATTCGAAAGTTTGCCCATCTGCTTCATGATTTCTGTCATCGGGCCTTTTTTCCCGAGATATTTCACACGTAAATCATTCAGCACTTTTAAACTTTCCGCCTGTTCAATTTCCTGAATTGCTTCTTTTTCTAGCGTTTCCAGTTGCTTTAACAAAAGAACCACACTCCTTTTTTTAGACAAAATAAAAAACCTCCATCCACAAAGGGACGAGGTTAGCTCGCGGTACCACCCTAATAAAAACAGAAAAACTGCTTTCACTTCATTCCGGTAACGGCTTTTCACCGATCTGCCTTTCCCCATAAGTTAGTTCCCGGCAGCGACTGTTAGAGCTGAAATTTTCACAAAGCTTCCAGTAAAGCGGCTTCCAGTCTATAGACCGCTTCTCCCTAAACAAGAATTTCTTTGTTACTTGTCTCCGTCATCGTCTTTTGCATCATTTAATTACTTCTCATTATAACAGTTTCACTTAAATTAGCAAGTATATTTCTGCAAAAGCCTCGTTAACAGAGGTAAAAAAATCGGCGCCAAAACGAAGTAAAAGACTATATTCCCGGTAGCATGAAGCGTATCAAAGGATAACCCTGCTAGGTAATACACCCAAAAATAAGCAAACCCATAAATTGGAGCAATCAAAAGCGCTTGAATAAGCCCATAAACAAAACCCATCAGTCCGCAAAAAAGTGCCATCATCCAAAGCGGTATTTTTTGTCTGTAAGGTCGAAGGAACAGGCCCGTTAAAAGCGCAATAAATGCGTATCCTAAAACTTGTCCAAAGGTCCAAATCCCTAGCCCCAACACAATATTTGAAACAACCATCGTAAGTGTCGCGAATAAAACGCCAAAACGAACACCGCACAGTAGCGTCAACATAACAACAAGGGCTGTGACCGGTTGAATATTGGGCAGCGGAGCAAATAAAATTCTTCCCGCTGCCGCAAGCGCTGAAAGTACAGCCAAAAGCGCTAATAGTTTAGTATTTTTCAGTGAAAATCGAATCACTTCATTAGTTGGCTTCATGAAGATCAAAACTCACTTTATCCCCATTTTTAGGCTTCGTTTCTTTAGCGCCTTTTGTTGCAAATTTACCATTTATTTCAATAAACCAGTAACGACCAGCTTTTTCATCTTGAGAAACGCCATTAATGGATGTAATCATCCCTTTATCATCGGCAATTTTAAAGTTGTCTTGAAGCATTTGATAAAGCGTCATTCCTTTTTTCGCTTGGACTTTTTTTTGTTTCCAGTTTCTCTTTTCCTTCATTTTGTGTAACTTGAATCGTAACCGCAATACTCGGCGTTTTCTTGGTGGACTCCGCAAAAGAACACGCTGAAAGTATTAAAACGATCATGACGAGCGCCGTAAAAAGCCCCTTCTTTTTCATGTTCATTCCCCTTTTTAGCCAAAATAAAAAAACACAGCAATATCCATAATTGCCATGTTTCTTATTATCTCATCACTCTGCAGTCTGTTCAAGTGGAATCCACCTATCAGCCCAACACTGGACCTGCTCCATGACTTTTTTCAAATCTTTGCCTTTTTCCGTTAATGTATATTCAATGCGAACAGGCGTCTCTGGATAGACTTGCCTTACAACAATTTCCATTTCTTCCAGTTCTTTTAAACGTTCAGCTAATACGCGATCACTCATTTGCGGAATTTCTCCTGCCACTTGTTTAAAACGTTTTGGACCTGTGAGAAGAACATTAATAATCAAACCCGTCCAACGTTTTCCAAGAAGCTGAAATGCGGATTCAAACTTCGGACAAACTTTATGTGCTTCCGTCATAATTCTCACCTCTTTTTGTATTATAGCACAAAACCAAACAGAAAGTAACTAATTAAATTCATGTTGCTTATTTTTTAAAAGTGGGATTGCGAAATTAAATAGACGGGCTTACAATAGAAGAAAGAAAACGAAGAGGAGTGAGACAAATGCCGAGTCGTCGCTATATCGTTAAAAGTTCCGTTGAAGAAACGATGGATATGATTAAGCTTTCGCAAGCGACCAGCACACCAGTATTTGAAGAAATACGTGACTTTGGCGAAGGAAGGAAACTCGCAACACTCGCTTACGAAAAATATTACTTCCGTGCTTCCAATCGAGCTGCTCTTTTCATTACTATCAATAACTTCCACGGAGAATCAGAAGTTACAGCCATCTCAACAGGAAGCTCCGATAATTTAATTTTCAATATTGATTGGGGTGCCGCAAATAGCTACATTCGTTCCGTTCAAAAAGTGCTTCATCCTGTTTTAATCCACGAAATCAAATTAAAAAACGCCAAGGAATAGTCCTTGAAGGAGACAAATCTCCTTCAAGGTTTTTTATTTTCGCAAAGCATACATCAAAATTCCCGCAGCGACTGAAACATTTAGGGATTCACTTTCACCATAAATAGGGATATAGACTTTGTGCCTGATTTTTTCTTCAATTGTTTTCGAAATACCATTTCCTTCATTCCCCACAACGAGCCCAAACGATTCCTTTTTAGAAACCTGATCGTAAGGCATTGCCGTTTCATCCAAGAAAGCGCCATAGACTGGAACTTCTTCATCTGCAAGTCTAAAAAGCCAGTCTAAAAGATTCCCACTAATTACAGGAATATGGAAGTGACTTCCCTGCGCACTACGTATCACCTTAGGATTATATAAATCCGCAGACCCAGCACCGAGAATGACCGCATCAAACCCAGCCGCGTCTGCCGTTCGAATCAGCGTTCCCATATTCCCCGGATCCTGCACCGCATCAAGAAGTAAAAACTTCTTATCAACAAGAAACAAAAGCTCTGGCTCCGTCATTTTGACGACTGCAAAAACCCCTTGCTCGCTTTTAGTTTCACTTAAATAGTGGCTCACCTCATGACTCACCAAGTGTTTTCGAATCTCACTAGGTCGCTCTAAGTCAAATGACAAACCCTCTTCAACGATCAGCTCTTCAACAAGTCCATCTTGCTTTAGCGCCTCTTCCACTAAATGAAAGCCTTCAACAAGGTATGTTCCTTGTTCAGCTCGCCCTTTTTTCATCATCAATTTTTTCCATTTTTTGACACGTTCATTTTTAGTGGACTGAATTAGTTCCATCCAACCTCTCCTTTGTAACAATTCTGTAATCTAAAATGAAGTTTTACCTTTATACAACAGCTTTGCTTCTTTACATAAATAGTCATAAAGACCTAATTACATTTTCATAGTAGCTTCATCCGGCAATCTGTTTCTATTGTAGAGAGGAATCCATAAAAAAGCAATCTAAAAAGGCGCCCACTTATCGGGCGCCTTTTCTCTGAGCCTCAGCCAAATGTAATTTTCTTGACTGTTTCAGCATCCAAACGTTTGATGACTTCCGTAAGAAGTTTTACCGTTGCTTCAAAATCATCACGATGGATGATTGATGCATTGGAATGGATATAACGTGCTGCAATCGTAACTGGCAGTGACGGAACCCCGTCACCTGTTAAGTGAATCGACCCAGCATCTGTACCACCACCAGGAATCGCATCAAACTGATACGGGATCCCGAGTTCATCCGCTACATCTGTAACAAAGTTACGCAAGCCAGGATGACTGACAAGTGAAGCGTCGTATAAAATAATTTGCGGGCCTTTACCCATTTTACTTTGCGCTTCCTCTGGTTTAATTCCCGGCGTATCACCAGCAATGCCGACATCGACTGCAAAACCAATATCCGGTTGAATAAAATGCGTCGCCGTTTTCGATCCACGTAATCCCACTTCTTCTTGGACAGCACCAACGCCGTAAACATTATTAGGATGTTTTTCATTTTGTAAATTTTTAAGCACTTGAATAGCAACAGCCAAACCGATTCGATTATCCCAAGCTTTCGCAAGTAAGAACTTCTCGTTTTTCATTGTTGTAAATTCAAAAGCAGGGACAATCATGTCTCCTGGCCGAATACCAAAACTTTCGGTTTCTTCTCGGTCATTCGAACCCACATCAATGAACATCGATTTAATGTCAAAAGATTTTTGCCGCTCAGCAGCCGTCATTAGATGAGGGGGTTTAGATCCAATCAAGCCAGGAATTTCTTCCCCTTCACGAGTAATAACGGTAACTTTTTGTGACAACATAACATGAGGCACCCAGCCACCGACCGTTTGGAATTTAATAAAACCGCCTGCGTCAATTTGTGTAACCATAAAACCGACTTCATCCAAGTGTCCTGCGATCATCACTTTAGGTCCATCTGCCTGACCTTTTTTAAGTGCAATGCTACTCCCAAGTCCATCATGGTGAAGCTCATCGGCAGCGTCTTTTATGTAAGATTCAAAAACTTGTCTTGGTTCACGTTCATTTCCAGCAATCCCTTTTGCATCCGTCAACGCTTTTAACATTTCTAATTCCTGATCCATTTCAGCACATCCTTTCCTTCATGTTTCTTATTATAGCAGAAAAAAAACAGAAAACTTGCTTAGACGCATTAAAACCGAAAATTCAAGCTTAAATAAGCGCTAGAATTTTCGGTTTATTATTAATTACATACTCAAATGCAATTTTGTATTAGTCATTAAAGTGACCGCACTAACTACAGAAAACTTCTTAAAAAAAGGAAGTTTGTCACTTGATTCATCACTATTTAAGGCAACTTGATTAAAGCCATTTTGACCCGTTAATCGCTTATGCCAAGTACTTCCGGCACCCGCGAGTCCAACGCTTTGATTTTTAAATGGCGTTTTTCCTGATGTCGTATAAATCAACTCAACCACATCACTATTTACCCAACCCACTTGAGAGCCAAGTTCAATTTGGTACCAAATTTTATTACTATCCATTTTGGCTTCACGTAAAATTTCAATTTTGGGATCGAAATCATTCGAGAAGCTAGCGAGAAGTTTTGCTTCACGTATATTTGGTGAACTCCAAATATTTAATACACGGTGTTCTTTCATTTGACCGACTGCATAAGTCTGAGTAACCGAAGACATTTGATCGAGAGCCAGTTCTGAACGGTCATAAGTTGCTAAACCAAACTTTTCAATAACTTCAATCAACTTCGCTGCGTATGTTGGGTCCGATGAATAACCCGTTTCAGCCAAAGCTTGCGCTGCTAAACGGAAATTCGTTTCCCCAAGCAAACGCGCATATAATTTTTTATTCCAGCTTGGGCCCTCAGCAAATAAAAGTGCATGATCATTCAGTGAATCGTACCAAGACGGATACGATTTAAAAGCAGCTTTTGTTCCAACATAGACCACGCCATTATGCTCTTTAGTTGGCAAATAAATGGATCTCCCGCGGAAGGTTCCTTTAATGCCAAATAGGTTTTTTCCTTTTTGGGCAAGCTGACTTTTCCCCCAATTCGATTCTAAAATCGCTTGAGAAATTGTAATGCTGGCTAAAATTCCATGTTCTTTTTGAACTCTTTTTGCATGTGGCGCAATTTCATTAATGAAAGCTTGTTGCGCGGAAGTTATCCGAGCAGATGAGTCATCCGCCTTTGCTTGCATAGGAAGAGCGATCATCGAAAACGATAGGCTGACGAGCCCTATTCTAAGCAAGTGCTTCTTAGCAATTGAAAACATAATGAGTTTGCACATCCTTTTTTGAATAAATTTTTATACCTCAAAGATATAAAAACATGTGTTCTTTCTTAGCAACCATTTCATTCTAACAAAACTTTTATGTAATATATATTTCTTTTAGGTTACAAAAATGACAAAACAATAAAAACCATTCACTTGCTTAGGTTGCGCAAAACGAAAAAAAAACAAAAAAAAAGGATTGAAACGCACTTTGTTAGGTCTAATGAACTACCAATAAGACAACTAAAAAGTGTTAATTTCAATCCATTTTCGGTTATTTTCGTTGAATTAAATCCGCTTTAACCCAACCTGCTGTCTTCCCATCAACAGCAAATTGAACCCATTTTCCGTTGGTTGTTTCCGCAACACGGAGAACATTCAAAGTATCCCTCGCGTAAAAAGTTAAGTTTTCATTTTTAGTTGCTCCAGGGAGTCCATAAGGCATACCATAAACCGTTCCTTCTGCGTCTTTTTTTAACCTTTGCTTTGTACCCCGCAAGCTGATTTCGAATGACTTTCGCCCCTACTTCATCGTAGCTCGTTAAGTCATAGTCATCAATCAGCGTTGTAAGTTTCGAAGCATAAGTTGGATCAGTCGCATATCCCGCATCCATGATTGCTTTTGCAGCCGTTTTATAATCTCTGGCATCAATTACAGCCCGGTATTTATCTTTCGCCCAAGAAGTCCCATTTAAAAAGAGATTCGCATGATCATCAAGTGATTCATCAAAACTTGTATATTTTCGAAAATTCGCTTTGATCTCGATCCATTTTCCATCTTGAAATTCCTTTGTCGTCATATTAATTAACGGAACGCCTGCTGACCCTTTCACTCCAAATAAATTATTCGCTTTAATCGCCAGCTCGCTTTTTCCCCAGTTTGACTCAAGAATCGCCTGAGCAAGCGTAACGCTCGTCAAAATATTATGTTCCTTTTGAATTTGCTGCGCGCGTGGGACGAGTTTGCTGATGAAATGCTGTTTTTCGTTGTCGTAAGCAGGAGATGGTGCCGTAAATTCTAAATACGCATTCCGGAGCATCCCAGCCAAAACAAACAGAAGAACAACCGATGTAAAAATGCCCGTCAAAAAGTAAATTCGCCGCTTCTTCTTTTTCGTCCACTTTCTCAAAAAAGCATCTCCTCCTGTTTCTTTTAGCTAAACAATACGTGAAAAAAGGGGAGAAATCAAGCCATCTTAAGACTGATTTTAAGATTCTTTTAGAAAACTTAAGACTTTCTTTCCTACAAAAAAACTCCTCGCAAATGCAAGGAGTTTTTCCACTATTTCGAAGCAAGCGTGATACGTTCACGCTGATGTTCGCCCTTTTCGATTTCATCAACAAAGCCACGTGCATAATCTAGAAAACTGATTTCACTTTCTCCGCTAGCATTTGTAAGCAAGTTGTCAGCGCCCATTTGATAGCTTCCCGTTGCTGCTCCATCAGGGTTAAAGAAAGCAGAAGGACTAACATACGTCCAGTTCAAATTCGTTGTCGCCTTCAGTTCATCAAAAGCTTTTCCCATATTAGAAGCCGTTGGAAGAAAAGCTTCTGGAAAGTCTTTTGTGTCCATGAGACGAGTTGTCTTCTCAGGGTCGACATATAAACTACCTGCCCCACCAACAACCATTAATCGAATCTCTTCATGTCCTTTTAAAAGCTCAATCAAATGCGCAAGTGAACTTTGATGCAGGTCTTCTTTTCCAAGTGGCGCATTAAACGCATCGACAACTACATCTTGCCCCTCTAAGTCTGCAAACGTTAAATCAAATAAGTCCTTTTCTAACACCTCTACATTTGGATTCGTAATTTTTTCTTTATGACGAACAATCGCCGTCACATCCATTCCCCGTTTAACAGCCTCCTCTAAAATCAAATGACCAGCTTTTCCTGCAGCTGCAATAATGGCTACTTTCATGATTCTTCCTCCTTATATGTAACTAAAACAGTTACAATCAAATGTTTTTGATAGCAAGGCAAATCTAATTCGCCTTGCTTTCCATACTTGCACGAATATCTTGTAAACTCACCTTTTTTAATTCAGCTTCCATCTTTCGCTGCGCATTTAAAAAGGCATCATCAAGCGCATCTTGAATGTGAGCACCAACGAAACAATTTGGATTGGGATTTTGATGCATATCAAATAACTGCTTTTCCCCTTCCACAGCTCGGTACACTTCATAGAGCGAAATCTCTTCCGGATCACGCGTCAAATAAGTCACGCTAGCACCAGGACTTGAATGAAGCAACCCAGCTTTCTTTAAAAAGGCTCATGATGCGCCGGATTACAACCGGGTTCGTTCCAACGCTCCCCGCGATCTCCTCAGAGGTTATTTGTTCGCCGCGATTTCGATCAACTAACGTCAAAATATGCACCGCGACACTAAAACGTGTTGAAATGGCCATTCCCTCACCTCTTTGTAACCATTATAGTTACAACCTGTTTCTTTGTCAAATTACTTGTTTTTAGAAGGAAAAGAAATTTTTCCATAAGCCTTTTGCAAGAAGTAGAGTCGCCCTTGCCATTTAAAAGCACTTTGCCGGTCCGAAAGTAGCGCCTCAAACATTTTGCGTTTCCTTTTCGGTAGCTTTACTAAATCAGTTTTCAAATCAGTCTGCTCAATATAGCTTGAAACGAGTCCGCGAATTTCCTCATAATCTTCTTTAGGCGCGAGAAAAAGCCATTCGATCATTGAAAATAAGTCAATCGCTAGGAATTTATCTTTTTTTTGCTTGGATGAGTTTTGTATCCGTCACCCCTTTAAAGGCTTGATCACAAACCCTTAAAGCATCCAGTCGATCCTTTACCATGCGAACATTGTTCCGTTGTTGCGTAATAGATCCCGAAGATTCCCTTGAACGCCAGTAGTAGCCTATCGAGGCGAGTAAATTGACGCGCTCAGCTTTTAAATAGGCAGGAATAACAACAGGAATATCTTCAAAGGTTTTTCCCACTGGGAAAGCAAACTGATTCTCATCCCAAAAGCTGCGTTTAAACAATTTATTCCAGCTCGTCGTATCATAAAGCAACTCGTTTGTTTCATGCAAATTCGTTCCAATTTTTGTTTCTTGCATAAAACGTTCATGAAGAACAGAAGGATAAACATCTTCGCCGCGAAGTCGGCTCACCCCGATCGTTACGATTTCTGCATCTGCTTGCTCAAGGCTTTTCACCATTCGTTCATACATCGTTCTGTCAATAACATCGTCACTATCAACAAAAGCAAGATAAGTTCCTGTTGAAAGCTTCACGCCATCATTTCTCGCAGCTGACAACCCACCGTTTTCCTTCCGAATTACTTGAAGAGAAGGATACTTTTGCTGCAACTGTTTTAACTTTTCACCCGTATCGTCCGTTGATCCGTCCTCCACAACAATCACTTCAAGATCTGGATAAGATTGATTCATCACAGAATCGATACAAGCATCAATATATTCGCTCACATTATAAGCGGGGATAATCACACTTACTTTCATGTTTTTCTCCTTTAAAAGCCAGTTTTTTGGCGTCTTTTTTCAAACGGCACTTTCCAAACCCAATCCCCGAGTCGAACAAAGCCAGCGAGATAAAGACGTACCGCGATTTTCTTCAGTTTTGCCGTTAGCCCGTGGCCAGAACTGTACCCGTTTTTTCTCCAGCGCGGGAACCTCTCTTCCAGAACTTGCTTCACCTCTCTCAGTGCTTCCTTACGCAATTTAATGGACTTGAGATCAATGATTTTTCGAAGAACCGTGCGATAAACGAGGTGTTCCATATAAAGCCATTCGAGTTCCTGTTCATTTCCATTATAAATCTTCAACCGCTTCATCTCAGCTTCCACATGCTGAAGCATCGGAATGACTTCAAGAAATTTAAGATCCTGTTTAAGGTTCGACTGGGAATCCATGCGATCCGTCTGATAAAAATAGAGAGCTTCGTCAAGCTTCACAGGATTTTTTGCCCGTAAAACGACAGCCGGAATCATTCCCAAATCCTCGTACCAAGTCCCAAGTGGAAAACGAATATCCCGTAACAGCTGAGAGTCATAAAATTTGTTCCAAGGAACGCTTCCCGCATCTGTCAGCAAGTATCCAGAATTTCGAGGCACATATTGTTTTTTCCCTTCTTGGTTTACATTATAAGAAGTAAATAAAACGAGATCAGCATGTGACTCCTCAGCTGTTTTCAGACAAACTTCAACTAAATTTTCCTGAATCCAATCATCGCTATCTACCATCACAATATAATCCCCAGTTGCAAGATTTAAACCCGTATTCCGTGCTCCTGCTTGACCACTATTCAGTTGATGAATTTTTTTCACACGAGTATCTGTCAGCTGGTCTATCATTTCCCCAGAAGAATCCGTAGAACCATCGTCGATTAATAAAATTTCAAGATGCGGATATGTTTGATTCAAAATCGAATTAACACAGCGCATCAAATCTTTTTCTACATTATATACAGGCACAATCACACTGACTAATTTTTCTTTCATTTTCGAGCTCCTTTACGCAAAGAAATACGCTTCCCCTTAAGGATACCCGTTCTGAAAACTTTTGTCTATTGCAAACAAAAAAGCCACTGGAAGAAAATTCCAGCAGCTTTTAAGCATTCGTTATTTAATTTCAATTTTTGTATGGTCACTATTTTCTAATTTTGGAAGAACAATGCTTAAAACGCCATCCACAAAGTCTGCTTTCACTCCACTCGCATCTACATTTTGAAGTGCAAAGCTTCTGCTGATAGAGCCGCTTGAACGTTCACGACGAATAAAGTTTCCCGCGTCATCTTTCACGTCCGCTTTCTTTTCACGTTGTCCTTTAATTGTCAAAATACCATTTTCAAAATCAACGCGAATGTCTTCTTTGTTAAAACCTGGTAAATCCGCTTTCACTTGATAGTTTTCCTCAGTTTCTGAAATGTCGACATTCATTTGGCTTCCATTTAATAGGTTAACGTTTCCATCAAAGACAGATGGGAATAAGTCAAAGAAGTCGCTGTGATGCATTTGTGGTAAGTTCATCATCATTCATCACTCCTCATAACCTTCTTATTCTTACCTTACAATTCTATTGTAGCTCTATAGTCAGAAAAGGTCAAAGTTTTTGCTTCACAGCAAATCGAAGAACTGTTTTTAAATTTTCAGGTGCCGTTCTTCTGGGATCAGACAAATAAATCTCCTTATGATCCTTTGATACCCGTTCAAATCCTTTATCCGATGCGAACTGTTCCATTTGAGCAAAGCTCGCGGGTTCTGTATCATACGAGCCAAGATGTAGCATTTGAATTGAAGGTCCCTCAGTGGATTCTTCTAACCTCAACTTCTGAATTTGTTCGTTTGAAAGCTTCTTTTCAAGAAGGGGACTGATTTCTTCGAATAATTTTTGGTTAACAAATTCCGGCTGTCGGATCATGATCTTATAAGCAAATAAAGATTTATCAAGTGGACCAGCATCTCGTTGTTTCGTTGTCCACTCTCCTTCAAGTGGATAGACGGTATACTCAAAATAACCTTCAGGAGTTAGCCCTTTTTTCGGTAGCATTCGAATCGTATAAGCAGCCGCATAAAGCGCTGCTACGTGCTCTTGAAAATCCTTTTCATTAGGGTCTCCTTCGCCATCGATTGTCAGGTAACACATTTTCGGAACATCCAGAAAAACTGGCTGTTTCTTGGGCAAATAAAGTTCCTTTTCTTCTTTACGCCATTCATATTTCACTTATTCATCTCTCCTTTTCACTTGAAAGCACGCTTCTGTAAGCCATTTTTCGGTGTCTTCTTCAGTTGCTTTCGATACGTGATAGATATTTAACATCGGGCCCGCAATTTCGTAAGGATTAGACTCGATCCATTTGGCAAAAGTTTCTGTCACAACTGCCATCTTTTCATAGGAACCGCTAAAAGTAATACTTGCCACTAATTGTTCAGGTACTTTCTTAAAATCAAGGTTTTCTTCTGCATCAAGAATAACCGATTGCACTTCAACATCCGGCCAGTTCTCCAAATAACTAGCATCATGGAAAATCGCACAGTCGAGCCGCTCTTTTGAAAAAGAAATTTTTTTCTCTTGCTGCTTTTTGATAAAGTTTTTTCCAAAGGACTCCCTCAGCATTATAGTTGGGGATTTTTTTTGCGCAAACTGAGGACTCTTCGTTCTGGCAAAGTTTTCACTTTCACTAAGTAGTGCTGATTGTGCTTAAAATAAGGCTTCGCTTCTTTTAAGCGCTTCATTTGTTCTTTTAGTTTTTCTGCTTCTTTTTTTAATGCTTGATAGCGATTTTCATAAAGCAAAAAAAAGCGCTTGTTTTTCATCCGACTGCTCAAAAATCCACTTTATCTCCTTTAAGGAAAAACCCATGCTTTGTAATTCTCGAATACGTTCGACATCTTCTAGCTGACGAGCCTCATAATAACGATATCCTGTTGTTGCGTCAATTTTAACTGGTTTAATGAGAGCGAGCTTATCATAGTGTCGTAACATTCTAACGCTTATTTGTGCGAGTTTAGAAAAATCACCAATGCGAAACATACCTGCTTTTCTCTCCTTTGTTATCATTTTAAAGACTGACACTGTGGTAGAGTCAACTTAGAACTAACTTCCTAGGAAAAATTGTAGTGGGTCCAATTTCTTTAAGTATATCGTAGAATCCATCGCTTGTAGATTGAAAGCTAGACAAAATAAAACTGCTCTCATCTGAAAGCAGTTTTAACTTGATTGATAATCGGTTTAAAAAAGCAACAAAAATAAAATATTCCCAATGATAATCCCGCATGCTAGGACTACAGCTGAAGCAATAACATTAAAAAAGGTGGTTAAAGCAACATCCGCATGGTTCGTAAATAGTTCCTTGAAGACCTCATAAAAGGTGATCCCCGGAACAACTGGGACAAGTCCTGGTATAAAGTAAACTGTGGAGGGGTACTTGCGAATGTAGCTGTAGGCATAGCTCAATGTGCTTAAAATGAGGGAACAGCAAAAACTTGTGATGAAAACACCGAAACCGTTTGTGCTCATCATATAATACCCTAGCCAGCCCGCTCCGCCAACAATTCCTCCAGCAATAATTGTCTTATTCGGAATGCGACACAAAAAACCGAAAGCGCATGAAGCGATGAAACTGAAAATAAAATGGTAGATCAGTTCGAAAAACATGAAAACTTCCCCTTTTCCTACGAATTAAACAACAAAATAACAAGAGCTACACCACATCCAAGAGCTGCTGCCACAAATAAACTCTCGAACAGCCGAATAATTCCCGAAATATAGTGTCGCGCAAGTAAGTCACGAATCGCATTTGTAATCCCAATCCCAGGAACAAGTGGAACGACTGTGCCGATCATCGTTAGGTTAATATCAGAGCCCATGAGCTGATGCACGAGATAGCCGAATAGGCCACCTATAAAAGTGGAAAGAAATTCAAAAATGAATGGATAATCGGCCATGTTCGTTAATTTTTGAAATACAAAGTACGCTAAAACACCGCCCGTAATGGCACTTGGAAGATCTGACCACCTGCCACCAAAAATCAAAACAATGGCACCACTTAACAGCGCAGTAAAAAAAAGCTGCTTCCACATGGCGTCACGGCTTGTATCCGCATCAACTTTTTCAAGGCGTTGTTTCATTTCTGGAAGAGTTGTTTTTCCTTCTGTGAAGTCACGTGAAATTTGATTGACTTGGACAACCTTTTCTAAGTTATATCCACGACTGTCGATTCGGAGAAAACTATTTTCTGCTAGATCGGTTCTTACGAAAACGCCCGAAAGTGTCACATAAGTATAATAGCTTTTAGAAGCCGTGCTCCCAAGGCTTTTTCGAATAATTCGTTCCATCGTATCTTCAACTCGGGCTGTTTCTGCTCCATTTTCAAGCAACAACTTACCCGTTAAAAGTGCAGTTTGAATAATAAATTTATCGTCTTCCCTTTTCAAACCGTCCGCTCCCTTCTCTCTTTACTTATTATAGGTGGGAAGAATGACTGGTGTCAAAGTAATTTTATAAAATAGTTTAGTTATTATTTGTTAAATTTTTGAGAGTGACGTGCTATAATTATGAAAAATTATACAAGAACGAAATGGAGCGATAATGATGGCGAAAACCAAAGCTAATCCGCAAGTGGAAGATTATGTTCGTGAAATACCAATTTGGCAAGAAGTAACAGAAAAGCTTCGAACGATTTTACTGGATATCGATGACGAAATAACGGAGGAATTTAAATGGCATAAACCTTGTTACAGCGTCAATCATAAAAATATTGTTTTGATTCAAGGATTTAAAGCTTACTGCGCGCTGTTATTTTTCAAAGGGTCTTTGCTAAAAGATCCCGAAAAAGTTCTTTTAGATGTGGGTGAAAATTCACGTGTTGGCAAACAGTTGCGGTTTACGTCAAAAGAAGAAGTGGAAGAGCTTCGAAAAGTTATTCAAGCTTACGTGTTAGAAGCTATTCAAATCGAAAAATCAGGCTTACAAGTGGAAAAGAAAGAAACAGCTAGTACCGTTAATATGCCAGAAGAATTTGCGATAAAACTAAAAGAGAATCCCCGTTTAAAAAACTGCTTTTGAGTCACTTACGCCTGGACGCAGAAAAGCTTATTTATTTTATTTTGCTGGTGCAAAGCAAAGCAAAACACGTGAAGCGCGCATCGAAAAATTCATTCCACAGATTTTAGCTGGAAAAGGATTACGAGATTGAAGAAGCTAAAAAAAACCCGTTGCTATTTCTAGCAACGGTTTTTTTTTAGACTAAATCGCCAACGGCTTTAATTCGAAGACGAGTTGCATTATCTGGATGGTAAGCAAGCGGAATTTCTTCTACTTCCACAACTTCGATCGTTTCTACAACTGCGCCAGCAAGCCTTGCCTTTTCATAAGCTTTTTCCTCTGCATCTTGCAAAGCTTCTTCACGCGGTTTTTGTGAGTAAATATAAATTTGTTCGTATTCACCGCTTATTTGTGAAATGGAAGCTCCAATCGCGTTTGCAACAGCACCATGTTCATCTCGGATAATTTTACGGACTCCTTTCAACTGATCGGGGATAATCAAGCTACCACCGCCAACTAAAACAACCTCTACATCTCCTGAACTAGTTTTCATTTTATCAATAGCGACTTCTGTCATCTCTGCAATTTTTTGATAGGCTTTTTCAGCAAATTCAAGTGGAATTTGTTCGGCTTTCTTCCGGTCTCCAACGTTCGCATGTCCTAAACGAACTGCGATATCTGTAGCCGTAATCGTCTCTCCGCCAAAAACGAGTGCTTCTTCTGTAATCCGGTATCCCACACTATCTGGTCCAACCGTCACTTCGTCGCCATCACGCCGAACAATACTTCCCCCGCCAAGCCCAATAGAGACGATATCCGGCATACGGAAATTCGTACGAACCCCTCCGACTTCCACCGCAAGAGAAGATTCACGCGGGAAACCGCCAGCGAGCACACCAATATCGGATGTAGTTCCACCGACATCAAGTACTAAAACGTCTTTTAATCCAGCTAGGTAAGCTGCGCCTCGGATGCTATTTGTTGGGCCACAAGCAATTGTAAGAATTGGAAATTTCCTTGCATATTCAATAGACATAAGCGTGCCATCATTTTGACAAAGAAAAACTTCTGCCTGATGAATGCCCTCACTTTGTAGCGCTTTTTCAAATCCTCGACTGGTTGCTTCCATTACTTTAAATAGTCCAGCGTTTAAAATGCTGGCATTTTCACGTTCAAGCAATCCAATAGACCCTATGGTAGATGAAAGCGAAACTGGAATTTTTTCACCCAGTTCTTCTCTAGCGATTTCTGCAACACGAAATTCCTCTTCATTTTTCAAAGATGAAAACACACCTACAACGGCAATGGCTTCCACCTTGTCTTTCCAGCTTTGAAGAATTTCTCGAATTTCTGGTTCTGAAAAAGCAGAAAGCTCGCCACCATCAAACTCAAATCCACCTGAGGCCAGTTGATATATTCCAGAAAGCTTGTCAATCAGATCTTTTGGCCAAGCCGTATAGGGTAAAACAGAGGCCGTTGCTGGATAGCCAAGTCGAATAACACCCACTCGTGCTAGTTTTTTTTCGTTCTACAATCGCATTGGTGCACTGCGTTGTGCCAAGCATGGCATGAGAAACCTTTTCTCGCTCAATTCCTGCCTTTTCAAAGACTTGTTTTAATGCCTCGCGAATACCCGTTTCAATATCTTCGCTAGTTGGAACTTTGGTACTTGTAACGAGTTCAAATTTTTCATTTAATACTACCGCATCTGTATTGGTTCCACCAACATCTATCCCTACTTTATACATGGACAGTCCCTCCTTTTACCTGCGTTTTCTCAATCGGAATGAAGTCAAGGTCATAGCCGAAATAACGAGGTCCTACAGTTTCCAGTCCTTTTTCAGTTCGCCACTGCGGATTTGAAGGAAGACCTAACACATGGACACGCTTCCCGTATTTTAATGATTCAGTCGTCACCGGATGAAGAGTTTCAAGATCTGTTAAGCAAATTAAATCGGGAGTCATCGCAATCACTTCCCCATTTTTTTGAGCGATTAAGTTCTCATTTTGGAAGTAAACTTTTATTTCATCTTGGGAATTTTCTGTTAACCCTTTAATAGTGACGCAGCCCCGGTTAAATCCACCTACCATGTCACGCTCGACATCGACAATTTTTCCACTAAATAAATGGTAGCCATCCGTTGCTTTAAGTAGTTGATTCAATTTTTCTGCTTGATCTTGCTGTTTCGATTGAATGATTTGGCCAATTTTTTCTGATAAGCTAACGATGCCTCGAATCCCAGCTTGTTTAATATCTTTTCCACTACAAGGATAAAGCCCAACAGAACTGCTTGCCCCCATCTCAACTGTTGCAGCGCGCGCTAAGCGTTCCGTCCAGTTATTATCTTGCGTTTCAAGGATTTCAATATTGCCTTTTTCATCAGCAACTGCCATCGGGGTTGCGGAAACCCCGTGCAAATGGAATGTTACCATTTGAAGCTCAGGGAAAGCTCGACCCATGCCATCACAGTCGACAAGTGGAATCCCTAGTTGCGCAGCTACAACGATCGGAATCATGGAATTCACACCCCCTGCTTCCATCGGAAAGGTCCCTGTTAACTCTTTTCCAATATAGCGCCCGAGCTTATCGAAAATTCGCAGGTATTCATCTCCTTTTGGAAATTTTTCAATCAAAACAGAGGGCGCACCCATGCTCGCTGCTGGGATGAAAAAGTCGTCATCTGCGATTTCATCTACCGAAAGCAGTTTCGCCGGACCATATTCTTTTAAAGCAGAAAGAGCCATCATTTTTCCAATATATGGATCACCCCCACCACCAGTACCTAAAAATGCAGCACCTAAAGCAATGTCTTCAATGGCTTGTTCATCTAAATAACGCATCTAACTTCCTCCTATTCACTCAAAAATCTTCTTCTAATACATGTTTTTTTTCGACTGTCCACCACTTTTTTTTGCGACTAGATAAATCACAAAGGAAATAATACAGCCAATTAGGGGCTGGTTCGGAAACTGGGGAAGTTCTTTGAAGAAACTGAAAATAACTGGGATGCAGGCGATGATTGCGCCAACAGACCAAGCTGTAACTCCCATCCAGTTTACCCCTTTTACTTCTTGCCATTTCGTTTTATCACCTTTTTGAATGACCCAATAAGAGGCAATCATAACACCTGCAACCGGAGGAACCATCGCGGATAACACATTCATAATCGGTACAAAATAATTTAAAATCCCAAACGCTGCTAAAATGGTTCCGAGAATGCCAGCACAAGCGACTGCGATTTTTTCCTTGCTTTTTGAAAAATTGAAGATATTACAAATGGCGATACCTCCTGAAAAAGCATTGACAGCATTCGTTGTCCACGTGGCAAGAACAAGGGCAACCACACCGATAACAGGTAGTCCAAGTTCCGTAAAGACAGCCGTGATATCTGCTGTTCCTGCTGTGATTGCTAAAACAGCTCCGACTAAAATCATAAAAATCCCAGAAGGTAAGATGCCAAGGATAGATGCTTTGACAATGTCACCACGTTTTTTCGTATACTGTGAATAGTCACCAGCGATGACCGCACCAAGTGCAAATGAACCAACTGTGATCGAAAGTCCGCTGAAAAACGGCAAGTGTGTCGTTGGCTGATGTTGAAAGACTGGTGAAATGCCTTCCTTTAATGAAACAACAAGCGCGTAGAGACAGACAACGAGCAAAACGGGAACGGCAATATAATTTAACAAATTCAAAATTTTGATGCCATAAAGAGCGGAAACAAGCATGATAATACCCCAGACGATGGAAGAAAGCCAGACGGGGAAATCAATCTGATAGAGACCTAAAAACTGAGAGAAAGCCATTCCGCAAACATTCGCTTGGATGCCAAACCAGCCGAGGCAACTAATCGCAAGGATGATGGAAATCAGTTTTTTTGAGCCTTGCTTGCCGAATACTTGGCCAGCAGCTTTAACAGCTGGCATTTTTAAGTCGCTTCCTTGGATTCCCTGAAAGATCATCAAAACAACGATGATGCCATGGCCGATTAGAGCGGTTAGGATCGCTTCCCAAAATGACATGCCTGCAATCAGGGTCCCGCCGATCATCAAGCTCGGAATGCAAATCATTGCGCCAGTCCAGACAAAAGCAAGACCCGTCCAAGATTGTGCTTGTTCTTGATTGTTTGTGTTTTGTATTACCATAATTTTCTGCCTCCTTTTTAGTAATGCCTCCATTATACAAAAACTCAAAATTGAAGTAATTAGCAAAAAAGCAAAATAAAACGGACAATTCTTGTCAAAAGTGACAAAAATTATCCGTTTTGCATTAGTTTTTATAATTCTCACCTAAAATTCGCCAAACTGCTATGGCCTGATATACTTTGTAGCTCTCAGGAATCTTAGTGACTGGAAACGCAAGGAGCTCATTCACTTTGTTGATCCGATACTTGATCGTATTCCGGTGCAAATAAAGTTTTTCTGCCGCTTTTCGGTAGCTAAGTTCAGCATCTAGCAAAAATGCCGCTAGAGTTACGAGTAATTCATCCTCATTATTTCCCGTAAGCATCAGTGGTTTTAATTGTTTAAGAGTTTCTGCCACCGCTACTTCCCCCGCTATATACAATCTCTAAACAGTCTGCTACAAATTCAATTTCTTGATAGAGAAAAAAATCGTTTTTGATGGATAAACTTTTCGAGCCGCTGATAAATAATTTTTTACGGTCATATAGGCTTCTTGGACTTCAACCGTACTTGTCGTGCCAAAGCATTTGATGAGTGACATGCTGATTCCCTGCTTCTCCATTTCAAAAGAGCACTCAGTAGCAAGTGATTCAAACTCATCTTGTTTCCTACTTTTGTCCATAAGAACAACGATAAAATCATCATAAAAATCAATGAAAGAAACGTTGAAACAAGGTGCCACGGTTTGTTTTAAAAAAATGCAAGACTTCGTTATTTTTTTTGCAAGTCTTTAACAGCGATCAACCACATATTTTGAATCGCAGAAACGTCGATATCAAACAACTTCCCGAGGCGGCGCATTTTGACACTTTCGTTATTCATGATGGCTTTCATCAGTTCACGCGGACTCGCTTCTTGATAATTCTCGCCCCAAAGATTCATGAAGACTTGAACGACTTCATGAATCTGACTAGCCAAATTTTCAGTGAGCGCCGTTTGCTCTTTCATTAGGTACAGCGACATCGTTTGGTTCCCATTTTGCAGAATAGGGCGTTTCGTCTTCCAAATCTGCTGTTCTTGCATAATTTCTTCGTTTTTAATCGTTTGAATGTTCTCGCCTAAATCCAAGGTACTACTCCGCGGCCACGATACTGCATTGACAAGTTGTCCACTATTATCGGCGAGAGCAACAGAGGTTTTAGTTCGATCTGCAAGAATTTTAAGCATTGTGTCGACGCTTCGCTGATTTTCTGGTAGCATTGAAATTTGTTCTAAGAGTTTTCCTGAAAATTGCGTTTCATTCATTTCTTGCTTCACAATCGCCTCAACGACTTCATAAATGACCTCACTGTAGCGAAGGGCACGTTCGTTTTCCGGCATCACAATCAATGTGAAACCTAGTTCATCAGCGAGTTCAATCATTTTTTGGCTAACTTTGGGGAGATAAATTCCTACATAATATAAAATCAATCCGATCTCACCAGCGCGTCGTAGCTTACGAATCATATTGCACTGTGCTTCTTCATTGTCTTTAATACTAATGAGACCAGAAATCACAATTTCGTCGCCATAAAATTCATTATTATTAAACAATTCTGCCTCAAAAGCTTCCGTATCCGTATGTTCCAAAACAGAAATGGAAGAAACAAATCTTTCTAGACCCGATCGCCCTGCTACAACCTTAGCATTTTTTAAAGAAGGCAAGCACAGCAATTCACGAAGTTTCAGACTCATTCTAAGCACCTCCTCCTTAATAGTTTTTAGTATACCAGATAGCACCATTTTTTTTGATAGGTTTTAAAGACAAAAAAAACAAAACCCAGCTATAAAATAAACGAGTAGCTAAGTTTTGCCTCATTCACGACCATTCATTTTCTTTTGAAATGAAAACTAACTAAAAGAAGTTCTGTCAAGAAACACTTTGCTGTGTTATTCTTTTTTCTTGCGATTACTTCGCATTCCCTTCTTGATTATTAGCTTTTCATCTTGTGCTAGTTTTTGATAAGCTGGGGTCTCCATGCCATAAATCATGATATGTCCATTTTCATCATAATGGATTCCGAATCCATATGTTTTAACTAGTGGCGAGGAGCGAAAGCAAGCATGCGGTTTAGCAAAAAAAGTCTCACGAGCTTCTATTTCTTCTTTACTAGTTGAAAAGCTCATTCCTTTTCGAATAACCTCACATTCAAACTGCACATCTGCTTCTGTTTTTTCATACGGATGCGTCATGATAATTTGATATTCAAGGCTTGCAATAGTTGGTTTTTCTTTCATAGGTGGCTTTACACCGGCGCTTGCCTTTGTATCCTCTGAAACTCGAATAAATGTATTTTGATAACTCATTGCTTTTTCTCCTCCAGCTCTCAAATTTTAAAAAAAATTAGGTTTTAGTTCACTATACGATGGCTTATAAATTCTTCACCAAAAAATCATCATTTCTTTTTGTGCTTTATCTTTTTTTGGATATATATTTCAACACTTTATTCCAAGTTGAAGCAACTGGACTCCATAAAACCTCACCGATTTTCCAACCTTCTCCCCCATGAATCGGATTTGTAAGTTCAATAAATATAGACATTTTGGGCCACCAATCTTGGTTTAAAATAATTTATTAATATCAGTTTGTTTAACCATTATAAATGATTATTTTGTCTTAGTCATGTTTATCTCAATATCTTTTGTTCTCAAATATTTACTTTATTAGTTACAGACTATCAAATTCGATATCTTCTTTTTCTAGCTTAGTTACCACATTTTTTAGATTCTATTCGTCTCCTTCTAGATTGTAATTAATGACAACGTTATCATTGTCATGGTACAGTTGATTAATATCTCTGTCAACCAAAAAAAGAATTCACTAATCTAACTATTTATGCTATAGTGATCTAAACAACATTAGGAGATGACAACATGCGGATTAAATTTTCAGAAAAGATAAATAAAATTACATTTTTTTTACTTAATTATTAGTTTTGCAATTAATTTCTTGCGTTTTATGTCTATACCTTTTCTCATGATCTATCTATCCAACAGGTTGACGATCTCTGTGGCATCCATTGGTTTTATTATCGGCATCCCATCTGCTATACAACTTTTGATCGGACTTTTCGCTGCAAATGTAATTGACCGGATTTCTTTTAAATGGGGAACTATTTTTTCACTTTTATTTCCAATGTTAGGAATTCTTGGTTATATTATTTTTACAAATTTTTATATGCTTATACTATCTGCAACTATAAGTGGCATAGGCTGGTCGATTTATAATCCGATTATCATGACTGCACTTAGTAATACAACGAAAACTGAATATATCGATAGCGTTATGAATATTAATTACTGGGCAACAAACCTTGGCGGTGTGTTAGGACCAATAGTTGGGGTGTTTATTGGTGCTGGAAATACACCTACACCTTTCATCATTTTTAGCGTTATCTTACTCCTTATTTCCATTGTAGCCTACATTATTGTTCCCCATGATTTAAAACCAAAAATTGATTCAAAAAAAACATCACCGTTTCATGATTTTCTTACGATTGTTAAGGATAGACGAGCAGTTTTGCTATTTCTAGCCTTTTTTTTGTATTTTCTTTATCGAGGTTCAATATGAAACAAGCTTTTCGCTCTATTTAAAAAATCTGTTTGGATCAACAGGAGTCAAATTAGTTGCCGCAATGCTAAGTATCATGACTTTTACAATCATTATTGTTCAGCCTTTTATAACACTGATTAGTAAAAAAAGTGAAAACCCCTCTCTTGCTATGCATCGGTGTCTTTTTCTACATAGGTGCTACTTGTCTGTTCTTTTTCTCTAAGATCACATTCTTGATTTTTGTATCTGCCGTTCTTTTTGCTCTTGGAGAAATTTTCATCGCACCAAAACTCCAGGCATAACTGCAAAAATTGCACCGCCATATTTACAAACTACTTATTTTTCTTTCGTTACCATGGGAGGAAATCTCGCTTATTTCTTAGGTCCACCTGTAGGTAACTTTTTACTAACGGCAAATAGTTTTTATCTCTTCACATTTATCCTTATCATGATCAGCACCTTACTTTTCAGTTCTTTTTTTTTCTGTGAAAAACTTAGAACAGAGCTTGAACAAGTAACAAATAAAAAGTTAACTTAGGAATGCATAATCAAATTCAAAATCTAAGTAATTAAGTTTGTCTGCTATAGGAAGCTTTTGGAAAACAACTCTAAATACCTCCTACTTTGCAAATTTATTCTTAATTAGAGACTTCTCTTAGAAGTTCATTCAATATGCTCTTCTTGTAGCAGCATAAAAACTCGCCACACATTGAATGCATGGCGAGTTTTCAACAGTTTATAGTAATGAGAGATCTGATGACCAAATATACAGCATGGATTGAATTTCAAATAGCTATCAGGTACGAATTAGAGTGAAAAAATCAATTCTGTTTAATTGCTTTAAAGTTTTCTGTTTGGCTCTTAATTCCCTTTTCAGCTGCGAAGCGTTCGATGCTTGAAGCGCCGAAGAATCCATCAATGCCCGATGTGTGTTCAATAACGTATTTCGCATCTTCTGGTTCAGCGATCGGTCCCCCGTGACAAATAACTAAGATATCAGGGTTTACTTTGCGACCTGCTTGAATAATTTCTTCAATTTTTGTAACACAATCGTCCAGCGTAAGAGCTGTTTTGGCGCCAATAGTTCCTTTTGTTGTGAGTCCCATATGAGCTACTAAAATGTCAGCGCCCGCTTCCGCCATTTTACGAGCTTGTTCTGGATCAAATACATAAGGTGTTGTGAGAAGATCTAATTCGTGTGCTTTTCGAATCATATCAACTTCGAGATCATAACCCATATTGGTTTCTTCTAAGTTTTGACGGAATGTCCCATCAATCAAGCCAACTGTTGGGAAATTTTGAACGCCATTAAATCCTTGATCTTTTAATTGTTTTAAATAAACATCCATTACACGGAACGGATCTGTGCCGCAAACACCAGCTAAAACAGGCGTATGTTCAACGACAGGAAGCACTTCACTCCCCATGTCCACAACGATTTGGTTCGCATCTCCATACGAGAGTAGGCCTGCAAGAGAACCTCGTCCGGCCATTCGGTAGCGTCCTGAATTATAAATAATCAACATATCTGCACCGCCAGCTTCACTGCTTTTAGCGGTAATACCTGTACCTGCTCCAACTCCAACTAAAATTTCTCCTTGTTTTATCCGTTTTCTAAAAGCCTCTAAAATTTCTTTTCTTGTTTGTTTATTCATTGTTTTTACCTTCCTTCTCTTCGATTAACGTGATCAATTTTTGTGCTGCAAATTCTGCAAAAGTCTTATCATTAATAGCTTCTGGTCGCTGAATAATTTCAACAACTGGATTTGTGATTTGTTCTATTAAGGTTTGGAACAAAACTTTATCTTCTTTTTCTCCGTAGAAAGGTTCTCCCACTACATCTATGCCAGACACCCCTTTTTCTGGAATAATAAGTGTCGTATAAGCTTCTGCAAGGTTCAACTTTTCAGCAATTTTCTCGCCAAATTGTCGATTTTCTTCCACTGTCGTGCGCATCAATGTAACTGTAGGATTATGTTTGTAAAGTTGACGTGTTTTAAACTTCTCTGGAACTGTATCATACGGTCCAAAATTCACCATATCCAGTGCTCCGACAGAAACAACTTGAGGCGTTTGCGTCTTTGAGGCGGCTTCCAAACGATTTGGGCCAGCATTTAACACACCTCCAACTAACTCATCCGCCCATTCCGTCGTCGTTAAATCTAATACTCCGTGGAAAAAGCCGGACTGAATAAGTGATTCCATCGTTTTTCCGCCAATCCCTGTTGCATGAAAGACGAGCACTTCATAGCCTCGCTCTTCTAGATAGTTCCGTGCAAAGTTAACTGCTGGCGTCGTTACCCCAAACATAGAAGCAGCGATTAACGGCTTGTCGCTCGAGAATGGTTCGGCTTCAAATTTAAGCAAACCTGCCATGGCCAAAACAGCATTGTTAAAAATTTGAACAGAAATTTTGTTTAATCCTGCTACATCAACAATGGATGGGATTAAGATGAGATCGCTCGTGCCAATATAAGGCGATGTATCTCCAGAAGCCACAGTGGAAACAATTATTTTGGGAACACCAATTGGAAGTTCTCGCATGCCTGGGGCAACTAGTGAAGTTCCCCCTGTCCCTCCAAATGATAAAACTCCATCAAATCGTCCTTCTTCATATAATTTAGGCACTATTTTTTTCACACCTAATGATAAAACTTCTGTTGCATATGCACGATCTTTTCGTTCAGCTAAGGAATGAATATCACTTCCAGCAGCTTTAGCAACTTGTTGATTGGAAACATCTGGTTTGAATGCTGGTTCAAATACGCCAACGTGAATCGTTAAAACGTTTAATCCTAATTTTTCAATTTGCTTTTTTATATAACTGTATTCAGCGCCTTTAGTGTCAAAGGTCCCGATTAATGCAACTGTTTTCAAAGCAAAGTCCTCCTTCATCAGAAGTTTTTTACGGGCGCGTCCGTTAACTTACTACACTTTTATTATAGCGCTTTCAATATTTATGTAAACGTTTTTATGTTATGATAAATAGTCTTTATGTTAGGTGATTTGTCGTCGGTATTCTTTCGGAGACATCCCCATGTATTTCTTGAAAACTTTATTAAATTGGGCGTAGTCTTGATAATGGATCCCTAAGGCAATTTCTTTTAGGGAGCGTTTAGGATCTTGTCGCATCCATTCGACCGCCTTATTGAGGCGGAATCGAATCAAATATTCAGTAAAGCTATACCCCACTTTTTCTTTAAAAAGCGTACTTAAATAACTGGGCGATAAATGAGCTACTTGCGCAAGTTCTGCTAATTGGATCGGTTCGCTGTAGTTGGCTTCGACATATTTTTTGACAAATTCGACATAATCATAATGCTTTTCAATACCATCGAGCATTTGTGCGAGTAAACTCCCATCCGAGGTGATTTCTGATTTTTTGAAATCACGTGTTTGGTGGACAATGACCTCTTCAGAAGGAAGACGTTCGAAAGTAGATCCGCCAATGTAACCGTCGAGTTCTGGAATATGGTTATACAGATAGCGAATATCGACAAGCGTTTTGACTGGACCTCCATAAACCATCTTGAAAACATTTTTGCGATTTTTAGGGATCCGCTCGATCATGGTTTTGGTTTCTTCTATAGCGGCTTCAAGTGAAAGTACTTTTTGTGCCCCAAGTAAGCCGCCACTTGTAAGCCCCAGATGAATACAAATCACGTCAGCCCCCGCTTGTGTCATCTTGCGAACTTGGTCAGCGTTAAAGACAAAAGCAATTGTAAATAAATCGGCTTGATGAGCAGCACGAATGGCCTCTACTTCTAGGTCATAGAGATTCCCGTCTGCTTCCAAGGCTTCACGAAAAGCACCATCAATAAGACCGACTGATGGGTAATTATTAATGCCTGAGAATCCACTTTGTTTGATAGTTTGAATAAATTGCGGGATATCTATCGTTGGATCTGTTCCATTTAATCCGAAAATTACGGGAATTTTATGAATGAGGGGAATAATTTCGCGCATCGCAAAATCAAATACAAGCTGGTTACTATTAGCAAATGGTAAAAAGCCGGCAAGTGAACTCCGCCCCATTTGTCTGAAGCGACCAGAATTTAAAATCAAGGTGAAGTCAGCGCCCCCTTGTTCGGCATAGCTAGCAGTCATCCCTGTTCCAGTTGCCACACCAAGCAGACGATGCCTGATCGGAGTTCACGACGTAATTTTTTTTAAGATTTCATTTCGTTCCATAAAGCAGTCCCTACTTTCTTGTTAATAAAAAGGGCTTTATGAAAAGCTTACATGAGGAGGCTAAAGAATACAACTAAATGCCCAAACTTCTTCTGATTTGAAATGAACAAAATGCTATTTTTAACTCTGTTAAAAATAGCAGGACTCCAATAAATATTATTTTATGTAAATATTTACAAGTTAGTACTAGATATTGTGAGAATAGTAGAGAGGAATTTAGTCAATAAGCAGACAAGTTTTTCGTATGTGTCTATCGAAAAATATAAAACCAAAAGTTGTGGATAGATAAGCAATGTAATTTTTTTCAATTACAGTGATATTGGAGGACTGAGAGAAGTTAAAGTGGAGATGTTAACGAATTATATTAAGTTCACCAAAGATTATTTACAAAGATAAAATTTTTCTGTTGGCGTTTTAAGAAACGAAAATTATTTAATTTATTTTTTCAAATCGAAAGTTGAATATCTTTTGATTTAAACATAAAAAAAGAATATTTATCTCATATTCCAACGTAGAGATAAATATCCTAATATATGTGAATTTTAGCTGTTTTTAAGCATTTGTCGGAACATAGCATTTTCAACTTTAGAATAATTATTTGACCAAATTGATGCATTCTTTCCAGCATCCTGAGGGTTATTCCGAGAACTTTCAAAAGTATTTTTTTAATAGATCTGCCCCTACTTCATCCCACATTTTAAAAGGATCAATTCGCCATGTCAAAGACAATCCATCATCTTGAACAAGAACTCGAAAAGCCCCAAAAACGGGTAAAATATATCCAGCAGAAACTTTATAGTCAGTATCGTTTTCTAGAAAAAGAGTTTTAAAAGAGGAACGTCCGCTCTTTACAGGTTCAATCCCACGTAAAGCACCAAATCTTCCGCTTGGATTATATTCACGATATTTATCATTGAATTCAAATTCAATACGATCATATAAGCGTATTAAATCAGGTAATAATGCTGAAAGTCGATGATAATATCCAGTATTATCATCAAGATCTTTTTTAATATCTTTAAATACAGCAGCTTTTCCTGAATATGCTTGAATAGGAGTATCATTTGCATCTTTAAACTTAAATATATTATAACTGAATAACAATTTTAACAACTCGATGATTTGTAGACGTTTTTTTCGAATTATCTTTAACTGCAATGTCATTAGCGTAGGGTTCGCCCTGTATTGTTTCTTTAATAAAATTAAATTTGTCATCTAATTCATATAGAGCAATATCTGAAACAGAAGCAGATGTGTTCCGAGCATCGGCAATTCTCGAAACTGTTAAATCATCTCCGACGATAATTTCAAGTTTAACGAATTTATCGATATCTTCGGATAAATCTTTGCGTCCTTCTATAATAGCAGTATATGTATGACCACCATCTAGAATCCCATAATTTTGCGGATCGTTCCCTAGATCTAAAGTGACTGTGCCATCTGTCGTGTTAAACTTGAATTTTTTCGCAACAATCACAATTCCACGATTATTGATATCAAAATCTGTTTCTGGAGAACGCACAGCATTGATAAGAGCTTTTGCGACAGCAGTATTCATTTTGGGTTTTCGAGGATTAACATCTAAGGGCAATTTCTCGGGTACATCACGAAAGTTGGCAAAGACGAAGTAGGTTGTCACTCCTTCTTGTGATGGTGAACTAATGGTGCGGACAGAATTTGTTTTGAATGTGATTGTGGATGTCATTTAACATACCTCCTAATTTTTATTTAGCTTAACGATTTTTCGTAAGCTGTAAAGTAAATATATCATGATTTCAAAAAAATAAAAAAAAGTACCCAAGGTTCCATTTGTGATATAATGTTGATATGACGAAAAGAAAAGATGAAAATCAAAACAAACAAGTTGGATATGTATTGAAAAAATATAGAATGAGATTAACTGACATTTCTCCATCTCGACGAAAATTTATTGATGATAGGAGCGAAAAATATTTTGACTATGAAGATTGGATCAGTGAAAAGACATTAATGAACTACGAAACAGGTAAGAATGTTCCCACAATACAAAATCTAAAAAAAATTAGCAATCGCATTTGAAGTCGATGTTCAAGAGTTGTTTTCTGAAATAATAGACTTACTATAAGTTAAACCTTTTTTTAAAGAGATATTGTTGCTAAACTTGAAAAATAAGCATATTCGCTTTTCCTTCTAATTTAAGATCAAAAAATCCTGCTTAGAGAAATCTCTAAACAGGATTTTTTGAAGATACTCCATTTCTATTATGATCATAATATATTTTAAGAATAAACAAATCCCAGTAGAATCAGCATTTCTGGTTTATTGTTTCTGACAAGTTTATTCCCATTCCACAGTAGCAGGTGGCTTACTCGTCACGTCATAAACAACGCGGTTCACGTGCTGCACTTCATTCACAATCCGCACAGAAATCTTCTCCAGCACATCCCACGGAATCCGCGCCCAGTCAGCTGTCATGCCATCGATACTCGTCACCGCACGAATCACAATTGTGTGATCGTAAGTCCGACCGTCGCCCATAACACCTACACTACGAATGTTTGGAAGCGCCGTAAAGTATTGCCAAATCTCGCGGTCAAGCCCAGCTTCTTTGATTTCTTCGCGTAAAATATAGTCCGAGTCCCGCACAATTTCTAGTTTTTCCTCTGTCACTTCGCCTAGCACACGTATTCCAAGTCCAGGACCTGGGAACGGTTGCCGCCAAACGATTGCATCCGGCATGCCAAGTTCAGTTCCAAGTGCACGTACTTCGTCTTTAAATAGCGTATTGAGTGGTTCAATTAGTTTAAAACTCATGTCTTCTGGAAGTCCACCAACATTATGGTGTGACTTAATCGTTTGTGCTGTCGCTGTTCCACTTTCGATAATGTCTGTATAAAGTGTTCCTTGTGCTAGGAACTCAACACCATCAAGTTTCCCTGCTTCATCGTCAAAGACATAAATAAATTCGTTTCCGATAATTTTACGTTTTTGCTCAGGATCAGAAACGCCTTCTAGTTTCGATAGGAAGCGTTCCTTCGCATCCACTTTGATGATATTCATATTGAATTCGCCTTGAAGAGTTTCCATGACTTGATCCGCTTCTCCTTTACGGAGCAAACCGTGGTCAACGAAGATACACGTTAGTTGATCGCCAATGGCTTTATGAATTAACACGCCAACAACAGAAGAATCAACGCCGCCAGAAAGCGCAAGTAGCACTTTTTTTGTCGCCAACGGTTTCACGGATTTTGTCAATTTCTACTTCAATAAAGTTTTCCATCGACCAGTCACCTTTACAACCACAAATGTTCAGCGCAAAGTTTTTCAATAGGTCATTGCCATATTCTGAATGGCGAACTTCTGGGTGGAACTGCACACCATACATCTTCCGGTTTTCATCTGCAATCGCCGCAATCGGACAAGACTTACTTGTTCCAACGACTTCAAAATCTTTCGGTGCATCAACAACAAGATCTCCGTGGCTCATCCAAACGGTTTGATCAGTTGGAATGCCCGCAAATAAATGGTTTGGAATTTCTAGATGAACGTTTGCTTTACCGTATTCACGATCTTTCGCAGGTTCTACTTTTCCATCAAAGTGAAGCGTCATCAGTTGCATACCGTAGCAAATTCCAAGAATCGGGATCCCCATCTCGAAAAGTCCTTCATCACAGCGGAAAGCCCCTTCATCATACACACTGTTTGGTCCGCCAGAGAAGATGATTCCCTTCGGATTTAGTGCCTTCATTTCTTCCACCGTAATCGTGTGAGGATGAAGTTCACTGTAAACGCCAAATTCACGAATGCGTCGTGTTATCAATTGGTTGTACTGGCTTCCAAAATCCAGAACGATAATTTTTTCTTGTTCGGCAAATTCTTTCATCGTTTTTTCCAAAACCACCTTATCTATAAAATTAAGCCGAATAAAATCGGCTCGCTCACTAACAAAGAAAAGGACAATTGCTTGCCCTTTTCATTCTTCTTTCATTTTAACGTCAACAGTTCGATCTTGCAACCCTGTTTGTGAATTTTCTAAGTCTCTAAAGTCCTTTTCCGCCTAAAAGATCTAGTTCTTTGTTGCGCTCTACTTCACGAATTAAAGGAGCCCCTCGTTCAATCACTGCTTTTACAGCTGGATTATCAAGTGAAGCCCGGTGACGTCCTTCATCTGTCCAGAATTCCACTACAAAAACGGTATCTTCATCTTGTTCAGAAGTTCCAACGACGTATTCAAGACAAGCCGGAATCTCTTCCATAACGGCAGCCCCTTCTAACAAAATTTCTGCTAGCTCTTTTTGTTGCCCTGCATGCGCATGGAATGTTGTTATTAATCCATAACCTACCCTCATCTCTTTTCCCTCCTATTTCCAAAAATCATCAAAAATCGTAATCGGCATGTTTCGTTTATGCCGTGATTTCAAATACCAACTTTCAATTTTAGCCGCTGCCTCGCCTGAAACTGGCTTGCCCTCTAAGTAATCATCAATTTCATCATACGTGACACCAAGCGCAACTTCATCCGGAAGCGCCGGTTTATCCTCTTCTAGATCAGCAGTTGGCTTTTTCAGATATAAATGCTCTGGGCAACCTAATTCTTTTAGCAACAGTTTTCCTTGCCGTTTATTTAAACGAAAAATCGGATTGATGTCCGTTCCACCGTCACCATATTTCGTATAAAAGCCCGTCACTGCTTCCGCCGAATGATCCGTTCCAACAACCACACCCTGGTGCATCGCCGCAACAGAATATTGAGCTTTCATCCGTTCGCGTGCTTTTTCGTTACCTTTCGCAAAGTCCGTCAGCACGACTCCAGCTTCTTCGAGTGTTTTTGCACTGGCATCTACCGCACGCTTGATATTGATGACAATGGACTCATCAGGAGCGATAAATTTCAAGGCGTCTTGGCGGTCTGCTTCGTCCAATTGTTCACCGTAAGGAAGACTCAC
Source organism: Listeria aquatica FSL S10-1188 (assembly GCF_000525795.1). Classification (GTDB taxonomy): domain Bacteria; phylum Bacillota; class Bacilli; order Lactobacillales; family Listeriaceae; genus Listeria; species Listeria aquatica. The sequence continues at coordinate 82,886 of NZ_AOCG01000009.1, forward strand.
TGCAAGAAACTCATAGTCTCCTCCCGTCTCTTCGCGTAGCTCAGAAATGGCGATTTGAGCAAGCTTACCCACTAAAGTTGAGTCTTGCCCACCTGAAATCCCCAAAACAAGACTTTTCAAAAAGGAGTTTGTCTTCAAATAGTCTTTTAGCAAGTTCACACTTTTTCGAATTTCTTCTTTCGGATCGATTTCTGGTTTTACCTTCATTTCCGCTAAAATTTGTTCTCTAATATCCACTTTAAGAGTCCTCCTATTCTAACAAACATTCTTTCCTGCTTCTACAAAGGAAAATCCAGATCAACAGGTGAATGAAGCTGGACGCTTTTTCGCACCTTTTCAATATTTTTCATTTTATTTTTCCAACATTTCACGCTTAAATCTACTGGGTACTGCTCTGGACGAACAGTTCGTTTGTACTCGCCCCAAAGAAGCGCGAGGTTCTCTTCTTTATAAGCTTTAATCTCTTCAAGTGTCGGCAAGTCATACACGCGCTTCCCGCCTTCAAAAATCGGTATAAGTAGTTCTTTCGCTTTAAAATTTTTCACCGTCTTTGTAATATAGGTATGCACAGGGTGGAACATCGTTAGTTCTTTTACCCCTTCAAGCGATTCATCTGCCATCGCAATATAATCACCTTCTGCTTTTGGACGCTCGCTTTCTGAAATAATCCGATAAACTCGTTTTTCGCCTGGCGTTGAAACTTTTTCTGTATTGCTCGAAAGTTTGATTGAGTCTTGCAGCACGCCATGCTCATCTGCAATTGCAGCCATCTTATAGACAGCCCCCAAGCGCCGGCTGGTCATAAGCTGTGATCAGTTTTGTCCCAACTCCCCAAGAATCGATCTTGGCCTTCTGTGCTTTAAGCGACAAAATCGTATGTTCATCTAAATCACTCGAAGCAAAAATTTTCGCATCTGTAAAACCAGCTTCATCAAGCATTTGCCTTGCCTTCTTCGAAAGAAACGCCATATCCCCACTATCTAGCCGAATCCCAATAAAATTGATTTCATCGCCAAGTTCTTTCGCTACACGAATCGCATTTGGAACACCTGATTTTAACGTATCGTACGTATCCACAAGGAAAATCGAATTTTTGTGCGTCTTCGCATAGCTTTTAAACGCCTCATATTCATCCCGATATGCCTGAACCATGCATGCGCCATCGTTCCAGAAACAGGAATCCCAAAAATCTTACCCGCGCGCACATTACTCGTTGAATCACAGCCACCAATATAAGCGGCGCGCGTGCCCCAAATCGCGGCATCCATTTCCTGCGCCCGCCGTGTACCAAACTCTGCCAGACTATCATTATCAACAACAGAACGAATCCGAGCCGCCTTTGTTGCAATCAGCGTTTGGAAGTTCACAATGTTTAGTAACGCAGTTTCGATGAGTTGAGCTTCTGCAAGACTTGCTTCCACTTGTAAAATCGGTTCTGTTTTAAAAACAAATTCCCCTTCACGAACAGAGCGAATCGCTCCCTTAAACTTGAAGTCTTTTAAGTACTCTAAAAAGGCTCCATCAAAGCCTAGTTCGTCATGCAAATATGTTATATCACTCTCAGTAAAACGTAAATTTTCAATATACGATACAATTCGTTCAAGCCCAGCAAAAACCACGTAGCCTGAATTAAACGGCATTTCGCGGAAGAAAACTTCAAAAATACTTCTTCGCTCATGAATTCCGTCATCAAAATAAGCCTTCATCATATTTAACTGATAGAGATCAGTATGTAAAGTTAAACTATCATCTTGATATAAGTTTGTCATGGGTTTTCTCCAATCCTTGTTCTAGCCTCGCTTGGCTGAAATTACATTTACAAACATCATAGCATAATTTTTCATATCTGAAAATTTTCCTGCGTTTTGCTAAAATCAAAATCAGCGCAAATCCTCTTTAATTTGCGTAGTGGAAATCCCGTCTGTTCTTGGCAAATAAACGACTTCACAATAAGGTTTCAAAAAATCAAACTCGCCTTTCCAGTCATCGCCCATCACAAACACGTCTACGTCATGCGTTTTAATGTCCGCTATTTTTTGATCCCAATTTTCTTCAGGAATCACTTCATCCACGTAACGAATCGCTTCTAAAATCAATTTGCGATGCAAGTAGCTGTGGTAAGCTTCTTTATGTTTAATTCGGTTAAATGAATCGGTCGACAACGCCACGATTAGATAATCGCCCATTTCTTTTGCACGCCGCAAAAGCTCGATATGGCCCCAATGTAGCAAATCAAACGTGCCATAAGTAATCACCTTTTTCATGTCTCCACTCTCTTTCAAAGTTTTTTCTGGATAAAATCGACTAAATTCGCTGCGGAACGCCCTTCTGAATATTTGTTCCATGTCGCGCTGAAGCGCGCAATTTCATCAAGATCAGCCTCATCATTTAGAATACCACGAGCAAGGGATTCTGTCGTGAGATAGGGCTCACCTGGGATTAACTCAGAAAAACCCGTTACAAGACCGCGCTCTCGGTCATACTGCTCAATATCCGGCGTAAAAAAATAAATCGGACGACTCAGCAAAGCAAATTCAAATGGGGAGGAAGAATAATCCGTAACGAGCACATCAGCACCTGCTAAGGCTTCCTGCATCGACTGATTCTTTGGAAAAAGCTTGACGAAATCGTCTTCTGGAATCGTTGCATTTGCTTGGATCGAGGGATGTAACTTAAGTAACAATACATACTCATCTGAAAGAAGCTCCCGCATTTTTTCAAGGTCAAGCAAGATCTTCGCCTGATTTAGCTCGCTATCACGAAAAGTGGGTGCGTACAAAATTGTTTTTTTTCTGGTATTTTTCACGGTAACTTGCTCGAATTTGTTTTAATGTTTCTTGTTCAAAAAAGTAATCGGTACTTGGCACTCCTGTTTTTAGTAACCGGTCTTCGCTTTCCAATAAAAATGATCGTTTGAAAATTTCTCCCATCATGTCGGAACCTACAACCACCTTATGAAAACGTGCATAAACGGCTTTGAACCGCTTTTGCTCACTTTTCGCGCGTAAAGGCGTAGCTTTATCTTCCCATGCAAACTTTTTGAGTGCCCCATTCGCGTGCCAAATTTGAATACAACAAGCTTCTTCTTTAAATTTTAATGCGGCCAGCTCAGGAAAATAATTATCGACAATCACCACTTTGGCACGACTCATATGGTAAAGTCGTTTAAATATAGAAGAAAATGTCAATGGAATCGTTCGGACAAAATTATAGGAAAGTTGTGTTTCATCAACACGCGGATCATAAAAGACAATCGTTTCTGGTGAAACACGCAAATCAGCCATTTTCTTTAAAATTTGTTCGGGATTATCTTGAAAGGTAACAAGCATGACCACTTTAGTTTGTAAATTAAACGGTCGAAAAAAGATCGCTACGCCCCGCAAGATAATCATGTAAAGCTGTGCCAGTATTCGTCTCATTTCAGGTCCACTCCTCATTATATGTAGCAAGAGGTGCCGCAGATTTGCGGCACCTCTCCTTTTTCTCTTCAAAAGTCAAATATTCCACGCCATAACGGTTTTCCCCCCAAGGGCTTCGTAAATCAGCTTCGAAGGCTTCGATGACATCTTGAATACTTCGAACATCATGCACTTCACCTATAAGGTTTGAAAGGTATTCCACAGCGCGTCGATTCTTATTAAGGAAATCAACAGTCGCTTGGAAATCAACTCGTCCGCTTCGGCTGCTTCCATATAGCGTTAATCCTTTTTCAAGTACCATACGTGTATTTACTTCAATTGGATACTCAGAAACACCAAGTAAGGAAATGGTTCCTTCCGGTTTTATCAAATCAATAATTTGATCCACCGCATATTGGCTTCCCTTCCCGCCAGCACATTCAAAAGCTTGGTCAATTTCTAAATCTTCTGGAATGGCATCAATGCTATATGCTGCATCCACAAATGAAAAGAAATCCAGTTTATAAGGAGTTTTTCCGAAAATATACACTTTCGCATCTGGAAACTTGTCTTTTAACAGTAAACACGTGATAAAGCCAAGGTTTCCATCGCCCCAAACTCCAAATGATGAACGGTTGGCATCTGCGCGAGAATCAAAACGGCGAACCGCATGCACAGCAACTGAAATCAGTTCTGAAAAAGCAGCAACCGTCATGTCTAAATCTTCTGGTAGCGCAATTAACCGGTCACGACGCATAAATACGTTATCCTGCATTAGACCATCAAATCCGCTTGAGCGAAACTTGCTGCTTCGTAAATAGTTTTCTGCGATCACAGGATCTTTTTCAAACGGTGTATTTGGAATCATCACGACTTTCGTTCCAATTGGAAATTCTTTCTTTGCATCGTAAACAACTTCTCCAACACCCTCGTGAATTAAAGCCATGGGAAGTTTCTTTGCCAGTATTTCTTTCCCACGCGAACCTGTATAGTAGCGCTGGTCAGCTGCACAAATTGAAAGATAAGTTGGACGAACTACAACAGCATCTTCAGTTAGCGTTTCATCGATATTGGCAACTTCAAATTGTCTCTCTGAAACAAGCCTATATACTTGATTAATCATGGCTAATCCGCTCCTGTATAATCGCATTGGCTACTTGCATATCATAAGGTGTTGTGATCTTAATGTTGAAAATTTCACCTTTCACGAGACTTACTTTTTCTCCAGCAAGCAAACAAATTTTACATGCGTCTGTCAAAATTTGTTTTTGCTCATCGGAAAGCGCATGATAATGATCACTAAGACGCTTCATGTTAAAACTTTGCGGTGTTTGTCCTTGATACATCACATCGCGCACAGGAATGTCTGTAATAAATTCGTGGTTCGTTGATTCGACAATTGTATCTGTAGCTGTAATCACCGTATCTACGGCTCCGTATTCAAGGGCTGCATTTATATTCTCTTCGATAATGCGATGCGTTAAAAACGGACGAACAGCATCATGCGTAATCAAAACATCCTCTTCATTCAACCCGTAGTTTTGTTCAACATGACGGATCCCGCTCATAATCGTTTCATTGCGGTCAGCTCCACCTTCAATAACAATCACACGATCATCTTGAATATGTTTTTTCAAAATATCCTCAGTATGATTGATCCATTCTTTAGGTGAGGCCACAAGAATTTTATCAAAACGAGCATTCAAAATAAATTTCTCAACCGTGTGAACGATAACAGGTTTGCCGTTTAGTGGCAGATACTGCTTGGGCATACTTACGTTTCCCATTCGCGTACCTTTACCCCCAGCAAGAATTTCAGCATAGATCATTTTTTATAGTCTCCTTTATCTCTAAAGATTGAAAGCTAACATAACACATGTATTATAACATAAGAAAAGAAAAAGAAGGGAAAAAACTCTTCTTTTTCTCGGGTAAACTAGCTCTTGTTATTGATGTGAAAAGTAAAGCTCATTACATTTGCGTAGCGGTTTTTCGGAATTTGCGCGAACCGCTTTATAAAGCGCGTTCGTCGCTTGTCGGTAAAATCTCAAGTAATAGCTTCTAGAATTAAAGTGCATTTGACTAAACAAGAATGTCCCAAATTCCAAGTAGAGCTTCATAAATTCAGGATCTTTGTGTAATTTGTCATACTGTTCAACAGGAATTTGGACAAAATAATAGCCAAGTGAAACAAGACCCGAAACAACCGTTTTGCGAAGTTTTTGGATTTCTTGAAGTAGCCCCGCTAAAATTTCACGTGCAGCAGAATAATTTCCTTGTTCGACTTCCGTTTGAAAAGCTGGGCCAATCCGCGTATTAATCAAGTAATTTAATAAGTTAATTTCAAATTCTTGATTTAATAGTGGAATTTGACAATATTCTCGTTGTCGACTCACCCAATTCACAAAAAGCGCCATGGTTTGGTTTAACTGAAGCTCAGCCGAACTGTTCACTTTGGGTTCTTTTTCAATTTCAAGGATGCGCTCTTTTACAATAGAATCAGTCGATTGAAGTAGTTGATACACGAGGACTTCAAACGGGAGATTTTCTTCTAGCTCCGCTACTTTTCTAAGGATGGCCGTTCTTCTAAACATTAAATAACTATAGTTTTCTGGCAAAACAAGAAAAGGATCTTTTTCAACATAGGTTGGAATACTGATTTCAATTTCATCGATAAACTGAAAATCATCTTTTTCAAGAAAAGGTTCTTTGTCTTCTTGTTTTTTCAAAAACTGCGTGTACACAGGGTTAGCAAGGAAGTAAAAAATATCTTGCGATGTAAATTCCGATTGGTAGTTTTCAAAAAACTTCAGCATTTGCTTTTCTGCTTTTTCATCTTTCACCGTTTGAAAAACAACAAAAGTTTCCTCGATTGGTAAAAGACGTTCAGCAATATCTTTTACTGTTAAATCTTGAACCGCTTCGGTGGGTAAAAATTTCATTTTCTCGCCTCCTTACCCAAGTACGTTTCAATAAACCGCTCCGTTGAATGCCCATCAATACTATCCATAAATTTCGTCCGGAAATCGGCAAGCTTCTCGTAATCATACTCACCCGTTTTAATTGCCTCAATAAGCGTATCTGTCGTTTTATAAATCTTTCCAGGAATCATCTCTTCATAGCTAAAATAAAAGCCCCGCTCATCAAAATAACTCTCGACGTCATAAGCAAAGAAAAGCATCGGTCGATTCATGATGCTGTATTCGAAAATCACTGAAGAATAGTCTGTAATCAAAATGTCGCTTAGGAACATTAAATCATTCACGTCACTGCCCCCACCCATCATTAAAATGAATGGGTCCTCTTCACTGATATCCATTGAAATATTTTTAATCATCGGATGGAATTTTAAAATTAGCACATACTCATCTTGCAGCGCTTCTTTCATTTTTTTTCAAATCAAGCACTACACTGTAATTCTTCCGTTCATCTGGACCGCCGCGGAAAGTAGGCGCATATAAAATCGCTTTTTTCTTTCGCAAGATCGGATAGTTCTTTCGGTAAACTTCATTCACATAGTTTTTATAATCTTGATCAAAGAACTTATCTGTTCGTGGCACACCAATCGGTTTAATTTGTTCTGCTTTTTTGTGGAACGCTTCCGCATATTGAGGAATAATCGCTTTAGAACTTACTAGCACATCAGAATAAGGGGAATGCGCTTTTGATTCAAATTCTTCCGTATTGGAATCCCCAGATTCAAGTGCACTAAAGCCAAACTTCTTGAAAGCGCCTGTTGCATGCCAAGATTGAATCACGTGCGCTCGTTTACTAAACTTAAGCCCATAAATTTTATTATAGTAGTCATCTAGACAAATCGTTTTCGCTCGACCAAGCACATAATATAGTTGCAATATTTCAAGCCAACTTCTTTGCTTTCGTAAAAACACATAGATGCGCTCTTTTCGGTCATTCAAAAACATATAATCATAGATGGAAAGTAAATTCCCCTCAAGAACTGTACTGCGCTCTGTTGCAAGAACTAAGATGTCCTTTTTAGGGAGAAGGTTAGCTAATTTAAAGAGAATCCTACGTGCAAATCCGTTCACAAGGCGCGGTGTCTTCAATTTAGTTCGAATAATAAAGACACGTGAAATTTTCTTTGCCTTTTTCCAGTTATTTTCTTCAATAATCGCAAGCGAAGCTCTGCTATGAATTGGATAGGATTTCATGAAAGCCTGTTTTGATTCATTCGTTTGGCGTTCGTAAAGGTATGTGATTAAGTTCCGGTACACAGCCCTTGCAGGTTTTTGAATATAATTAGCTCGTTCAATGACGCTGTACCACAAGTAATAGCGGAACGAAGGAATAACGTTCAGGAAATCGTCGGGTTTAGACTTAAACCAATTTAAAATCATTTCAAATCCATTTTTTTTGAATTGTACTGTCTTTACTTTCGACAATGGCTTTTAGTGAAGCCCAAAATTCAATATCAGAAACTCGCTTATAATACGCAAGCGCCACTTCTTGCTCTGTCTTGCTCCGTTCAATTTCTCGCTCACCAAAGTCAAACACATCAAAAACAGATTGAAGTATCCGCATCGGGTCTTTATTGACCGATTGAGTAAGAGACTGCTCTTCTCCGTCTCGTAACCGGTAATAATAAACCACTTTTTCCACTGTAAAGATTTTTTCAGCGTTTAACAATGTGTGTAACACAAAAGGTTGATCTTCCCCGTAACGAATGCTTTCAGGGAAAAACTCCCCTTCGACAAGTTTATGATGGTACAACTTAGCACAAGGCCCGATCGAATAAAACAGCTCAGGATTCTCAGTAATTGTTTTTTCACCTGGTTTAGCAATGTTGTATCGTAAATGTGAAGGGATGAACCACTCTTTTTCAGAATTAAAACGCTTCGTTGCACCTGTTACAAGTTCCGCTTGGTGCGAAACTGCCGCTTGATGCATAAGTGAAAGTGCAAATTCGGGGATTAAATCGTCACTATCGACAAATAAAATATATTCGCCATTTGCGAGACGCAAGCCGTGATTTCGCGCCGCAGCAGGACCCGCGTTTTCTTGCTCAATGAGTTTAAATTTCGGTTTATTCTTTATAAAAGCATTTACTATTTTGACAGTATCATCACTTGACCCGTCATCAATCAGTAACACTTCATAATCAGAAAAATCTTGTTCGTCAAGACTTTTCAGGGTTTCATCGATAATTTCGGCAACATTGTATAATGGCACAATCACACTTACTTTATACGCCTTTTTCTCTTCTAAAGAATTGTTCATATTTTTTTTTATTCTCCTTACGCGATTCCATATCAAACTTCATTTTAGCGATAAACATAAGCGCTGTCAATGAAGTTGTGGGACAAAAGTCTATAGAACTCATCTCCATGTTGCTTTTATCTTGGTTGCTTTACTTGCTAATCTAGCGTTCATTCACGTATAATTAAAGCTGATACTTAAATGTTTTTTATCGGAGGTTAAAATTATGAAAGTCAAAAAAGCAGTCATCCCAGCAGCGGGACTGGGAACACGCTTTCTTCCCGCTACAAAAGCAATGCCAAAAGAGATCCTTCCTATTGTTGATAAACCAACCATTCAATTTATTGTTGAAGAAGCAATGGCTTCTGGCATTGAAGATATATTAATCGTAACAGGAAAAGGAAAACGAGCCATTGAAGACCATTTTGACTCTGTTCCTGAATTAGAAGCTAACTTGAAGTCTAAAAACAAATTAGAGCTTCTTCATCTTGTAGAAGAAACTACGAATATCAATCTTCATTTCATTCGTCAGTCTAAACCAAAAGGTCTTGGAGATGCTATTCTGCAAGCAAAGGGATTCGTCGGCAATGAACCCTTTGTTGTCATGCTTGGTGACGATATTGTGCGTTCAAAGGTTCCTTGCGCTAAGCAATTAATTAATCAATATGAGCGCACACACAGCTCGGTTATCGGTGTGCAATCTGTTCCACATGAAGAAACATACCGATATGGAATCATCGATCCAGCAGATAAAATGAGTGACCGACTTTACAATGTGAAAGGTTTTGTTGAAAAACCCGATCCAGAAAACGCTCCATCCGACCTTGCTATTCTTGGACGTTACTTGTTAACACCACAAATTTTTGATTATCTGTCCACGCAAGAGCCTGGTGCTGGTGGCGAAATTCAATTGACAGATGCGATCAATCGCTTGAATGAAATCCAACGTGTTTTCGCTTACGACTTTGAAGGGACACGCTATGACGTCGGCGATAAGTATGGATTTATTGAAACAACCATGAAATTTGCTCTTGAACACCCAGAAATTAAAAATGATGTCCGTCACTTAATTGATGAGCTTTATCAAGAAATCCATCAAAATGACAAAAAGACAAAATAAAAAAACAAGAGGGACTCTTTCCCTCTTGTTTTTTTATGTATAGTTTTTAAATCGTTCACTTTTACTCAGCCATTTTTTCTTCAAACAAATTTTCTTCAATGGTATATCTTGGACGTCCTTTTACTTCCTTGAAAATTTTACCCACGTATTCACCAAGCACGCCAATTGCTAACAACTGAATGCCTCCAACAATCCATAGTGAGATCATTAGTGACGTCCATCCAGATTCTACATGTCCAATAAACTTTTGAATGAGCGCATAGACACCTATTCCAATTCCAATACAAAACATAATGACGCCAAGCGAAAATAACATTCGGATGGGAACAATGCTGAAAGAGGTAATACCATCAATCGCAAACGAAATCATTTTTTTAAGTGGATATTTAGACTCACCGGCAAAGCGTTCGTTACGATCATAATAAACTTTTGTTGAAGGAAAACCAAGTAGTGGCACGATACCGCGAATAAACATATTTTCTTCTTTATAATTCAAAAACTCTTTTAATGCCCGCTTACTTAATAAACGAAAATCAGCATGATTAGGAACAAGCTTCACCCCAATTTTATCCATAAATCGATAAAAACCCAGCGCTGTATTTCGTTTAAAGAAAGTATCCGTATCTCGCTTCCCTCTGACGCCATAAACAACATCAAAGCCTTCATGAAATTTTTCAACAAACGGGATGATGGCATTGACGTCATCTTGTAAATCCGCATCGATCGAAACGACACAATCCGATTTTTCATAAGCCGCATTCAATCCTGCTAAAAGCGCCCCCTGATGACCAAAGTTACGACTTAGTTTCACACCTGAAATATATGGATTTTCTGCTGTTTTCTCACTAATCAGCTGCCATGTTGCATCCTTACTCCCGTCATCCACATAAATCACCTTGCTTTCTGGATCAATTAACTCCCTCTCTGTTAAAGTCATCAATACCTCGGTTAATTGTTTCGTTGTTTCATTTAAAACTTCTTCTTCGTTATAGCAAGGTACTACGATTGATAAAAACGGTTTTTTCATCTTAAAAAGCACTCCTCATTCTAGACAATACTATTACTAGCATAGCCTATTTTGAGTGAGTGTTCAAATTTCAAACATGAATTCTGAGATTTTTCTTTCCTAGCAACAAAATAACTATTTACAAAAATTTTTTTTTAACTTTTTTGATTATAAATAAGAAACTTTTCAGTCGAAATACATTTTTAATTTTGAGTATAAAAATGTATTTCGCTAGTGTTGGACAAAAGAAAAACGTCTAACACCAACGATGTTAGACGTTTCTTTTATTTAATGTTTGTGAAAACCCGCTTATCAAGCCAGCCAATTGTTTTTCCATCGATTTGGAATTGATAGTAAGTAGAACGTGTTGTTTTCGCTTCACGAATAATGGAAACTTGCTTATTTTGGTATGCCGTTGCTTGATTAATAAGTTTTGTGCCAAGTGATTTATAAGGCTCCGTCCAAGCAGCATTTCCAACTACGTTTGTAACAGTTCCTGTCAGTTGAACGGATTTATTGTACTCAACGTTGTCATAAATATCAAATGCACGTTGGTCTAACCAACCAATCGTTTTTCCGCCAACGCTAAATTGATAATAGGTGCCGCGATCAGTCACTGCTTTTTTAAGCAATTGCACTTGATTGTTTTGATAAACAGACGCTGCATTGACACGTGTTGTTCCAACCACTTCATATGGTTTACTCCAAACGGCGTGTCCAGCTACAGTCGAAATTACCGCTGGTCGATTTACAACTTCTTCACTTTTAATCGTACTATAAAACTTAAATGCTTTTTTATCTAACCAACCAATCATTTTTCCGTCAATTTGAACTTGATAATAGGTGCCACGAACAGTCTTCGCTTCACGAAGTAGTTTGACATCTTTTCCAGCATAAGTGGATGCACTTGTTACAAGCTTAGATCCAGTAGAGAAATATGGAGCTGTCCAAAATGCATTTCCAGTCGTATTGACAATTTTTGCATCTAAGTTGACGGCTTTATTATATTCAACAGCATCATATAGCTTAAATGCGCGTGTGTCTAGCCAACCCGTCGTTTTGCCATTAACTGCAAAACGATAGTACGTACCGTGTTGTGTTTTCCGTTTTTGATCAAGAGTTACATCCTTGTTTTGATAATTCGATGCTGCTCCGATTTTTGTTAGCCCTTGAATTTTATAAGCTTCTGACCAAACCGTGTGACCTGAGGTTTGATTAACTTGAGCCGTCAAGTTTACTTTTTGATCACTAATAATGCTGTCAAATTCGTAAACAGTAAAAGCTCGTTTATCAAGCCAACCTACTACTTTATCATTGATGCTAAATTGATAGTACGTTCCGTGAGCCGTTTTTGCTTCACGCTCAATTTTTACTTTCTTTATTTAGCATAGCCATCTGCTCTTGCCACTTGTGTACGTCCATACACATTATAAGGTTTCGTCCAGATAGTGTGTCCTGAGGTTGTTGTGATCTTTGCTCTTGACACAAATGCTTTATTGGATGTTTCTGTATCATAGAAAGTAAGTGCTTTCCCATCAATCCAACCAACAACGTTTCCGTTTATTTTGAATTGATAATAGGTACCTCGTTTGGTAGCCGCTTTTCTCACAATTTGAATATCTTTATTTTGATAATTACCAGCCGCACCAACAAGTGTCGTACCTTTTACTTTATATGGTTTTGTCCAAACAGCATTCCCACTTACATTTGTAACTTTTGCATAAGCAGAATACGCGGATTCAGATAGAATGGAATCATACAATACGTCATATTGATCAAGGTTATAGGTTTCTACTAAGTTAATCAACTTATTTGCATATCCTGGATCGGTTGCGTACCCAGCATTTTGAAGTTCTTGAGCAGCGACTTTATAATTGGGTGCATCAAGCACTTTTTTATATCTGTTTTTATCCCAAGATACTCCGTTTACAAATAGTAAACTATGATCATGCACAGATTGTTGCCAGTTCGCATATTTACGGAATTCAGCATTAATTGTAATCCATTTTCCATTTACATACTCAAGCGTTGGCATTAGTACATAGTTTCCGTTGTATCTGCCCTTCATACCAAAAAGATTATTTCCCTTTTTTAGTCAGTTCAGATTTCCCCCAGCCAGATTCTAAAATCCCTTGTGCTAGTGTAATACTTGATAGGACTCCGTATTTTTCTTGGCTAGCTTGCGCAAGAGGTGCAAGCGTATTGATGAATGTTTGATTGGCATTTGTTGCCGCTATAGCAACATTTTCTTCTCCAAAAGGTGCAACAGTAGGAATCATCGTCAGACTGCTCGCTAAAACTAAGCCAGTCATGGCAATTTTCATTGCCTTTTTTTTTCGTCATTTCTTTAAACCACTCCCTAATTCTTGTGTTCTGTTACCATTGTATCAAATTGTAAGAAGTGATTTTGTTACAATTCAGTGACATCGTAAAAATCGAACTTTCAGATTAGAACCGTGCTAAATTTCCTACCTAAAAAAATACTTTATTCCCCAAAAGTGCTAGTGATTTTTAATCTAGCTAGGAATATACTGCATAATTAAGCGGTTTATGCTACAATAATGGCAGAGTTTTAATACATAAACTATCATTAAAAGCAAGGAGAATTTTTATGAAAATTTTAGCAAACAAAATTATAACCGATTCTGCTAAAAAAGAATGGATCATTTCCATTCCTAAAGAAATGATAATAGATGAATTTTTCGCCTTCTTCAAAGTAGAAAATGAAACCGAAGAAATCACTTATCCAGCAGTGCAACATAAACTCTTATTCGAAGAAAAAGACAATAACTACCTCATCACTGTACCCCATGAACTCGTTGCACAAAATTCTATCAGTGGCACGACAACTTCTTGGCGCTTTAGCGGAAAAACAAAAGACCAGTTTGTCTCTATCCATACAGATGGTCCACTACAATTTAATACCTTTCAACTTCCTAAGGATTTGTATGACTATCATTTTGAATTCCCTGAAGCAGTCCTTACACTTGTCTCTGAACCTAAAAAATTTAGTGTACAACTAAATGATCTTGTGCTAGATGAAACAACAGCAAAATTAAATTTTGAAGTAAAAGCTGATTTCGAACTGAACGAGCTCGATGCGGAGTTAGTTTTTGCCCGCCGAGTTAATCCATATCTTTACCTTTATTTCGAACAAGAACAAGCTTTTCCAATCACTATTTCAAGCGAAGAAAAAATCGAATATACGCTTCAACTTGCCGAGCTCGATACGAATTTCCTTGTGGATAATTCCAATAATCTAGATGCTTTACTTCGTTTCAAAAATGACTGGCATGTTTCAAAAAAAGAATTTATTCAAGCGAATCAAGCTAAGAAAAAACAAATTGATAAGAAAGTATTCTTAAAAGAAAAACCTTTTACTTCGCTTGAGTCCTATGTTACTGGTTCTAGCCGACTTTCTTTTTATTTTCGGAAAGAATTACAAAAAGAGGCGCAACTTGCTGAGTATCGTGAAACATCGGAGGGCTTCCATTTTCGCTTCTTTTTCAAAGATCAATTGGAAGCCCCTCGGCTAGTTTTTAAACAACGGAACAAAAAGTTTCGTACTTCAGAATATACTTTAAAAACGGAATTTATGATTAAGAAAAAATTTCAAAGTTATAGTTTAGACCTTTCTAAAGAACAGCTTTACCCACTTCAAACCTATCAACCGAATGAAGATTGGGATGCTTTTATCCGGTCAGATGGTAAGCCAGATTTCCCGTTGTTCGTTCCTAATCAAGTGTCATTAGAATCTGATTATCACGCAATTCATGGAGGTACGTATTTAGTGCGCCCGCAAAAAGCAGCGCTAAGCAACTTCAGCTTCCAGTTTCGTAGTGGACCGAGTGCGTCAGGGCGAGAAGTGAAAAAACTTGTTATTTTTGGCTCCGTAAGCGATGCAGCTTTTCGTACAGAGCCCTATTTCAATCCAGATGCAAACTCCTTTTTCGAAGTCGATTTTGTTCAAAAAGATACTTCGTTTATCTCTACTATGACCGAAAAATACCCAGCAAGAATGACTTTATTCTCTTCAGCTGATTTTAGTGAAATTGCTGATTCTGATCGTGAAAATGCTGAACGAGATGCAGAAAAAAACTTCTTTTTGAAACTGCGTTTATCTGAGCCAGATTATGTTTTGCTAGATGCTTTTACAGATGTAACTCGTCCGGTGCTTTGGTTTAACCAACATGCCGCCTTAACCTATTCAAAAACAATTGAAACAAGCCAATTGGCTGACAAAATGCCTTTTGAGCGTCTGTTAACGCATGATAATACCGAAGCATATTTCGAAGAATGGCGAAAATATGCGAAGGAATTTCTTGAGCAACTAAAAGAATTCGTTCCAGAAGATCGAATCATTTTAAACAAAGGTGGAACTACGCTAAACTATCTAGATGCAAATGAGAAAAGCGTACCATACAAGAATAAAATGGCCATTGAATTGAAACAATATTTCTGGGATCGCCTCAATAATTTTATTCTTTCTGTCATCCCAAATGCACGTGTCATTGATTTTGAATCTAAAAAATACACAGGGAGTAGTAACAATCCTCTAGGTCACTCCTTTGTCACTTTTGAAGAAGCCTACTATAAAGATTTTCTAAAAGAAATGATTTATCTATCTGAAACTCCAAAACAATAAAAAAGAATGACCGCAAATTGCGGTCATTCTTTTTTAAAATAGGCCGAGGAATGATTTTCCAAGCGAAATCAACGTTCCGAATAGCCCTGTTCCAATGACAATCCCTGTAAGAATGATCTTATCTAGCCCGCTCAATTTGTACTTGCCTAGATTAGGATTCGGGTAGCGCGTTTTAGGCGGATTCTTCTGTTTCGCCTTTTTTTCCAATTGATATTCCTTCTTAAAAGACCTTGGCTGATTGTTAAACCATTTAACAAATTCATCATATAAAACAGCCACGTCAGCAGATGGCCCTACTTCTCGAACTTCTCCGTAGTGCATCCAAACAATTCGATCACACAAGCTTTTCACTTGTCCAAGTGAGTGACTAACGAAAACAATCGTTTTTCCTCGCGCTTTAAATTCTTCAATTTTATCCACACATTTTTGATAAAAAGTTTGGTCCCCTACTGATAGAGCTTCATCAATCACAAGAATATCAGGGTCAATATGTGCTGAAACAGCAAAACCAAGTCGAGAACGCATCCCACTCGAATAATTTTTCACAGGTTGATTGATAAAATCACCAATATCCGCAAAATCAATAATATCTGGAATCAACCGTTCAATTTCACTATTTTTAAGTCCATGCATCAAGCATTTCAAACGAATATTTTCAATCCCTGTTAGCGGAGCTTTAAAACCTACATTGATGGCAATGAGAGAAGCTTCTCCGTTCACTTCTACTTCACCATCAGTCGCTGGAATGACGCCAGAAATCAAATTAGAAATGGTCGACTTTCCCGAACCATTAATCCCAATCAGTCCGACAGATTCCCCTTCATAAATTTTAAAGTTAACATCTTTCAGTGCCCAAAACGAATCAAAAGACTTCTTCGGCTGAAACAGAGCTTTGATATGATCCGATTTATTTTGGAATAAATCAAATTGCTTGGAAACATGATTGAAAGCGATTTTTACTTTTTTACTCATCAGATACGTCTCCTTTTAAATAAAGTCTACAAATCTTTCACGGAATTTCATGTATAATGTGGAGCCGACAACTAAGAAAAATGCTGTCAGACACCAAAAATAAAGCGTATAGGATGGCATTTCAAAAAACCATTTATTCATAAGAAATGAGTCTCTAAAGCCATTTACAAGATACATGAATGGGTTTAGCTGTAAGAGATTTGCTGCCCAGTGAGGAAGAAGCGATGGAATATTCCAAACGATCCCCGTTAAGTAAAAGAGTACACGCATAACACTTTGTAAAGCTAAATTATAGTCGCGAATTAAAATCATAACAGTCGCATTAAAAAGTGAAAACGCGAATAAAAAGAAAATCATCGCTATAAAATAATAGATAAACTGGAACCAGTAGATGGTAATTGGAGTCCCTTTTAATAAGAAAATGCCGAGCATGATAACAAGCATAACGACAAAGCTCATTAAGTTAGACACAATTGTAATACTTGGCAAAATGCTCATTGGGAAATTCATTTTTGAAACCATATTAATTTTATTAAAAATACTATTTGTTCCTTGGAGTACGACACTGTTAATAAAAAACCATGGTACGATTCCGGCAAGCATCCATTCGAGGAAGCTGACATTTCCTGCAATCATTTGTGAACCACGGAATCCGTAGCCGAACACAAGAAAGTAAATAGCAACTTGTATCAGTGGATTTAAAACTTCCCACAAAATCCCGAGATAGTGACTTTGGTAGCTTGCTCGATCTTCATAACGAGCAATTCGGAACATCATAGGCGTATGTTTCACTTGTTCTTTTAAAACTTCAAACACTTGTTTCACAAAAACACTTCTTTCTCAGATTAGTCAAAACAAAGATTTTTATTTCATTGCTATAAGCATCTCTCCTAACCGAACTTACCCGTTTCCGATGCTTTTGCTTACTATGACGTATGTCAATTCTTCCATTTCGTGCAAGTTACAAGATTTTGGGTAGTGCTTTTTCATTTGAAACACTACCCTATGTAAAGTTACCCTAAAAACACGATTTTGTAAAGCGTTATTCCAAACTTTCAACTAAAAAAACAGGTGCGAGGAACCCCTCGCACCTGCCTGTGTCACTCATTTAAATTCGGCTTACTTCCATCAATAGATCACCTGATTCAATCGTATCTCCGTCAGAAACATAAATCGTATTAACTTCTCCGTCGAACGGCGCTTGAATCGTTGTTTCCATCTTCATTGCTTCTGTAATCAGAAGAGAATCGCCTTTTTTCACACGTTGACCTTTCTTCGCCACTACTTGGATAACAGATCCAGTAAGAGTTGCCCCAACGTGTTCTGGGTTCGTTGAATCAATCTTACGTCTTGCGATCACAGTTGATTGAACGTTGAAATCTTGGATATTAATTTCACGTGGTTGTCCATTTAATTCAAAGTAGATCACACGTGTTCCGTCCGCAATCGGTTCTCCGATGGAATTCAGCTTGATTAGTAAAATTTTTCCTTTTTCAAGCTCTACTTGCGTTGTTTCTCCAAGTCGCATTCCTTTGTAGAAAGTAGGTGTGTCAAGCACCGTAACATCCCCGTACTTGTTGATCATTTCTTGATAGTCAAGGAATACTTTTGGATAAAGAATATATGCAAGAACGTCTTTCTCAGAAGGTTCGTAGCCAATCTTCTCCTGTAATTCTTTCTTCACTGCCACAAAGTCAACAGGGTCCATATTAGCTCCTGGGCGATCACTTAGCGGTTTTTGTCCTTTTAAAATAATTTTTTGGAGTTTTTCAGGGAAACCACCATACGGCTGTCCAATTTCACCTTTGAAAAATTCGATGACAGAATCAGGGAAGTCAAGCGACTCACCTTTTTCGTAAACCAATTCTTCAGTCAAATCATTTTGAACCATAAAGAGCGCCATATCTCCTACTACTTTGGAAGAAGGTGTCACTTTGACGATGTCTCCGAACATTTGGTTAACAGTCGTATACATTTGTTTCACTTCATCCCAACGATCACCAAGACCCACTGCTTTTGCTTGTTGCTGCAAGTTGGTATATTGTCCGCCTGGCATTTCATGAATATAAACTTCTGTTTGCGGTGAATTAAGAGCATTATCAAAATCCTTGTAATATTTCCGAACATCTTCCCAGTAGTGGTTAATGATCTGCGAGTTATGTGCATCTAAATTCGTCTGACGTTTTCCGTTTTGAAGCCCGTAGTAAAGTCCGGTCATGCTTGGTTGACTCGTTGCCCCACTCATTGCACTGGACGCCACATCAACGATATCCACACCCGCACTAACAGCAGCTGCATATGTGTAAATACCATTTCCGCTTGTATCATGGGTATGCAAATGGATAGGCACATCAACAGTATCTTTCAGTTCATTAATTAAGCGATAAGCTGCCTGAGGCTTGAGTAATCCGGCCATATCCTTAATCCCAAGAATATGTGTTCCTTGCGCCACTAATTCTTTCGCCATGTTTTTATAATAATCAATGGTGTATTTCGTCCGCGTTTCGTCATCAATATCACCTGTATAGCAAATCGCTGCTTCCACCATTTTGCCTGAGTCACGAACTGCTTCAATGGACACTTCCATGCCTTTAATCCAGTTCAAACTATCAAACACACGGAAAACATCGATACCAGAATCTGCTGAAAGCTTCACGAATTCGCGAATCACATTATCTGGGTAGTTTTTGTAACCCACTGCATTGGCCCCGCGAAGAAGCATCTGGAACATAACATTTGGAATTTGTTTCCGAAGGGTTTCAAGTCGAACCCATGGATCTTCATTTAAGAAACGATAAGCAACATCAAATGTCGCCCCGCCCCACATTTCAAATGAAAACATATTTGGAAGCAAGTGTGCCATCGCATCGGCAATTCGGAAAATATCCTTTGAACGCACCCGCGTTGCAAGTAAGGACTGGTGAGCATCCCGGAGTGTTGTATCTGTCAGTAACACTTCATTTTGCTGTTTAACCCAATCTGCCACACCAAGTGGTCCCTTTTCATCCAGAATTTGTTTCGTCCCATTTGGAATCGGCTCATCATATGGAATTTTCGGCACGCGAGGTTCATCAGAAACCGGCTTTTCTTCTTGCTTAATCCCTGGAAACCCATTTACAGTTACGTTACTTATGTAGCGCAACGTTTTCGTTCCTCGGTCCCGTACATGCGGGAATTTAAAAAGTTCAGGCGTTGAGTCAATAAATGATGTATTGTAGTTTCCACTGATAAAGTCAGGATGGCGAACTACGTTTAATAAGAACGGCACATTCGTTTTCACGCCACGAATTCGAAACTCAATAAGATTCCGCACCATTTTACGAACAGATTGTTCAAAAGTCATTCCCCAAGTAGAAAGCTTAACAAGAAGCGAATCATAAAATGGCGTAACAACTGTTCCTTGGAAACCATTTCCAGCATCTAGACGCACACCGAATCCACCTGTTGAACGGTAAGTATTGATTCTCCCTGTATCTGGCATAAAATTATTAAGTGGATCTTCCGTTGTGATCCGGCACTGAATCGCCGAACCATTGATTCGGATTTCTTCTTGTTTTGGAATTGCAACAAGTTGGTCGTGCATCGAGTAGCCATCAGCAATATAAAGCTGACTTTGTACAATATCGATTCCTGTGATCATTTCTGTAATCGTGTGTTCAACTTGAACACGTGGATTCACTTCAATGAAATAGAAATCTTCTCCTTCAACAAGAAATTCAACCGTACCGGCATTTAAGTAAGAAACATTTTTCATTAATTTAACAGCAGCATCACAAATTCTGCTGCGAAGTTCCGTTGTAATAGCATTACATGGTGCCACTTCCACTACTTTTTGATGGCGACGCTGAACAGAACAATCCCGTTCAAACAAGTGGACAATGTTGCCATGTGAATCTCCTAAGATTTGCACTTCAATATGCTTCGGATTCATCACACATTTTTCCACATAAACTTCATCGTTCCCAAAAGCAGCTTTTGCTTCTGAGGCAGCTCGGTTAAAAGCTTCTTCCACATTTTCTTCAGCTTCAACAACACGCATTCCACGTCCGCCACCGCCAAGAGAAGCCTTAATCATAAGAGGATAGCCATTCTCTTTCCCAAATTGAATAACCTCTTCAATTCCAGAAACTGGTCCATCACTACCTGGAATAACTGGAATCCCCGCTAAAAGCGCTTGTTCTTTAGCTTTAATTTTATCGCCGAACATATCTAAGTGTTTCGATTTTGGACCAACAAAAATGATGCCCTCTTCTTCACATCGCTTTGCAAATTCAATATTCTCCGAAAGGAATCCATATCCAGGATGAATAGCGTCAACGGAAGCTTCTTTGGCAATCTCAATTATATTTTCAATATCCAAATAAGCATCAATCGGTTTTTTCCCTTCCCCAACTAAATAAGCTTCATCCGCTTTATATCTGTGGAAAGCTGCGGTATCTTCTTGTGAGTAAATCGCTACTGTCTTGATTTTGAGTTCAGTGCAGGCACGCAATACCCGAATCGCAATCTCACCGCGGTTTGCAACAAGCACTTTTTTAATTTGATTCATAATTTTCCTCCTAACCAACACTCCGCCTTTTTAAGCGTATCAGCCAAAACACTCGAAAGAGGTTTAAACGGCTTTGCTTTTTTTAATTTTGTGTATCTTCTGCTTATTTCGTTCTCTGGAAAAACGTCAGCAATAGGATGCAAGATATACCCCTAATTATAGTATTAAAAGGTACCAAAAGTAAATTGTTTTCTCCTGACATTGAAAAACTATTCAAAAAAACACATACATTTTCGTTTATCCACCCACTAAACATTCGTAAAAAAAGAAAACACTTTTTCCAAGCAAAGTGTTTTCTTTCGCTATTCTTGTTTGCCATATTTTCGTTTATAGTTGGAAAACATCCCAATATTAAGCACAATGCCCATCAAAATCGAAAGCACCATGAGAGACGAACCTCCGTAACTAATAAAAGGAAGTGTCACCCCTGTAATCGGAATCGTTCCAGATGCTCCGCCCAAGTTGATAAACGCTTGAATACCAATCAATCCAGCGGTCCCATAACAAATCAAAGAGCCGAATGGATTGTCTGTACGAAGTCCTGTCACAATCGTTTTAAAGATGATAAAAAACAGTCCAAAGAGCACAAAAAGCACTCCGAAAACGCCTAATTCTTCTGAGATTACAGCAATAATGAAATCTGTATGAGCTTCAGGCAAATAGCCTAACTTTTGTACGCTTTGCCCAAGTCCTTGGCCGAAAAAGCCACCAGAACCGATCGCATAATAAGAGTTAACTAATTGATGCCCGGTCGTTCCTTGGTCACGAAACGGATTCATAAAGCCAGTAAATCGTCCGAGACGCGTCGGTGAAATGATTTGGGACTGGATATGATCCGGTAAAAGCAAAACAATAAGCGTGAGCACAACTAAAATTCCAATACCAAGCCCGATAAGTTTTAGCATGCTTTTAAGACGCATGCCTGAACACAAAATAATACAACAACCCGTAAGAAAAATAATCATTGCTGTACCAAGATCAGGCTGTATAGCAATTAAAAAGCAAACAAAAAGCTAGGAAAAACACAGGAGGTAATACCCCTCTGTTAAAATCATCTATGTAACTTTGCTTTTTCGCATAGATAGCAGCCAAATAAATGATGACGGAAATTTTTACAAACTCCCCTGGTTGAAGAGAAGCAGCTCCTAGACGAAACCAGCTTTGCGCATTATTTGCGGCATGTCCAACAAAAAAGATCATCAGTAACAGTAATACCGAACCAAACATCATTGGAATCAAAAACTTATTTTTTTTGAAAAAACATGATACGGAAAAAGAGCAAATCCAATAAAAAAAGACGAGGCTAATGCACAAGTTTTTCACCTGACGAACATAATAAAAATCAGCCGGTAATTCATGACGATAGGCAAGCGACCAGCTTGCACTATAGACCATAACTAGACCGAACAAACAAAGTAAAATATAGACAACAATTAGTGAATAGTCATATGACTTTAAAATTCTTTTTAACATATCCCTCTTCCAATCCTAGTTGTTCCTCGAAAGCCCATTTTTTCTATTATAATGAAAAAAATGCCTCGTGAAAAGTAATCGCCTCTCAAAAGCAAAGAATTTTAATAATAAAAAAGCGTCCGCAAAAAACGCAGACCCTTTTTTTGGTTATTGTTTATTCATCGAGAGCTCATGCAAAGTTGATAACTCTTTTTCAAGCGTTGCTAAAAGTTTCTTGCCTTCTTCAGCTTCAAGAAGTCCTAAACGAATAGCAAAATTAATTTCCCGTGACAAACCGTACATTTGCGTATCCAATACTTCTTCATACGCTGGGCACTGCGGCAATGTTAAGTTATCCATCTGAACTTTAATGAGCTGTAGTATTCGCTTCGCATCTTCTTTTAGTAACTCCACCGCCTGATTCCGATGATCCGTTTGATCCATCACAGATGACCCCCTGTCGTACGCGATAAACGCTTAATCTACTCTTTCTATACCTAAAAGTATAAGCATAAAAAAAACAGTCTGCAAATGCTTTCTATTCA
>NZ_AOCG01000010.1 GCF_000525795.1 Listeria aquatica FSL S10-1188
CAAGATTTTAAAGTGGATAGCGAAGGTGACAAAACGCGGAAAAGAACAGGTTTTATTCCGAGAAAAGAAGGAAAACATGCGGCTTGCGCCCAATTCCAACTTTGATTATGGAGTGAACTGGAACAATCAGGCGTTTAAACCTGGGAAATATACACTTCATCTAACGGCATGGGGGAGCGGGAAAAAATGGACGTTTACAAAGAACTTTGAAATCAAACGAGAGGAAGCCACCAAGTGGAACGACAAGGCAGTCGAACTGGAACGCGACTACACAATGTGGTATGTGATTGGCGGCGTGATTCTTGTCCTTCTTCTTCTGATTGGCGTGTATTTATTAGGCAGAAAATCACGCAAGAAAAAGGAAGAGGAGTAATAGATGAAAAATAAGCCGAGTAAAGCGGGAAAGCTTTGCTCGGCTTATTGATACTTTTATTTTACACGTAATTTTTGACCTACATAGATTGTGTTCGAAGACAATTTGTTAAGTGATTTAATTTTAGCTACAGAAGTTTTGTTTTTCGATGCTAAGCTCCATAGTGTATCACCTTTTTTAACGGTGTAGTAAGAAGCTTGTGAACTGTTGTTGCCGGGTTTTGGAGTGGAAACATTTCCGTTTGTGCTAGACGAAACTTTTAGAACTTGTCCAACGTGAATGACGTCAGATTTTAATCCGTTCCAGCTTTTTAGGTTTGCAACAGAAACACCAAATTTGTTCGAAATGCGCCATAAAGTATCGCCAGCGCTTACTTTATAAGTTTTTGCAGGGGCAGAAGAACCACCGCCTGTATTCGAATTTCCAGGATTTATGCCACCTGATGTTGGCGGCGCAACCACAGTTCCTTTTTTCACGATTAGTTTTTGATTTACATAAATCGTGTCGGATTTTAGGTTGTTCATCGATTTGAGTGCGGCAACGGAAACGCTGTGACGTGTTGCAATGCGCCACAAAGTATCACCTTTTTTGACAGTGTAATACACATCAGCCGAGGATCCTGCGTTATTTCCGCTTCCCGGTGTGTCAAACTGTGTGAGGTTATACGTTTTAATCAAGTTATTGAGCTTTACGCTATAGCTTGTATCTGTTGCGTATGTACCTGTTAGCGCTTTTGTTGCATCCAAGTAAGAAGCAGTGTTGCTCTTCCATGCGCCCGCATAATAATTTGGATTCCATGATGGGCCACCTTTAATAACGCGCGCATAATCTTCAAGAGATTGGTGATAAGATGGATACTTCCGGAAATAAGCATTTACTGGGTAAAGATTTCCTTTTCCATCATCTTCCATCGTTTGTTTCAATACGGACTGACCATTGTAGGATCCTTTTATGCCAAACAAGTTATAGTTTGGTACAGAACCTAACATGCTGGTTCCATAAGCACTTTCTAAAATGGCTTGTGCCATCATAACGGAAGCATAAAGGTCGTTTTGCGACGCGATTTGCGATGCACTGCCGCTGATTTGGTCAATGAATCCTTGGACAGTTGCTGTCGAACGCATTGTCGTTTTTTTGAATGTTGCTGTAAGTCGCAGAAGCGGAATAGCTTGCTATTGGTTGTGCTACTGAAGTTGCTTCCACATTTTGCTGCGATGTTTGCTCTTCAGCTGCTGGTGTGTGCTCTCCACCGTTTTGATCATTTGCTGCCACTTCATCAGCGCTAACTGTTGTCGCATAGGCAGGAACGATAACGGAACTTGCTGCAGCTGTGAAGCCTGCTAGTGCTACTCCTTTTTTCAGTGCATCTTTTTTTTGTTGATCTTTTTCTTGGAGTTTAGCGGCTTCGATTCTCTCTTTTCTACTTACGTTCATGAACGCTCACCTCAATTATTCAATAATTTACAGACATTTGTCATCTCTTTTATTATCGCATGTTTTTAGCGCGATAACCATCCAAAAAAGATTACAATTCAGTTTCAATTCCTTGTTATACAAAAAGTTGTCACATTTATTCGAATGTAAGCCTCCACAAGATCAAAAAATAAGTAGCTTGAAGATTTTGGAAGGCTCTGCTATACTCTAATTAAGTAAGTACTTGCTTTAGGCAGTGAGGGGAGCAAATTTGTGATTACAAATGAATCGATCATGGAAGCCACTTTAGAAATGGTTGCCAAAAATGGAATCAAAGGTTCGACAACGAGACAGCTTGCAGAAGCTGCAGAAATCAATGAAGCGACGATTTTCAAGAAATTCAAAAGCAAAGAAAATTTGATTCACATGACGCTTGAATTTCAGTTTGAAGCAATGAAACAAGAAATTGATGATTTTTTCGCGAAAGAAATCACGGATAACGAAGTTTTCTTGCGTGAAGTGAGTCGATTTATTTTTGAACTTTACGACCAGCACCGCTCCTTCATGGTCATTTCTGTGAAAGAAATTGGTAGTAAAGATATGGAGTTTATTAATCCTACAATCGTTGAATATTTATATGAAAAAGTAGATACCAAATTGAAGAGTTTTATGGATAGAAAAGGACAAGCAGAGCAGTCAGAGATGGTTTCTCTCGTGCTGAATAGCGTGATTTTACTAACGATGGTGGAGCGCGTTAATGATGATATTTACGATCGACCGCCCAAAATCTCGATCGATGCTGAAATGCTTGCAAACGTGTTGCGAAAAATAATTTATTAAAAAAAGAAAAAGCCAAAATCCGGCAAGAAAGCAGGGTTTTGGCTTTTTCGATTTTGGGGGACTAAAAGATAAGTTAAAGCATGGCCTTGTAAAGCGCCAAAATGTCGTGGAGAGAGGCTTCCCGCGGGTTCCCGCCTGTGCAAACATCTTTTAACGCGTCACTTGCAATGGCCTCAAGATCTGCTTCCTGAACGCCTAGTTCACTAATGTTTTGTGGGATCCCCACCGCTATTCCAAGGCTTTTCACTGCTTCTACCGCTTTTTCGCGGACTTCTTCAAGCGGAAGTGTTGCTGCATCAGGAACACTCATTGCGACCGCAATATCCCGGTATTTTTCGCCCGTTTCCGCTTTATTATAATCCATCACGATCGGAAGAAGCGAAGCACAAGCAACGCCATGTGGCACATCATACCAAGCACTTAACGGATGAGCCATGCCATGAACGAGTCCAAGCCCTACATTTGAAAACCCCATTCCCGCCATGTATTGTCCAAGTGCCATTTCTTCGCGCGCCTTTTCGCTACCAGAAACAGATGCTTCAAGTGCGTGGCTGATAATTTCAATCGCCTTTAAATGAAGCGAATCAGTGAGTGCCCAAGCGCCTTTTGTGATATAACCTTCAATGGCGTGAGTTAGGGCATCCATCCCTGTTGCCGCCGCAAGACCTTTTGGCATTCCAAGCATCATATCGCTGTCGACAAATGCGCAAACCGGGATGTCGTGCGGATCTACACAAACAAATTTACGATTATTCGCCGCATCAGTGATGACGTAATTGATCGTAACCTCGGCCGCAGTTCCTGAAGTCGTTGGGACTGCAAGAATCGGCAAGCTGGGTTTTTTCGTCCCCGGTTCCCCTTCAAGGCTCAAAATATCGGCGTGTTGCGGATTTGTGTGGATAATGCCCATTGCCTTCGCTGTATCAATTGGGGAGCCTCCGCCCACCGCCAAAATATAATCCGCACCAGAGGTCTTGAGCTTATGAACCCCTTCCGTTACATCTTGCATAGAAGGATTCGGTTTAATCCCATCGAACACCTCAAAATTCAATTGATTTTGCTCTAAAATCGCCGTAATTTTATCCAGAAGACCCGACTTCACAATTCCTTGGTCAGTAACAACCAAGCCTTTTTGAAAAGCACGTTTTTCTACTTCCTCTGCAATTTTAGAAATCGCACCTTTACCAAAATAAGAAGTTTCATTTAAAATCATTCGATTTACCACATTAAACAGCTCCTTTGTTAGTTGTTTCACAATAAATAACATAGAATTGGAGCTGCTCGCTTGCAGCTCCAATTCGCTAAGCAAGGTAGAAAACTTGCACCAAGTCCTTTGAAACAGGACTATTATCTTCATTGGATTTCATGATAGGAGCCATATAAGCCCACCATTTTTGGCAGATTTCAGTTTTTGAAATCTTATCGTAGGTTGCCTTGTCGGCCACTTCCAAATAAGCAAATAAAATATCTGTTGCAGGATCTAGAAAGATCGAATAATTGGATGCACCATGTTCTTTCAGTGCTTGCTCCATCTCAGGCCAAAGTTCATCATGCCGCTTTTTATATTCCGCTTGCTGTCCTTCATATAAATACATGATTGAAGCAATCCGTTCCATGTGAGTTAATCCTCCTTCAAATAGCCTTCTTTTGGGTTAACGCCAAATCTTTCACCTAGCTGAGTTAGCTCTTCATCAGTAATCGTTTGTTTGGCACCGCCTTGTGCGCAAACAATCGTATAAACCTGTGCTGCTTTTTCAGCCGTTTCAATTAAACCGAACGTTTCATCCATCGTTTCTCCAGAACCATAAATACCGTGGTGCGGCCAAACAACAAGTCGTGTTTCCTTCATTTTTTCAGAAGTCGCGATTCCAATTTCATTCGTTCCTGGAATTAGCCAAGGAACGATGCCGACGCCGTCTGGAAATACAACAAGGCATTCCGTGCACATCTGCCAAAGCGTCCGCGTAAAGAGGCGCTCATCTAGTTCGTGCGTAAACGTCATGGCCAGTAAATGAGTCGCGTGGCAGTGCATCACAATCCGATTTTTAGGATTGACAGAAAGCCTAGCGATGTGACTCATCAAGTGAGAAGGTAGTTCGCTTGTTGGCGTTCCGCCGTCCGTGTAGCCCCATAGCACCTCAACCCCAGCGCCATCCTCCGCAATCCGAATAATCCCCAAGTTTTCAGCAGGCGCTTTAGCCACATTTTTAAAATATTTCCCAGAACCTGTGACAAGAAAATATTTCCCAGCGAGGGCTTTTCCGTCAAAGTCCATCGGTATCAACCGAAGCACATTGGTGGGATCAAGATAAGGCGTAATTTCACTTTCTTCTAGCAAATAACTAATATTGCCGCCATTTCTTTCATCCCAACCTAAGCGATATAAATTTGAAGTAGTTTCAATCATTTCCCGAAGAAAAGGGGCATTTTCAATATTTTCCATCAAAGAGGACTCCTATCTATTTAAAAGTACATTTTTTTCATATTCGCGAACTTCTTTTAGCCAGTCAAGACCAACTGGAACCCCATTTAGTTCACAGAATTGGTTCCAGATATCGCCGAATGGGAAATCCTTTAATTCTTCCGTAAGAACCATTCGTGTTGTAAAGTCATTTTCAAGTTCGATTTTCTTCAGGTCATCCGTTGGTTCAAGGAATGCCTTAAGCAAAGCCTTTTGCGTATTTCGTGTGCCTACAACCCAAGCAGCGATACGGTTGATGGTCGCGTCGAAGAAATCGAGTCCAATATTTGTGATCGGTAGTAAATCGTTACGAACGAGCTCACGGCCGATTTCAGTTAATTCATCATCCATTAAGACCACATGGTCGCTATCCCAGCGCACAGGACGGCTAACATGCAACATAACACCCTTAGAAAACAAAGCTAACGAAGAAAGTTTGTTGGAAATAAATTCAGTTGGGTGGAAGTGGCCTGCGTCTAAGCAAATCAATTTGTCACGAGTTAAGCCGTAGCCCATATAAAATTCGTGGGAGCCAACTGTGTAGGCTTCTGCACCCAGTCCGAACAATTTGCTTTCTACCGCTTCTTGCGTATAGTTTTCATCTAGTTTTTCTTCAAAAATTTCATCGAGTGCTTCCATCAAACGTTTGCGCGGAGAAAGGCGATCAATCGGGTTATCTTTCATTCCATCTGGCATCCAGAAGTTGTTGATACAAGTTTGACCGAGTTCTTTTCCAAAGTATTCCGCAATTTTCCGGGAACGTTTGCCGTGCTCGATCCAGAAGTCACGCACTTCTTTATCAGGAGACGCTAGTGTGTAATTGTCCTTAAACATCGGGTGCGAGAAGAAAGTAGGGTTGAAATCAAGTCCCAATCCTTGTTCCTTTGCCCAGTCTACCCATTTTGAAAAGTGTTTTGGTTCAATCGTATTGAGATCCACTTTTTCATCGGTATCGACATAAATCGCATGCAAGTTCACTTTATGCTTCCCAGGAATCATCGCAAATGCTTTTTCCAAGTCAGAACGAAGTTGTTCTGGCGTATGTGCGGCGCCCGGATAATTTCCTGTTGCCATAATGCCGCCCGTTAATTCGCCATCTGGATTTAAAAATCCCTTCACATCGTCGCCTTGCCAGCAGTGCATCGAAATTTTGACCTCTTGCAATTTTTTCAGTGCTTCATCTGTATCGACACCAATTTTTGCATAGCGTTCTTTAGCCGCCAAATAACGTTTTTCTACTTCACTCATTGTAAAAGCCTCCTCTGATTAGTTACGAATTAGCGCCGCATAGCTTTCAAGCGCCTTCGTTTCCTTCATTTGTTCAGGAATAAATTCTTTTATTTCAAAAGACTCGCGGATTAAATCGCGTGCATCCTGCACGCTTCCGATTTCGCCTTCTGTAATTAGTTGTACACTTAAGTTCCCGATAGCTGTTGCCTCTTGTGGGCCGGCATAGACCTTGATACCTGCTAGATTCGCCGTAAGCTGATTCAGTGTCGCCACATTACTTCCGCCGCCAACAATATAAAGCGCATCAATTTCCTTCGAAGTGATCTCTTTCATTTTTTGAAGCGCCTGCGCGTAACAAAGTGCCAAGCTACCATACACACAATTGGTTAGTTCCCCGATCGATTCTGGAACCGGCTGCCCCGTATCCCGGCAGTAAGCTTGAATTTCCTCAATCATGTTATCTGGATTGTTAAAGCGGTCGTCGTTCACATCAATGATGGATACAAAGAATTCTTCTTTTTCGGCCAGTTGAGCCATCTCGGAAAAGCTATACTTATAACCTGTCAGGCGCGCGATTTCTTGCACGATCCAAAGACCCATGATGTTTTTTAGGAACCGGTAAGTTCCGTATGCGCCCCATTCATTTGTATAGTTTTCCTGAAAGGCAAGCTCACTTGTTATAGGCGTCCGAAGTTCCATTCCAAGAAGTGACCAAGTGCCGCTACTTAAGAAAGCCCAGTTTTCGCCTTTTGCGGGTGTTCCGACAACCGCAGAAGCCGTATCATGTGTCGCAACCGTGATGACATCCGTTTCCGGCAAGTCGAATTTTTCACGCCATTCGGGTTTTAATTTGCCAAGATGTGTTCCGGCATCACGAAGTTCTGCAAATTTGCAAGGGTCAATCCCGAGGTGTTCTAGCAAGTCCGAATCAAACAGTTGCTCCCGCAAATTGAGCATTTGTGTTGTGGATGAGTTTGTGGTCTCAGCGACTTGCTTGCCGGTAAGGATGAATCCAATGTAATCAGGAATCAGTAGGATTTTGTCCGCAGCCGCGATTAAATTTTTATCTTCCACATAAAGCTGATAAAGCGTATTTAATTCGAGAAATTGAATCCCCGTTTTCTTGTAAATATAATCTTTCGGGTATTCACTTGTTAGCACGCTAATTTTGCCTGCTGTTCGACTATCACGGTAGCTCACTGGATCGCCCAGTTTGTTACCCGCCGAATCAACGAGGACGTAGTCTACGCCCCATGTGTCGATTCCAAGTGTGCACGCGGAAATCCCCATCTGTTTGACCTTTTCAAGGCCGGTAAATATTTCATGAATCAGGGAATCCATGTCCCAGCGGTCGTGCCCATCGCGAAAGGTAAATCCGTTTTTAAAACGATGGATTTCGCTAAGTACAAGTTTCCCATCTCGGATATTTCCGAGTAGGAGCCGTCCGCTTGATGCCCCAATGTCAATGGCAACATAATTTTTCATCATTAATCACTTTCCTTTAAAACGCCTGTCGTTTCTTTTTTTACAAGATTAGGCTCTAAGTTTCCATAACGTTCTTTTGTGATTTCATCAAGAGTTCGACCGCGTGTATTTGGTGCCCAAATAACACCGATTAAGAGTGAAATTGCAAGGAGAGCAATCATAATCGTTCCTGCAACCGTAAAGCCAAGATTTGCAAGAATCACAGGGAAGATGATGGACCAAATTCCTGCACTACCGCGAACAAGGAAGAACATGATTCCTTGAACCCCGCCACGATATTGAGTTGGGAAAAGTTCCGTTGACCAAAGTGCATAAAAAGCTTGTGCACCGATTCCAGCAGAAATGCCCCAAAGAACAACGAATGTCCAAAGACCAAGCCAGCTCATGCCGACGTAAGTAAGAACGACCCAAGAAGCAACTGCCATTGCTGCGCCGACAAAGAATAAGAGGCGATGGCTTACGCGGTCGCCAAATTTGGCGAAGCCGAAATAAGTTCCAGCAGCAGTTAGGATCCAAAGTACCGCTTGTAGCAAATTGGCTTGTGTGTTGGTAAGGCCACCAACGGTTTCATAAACAAATGGCATGAAAAAGCCCATTGCTCCGGCAACAAGATTCCAGAACATATAAACCCCGACAAGGAATAAAATCGATTTGATATTTACTAAGTTTGAAAAAGCATTTTTCATCGGATGAGCTGGTTTTGCTCCAGATGCTTTTAATTTTGCTTGCTCTGCTTCCCAGTCTTTCGATTCATCGAGTTTGCGTTGTAAGTTCCAAGCGACAACTGCGACGATCAAAAGAGATAAGAAAAGTAAACGGTTTCCAAAGAGACCGAGCGGTGAAACTAAAATGCCAAGGGTGAAAATGATTGCCGGACCGCAAGACCAGGCGAACTGGGAAATTCCAATGTTTCTTGCCCGAGTTTTAGGGTCTGCCATTTCCGAAATATATGTCCAAGAAGCGGGAACGCCCGCGCCGACTGAGAGACCAGTAATTAAAAATCCTGCTAAAAGCATTGCAAAGTTCATCGAGAACATGATAATAGCAACGCCGAGAATGTAAACAAGCATGTTATATGTGTAAATAAATTTACGTCCATATTTATCAGCTAAATGTCCGCCGATAAGGGCACCAAAAGCCGATCCAAATGCGTTGGCACTGACTGCTCCAAGGAGCCCAACAGCAAAACTGCTGAGTCCAAATTGTTGTGCCCACAAAGTAAGACCACTAGCACCTGCAACAATACAACCTGAGTCTAGATAATTCGTTAATGATACTGCGATAGTTCCTTTTTTACTACTACCATTTGCCACATTACTCACAATTAACCCTCCTACGTATTTTGTTAAGCGCTTACTTATAATATATGTTTTAATGGTTGCGCTTACAATATCGAAGAGTTATGATAATAGTATCAAATATACAGGTGGAGATTACATGGAAGAACGAGTTGAAAAGCAGTTATATCGTTTGAATGCCAAGGAAAAATGGCAAAAAGAAACTGGACAATTTTCGATGGATTACCCGAAAAAATCCTTTTCTGAAAAAGATGGAACAATGAATTTGTTAAATGAATATTTTTTCCGAAATAAAGATATCTATGTTAGTAAACACAACCGTTTTGCAGATTATCCGGCGCATTCGCACCAGTTTTTGGAACTGAATTACATGCTTCGCGGTGAGTGTAAACAAGTGATCGAAGGAAAAGAAGAAACATTGCAAGAGGGGGAGTTATTGCTACTCGACATTGGTTGCCATCACTCGATTAAAGCGACGGGCGAGAACGACATTTTGATCAACATTCTTTTTCGCGATCAAAGTATCAATTTAGAGTGGCTTACGGGGATCAAGAAGAAAAACAGTTTAGTTTATGACTTTTTATTGAATTCAGCAGTTGATGGCCAGCGGATGAAAAAATATATTATCTTCAAAAGCGCCAACATTCCCCATATCAAAAGGGTTTTGGAACAAATTATCGTCGAGTATTTTTTAGATGAAGAGTTTTCAACTAAAATGATAACGCTTTATTTGCCAATATTATTTACTGAACTTGTGAGGAAATGTGATACGTATCTATCTGATGAAGTGAAAAATTTATATTCGGAAACGAATAATATTGCATTAAATACGTTACAATTGATTGAAAAAGAATATCGTGAATTGACTTTAAGCGGGGCTGCAGCTTCGCTCGGGTATAATAAAAATTATTTGAGCAATGTGATCAAGAAAAAAATCGGGGAAACTTTTACTGAGCTTGTGAACAAACAAAAATTGCTCGCGGCGGATCTTTTGATTGAATCAACAAGCCTGCCGATCAGTGAAGTTATAGAACAAGTTGGCTTTCAAAATAAAACCTACTTCTACACGCTTTATAAGAAAAAATATGGGATGCTGCCGCTTGAAAAGCGAAATACAAGCAAGGGAGTCAAATAATATAAAAAAATCCCGTTTGGTTCAGTGGGCTGAACCAAACGGGATTTTTGTTTTAACGAACGCGATACAATTCAACGATTTCTTTTGCTAAATCTTTGAAAGTGATACCGTTCATCAAGTGATCTTGCGCGTGAACTAATAACAATGATACAGGTGTTTTTTCACCGCGAGCTTCACCTTGGATAAGGGCTGTTTGCGAATGGTGAGCTTCAAGAAGTGCTTTGTCCGCTTCTTCAAGATACTTATCCGCTTCTTCAAAATTACCTTCTTTAGCGGCTTGAATAGCAAGCATTGCATTACTTTTTGCGTTTCCGCCATTGACAATGAGTCCCATGATTGTTTGTTCTAGATTTTCTGTATCCATTTTAACACGTCCTTAATTCTTTAATACTATATACAAGGTGATTAAGCTTCTGCTTCTCCTTTTTCACGACGGAGCTCTTGAATTTGAGCCATTTTCGCGAATGGAAGATAGATCAAGACAGCGATGATCAAGTTAACGGCTGCAAGAATACCACCTGCGATACTTTGTGTTGCAAGTGCACCACCGATAACTGGAGGCATTGTCCAAGGAGTGATGATTGTTGCTGCTGGAACAAGTCCAAGTTTTGTTGCAAAGTAAGCGATTGTTACAAGAACCATTGGTGTTAAGATATATGGAATGAACATGATTGGGTTCAGTACAATTGGAAGACCGAACATCATTGGTTCATTGATATTGAACACACCTGGTGCTGCTGAAAGTTTAGATACTGTCATGTAAGCTTTATGCTTACGAGCAACGATAAAGATCGCGATGATCAGTCCGATTGTTGCCCCAGTTCCTCCCATGTTCACAAATGAATCGAAGAAAGGTTTGTTAACGATATATGGAAGTTCTTTACCAGCTTTAAGTGCTTCTTGGTTAGCTGTGATCGCTGGAGCATTGATTGTTTGCATGAACGGGTCGATGATGTTCGCACCGTGCAAACCGAAGAACCATAGGAATGCAGAGATGAATGCAAGTAGAAGTGCTACGCCCCATGAGTTAGCAAGTCCCATGAACGGTTCTTGGATAAGTTTATAGAATTCATTAACAAGGTTTGTAATTCCAAATGCTTGGAAAAGAGCCGTAATAAGTGCAAAGATTGAAACTGTAATCATCGATGGGAATAGTGCTGCGAATGAACGAGACACTGCTGGCGGAACACCGTCAGGCATTTTGATGATTAGTTTTGGATTTCCGCTTAAACGCGTGAAAATTTCAGTAGATAAAATTGCGACGATAAGAGCTAAGAAAAGACCGATGGAACCAAGTCCGCCAACTCCTGGAATCCCTTTATCATCAGGAGCAATTGCGCCAATCGTGAAGAAAGTGGCAACTGAGATGACACCAGAAGATAATGCGTCTTTATCGTAAGATTTGGCAAGGTTATAAGCTACAGTAAAAGCAATTAAAAGTGCAAGAATCGCAAATGTACCATTCCAGATGTTTCCGCCGAAGTTTTGCCATTTTCCTTCGCCGAAAATGTTATTCATGAAATCTAGATAACCAGGAATTGGTAAATTGTTAATTAGTACTGCGAATGATCCTAGAATCATTAGCGGCATTGTCGCGATGAATCCATCACGGACAGCAACGAGATGGCGTTGTCCTCCGATTTTAGCTGCGTATGGAATAAAGTGTTTTTCCATAAAAGCGATAAAACCATTCATTTTAATACTCTCCTTTTTTTGATCCAGTTTGGATCTTTATTTAATATTTATAGAAACAACTTGTCAAAAGACGTTGTTCGCTAACGAAAGTTACTTCATCAATTCTTTCGCTGTTGCAAGAACTTTTTCCCCATTCATCGTACCGTAATCTGTCATATCAATAACGCCAACAGGTACGCCTTTGGGTTCTAGCTTTTCTTTCATTTTTCCTTCAAGGAAACGAACTTGTGGTCCAAGCATTAAGACATCAATTTCATCAAAGTGACTATCTGCCTCAGCTTCAGCGACAGCAAAAATATTTGCTTCAAGTCCTTCTGCCTCAGCTGCTTTTTGCATTTTGGTTACTAAAAGGCTTGTTGACATTCCAGCGGAACAAACGAGCATTATGGTTTTCAAAATCAAAACCTCCTAAAGTTTCATTTTATATTAACTATATATGCAAATTCCGTGCCAACTTTTAAAAGCTATGAAAGGGCTTCATAATAGCGTTTTCAAAAATATTTTTGCGTTACACATACAAAAACATCTGTGTAAAAATTACACGGATATCTTAACGAAATCTTTATGCCACAGGATAAGACCTTAACACTGTCTTTATATGCTTTTTGTTAGGATGGGGAGTGTAGAAAAAGTGAGGATTTAAAGGAGTGGGAAAAGTGGCTATTTTAATTGGGATCATGATCTGCATCACTGTAGGTTTAATGATTTATTTATTTTATATCCTGTTTCGAGGTGAAGACCTATGAGCAGGATTGTGATGCAAGATATTGTTTTTCTTCTACTATTGATAGCACTTGCGATACCAGTTGGGATTTATATTTACCGAATTCTAACATTTAAGCCCGTTTTTTTTAACGAAAGTCATCGCTCCTCTTGAAAAATTGGCTTATAAAATGATTGGGAAAAATGCGGAAGAAGAAATGAGCGCAAAAAGATACGCCGCATCCGTCGTTTTATTCAGCGGAGTAGGTTTGATTTTTTTTAATGGCAGTGCTCATGCTTCAAGGTGTGTTGCCGCTTAATCCAGAACATCAAAAAGGCATGTCGCTCGGGCTAGCGTTTAACACGGCTGCAAGTTTTGTCACGAACACAAACTGGCAAGCTTATTCGGGGGAAAGCGCACTTTCTTATCTTTCGCAGACGATCGGACTTACGGTGCAAAACTTCGTGTCGGCAGGAACGGGGATTGCCGTACTGTTTGCGCTTGTGCGCGGCTTTATTTTGAAGAAAACACATTCGGTCGGGAACTTTTGGCAGGACTTGATTCGCGTTACATTATACTTGCTCGTGCCACTTTCGCTTGTCATGGCGATTCTCCTTGTTTCGCAAGGGGTTGTGCAAAGCTTCGCGCCATACGTGACGACGGAAACGCTCCAAGAAGGTGCGAAACAGTTGATTCCGCTTGGCCCAGCAGCTAGCCAAATTGCGATAAAACAACTTGGAACAAATGGTGGAGGCTTTTTTGGAGCAAACTCAGCTTTTCCGTTTGAAAATCCAACAGCTTTTAGCAATTTATTAGAAATCCTTGCGATTCTTTTGATTCCGGCGGCGCTTGTTGTGGCATTTGGACGTGCGGTGAAAGATGCCAAGCAGGGGCGCGTAATCTTTACAGTGATGCTTGTTTTATTTTCAGTGGGTCTCATCGCGATGACAGCTGCTGAGCAATTTAGTTTGCCAAGTACTGCAGGTGTAGCAGATTCAGCCGGTAATATGGAAGGAAAAGAAGCGCGCTTTGGTGTCTCGGGCTCGACACTATTTGGCGTGGCGACAACCGCCGCTTCAAATGGTTCAGTGAACGCCATGCATGACAGCTTGACACCGCTTGGTGGAGCCGTGCCACTTTTCATGATGCAACTTGGAGAAATTGTCTTTGGAGGCGTTGGAAGTGGACTTTATGGCATGATCGCCTTTGTTATTTTAACGGTCTTTATTGCGGGGCTCTTAATTGGGCGAACGCCGGAATATCTAGGCAAAAAAAATCGAGCCGTTTGACATGAAAATGGTTTGTCTGATCATTTTAGGCCCGCCACTTCTTACTTTATTTGGAACAGCTATAGCGGTGCTTTTACCAGCCGCAACGAGCTGGCTAACCAATTCAGGCGCGCATGGCTTTTCTGAAATTCTTTATGCATTTACATCCATGGGGAACAATAATGGTAGTGCTTTTGCGGGATTTTCAGCGGATACCGCTTTTACCAATTGGATTGGCGGAATCATTATGCTTCTTGCAAGGTTTTTACCACTAGTCGCAACTTTATTCTTAGCTGGAAATTTGGCACAGAAAAAAGTTGTTCCTGAAAGTAGTGGGACGCTTTCGACGAAAAACGGGATGTTTGCGGGACTTTTGATTGGCGTTATTTTGCTAGTGGGAGCCTTAGTTTCTTGCCAAGTTTAGCACTTGGACCGATTGCCGATTTTTTCACGGCTGGTAAGTAGGAGGACTTAAAAATGAAGAAAAAAGAAATTTATGCGGACGCGGCGGCACAGTCGTTCTTTAAGTTGTCACCGAAAATTCAAATAAAAAATCCAGTTATGTTTGTGGTGTATTTGGGAGCAGTACTAACGACTGTCCTTTACTTCCTTGGTTTTTTCGGGATCCAAGATGAGGCGCGCTGGTACACATTTGTGATTGCGATGCTTTTGTGGTTTACTGTTCTTTTTGCGAATTTTGCAGAGGCGATAGCAGAAGGACGTGGCAGAGCGCAGGCAGGAAGCTTGCGCGGCGCAAGGAAAGACGTTTCGGCGAGAAAATTGCAAGATCCAGAAAACCACAATCTTTATACGGAAGTCCTTTCCAATGAGCTTAAAAAAAATGATGTGGTTCTAGTTAAGATGGGCGAACAAATTCCGATGGACGGAGAGGTCATTACGGGAGCAGCTTCTGTAGATGAAAGTGCGATTACTGGGGAATCAGCGCCAGTCATTCGCGAATCAGGTGGAGATAGAAGTGCCGTGACTGGCGGAACAACACTTGTCTCGGATTGGCTTGTGATTCGCGTGACAGCTGAGGCGGGTGAAAGTTTTCTCGATAAGATGATCGCGATGGTGGAAGGTGCGGCAAGAAAGAAAACGCCGAATGAAATTGCTTTGCAAATTTTGCTTGTGACACTGACGATTATCTTTCTGGCGGTATCGGCGACATTAATTCCATTTACCGAGTTTTCAAGTCATTTGGCTGGAAAAGGGGAAGCTATTTCACTTACTAATGTGATTGCGCTCCTTGTTTGCTTAGCTCCCACGACGATTGGAGCGTTACTTTCTTCTATTGGGATTGCGGGAATGAGCCGTTTAAATGAAGCAAACGTACTCGCGATGAGTGGTCGGGCGATTGAAGCGGCTGGAGATGTGGATGTCCTTTTGCTAGATAAAACGGGCACGATTACACTTGGAAACCGGCGAGCAAGTCAATTTTTGCCTGTAGCGGGTGTTTCGGAGCGCGAATTAGCTGATGCGGCGCAGCTTTCCTCATTAGCTGATGAAACGGCTGAGGGGAGAAGCATCGTGGTGCTTGCCAAGGAGCGCTTTGACATTCGAGGTCGGGAGCTTTCGAGTGCGGAAGCGGAGTTCATTCCTTTTACGGCGAAAACGCGGATGAGCGGTACGAATTTTGGTGGAGATGAGGTCAGAAAAGGTGCCGCGGATGCGGTAAAACAATTTGTGGAATCGGTTGGGTCGACTTATCCGGCTGAATGCGAGGAGCTTGTCGCCAAAGTAGCACAGGCTGGTGGTACGCCACTTGTTGTTGTGAAGAATAAGCAAGTGCTTGGCGTTGTTTATTTAAAAGATATCGTAAAAAATGGTGTAAAGGAGAAGTTTCAAGATTTACGGGCGATGGGGATTAAAACGATTATGATTACAGGGGATAATCCGATGACAGCAGCGGCTATCGCAGCAGAAGCGGGTGTTGATGACTTTTTGGCGGAAGCAACTCCAGAAGCGAAACTGGATTTGATTCGCTCGTATCAAAAGGAAGGGCACCTTGTTGCGATGACAGGCGATGGTACAAATGATGCGCCGGCGCTTGCGCAAGCAGATGTAGCTGTTGCGATGAATTCAGGGACACAAGCGGCAAAAGAAGCCGGAAACATGGTTGATCTTGATTCTAGCCCAACGAAGCTGATTGATATTGTAAGAATTGGGAAGCAGCTACTCATGACAAGAGGCGCGCTGACGACATTTAGCGTTGCAAATGACATTGCCAAATATTTTGCGATTATTCCCGTACTTTTTTATGGGATTTACCCTGAACTTGAAGTGCTCAATTTGATGCAATTAACGAGTCCTGTCACGGCGCTCTTATCGGCAGTTATTTACAATGCGTTTGTTATCGTCTGCTTGATTCCATTGTCACTCAGAGGCGTGAAATATCGTGAACTTCCCGCACAAAAATTATTAGGACGGAATATTTTGATCTATGGGCTCGGCGGCATTATTGCGCCGTTTATTGCGATCAAAGCGATTGATATGCTACTCACAGTGATGGGGATTTCTTAGGAGGCGAGAAAATGAAGGTTTTGATAAAGCAAGCTTTACTGGCATTCCTTTTTTTGACACTGGTTTGTGGTGTGGCTTATCCAGCAGTTGTAACTTTAATTGCGCAAGCTGCTTTCCATGATCAGGCAAATGGCAGTATAATAGAAGAAAATAAAGGCTCAGCATTAATTGGTCAGACGTTTACGGAACCTAAATACTTACTTGGTCGGCCGAATGACGCCGCTTCGAATTTGAACCCTGCTAGCAAAGAAGCAAAACTGGAACGGGAGGAGCGTGCAAAAGCCCTTAAAAAGCTTGATCCGAATCAAGACGCTCCAGTTCCAGCTGATCTCGTTATGGGTTCTGCAAGTGGTGTCGATCCACACATTTCCGTTGCGGCGGCCGATTATCAGGCGAAGCGGATTGCAAGTGAACGAGGAGTTTCGGCAGAACAAGTTGAAAAAATTATTCAAAAGCATACAACGAAGCGGCTGCTCGGTTTTATGGGGGAACCGGTTGTGAATGTGCTAGCTGTAAATTTAGAACTCGATAAAAGCTTATAGAGGAAGGGGGAGCTTGCTGTGGAATCGGTGAATAGGGATGAGCAAAATAAGAAACGCGGAAAGCTGAAAATTTATTTTGGCTATGCAGCAGGCGTTGGAAAGACTTACGCGATGCTCAGCGATGCGCGCGAGGAACTCGCGCGCGGTGTGGACGTTCGGATTGGCTACTTGGAGCCGCACATGCGGAAAGAAACGGTGGAACTCGCAGCTGGGCTTCCCCAAATTCCACTTAAGTCGATTCGCTACCGCGAAATCGATTTAACGGAGCTAGATCTAGATGGGATTTTGGATGCGCATCCGGATGTTGTGCTCGTGGATGAGCTGGCGCATACGAACCCTGAAGGCATGCGAAATCGTAAGCGATATCAAGATGTCAGTGAACTTTTGGATGCTGGCATTAGTGTCTACACAACCGTCAATGTACAACATATCGAAAGCTTGAATGATCTAGTTTCAAGTATGATGGATAGCGATCTAGCAGAGACCATTCCGGATTGGTTTTTTGACCAGGCAGATCAAATCCGCTTGATTGACGTTGAGCCAGATGAGCTTATTAAGCGACTTGAAGAAGGGAAAATTTATTCCAGTGATAGCATCCAAGTGGCGCTGAGCCACTTTTTTACGAAGTCAAATCTTCGCGTTCTACGGGAAATGGCAACGCGCAAAGCGGCGGATCGGATTAGTTCTTCTAATCAAAAAGAAGCTAGAACTAGCAATACAAACTGGCTTGTATGTGTTGATACATCTTTATCCGCGAAAAAGCTCATTCGATGGACAGCACGCGCGGCAGAAGCTTTTCACGGCACTTTTACAGCATTACATGTTTCGAGTGGTAAGCCACTTTCAAAAGACGAGACAGAGCGACTGCGCGAAAATATGGAGCTTGCAGAAGAACTTTCGGCAGAAACCGTTACAATAACGGGAAGTGAACTTGCGACGGCGATCTCTGAGTATGCTAATTTGTCCGGTGTTACAAATATTGTGATTGGCAAATCAAAAAAACATAATTGGATTTTTGGCGAAGACCTAGAAGACACATTATTTCATTTATTAGATAAAACCGAAATTCATATGGTGAAAACTGCGCCTGAAAAAGCAAAAAGGAGGTTGCGTTTTTCTTTGCGTGACACAATTAGCTGGAATGATACTTTCAAGATGTTAGTTGCACTTATTCTTGCGACGTTAGTGTCAGAAGTCTTGCTACACCTTGGAATCGGTGACCAAAATATCATTATGGTGTATATTTTGGCTATTGTTATCCTTTCACGTATAACGACAGGCTATCTTTATGGCATCATTGGTTCTTTTTTTTGCCGTTTTAATGTTCAATTTTTTCTTCATGAATCCGCTTTACACCTTTGATACAATTCAAGCAGGTTATCCGATCACATACGGTATCATGTTAATTGTAGCGCTCACGACAAGTGCGCTTACCGTCCGGATTAAAAACTTTGCCAAACAAGCCGTAATCAGAGAAAAGCATACTGAAATTTTATATGAATTAAATCGCAAGTTGTTAGCGGCACAAAATCTCCAAGCCATCCTCGAGCTGTCGACTAATTATATGTTGCGATTGTTTGCACGTTCTGTTGTTTTTTATCCAAAAGATCCAGAAAAAGAGTCAAGTGCTGTATTCCTACAGGCTGAAGATGAAACAAAATCTGAGGTACTGCTTTCAAAAGCGGAGCAGGCGGTTGTGCACTGGGTATTTCATAATGGAAAAGCAGCTGGGAAAACAACGGATACACTAAGTGGCGCGGCTGGATATTATATGCCCGTCATCGCTCAAGGGCAAGTGCTGGGTGTTGTGGGCTTATATGCGAGTCGTGAAAAAGGATTGATTTCGCAGGAGGAACGGAATTTTTTGCGGATGATAGGGTCGCAAATTGCGTTGGCACTTTTGAAACAGAAACTTTCTGATGAGCAAAATGAAATCTTAGTCGTTGCTGAAAAAAGAAAAAAATGCGCGGCAATTTGCTACGTGCTGTATCACATGATTTGCGTACACCGCTTACAGGAATCTTAGGAGCTAGCTCTGTTCTGCTTGAAAGTGAAGTGAAGTTAGACCATGATACGAAAACGAAACTGGTTCGAGATATTAAAGAAGATTCTGAGTGGCTAATTCGGATGATAGAAAACTTGCTATCAGTGACACGGATTAGTGATAAGGAGTTCGCGTTGAAACCTGAAAATGAAGCCATTGAAGAAATCATAGGTGAAGCTGTTCAGCGTGTACGAGCACGATTCCCAGGAAGAGAAATTGCCGTCCAAGTTCCAAATGAAGTGGTTTTCGCGCCAATGGACGGCACCTTAATTGAACAAGTTTTAATCAATTTAATGGAAAATGCACTGCGACATGGTGGGGCAAACGCACGTGTTTGGGTCACAGCGAAACTTGCTCAAAATGAGGTGCAATTTACGGTAAAAGATGATGGAACGGGGATTCCACGCGAAAAAATGAGACATCTTTTTGATGGGATTTCAGCGTTAGAAACGAGTCGCGTAGATCAGTCGCGCGGTTTAGGAATTGGGCTTTCACTTTGCATGTCGATCATTAAGGCACACGGTTGTAAAATGGAGGCATTAGAAAATCCAGGCGGTGGAACCATTTTCCGATTTACACTACCCTTAGGAGGAAATGAGGATGGGAATTAATCAATTTGTACTCGTGGTTGAAGACGAAGAAGGAATTGGTCGATTTATTCAGGCTGTATTAGAGGCAAGTGACTATAAAGTTCTCAGTGCGAAAACAGGAAAAGAAGCATTGCGCGTGGCTGCTTCCTATACACCAGACCTCATTTTGCTCGATTTAGGATTGCCAGACATGGATGGATTAGAGTTACTAAAATCACTTCGCCACTGGTCGAGTATTCCTGTCATTGTAGTGTCAGCGCGGCTTCATGAGCGCGAAAAAGTAGAAGCGCTTGATTTAGGTGCCGATGACTATATTACGAAACCTTTTGGAACTTCTGAACTACTCGCGCGAATTCGTACAGCTCTTCGTCACCGGAATAACAACTTAACGAATGAACAGGGACAAGAAATGACGATTTTTCAGTTTGATGATTTGCAAGTTAATTTTTTAAAACGACAAGTCACTTTAAATGGTGTAGAAATTCATTTTACACCAATCGAATATAAAATTGTGGCACTGCTTGCCAGTCACGCAGGCAAAGTGTTGACACATGACTTCATCATGCATGAAATTTGGGCCTACGCAAATGAAAATCAGGCACTGAGGGTCAATATGAGCAACATACGCCGGAAAATTGAAGCAAATCCGGCAGAACCCCATTATATTCGAACAGAAGTAGGGGTAGGCTATCGGATGCTAGAACCAGAGAGAGATTGATATTTTAATTAAGATAAAAGGAATGCGTAGAGGACCGTTAAGGCTCCCTATTTATACTGTGTCTTTTTGCGAACCTTATTTAGATGTTATGATAAATTTATCTGCGGACATAGTTGGAAATGGAAATTTAGGAATATTTATCCA
Source organism: Listeria aquatica FSL S10-1188 (assembly GCF_000525795.1). Classification (GTDB taxonomy): domain Bacteria; phylum Bacillota; class Bacilli; order Lactobacillales; family Listeriaceae; genus Listeria; species Listeria aquatica. The sequence goes on from NZ_AOCG01000010.1 coordinate 20,463, forward strand.
CAGCCCGAAAGATGGAAGAGAAAGGAATTTTGGAAGGTAGTTGTGGGAATTGTGGATAACTTGTGAGTGAACGATTGGCTTTTTAGCGGGCTAATAGGTATTTTTATACAAAAACATGCAGGGAAGAACGGCTTTTTAAAGGCATTCTTCCGTTTTTAATATGTATGAAAAAGAAATATCCACAAGTTATTCACAGAAATTTATCCTGTGAATAACTTGTGGATATCTTAAATAACTTAAAGATGCTCCCGTTCAAACGCCGTAATTTGATCAATTCGATTTGCGTGTCTGCCACCTTCATACTCAGCATTTAGCCAAACTTTTACAATATCAGAAGCAAGGCCAGAACCAACAACACGGGCGCCAAGAGCAATCACGTTTGAATCATTATGTTCACGGGTCGCATGTGCTGTAAATGTATCCCCAACTAAAGCGCACCGAATACCAGGTACCTTGTTAGCGGCGATGCTCATACCGACACCTGTTCCGCAGATCAGGATACCACGATTCACTTCGCCACTAGTCACTTTTTTAGAAACCGTGAAAGCGAGTTCAGGGTAATCCACAGATTCCGGTGTTTCCGGTCCAAATTCTTGATAAGTAATTCCAAGTGTTTCTAGCAGTTGAACAAGTGATTTGCGAAGCTCAATACCACCATGATCCGAAGCAATAGCAACCGTTAAAGCAGACATAACACAAAAGCCTCCTCGCGTAATCTTATTTCCACTTCTATTATAACCTTTTCCACAAGAAATGGGGAGAGGGCTTATATTATTTCTTAGGTTAAGATACATGTTTTTTATTTAATTTTTGAACAAAAAAGAGTAATTTTATGGTAAGATGAATTTGATATACAATATTGAAAAATTTTACAGAAAGAAGGATGAGATATGGATTTAGTTACGCTCTCGAAATGCAAAAAAAATTGCTGAAGATGTATATGCTGAGTTGTTGGAAAGAAATAATATAAAAATGAACGAGCATGAATTAAATTCCTTATTTGAGATGATAGAGAAGTTAACAATTTCTCCCTATGAAGATTTTATGGAATATTATTTTAATTATTTTTTTTCTTGGGTACAAGATACCTCAGATTGGTGAAGAGTTTGATTTGTTAAGGCTAGGTAAAAATTATCATTTAAATATAGAGTTAAAAAGTGAGGCTTCTGAGGAAAAAATATTAAAAACAACTTAAACGTAAAGAAAAATATTTAAGTGTGTTGGAGGTTAAAACATATCATATATGTTTTATAGCTTGGGATAAAAAGTTTTACATACTGAATAATGATGCACTTAAAAATATATCTAGCAGTGAAGTTATGGAATTCATAAGTAAACAAGAAGTTACTTTTCATAGAAGAATAGATATCGATAAGTTGTTTCAACCGAGTGATTTTTTAATTTCGCCTTTTAATGCAACAGATAAATTTATGGATGGCAGATATTTCTTGACACCACGGCAATATGAAATTCACAATCGAATTTTAAAAGGAGAAAAGAATGCATTAATTGAAGGAAAGGCAGGGACGGGCAAGACACTGTTAATATATGATATTGCAAAAAGTTTAAATAATAGTAAAAAAAAGTGTTCTCATTATTCATGGGGGAAATCTAAATGAAGGTCAAAGGTCTCTCCGAGATAACTATGGTTGGAATATAGAACCAATAAAAGATTACAAAGTTTGTTTGGAAGATAATATGAAAGAGTTAAATACAGTTATAATTGATGAGGCACAGAGGATTCGAGGAGATCAGCTAAAGGACATTATAGAGTTTTCAAAAGAAAACTCTATACAATTAATATTTTCTATGGACGAGAACCAGTGTTTGAGTGATCGAGAGATTAATGGAAAGAATAAGGAGAAAATTATACAGATTGTAGACGAAGAAAATAGATTTAGACTTAAAGATAAAATCCGAACAAATCCAGAAATAGCAGATTTTATTAAGAATCTATTTACACGCAATCCTTCCACTGGATTAATAGAAAACCCAGATCAAAATATACAAGTTAAATTCTTTGGATCTTACGAAGAAGGAGAGGCTTTTATAAATAAACTTGAAACTAAAGGTTGGGAGTCTATCACTTATGCGACAAGTACGCATAGTCCAGATGCACTAGAATTGTTAACAATGGGAATACAAAGAACCTCGCACAAGGTTATAGGACAAGAATTTGATAAAGTTGTGGTTGTGCTTGATAGCAATTTTAAATATATATACGATGACAAGAACATCGCTAGATTAACAGTAAATGAAAATACTTATTATCACGCGGAAAATATGCTGCTACAAAATCTGACGCGGACCAGAAGGAAGTTATTTCTCGTTATCATAGAAAATAAAGAACTATTTGTAGAAATTACTAAATTACTTAAAATATTTTAGAAGAAAAGCATCAGAGCCTTTAGCGAAATAAAAGGCTCCGATGCTTTTATAAAGTTTTCTTTTTTTGATTCCAAGCTTCACTGCGAACCACGATCACATCGCAAGGAGCGTTTTGGGCGACGTATTCAGTAACGCTGCCAAGTAACATTCGTTCCGTCGAGCTCAGCCCAGTTGCGCCAACGAGTACAAGGTCAGCTTGAAAATCAACTAGGATTTTTTTTTACAAAAGTGCTTTTCGGAGTACCAAATTGGATGAAAGTTTCAACATCTTGGACGCCGGCTTTCTTCGCTTCGTTTTCATAAATGCCTACAAGTTCTTCCCCGTAGCTCCTCGCCTTGTGAATAAAGGTTTGTTCGTAATCGATCAACGGGACAATACGGCGAATATCTGCAACAAAAGCAATTCCAAGTACGGCTCCGTCGCTAGCAGCCATTTTTGCTGCACGGCGGAAAGCAGCTTCAGCCTCGTTGGAACCATCAACGCCAACTAAAATGCGGCTATAAGTCGTCATTTTTCTCACCCTTTCAGATGTGCCTTTTTATTTCCTATACCCGCTTTTGGTGGTTATAGACGCGATGGATTTGTAAAATTTTAAGGTTATAGAATAAGAGGTTTATAAGCATCCAAAATGATAGATACCATTCCAAGTTTTTCGCTACTATTCCGCGTGTCATAACGAAAAGAACGGCCAATTAATCCATCATCTGGATTCCAGTAATGAAAATGAAAATGCCCATCCGAATCGCAATATTCTAGTAAATTTGTGACAAATCCTGCCGTTTCGAAAACAGTTGTTAGTTGCTTAGCATCGTAAACGATTTTATGACTAGCGGCAGGGTGATCCACGGGTCCAGGCCCACCAATTTGCACAAGCTCTTGGTAAGCTTGATTTCGAAAATGACGATCGGGAACAGCCACACGAATGTAACCGCCGGGTTTTAAAAAGTGAAAACAGTTTTTGGCAGCGAGAATCCCTTCTTCAAAATCCAGATGTTCAAAGACATGCTCGGCCAGAAGGGCATCAATACTACTTGCAGAAAACTGCCGGTTCCAGCTTGTGCGATCCAGTAAATCAAGTTCGTTTTCTTGAGTGGGAATCCAGCCCGGGTAGCGGGTTTCACCAGCGCCGATAATAACTTTTAAAGAATTAGCCACAAAATCACCTCATGTTTTTAACTTTATTATATAAAAAAACGGTGAGTGATTAAAATTTTTATGGGGAAAATAAAGTTTAAGCTGTTAAGAATTTGTCTTGTGTAAAGCGCAAAATCCTGTGTTTTCTGTTATAGTTAAGGAGAGAAAGTTTCATAAGAAGTGCATGCTATCGTTGGAATAGACGCCGATTTTTAGTTTCCATCTTGAAAAATCGATTCGATAGCTATTGCAATATGAATAGAAAATCATTTTAAAGAAACCTTGAAAAGTGAGGAATGTGAAATGGATTGGAATACACTTTTAAATGATAAGCGCCGACGTGAATCTGCTGTCACCCGCAGTAAAAGCACGGATATCCGAAGCGCTTTTGAAAATGACTATCAGCGAATCGTAATGAGTGCTTCATTCAGACGCTTGCAAGATAAAACACAAATTTTTCCACTTGAAAAAAGTGATTTTGTGCGCACGCGTTTAACGCATTCTATTGAAGTTGCGACGATTGCTAAATCAATGGGTAACATGGTTTCACATAAAATTGTAGAAGACGGTCTTGATCCGAGTTTTAAACCCGAACACGCTGAAAAAATTGCGGATATCCTAGCTTGTACAGGGTTGCTACATGACATGGGAAACCCGCCGTTCGGTCACTTTGGTGAAGAATCCATCCGCGAATGGTTCAAGGAAAATTTGGAACGCCTCGAATATGGCGGAAAAAAATTAACAGACATTTTAACAAAACAAATGAAAGAAGACTTTTACCATTTTGAAGGGAATGCGCAAGTTTTACGTGTTGTTTCCAAGCTCCACTACTTATTTGACGAGTATGGACTGAATTTGACACACGCCACACTAAACGGTGTGATCAAATATCCGGTTTCTTCGCTTGAAATCAATAAAAAACGAACTCGCAGTAAAAAACTGGGATACTTTTATGCAGACGAAGCCATTTTTAAAGAGGTGACAGCCGCAACAGGCGCCTTTAACAAACGCCACCCGCTCACGTTCTTGCTAGAAGTAGCCGACGATATCGCCTACTTGAACGCTGATTTAGAAGATGGTGTGAAAAAAGGGACGGTGACGATTCAGCAAATTTTACGTGGTTTCGAGGAATTCGACGAGCATAACTGGGTCACATCGGCCTGCTTCAATGAACTTAAGAAAAAAGCAGATCGCTATGAAGGTCAGGAAGAGGCTTTTATTGCCCAACAATGGTTAGCATCAAACGTGCGTGGGCAACTCATCAACCGCTCGCTCGAAGTCTTTTATGAAAACTACGAGCTAATCATGAAAGGTGAGTTTGATGATTCGTTACTAGACGCATCCGAAGCTTCACAGCTCGTTCAGATTCTGCAATATTTATCACGCACTTATATCTATACGAATCAAGGTGTGGTCGAATCAGAAATTGCCGGAAGTGAAATCATCTCAGCATTACTTGACAGCTATATTCCAGCCGTTTTATATTTTGATAGTGAAGAAGGAAAACAAACGGCCAAAGATAAACGACTCATGTCGCTTATTTCGGATAATTATCTGGGGTGTTATCGTAAAAATGCAGCGGAACAAGATGAAACCATAAAACTCTATCTACGTTTGCTACTTGTGACAGACTTTATTTGCGGAATGACGGATAATTACGCCAAAGATTTATACCAAAAACTAAGAGGACTACGCTAAACACAAAGGAGCTACTATTCATGAAAAAACTGCTAACAACATCACTTTTTTATTGTATCTTGGGGCTTATCTCAGGAATCTACTACCGGGAAATCACGAAATATGCAGATTTTACGGGAAAAACACAACTCTCCGTTTTGCACACACACTTGCTAATGCTTGGAATGTTCATGTTTTTGGTCGTGCTGCTACTTGAGAAAAATTTCGGTATCATGTCGAGCAAAAAGTTCAATGCCTTCTATTACATTTACAATGCGGGCTTGCTTCTAACAGTTGGCTTACTAACTTTCCATGGAACAATGACCGTACTTGGGCAAGAAACAGGAGCTGCGGTTTCCGGAATAGCCGGCCTAGGACACATTTTGCTTGCAGTGGGCCTTGTCATTTTGTTTTTAATCATGTACGAGAAGTTGAAAGAGGAGAAATAACTGGTTAAAAGTATTCTAATTTGGCGAAAAAGGAGCTTTCTATGCATGACTTCATACATAGAAAGCTCCTTTTTCAGGGATGCAGATAGATAATTTGATTTTTATTCCGTGAATGCTAGCTTAGGGGATAAGAATGGAGTATTTTGTAAAGATTCTACCTGGTTTTGGAACAAGAAAACTGAAGCGCATAGGCTTGTCTTGATGACTAACTTCTTGTTTAGCCACATTAAAGTGAAATGCAAGCTTTGTTTCTTTAGAAAGGCGTAGATCTTTACTAACAAACTGTTTTCCGTCTTCTGTATATACGTCTGCTGCTATTCCGGGCTCGAAATAAGGAATATTTAGCCAGATATTTTCAACGAAATTTTTATTGTTTTTCTTAAAACCATAATCATTTAACCCCAGAAGCTTAATAGATAAAAGAACATTAACATTAATTTGATCGCCTGATTGTTTTTTGCTCGTATTTAGTACTTTAAACTGAACAGATTTGTCCTGAACTTCTTGCTGGATAGGAATGATTTTTTCTGTCACTAAATGCCGGCTTTTGTAAGCCTGATTAACTGCATGGTAGCGATAAACAGCTAAGCTTAAAATGATCAAAATAAGAAGAATGGAAGTAAAAAGAAGTCTTTTTTTTATTTTTCACTCACAGTTCCTTCTTTCACAATAAAATGTTTCGTAGCTAAGGATTCAATAAATGGCAAATCGTGGGAAGCTATAATAAAAGTAATATTCAATTCTTGATTTAATTTTTTTTATATAGTGAATTAAATTTTGAATGCTTGTCTGGTCAAGAGCATTAGTAGGCTCATCTAGAATAATAAGTTCGCTATTTCCAATTAATGCCTGTGCGATGCCGAGTTTCTGTTTCATTCCGAGGGAGAACTTCTTAACTTTTTGTTTTCCTTGGAAAGGGAGATTAAATTCTTTTAAAAGCGAAATAATGTCTTCCTCTGTCACATCTTCTTGCAGTTCCGCTAATAGCTCCAAATTGGTAAAAGCAGTAAATTCTTCAATGAGACTCGGATTTTCGATGAGAATCCCAGCCTTTACGGGGTATTTTTCACCAACACGAACCATTTGACTGTCTACTTTAATTTCCCCAGATGTTTTAATTAATCCAAGTATTGCACGAATTATCAAGGTTTTACCGGAACCATTAATTCCTTCTAATGCCACAATATCTCCTTTATTAATAGAAACAGAGATGTCTTGTAATAAAGGCGTTCCTTTTAGTGTTTTTGAGACGTGATTTAGTGTGATATAGCTCAACTGACTGCCTCCTTATAGACTCTTTTTTTTTTATAAACGATCAAATAGCCAGCGCTCAAAATAATTAGCGTAATGTAAATATAGAAACAATCAAAATTGGAATAATAAGAAAACCGAGCCAGCATAGCTAAATTTAATAAATTCCATTTGACGCTTGTATAAATAGAAACAATTAAAATGATTATTGGGATAACAATGCCAGCAATAGGGCTAAATAGCGCGCATATTTGCTGGATAAATAAGAGAACTAAAACGCTTCCTAAGAGAATCGCGAAAAAACAAAAAAAGGGTGATGGGTTTCAGAAATTTGTAACCAAGTATGCGTTCCAGTTATCAGTTTTTGACAAAAACTAGCAATGGCAAAAGCGATACTTGTATAGGCAAAAGCGATTAAATAAAGAAAAAATGTATTTATTATTCCAAACTGAAATTGACTAAACCCTTTTCCTCTTAGTTGAACGGAATATTTTTCCCAGAGTGCTTGTAAGCTGTTACCGATTATGAATAAAGGAATTGTAAAAAAAACAAAACCAAAGGACAGGGATTTGGACTCGATTTGAAGCAACATCATGAAATGAAGTTCCATAAAAAAACAAACTGAACATAGATGTTTGTGGGTTGTCCTTTAACTGGATGGCTAGAATAATCTCTGTAAGAATGATAACCATCATTAAGTATAAGAAGCGTTTTTGAACAAGTTGCCTAAAATAATAGAATTGCACTTTTATTAATGCCTTCATAAAATATCCTTTTTCATTAATATGACGTATGCGCAAAGTAAAATGCTAACCATAAAGCCAGCTGTAATGAATAAAGTAGCAATCTCCTGTAGCAAGTATTTCTTGCCGATATATTCATAAATCACCGAGGGAAGTTGCTTAAGCGATAAAGCAAAACAAGTAATATTAAAAAATAAAAAGCTATGATAAAAGTAAATAGCTTGGAGCGAAATAAGAAATACAATAGAATACACAAGCCTGCCAAGACTAGTTGGCTTAGAAAAAGTGTAAGACTTTTTAAAATGAAGCTAGTGATAAAACTAGTAAGAACAGAGAAGCGGTTTGAAAAAACAAAGCCTAATATAGTTGAAAACAGCCAACTAAGCCAGATAAATAAATTTATTAGAAAGGTTTGCAAACAAGCTTGCTTCAACCAAATTTTTCTGCTTTGTGTAAAAGGAATATCGTGGATTTGAAAATGTAATACAGATAGATTGGCGATTATACACACATTAAAATAAACGATGAACAACAAAAAAACGATTGAATATTGATTCAAATGCTGAACTAAAATTGTCTGCGTCTAGATAGATGGGGATAAATGAAAAAGAATATAGGATAACCAAAATGGCTAAACTGATATAGAGTGGAACAAAGAGTTTAGACTTTTTCATTTGCTGTTTCCAAAGCTTACCAAAAGACACGTTTCTTCACCCCTCGAAAAATGAAATAGGCACTGTAGCAAAGGAGAGCGAAAAGAATGACTAAAATAGGGAGCCACTTGATATTTGTAGTTAGGGCTGTCTCTCTTGTAAATTCAAAGGGAGCAAGACTTCCAGTTTTGAGTGTTGGCAAAAATGAAGAAATAATCAATAATATGATCTGCAAGACAAGTCCTGACATAAGTGCTATGAAGGTGTTTTTAATCCACAAAGAACTCGCAGTGACAAATAAAGAAAATAGTCCGCCCCAAAAAAGCTGACCACAAGATAGAAAGCGCTGCGTGGAGAAATGGATGTGAATAATAAAGTGTTACAAACAGGGTGTTTTGATGAATAATCAAGAGATTTGAATTAAGCAAATTATCTGGAACGATATTTGGAAATAGGAAGAAATACAAGCCAAAATTAACAGCTAATGGAATAAGAACTACTATAAATCCTAACCCAAAAGAGATGCTGAGGTAGCTTCCTAATACTTGTCGAACATCGGATTTAATGAGGCTTTGATAGATAAAACCAGAATCAATATCTTTTCGTAAAAGTGATCCTGCTGGAAGAGCTGCTATTAATGGAAGTAGGATGAAAAAGATGGCGGATATCGTATTGAAAGGATCAATTGACATCCATCTGGTATAAGGTGAATCTAAGAAATGGTTTTCTGTTGCTAAGGAAATAGAAGGGTAAATTTGAAAAAGAGGAATAAGCAAAATGAGTAACAATAAAGCAAGAAAATAACGTCTGTTAATTCGTCTAAAGATGAATTTGAACATGGTTTCACTTCTTTCGTTTATTATGCAAGCAAATCATCATATGTCATGGCCTCTAGCGACGCTTATCTGACAGAATCAGGACTCCATACTCCTCGGGCATGAGCGTTAGCAAATCGGCGCGAATCAATTCTTACAGAGACCCCAGAACCATACCTTTCGACAGCTAAATTATAAAGGAAGGTCGCTTGTCCTCCTGGGTAGCTTCGGTAGGTTCGTCCTCCTGAAACATCTCGACCGTCATATAAAGCTGCCCAAATGTTGATGTAGGTTGATCCAGAAGTTGTTTTGTTATAGTAAGCAGTGCGGTTGTCTTTTTTAACGAGCAGGGGTATGATCATTCGGACTCCATATTCTATATTCATTTCCCCACGAAGTATCACCATGATTACTGGCTAAAGCATCTGTAGCAAATCCGAAACCGATAAGTGATAAGGAAAGTGCTGAAAACGGTATTATTTTCTTAAAATTCATATAAATCCTCCTGTTTGTAGTTTATTCATGATTGTATTGATGTTAAGAGGAACTTCTTATAATAATTTGCTCACCTCAACATACTAGCTTACATCATAAAAAATTGCAAATTTTCCGAAAATGTATAAAAATAGATGTTAATTTTTAGGGAAGTAGATATAAGTACGAGTTTAAAAATTTATTAGTAAAAAAATTTTGAATAGGGATAAAAAAGGAGAGACTTAGTATCTAAACTTTATTTAAATTTGTCTATAAATTGAATGATTAAAGTAAATTTAATTAAGAAACTATTGAAAGTTAAAGGTGAATTTTACAACTACCAAAAAATTTATTTATAGGAGGAGAGATCATGACTGCCTCTTGACACACACAACGCAAAGTGCTATCATAACCAAGGTGCCTCTTCTATAGAGGTCTTGAAAATGGAAATTGTTGTAGGGTTGTCTACAGCACTTTTATTTTTCCGAAAAAATGAACCACCTGGATGTGTGGAACTACTAAAGGAAAGGAGGAACCCATCCAATGCCTACTATTAACCAATTAGTTCGCAAACCGCGTCAATCTAAATCGAAAAAATCTGACTCTCCAGCACTTAACAAGGGACTAAACACTTTCAAGCGTGAACTTACTGATGTAAATTCTCCGCAAAAACGTGGTGTTTGTACTCGTGTTGGTACAATGACTCCGAAAAAACCGAACTCCGCGCTTCGTAAATATGCTCGTGTGCGCCTTAGTAACGGAATCGAAGTTACAGCTTATATCCCAGGTATCGGACACAACTTGCAAGAGCACAGTGTTGTTCTTATTCGTGGTGGACGTGTAAAAGACTTGCCAGGGGTACGTTACCATATCGTACGTGGTGCTCTTGATACAGCTGGTGTTGAAAATAGAGCTCAAAGCCGTTCTAAATACGGTACAAAAAAAACCTAAAAAATAAGCGATTTATTTTAAATTCAATTTATGAAAGGAGGATATCCAATGCCTCGTAAAGGTCCTGTTGCTAAACGTGACGTTTTGCCAGATCCGATTTACAATTCTAAACTTGTAACTCGTTTAATCAATAAAATGATGATTGACGGTAAACGTGGAAAATCCCAAGCGATTCTATACGCTGCTTTCGATATCATTAAAGAAGAAACTGGAAACGATCCAATGGAAGTTTTCGATCAAGCGATCAAAAACATCATGCCGGTTCTTGAAGTAAAAGCTCGTCGTGTCGGCGGTGCGAACTATCAAGTTCCAGTTGAAGTACGTGCTGATCGTCGTACTACTCTTGGTCTTCGTTGGTTAGTAAATTATGCGCGTCTTCGTGGAGAAAGAACAATGGAACTTCGCCTTGCTCGCGAAATCATGGATGCAGCGAACAATACTGGTGCATCTGTTAAGAAACGTGAAGATACACATAAAATGGCGGAAGCAAACCGTGCATTCGCTCACTATCGCTGGTAATAAAGAATTGGCTGCCGCTTTCTTTTTTGAAATTAGGCGAGCCGCTTAAAAAAAATGTTTGATGGAAGGAGAAAGACAACATGGCAAGAGAGTTCTCCTTAGAAAAGACACGTAATATTGGGATTATGGCGCATATTGATGCTGGTAAAACCACTACTACGGAACGTATTCTTTTCTATACAGGGCGTATTCACAAAATTGGTGAAACGCATGAAGGTGCCTCCCAAATGGACTGGATGGAGCAGGAACAAGAACGTGGTATCACGATCACTTCTGCTGCAACAACAGCTCAGTGGAAAGGGTACCGCGTAAATATCATTGATACACCAGGACACGTAGACTTCACTGTTGAAGTTGAACGTTCGCTTCGTGTACTCGATGGTGCAGTTGCTGTTCTAGATGCACAATCTGGTGTTGAACCGCAAACTGAAACTGTTTGGCGTCAAGCTACTACTTACGGGGTTCCTCGTGTAGTATTCGTCAACAAAATGGACAAAATTGGCGCAGATTTCTTATATTCTGTAGGAACTTTGCATGACCGTTTACAAGCTAATGCTCATCCAATTCAACTTCCAATCGGTGCTGAAGATACTTTCACTGGTATCATCGACTTGATTGAAATGCATGCATTGTATTATGAAGATGATCTTGGAAACGATCCACATGTTAGAGAAATTCCTGAAGATATGAAAGATCTTGCTGAAGAATATCATGGTAAACTTATCGAAGCTGTTGCTGAGCTCGATGAAGAGCTTATGATGAAATATCTAGAAGGTGAAGAAATCACAAAAGATGAACTTAAAGCGGCGATCCGTAAAGGAACACTTGCTGTTGAGTTTTATCCAGTCGTTTGTGGTACTGCGTTTAAAAACAAAGGTGTTCAACCGATGCTTGATGCAGTTATCGATTACCTTCCAGCACCAACTGATGTTCCAGCTATTAAAGGTACTTTGCCTGATGGTGAAGAATCTGAACGCCACGCAAGTGATGAAGAACCCTTCTCATCTCTTGCATTTAAAGTTATGACTGACCCTTATGTTGGCCGTCTAACTTTCTTCCGCGTTTACTCTGGTACTTTGAACTCTGGTTCTTACGTACAAAACTCAACAAAAGGTAAACGTGAACGTGTAGGTCGTATCCTGCAAATGCACGCTAACCACCGTGAAGAAATTGATATTGTTTACGCTGGTGATATTGCTGCAGCTGTAGGTCTTAAAGACACGACTACTGGGGACACACTATGTGATGAAAAGAACCAAATTATCTTGGAATCCATGGAATTCCCAGAACCAGTTATCTCGGTTGCAATCGAGCCTAAATCGAAAGCAGACCAAGATAAAATGGGTCAAGCTCTTGCGAAACTTGCAGAAGAAGATCCAACATTCCGTACTGAAACAAATACGGAAACGGGTCAAACGATCATCTCTGGTATGGGTGAACTTCACCTTGACATCTTAGTTGACCGTATGAAACGTGAATTCCGTGTTGAAGCAAACGTTGGTGCTCCTCAAGTATCCTATCGTGAAACATTCCGTTCTGCTGCTGATGTCGAAGGTAAATTCGTTCGTCAATCAGGTGGTCGTGGACAATATGGTCACGTTGTGATTCACTTTGAGCCTAACGAAGAAGGAAAAGGCTTCGAATTTGAAAATGCGATTGTTGGTGGGGTTGTTCCACGTGAATATATTCCAGCTGTTCAAGCAGGTCTTGAGGGTGCACTTGAAAATGGTGTCCTTGCAGGCTATCCACTAATTGACATTAAAGCAAAACTATTTGATGGTTCTTACCATGACGTTGACTCTAACGAAATGGCCTTCAAAGTAGCTGCTAGTATGGCACTTCGTAATGCTGCTAAGAAATGTAACCCAGTTCTTCTTGAACCAATTATGGGTGTGGAAGTTGTTATCCCAGAAGAATATCTTGGGGATATCATGGGGAACATTACTAGCCGTCGTGGTCGTGTAGATGGTATGGAAGCTCGCGGTAACGCACAAGTTGTTCGTGCTTTTGTTCCACTTGCTGAAATGTTTGGTTACGCAACTGACCTTCGTTCTTCAACTCAAGGTCGCGGAACTTACACAATGCAATTTGACCACTACGAAGAAACACCAAAATCAATTACTGAAGAAATCATCAAGAAAAATGGCGGAAATAAAGGCGAAGAATAATCGTTGCATTTCTGACTCACATCAAGTATAACTTTAATTAAGGAAGTACTTGCCGAGTGAATTTCACTTGGCAGCTATTAAATATCATTTTTTTAAACATTAAGGAGGATTTTATTAAAATGGCAAAAGAAAAATTTGACCGCTCAAAACCCCATGTAAACGTTGGAACAATTGGACACGTCGACCATGGTAAAACTACACTAACTGCAGCTATCACTACAGTTCTATCTAAAGACGGAATGGCACAAGCATCTGCTTATGACCAAATCGATGGTGCACCAGAAGAACGTGAACGTGGTATCACTATCTCTACTGCACACGTAGAGTATGAAACTGCTAACCGTCACTATGCACACGTTGACTGCCCAGGACACGCTGACTATGTTAAAAACATGATCACTGGTGCTGCACAAATGGACGGAGCTATCCTAGTAGTATCTGCTGCTGATGGCCCAATGCCACAAACTCGTGAACACATTCTTCTTTCTCGTCAAGTAGGTGTTCCTTACATCGTTGTATTCCTAAACAAATGCGACATGGTTGACGACGAAGAACTACTTGAACTAGTTGAAATGGAAGTTCGTGAACTTCTAAGCGAATATGACTTCCCTGGCGACGACATTCCTGTAATCAAAGGTTCTGCACTTAAAGCTCTTGAAGGAGACGCTGAATGGGAAGGCAAAATCCATGAATTAATGGACGCTGTTGATTCTTACATTCCAACTCCAGAACGTGATCATGACAAACCATTCATGATGCCAGTCGAAGACGTATTCTCGATCACTGGTCGTGGTACTGTTGCAACTGGACGTGTTGAACGTGGACAAATCAAAGTTGGTGACGAAGTTGAAATCATCGGTATCAAAGATACTGCTAAATCAACTGTTACTGGTGTAGAAATGTTCCGTAAGCTTCTTGACTATGCAGAAGCTGGAGATAACATTGGTGCGCTTCTTCGTGGGGTTGCTCGTGAAGATATCGAACGTGGACAAGTTCTTGCTCAACCAGGATCGATCACTCCACACACTAAATTCGAAGCTGAAGTTTATGTTTTAACTAAAGAAGAAGGTGGACGTCATACTCCATTCTTCACAAACTACCGCCCACAATTCTACTTCCGTACAACTGACGTAACTGGTGTTGTTGAACTTCCAGCAGGTACTGAAATGGTTATGCCTGGAGACAACATTACAATTACAGTTGAACTTATCGCTCCAATCGCGATTGAAGATGGTACTAAATTCTCAATCCGTGAAGGTGGACGTACAGTAGGCGCTGGCGTTGTAGCTAAAATCGACAAATAATAAATTTATTTGTTCTATAAAAGTCGGTGAAGCATTTATGCTTCCCGGCTTTTTTTTGTTGTTTTTCTGACCCTGATAGGCGTATGCTTGATATGGAAAAGGAAAGGTAGGGATAAAGAATGGCAGCAAAAGAAAGAAGATTACAAATAAAAGCAAAATGTGCGGAGTTTGGTGGTGGATATGCTCAGCTAGTCGAACCCATTAATGATATGCTACTTGCATTAGATGCAGATATTTCGCAAGAAACGGCAAGTCAGGTGCTTTTGAATATTGAACTCTATGCAAAAGGAGAGAAATATCTACCGGATTGCCATCTGGATGAAAGTAATCATTTTCTAGATGACGGCATAAAAGCGCTAAAAGCAGGGGATCTTGGGAATGCGGCCTTACAACTATTCGGAGCAGGACTTAATTTTGCAAGTTTTGCTGCGAAAGCGAACGGTGTGAAAAAAGTAGACGCGCATCCGATGCTTGCTGCACGTTTCAAGCGTTTGAAGGAAATGAAAGAATGACAAAAAAGGAACTTGGCAACTGCCAAGTTCCTTTTTTGTCACGCCTAAATTTGGCGGGTTAAAATTTCATTTGTAAGAGCCGAAAGCTGGTCACGGTAAGCACCTTTCGGCAGCTTAGCGATTTCTTTTTGGGCTTTCTTCGTGTATTTTCCTGCAAGTTCAAATGCTTGCGCCGTACCCTGATAGCGGTTGATAAGCGTCGTTAGCTCGCGGAGATCCGCGTCTGTCATCTCCTCTTTCTTGCTAAGAAGAGGTTCAAAATCTCGCTTATGGCCACGCATCGCATAGATGAGCGGAAGCGAGTAAACCCCTTGGAGGACATCGTTTAACACCGGTTTTCCGAGCCCGTCATCCGTACTCGTGTAATCAAGCACATCGTCAATGATTTGAAACGCCATGCCGAGATAATGCCCGATATTCCAAGCTTTAATGGCAAGTGCACGAGGAGTTTTGCTAGAGACTGCGCCAGAATAGCAACTCAAGGCAAACAGCTGCGCCGTTTTCCCTGAAATGCGTGCGAGGTAGGACTTTACAGACACATTTAAATCGTAACGCGTGCGCATTTGATCAAGCTCACCCATCAAAATTTTCTCGATGTTTTTACTGCTGAATTCAATGTTCGAAATCGAATCCGAATGCTTGGACAAAATCTTAAAACAAATGGTGAATAAATAGTCACCAGTATAGACCGCATAGTGATTTCCGTATTTCGAATTGATCGTTGGTTTACCTCGTCTGATAGAAGATTCATCCACAACGTCATCGTGAATCAGCGTCGCCATATGTAGGACTTCAAGCGCTGCTGCAACAGATATGGCACGATCTCGGTCGTAATCCGGACCAAGGTTCGCCGAAAGTAAGGCAAATGCCGGCCGAAGTAACTTGCCGCCAGCGTGAATCAACATTTTAATGTTTTCTTCAACACGTTTATCGCGAATTTGAATATTTTCTTCAATGGTTTGAAGCACATCAGCAAGATCAGTTTTTAGTTCAGGATAATGTTCCCACATGGAATGAAGTTGCATAGCGAAACTCCTTTTTTCTATTTATTCGAGTGTGCGCTGTTCTTGTTTGGCGTTAAAAAACACACGTAGGGTTTCAACGTTTTTCAGTAAATAATTAGCTGCGATTCCTACTGCGATCCCTGAAAGAATACCGATAAAGGAAAGGACGGGTAGATAAAGCATTACGCTCCAAGAACCCGCGATCCAGCTTGCTACAACTAGTTGACCAACGTTATGCAGAATTCCCCCGGTTGTGCTGACGCCAATGATACTAACATTTTTAGGTCCTAATTTTTGTACTGCCCACATTCCGATAAAACTTAGTAAAGCACCGGCTGCGCTGTACAAAAATGTAGAAATAGTTCCGCCAAGTAAAGTCGAGAGGACAAGGCGGATGATGATGATCATAAAAGTATCTTTAGTCGAGAGCGTATAAAGCGAGATGCAGGTAATGATATTAGCGAGCCCAAGTTTTGCTCCAGGTGCGAATGCAAAGGGGAAGGGGATAGCTCGTTCTAATAAGCTAATCACCACAGCTTGCGCCGCGAGCAGAGCGATATAAACTAGACGTTTATTTTTCGTCATAAAATTTCACTTTCCTTTTTTCTTCCTGAAGAATCAAGAAGAAATAATCATATCGTCGTCATCGTTGTTGTTTGAACCGCCATCAGTTGCCTTCACTTCGATAACGAGTTTATGTGGGAGACAAACAATCGTTTCACCGCGTTTTGTAATGGCACCTGTTCGAACGCAAACTTGGTCACCACATGTAGCTTTAGAGATTCGAATTTGTTCATCTTTCACTTCAATCGTATTGGAATCGCCATCATCTTGTGTAATAGTGAAGGATTCTGTACCGGTGTGTCCAGTTAAAGCAACTTTTTTATATTCTTTGCCATCTACCGTAATAACGGCAGTCAACCCTTGATTTTCTGTGGTTTTCGGTTCATTCGCTTTAACATAAGAGAAAATAGCTAGAGGCAAAAAAGAAAGCAATGTTAGCAAAACGACAAGAATGATATCGAAGCGACGAATCATTTTTAAATATGGCTTCACTTACTTTCCCCCTCCGATCATTTTCCTATCCCTTTTATTGTATAGGATTTAAGTGAAAAAATATACCGTTTTTCTTCTGAATGTATAAATAAACTGATTGAAAATAAGAGGAGCGAAATCCACAAATGGGACTTCGCTCCTTGTTCAAAGTTATCCGTTATTTCCTGTCTGAATCCCGGTAAACAGCACGAGGTTTACCGTACCAGAAGTTGCCAAGGTGTTTTTGGAACCAAGGAACAACCCAATAATCTAAACCAAATGTGCGACCAGCACCATTTAGCATTGCGAACGAAGCAGGAAGAGCCCAGAATTTGTCCCATCCAAGCATAGCGCTCAGTGTAAACATTACTAGGAAGCCCATGCTTCCAACGCTTGCAAGCCAAGTGAATAGTCCAACTACAAGCGCAAGACCAATGGCAAGTTCAATGAAAGGAACAACCTTTTGCATGAAAACAGCCACATCTTGATTTGGCATTACGATTTTCATGATCCATTCAAACCAGCCCCACATGTGACTTAAAATAGGTGTTGTCACATTTTGAGCAGCATCACCGGCAGCATCACCAGCAGCTTGGCTCGCGCCAGATGTAGCAGCAGCTTGCAACCAGTCAAATGGCATTTTCGAAGTCGTTGCAGTTAACCAAGAATCAGGTCCAAGCCCTTGGAACATCGGCTTAAGATTTGTCAGACTGACTTTATCCCAAGTCCCTTCACCGTAAATCTTCGCAAGTGCTTCATCAATCCAGAACCAACCTAGATAAACACGTAGTGGTAAGCTCCAAATAACATTTCCGTAACGAGAAGTCCAGCCGCGGAAAATGTTGCGATGGTCTTTGATATGGAAGAATTCGTGCATAATATATTGCCACATGTAGTAACCGCTTCGGATTCCGAAGAAGTAGTACAAGTTAACGATGTGTTTCATAAAGATCGCAAACCAGCCAGAAAGATGCATCCCAGAAAGGTTTGCAACCCCGTACTTAGCACCAATCGAAACCATAACACCGTGATATTTCCCTTGGAAAGGTGTTTTGTCTCCGCCACTAATTTCAGCAATGATGCTTTTGGCAGCAGTCATCCCAGTTTGTTCGGCCGCTTCAACGATTTGTGGAGTTGGTTTGCCTTCTTCTTCCTCAAAGTAAGCTAAGTCCCCGATAACATAAGTGTTTTCGTATTTTTCAGCTTCCATATATTGGTTGACTTTAAGACGACCAGCACGTGCTGATTCCATTCCATAATCTTTTGTATCTGAATTTGCACGGACACCAGCAGTCCAAATTAACGTGTGTGTCGGAAGTTCTTCACCAGATTTTAAGACAATGCTTTCAGGTTTGACTTCAACAATTGCAGCGCTTTTAAGGATTTTAATACCTTTTTTCACCATGTATTTTTCAGCTTTGTCGGCATCGCGGCGTTCTAACATGTTTAGAATTGTTGGAGCCGCTTCAACGACGATCAATTCAATTTCAGCTTTGTCGATTTTGTTATCTTTTGCAAGACGATCTTTCCATTCAAGCAATTCGCCAACCATTTCAATTCCAGTAAAACCAGAACCACAGACAACGAAGCGTAGCATGGCTTTACGCTTTTCAACGTCTTGTTCGCGGCTAGCTTTTGTAACGGTCGCCTCAATGTGTTTTCTCAAACGAACAGCATCTTCCCAAGACCAAAGCGTGAATCCGTTTTCTTGTACGCCCGGCGTACCGAAGTCATTCGGCTCTCCACCCATACCAAGTACAAGATAGTCATAGGGATAGCTTCCATGTTCAGTTGTTACAACCTTTTTGTCGTGATCTACGTTTGTGACATTATCCGTCACCAGATTTACTTTTGTGCGATTGAACAAACGACGCAAATCATATTGAATAGCTGTCGGTTCAACGCGCCCACCAGCGACTTCATGAAGTTCCGTCATCATTGTATGATATGAATGACGGTCGATCAAAGTGATTTTCACATCTTGATCTCTTTTGTACTTTTTCGCAAGCTTCTTTGCTGCGTGTACCCCTGCATACCCTGCCCCTATCAGAACAATATTTTTTTCAGGCATATGCGTTCTCAACTCCTTGTTATTTTATTCACAAACAAATAAATTAGTGCAAAGTAAAAAGTATAATAATAACCTAACATAGTGTAACAGATTCTATAGACCCTTGTCTAGACCGTTTTGAGTAAAAAACTACAAAAGTAAAAAAAATAGTGCTTTATTGGAAACAACTCATTTTTTATGGGTGTAAATACCTTGAAGTAAGTAGGTATAATGACTGTTTTGTTTGCTATTTATCAAATTTTGCAAGAAACAAGAGCTTTCTCCCTTCATTTAGTTTATTTTTTATAAAATTCTATAAATTAGATTATTTTGTTGTGTATAGACAAAGTCCTGTCGTGATGGTATGATTTGAATGTAATCGTGATAGACGCTTTCAAATTAGGTTTTCTTGCTCGCGTTATCACAAACTTTATTAGTTAAGGTGGGAGCGAATTATGGAATTGAAAAAAGTTGCGATGGGGCTTACTGCTGTAGTAGCATCAAGCATGTTGTTAGTAGCTTGTGGGAATGATAATAGTTCTTCTGACAAGAAATCAGGTAGCGATACAAAACAAGAACAAAAAAAAATCCGCAGATGCTAAAACAGACGGAACAATGACTGATGGAACATACAAACTAGAAGAACAAAACTATGATGATAAAGGCTGGAAAGGCTTTATGTCTATCAAAGTAAAAGATGGCAAAATTACAGACGCAAACTATGACTATAAAAATAAAGATGGCAAGTTAAAATCTGAAGATGCAGACTACGAAAAAGCAATGAAAGCTAAAGCTGGTACTGGTCCGAAAGAATACTTGAAAGAACTTAACGATTCTCTTGTGAAAAACCAAGCGGCTGGAGCAGTAGAAGTTGTTTCTGGTGCTACGCATTCTTCTGATACATTTATCAACTATGCAAACCAATTGATCCAAGCAGCACAACGTGGTGACACAACAACAATCAAGATCAATAACGGTGAAAAAATGCAAGACGGAACTTACAAATTAGAAGAACAAAACTACTCGAACGGCTACCGCACAGTGTTCTCGATGACTGTTAAAGATGGTAAAATCTCTGAATCTGATTACAACTATGTAAATAAAGATGGTCAAAAGAAAACGGACGATGCTGACTATGAAAAAACAATGAAAGAAAAAGCTGGCACTGGTCCAAAAGAATATATCCCAGCACTTAATGAATCTTTAGTTGACAAGCAAGAAGCAGGAGAAGTGGATACAGTTTCTGGAGCTACTCATTCTTCCGATCAATTCAAGATTTACGCTGCACAACTTATCAATGCGGCACAAAACGGGAACACAAGTACAATCAAAGTTTACAACAAAGTAGAAGAATAAGATTCTTTCCGAGTTGGAATTAACAAAAACCCCTAGAGTTAGACGCCTAACTCTAGGGGTTTTTTCATTTGGAAGGGATAGCATTTTAGCGGCTTTTAAGTTATAGTGTAAACGTTGAATAAAAAGATACATTTTAAGGAGTTAAAGGGGAGGGAACCCAGTGTCTATCAAGGCATTTTTAGAGCTGGTGGAAATCAGAACAAAAATTGCAAGTGTCTACCCATTTGTTCTTGGTACATTGTTTGTCTTTTACAAACTACAAACGATTAACCTTGGAAATACACTTATTTTCTTTGTTGCAATGCTGATTTTTGATTTAACAACAACAGCTATCAACAATTATATGGACTACCGAAAAGCAACGGACAATCACGATTACGATTTTCGAGTGGAAAGTAATGTGATTGGGAAAATGAACATCCCGCAAAAAAAACGTCATTTTATTGATTTTTACGATGTTTCTCATAGCTACGGCTCTTGGTGTATGGCTTGTAGTTCGAACAGATTTATTGGTACTTTTGATTGGCTTTGCATGTTTTTGTATTGGCATTTTATATACATTTGGACCAGTTCCATTATCGCGCATGCCGCTTGGCGAAGTGTTTTCAGGCGTAACAATGGGATTTGGGATTTTCTTTTTGGCAATTTACATGAGTGCGTATGATGCAGGAGTCGCTAACTTATTGTGGCAAGGGGAATGGATTGACATCCGTTTCAATCTGCTACGAATCATTGAAATTGGTGTCGTATCGCTGCCGTGCATCTTCACCATCGCGAATATCATGCTAGCAAATAATCTTTGTGACCTTGACGAAGATATTCGTAATCACCGCTACACGCTACCATATTATATTGGCAGGAAAATGGGGGTACTACTTTTCAATACGCTTTATTACGCCTCTTTTGCCGCCGTGGTCGCTGCAGTCATTTTGCGTTACTTAAGTCCGATTATGCTTCTCGTTTTACTTGTGATCCCGCTTGTATACCGTAATCTTAAAAAATTCAATCAAGAGCAAGTGAAGTCAAAAACTTTCGTTGTAGCCATCAAAAACTTTGTGCTCATCAATGCATCGCTTGCCGTGTTACTTGCGATCAGTATTCTCATTAAATATCTATTTTAAATGGAAGGAAGGCAATTTGGATGATTGATAAGCTCATATTTGGCCGCTTTGTTCCAGGAGAGTCTTGGATACATGCGTTGGATGCCCGCACGAAATTGCTTGGCGGATTCTACTTCATTGCCATCTTATTTTTAGCCAATAACCCATACGCCCATGCTTTGATGATTGCTTTCACTTTCGGCGTAATCTTCCTAACAGGGATTAAAGTTAAAGTATTCATCAAAGGCGTGCGGCCGCTGCTTTGGTTGATTTTGTTCACGGTGATCTTGCAAATGCTATTTACAAGTGGCGGAATCATTTATTTTGAGTTCGGTCCTTTCACGATTTCATCTTTCGGAGTCATAAATGGTATCTACGTATTCATCCGTTTTACACTCATCATCATCCTATCTACAGTCATTACACTCACAACAACGCCGATGGATTTGACCGATGCCATTGAATACTTACTACGCCCACTTAAGTATCTCAAGGTTCCGGTCGCAGATATTGCTTTAATGATCACCGTTGCGCTTCGCTTTATTCCAACACTCATGGAAGAGACGGATAAAATCATGAAAGCCCAACGAGCGCGAGGTGTCGAGTTTGGAGAAGGGAATTTGTTTGAGCAAATGAAAGTAGTCGTACCAATCTTTATTCCGCTATTCGTCAGTTCGTTCAATCGAGCGGAAGATTTGGCGGATGCAATGGAAGTCCGTGGTTACGATGGCGGAGAAGGTCGTACAAAATTTAGATTGCTGCACTGGCGTTGGATCGACTTAATCGCTTTAATTGTAATTGTGCTACTGACAGCTTCACTTATCTATTTACGAGGTTATTAATTAAACTATCCCCGCCCGAAAACAAGTCAAGAACTTGTTTTCGGGCGGGATTTGTTTTGGCGCGTTTTACTCAAATTGTGCTACCTATAGCTAAGGGTGCTTGGTTCTTTTTGTTGACCGTATGCTCATGACTCAAATTATAACAACACAAAATGCTATAGGTTAAGTAAAAAAAATAGTACTTGTAAAATAATGGTGGATTCGCTCATGGAACAATAGGTTTTACAACAAAATCCTGCTTATTAAAAAACTTTTCTGCAGTGTTTTAGGTTTGTATAATAAACAAAAAACAGACAAAAAATGGACAAAAAGTAGATAGCGGGAATTAAATTACGTTTAAATCCCTGGTTTAAGCATAGGAGGCGGATGTTAAAATAATGAATGTGAATAGTTCCTATTCATTAAAAATGATAAGAAGAAAAGGAGGAGTTTTCATTGTTTGGTCGGAAAAAGAGATTGAAGTTTATAGAAGAAAATCGAGTGAGTCCGGAGGAGCAAGTCTATTTGGGTCTAGGTGCTGTTCTTGTAGATGTGAATTCTGCGTCTAGCCTAGTGTTTAAAATGCGCGGGAAACCTAAATATATGGCTCAGATAATAGAAGCGGGATGGGGGATTGTGGATAGAGCAACGGCGCTTCAAATGATTGATTGGCTTTTAGAGCAAGGGCATGTAGCGGAATATCAAACTGAATTTGAAAATTTTCGAGCTGGGGGATTTAAAGGGACTTCTGCTGAGAAAAATGCGGATTGGAAAGAACTGGAAGAAGATATCAAAACATTCGGAAGTGAATTTACAGTTGAATATTTTAGAAACTGTACAACTGTTATAGCTTGGGATTTTGAAAGAGCAGCATTTTTGGCTCGAGTATGTCATCATCTTGGCTATTTGGAAGAGCGAGAGGCTTGGGAAATCATTAAAGAACGAGTTGCTCCGCTAGTTAGAAAAGAAGATTTTAAAGATTGGAAGGAATATGCGGTTTCATTTCTTGCGGGACGTAGTTTTTGTTTCGGTGCTAATGACGTAGATGTTATTCTAACGACTAATGACCTTTTGGGAGAAAAGAAGGAAGCGGCTGTTTGGCAAGAAAGCCCTTTGTCGAGTTTATAAACCTAGGAGGATAAGTAAGGTGAGTCCACAAATTGTTACATATTTAGTTTTAATTTTATCTGGAATTTATGCAATTCATGTTGTTTTTGGCTTAATTCGAGTTAGACGCCAAGGAGAAACGATGTATTTTCGACCGTTTCGATTTATAGCTGCTATTATTGTTTTCTTGCTAGCGCTTTATGCTGTCACTTCCAATATGACTTATGATGACCTAGTAGTTAAAATTGAGGATTGGTTCCGGTAAAACAATGAAAAGATGAATGAGTACACAAATATAAGACAATATTTGGACTGCGACTAACCGGTGAATAAAAGGGTTGGCGCAGTTTTTTGCTGTCGAAAGAATTGAGTTTTGATCTTTTTGCTTTTTATCAGTGTAGTAAAGACAAGTGGGTAGTCTGTTTTCCTAAAGAAAAATAAATACTAGTTTTTTTTCTTCTATAATATATAACGTTTATTTTACGTTAGAATTTCAAAAATGAAATTCCCTAATCGAATCTGAAACTTTTTCAAAAAACGGTTGATTCGTAAGGGTAACCCGTGTATAATAGATAAAGTGCAAATGGATAGGCACTCGTCTGCCCTTTTGTGCCCACAACCCCCTATTTGGCGAGGTTGTAGATGTGATGAAGTGGAAGGTTGCTGACACACCCGGCCGCTTTGCCATGGCGGGTACTCAGGTAATTTCCATGGAGAATGTCTATTTTAAAAATAGGCGAGAAGGAGGGAAAATAATGGCAAAACAAAAAATTCGTATTCGTTTAAAAGCTTATGATCATCGTATTTTAGATCAATCAGCTGAAAAAATCGTTGAAACTGCGAAACGTTCTGGCGCTTCTGTGTCTGGTCCGATTCCGCTTCCAACAGAAAAATCTGTTTATACGGTTTTACGTGCGGTCCATAAATATAAAGATTCGCGCGAACAATTCGAAATGCGTACGCACAAACGTTTAATCGACATCGTTAACCCAACACCACAAACGGTTGACAGCTTGATGCGTTTGGATCTGCCGAGTGGTGTAGATATCGAAATCAAACTTTAATAAATTGGGCGAAATGCCCGCAAAAATAACAATTAACAGGAGGTGTGACTCATGACCAAAGGAATCTTAGGTAGAAAAGTAGGGATGACTCAAGTTTTCACTGAAAACGGGGAACTTATTCCAGTTACAGTAATCGAAGCAGCGGATAACGTTGTACTTCAAAAGAAAACAGTTGAAACTGACGGTTACGAAGCGGTTCAAATCGGCTTCGAAAACAAACGTGAAGTTTTAGCGAACAAACCCGAAAAAGGTCATGTAGCAAAAGCCAATACTACTCCTAAGCGCTTCATTCGCGAATTCCGCGATGTAAACTTAGACGAGTATGAAATTGGTTCAGAAATCAAAGTAGATGTATTCGCAGAAGGTGACGTCGTG
This sequence comes from Listeria aquatica FSL S10-1188, assembly GCF_000525795.1. Classification (GTDB taxonomy): domain Bacteria; phylum Bacillota; class Bacilli; order Lactobacillales; family Listeriaceae; genus Listeria; species Listeria aquatica. The sequence goes on from NZ_AOCG01000010.1 coordinate 45,414, forward strand.
GACGTGACAGGCGTATCGAAAGGTAAAGGGTTCCAAGGTGTTATTAAACGCCACGGACAAGCTCGCGGGCCAATGGCTCACGGTTCTCGTTACCACCGTCGCCCTGGTTCAATGGGTCCTGTAGCACCTAACCGTGTTTTCAAAAATAAACTTCTTCCAGGTCGTATGGGTGGAGATCAAATCACTATCCAAAACTTGGAAATCGTTAAAGTAGACGCAGAAAAGAACTTACTTTTAGTAAAAGGTAATGTTCCTGGTGCAAAAAAATCATTAGTTCAAATTAAAACTGCTATTAAAGCAAAATAAAAAGTTGGAAAGGAGGACTAACGAATGCCAAAACTAAGCTTACTTAAACAAGATGGATCACAAGCTGGCGAAATCACGTTGAACGATGCTGTTTTCGGTGTTGAACCAAACGAAAAAGTTGTTGTCGACGTTATTTTGAGCCAAAGAGCTTCCTTACGTCAAGGGACTCATAAAGTAAAAAATCGTTCTGAAGTACGTGGTGGTGGTCGTAAACCATGGCGTCAAAAAGGTACTGGTCGTGCTCGTCAAGGTTCGATCCGTTCGCCGCAATGGCGTGGTGGTGGTACTGTATTTGGACCAACTCCTCGTTCGTACGCATACAAATTGCCGAAGAAAGTTCGCCGTTTAGCGATCAAATCGATCTTATCTTCAAAAGTACTTGATAATGATATCGTAGTACTTGAAGATCTAGCATTTGAAACGCCAAAAACAAAAGAATTTGCGGCTTTCCTTAAAAATATCTCTGTAGATACAAAAGCTCTTGTTGTCGTTGCTTCTGAAAGCGAAAATATCGAACTTTCTGCACGCAACATCCAAGGCATTACTGTTATTCCGGCTGAAAGTATCTCAGTACTAGAAGTTGCTGGACATGATAAACTCATTGTCACACAAGCAGCTGTTCAAAAGATAGAGGAGGTGCTTGCATAATGGATGCACGCGACATCATTAAGCGCCCGGTTGTCACTGAGGAATCTACTAGTGTTCTTGATGACAAGAAATACACTTTTGAAGTAGACACTCGTGCTACAAAAACTCAAATCAAACATGCAATTGAAGAAATCTTTGAAGTTGAAGTAACGAAAGTAAACGTTATGAACTACAAAGGGAAGAAAAAACGCATGGGTCGTTATGTTGGTTATACGAACAAGCGTCGTAAAGCAATCGTAACTTTGAGTAATGATAGTAAAGAAATTCAATTCTTTGAAGTTTAATACGAACATTTTTGAATAAAATCTAACGAGGAGGGAAAAAAATGGCGATTAAAAAGTACAAACCTACCACAAACGGCCGCCGTCATATGACAAGTTCTGATTTTGCTGAGATTACGACAAGTACTCCAGAAAAATCTTTGCTACGTCCTATGAAAAAGAAAGCTGGTCGTAACAACCAAGGTAAGTTAACTGTTCGTCATCACGGTGGCGGTCATAAACGTCAATACCGTGTGATCGATTTTAAACGTAATAAAGATGGCGTTCCTGGACGTATCGCTACAATCGAATACGATCCAAACCGCTCGGCTAATATTGCACTCGTTCACTACGCTGATGGAGAAAAACGCTACATCATCGCAGCGAAAGGCCTGGAAGTTGGCCAAACAATTCATTCTGGAGCAGAAGCTGATATCAAAATCGGAAATGCTTTAGAACTTAAAGATATTCCAGTGGGTACTGTTGTCCACAATATCGAACTTAAACCTGGGAAAGGCGGACAACTTGTTCGTTCTGCTGGAGCAAGCGCTCAAATTCTAGGTAAAGAAGGTAAATACGTTCTTGTACGTCTTAAATCTGGTGAAGTTCGTATGATTCTTGCTACTTGCCGTGCTACAATCGGTCAAGTTGGTAATGAGCAACATGAACTTATCAACATTGGTAAAGCTGGACGTTCGCGTTGGATGGGTAAACGCCCAACTGTTCGTGGTTCGGTTATGAACCCTAACGATCACCCACATGGTGGTGGTGAAGGTAAAGCACCGATCGGACGTAAATCTCCAATGTCTCCTTGGGGCAAACCAACACTTGGATATAAAACTCGTAAGAAAAACAACAACTCCGATAAATTTATCGTACGTCGTCGTAAAGGTAAATAAGATCTGGGATAAAATTACGTTAATTTTGATAGCAGGGAGTTTGCGGAGGCTAAACTCCGGCTTCCTAGCTATACGAAGGGAGGTTCCGTCATGGGTCGTAGCTTAAAGAAAGGACCTTTTGTCGATGAACATTTGATGAAGAAAGTGGAAGCAGCAAATGAAAGTGACAAGAAACAAGTAATTAAGACTTGGTCGCGTCGTTCCACTATTTTTCCAGTATTCGTAGGTCAAACAATTGCTGTATATGATGGACGCAAACATGTTCCTGTTTATGTTCAAGAAGATATGGTTGGACACAAATTAGGTGAATTTGCACCAACTCGTACTTACCGTGGACACGCGGGAGACGACAAAAAAAACAAAACGATAATTTCGAGAGGAGGATATCTAAATGGCAAGTGAAATTACAAGTGCAAAAGCCGTTGCCAAAACGGTACGTATTGCTCCTCGTAAAGCGAGAATCGTTATTGATTTAATCCGAGGCAAGCAAGTTGGCGAAGCAATTGCAATTTTGAAGTTTACTCCAAAAGCAGCTTCACCAGTTATTGAAAAAGTATTGAAATCTGCTATGGCAAACGCTGAACATAACTATGATTTAGACGTAAACAACCTAGTGGTTTCGGAAGCTTTCGTTGATGAAGGTCCGACACTTAAACGTTTCCGTCCACGTGCACAAGGTCGTGCAAGTGCAATCAATAAACGTACAAGCCACATCACTGTTGTGGTATCTGAAGTGAAGGAGGGATAAACGTTGGGTCAAAAAATACATCCAATTGGTATGCGTATCGGTGTCATTCGTGACTGGGATTCAAAATGGTACGCTGAAAAAGATTACGCTAATTTCTTACATGAAGATTTGCGCATTCGTGATTACATTGCTAAACGCTTGGCTGATGCTTCCGTTTCGCGTGTTGAGATCGAACGTGCTGCTAACCGTGTGAATATCACTATTCATACAGCTAAACCTGGTATGGTAATCGGTAAAGGTGGTTCAGAAGTTGAAGCGCTTCGTAAAGCCCTAAACGATTTAACAGATAAACGTGTCCACATCAATATCGTTGAAATCAAACGTGCTGATCTAGACGCAAAACTTGTTGCTGAAAACATTGCAAGACAACTTGAAGGACGTGTTTCTTTCCGTCGTGCACAAAAACAAGCTATCCAACGTACAATGCGTGCTGGTGCGAAAGGAATTAAAACTCAAGTATCTGGTCGTCTTGGCGGAGCTGATATTGCTCGTGCTGAACACTATAGCGAAGGAACTGTACCGCTTCATACTCTTCGTGCTGATATCGATTATGCATGGGAAGAAGCAGATACAACTTATGGTAAACTAGGCGTTAAAGTTTGGATCTACCGTGGTGAAGTCCTTCCAACGAAGAAAAACAATGTGGAAGGAGGAAAATAATTATGTTAGTCCCTAAACGTGTAAAATACCGTCGTGAATTCCGTGGAAATATGCGCGGTCGTGCGAAAGGCGGCACAGAAGTTGCATTTGGTGAATATGGTCTTCAAGCTGTTGAAGCTTCTTGGATCACAAACCGTCAAATCGAAGCTGCTCGTATCGCAATGACTCGTTACATGAAACGTGGCGGTAAAGTTTGGATTAAAATTTTCCCTCATAAATCTTACACATCTAAACCAATCGGAGTTCGGATGGGTAAAGGTAAAGGTGCTCCGGAAGGCTGGGTAAGTCCAGTTAAACGTGGCAAAATTATGTTTGAAATCGCAGGTGTGCCTGAGGAAGTTGCGCGTGAAGCGTTGCGCCTTGCATCACACAAACTGCCGGTCAAAACAAAGATCGTAAAACGTGAAGAAATTGGTGGTGAAGCAAATGAAAGCTAAAGATATCCGTGAACTATCCACTACCGAAATCCAAGATCAAGAAAAAGCGCTAAAGGAAGAGCTTTTCAACTTGCGCTTTCAATTAGCTACAGGACAATTGGAAAATACTGCTCGCATTAAAGAAGTACGTAAATCCATTGCTCGTATGAAAACAATTGTGAAAGAAAGAGAACTTGCTTAAGACGAAATTAATAAGGAGGTTTTAATACATGGCTGACCGTAATCAACGTAAAGTCTATACAGGTCGCGTTGTATCCGACAAAATGGATAAAACGATTACTGTAGTTGTTGAAACATACAAAAAGCATGGTTTGTATGGTAAACGCGTGAAGTATTCGAAGAAATTCAAAGCTCATGATGAAAATAACACTGCAAAAACTGGCGATATCGTTCGTATCATGGAAACTCGCCCTCTATCTTCAACTAAACATTTCCGTTTACTAGAAGTAGTAGAAGAAGCAGTAATTATTTAATAGTTTTATAAAATAGTGAGAGATCAAGATGTTTCTCTTACCTGTTATTCTGGAAGGAGGGTGTCCTAATGATTCAACAAGAAAGTCGTATGAAAGTGGCTGATAACTCTGGCGCACGTGAAGTACTAACAATTAAAGTGCTAGGTGGATCAGGACGCAAAACTGCTAACATTGGTGATGTTGTTGTATGTACTGTTAAACAAGCAACACCAGGTGGCGTTGTCAAAAAAGGCGAAGTCGTTAAAGCAGTAATCGTTCGTACTAAGAGTGGAGCACGTCGTCAAGATGGTTCTTACATCAAATTTGATGAAAATGCATGTGTCATTATCCGTGATGATAAAAGTCCTCGTGGAACACGTATTTTTGGACCTGTTGCTCGCGAACTTCGTGAAAACAACTTCATGAAAATCGTTTCTTTAGCTCCAGAAGTTCTTTAATAAACAAGTTTCAAACCAAGGAGGTGCTAAGACTAATGCATGTCAAAAAAGGTGATAAAGTACAAGTTATTACTGGTAAAGATAAAGGCAAATCCGGCAAAGTTCTTGCTGCATTCCCAAAAAAAGATCGTGTAATTGTTGAAGGAATCAACATGGTGAAAAAACATACGAAACCTTCCAATATCAATCCACAAGGTGGAATCTTGAATGTTGAAGCACCAATTCACGTATCTAACGTAATGCTTATCGACCCTAAATCAGGCGAGCCAACACGTGTGAGCTATGAAGTAAAAGGCGATAAAAAAAGTACGTGTAGCTAAAAAATCCGGTGAAGTCATCGATAAATAATTTAAGTAATTGAGGAAGGAGGCAACATTACATGAATCGCCTTAAAGATCGCTATCTTAAGGAAATTGTTCCTGGTATGATGAGCAAGTTTAACTATTCTTCTGTTATGGAAGTACCTAAAATTGAAAAAATCGTAATCAACACTGGTGTTGGTGATGCAGTGGCAAACGCTAAAGTTCTTGACAGTGCTGTTGAAGAACTTGCATTAATCACTGGTCAAAAACCAGTTATCACAAAAGCTAAAAATTCGATCGCTGGATTCCGTCTTCGTGAAGGAATGCCAATCGGTGCGAAAGTAACGCTTCGTGGTGACCGTATGTATGATTTCTTAGACAAATTGATTAATGTTTCACTTCCACGTGTTCGTGACTTCCGTGGGGTTTCGAAAAAAGCTTTCGACGGCCGCGGTAACTACACGCTGGGTGTGAGAGAACAATTGATTTTCCCTGAAATTGATTATGATAAAGTTTCTAAAGTTCGTGGTATGGATGTTGTTATTGTTACAACTGCAAAAACTGACGAAGAATCCCGTGAGTTATTAACTCAAGTTGGAATGCCGTTTCAAAAATAATCAATAATTAAAGTAGGGAGGCGAAAACGTGGCTAAAAAATCAATGATCGCTAAGCAAAAACGCGAACCAAAATTCGCAGTTCAAGGTTATACTCGTTGCGAACGTTGTGGACGTCCACATTCCGTTATTCGCAAATTTAAATTATGCCGTATTTGTTTCCGCGAACTTGCCTATAAAGGTCAAATTCCTGGCGTTAAAAAAGCAAGCTGGTAAACCTAAGTTTAAGGAAGGAGGATAATAACACATGGTGATGACAGATCCAATTGCAGATTTTCTAACTCGTATCCGTAATGCGAACATGGTAAAACATGACAAATTAGAATTGCCTGCATCGAAAATCAAAAAAGAAATTGCTGAAATCTTAAAACGTGAAGGTTTTATCCGTGACGTTGAGTATATTGAAGATGAAAAGCAAGGCACAATTCGTGTTTTCTTGAAATATAGTCCATCTGGCGAACGCGTAATCACTGGTCTTAAACGTATCAGTAAGCCAGGGCTTCGTGTTTATGCTAAATCGAACGAGGTACCAAAAGTTCTTAATGGCTTAGGTATTGCAATCGTATCTACTTCTCAAGGTGTCCTAACTGACAAAGAAGCTCGCGCTAAACAAGTGGGCGGAGAAGTACTTGCATACGTTTGGTAAAATTTTATTCATAAGGAGGTGCGACAATGTCCCGTATCGGTAAAAAGCCTATTACAATTCCTGCTGGTGTAACAGTTACACTTGATGGAAATAAGGCAACAGTTAAAGGTCCTAAGGGTGAACTTGTAAGAGAGTTCAATCCTGAGATTAAAATTGAAATCGAAGGAAGTGAAATTAACGTTTCACGTCCATCTGACAATAAAAATCACCGTGCTCTCCATGGTACGACTCGTGCAGTCCTAAATAACATGGTTGTTGGAGTCTCAGAGGGCTACGAAAAATCACTTGAATTAGTCGGTGTCGGTTACCGTGCTCAAAAACAAGGTTCAAAACTTGTTCTTAACGTAGGGTATTCCCATCCAGTCGAATTTGAAGCGCCAAAAGGTGTCGAAATTGAAGTGCCTGCGAATACAAAAGTAATCGTAAAAGGCTTCAACAAAGAACACGTTGGTGAACTTGCTGCTAATATTCGTGCTGTACGTCCGCCTGAACCATATAAAGGTAAAGGTATCCGCTATGAAGGCGAATATGTACGCCGCAAAGAAGGTAAAACTGGTAAATAATGCCGCGTAAGCGATAAGAGAAGAGGTGAGTCGTGTGATTACTAAAATCGATAAAAATAAAGTTCGTAAAAAAAAGACATGCTCGTGTTCGCTCTAAAATTACTGGAACTGAAAGCCGTCCTCGTCTAAACGTTTTCCGTTCTAATAAAAATATCTACGCTCAACTAGTTGATGACGTAAATGGTGTAACACTTGTAAGTGCTTCGAATTTAGATAAAGACTTTGGTTCTGCTGAATCAAAAGTTGACGCTGCTAGCAAGGTTGGCGAATTAGTTGCAAAACGTGCTTCTGAAAAAGGAATTTCTGCAGTTGTTTTCGACCGCGGAGGGTACTTGTACCATGGCCGTGTTAAAGCGCTCGCTGATGCAGCTCGCGAAAATGGATTAGAATTCTAATAAAGAAGGAGGGAAAACTTAGATGGCTGAAATTATTGATGGAAACAAATTAGATGTAGAAGAACGCGTTGTTACAATCAACCGTGTTGCTAAAGTTGTAAAAGGTGGACGTCGATTCCGTTTTACAGCACTTGTGGTTGTTGGCGATAAAAACGGTCATGTTGGATTCGGTACTGGTAAAGCGCAAGAAGTTCCAGATGCGATCCGCAAAGCTGTCGAAGACGCTAAGAAAAATATGGTGTTTGTACCAACTGTTGGAACTACAATTCCTCACACAGTAGTTGGTCACTTTGGTGGTGGAGAAATCCTACTTAAACCAGCAAATGCCGGTTCTGGGGTAACGGCTGGTGGTCCAGTTCGTGCCGTACTTGAGCTTGCTGGGGTTGCGGATGTGTCTTCTAAATCACTTGGATCAAACACGCCAATCAACATGGTTCGTGCGACAATCGATGGAATTAAACAACTTAAAAAAGCTGAAGAAGTAGCTAAACTTCGCGGTAAAACAGTTGAAGAATTGTTAGGATAAGGAGGGAATTATCATTATGGCTAAATTAGAACTTACTCTAAAACGTAGCTTAATCGGTCGTCCCGGAGATCAACGTGAAACTGTAAAGGCACTAGGCCTTCGCAAGACACATTCCGTTGTCGTTAAAGAAGATAATCCTGCAATTCGTGGGATGATTAACAAAGTTAGTCATCTTCTAGACGTAAAAGAAGTTTAAGCTAGTATATTTAATGAAATAAAGAAGAAATAGGAGGAGGTGCTTGAACATGAAACTTCACGAATTAAAACCTGCAGAAGGTTCGCGCAAAGAGCGCAATCGTGTTGGTCGTGGAACAGGCTCTGGTAACGGAAAAACTGCCGGCCGTGGACATAAAGGGCAAAAAGCTCGTTCAGGCGGTGGCGTACGTTTAGGATTTGAAGGTGGACAACTTCCACTTTTCCGTCGTTTGCCTAAACGCGGTTTTACAAACATCAACCGTAAAGAATTCGCGATTGTGAATTTAGATGTTTTAAACCGTTTTGAAGACGGCACTGAAGTAACACCTGAACTTCTAATTGAAACAGGTGTTGTGAACAATGCTAAATCTGGTATTAAAATCCTTTCGAATGGATCTATTGAGAAGAAACTTACAGTGAAAGCTAATAAGTTTTCTGCAGCAGCTAAGGAAGCAATCGAAGCTGCCGGCGGAAAAGCTGAGGTGATCTAATGTTTCAAACGTTAGTAAACTTTTTCCGTGTCAAAGATATTCGGAATAAGATTTTCTTCACTCTTGCGATGCTTATCATTTTCCGTATTGGAACATTCATACCTGTGCCTGGGGTGAATGCAGCGGCATTGCAACAAACAATGGAAGGCGGTATTTTTGGGTTCTTAAACACCTTTAATGGTGGGGCACTTAAAAATTTCTCCGTTCTTGCGATGGGGGTTATGCCTTACATCACTGCATCCATCATTGTACAGCTTTTACAAATGGATGTTGTTCCAAAACTCACTGAGTGGTCTAAACAAGGTGAAATGGGACGTAAAAAACTCAATCAATTGACGCGTTATTTGACAATTGGTTTGGGACTTATTGAAGCCTTCGGTATGGCTTACGGATTTAACCGTTTGTCAGGGTCCACACTTATCTTCAACGCTTCTGTAGCGCAGTACATCGTAGTTGCGATTGTGCTTACAACAGGAACAATGTTTTTAATGTGGCTTGGTGAACAAATTACGGTTAAAGGTGTCGGAAACGGGATTTCCATTATCATTTTCGCGGGAATCGTAGCTCGTATTCCAGATGGAATTCGTCAAGTTTACGTTCAACAAATTGAAGATGCTGGCGATCAACTTTTCCTTCACATCTTAGTTCTTGCTGGAATTGCACTTGCTGCGCTTCTAATTGTTGTTGTAGTTATTTACTTCCAACAAGCACTACGTAAAATTCCGATCCAGTATTCAAAACGTGTAGCTGGAAATAAGCAAGCGGGTGCGCAAGCTACTCACTTACCACTAAAATTGAACTCTGCTGGGGTTATTCCAGTAATCTTTGCGAGTGCTTTTATTATCACACCGCAAACGATCTTGACGTTCTTTGATAGTAGTAACGGTGTTGTATCTGTACTCAAAAACGTATTTGATTATACAAAACCGATTGGCATGGTCTTGTATGTAGCTCTGATCATCGCATTCACTTATTTTTACGCTTTTATCCAAGTTAACCCTGAAAAAGTGGCAGATAACTTGAAAAAGCAAGGTGGATATATTCCAAGTAAACGTCCGGGAAGGGAAACACAAGCTTATCTTACTTCGGTACTTTATCGCTTAACCTTCATCGGAGCCTTATTCCTTGCCGCAGTTGCAATCATTCCGACAATCGGAACGACAGCATTTGGATTACCTCAAACGCTCGCAATCGGTGGCACGAGTCTTCTAATCGTTATCGGGGTAGCACTTGATACAACGAAACAATTGGAAGGGCAACTGGTTAAACGGAATTATCGAGGATTCATCAAATAACGCGCGGGCACTTGCTATGGTTTTCCTAGCAGGTCTGCCTTGCGGGTACAAGGAGCGAATCAATTGAAACTAGTATTAATGGGCCTTCCTGGTGCCGGTAAAGGTACACAAGCCGAGAAAATTGTTGAAAAATATCATATTCCCCACATCTCAACAGGAGATATGTTTCGTCAAGCAATGAAAGATGAAACTGAACTAGGACTTGAAGCTAAATCTTATATGGATAAAGGTGACTTAGTTCCTGATGAAGTGACAAATGGTATTGTTCGCGAACGTCTAGCTCAAGATGATGCAAAAAATGGTTTTCTCCTAGATGGTTTTCCAAGAACTGTTGCTCAAGCTGAAGAGCTTGAACGTATTTTAAGTGACTTTGGGACTGAACTTGATGCGGTCATCAATATTGATGTACCAAAAGAATCTCTTATGAAACGTCTTACGGGACGCTGGATCTGTCCAACTTGTGGCAGAACATATCATGAGCTCTATAACCCGCCAAAAGTAGCTGGAAAATGCGACGTCGATGGTTCTGAACTTTATCAACGTGAAGACGATAAAAAGGAAACCGTTGAAAATCGATTAAATGTGAATTTGAAACAGACGAAACCTTTGCTTGATTTTTACACGAAAACAGGTAAACTTCATAGTATTAATGGCGAACAAGAGATTAATAAAGTTTTTCTTGATGTAGATCAAATTCTTGCTTCTTTTTAAAGGAGAAAGGCTTGAACACTGCCGAGAATTTAAACGTGCAAATCCTGTTGGTTTGTAGTATAATGGATAATTGGCAGTGGAATATAAGCATTTTTGCAAATCATGATGAACGAGAGAACCATTTGAGGATTATCCGAAACATTTGCTAAACCGAACTTTAGTCTTTGCACTCAAGTTTTCCGGATTACGGATTTCACTTTTCAGGTTGTCTAAAGGCAGGTCGGCTTTTTGAAATGATAGAAGCAGATCTCTTTTCACGTTTTTTCATGTAATCAAGTTTTTACACTGATAAAATCGGAACCAAGTGGTCTAGTAACCGAGAAGGAGGTAGCGAACATATGGCTAAAGAAGATGTAATAGAAGTTGAAGGCGTAGTACAAGAAACTTTGCCTAACGCAATGTTTAAAGTTGAACTCGAAAATGGGCATGAAGTGCTTGCCACTGTTTCAGGTAAAATTCGTATGCACTACATCCGTATTTTACCAGGGGATAAAGTAACTGTTGAACTTTCCCCATACGATCTGACTCGTGGAAGAATCACTTATCGTTTTAAATAATTTGCACTCCGAAATTGAATTTATATACCGGTCTGGTTCGCCAGCTTAGTAGTTATCGGTTTATAGAGACATTTTCTCTAGTAAACAAGGAGGTATATGGAATGAAAGTAAGACCATCTGTTAAACCTATGTGCGAAAAATGTAAAGTTATTCGTCGTAAAGGTAAAGTTATGGTAATCTGTGAAAACCCTAAGCATAAACAAAAACAAGGTTGATTATAGAAAATAAGGAGGTGCTTGATTAGATGGCACGTATTGCAGGTGTGGATGTTCCACGTGAAAAACGTATCGTGATCTCACTAACTTACATCTACGGTATCGGAAAAGCAACAGCTGCTAAAGTCTTGGAAGAAGCAGGCGTTTCTGAAGATGTTCGTACGAGAGATTTAAGTGAAGAAGAATTAGGTAAAATCCGTGAAATCGTAGACCGTATTAAAGTTGAGGGGGATCTTCGTCGTGAAGTGAACTTAAACATTAAACGTCTAATCGAAATCGGTTCTTACCGCGGTATGCGTCACCGTCGTGGACTTCCTGTTCGCGGACAAAATACGAAAAATAATGCGCGTACTCGTAAAGGTCCTTCTAAGACTGTCGCAGGTAAGAAGAAATAAACGAATAGTAAAGGAGGTAATTAGTGAATGGCACGTAAAACAAACACTCGTAAACGTCGTGTGAAAAAGAATATCGAAAATGGTATTGCACACATTCGTTCTACATTTAATAATACAATTGTAACGATTACTGATACACATGGTAATGCTTTATCGTGGTCTAGTGCTGGTGCTTTAGGCTTTAAAGGTTCTCGTAAATCTACTCCTTTTGCAGCTCAAATGGCAGCAGAAACTTCAGCAAAAGCAGCGATGGAACATGGTCTTAAATCTCTTGAAGTAACAGTTAAAGGTCCTGGTGCAGGTCGTGAAGCAGCTATTCGTGCTCTTCAAGCTGCAGGTCTTGAAGTTACTGCAATTAAAGATGTTACTCCAGTTCCTCACAATGGATGTCGTCCTCCAAAACGTCGTCGTGTATAAGTAGTCGTCTTTGTGCGCAACTTTTAAAACAGCGATATTTTGAAGCACAATTGAGGTTCGACTAGGTTTCTGAAATAAGACGTTTTGAAGGAGGGTATATTTGAATGATCGAAATTGAAAAGCCAAAAATCGAGACGATTGAGATCAGCGATGATGCCAAATATGGAAAGTTTGTTGTAGAACCACTTGAGCGTGGATATGGTACAACTTTGGGTAACTCCTTACGTCGTATTCTATTATCTTCACTTCCAGGCGCTGCTGTAACGTCCATTCAAATTGATGGAGCTTTACATGAGTTTTCTGTAATTGAAGGTGTAGTTGAAGATGTGACAACCATAATTTTGAATATCAAAAAACTGGCACTTAAAGTTTACTCTGATGAAGAAAAAACATTAGAGATTGATATACAAGGACCTGGTGTTGTAACAGCTGGAGATATTAATTATGATAGTGATGTCGAAATTTTGAATCCAGATCTTCACATTGCAACGTTGAGCGACAACGCGAAATTTCATGTTCGCCTTAACGCTGCTCGTGGCCGCGGTTATACGCCGGCTGATCAAAACAAACGTGAAAGCATGCCTATCGGTGTCCTTCCGATAGATTCAATTTTCTCGCCGGTAATTCGTGTGAACTACCAAGTTGAGAATACACGTGTTGGTCAATCTACAAATTATGATAAGCTGACTTTTGATGTTCTAACTGACGGAAGTATCAGTCCAGAAGAAGCTGTGTCACTTGGCGCAAAAATTCTTTCTGAGCACTTGAGCATTTTCGTTAACTTAACAGATGAAGCGCAAAAAGCTGAGATCATGATTGAAAAAGAAGAAAGCCATAAAGAAAAAGTACTTGAAATGACAATTGAAGAACTTGACTTATCGGTTCGTTCTTATAACTGTCTAAAACGTGCTGGAATCAATACAGTTCAAGAACTCGCTGACAAATCTGAAGATGATATGATGAAAGTTCGTAACTTGGGTCGTAAATCTTTAGAAGAAGTAAAAGTGAAACTGGCTGATCTTGGCTTAGGTCTTCGCAACGAAAACTGATTAGAAATGTAAGGAGGGAATTCCATGGGTTACAGAAAATTAGGCCGTACAAGTGCACAACGTAAAGCATTGCTTCGTGATCTTGCAACGGATTTAATCATTCATGAACGTATCGAAACAACTGAAACACGTGCTAAAGAAGTTCGTAAAGTTGTAGATCGTCTTATTACTTCTGGTAAAAAAGGTGACTTGCACGCTCGTCGTCAGGCTGCGGCATTCATTCGTCATGAAGTAGCTAGTGTTAAACAAGTTGATGCAAAAGACGGCGGTAAGAAAAACCAAGCTGTTTATGCACTTCAAAAACTATTTGACGATGTTGCACCACGTTATGCAGAACGTCAAGGTGGATACACTCGTATCTATAAAAAAGGCCCTCGTCGTGGTGACGGAGCGCCAATGGTTATCATTGAACTAGTTTAATAATGAACTTTAAAGCAAGTAGAGTGTGATGATAAGCGAAAGCACCATTCTTTGTCTTGTCTAGCTCTGTGTGTTCCCTGCGAGTATCTCGCGGGGAGCGCAGGCTTTTTTTGTTTTCGATTCGCTCAAAGTGTGTATGTGCTTTGAGTTTTTTTATGTAAATAGCCACTAGGATAATTTTAATTAATCCTAGTGGCTATTTGCTTTTCATTCCATTCGTTCGATTGTCACATGGGGCAAATTTTGGATATATTGAAAGATTTCTCTTTCTTCTTGAATGGATTTTGACTTAATTTGCATGGTTACTTGATAAGCATCAACATCACCGAAAGGCTCGCGTTTTGTCTCATATGTAGAGATCAAGTAGTCGTGCTCATGCAGATAATTCGTAATAGCAGCCAAGTTACTTTTATCGTTCGTTGAATAGATTAAGAGAACAGTGTGAAATCCAACAGATTTACTAAAGAAACTTAGTGCCTCAAGTCCAATTAATGTAAGTACCGTTGCACCGACGCCAAGTGTATATAGACCAGCTCCAGTGGCAAGTCCAATGCCAGAAGTTGCCCAGAGGCCAGCAGCGGTGGTTAAACCACGAACAAATTGCTTTTGAATAATAATAGTTCCGGCACCGATAAAACCAATTCCGCTAACGACTTGAGCCGCTACACGGCTGGGGTCAAATGAAACGTTAGCATGACCAGTTACGCCGAAAAAGCCATATTGAGAAACAATCATGATTAGAGCGCTGCCGAGCGAAACTAGAAAATGCGTCCTAAAGCCGGCTTCTTTTGCTCGAAGTTCACGATCGAGCCCGATGATACCTCCTAAAATTCCTGCGACAGTTAAGCGTAATAAAAATTCAAGCCACATAAAATCACTCCTCATCTCCCTTTATTTTCCCGCTTTCAAAAGAAAAAAACAAGCTTTGCTTAAGAATTGGCTTTATACTATAATAAATAGGTGTTAACCATTTGAAATGGGGTGCGAGGCTTGTCAGAAGATTTTGTGCGTTTAGAGCACGTTTTTTATAAATATGAAGAAGAAGATAATTTTGCGGTAGAAGATGTGACTTTCTCTGTAAAAAAAGGCGAATGGCTTGCGCTTGTCGGCCATAACGGTTCGGGGAAATCAACACTTGCTAAGCTACTTAACGGGTTACTCTTCCCTGAAAGCGGCTTAATCAAGATTGGTCACTTTGCGTTAAGTGAAACGACGATATGGGAAATTCGCAAACAAGTGGGAATGGTTTTCCAAAATCCAGATAATCAATTTGTGGGCGCAACGGTCCAAGACGATGTAGCTTTTGGATTGGAAAATCATGGGGTACCACATGAAGAAATGGTCAAGCGAGTGGAAGAGGCACTTCGTGAAGTCGGGATGACGGATTATGCCCTGCATGAACCAGCAAGACTTTCTGGCGGTCAAAAACAACGTGTTGCGATTGCGGGTGTGCTTGCCCTCCAGCCTGATGTGATTATTTTGGATGAGGCGACTTCGATGCTAGATCCGCGTGGACGAGCAGAAGTAATGGCAACGATACGAAATTTGCGCGAGCGCGAAGAAATTACTGTTATTTCAATTACGCATGACCTTGATGAAGTACTTTATGCGGATCGTGTAATTGTGATGAATGAAGGAAAAAGATTCAAAGAAGGAACGCCGCAGGAAATTTTTGAAGCACCTGAAGAGATGAAGCGAATCGGTCTTGGCGTTCCGTTTATCGTTGAACTGGAAGAAAAACTCTCGGAACGCGGCATTCAAATTGATGAGCCGATTCTTTCGGAAGGAGCATTGCTTGAATTATTATGGCGATTAAACTCGAACAATTAGGTTTTTGTTATCAAAAGAATAGTCCTTTTGAAAAACGGGCTTTAGAAGATGTTACCGTTTCGTTTGAAGATGGGAGTTATACCGCGATCGTTGGGCACACTGGATCTGGAAAATCAACGCTTTTGCAACATTTGAATGCGCTCCTGCTCCCGACAGAAGGGAAAATCACAATATTCAACCGGGAAATTTTAGCTGGTGAAAAGCAGAAAAAATTGAAAAACATTCGCAAGAAAGTGGGGATTGTCTTTCAGTTTCCAGAAGCGCAGTTATTTGAAGAAACGGTACAAAAAGATATTTGTTTTGGCCCGTTAAATTTCGGTGTCCCGCTAGAAGAAGCGGAAAAGCGTGCCCGGGAAGTCATTCACGAGGTTGGACTTACAGAAGATATCTTGGAACGCTCGCCATTTGAACTTTCAGGAGGACAGATGCGCCGCGTTGCGATTGCAGGCGTGCTTGCGATGGAACCAGAAGTTTTAGTTTTGGATGAACCCACAGCAGGATTAGATCCAAGTGGTCGAAGAGAAATCATGGAAATGTTTTACGCGCTTCATGAACGAAAAAATTTGACTACTGTGCTTGTGACTCACAGCATGGAGGATGCCGCTCAGTATGCTGAAAAAATCGTGTTGATGAAAGAGGGAACAGTGGACCAGATTGGCACACCTCGTGAAATTTTCCAGGAGTCTGAACGCTTATCTGAACTTGGACTGCTTGTTCCTGAGGTTGTTCGTTTTCAACGAGACTTTGAAAAGAAATTTTCGGTTTCTTTTTCTAAAGTTTGCCTAAACATGGATGAGCTTTTGGAAGAAATGATGCGGTTTTTACCTGAAGGCAGGAATCCACTATGATGGATAAAATGATTTTGGGACGTTATATCCCAGGAAATTCTTGGCTTCATAGTATTGATCCGCGGGCTAAGATCACGGCGGTGATGTACTTTATTGTCATTGTCTTTATGGCCAACAACTGGCTAACTTACTTATTTTTATTTGCCTATGTGCTTTATTTAGTTTTTAGTTCAAAGGTTCCTTTTATGTTTTTTGTAAAGGGACTGCAGCCCATTATGATTTTGATTTTACTTACGTTATTATTGCAAGTTTTTTTTCACACAAGGTGGAGATACTTTGCTCGCGCTTGGCCCGATCAAAGTTACGACACTCGGACTATTGAACGGTATTAAAATCTTTTGCCGCTTTGTATTGATTGTTTTCATGACGACGTTACTAACGCTCACAACAAGCCCGATTGAGCTGACAGATGGACTGGAGAAGATTCTAATGCCTTTTCGCGTTTTACGCTTGCCAGTTCATGAACTGGCGTTAATGCTGAGCATTTCACTTCGGTTCATTCCGACACTAATGGATGAAACGGAGAAGATTTTGAAGGCACAAAAGGCGCGCGGCGTGGACTTTACAAGTGGGAAAATTACGGAACGAATCAAGGCGATTGTTCCACTTTTGATTCCACTTTTCATTAGTGCGTTTAAGCGTGCGGAAGATTTGGCGATTGCGATGGAGGCGAGAGGCTATCGAGGTGGCCAGGGACGAACAAAATTTAGATTGTTAAAATGGCGCTGGCGAGATACGTTTTTACTAGTATCATTGGTTATTTTAACGGTACTTTTATGGTTCTTTAGAAATTAGGAGGAAAAACAATTCATGACACGCTATAAGGCGATTATCGCTTATGATGGAAGCGGCTTTTTTGGCTATCAAGTTCAACCAGAAAAGCGGACAGTGCAAAGCGAAATTGAACAGGCTCTTCAAAAAATGCATAAAGGAGAATTTATTCGAGTAACGGCTTCAGGACGGACTGATGCTGGGGTACACGCAAAAGGACAGGTTATTCATTTCGATTCTCCGCTTGAGATTCCTGGGGATTCTTTTCGAATGGCACTTGAGACGAGAACGCCTCGGGATATCAGTTTTCGGTCGGTTAAAGCCGTGGACTCGGATTTTCATGCTCGCTTTGATACGACTGGGAAAGAATATCGTTACCTGATTCAGCGTGGAAGACTTTTTGATCCGTTTATGCGCCACTTTGCTTGGCATTTTCCTTATTCGATCGATCTTCAGAAGATGGAAGAGGCGGTCACGATTCTGCTTGGGGAACATGATTTCACAACATTTTGTAGCGCGAGAACGGAGATGGAGAATAAGGTTCGAACGCTTTATCAGATTGAAATGAAACAAGTGAATGACGAACTTTTTGCGATTACTTATCGTGGCGATGGCTTTTTGTATAACATGGTGCGGATTCTAACGGGAGCGCTTATGGATGTGGGGCAGGGGAAGCTTTCGCTAATTGATTTAAAAAAAGCATTGGATGCTAAAAATAGAGAAGCGCTGCGAAGCAAAACGGCACCTCCGGAAGGTTTATATTTGATGAACGTATTTTATGATGAATTCGGAAAATAGCGTACTGCGAAAGCGGAGTTTAATTTGTTTCCCCATCCGACTTTTTTCCTGAAATTCATTGACTTTTAAAGGCAGAAATTGTATTATGGACTATGGTATTGTTTACCCCACAATAAGCCCCGGAAGGTTGTTGTGTTGAAAAAACAATAGAAGTAAGATAAAGATGTTTCGGAACAAGGAACGGTTCCGGGCGCAATTTTTAATTTATTAGGAGGGTAACTCATGCGTACAACTTATATGGCGAAACAAGGCGAAGTAGAACGTAAATGGTACGTGATCGACGCTACTGATGTTTCTCTAGGTCGTTTGTCGAGCGAAGTAGCATCTATTCTTCGTGGCAAAAATAAACCGCAATTTACTCCACACGTTGATACTGGAGATTTTGTAATTGTAATTAATGCAGGTAAGGTAGGTCTTACTGGTAAAAAAGCAACGGATAAAATTTATTACCGTCACTCGCAATATCCAGGCGGATTGAAATCTCGTACAGCAGGCGAAATGCGTGCGAACTATCCTGAGAAACTAATCGAGCTTTCTGTAAAAGGAATGCTTCCAAAAACTTCTCTAGGACGTCAACAATTCAAAAAATTACACGTATATGCAGGTGATGTGCATGAACATGCAGCACAAAAACCAGAAGCATACGAACTACGCGGTTAATATTAAAGGAGGGAAATAATAGTGGCAGAAGTACAATATTACGGAACTGGTCGTCGTAAAAGCTCAGTAGCACGTGTACGTTTAGTACCGGGCGACGGCAAAGTTGTTATCAATAATCGTGACTGGGAAGATTATATCCCATTTGCAGCATTACGCGAAGTAATCAAGCAACCACTAGTTGCAACAGAAACTTTAGGAAGCTACGATGTACTAGTAAACGTACACGGTGGTGGATACACTGGTCAAGCTGGTGCAATCCGTCATGGCGTGGCACGTGCACTTCTTCAAGTAGCACCTGAATACCGTTCAGCTCTTAAATCAGCTGGTCTTCTTACTCGTGATTCTCGTATGAAGGAACGTAAGAAATACGGTCTTAAAGCAGCTCGTCGTGCACCTCAGTTCTCGAAACGTTAATACTACATTTTTGAACCTGCTCCCGAATATAGGGAGTGGGTTTTTTATTTGGTTTCTTTAAAGTAATTTAGTGTTCCTTTTTTAACTTCAATTGTCACAAATAAATATGATAGACTTGCTTTGTAGAAAATAATTTAACAAGTAGATGATCTAAGGGCATCAAGAGACTATACAAATGAGGTGGATGGAAGAAAAAAGATGGTGAAGCGCCACTGTTACTTGTCGCCATTTTAATGCTTGCTGCTTGTAAAGACCGGAAGGATGAGTAGAAATTGGAGATCAGATTGTTGCGTTATTTTTTGACAGTAGCAGAGGAGCGAAATGTGTCAAGAGCAGCCAGAGCTCTTCGTATTACACAGCCAACGCTCAGTCGGCAGTTAAAGGAATTTGAGTCGAGCCTTGGGACAGAACTATTCGTTCGGCAAAATAAAGAACTTGTTTTAACGGAAGCAGGACTGCTTCTGAAAAGCCGTGCGGAGGAAATTTTGGAGCTTACGGAGCGGACTGAACAGGAGTTTCAAGATCAGAAAAAAGCGCTTTTTAGCGGGCATGTTTCGATCGGCTGTGTTGAGGCGGATAACTCGGATACAGTTGCGATGATGCTTGAAGAGCTTGTGAATGAATATCCGCAGGTAACGTTTACAATTTTTAGCGGAACGAGTGATATGATTGTTGAAAGACTAGAGAAAGGTTTGCTTGATTTGGCAGTGCTTATCGAACCAGTGGATACGAAACAGTTTGAGAAATTAGTTCTCCCGCATGAAGAACGTTGGGGATTGCTTGTTTCGAAAGAGTCGTTTCTAGCGGTTCAAGATGAGATCGAAATTGCAGATTTAGCTAGGATACCTTTGCTCAGTTCATCGCGTACGGAAGTAGCGGCTATGATTGGATCTTGGGCGAAAGAAAGCGGGGTATCATTTCAGATTGTGGGGACATTTAATTTGATTTTTAATGTAATTCCACTGGTTGAAAATCATGTTGGATCGGCAATTGGTATTGAAGGTGCGTTGTCAGCTTGGAATTTAGATCGTTTGAAATTTTTACCACTCGTACCAGAAGTGAAAACAAAATGTGTACTTGTCTGGAAGAAACACCGGGAGCATTCGCCATTGGTTGCAGTTTTGCTGCAATATTTCAAGGATGCTTTTGAGGCATAGATGGGCTAGTTAAGAAGTATTAGACAAATAAATTTGTTGGCTGTAACATGAACTTAGAAAAGTTTTGTTGCAGTTTTTTTATGGCTGTGAATTTTGTTCGAATAGCAAAGTAGAATGGGGGAATGCATTTATGGCGAAGTTTGAACAGGTGAAAAATGGGGTTATCTTCCCTGTAGGTGAGAAAAATGAAGCTTTTGCACAGTATTTTGTTGGGCAAAGTTATTTAAAGACTCTTGTGGCTGATCCAGCAGTGAATGTGGGTGTTGGAAATGTTACTTTCGAGCCAGGTTGCCGCAATAACTGGCATATTCATCGCGATGGCTTTCAACTTTTGCTTGTAACGGGCGGTGAAGGCTGGTACCAGGAAGAGGGAAAAGAAGCGCAATTTTTGCAGGTTGGGGACGTTGTTGTCACACATGATGGTGTCAAGCACTGGCACGGGGCTACTCGTGATAGCTGGTTTGAGCATATCGCGATTACGTCTGGAACACCCGAATGGCTTGAACCGGTTTCGGATGAGATATACGATAAACTTTAAAACGAAAGAGGGGCTTTTTGTGGAAAAACAAACGGCGGGGCGTGAACAACTGGGTGAGTTTGCGCCGCAATTTGCAGCGCTTAATGATGATGTTTTGTTTGGTGAAGTTTGGTCTCGGGAGGCAGAGCTTTCAGCACGTGATAGAAGTTTAATTACTTGTGCAAGCTTGCTTACACAAGGTGTGCCACAGTTGGAAGCGCATTTTAAGATAGCTAGACAAAATGGTGTGACAAAAACAGAAATCGTAGAATTGATTACGCATTTAGCTTTTTATACGGGGTGGCCGAAAGCGTGGTCTGCTTTTGCGCTAGCGAAAAAAACTTTTAATGAATAGGTTTTAGAAAATGGCAGACGAAAAGTCTGCCATTTTTGTATTCGATTGAAAAAGCAAGGCCTGGCTCAAAATGCCATTTCTAGCTGTTTTTTCTTGTTAAAATAGAAGTTTGGCAAAAACTAAACCACGAACAAACATTCTGTGGTACAATAAGCAAGAATGGGGGATGACACATGGCAAAAGCAAAACGAACCACAAAATTTGTCTGCAGTTCCTGCGGTTATGAATCGCCTAAATGGATGGGTAAATGTCCGAATTGTGGCGAGTGGAATCAAATGGTAGAGGCACTCGAACCTTCTAAAAAGGCTTCGCGTAGCTCTTTTCAACATACAGGTGAGCCTTCGAAAGCTATGCGAATCACGGATGTGATGAGTGAGTCTGAAAAACGTGTGCAAACGAAGATGCCCGAACTGAACCGAGTGCTCGGTGGTGGTGTTGTCGAAGGCTCTATGGTACTTGTCGGCGGGGATCCTGGGATCGGGAAATCAACTTTACTCCTTCAAGTTTCTGCGGAGCTTACGCTAGCGGATAAAAAAGTGCTATATATTTCTGGGGAAGAATCGGTTAAACAAACGAAACTTCGTGCGGAGCGTCTCCAGGTTTCTGGTGACAATTTGTATTTATATGCGGAAACGAATCTTGAAGCCATCCAAGCGACGATTGATTTTATTAAGCCAGATTTCGTGATTATTGATTCGATTCAAACGGTTTACCATCCAGATGTGACAAGTGCAGCGGGGAGTGTCTCGCAAGTACGAGAGTCAACAGCAGCACTGATGCGAATTGCGAAAATGCAAAATATTACAGTGTTTATCGTTGGTCACGTAACGAAAGAAGGAGCGATCGCTGGACCGCGTTTGCTTGAGCATATGGTGGATACGGTACTTTATTTTGAAGGTGAACGTCATCATGCTTACCGTATTTTGCGTGCGGTTAAAAACCGCTTTGGTTCAACCAATGAAATCGGGATTTTTGAAATGAGAGATGTCGGTTTAGTGGAAGTGGCTAATCCGTCTGAAGTATTCCTTGAAGAGCGCTTGGATAATGCTTCCGGCTCAACGGTTGTAGCGTCTATGGAGGGAACGCGTCCTGTCCTTGTGGAAATTCAGGCGCTTGTTTCTCCAACGATGTTCGGAAATGCGAAACGGATGGCAACAGGGCTTGATTATAACAAAGTTTCTCTTATTATGGCGGTGCTCGAGAAACGTGTGGGTTTGCTTCTGCAAAATCAAGATGCTTATTTAAAAGCGGCGGGCGGTGTTCGTCTCGATGAGCCAGCAGTCGATTTAGCGATTGCGGTAAGTGTCGCATCAAGCTACCATGATCGCCCAACGAAAAGCACGGATTGTTTTATTGGTGAACTCGGGCTTACAGGAGAAGTAAGAAGTGTAGCTCGGATTGAAGAACGCGTAAAAGAAGCGAGCAAACTAGGCTTTAAGCGAATCTTTATTCCGACAAATAACGGCGGTGAATTTAAAATTCCAAAATCCGTTGAAATTGTCCGTGTGGCAACGATTGCCGAAGCTTTGCAGCAAGCTCTTCCGAAATGATTAGAAGCAGATCTTATTCTGCTTCTTTTTTGCAAAGAGAATGGTTGCTGTTCATCTGAGATTTAGTGTAAAATGGGTAGGAAACATGTTACGTTTTTTACAATGAAAATGAAAGGAGGCGTGAAGATGCTAAAATGGATTATTCGAGTGTGTTTTATTTTGCTCGGAGGAACATCGGGTGTTTTTATATTGCCGGGTGTCTATGAGAAAATCGGAATTGGCCATCAGTTATGGCTAAACAATCCTTATTCCAATGCTCTAGTTGGTGCACTTATATTTTATCTTATTACTTTTTGGGCGGTGAAATATATAGAATCCGCGCTTAATTGGCTTGAGGAACGATTAACACGTATTTCTGGTGCAACAATTGCATACGGGGGGCTAGGTCTGATTATTGGGCTAGTCATTGCATTTTTTGCTGGAAACGCATTTAGCCAAACGAAGATTCCGATTGTAGATTCTGTTGTTCCAGTTGTTTTAACACTTTTACTTAGTTATCTGGGTTTTCGAGTTGGCGTGAGTCGCAGAAATGAACTCGGGACATTATTTGCTGGGAAAAATGCACGTAAAAAACTAGTTGCTGGCCAAGCTAATGCCAATCAATCTGCTACAGAGGACTATAAAATTCTCGATACGAGTGTTATAATTGACGGGAGAATCGCGGATATTCTGATGACCGGTTTTTTAAATGGAACGATTGTCATCCCGCTCTTTGTGCTAGCCGAACTGCAGCATATCGCGGATTCATCGGACACGCTTAAAAGAACGCGTGGGCGAAGAGGGCTTGATATTTTAAATCGTATTCAAAAAGAGGAAAATATTCGAGTTGAAATGTATGAAGGTGATTTCGAAGATATTTCTGAAGTAGATGCGAAGCTGGTAAAATTAGCCAAGAATATGAATGGAACGGTTGTTACGAACGACTACAACTTGAATAAAGTTTGTGAGTTTCAAAATGTTCCTGTGTTAAATATCAATGATCTGGCTAATGCCGTGAAACCTGTTGTTTTGCCGGGAGAATCAATGAACGTTCTTGTCGTGAAAGACGGTAAGGAACACAATCAAGGCGTTGCTTATTTAGACGATGGGACGATGATTGTCGTTGAAGACGGACATCGCTTCATTAATGAAGCGATTGATGTGGTGGTTACGAGTGTACTTCAAACTTCTGCTGGAAGAATGATTTTCGCGAAACCGAATTAAAACAGGATTCAGGAGCTAAAGAAATGGACTATGAACTAATTTTTCTTGCTGCTGGGCAAGGAAAGCGCATGAACACAAATCAAAATAAAATGTGGCTTGAGCTAGCTAGTGAACCGATTTTTGTTCATGCGCTTAAGCCTTTTCTTGCCGATTCTCGCTGCAAACATGTAATTGTTGTTTGCCAGGCGGATGAAAAGCATATTGTAGAGCGTTTTCTAGAAAAAATGGTACTTCCCGCATCTGAACTTGCGCGAATTGAGCTGGTTTCTGGCGGAGCTGAGCGACAGTATAGTGTTAAAAATGGTCTTGCCAAGTGTGGAACAGCTGAGCTTGTTCTTGTACACGACGGAGCACGTCCATTTGTTTCGCTAGATATGATCGATCGCTTATGTGAGACGGCTAGCTGTGGAGGAGCTGCGATTTGTGCTGTGAAAGTAAAAGATACTGTGAAGCGAGTAGAACAAGGGATTGTGCAAGAAACCCTTGATCGGGAAAAGCTTTGGCAAGTCCAAACCCCACAAGCGTTTAAGCAAGAAACATTAAAAAAAGGCTCACGCACAAGCTGCGATTGATGATTTTCTAGGGACAGATGAGGCGAGCCTTGTCGAACGCCTCGGTGTACCCATCCAAATAGTTGAAGGAAGCTACTACAATATTAAAATAACGACACCTGAAGATCTGCCGTTAGCACGGGCGATTTTAGGAGAACGAGAGGGGAATTAGCGTTGATTCGAATTGGGCAAGGTTATGATGTGCATCAACTGGTCGAGGGAAGAAAGCTGGTAATTGGCGGTATTGAGATTCCGCATGAAAAAGGACTACTTGGTCATAGCGATGCGGATGTATTGCTTCATGCGATAACAGATGCCGTTATTGGCGCGGTTGCGAAGCGAGATATTGGCCACTTTTTTCCTGATACAGATGCGGCTTATAAAGATGCTGATTCTGCTGAATTGCTTCGCGAAGTCTTTCGAGAGGTGAAAGAAGAAGGTTACTTGCTTTCCAATCTAGACTGCACGATTATAGCGGAGCAACCTAAAATGGCGCCATACATTGATGCGATGCGAAACCGGATTGCTGAATTGCTGGATGCAGAGATTGACCAAGTGAATGTGAAGGCGACGACTTCTGAAAAACTCGGGTTTGCTGGCCGGGGAGAAGGGATCATAAGTTTAGCAGTTGTTTTGCTTGAAAAATAAAAATGAGGAGTGAAGGATTTTGTCAGACAATAAAAAAGTACGAGTGCGTTATGCGCCTAGTCCAACCGGTTATTTGCATATTGGGAATGCGCGTACCGCTCTTTTCAATTATTTATTTGCACGTCATAATGGTGGAGATTTTGTCATTCGGATTGAAGATACTGATGCAAAACGAAACGTTGAAGGCGGCGAAGAAAGCCAAATGCGGAATTTGAAGTGGCTTGGAATTGACTGGGATGAAGGCGTCGATAAACCAGGGAATTTTGGTCCGTACCGTCAATCAGAAAGAACGCATATTTATGACCCGTTAATTGAACAACTTTTGGATGAAGGAAAAGCTTATAAATGTTATTGTACGGAAGAAGAACTAGAAGCAGAACGTGAAGCGCAAAAAGCACGGGGTGAAATGCCTCGTTATAGCGGGAAATGTCGTCATTTGACAGAAGCAGAACGTGCGGAAAAAGAAGCGCAAGGTTTGAAGCCGAGTATTCGTTTTCTTGTTCCAGAAAATGAAACGATCACTTTTAACGACATGGTGAAAGAAGAAGTCTCCTTTGATACAAATGGGATTGGCGATTTTGTTATCGCGAAAAAAGATGGCATGCCAACTTATAATTTTGCGGTAGCAGTGGATGACCATTTGATGGAAATGACACATATATTGCGTGGTGATGACCACATTTCAAATACACCGAAACAAATTATGATTTATAATGCATTTGGATGGGAACCGCCAACTTTTGGGCATATGACGTTGATTGTCAATGAAAGTCGCCGTAAATTAAGTAAGCGTGATGGTTCGATTATCCAATTTATCGAGCAGTATCGCGACTTAGGCTATTTGCCGGAAGCGTTATTTAACTTCATTGCCATGCTGGGCTGGTCTCCAGAAGGGGAAGAAGAAATCTTTTCTAAAGAAGAGCTCATCAAGATTTTCGATCCAAAACGTTTATCGAAATCACCTGCGCTGTTTGATAAGCAAAAGTTGACTTGGGTAAATAATCAATATGTGAAGAAACTACCATTAAACGATGTAGTGGAGCTAGCTTTACCGCATCTTCAAGAAGCAGGTGTTGTTTCGAAAGAGATGACTAATGAAGAACGCGATTGGGTGCATAAACTTGTGTCACTTTACCACGAACAAATGAGTTATGGCGCGGAAATTGTTGGTTTGTCGGAAATGTTCTTTGCGGATGCAAGTGAGATGACATTTGATGATGAAGAAAAAGAAGTTCTTGCCGCTGAAACGGTGCCGACAGTGATTGAAGCTTTTGCGAAAGAAGCAGAAACACTGGAACCATTTGAAGCAGACGAAGTGAAAGCAGCGATTAAACGAGTGCAAAAAGAAACGGGTGTGAAAGGAAAAGGTTTGTTCATGCCAATTCGGATTGTAACGACAGGAGAAATGCACGGACCAGAACTTCCGCTTGCGATCGAAGTACTCGGACGCGAAAAAGTTTTGAATCGATTGCATAATTGGTTAGAAAAGAATAAATAAGAAAATGAACTGCCTACGCGCAAAAAGCGCGTAGGCAGTTTTGCGTTACAAGTAGGAACATAGATGGTTTTCGCCTATCAAATGTTTGAAGTCTCTTCCGCGTTTCTTGCGAAAAAATTGGTCAGACGTGAGGTGAAATCTATGTTATGATAAAATAGAATTATTAATTCCCTTGTACTGGAGTGACTGATAGAAAAACAGAGTGTATTTGGGAAGGGGGCGCGCAATGGGACAGCAGAGCGCAATTACACAAAAAAGAAAAAAATACTAAGATTTAGTCATGAAAAGTCAACACCTTTTTTGTTTGAAAAGTTATAGGGAAAAGAAAAATAAAGGAGTTGCTTATGAAGAAGACAGGAGTAGTTTTTTGGGTTTCCTTTTTTCTAGTACTATCTGCAGTTTTACTGGGAACCGTTTTCCCAAAAGGATTTGAAAAAATTACCGCCAATATTCAAAGCTTTTTAACCTCGACATTTGGCTGGTATTATTTACTGGTTGTTGTTGTGATCGTAGCCTTTTGTATTTTCCTTATTTTAAGTCCAATAGGTGCAATTCGTTTAGGACAACCAGATGATGTACCAGAATATAGTAATCGCTCATGGTTTGCGATGTTGTTCAGTGCTGGAATGGGGATTGGTCTTGTATTCTGGGGAGCTGCAGAACCACTTTCACACTTTGCGATAAACGCACCAGGAGGAGATACTGGAACTCAAACCGCGCTAACACAATCTCTGCGCTATACCTTTTTCCACTGGGGTATTTCTGCGTGGGCGATTTATGCGGTTGTAGCGCTCGCGCTTGCGTATTTTAAATTTAGAAAAAAAGCGCCTGGTTTAATCAGTGCGACGCTTTACCCGGTATTAGGTAAACAATCTCATGGCTGGCTTGCGCATGTGGTCGATATCATTGCTGTTTTTGCGACAGTTATTGGTGTAGCTACAACTCTCGGTCTAGGAGCACAGCAAATTAATGGGGGACTTGCTTATCTAGCAGGTGTTCCAGTTAATTTCACCGTTCAAATGATCATCATTATTATCGTAACCATTTTATTTATGATTTCTGCTTCAACTGGATTAAATAAAGGCATTCAACTTTTGAGTAATGTCAATTTATACATTGCAGCTATTTTACTTGTCCTCACTTTGTTTTTAGGGCCAACTGTAAAAATTATGAATGAATTTACAAATGGTTTCGGTGCTTACTTACAAAATTTTATTCAAATGAGTTTTCGAACCACGCCAGGAGATGCAGCTGGTCGTGAATGGATAAATAGTTGGACCATCTTTTACTGGGCTTGGTGGATGTCCTGGTCACCATTTGTTGGTTTTTTCATCGCACGAATTTCAAAAGGACGGACGATCCGCGAATTTTTAATGGGTGTTATCGTTCTCCCGACGATTGTGAGCACGCTTTGGTTTGCTGTTTTTGGCGGGACGGCAATTGATGTACAGGAAACGGCAAATTCGGCACTGAAAAATTTACCAACAGAACAAGTTCTTTTTGGCGCCTTTAATGAATTGCCATGGAGCACATTGCTATCTGTTGTGGCGATCATTTTAATTGCAGTATTCTTCGTGACGTCGGCAGATTCAGCAACATTTGTTCTAGGAATTCAAACGACGAATGGAGTAATGAACCCGAGTTTCCAAATCAAGATCGTCTGGGGGATTCTCCAAGCAGGCATTGCGAGCACATTGCTATTTGCTGGTGGATTGCAAGGCTTGCAAAATGCTGCGATAATTGTCGCTTTTCCGTTTTCCATCGTGATTTTACTGATGATAGTTTCGCTTTATATATCGCTCACAAAAGAACAGGAAAAGTTGGGCTTATACGTAAGGCCGAAGAAATCACAACGTAAATATTTGTAAAACGAGCGGCGGGACTTCGCTGAATTTCATTAGGCTAAAAACTGAGATATGCTTCTTGCATGTCTCAGTTTTTTATTTATTGACAATAAGTAAAGAGAAGATTATAATAAAACAAAAATGAACAGGTGATTACTTTTGCAAATTTTAAAAGAAGATGTACGAAAAAAGATCATAGAAGCGGCGCGAAAAACATTTAAAAAGGAGGGATATGCCAAGTCATCGATCCGAAAAATTGCGATACAAGCAGAAATGAGTAGTGGAAATCTATACCGCTATTACAAAAATAAAGAAGCTTTGTTTGAGGAGATTGTACGACCTTCTTATGAAATTTATCAAGCTGAACTTGAGAAAATGAAGAAAAAATATGAACAGCGTGAGGCTGAGAGTGGAAGAACGCCAAAGTATTATTCTCAAATTGAAGCAGAACTTATCCAATTTTTTAAATTAAAACGGGATGAAATGAATTTACTATTCAATTATAGTGAAGGAAGCCAGTTTGCATCGGCTGAACAAGAATTGGAGCAATTGACCTATGAAGTGACGCAGGACATTTTTATGACAGGTAAAAGAAAAGAGAGGCTAACGCATTTAGAAAAATCCCAGGCGAAATTAATTGCAAGGTACCTCATTCATGGGTTAGCAGATCTATTAAATTCAACAGAAGATCAGCTTGAATTTGAACAGTTAATAGATACACATTTGTTGATATATTCAACAGGATTAAAAGCAGTGACGGAGGAAAATAGATGAAAAAATGGATAATCGGGATTGTAAGTAGTTTGCTCGTGCTTGCAGCATTATACTTTGGAGCGGCTTACGTATTTACCCAAGAAAAAACCGCGATTGAAGCGAATTACACGAGCAACAAGGATTTAGTTATTGATATGGAGAGTGCTGAAGTAAAGGTTAGAGAAGGCAATTCAGATGATATCAAAGTAGTTACACAAGCCAACTATTCTTATCAGAATGTAGTCGAAAAAACAAAGCGAACACTTCGATTTAAGCAAGGAAGGGATTCCAGAATAGTATGGCAAAAAATATTTCCATCAAATGTTAAAGTTGTGATTGAAATTCCTAAGAATTATTCGAAAAAATTGGTGGTAAAGACAGAAAGTGGAGCTGTTGATTTGTCAAAAATGAACTTAAAGAACGCATCTGTAGAAACTCAAAGTGGAGCGCTCTCAGGACAAAAATTGACAGGAAGTGGACGTTTTGAAACAAAATCAGGAGAAATCAATACCTCGTTTGACAAAATTGAAGCTCCATCAAAGTGGAAAAGTGAAAGTGGAGCTATCCAAATTAAAATGCTTGACGATAAGGACTGCACTTTTGATTTAAAGTCTAAAAGTGGAAGCATTAAAGCACCTAAGAGTGGATTGAGGATCAATAGGGAGCACCGTAAATCAAGTCGATCTGAAAAATCATCTGTACAAGTAGACGTTAAAGCCCAAACAAAATCGGGAGCGATTCAATTGAAATAATTTAGGGATGGAAAGGGAGCAAATCAAGCTAGGAGATTTGCTCCCTTTCTTTTTATCTATGCAAAAAGAGGGACGAAATGCGTTTTTGGCAGTATTATTCAGGGTATTTGTGAGTTATTAGATCTGTAAGAAAAAATCAGCTCGCAATTTTTCGTAAAATGGGTAAAATTAACCTTTTAGTTTCTAGAAAAAGTAATTATTTTTATGTTTTGTCATAATTTATTCATAATTATCTTGTAAAATGGGAGGCAAATGAATGTGCGGGGGGATTCAATGCAATTTATTCGAAAAAACTGGATGTATCTGATTATTATTGTGATATTTGGTGGAATCCTTTTAACGGTTAGTATAAATAAAGAAGAGGCGGCAAGTAATAACTATCTATTAGATAAAACGCTCATTTCAGAGCAGGAAAAAATTGATGAAAAAATGACCGAAGATAGTAAAGAAGCGACATTCAAAAACCCTTACATAAAACTTAATCCTTATGGAACAGCACCATTGTCTGCAGTTGCGATTTTTGAAACGGAGGAGCCGACTAAAATTTCGCTTGAAGTAAAGGGTGAAACAGCAGAAACAACCATTAGAACTTCTAATTCGTCATATAAAACAAAACACCATCTTTCTATTTTAGGTTTATATGCGGATAAAAATAATACTGTAACTATAACTGCAGAAACGAAAGATGGGATGAAAGCAACCAAGGTGGTTTCCATTCGAACGAAAGCACTTCCGAAAGATTTTACAAAACTAGATGTTACAAAAGTAAATACAACAAAAATGGAGCAGACGGATAGTTCGCTTACTTTTGTTGTGCCAAGTACAAAATGGGCATATGGGGTCGATTCTGCGGGAGAAGTCCGTTATTATTCAACCAAGTATAATAGTCATGTATTTAAAGAATTGAAAAATGGTCATCTTTTATATTTAACAAAATATGAAAATAGCGATGATACTTACTCATTATTACTTGAAACGGATTATGTTGGTAAAATCTATCGTGCTTATAAAATGAAAAGTGATGCTGAAAGTGAAACATCTGGTTCTTCTCAGAAGTCTGCGATCCATCATGATGCGATTGAGCTTCCGTCAGGGAATTTACTACTAACTATTAATGATGAAACAAAATATATGGAAGATACAATGATTGAAATCAATCGAAACACTGGAGAGGTTGTAAAAGAAATTGATTTGAAGAATATATTGCCAGCTAAATTTTATAAGAGTTTTTCAGCGAGAGGGGACGGGAAAATAGATTGGTTCCATCAAAATGCAGTTGTTTATGACACGAGCGATGATAGTATTATCATTTCAGGGAGAAATCAAGATACAGTCATGAAACTCGATTATGAGACCAGTCAAATTAAGTGGATATTATCAGATGATGAAGGCTGGCCCGTAAACTATCAAAAATATTTGTTGAAAAGCGTTGATAATGTTATGAAATTCCCGGCAGGACAACATGCACCGATTATCTTACCGGATCAAGATAATAATGATGAAACTGTGGATATTCTTCTGTATGACAATAATGTTGTAGTAAGTCGCGGAGACACACAAGAGTCGAAAAAATATAGTCAAGCCATTCAGTATAGAGTTAATGAAAAAAAATAAAACTATCGAAGAAGTATGGTCTTATGGGAAAGAACGAGGTGAGGAATATTTTACGAATATTATCGGTAGCGCAAGGTATATGCCGACGACGGGCAATAGATTGGTGAATTTCGGTTATTTAGCAGAGGGAAAGGAAAGTAGGATTGTTGAAGTTGATAAAAATGGTAAAGTAGTTTATGAACTCAGGCTTTCAGATTTCCCTTCATCCGCTTGGAGCTATCGAGCAGAAAGGTTCTCTCTTTATTCGGGAAACAAAGAGTAAAGCTTTATCAATGAAAAAGCCAAGGTTTGAGACAAACCTTGGCCTTCTTATTTAGTTACCGGTAACAGATAAACCTCTAAAATATAATATCAAAGAGGTAAAATAAACTTCTCAAATTCTAGTCTTCAAGTTTCGGAGCAAGAGTTGGTAGCGTTCATAGGGAGTAGCGTCCAGTGTAATCCCTGTTTATACGTAATATAAACTCAATTCATCTGATTGTAAAGATAAAATAGAAGATTAAAAAGTTTTTCATCTAAAAAATGCTACCAGTAATGAATAGAAACAGTAAGTTTTTCTACAATATTTTGATATCACGGATTAAAGCTGGGGAAAAGTATGAAGAAGTTTTTTCGATAATTGCAGAGGAGAACTGTCTATTTACCTGCTTATCGAGTTAATAATTGTCTCTATTAACATCATCCTACTTTTTTGCATAAATTGATAGATAGTATCTAAAAAGAGATCACAAGTTTCTAAGGAAATAAACTTTACTCATGAGTGATTGAGATACAATTATTTTCTGTTGCAAACAATTTTGTGCAAATGAAAACTTTTTTAGAAATTTACTTGCAAACCCCTATAAAACATGATATATTAATAAACGTGCCAGCGAGAGACAATAGTAAAAGAACAAAATTTTTTTCGAAATTTCGTTTGGAAAAACATTGACTTTTGCGGCTGGATAGTGTAGTATGTAAGAGTTGTTGATAAAAAGGTGACGAAGAAAGAATGACCTTTGAAAACTGAACAAAAAGAAGACGAAAAAGCGATGAGACAGTACGTTTCACCAATCAATTCGCAGGACAGGAAATCGAGAGCGATTTCCAAAAAAACAAGCAAGAAAGCTAGCAAAGTCAATTTTGACGCTAAGGAGACTTATTCACGGTGTTGGATAAGTATTCAAATTCCATTTATTTTAAAGAGAGTTTGATCCTGGCTCAGGACGAACGCTGGCGGCGTGCCTAATACATGCA
>NZ_AOCG01000011.1 GCF_000525795.1 Listeria aquatica FSL S10-1188
GGCACGCCGCCAGCGTTCGTCCTGAGCCAGGATCAAACTCTCTTTAAAATAAATGGAATTTGAATACTTATCCAACACCGTGAATAAGTCTCCTTAGCGTCAAAATTGACTTTGCTAGCTTTCTTGCTTGTTTTTTGGAAATCGCTCTCGATTTCCTGTCCTGCGAATTGATTGGTGAAACATATTGTCTCATCGCTTTTTCGTCTTCTTTTTGTTCAGTTTTCAAAGGTCGATTTTTTGAGTTGGCGTTGCGTGTTTAGCGCATCAGCAACGTTTATTAATATACCAATTTTTAAGCCTCTCGTCAATAGATTTTATAATTTTTTTTGAATAAAAATCTTCTTCATTCATATATGACTCCACAAACCCTCACTTTTCAGCCTTTAAGCAGACTTAAGCACATATTATGTTAAATAGATATAAACGCCTTTTTCTTCAAATTGCTTCAGTAAAACTTGATCAAGCTCCTTTCCAGTAACAATACAGGAAATTTCATCCAAATCAGCATATTTAAAGAGAGAAATTCTTCCAAACTTTGTATGATCTGTAATCAAGATGACTTCATCAGCTGAATGCAAGATTCCTTTTTTCACAGAAACCAAATATTCATCATAATGCATCAATCCCTTGTCTACATCTAATGCTGGCGTCGTAACAAACGCTTTATGCACATGAATATTTTGAATCGTTTCATCCGCAATCATACCGTTTAGAATATAAGTTTCTGGATAGATAACTCCACCAGTTACGATGATTTTCGATTTTGAAAAACGTAAAATTGAAGCAGCACGAATGTCATTTGTGATAATCGTCAGCCCTTGTCGTTCTTTCAATGCTTCCGCAATATACCCTGTTGTCGTTCCTGCATCTAGTAAAATCGTATCTCCATCTTCTACCATTTCAGCCGCATAGGTAGCAATGCGGCGCTTTTCTTCATAACGAACTTCACTGCGTTTACTCCAGTCTGGCTCAGAAACCACTTTTTCTTCAAGCATAACTCCGCCGTGTGTGCGTTTTAACTTTTTGTCTTTTTCTAAAGCCGTTAAGTCACGTCGAATCGTCGCCTCATGTACATCAAAATGCTTAGCGAGCTCAGAAACAGTAGCCACTTTCCTTGATTTCACATAGCGCACAATCGCTCTTTTTCGCTCTATTGATAGCATAAAGTTCCCATCTCCTTTCAAAGAAAAAAGCCCTCAAAAAATTGAAGGCTTTGTATCTCTTGTTTTTAGTCGTTCAACCGTTTTTCAAGCTCAGCTTTTTTATCTTCAAACCCTGGTTTTCCAAGAAGCGCAAACATATTAGCTTTATACGCTTCAACACCTGGTTGATCAAATGGATTTACACCGTTCAGATAGCCACTGATACCAACAGCCTTTTCAAAGAAGTATACTAAGTAGCCGAATGTATAAGGATCAAGTGACGGGACTTCTACGACAAAGTTTGGAACTTCTCCATCTGTATGCGCAAGAAGTGTTCCCTCAAATGCTTTTGTGTTTACAAAGTCAACGGTTTCGCCTGCTAAATAGTTAAGGCCATCTAGGTCGACTTCTTCTTTATTAATAGTCAAGTCATGCCGCGGGTTTTTCACCTTCACAACGGTTTCGAATAAGTTACGACGTCCATCTTGGATATATTGTCCAAGTGAATGCAAATCTGTCGAAAAACTTGCACTTGATGGGTAAATGCCTTTTTTGTCTTTTCCTTCGCTTTCTCCGAATAATTGTTTCCACCATTCGTTGAAATATTGAAGACCTGGCTCATAACTGATCAAAAGTTCCGTTACTTTTCCTTTGCGGTAAAGTACGTTACGAGCTGCTGCATATTGGTAAGCAATATTTTCTTTCAAAGAAGGTTTTGCAAAGTCTTTGCTTGCAACTTCTGCGCCGTCCATCATTTTTTTAATGTCTACACCACTCGCAGCGATCGGAAGTAAACCAACAGCTGTAAGCACAGAAAAACGTCCACCAACATCATCAGGCACAACAAAGGTTTCATAGCCTTCACTGTCTGCAAGGGTTTTTAGCGCGCCTTTCGCTTTATCAGTCGTTGCATAAATACGAGATTTCGCGCCTTCTTTCCCATATTTTTTCTCAAGCATTTCTTTAAATACTCGGAAAGCAATCGCCGGTTCTGTTGTTGTTCCTGATTTCGAAATAACGTTCACAGAGAAATCACGGTCACCAACTACTTCAATTAAATCATGAAGATACGAAGAACTAATGCTATTCCCCGCAAAAAACACTTGTGGCGTTTTGCGATCTTTTTTATCCAATACATTGTAGAAAGAATGGTTTAGCGTTTCGATAGCTGCGCGAGCTCCAAGATAAGAACCGCCGATTCCAATAACGATTAACACCTCAGAATCACTTTGAATTTTCTTGCTTGCTTTCAAAATGCGATCAAATTCTTCTTTGTCATAGTCGCTCGGCAAGTTCACCCAACCTAAATAGTCGCTTCCCGCACCAGTTCCATTATGTAGCATATCATGCGCGACTTTAACAGCAGGTTCTAGATAGTCTAGCTCGTGCTCGTCAAAAAAAACGCAACGCTTTGGAATAATCAAAATTAATATGAGTCATTTTATTCCCTCCAAAAATTAAAAAAGATTCTGCATTAACTTTATATCATATACCCAACTTTCGCAAGGATAGTCACTGATTTGCTGGAAACTCGTTACAATGATCATAATGTGCTCCTGTGGCATCTAGTAAAAAGCTAAGCGAGGAATATTCGAGAGGCAGCATATCATCTGCTAGAGCAACAGATAGCCATTTTACACGAAAAGCAATTTCTTCCGTCTTTGGAACTACAAAATCACCTTTTGGAAAAGCACGAAAAACAAATGTGCAAACATGCTCCCACGCTGTTCTTCTTTCCCAGCAGTGCAACAAATTGGCCACAGAAATATCAATATTGGTTTCTTGTTTTATCGCACGTATCAATGCTTCTTCCATTGTTTCATCGGGTTCTACTTCACCACTTGGAAGTCCCCAAGATAAATCTCGTTTTCGTACTGCAAGAATTTCATCCCTTTTTCTATTATAAATAAAACCCTCCACTTTTATTGTCTTTTTCATGGCGCACTCCCTTTCCACTCAAATTCATTCATTTTCTTCTTAATAGCCTAACTAGAATAAATAGTCTAAAAATTTACTTTAAAAAAATCTTTTAATCTTAGACTCAAAGTATTAATTAAAAATAGAATTGTCAGACATCTTAAGTGAAGCACGGATTCTCGCTTCGTCTCATACAACGACCTAATTTAATATTC
Source organism: Listeria aquatica FSL S10-1188 (assembly GCF_000525795.1). GTDB lineage: Bacteria > Bacillota > Bacilli > Lactobacillales > Listeriaceae > Listeria > Listeria aquatica. The sequence continues at coordinate 3,275 of NZ_AOCG01000011.1, forward strand.
ATTTAAACGATTAAGTGCTATTATAAGAAACCTTGCAAGAAAATTGTTTTATACTTTTTAAAAAAATACTATTTACCTGCGATAGACTCTTTCGTCTAACTGGTTCATTAAAGTATTGTTTTTATCATACCGCTGTCTGTTCATTTACGCAACTACTACTCCTTATCTATTTGTTCCCCTCCCAAAAAAAGAGAAGATATAGTTTAAAAGTGATTACTTTTAATTGCAAAAGCTTACCTATAGTTTCTCAATAGACACTATCCCTTCCTATGAAATAATATTACTTCCCAATTCCAAACTACATGGCGTTATGAATAAGAATGCCATAAATACACCTTCAAAAGAAGAATTTTAATGTAAAATAAAAAGAACAGAATCGCTAAGAAGCTATCTTGTAAATAGTTTCGTTTAACGGTTTCTGTCCTCTTTTTTCGGAATTGACCACACTTTCTTACGTTTTTACAAAAGGCACTATGTTACCTTATATGAATACGGACAAAGAAACAATTGAAATAGGTATAGGTATTATTTATTAAAAACCCAGCGATTCTCTTTCACCCTTTATAAAGATGCCTTTTAATAGTAACCGTATCTGATATTTGATAGAGACCTCAACTTCTTAAGTTTATTCGATTGAGTTTGTGTTAAAGAAATTTCACCTTTTCTAATCACACCAGAAATATCTATATTCATTCGACTCAAAATCAAAGGCACAGCAGACTCTTTTCTTTCTAACTCGCTTTTGTAATGATCTAATATCTTTAATAAAGATGCATTTTTTGGATTGCTGCTTAATTCACTCAACAGCTCAACAATAAAAACTATCACTTGATCACTTCGCTCATCTCCGCCTGAATACCATTTTAATTTCCCCATGATACTCCACTCCTTAAATTATTTTATTGTAGCCATTACTTTATTCTCAAATCAATAATTCAGCTATATACTGCAGGTTCTTCCATTGTCCAGATTAAAGATAGTATCACATTACGGTATTATCAGCCTTATACGCCTCACAGTTTATACCTAGTTTTTCAAAACCGTTGACCATTCCTAAAGCACCAGTTCCTTCTTGATCAGTATCTGTTATATCCCTCAAAGTTTCTATCGAAACCCTTGATTTATAATTATTTAATATCATCTGCATACATGCGATTTCGCAATCCACTTCATTACACTGTGTTATTAATTTTTGTCTCAAAAGATCACCTATAAAAAAATACCCCTCCATAAATACTATGGTCGGGCATTCTCATTAATTTTTATTTGTTCCAACCAGCAGCTCCACCAGTCGCCAAATTGGCCGCAGAATTATTACCAATAATTCCAATGGTTTTTCCCCAATCTACTGAACACTTCTTTTTATTACAGGACACCCCATTACCATAGTATTTCCCGCCAATCGTTTTTGCCATCTCTGTAGAATCTAATCTCGTCATGTTTTTCATAAAACATCACTCCAATCATGTAGTAGCATGTGAAAAGTTTTTTATTTAAAAAAAAATAAAAAACTTTTCGCATAATTACAATATCACTCTATCAACTGAAATGCAATTTTTGCAACATACATCATAATTGATAGAAATCTAATTATAAAAAAATAAACTCCCCCATGATTAATAGGGAAGCGTTTTTCAGGAAATCAAAGCCTCAATTCAACTGAGGAAAAGAAATCCCAACTTGGGGGAAAATCCTGTTTATCACTTGTTTAGCGATCTGCTTTTTTTGATCCACTCTTCTAGCTTATCACGAAGCGTGTTAAAGCCCTCGTCTGCATTTTGTGATTCTTTTTTAGATGTCGTTTTTTTGTGCTGGTTTTGTTTTTTCAAGGGCACGCATTGATAAACTAATTTTGTTTCGCTCTGAATCAATTTCGAGTATTTTGACTTGCACTTCTTGACCAATTTCAAGAAAATCATGAATGTCTTTAACAAAGCCATGCGTAATTTCGGAAATATGAACAAGACCTTGTGTTTTGTCATCGAGCGCAACAAAGGCTCCATAACCTTGGATGCCAACAACTTTGCCAGTCACAACATCTCCAGCTTGAAAATTACTCATCTGAACAACACCTACTTTCTCATTTAATGGATAAAAATTATTATAACACTCGTTCGCCTTTCCTGCCATCTTCTTCTCTTTTTTCGGTTCATTCTTTTCTTGCAAAAAACGCGGGTATGTTACAATGAGAAAGGAGAATTTCGATAAATAAGGGAGGATTTAACATGAGTCAATTTGATGAGGTTATATCGCGTCTCGGCACAAATTCTGCAAAATGGGATGGCGCAAAGGAATTGTTTGGTCGTGAGGGAGTAATCCCAATGTGGGTTGCTGATATGGATTTTAGAGCTCCAATGCCAGTTTTAGATGCTTTTAGAAGTCGAATTGATCACGGGGTGTTCGGTTATACAAATTCTGTAGAACCAATGCTTGATGCACTCATTGATTGGAATAAAAAGCGGCACGGGTTTAAAATTGACCGTTCGGATGTGCTTTTTAATGAGGCTGTCGTTCCTTCCATATCGCTCGCAATTCGTTCACTTACTGAAAAGGGAGATAAAGTTTTAATGCACTCGCCGATTTATCCGCCATTTTTCCGAGTAGCTGGCGAAGAGCTTGAGCGCGAGGTTATCACAACTCCATTAGAATTTCGTAATCACCGTTTTGAAATTGATTTTTCAGATATGGAAGCTAAATTAAAAAATCAAGATATCAAACTTTTTCTACTATGTAATCCACAAAACCCAGGTGGGCGAGTCTGGCATCCTGATGAGCTAGAAAAAATGGTAGAGCTTTGCAAGCGTCATGGGGTCCTGATTGTTTCGGATGAAATCCACTCCGACCTTGTGATGGAGCCTTTCATACATACACCACTCATGAAAGCTTGTCCCGAATATCAAGAACAAATCATCACGCTTATGGCACCAACAAAAACCTTTAATCTCGCAGGTTTAAAAGTCTCTTATTTGATTGTTCCAAATAAAAAATATCGCGAGAAAATCGAAGCTTGGCAGAAATACGTCCATGCTGCAGGAATCAACGAGTTTGGTCAAATCGCACTTTGTGCGGCTTATCGCGAAGGTGAGGCTTGGCTTGATGAATTGCGAGCTTACGTACTTGAAAACTACCACTACGTCAAAGATCAATTTGAGCGCTATGCGCCAGAAGTGGAAGTTGCTAATTTAGAAGCTACCTATTTAATGTGGCTAGATGTCCGAAAAGTCGCTAAGTCTGACGAGAAGATTTATCAAGATATCATTGACGCTGGTTGCGGTATTCAAATGGGATCTGATTTTGGTGAAAATGGAAAAGGATTTATCCGCCTAAACATTGCCTGCCCAAGATCTACCTTAGAAAACGGGATCACGTGCTTGATTAAAGGGATCCAAAAATAAAATATTCAATCACACGGTTTCCCGATGAACAAAACGGGAAACCGTTTTATGTTATCAAGCGATTGCACTACTTTTTCTAAGCATTCCTTGTTATACTTTAAAGTGAACATTTTTACAAAAACTGGAAGCTAGATTGCCGATTTTCAATTTAAAGGAGTGAATTTTTTATGCGTTTAGGACTTCTCGAGATGCGATACTCGAAACTCCGCTACATACTTGTAACTGGAATCATGGTTTTAATTATGCTTTTATCGCTTATCTTATCAGGACTTGCAAACGGACTCGCTTATGATAATGCTTCGTCTGTATCAGATAACAATGTCCCTTACTACGCCATCGCAAAAGATGCACAAGGGAAAGTTTCTCGTTCTTTATTTGAAGAAAGCAAACTTTCAAAAGTTAAGGAACAAGAAAACGTGGCTGATGCTGCTGTACTTGGACAATCCATGCAAACTTTAAAACGGGAAAAAGATGATAAAAAATTCAGTATCGCTTTTTTCGCCATTCAACCAGGGAGTTTTCTCGACCCTAAGATTTCATCAGGAAAAGGACTTGAAGTCAGCAAACCAGATGAAATCGTCGTCGATACTTCGTTAAAAAAAGAAGGCATTAAACTTGGCGACGTGCTCATGGATGACATCTTAAACCGAGAACTTACAATTGTTGGTTTTACGGAAAACCAAAAAATATAGTCATGCGCCAGTTGTTTACATCAACATGCCCACTTGGCAAGCTATTAATCCTATTTTATATCACCAAAAAACGCCGGAAGTAAGTGCCATCCTGATTAAGCCTGAAAATAGCGACAAAAAAAGTTTCGCTTTCCGGATTGTCACTTGAAGTGCTTGATCAAAAGGCTTTCCTAGATCAAATCCCCGGATACTCTGCTGAACAAATGACGCTTAACATGATGATTTACTTCTTGATTGTCATCGGCGGCTTTATTCTTACAGCATTTTTCTATGTTATGACGCTACAGAAAACAACGCAGTTTGGAATCCTCAAGGCGCTTGGAACGAAAGCTAGTTATATCGCGATGAGCATTGTTGCACAAGTGGTCGTTATTTCACTAATCAGCATCATTATCAGCGTGGGTATCACATTGCTATTACCAAGCGTTCTTCCAGATGCGATGCCATTCGAGCTTTCTCTTAGCACCATCGTCACTTACAGCTTGATTTTCTTTATTGTCGCTTTGATTGGGTCACTACTTTCGATGTGGCGCATCAATAAAGTAGATCCACTAGATGCTATTCGCGGAGGTGATGAGTAATGTCGACTATTTTAAAATTTGAAGCTGTTGCTAAGAATTATAAGTCTGGCCCAGATACTGTGCACGCTTTGCATGCAACTGATTTCGAGGCAAATCAAGGAGAATTAATTGCGATAGTCGGCCCCAGCGGTTCTGGCAAAAGTACTTTTCTTTCGCTTGCCGGGGCGCTTCTTTCACCGAGTTCTGGAAAAATTTTCTTGAACGGAAAAGATATTTCAGGTCTTTCAAAAAAAGAGCAAACGGCACTTCGCCTGCGAGAAATCGGATTTATTTTTCAAGCCGCTCATCTCGTCCCTTATCTAAAAGTGAAGGACCAAGTTAGCTTTTCTGCTGAACGGGCTGGAACTTCTAAAGAGAAAGCGGGCAAGAAAGCGTTGGAATTGCTTCACGAACTTGGTCTTGATTCACGTTCCAAGTTTTACCCGAAAGATTTATCGGGCGGTGAAAAACAGCGAGTGGCTATCGCACGTGCGCTCATTAACTCGCCTGCTATCATCCTTGCTGATGAACCCACTGCAAGCTTAGACAGCGAACGCAGCCGAGAAGTTGTAGAGTTGCTACGAAAAGAAGTAGAAGGAACGGAACGCGCTGCCATCATGGTTACTCATGACGAGCGAATGCTTGATTTGTGCGATCATGTTTACCGAATTGAGGACGGTCAATTACGAAAGGATCGTTAACTTTGTCAAAAAGCGAAGCCACTGCCTTTTGGGAGTGGCTTTTTCGAATAAAAAAACTAGCAAATTGAGCATTTGCTAGTTTCATTATTATTGCTTAGAAATCTATTTCTTATTGATGTTCATCCATCAATTTCACAGCTTGACTATAAACCGCATCGCCATTCATTGTACCGTAATCTTGCATGTTGATAACATCAACCGGAATACGACCATCAACAGCTTTTTTCACGTTGCCTTCTTCATAGCGAATTTGTGGGCCAATAAGAACAATATCTGCATCTTTAATTTTTTCATTGAGCTCGGAAATGGAATAAGCATCGATATCCGCTTCATCACCTTTTTTCTCTGCTGCTTCTCTCATTTTTGTGACCAGTAAACTTGTAGACATACCAGCTGAACAGAATAAAACGATCTTTTTCATTTTTATCTTCCTTTCAAATTGAAACGCTTAATGATTACCTTTTCATTATACATTATTCTAGCATCATTTCTCAAGCAAAAGAACTTAAAAAGTATATACTTTTTCAAAACGATTTCATTATTTTCCAAGAAGTTGATTTATTCAAACAAAAGAAATTGCACTTTTGTGAAAAAAGGGACATAATAAAAAAAGAACTATTGCGAACAGGAGTGAAGACATGAAAGTAGTAAAATTTGGTGGGAGTTCGCTAGCTTCAGCCGCTAATTTTGAACAAATTTTCCAAATCATCACTGCAGATTCTAGCCGAAAAATTGTGGTTGTTTCAGCGCCAGGCAAACGTTTTAAAGAAGACGTCAAAGTAACGGATTTACTGATTGATCTTGCTACAAAAGCATTACTGAAAGAAGAAACTGCGGAATTATTTGAGCAAATCGTTGCCCGCTATCAGGAAATCGCTTCAAATACTGGAACCGAGCTCGCGGTTATCAAGTCGATCCGTTCTGATCTCCAGGCGATTCTTGCAAGTGACAAATCGAATCCTGATCGGTTCATGGACCGAATAAAAGCAAGTGGTGAAGACAACAACGCCAAATTAGTTGCTGCTTTTTTTAATGCGCGAGGTATACCAGCACGCTATCACAACCCGAAGGAAGCTGGGCTATTTGTAACGGCGGAACATGCGAATGCTCAGGTTTTGCAAGAATCTTACGAGAACCTTTACAACTTACGTGAAGCAAACGAACTCGTTGTTTTTCCTGGTTTTTTTGGCTATACAAAATCTGGAGAAATCAGCACATTTTCTCGCAGTGGGTCAGATATTACAGGCGCGATTCTTGCAAACGGGGTGAAAGCTTCTCTTTATGAAAATTTCACTGATGTTGATGCCGTTTTCACCGTAAATCCTGCGTTTGTCCATAATCCTCAAGAAATTCACGAATTAACTTACAGGGAAATGCGCGAGCTATCTTATGCGGGTTTTTCCATTTTCCATGAAGAGGCGCTCCTTCCAGCCTTCGAAGCGGGCATTCCTGTTCATATCAAAAATACGAACAACCCTACTTGTTGTGGTACGAAAATTGTCAACGCACATGAACAGGTTGCGCGCCCAGTCGTCGGAATTGCAAGCGATAACGGCTTTAGCCAAATTTATATTAGCAAATACTTAATGAACCGAGAAATCGGATTTGGACGACGCGTGTTATCTATTTTGGAAAAATATCAACTTACTTTCGAGCACATGCCCTCAGGTATTGATGATCTCACGGTTATTTTGCGTGATAACCAACTAAATCCAGACCTTGAACAAACTTTAATCAAGAATCTCACAGAGGAGCTTCAGGCTGATTATGTTAATATTGAGCGTGATATCACGCTTCTTATGATCGTTGGCGAATCGATGCGGCACAACATCGGAACGACTTATCGTGCTAGTCGGGCGCTTGCTAACGCAGGGGTCAATATCGAAATGATCAACCAAGGTTCTTCTGAGGTGAGTATTATGTTCGGCATCAAAAAAGAATTTGAAAAAACAGCAATCCGTGCACTTTACGAAGAATTTTTCAAGTCTCATTAAAGAAAAAAGGCACACCGACTGCGGTGCGCCTTTTCGCTATTATTCTTGAATGTTGATTTTTTCAATCACAACATCGTGCACAGGTTTGTCTTGAGCCGCCGTTTGAACGGAAGCGATGTTATCTACAACATCCATGCCTTCAATCACATGTCCAAACACCGTATGACGACCGTCAAGCCAAGGAGTTCCCCCATCTTTATAGGCTTCAATGATTTCAGTTGGGAATCCAGCTTCTTCCATTTGACCAATCATTTCTTCAGGCATATCCGGCTTTTGAACAATGAAAAATTGGCTTCCGTTTGTATTTGGACCAGCATTCGCCATTGATAAAGCGCCACGTAAGTTAAAAGCATGACGTGAGAATTCATCTTCAAACGGTTCGCCCCAGATGCTTTCACCGCCTGTTCCGTTTCCATTTGGGTCTCCGCCTTGAATCATGAATTCAGGGATAACACGGTGGAAAATCAAACCGTCGTAATAGCCATTTTTAGCATGAGTTACAAAGTTTTCAACCGTTTTTGGTGCGACTTCTGGGAAAAGTTTAGCTTTCAACGTTCCGCGATTTGTTACAATTTCCGCGAGGATTTCATTCTCTGCGATTTCTTTCGATAATTGAGGGTATGTCATAATTATGCTCCTTTGTCTATTTTTAATTTCCAAACCAGATGATAAGCAAGTTGATAAATACAGCAACCATGTATAAAACAAGCAACGTTGCCACAATCCAAATGATAATTTTTTTAACCATGAGTGCTCCTTTTTCCGCAGTCCATGCTGCTCTGATTTTTCAATTCCTACTTAATTCTAATATGAATCGGCTAGTTTTTAAACTAAAAAGAATGGAGTGAACAATTTTGTCGACTGAAAAACGTAATTTATATATTTTAATGCTCGCAAACTTATTGATGTCGGCGAGCACCACGATGATCATGCCATTTCTATCCCTTTACATTGAAACCTTTGGTAAACACTCACCCGCTTACATACAAAAATGGGCGGGGCTGATCTTCGGAGTAACCTTTCTTATCGCCTTTATTTTCTCACCGATTTGGGGAAGAATTGGCGATAAATATGGGTACAAGAAAATTTTGGTTTTTACTTCATTCGGAATGTCCGTTAGCATCTTCCTGATGGGATTTGCCCAATCTGTTGGCTACTTATTGATCCTCAGGATCTTCATGGGGATTGTAACTGGATTTATCGGTATCTCGAATGCCTTTATCGCTCGGCAAACGTCAAAACAAGAAGCTGGAAAAATCCTCGGAACGCTCCAACTGGGCGGTGTTACTGGGATGCTATTTGGTCCACTTTTTGGCGGTGCTATGGCTGATGCTTTTGGTTTTACAAATACATTCACCATAACTGGTATCGCCATTCTACTTTCTTCCATCATTGTAACCTTGGGCTTAAAAGAGAATCGCGATGCACAAACCGGAACGAACACCATGATTTATTCTCGGCGAGCCGTTTTAAAACGAATGTTTAACATGCGGGTTTTACTTACAGTGATGATTATTACTGCGCTCATTCAAATTGCTAATTTTAGTGTCCAACCGCTTCTCGCCCTTTATGTTGGAAAAATGACGCATTCAAGCAATATTGCTTTCATGTCTGGACTTGCCTTTTCAGCCACTGGATTCGGGAACCTTGTGATGACAAGAAAATGGGGTAAACTTGGTGATCAGTATGGCTATGAGAAAATTTTAAATATCCTATTGATTCTTGCAGCATTATTTGTCATTCCCCAAGCCTTCACAACAGAACTTTGGCTCTTCATTTTATTCCGTTTCCTATTTGGAATTGCACTTGGTGGCATGGTTCCTTGCATCACTGCTTATATTCGTCTCGCAGCACCAGGTGCCATGCAGGGCGAAATGTTAGGTTACAATCAAAGTGCACGCTTCCTTGGCAATGTGATCGGCCCTATCCTCGGCGGAAGCCTTTCTGGCTTCATCGGCATCAATAATGTATTTCTCTTTATGAGTGCCATGTTTTTTTGTCGCTTTTTTCATTTTGCTTTACGCGCTACACTCCGACCGAAAGCGCCACCTCAATGTGGACTAAGTCACAGTACTTGCAGAGAATTCCTTTAAGATATTGAGTTCTCTGCATTTTTTCTTGCAAAAAAATATGCTATACTTATACTAGTATTTTTTTTTAACACGAAAAATGTAAGTACTTGCTTTAAAAAATAACGATTCTCGTTAATTGATATAAAAAGGAGGAACTGCTATTGTCTTTACTTCACGTTGCAATTCTTTTGCCCTTTGTTGCGGCACTCCTTATTCCGCTTTTCTACCGGTGGACTAAGAAACTACATACGGGATGGCTTGCGCTTCCGATTCCCGTGGCTCTCTTTATTTATTTTCTAACTTTCATTCCAAAAACGGCTCAGACAGCAACAACAGCGACACTTGAATGGATTCCACGCTACGGTATCAATTTCACAGTCGTGCTTGACGGGCTAAGCCTCTTATTTGCACTCCTCATCACTGGGATTGGTTCACTCGTTGTCTTTTACTCCATTTTTTATTTAGGAAAAAACAAAGAGCGATTAAATAATTTTTATGCCTTTTTACTCATCTTTATGACTGCCATGCTCGGCGTTGTTTTGAGCGATAATTTAATTGTCCTTTATTTATTCTGGGAGTTAACATCGATCAGTTCATTCCTACTTATTGGCTACTGGTACCACCGCGAACGCTCTCGTTATGGGGCAAGAAAATCAATGATGATTACAGTTTTCGGTGGCTTGATGATGCTTGGTGGCTTCTTGATGCTCCACATCATGACTGATAGCTTTTCAATTCGTGAGATTCTAGGCAGTGCTTCGTCAATTTCTGAAAATGTCTTCTTCATCCCTGCGATGATTTTGATCCTTCTAGGAGCGTTCACAAAGTCCGCTCAGGTTCCCTTTCACATTTGGCTGCCTGATGCAATGGAAGCTCCTACGCCTGTCAGTGCCTATCTTCATTCCGCTACCATGGTTAAAGCTGGTCTTTATATTGTCGCTCGGTTTACGCCTCTTTTTGCCGTTTCGGGAGTTTGGTTCAGCGTAATTTCCATCGTCGGGATCACAACGATGTTATGGGGCTCCATTAACGCAACGAAGAAAACCGATTTGAAAGCTATTTTGGCTTATTCTACGATCAGTCAACTTGGAATGATTATGACACTTCTTGGAATTGGATCAGCGAGTCTTCATTTCGATTCAATGAACGATAATATCTATGTTGCAGCAATTGTTGCTGCTATGTTCCATTTGTTCAATCATGCGACCTTTAAAGGGAGTCTCTTCATGGTTGCGGGGATTGTCGATCACGAAACGGGAACTCGGGATATCCGCAGACTTGGTGGCTTGATGCGAATCATGCCGATTACAGCAACGATTGCTTTTATCGGAACGTTCGCTATGGCCGGAATCCCGCCTTTTAACGGCTTTTTAAGTAAAGAAATGTTTTTTGAAAGTTTAACTGAAATTATCCATCTTAATCTTTTCAACTTAGAAAGTTGGGGCATCATTTTACCAGTTGTTGCTTGGATTGCGAGCGTGTTTACGTTTGTTTATAGCATGATGATTTTCTTCCGCACTTTCACGGGCAAAACAAAGCCGTATTTGCTGCCTAAGAAACCACATGAAGCGCCGCTTGGTTTGTTAGTCCCACCGAGTATTCTTGCCTTATTTGTTGTTGGGGTTGGACTTTTCCCTAATCTAATCGCTGCACCGCTCTTAGAGCCCGCGGTTAAAGCTATCTTGCCAACGCTTTCTCACGCAAGTAGCTTCCACATCCATATTAGTTTCTGGCACGGCTTCACGCCAGCGTTACTCATGACTATTGGTGTTATTGTGTTTGGGATCCTTTTGTACAAGACACAGCGCAGTTGGAAACCGTTTATCTCAAGCAAAGTTCCAAAGGCGCTCCGCATTGGGAAAGCCTATGATAATGGCATGTTTTATCTGGAACAAGGCTCTTATCGCTTAACGATGTATGTGATGACGGGCTGGCTTAGAACCTATCTAAACTACATGCTATTTGCCTTCATTGTGCTTGTACTAGGAACGCTTTTCATCACTGATTCGCTAAACTTTGACTTTGCCAACTTAACTCAAATTACACTGGTTGACGGTGTTCTCGCAGCTGTTATTTTTGTCACCTTGATTGGGATTGTGTTTTCAAGGTCGCGAATAACGTCGATTATTCTACTTGGGGCAATGGGATACACGATTAGTATTTTCTTTGTCATCGCAAGTGCGCCAGACTTAGCGCTTACGCAACTTGTGATCGAGACTATTTCGGTTGTTCTGTATCTGCTCGTGTTTTATCACTTGCCACAGTTCAGTAATATCGAGGAAAAACCAAAGCTGTTTTCTACAAAAACATTGCTCAGCATTGGCGTTGGGGTCACTGTAACACTTATCGCTTTGTCGGCTTATGACACTACTTTTTATGACTCGATTTCGAAGTATTATATTGATAATGTTTACAAAGAAGCCGCTGGAAAAAATATCGTAAATGTCATTCTAGTCGACTTCCGTGGTTTTGATACCCTCTTTGAAACAGCAGTACTCGCCATTGCCTCGATTGGTATCTTCGGTATGATCAAACTAAGATTAACGAAAAGGAGGAAGAAAAATGAAAACGAATGACGTTCTGCTCAGAAATGTCACGAAAGTAGCAGCCTTCATTATCTTTTTATTTTCACTGCATTTGTTTTTCGCTGGACACTATAATCCTGGCGGCGGTTTCGTAGCCGGACTTACAAGTGCAGGGGCGATTACGCTTACCCTCCTTGCATATGATATTAAAACGGTGAAGAGCATGCTCAATATCAATACACTTATTATTACTGGAGTTGGTTTGCTGTTCGCTGTTGGGACGGGCTTTATCGGTATTTTTCTTGGCAAGCCGTTTCTAATGCATGTTTATACGTATGTACATTTACCTGTGCTTGGAAAGGTTTCTTTGCATACAGCTACTTTGTTTGACTTAGGCGTTTATCTTGTCGTCGTTGGCGTAACGCTTACAATCATTCAGTCGATTGGGGAGAGTGATTAATATGGAATTACTAATGTCTATCCTGATCGGATTCATGTTCGCAGCGGCGGTTTACTTGATTTTATCGAAAAGCTTACTACGAATCATTATTGGAACTGCTATTCTCAGTCATGGCGTCAATTTATTCGTTTTGACGATGGGTGGGATCAAACGTGGAAATGTCCCGATTCTTGGGATCAAAGCCACTTCACTTTATAATGATCCTTTGCCGCAGGCGCTTATCTTAACAGCTATCGTCATCAGTTTCGGCGTCACCGCCTTCTTTTTAGTCCTTGCATATCGAGCTTATCAGGAGCTTGACAGTGAGAGCATATCCAAAACGAGAGGACATGAAGCCGATGATGAATAATATTGTTTTAGCACCTATTTTAATTCCATTTTTGTTTGCAATTTTCTTGATGCTTTTACCGAAGAAAATTATTTTGCAACGAATTGTCGCCCTTACTGGTAGTCTTATCCTGATTGTTGCTGCCGGGTTCTTAGTTTTCCATGTGCGTACAAATGGAATTACAACGGTTAACGTTAGTAATTGGAAGGCTCCATTTGGAATTACCATCGTAGGTGACATGTTCGCGAGTTTGCTTGTCTTAACGACGAGCATCATTCTTGCTTGCGTCATTGTTTATTCGTTTTACTCAATCGGTAAAGCACGTGAGAAATTTCTTTATTACCCGGCCGTTTTGTTTATGATCGTCGGGGTAAATGGCTCCTTCCTCACAGGTGATATTTTCAACTTATTTGTATTCTTCGAAGTGATGCTAATGGCTTCTTACGTCCTGCTTGTTATCGGCGGAACAAAAATCCAGCTTAAAGCAACGATCAAATATTTATTGATTAACGTTGTTGGGTCAGGCTTTTTCGTTGTCGCAATCGGCATGCTTTACTCGATGATTGGTACACTCAACATGGCGGACATTTCACAAAAAATTGACGCTCTCCACGGTCAGAACACCGGGATGTTAAGTGTTGTTGCTGTGCTTTTCCTATTTGTTTTTGGACTGAAGGCTGGACTATTTCCACTTTATTTCTGGTTACCTGGTTCTTATTTTGCACCGCCGATTCCAGTTCTCGCTCTATTTGGAGGCTTGTTAACAAAAGTTGGAGTTTATGCCATCGTTCGGACATTTAGCTTGTTTTTCACCAAAGAAACTACTTTCGTGATGCCACTACTTGGTATACTGGCCCTGATTACGATTGTGCTCGGGGTGATTGGTGCCATTAGCTATTACGATTTAAAAACGATTGTCATTTACAATATCTTGATTGCCATTGGTGTGATTCTATTCAGCATCTCGATCATGTCTCGTGAATCCGTGATGGGCGCCGTCTATTATTTGATACACGATATGTTGATTAAGGCTGTTTTATTCCTAATCGTTGGCATCATTATGGCAATTACTGGCACGTCATCCGTTAAGAAATTTAGTGGACTAATGACCGAGAAACCCGGGCTTGGATGGGCATTCTTTATTGCCATCATAGCACTTACTGGGATTCCTCCACTAAGCGGCTTCTTTGGGAAACTGTTGATCGTAGAAAGTGCTTTTAGTGCGCATGAAATCGTAGGGGGCATCTTGATCTTACTTTCAAGCCTGTTCGTGTTGATGTCGCTCATCAAAGTCTTCACCCGCGGGTTCTGGGGAGAAAAATCGGGGACCTTTACGCTTACGATCCCTTACCGAAAAATGATGCTTCCGGTCATTATTCTACTTTCGCTTTCGGTGCTTTACGGTTTGTTCTCCAACGCGGTATTCCCGTTCATTGAAGATGCTGTTAATCCAATTGTTGATCCAAAAGTCTATATCGATGCCGTGATAAAGGAGTGATGAAATGGCATTTCAGTTAATTATCAATGTAATTCTAGCTTGCCTCTGGATGTTTCTTGAATCGTCGTTTACATTCGGAACCTTTGTGATCGGCTTTTTCATCGGAATTGTATTATTATTCTTCATGCGGCGCTTTCTTGGATCTACATTTTATATCTTTCGACTTCTAGCGCTCGTGAAATTGCTTTATAATTTTTTCCACGATTTGGTGCTTTCAACGGTTCATGTCAGCCGGATCGTGCTTAAAAAGGATATGAATATTCGGCCAGGAATCTTCCGTTATGATACGCTTCTTGAGACAGACTGGGAAGTTACGATGCTGGCACTTATGATCACACTTACGCCTGGTACGCTTTCGATTGATATTTCAGATGACTATAAATCGATTTATGTCCACTCTCTTCACGTACCGAATATTGAAGAAGAAATTGCTACCATTCGAAAATCGTATGAAGGTGCAATCATGGAGGTGTTCCACGGATGATTATCAAAATTGCCTTATCAATTGGTCTTTTGCTTTATTCGATCTCCACTTTTCTCTACTTGTATCGAATTTTAAAAGGGCCAACAACTTCCGATAAAGTTATCGCTCTTGATTCCATTGGGATGAACTTAGTGGCCATCGTAGCGCTACTTTCGATGTTTTACAGGACCAATGCCTATCTCGATGTCATTCTTTTGATCGCGCTACTTGCTTTCATCGGAACAGTTTCATTCTCCAAGTTCATTGAGAAAGGAAAGGTGATCGATCGTGAACGTGATAATTGAGATCATTGTAGCCATCATGATCCTACTTGGTGGACTCCTAAGCATTCTAGCAGCAATTGGCGTTATCCGCTTACCTGATGTTTACACACGAACACACGCAGCTGGTATTAGCAACACGTTTGGCGTCAGCCTGATTTTATTTGCGACGGTCGGCTTTTTCCTTCATTCAGGCGAAGGTTTCCATCCGCGTGTTCTGCTTGCTATTCTCTTTATCTATCTCACTACACCCGTTGCTTCACACTTAATCAATCGTGCCGCGTATGACACTGGGGTCCCGCTTGCCATTCGAATTCGTGACCAGTTACGTTCTGTTAAGAAAGACGATATCAAAAAACGTCGTAACTTGATTATTCGCCAAGAGCAAATCGAGAAAGCACGCCAAGAAAAAGAAGAACTTGAAGACCGGCTCGACTGGGAACTTCGCGAGGAACAAATTGATCAGCGCGAGCGAGATGAAGATCAAGAGCGTGAACAAGATGAAACCGCAATTAACGAGGAATCAGATGACTCAGAAAACCAAATCATTGAAGAAGATGACGAGAAAAGTAAGAAAGATGATGAATAAAAAAAGCTGGATGCGGCTCCCCCGCTCCAGCTTTTGTTTTATCATTTTGTGCGTTTTGTGCGAACAGCGATCGTGCAGCGACTAATGCAGATAAGTTCTTCCGCATCATTTGTAATCCGAACTTGCCAGACTTGTGTAGAACGTCCAATATGTATCGGCGTCGCTTCCACATGAATGAAGCCTTGTTCCACACTTTTTATATGATTCGCATTGATTTCTTGTCCGAAAACCAACTGGTTTTTTGCAACATTTTCTCCTGCTCCAAGACTGGCTGCGTGTTCTGCAAGCGCAACAGAAACACCACCATGCAAGTAGCCAAAGGGTTGTTTGACCTGATCTGTTATTTCAAGCGCCAGTTCCACTCGTTCTTTTGAAACAGTTACTTCGTTAATTCCAATATGTTCTCCAAAATCCATGTTTTCACCTCTTTGTTTCTATTATATCCGAAAACTCGGTTTTTTGCGGGCTTTTATGTGGTAATATAAGAAGAGAATATATGTAGTAGACTGGGGCGATTTTGATGGTGTTTGAAAATGTGCCACTCGTGGCGTCGATCGTAGCAATTTTATTTGCGCAATTTGTGAAAGTACCAATTCGGCTAATGATTTCACGTAAAGTAGAATGGGGCTTGATGTTCTCAACCGGCGGAATGCCAAGTTCTCACTCAGCAGCAGTAACAGCTCTTATGACAACCCTTGCGATCGAACACGGATTTGATTCTCCGTACTTTGCCATCGCGGTCGTGTTTGGCATTATTGTAATGTTTGATGCGACTGGTGTAAGACGACAAGCCGGCGAGCAAGCGGCTGTCCTCAATAAACTTGTTTCTGACTTCCAAGAATTTGTGGAACATGCAAAGGGCCTCACTGCTCCTGAACAAGCAGAAAAAACAAAAAACATTTGAAAGAACTTCTCGGCCATAAACCGATGGAAGTGTTTTTTGGTGCTATTACAGGGATTGGCATCGGGCTCTTAGTAGCTTGGTTAATGGGCAGCTTTTAATTTATTATTCACCAAACTGTCACACACTTTGTTTTCCGAACATGCTACAATAGTTTTATAAACGAAAAGGAAGTGAATCTTGTGACATTCGTTATTCGTTTTTTAGAAGAACATTCAGACGAACTCATTAATTACTGGTTTAGCACTTATTATGTTAAATCAAAAGAATATCAGGAGCGAAAATACATTCCCGGCTATTTGGATGCGCAATACTCTGAAGCTAAGCGTTTATTCGTTCAATCTCTAAAAAAATGTTCTACTGAAGATATCACCGCCTCCGTCCGGAATATTGGTGAAGACAGGCGCGACATGAATATTGATTTCGAAGATATGCTAGTAAGTCACTTTGATTTTTATACAGCTCTAATGGAATTCATTACGATTCATCACGATAAGAAAAATTTGAATTGTTCTGTAAAAGAAATTTTTACAACCTTACTCGAACTGCGGAGAATCGAAACTTCATCTGCGCTTGAGCTCTACAAAGGATATACGCTTGAACCAAGTTCTACACGTTTTTAATGCTTATTTTTATTGAAACACTTTCCTTTATTGGAAAGTGTTTTTGTTTCTAGATAGAGTTTAGTGGTTAAAATCGACTTGGCTCACTTTCCAATGATATTCATACACCGTACTTTCTATGCTACAATTAACATATGTGAGAAAGGGAGATAGCCTATGAAAATACCAGTTTATGTTGCCAGTGCATTTAGCAAAGGTAAAAAAGGGGGAAATAAAGCGGGTGTTGTGTTTGTTGAGGATTCATATACACTGTCTATCCCTCAAAAAATGGCAATAGCCAAACAGCTAGGTTATGCAGAAACTGCTTTTATATCAGAATCTAAAATAGCTGATTATAAATTGGAGTTTTTCACCCCAAAAGAAGAAGTCGATCTTTGCGGTCACGCCACAATCGGCTCTTTCGCAATACTCCTTCATTTCAATAAGCTTTCGAGAACTCATTATACAATGGAAACAAATAGCGGTGTTCTTACTATCACGATAAAAGAGGATATTTTATTTATGGAGCAAAATAAGCCAGCTTTCTATGAAACTATATCCAAAAATAGTTTCAGCGAGTGTATGGATATTGAATCTATCGATGATAAACACCCTATTCAAATTGTTTCTACTGGATTAAAAGACATTTTAATTCCTATAAAAAACGTTGCACAGTTAGAAGCATTACAACCTAATTTTGAAAAAAATAAAAAGAAATTAGTCAGCATTATGACGTTGTCGGTATGCATTTATATACATTCGGTGACAACCGAATTATAACTAGAAATTTCGCCCCACTATATGATATCAATGAAGAAGCAGCCACTGGAACTTCAAATGGTGCATTAGCCTGTTATCTTTACAAGCATCGCTACTTGCGACAAGAATCCTATGTATTTGAACAAGGATATGCTTTAAATTCGCCTTCTGAGATACTAGTTAAATTGGCTATTACAGCTGAAAAGGAAATAGAAAAAGTGTATGTCGGCGGAAGAGGTTACTATTGCGAAACGAAATATTTAAATATAGACTCCATTTGAATGACCATAAGAACCATTCTGACAAAAAGCTTTCATTTTTTTATTTCCGCATCTTATTCAAAACTAGACAAAAAAAACACCTTGTTCGATTGAACAAGGTGTTTTTTTCAAGTGTTTATTTATAGAATTTGAATTTCCCTTTACTCATCATTGTACCCATGCCACCGATCAATAGTAACGCACGGTCATCAATGACTTTCTTCATGAAGGAAGCTGGATAGCCTTTAATATTTTTGCCAAAGACTACACCAATTGCATCATTATCACCTAACGAGCAAACTGTTCCTTTTTCATGATATTCGAAATCAACAAGATCGCTTTCACCTTTGATAAGTTTAGCCAAATTAATTGCAGCAACATCTGCTTGTTGCATCGCAATTTGTGCTGTTGTCGGATACGGACGATCATTTGCCGGATTAATAATTAGTGAACAGTCACCAATGATTAAAATTTCTTCATTTCCAGGAACCGTTAAGTTGTGGTTTACTTTAACGCGTCCACGACCTGCTTCAAAACCAGAAGCATCAATTACACTGCTACCACGAACACCTGCAGCCCAAATAATAGTTCCTGCTTTGATTTCTTTTTCTTCAGTTTCACTTTCTGCGTAACGAACACCATCTGGAGTAGCTTCCTTAACAGGTTTACCCACAAGGAATTCCACGCCGCGATCTTCAAGCACGCCAACACCATAATCTACAAGAGTTTGGTCAAATTGTGGCAATACTTTTGGTGCAGCTTCTAAACAAATAATCCGAACTTTTTCACGCGGAACATCGTATTTTTTAACGAGTTCAGGAATCCGATTGGTTAATTCACCTAGGAACTCAATACCAGTAAAACCTGCGCCACCAACAATGATTGTAAGCAGTTCATCTTTTTGTTCTGTTTTCCATTTTGAAAATTGTTCTTCGATATGCGCACGAATTTCTTTAACAGATGGAATGCTTGTAATCGTAAGTGCATATTCTTTTAAACCTTTGATACCGAAAGTCTCAGCTTCTGAACCAAGTCCCACTAAAAGATAATCATAAGAAATATCTCCTTGGTTTTTCAGTGTTACGGTTTTTTCATCTTTATTAATCTTAACTACTTCATCTTGAATGAAAGTTGTTTTATTGGAATCTACAACTTTTGAAATTGGATAAACCAATTTTTCTGGTTCTAGTGTTCCTGCTGCTGCCTCGTGTAGCCAAGTTGTTTCTTGGTGATAGTCATTTTTGTTCACAAGAACGATTTCAGCTTCAGCATTTGCCTGCTGTAGTTTTCTAAGCGTCTTTAGTCCACCATAACCTGCGCCTAAAATGACAACTTTTGGTTTACTCATCTGTAATCACATCTACTTTCCCTTTATATTTTTTTCACAAACTACTATGCAAATGATTCCTTTTGGACAGTAAGCGTAGAGTCCTGCGCTGATACATCTACCCTGCGTGAAAAATACCACTTATAACTATAATGATAGACGTTTTTCAGATAGATTTCAAGCCATAAAACACTATAATTCAAAGGAATTTTAATGGTCTGGTTTTTTTGTGAGTAGAAAAGCCGCTAACTGATCATTTCGACTATTTTGTTACATTTTTAACAAATAGTTAATCTATACACAAAACTCTTTCTTTGTTATTTTATAAAAAGATTGTGAAAACAATAACTTATTTTCTTGCTAATTTTAAGATAAACTATCATCTTTTCAAAAGAGTTTGTGCTAGAATAGATGTATTATGTTGGTGCATAATATCCTTTGCAATTGGAGGGGAACATAGTTGGATAAAAATACTAAAATTTACGATATCACGATCGTCGGAGGCGGTCCAGTTGGACTTTTTGCGGCGTTTTATGGTGGCATGAGAAACGTCAGCGTTAAAATCATTGAAAGTCTACCACAGCTTGGGGGACAGCTCTCCACACTCTACCCCGAAAAGTATATTTATGATATTCCTGGCTTCCCAAAAGTTCGGGCGCAGGAACTGGTGAATAATTTAATTGAACAAATGAATCCATTTTCACCAGAAATCTGTCTTGGAGAAACCGTTACTTCGATTGAAAAAGAGGCAGATGGGACTTTTGAGATTTCAACGGATCGAGATACTCATTACAGTAAAACGATTATCATTACCGCCGGAAACGGTGCCTTCGAACCACGTAAACTGCAACTAGATGACGCTGTACAATATGAAGAGCAAAACTTGCATTACTTTATCAACGATTTAAATCGCTTTAAGGGACGTAATGTTGCCGTATGTGGTGGTGGCGACTCCGCTGTTGATTGGGCTTTAATGCTTGAACCGATTGCAAACTCAGTTGCGATTGTTCATAGACGAGCGGCTTTTCGCGCTCATGAACATAGCGTTGAACGCTTGCAAAATTCAAGTGTTGAAATTTTGACTCCTTTCATTCCCACCGCGTTAGTTGGAAATGACGCAGGTATTGAAAAGGTCATCTTAAATGAAGTAAAAGGCGAGCAAGAAAAAGAACTGGCTATTGATGATTTTATTGTCAATTATGGTTTTGTTTCCTCTCTTGGTCCAATTAAAAACTGGAACCTTGAAATAGAACGAAATTCGATTGTCGTCAATTCAAAAATGGAAAGTTCGATACCCGGTATTTACTGTGCAGGTGACATTTGTACGTATGACGGGAAAGTCAAACTTATTGCAACTGGTTTTGGTGAAGCTCCAACCGCTGTAAACAACGCAGTAGCTTTTATTGATCCTGGTACAAGAGCACAGCCGATGCATTCTACATCCCTATTTTCTTAACACAACTTAAAAAGGACTTGGCAGGTGCCAAGTCCTTTTTTTTCCGTAAAAGACTCTATCATGGTTTGGTTTTGCTTTTCATCTATTCTCTGGCTTTATTAAGCGTCTCTCTTTATCACTGTAAATCTGTTGTTGAATGCGGTGCATCCGGGCTCTAAGTTCTTGCAATTCCCGTTCAAGTGAAGCATTCTCTTCTTTTTGCTTCTTGTTTTGAAGTAACCCTTGCTTGATCCTCCTTAGCATCTCTTCATCACCTCATCTATTTATCTATCTCTCTATAACTAGATATTATCACAATTTGTGGTAGTATAACGAAAAATGTCGTAAAAAGTCCATTCTAGGTCATAAACGACTTTTGTAAGCGCTTTATTTATATTTTTAGAATAGTAATCGAAATAATCTGTTATTTTTTACGTTTTTAAATAAAAAAATTCGGGAAAAGTATATTATTCCTTATACGAAGGAAGGAGGAAAAAAATGAAAGTATTAGTTATCGGTGCTAACGGACAAATTGGTAAAAAAATCGTCCGTTTGCTTAGTCCAACTAATTTTGTACGAGCCATGGTGAGAAAAGCTGAACAAATGCCGAAATTAGAAAGCTTAGGTGGATATCCTATTATCGGGGACTTGGAAAAAGATTTCAGCTATGCTTATGATGAAATTGATGCGGTTATATTTGCAGCAGGATCTGGCGGTCATACCGGGGCAGATAAAACTATTGCAGTTGATCAATTTGGCGCGATAAAGGCGATAGAAACTGCAAAAGAATATGGTGTAAAACGATTTGTACTCATTAGCTCTCTTTTTGCTGGCGAGCCTGAAAAGGGACCAAAATCGCTTGAAACTTATCTTGAGGCAAAAGGACGAGCAGATGATGCTCTCATAAACAGTGGACTCGAATACACCATCTTGCGTCCGACTACACTTTCAGATGATGACCCTACCGGGAAAGTTTCTGATGTTACCGCTTTTGGCAAGTCGAGCGTTACCCGTTCTGATGTTGCTGCTTTTGTTGCTGCTGTTTTACCAGAAGAAAAGACCTATAAAAGAATCTATACATTTGCTAATGGCGATATTCCGATTAAAGATTATCTCTAGTAGCGCTTAAAAAGCATCCTTTAATAATTTGGAGGATGCTTTTTGTTTATTCTAACAGTAATGGTCCAAAAAGGTTAAGATTTCAATAGCCCTTTGTTTATAGGTCGCAGATAACTTCTGCACCTTTTCATACCCTTTTTGTCTAATTATTTCAACGATATCTGATCGCTTAGAATAAAAATCAATTTTAGCAAGCAACTCTTCTGTATCTGAAAAGAAATCAGCTTCTTCTCCTTCAATAAACAGTTCTTTATGTTCAACAGTCCGTTCGGCTAAGAGGAATCCTCCACTGGCTGGAATCTCAAAAGTACGCGCTGTGTGTTGTTCATCAGATAGGTGGGTTAAAAAGCCTAGTGAAATTTGACTTGCTCCGAATACTCTCGCCATATTTTGCATATATACCCCTTCATAGGTACAAAAATCTCGCAAAAAATTATCTTTAGGTAATCTATTCCAATTTGTTCCCCAAACTTTGACATCATACCCTTTTTTCGCAATTTCCTCAAGCCACTCCGATCGTTTCTTCTCCATTCTACCAACAAACGTTAACAGTGATCCATAATGTTGTTGTTCAACTTGGCTCATTTTAATAGGATGATGAATAAGCGGATCAAATGCATATTGAATTTGCATTACATGAGCACAGCCATGTTTTTTATATTTTATAACTTCTGTTATTTTAGGTGTAACAACTAGATCATATTGAGTAATGGCATCATTTAATACCTTTGATGTATGGTAATGATCATCAAATAGAAAATCCGGATGAAAATGAATAGTTTTAACACCCAATTTTTTGGCATAATCAATCGTTTCTGAATTCACCCACAGCCCTTTCGCTACAAAAAGAATGGAAGGAGTTACTTTCTTTAACGCATCCATAATTCTTTCATTAAATTGTTGATATTTCCACGAATAAGGTTTATTCATCATTCTCATGTACGCTCGTTCTGCATAAGTATAATTATAAAAATAATAATCCGTTGAAATAGTGATTACTTGAAAGCCAAGCGCTCGAAAGCCATCGAAAAAAGATTGACTATTAGCACCTGGAAAGGTAGCCCCTACACATAATATGGTTCTTTGATTCATGATTCACCTCTTATAACATGATTAAATTTTGAATAAAGTTTTTTATAGTAGTCAGACTGATAATGTGCAACAGAATGTCCAAATGGATAGCGAGCATCTCCAATGTAAGGTTCTCCCCGCATACTGATCACATTGGCTTTCGGAAATATTTTTTAAAAAAGTGCTGGTCTAGTTCCAACCATAGTTGATTGTACTTCATAAGCTGTGGAAGGTTTTTATAGGCCACTTTTTCTCCCCTTGCATCAAAGTAACTTGTTGTTAGCTCAGCTTGATTTAAAATAAGTTGTTCCTCAGCTAAATAAGGCGAAATTCTTTCTTTAAATAGCTGTACCGCACGAATCCATTCCTCTAAAAATTGTTGCCAGTTTTCTTGGCTCACTAATTTTTCGATGGCCAAATCCTGTCGAATTCGGCTTTGCTCAATAATTGGCGAAATGGTTACTGCTTGGTTAGCCTTTATAAACGCTATTTTTTTAAGCGCATCCGTGTATAAATCTATAATTAAAAAGTCTGGTGTCTTTTGTTTTAATTCTTGAAAAAAATGCTTTTCAAAATCGGCCACAACAAACTTCTTTTTTTCAGGTGGAATATCTTCATAGTGATCAATATTAAAGAAAAAAAGGTTCGGTTATAAGTGTAATCATGGAAGAATGAAACTGTGTAAAGGAGACGGAATAATGTTTTTTATATTCAGGATTAAAATAATCACTCGAATTTAAGAAGTTCCGACTGAAGCAAGTGCCTAATACTGCGATTTTTTGAACCATAATGCGTTTCACTCCTTTGTTAACTTTTTTTAGGCTTCTCTGTAAAAACGGCGGGAAATAAGTGGCAACTTCTTGATGTCTTAAATACTCATGTTCGTCTAAAATCAGAGGATAGCCACCTGCTTTTAAATCTTTAATCAAATCTGCAATATGTTCTTTATACGTATGCTCCTTCGTTGAGAAATGGACATAGAATTGTGTCTGACATCCCTTTTTCTCATAAATTTTATCCTTGAGCAATCGGTTTAAATCGGAAACGGAGTAAGTCGTGCCTTTCCCCACCATCCCTTCAAATGTCTCTTTTTTTTCAGGGATATCCGTTAAGTAATTTCCTAAAAAATATTGTGGGGCTCCAGAGATAATCGCATTTGCTCCTATTTTCAAGCCAAAATACATCGCCGCATAGCCACCTTTGCTCGTTCCAACGCAGATAATTTGCTGATAGTTTTTTTTTTGCTCGTATCTTATTTATGAGCTCGGTGACTATTTTCTCAGGATTATTGGAACCTTCGTGAAATAAATAATAGCCACCTTGCTTATTATGCCCAAAATCATCTAAAATAAAGAGCCGATCAGCCGCAACATCTTTTGTAGTAGCCATATAATTATAGGTTGCAGGGATCCCAGGACGTGAAAATGCACTAAAGACGATAATCAATTGGTCGTGTTTTCGCCTCTTTTTGAATGTGTATTGGACAATATTATCTTTTGAGCGATATTTTCTACTAATCATTTTAAAATATAGACTAATAAATTTTTTCTTCATATTCCTCTTCCTTCCCCCTCAAATTCAGATGAATGATTGCTAGAGCTATCCCAATGCCAAGCCATACGACACGCATTTCAAAAATGCTACTGCTGCCAATTGAAATAGCAATAAAAGCCATAAGAATACATAAAGGTACCCCTGCAAGCAACCCCTTTTTGCTTACAAACAATTTAACTGCAAAAAAGAATAACCATGAGAAGAAAAATAACACACAACATAAACCTAGGATTCCTACATCCGCTAAAGTGGCTAGCCAAAAATTATGGGCACTCATCGTCTGCTGCATTTGGATAGGAATATTAACCGTTCCGTAGAGCGCTTGGAAGATATAGTTTGGAACGACACCAATGCCTACTCCAAGAAAGTGACTGTCCTTTGCTACGTTTAAAGCCGTTTCATAAATAAGCATCCGCTGATCTGTTGATGTCTCTTTTCCAACTAAATAACTAAATTCCTGTTTTTCAATAAGTTTCATGAAAAGTAGATAGATACCTATTAAATTCATGCTAATAAATAGCAGAATACCTACGATTTGCTTTGAAAACAGCTTGATGACGATCAAAAGCAGCGTAACTCCACATGCCAAAAAGTCCTGTTCGTGATTCACTTGCCACCACCAAAGAAAATAAGACAGCTGCACTACTTAAAACAATTAGCCAACGCCACCATGAATTTTTTTTTAAGTAGTAAATAAACAAAAATTGGGAAGTAGATGGACAAGTAAGAACTAAAATCATTCGTATTGGTAAGAAGCCCAGTCGGACGGTAATCTGGGTACCCATTTTCGCTCAAACTCGAGTACCATAAATGATTTCCTGTCAACATTTCATAACACCCTACTCCAATGGATAAGAGAAATGGTGGCATAATCCAAAAAAAACAATTTTTCCAAATTTTTCACTTGCCTCACGTAGTACACAATAATAAAAATTAGATACAAACTTTCCAGTTGAAAATAAATAGCTCGTAAACTTAATTGCATATCCTGGCTCCAAATCAATGTGATTATAGAAAACAAGATCCATAAACTAAATGCAAGAAACGGAACCTTAAGTTTCGAAAGCCATGCCCAATCTTTCTTTTCAAATAAGAAAAGAACAAAATGGAGAAGAAGTGCTACTCGAAATAAAAACAATCCTCCAAACCCTGGAATACTCAAATAGGGACCAAATATGGCAGCAATAACGACGATGACAAATAAAAATCGAGTGATGCGTCTTAGTTGAACATCCATAATAAAAATGCAAAGTCCAATCAGAAGAACCGGCAAAATAATAAGTGGATAAATCGCACAAATGATGCTTATTAAAATAAATAAAGCTCCAAATAAAGTTTTTTTAATAGCCATAGTAATCATATTTCTTTTTATTATATTTAACGTTATTTAATACAGCTCCAACGGCTTTAACTCCTGAGTTATCTAATAATTTTTTCGCGTTAGAAAGTTCTTCTTCTCTAGTTTTATTACTATTGACAACTAGGATGCCTAAATCACATGAAGAAGCGACAAGCCTAGAATCTGTAAACAAATTAATTGGTGGACAATCGAAGATGATACATTCATAGTCAGTCTCTAATGCTTCCTGTATAACACTTTCCACACCTTGGACCCGTAGTAATTCAAGTGGATTCGGTGGAATCGTACCAATCGCTAAAACATCCAAGTACTCTGTAGCATGATAAATTGCATCATGAAAGTTTGAACGCCCTGTCAAAACATTAGAAAGTCCGGCTCTTCCTCTTAGTCTAAATTGTTTTGTCAGACTTGGAGAATAAAAATCTGCATCAATTAATAATACTTTTTGCTTGAAGTTAGCAGTCGTTTTGGCAAAATTTATACTAAAAAAAAGTTTTTCCTTCTCCTTTGTTCGAAGAAGTGATGGCAATGGTCCGAAATATATCATCTTGACTATGCATATACTGAATATTGGTTTGGATTGCCGAAAATTTTTCTTGAAGGATTCGATTCAAAGATTGTTGACCCATCTCTAAGTTTTTTTCCACGTATTACTCAGCTCCTTATTCCTTAACTTCGGGAACATCCCCTAGATAAGTGATATTCAATTGCGTGATTTGGTCCTGTGACTTAATTGTTCTGTCCATAAATGCCTTTAGTAAAATAAAGAGAGTCGCCAGAATAAGGCTGACAAACAAAGCTATTAAATTCATAGAAAATCCTTGGCTAACTAAGTGAATGCTTGGTTTTTCCAATATAATAACTGTGCTTCCTTTAAATAGCTTGGGAATTTCTTTTTCAACTGTTTCCACATATGCCTGACTGACTCGTTCTGCTTGTTCACGTTTTTGATCTGTATATGTGATGTGAAACACTAGTGAATTTTGATCAGAGCTAATTGCCAATTGCTTACTAAGTCCCTTACCGTCTTTCCCAGCAATTTTTTCTTCTGTATTAACTAAACTCATGATTTTACTGCTCTTTAAAACTGAGGAATAAGTTGTAATAAGCTGAATATTATTACGAATACCTTCTTGTGTATAAAGCACATTTTCTTCTTGCTCTACATTAATTAAGAGAGAGGTTTCTGCTTGATATTCATCAATATGAATATAATTTTGGTACACCCATACACTCATTTGTGCTACTAAGATAATCAAAACGAGCCATAATATGTTTTTTTTTAATGGTTTGAAGTAAGATTCCCACAGTCATATTTTTTTTTATTCATAAATCCCCAACCTTATTTTCTTTTTTTCGAAATTTTCATACAATCCAACTAATTTTTCAGATTCATGCTGCCAGCTGTATAGTTGTTCAAAAGCTCGGAAGCCTTTCTCTCCCATCTCTTGACTCCTATGTTTGTCTTCTTTGAGTTTCATTACAAGATCTGCTGCCCCTTCTGGATCAAAAGGGTCAACTGTATACCCGCAATCTGCCTCAGCTAAAATTCGTGTAAAATCTGGAAAATTGGAGGCAATTATAGGTAGTTTTGCTGCCATATACTCAAATAGCTTTGTGGAATGTGAATTCAAGTTGTTTGGAGTAGGATGTAATAAACATAGTCCAATATGACTTTGATAATAGTGACGCCAGATATCTTTATACTGCATCCGATCAAGTTGCTCAATATGATTTTCAAGTTTATTCCTTAAAATAAAATCCACAATTTTTTCTTCATTAGTAAAAATCGGTCCAATTAGTTTTAACTTAAAATCATGACAGCCCTTTTCCCGCAAAGCTTTAGCAAGCTCTAACATATTGAAAAGTCCTCTTTGTTCTGTTAAAACTCCTACATATATTAGTGTGAATTTTTCCGAATTTATTTCCTGGATTTCTGGTGGCATGACTGGGTAATTCAGTACGTCGACAGTTTTAGTTGCTTGATTCATTGCGTAATTTTGCTTATAGGAAACCTCTGCATAGATCACAGCGTCAACCCATTTTAAATAATATTTTTCAACTACTTCTACAAGTTTAGATACAATGGGACGACAAAAACGAGGAATCCACTGCTTGGTTAAAAGGGCTGCGGGTAAATGCTCGTGCATATCATAAACCGTTTTCACTTCATTTCCATATTTTTTTTTTGATTTTTTTTTGCTAAGAGCAAAAGTTCTGGATCATGAAAGTGAAAATTTTTCGCTTCTGATTCCTCAAATGCCTTTAATAAAACCCGCATATGCTGATATCGTTCTTTTCGAGAAAGCGCTGGTAAATAGTGCATTTCTAGATTAGGAATGTTTTCTTTTTCTCCTTCAAAGTCTAACGCATAAAATTCAACTTGAAACCCTTTATTGGCAAGCGATTTTGCCTCTTTAAAATAAATTCTTGTATCGGACCAAACATGTACTGAGCTACACATGAAAATCCGCTTCTCATCTCTTTTTTTCAATGCTCTTCATCCTTTACATTTTTTTTAATAAAGAATTATTCCATGTTTCTAAGTTGAAATCACAAACAATTGTGTTACGCGCTGCTAGTGACATCTCATTCCATTCTGACTGTTCCAATCGTAAGAGAGTCATGATGCTATTTGCGGCCTCTTTAGGATCATCTTCTGACACTAAAAATCCGTTTTCACTATTTTTAATCAGCTCTGGTATACCGCTATGATAAGTAGAAATCACTATTTTCCCCCGTGACATCGCCTCCATCAATACCATTGGAATCCCTTCCATGTCTCCATTTTGAGCTTTTTTACTTAACTGAATAACTACAGTAGCCTTTTCAACAGTCTCTTTGACAACTGTTTGAGTTTGCGCTCCATGAAGAGTTACAACATCATTGACCTGCAACTCATCAATCAGTTTGAGCAATTCTTTTTTCAGTTCCCCATCACCTAATATATCCAAATGAAATGGTACAGATAAACGGCTTTTCAAAAGTGCCATCGTATGAATAACCGTCTCCATCCCTTTCTTTTCCGTTAATCTTCCAATTGTCAAAAATCGTAGCGGATTTTGTTTTAGTGAAGGTTGATAATTAAATTCATCAGTATCGATACCCATATGATGAACAGCAATATTTTCTCTGCTCACACCATAGTTTTGTAGTTTCTCGGCAAAATAAGAACTGATAGGCAACAATTTTATATCACTAGCGAATAAATCAGTATAGACCACCTTCCCCCATTTTTTCACAAAAGAGGTAATATCTTGACCGTGAAAAAAAAACCATTGCCCGTTCGTCGAGAAGCCCTAACTTCCTATAAAAATTGGCGATATTTCCATTGGGACCATAATGAATTACGACAGCATCTGCCTGTTTGCGTGAAAGAAAATAAGGGGCACTATACAGCAAACGCAATGACGAAGACATTTGTCCGTATTTTCGCCACTTCAAAGTTTCTAATGCTACTTTTTTATTCCTAAAAAACAATTTCACAAACAATAGAGTAGCCTTTAAAATTCGTGTTCCTTTTTTTGATGGAATATCAAGAAACGTTGTCTTCGAAAGCAGATCATACTCTAAAACAGTTTGGTGATCCTTCTTATTTTTTGCTTTATTCCAAGCAAGAATCTCTACATCAACTCCACGATCAATCAGTCCAGTTATTTGATTTAAAATAAAAGTCTCTGATAGCTTCGGAAAGCTGGAAATAAAAAACAGTACTTTCATCGGTTTTTCCACTTTATTTTCCGAAATATATAAATCTTCTTTTTCATTTGCAATCATTTATCCCCCTCCTTTACTCCATTTTTCCTTTTCCTAGCAAAAACTTTCGAACAAATTTAAAATCCGTGATCGTTGTGAGTAATCCGTAGGTGATCACACCAATAATTACATAAATTCCTAAATTGATAATCTCTGATGAAAAAACAATCATTCCTTTCGCAATATATACAATACATGCCATGATGACAGCATTGAGAGCAACTTTCCCTGTCTCCTTGGCAATTACGATAAATTCATATTTGAAAGACATTTTTTTTGGCTAATACAATAACTGCTAGAAAAAGTGCAAACAAGGCTACAACTAATGGGGAAATCATTAGTGTAATAACACCCATTTTTAAGACACCTACGAGTAAAAACAAAACTTGGAAAATGATTGTTAACGTACTATTTACAACAGGAGTAACTGTATCTCCCAAGCTGTAAAATATCTTAAAAGTTAATTCTTTAAATGCTATGAATGGAAGGCTCAGCATTAAGAAAAAAAGAAATTGAAAGACATGAACGCTTGATGTACTATCAAAACTTCCCCGTTCAAATAATAGACTAATAACTTCTTGTCCCAATACGAGCATTCCAGCAACAACAGGGAGAATTAATAAAACCAGTAACTTCACATACTGAACAAATTTCGTTTTCCCAACTTGGATAGACTGTTGAAAATTTCTGCTCAGATCCGGGTAAATCATGGATAACAGATTCGTGACCAACAATACTTGAAAAATGCTTACAATTTGATTCGCATAGGTCATCATAGAAATGTAACCTGTCCCAAAATAACTTCCTAATAGATTAGGTAGTAAGATTGTTACTTGATAAAGAATAGAACCAAATAGAGACGGAAGGGTGAGACGTATTAAACGCCTATATTCCTCTGAACGAAAAGAAAACGAAAAATTGAATGCCCATTTTCGGTTAGAACATGCAAGTAGTACTGCCTCAATCAAAAATGAAATGGCCACAGAAATAGCAATTTGATATATGGTTAATTGTGAGCTATAAATTAGAAGAAATAACAAGTTGGAAAGCGCTGCAACAAATCCTGCTACTTTGATCCAAATAAATTTCCCTTCAACCTCTAAATTTGAGATCTGGAGCCATGAGTACATTCTAAATAATTGCCCAACCCCCATAATGAAGGTTAGTAAATAGGTCATATAATAAAATGGTTTGTCTACCTTCCATTGAAAGTACTCCATACTGATAAAGCCAATTAGATAAACAAGTAACAAGAAAAATACACTTACAGATAGAATTGTTACAAGATAGGAATTCAATACTCTTCTTGCTTCTGGTATTCGTTCATCCGATATATTTGTCAAAAATGGAATAACAACTGTGGGAATAGCGGCTCCTCCAATATTGACAATTGCTACCATCATTAAGTTGGCAAGATTAAAAGCATCCATCTCGCTTGAAACACCAA
Organism: Listeria aquatica FSL S10-1188; assembly: GCF_000525795.1. GTDB lineage: Bacteria > Bacillota > Bacilli > Lactobacillales > Listeriaceae > Listeria > Listeria aquatica. Next base: position 34,424 of record NZ_AOCG01000011.1, read on the forward strand.
ATTGCTTTGCGAGCAATGCTGTTCGCAACATCGATAGAATCTGAATGCCTACTGTGAAAACAATTACACTGTAAAAAACATGTATTACTTTGGCTTTCGGCAAATTAATCACAATCTTCCCGTTTAGATATTATAAGCATTGAATAAATCTAGTTCTTTTTTTGCGAGATTTGGCTACCGCTGGCGTTCCAATTGCAAGAGAATCGGGAGCTATATCATGGATAACTGTCGCACCTGCTCCAACTAAGCTTCTTTTCCCGACTGTAAGCCCCTGAATAATGGAAGATCCTGCACCAATAAAAGACACATCATTCACATTAACATTCCCACATAAAGTAGCATTTGGTGAAATATTCACAAAAGAGCCAATTTGGGATTCATATTCAATGATGCTTCCTGTCAAAACACTCGTATGATGTCCTACTTTGACCCCATGCATAATCGCTGCATTTGCTGAAATATATGTTCCTGCACCAATTTCCGCTGTTTGGTCAACATAAGCATGTGGATGAATAATTGTCGCGTAGCGTTCTAGGGGAATAGCAGGCAATCTCCTAACTATCTGAAACCGATCTTCAACTTTTCCAATAGCTAGAACAAAATAGATTTCCTCTTGAAGCAAGAATTCGCTATACTCTAAGGGAGCTTCAAATGTTTCTCCTTTTTTAGAAGGAAATTCAATTTGATCATCTAAAAAACCTAAAAATCGGTAACCAAGATCATACTGTTCGATCATATTTTTTAGCATTCTCCCCTGTGACCCACATCCGATGATTACAAGATTTTTTTTATCCTTTGAATCGTTCTGCTGTAATGGTTTCATTTTGATCAATCCCCTCCCTTAAAAGGACAACTCGAATGGTTCGAAATAGAATTTTGATATCTATCCAAAATGAAATAGAATTTACATATTGAACGTCTAACATAAACTTCTTTTTCCAACTAATTGTATTCCGTCCATTCACTTGTGCTAAACCAGTAAGGCCCGGCTTCACCTCAAGCCTTCTTTTTTCATCCTCCGTATACAAAGCCATATAATCACTTGTAAGCGGACGTGGTCCAATAAAACTAATATCTCCTTTTAAAATATTTATAAGTTGCGGGATTTCGTCAATGCTCCACTCTCTTAAAATTTGTCCAACAGGGCTAATGCGTTGTTTTTCTCCGCTTTCTTCACCCAAAACATCATCGTACATAGACTTAAACTTATATTGTCTAAATGAGCGTCCCGCAAGCCCTGCTCGTTCACAAGTATAAAATGGATTTCCTCGGTAGTAACAAGCTAAAAATAAAGTGAGAAAAATAAGCGGTATTGCTAGAACTACTAAAAAAGCTACAGCCATTATACGGTCTACTATCGCCTTCACCCATAAATAAGTTTTGCCTCTCATAATTCCTCTCCTTTATTTTAAAATCAATACTTTTTGCTCTCCTCCGCGTCCAATTGATTGATAATTGACCTCCAGTCGAAGCATCTCGTCTGGATCAAAACAATTCCTACCATCAAATACAACCGGGTGTTTCATCCATTTTTTAAATTCTTTTGCTTGTAGTGCTTTAATTTCTTCCCATTCTGTTACAATAAGTGCTGCATCCGCTTGATTGAGCGCATCCTCAATCGTATCTACTACCCTAATATTTTGTGGCAAAGCACTACTATGTTTTTTTACAACTGGATCATAGGCGTAAATAATCGCACCTTGATTTGATAGCTCTCCCATAATTTTTAACGCGGGCGCTTCTCGAACATCATCCGTGTTTGGTTTAAATGCAATCCCGAGAATCGCGATTTTCTTTCCTTTAACCGTGTCGAGCTTTGCTAACAACTTTTTAACAAGAATTTTTTGCTGTCTAGAATTCGTTTGAATAACTTCTTGTAAAAGCGGAAAATCCATGTCTGATTCTTTCGCAATTTGCAGTAATCCTAACGTGTCTTTAGGAAAACAAGAACCGCCGTAACCAATCCCAGCCTGTAAAAATTGACTACCAATCCGTTTATCGAGCCCCATTCCAAAGCTCACTTCCTGAATATCTGCACCCACACGATCGCATAGATTAGCAATTTCATTGATAAAACTAATTTTTGTAGCTAAAAATGCATTCGATGCATATTTAATGAGTTCTGCACTTTTAGAGCTTGTTGCAACCACTGGAATATTGAATGGAGAATTGATTCTTTCCATTATTTGGATTGACTCTTCATTCTCTGCCCCAATTACAATTCGATCCCCTTCAAATAAATCGCGAAGTGCCATACCTTCTCGCAAAAATTCTGGATTTGAAACAACCGATACTTTATGCTTCGCCTTTTCATCCATCAGTTTTTGCAAAGAAGCATTTGTTCCGACTGGCACTGTGCTTTTAATAACTACTACCGTTGGATGAATAATCGCCTCAGCAATTTCACTCGCTGCTTTATTAAAATAGGTCATATCAATTTGTCCATCGATTCCAGTGGGTGTCCCAACAGCAAGATAAACAACATCAGCAAAACGAGCACCTTCGGCAAAAGAGGCAGTAAAGTCTAATCTTTCTTCAGAGATGTTTTTTAAAATCAAAGATTCAATACCTGGCTCATAAATAGGTGAAATCCCCCGTTTTAATTTCCTTATCTTTTCTTCATCAATATCGATACAAGTAACATGATGACCAATTTCTGCTAACCCCACACCTGTTACCAGGCCAACGTAGCCTGTACCAACAATAGAAATATTCATCTTTTCCCACTCCATTCCTTAGTAACTCGTCCAAAAATCTTAGTTAAATTAGCAACTGCTCCATCAGCGCTATACTGCATTTTAGCTAGATTTTTTATTTTTTTCTTTTTAAACTTTTCAAATACTTCTTTTTTATCCTTTAGTTCGATTAACAATTTGGCTAGCTGTTCCGGTTTTTCTGCATCAACATAGTAACCAATCTCTTGTTCTTCAACGATATTTTTTGTCCAACCATTTGAATTGACGATAATTGGTTTTCCAGCTGCTAAAGCATCAAAAAATTTATTTGGGGAATTTGTAGCTAAAATCGGTTTTGGTAAAAAACTTGTGATTGTTATATTTGCCAAGTCTAAATACGTAGGAACATCACTTTTTTCAATACTGTCAATAAATATTATATTTTGTAAATTCCGCCTCTTACTTTCGGCAACAAGTGACGGTTTCGTTTTCCCACTCCCTACAATGAGAAATTTAATTTCTTGAGTACCTCGATTTTGGATATGCTCTGCTGCATTTAATAAATAATGTAAGCCATTTGCTTCTCCCATTGCTCCAATATGAGTAACAATGAATTTATCTTTAAGACCAAACTCCTCTACAATCTCCTGCTTAAATTCTTGATCGATATTTTCTTCTGAAAAAAGTTCCAAATCTGCTAAATTGGGAATAACCGTAACTTTTTCTTCTGTAATGCCTCTCGAGCGTACTCCATCTGCCATACCTGGTGATAAACAAACTATATGTTCTGCTTTTTTATAGATTCGCTTTTCTATAAGACGTAGAAAATGTTGGAGAGGTTTAAAATTTATATAACCCATTTGAATTGGAGCTTCTGGCCACAAATCACGTACTTCAAAAACAAATGGGGCATCTAATTTCTTACTTAATTTCATGGCTGGAATACCTATTGTTAGAGGTGTTGATGTAGCAAATATCAAATCAATACCACTTAATTTCCCACCAATACTCTCTGACTTTTTCATGAATTCCAAAAATTCTTTTATTCGTTCTTTTTTATTCAGAAAATTACTGTAACAACTATCAATAGCTAATATTTCTATACCTCTGATGTTATAATACTTTACATCTTCTACTATTTTGTATGGTTGTTCTTGTTTCATAAATGCATCGGTTGTGATAACTGTAACTTTATGTCCACTCTCAACAAGCCTCTTCGTAAAAACAAAACTTCTAATGGAAGTGGATGAAGATAAGGTAGCAAAGTATTGATGCAAATATAGGATATTCATTTATTCAACCCGCCCTTTTCACGTATATTTTAAAATGTTAGGTTTTTCCAAGTTGCTCGTTCCTTTGTATTAACTGGGCTGTATATTAAATCGGCCTTTTTCAAATCCTTGGAAATAATATAATATCCTTTTCCTTCTACCTCTTTTCCTGGCTTCACAACTTCATTAATATTTTTCAGACTACCTTTCGCATAAAAATAATGTTCATCATTATCTGACAAGAAGAAATCTGCTGCAACAATACCTTGCTCTTTTTTGGAAATGTTTTTTGCTTTATACGAAATTACGAGTTCCTTTTTTCCTTTTTTTTGAACTTTCTTTTACTTCTATTTCAGTAGGTGTAATTTCCCATGACTTCGTTTTTTTTACTTTCTATATTTTTTGATTGCGTATATCCCCCACAAGCTACTAAAATAACCAGCATGAACATTAGACTTGCTATGAGTCCTATCTTCTTCATAAAATCGCTCCTTTTACATATCTAATAAATCACTAATACTTTCTTCTGGGATCATTAACCCTTCTTCTTCTACGAAAATGTAGTTTTCATTTTTTAACTTACTCAATAATCTTGATACCGTAACTCTGTTGCAATTACAATATTTAGCTAAATTAGTCAGTTTGATTTCTTTTGGAAATATCAAATGAGGCAACTTAAAAGCTTGTTGATTAAGTCTAGAAATTTGCAACATACTATGAATGATTCGTTTATTTGAATTTAAGAAATGAAGCTTTAGAAAATCCATATCTTCCTCTGCCTTCAAATATTGCTCTAAAAACAAGTGAACAAGCAGACCATCTTTTTCCAACATATCGAAAATCATATTTTTATCGAGCACTGCAATGCGACCGTCTTTAATATTATCTAAATAGCATGTTTCATCATCTTCTAAGTTAAAAATAAAACCTCCTTCTAAATTAAAACTATATTGACGTATCTTCGATATCCGGTTACAGTTTTCTTTAACTAATAACCCACCCATTATAATAATAAATTCATTGGATTCAACACTATACGTTGCCCTTTTGCCTAAATCAATTTCTTTATACTCAAATTTATTTAACAGAAAATGCGAGAAATTGTTATGCTCTATGACTTTTTCATGTAAACTTAAAAAATCCATGACTATTATCCTCCTATAATTAGTATATCTAAAAGCTATTTATGAAAGAATAGTTTGAAGTGTAATAAAAACTACAAAAAAAGTTGAACCTCTTCACAAAAATGCCACTTCTAGACTAAGTGAAGGGTAAAACTACCATTAAAAATTAATTTTGAATTCTCGAAATTTCATATTTCCCTTTCAATCGTTTTCTTTCAGAACAGGCAATTCTCTTATCTCAAGAACTTGTTCGGTTGTTTTTTACTATTAAGCATGGTATAAATACATTGTAAAATAACAGTTCTCTTTTTTTTACTCCTTTGAGTTACAATTTTAGTACTTTTGGGAAAGGAATGAGTAAAGTTAATATTTACTTGGTTGAAGACAATTTTCTACACAGAGAGTTTATTGAGCAAAGTATCATAACTTCTGCTGAAAAACTTGATATTCGATACAGGATGCACACAACTTTTGATATTGCCAATTTTATAAATCAAATAGATACACATGTCATCATGGATAATGATATTTATTTTCTTGATATTGATTTAAATGAAACACTATCCGGGATTGATATTGCTGAAAAGATTCGAAAAAAAAAACCACCAATGTTATATTTACTTCATCACTTTTCATCAAGATAAGAGCTTAGAAATTGTCAATCGCCATATCCTCCCCTCAGGCTACCTCATTAAGGATCCTGACAATCTAGACAGTATTTCCGAGCAAATTCAACTAACCTTTGAAAAAATCCAACAAAGAGAAAAGCATACATTCACGGATAATATCATATTAAAAAATGGTTCTGAACAACTTTTTTTTGCCTAAGAAGAATATTATCTTTATCCAAACTTTAGCTGGTAGTAAAAATTATTCATTGATTCATCTGAAGAACCATACACACAGTGTCCGTTATCAAATTAGTGCACTAAAATTATTATTTGATGAAAATAATTTCTACACAAATTTAAAATCTTTTATTATTAATACGGATGAAATCACTTCAATTGATCGGAAACTCGGCATTATCCATTTTAATTATGGTTATGAATTATATGCTAGTAAAAAAATCATTAACAAATTGCTTAACCATCTAACAGGTTAAAAGTTTCAACTGAAAATTAAACAAAAAGGAAGAATTTTCGATTTTCTTCTCAAATTCTTCCTTTCTTTTTTTATCCAAATATTATTTTTTATTCAACCACATCAACTGAGATACGGTTAATTTCTTGATAAAGAGAATTGACAAGTACTAGTTCTACTTTATCTCCTGAAGCAATATTTAATGCTTTTAAATTATTAAACGTAAACTCACCATCAGCATTGTTAGCTTGTTTTTTTACTACTCCATTTACAAACAGGCGAACTTTAAATCCTAAAACACCATATGTGCCGCTTAAAGTATCTGTACCTAACTTGTAATTACCTTCATTCACTGTAAGTCCATTTAATTCAGCTGCATTAATGACATTGATAGTCATTCTCTTCACTTCTTTATATTGCGAATTAACCGCTACAAGTTCTACTTTATCATTTGGATTAGTAATAAAGTTTGCTGCATTGTTAAACTTAAATGTCTGTGTAGCCTCATCCATAGTAGCCTGCGTCTTCACTTCTCCATTTACAAAAAGACGAACTTTGAAAATCCCTTCGCCATATGTTCCGCTCAACACTTGATCACCTGCATTATAAGCATTTGCAGTTAACGTATATAATACACCTTTTAGCTGAACATCCTTACGTGCAATTTCTTGATAAATGGAGTTAACAGCCACAATTTCCACTTTCGCTTGATTTGACGTGATTAACTTATCCACATTATTGAATGTGTATGTGCCATTATCGTTGATTGCTTGCGCAACAATTTTCCCATCAACAACTAAACGAACTTTCGAAATCCCTGTTCCATATGTTCCTGTTAATGTAGTACTTCCCATTTCATACGGCTGTACTGCAAGCGTATTCGCTGCAGAATTTTCAACAGTAACATCCGTACGGTAGATTTCTGCATATTGTTTATTTACTGCGACAACTTCCACTTTATCTGTTGGACTTGTAATTAAACTTGTTGCATTGTTAAATGTAAACGTATGTGTTGTAGCATCCATTGTTGCTTGAGCTTTAATTTCTCCATTAACAAACAAACGGATTTTATATGCACTATCCTCATATTTACCTGTCAATTTGCTTGTTCCGTAGCCATACGTATCTGGTGTCAAGACCTTAGTTAGGTTACCTTTTACGTTTACCTCTACTCGTTTCACCGTTGCATACTTACTGTCAACCCCTACAACTTCTACTTTATCTGTTGCAGAAACGACAAATTTATCTACATTCTCAAATGTATAGGTTCCGTTCGCTGTTGTAGCTTGAGAAACAACTGCACCGTTCACAAAAAGACGTACTTTCGAAATGCCTGCACCAAATGTACCACTGAATGTACTTGTACCAACATTTAATGTTTCTGGAACCGTTAAATCAAATTTAGTAGAACGTGTAACGGTTTTACTTACAGCAGCCGATGTGTTTTTCGCTGCATCTTCAAGAACAACGCTCACAACAGCATTTTCAGCTTGTGGTTGGATCGCAATTTGGAATTGTCCATTAGCCCCAACTGTTGCGTGTCCAATTTCTTGATCATTCACTTTCGCAATAGCTTTTGCTCCTGCTTCACCAGTACCTGTAATTACTTTATCATCTGCTGAAATTGCATTGACTACTGGTGCTTCTGGTGCTGTTACATCTTTCACTTCAACAACTTTTGGCTTACTTACTTGATCACCTTTTGTTAAAGTCATTGTAATGGTATAGTCAGAAGACAATTTATCTACTAGGATTGAGAATTTACCTGTTGAATCTACTGTTCCAATGTATGGATTGGAAACTGCTGTTCCCTCTTTATCCTTTACAATAATTCTAAAATCAGCATTTGGCGTTGCAGTACCTTCAATTTTTGTAGATTGATCCGTTACTTCTTTGATAATTGGTTGCGGTAAATCGCCAGGCTGTACAGTTTTAACCGTTGCATCGCCTTTTAATCCAGAAGGTTTGATTTGAGCTATACTAATCTTTGCTCCCACTTCCTGTGCTGGAATAGCAATCTTAAACGAGCCATCAGCAGCAACTGAAACTGGATCTAAAGCACCTGATGGTAATGTCACTTGTATTTTATTCCCCGCAGTTCCTTGACCTTTAAGTTCAACTGTATCTGTATAAAGATCCTCAACGATAGGAGCTGCTGGCTTAATTGCATCGCTGACTGTTACTTCACCTGTAGGGCTCACTTTACCATTTCCAGAAGTCACAACTTGCACTTTATCTCCATATTCAGGTTTAACAATTTCTATTGAGAAATGTCCTTTAGTATCTGTATTTCCTACATAAGCTTTTTCTGTACCATCTTCTTTGATCACTTTGACATTAACATTAACAGCTAGATCCGCTTCTCCACTAACGGTTGTACTCGCATTAGTCACTTTATTAATTACTGGCTCGCTTAATTCTCCTTGTCTTACAGGTAAAGAAGTTGTCGAATCACTAATGTTTCCTGCAATATCTTGGTTTGCAACTGAAACAATATGTCCCATAATTTGACGAGGGAGTTGGACAGAGTAATTACCATCCGCATCTACACTTCCTTTAACACTCTCTCCATCTTCAGTTGTTAAAATAACTGTCGAATTTGGCTCTGCTTTACCAGTAGCAAGATTCGCATCTGTGTAGATGGGATTAATGGTCGGTGCAGCTGGTGGCGTTACATCCGTATTCTTAAACTCTAGGTTTGTTAGCGACATAGCTGCTGAATTTGTACCAAGAAAATTCCCACCTCTTAGCATCCCAACAGTTACATCGATATCTCCTGTTTCAGTGGCAGTATAATCATAGTTAAGATCTCCAACATTCTTGGCCGCCACACGGGTTTCTTCAGTTCCAACTTTATAATAAAAGTCTGCACCTGCATCGAATAGTCCACCAACATCTTTTACGACCGCACTTAAACGATAGGTCTCTCCTTTAATCACATGCACTTTTTGTGTAAGTGTTCCTTTTCCTCCAGCTGACCAAAAACGCAAGCCGCCAGATTCGGACCCCACAGTAGCACTATTTATTCCAAAAATAAAATAACCCGAATTGTCCTTGCTCATTCCGCCCGTGATCACTGTATCATCATAAGCGGGGGTCCAATCATCAAACCCTAGTGCGTTTGGTGTAAAGCCGGGATTCTTGAGTAAATTTACTGGCGTTACAACAGTTGAACGCGCACTTGCAGTTGTTTTTTCAGTTGTTGTAGCTGCACTTGCAGTTGTGGATAACAATGATGTCACAGATGTGGAAGCAATCACATTAAACGCAATAAGAGCCACTGCACCTTTTTTTTAAAATTTCTTTGTTTTTCATTTTTTCCTCCTATATTACGCAAATATTTTGTATAGTGAATTTTTTTACTCTCCTTTCTTCCCTTCATTAACTATTCACTATTCTAATACTAATCTTACAGCATACGAAATATTTTTTTTTTAACTTTTTTTTGTTTACTTGACTACAATTTAGATTTTTTTTTTTCTCATTTTTCACGATAATGACAAAAAATTTTATTAGTAAATTTCTACAAAAAAAAGACCAGTCATGAAATTTAATAACTGGTCAACCATTTATGTGAGATTCTTCCATTCTAACTTTGTTGTTCAAATCGGATTTTCCTCAATAAATTGATAAATATTTTTCACGAGTTCATCTGGTGTTTCCCCACGTACCACTTCACCATCGACAAGTGCGAATAAACTCATCGCGCATAAATCGCAATACGTCAGACAATCGTATTCCACCACGTCAAGATTTGGATCTTCATTCAACTTATCAAAAGCTTCCTGCGAACCGCTCGCCAGATTATTGACGCAGAATTCCACAATTGGATTCATTTCTTACTTCCCTTCTAATCTTCGGAAAGGTACGCGTGCTTAGCTATTCTTACATCGTTGCCTCGTAACCTCGGTCAGTCATCACTTGATAGATATCTTTAAGCCGCGGATTCCCTTCCGCAATAATTTCGCCATCTACTGCTACAACGGGATACATATAATCCTCGTCAACAATTTTTCTTGCTAATTCACGAACCTCAGGATTCGTTTGCTCGGGATCGTAAATATCGACATACTCCACTTCAAATGGCTGATCCGCAAATTTCCGTCCAATTGCAGCTCGGAGCCATTCTTCAGTTTCTTTGGAAGACGGTGCACCAACACAACTTGCACAGATTACTGTGGAACCATAGACATACAATTTTACTTGTTTTTCCATCGCTTCCTCACCTCAAGCTCATTGTAACCAATATCAATTGAAAAATCGAGTTTATTGTTTGTGTAGTCACTCACAGGAATTTTATTCTTGCAGAACAGGTTCGTCTTTTTCACAACTGCTAAAAGCTGTGTTATAATGAGTTATATTCTATTTAAAGGAGTCCGTTTTGTATGGAAGAAATCAGTTTTGATTCAGTGGACAAAGCGCTGAAGAAGTTTCGGCCATATTTACTGCGTGACGGCGGCGATTATGAACTTATCGAGGTGACGCCAGACGGTATCGTAAAAATCCGCTTGCTTGGTGCTTGTGTTTCATGCCCAAGCTCAGATATGACTTTAAAAATGGGAATTGAGCTGACACTCGCTGAAAAAATATTCGGTTTTAAAGAAGTTGTTCAGGTTTATTAATTTGCATAAGAGACGCGGCGAAGTTCGTCGCGTTATTTTTAATTGAAAGGTTCGCCTTAGAGGAGGTTTTTTGATGGTTGAAAAACAAAGTATTTTAGAAAAAAAAAGCACGTAGTTGGCTAAAAGAACGTGGCGTTTCAATAGATGACATCGCGGATCTTGTTCTTTTCTTGCAAAAGCAATATCATCCTGAACTGAAACTTGAAGTCTGCCGGGAAAATGTGGAACATGTGCTTCGCAAAAGAGAAGTTCAAAATGCGATTTTAACTGGTATTCAACTAGATGTAATGGCAGAAAAGGGAGACCTTGAACAGCCCCTTCAAAATATTATTTCTGAAGATGAGGGCTTATATGGTGTGGACGAAATTTTGGCCTTGTCTATCGTCAATGTCTATGGATCCATTGGCTTCACAAATTATGGTTACATTGACAAAGTTAAACCAGGAATTTTAGCTAAATTAAATGAGCACGATGGCGTCAATGTTCACACCTTTCTGGATGATATCGTGGGCGCTATTGCCGCTGCAGCAGCTAGTCGACTCGCACATAGCTATCACGATGATATTGTGCAGTAAACAAGGAGGGAATTCTGAATATGAAAATTGCGGTTTATTGTGGATCGGCTTTTGGCGCGAAGAAAATTTATCAGGAAAGTGCTGAAAAAATCGGTAACTGGATTGGAGAAAATGAATACACACTCGTTTATGGGGGTGGGAATGTTGGCTTGATGGGGGTCGTAGCGGATACAGTGCTTTCTCACGGGGCTGCAGCTTACGGGGTGATGCCTACATTTCTTGAGGAACGCGAAATCGCACACCGCGGGCTTACAAGACTTATTCAAACAAAAGACATGTATGAGCGCAAGAAAACGATGATGGAGCTTGCGGACGCTTATATCGCCCTACCTGGCGGCCCAGGGACGCTCGAGGAAATTAGTGAAGTGATCTCTCTTGGTAGAATCGGTGTGCATAAAAATCCGTGCATCCTTTATAACGTGGATGGGTATTATGAGCCGCTTCGCTCTTTTTTTGACGAAATGGTTACGGCGGACTTTTTAACGGAAGCGGCTCGGGAGCAGTTTTTATTCAGCGATTCGCTTCCTGAAATAGAAGACTTTATCGCGAACTTTAAACCAAACAAGCCCAAAACTTATCAAAAAAGAAAAACTAACTGAAAAAGCAGTGGAGCCTCCCGGCTCCACTGCTTTTTCTCAATCACCGTATTTTCTTTACTTCCACTTGGCGAACGGAGTTTTATTCATCGACTGAACCTTGAAAGTCCAGCCATCTTGCTCAACTACATCTCCTGTATCGATATTGAAGTTTTGCAAAAATAGCCAGCCAGATAGCGTATGTACCCCCACGCTTTCCAGTTCAAATCCCAGCACTTCTTCCACACTCACAAGTGGCTCACTTCCTGAAATAACAAAGTGATTTTTCCCGATTTTACGAATTCCTTTTGGACCGGAAACTTCTTCCAAATCGCCCACAATAATCTCCATGATATCTTCGATTGTCGTGATTCCTGAAGTCCCGCCGTATTCATCCGTCAAAATTACAAATGATTCCCCTTTTTCCTGCATTTTTACAATTAATTCTTCCAAAATCGTTCCCTCAAAAACTTCCATTCCTGTACGAACAAATGGTTTGATGGACTGATTTAAAATCGTTTGATCCATCCCAAGCCCCGCCATAACACTGCTGACTTGCAAAATCCCTACGATTTTATCTTTATCATGATCTGTCGTCACTGGAAAAATATGATACGTGTGCTTGGAAGTAAGTTTTAGCAAGTCGAGCACCGTCGCAGTTTCATCGATTGCGATCACTTCCATTCGTGGAATCATTACTTCTTGCGCTGGAACATCGCCTAATTTAAAAATATTTTTCATGTATTTAAATTCTTGCGGATTTAAAAGTCCTTGTTTGTAACTATCTTCAAAAATAATTTTCAGCTCTGTCGGTGTCATCTGGTCCGCATCCACATTTTCTTTCGCGCCAAATAGTCGCGTAATGAAATTAGCTGAATGATTGAGTATCCAGTTGAGAGGAAACGTGAAATAATACCAATAAACTAACGGCCGAGCGATCAGTAAGGCGACTTTTTCCGTACTTTGAATCGTCAACGTTTTTGGTGCCAGCTCTCCTAAAACGACATTTAAGAAAGTGATCAAAATAAAGGAAACAAAAATGGCAACGGGGCCTTCCACTGAAGCTGGAAGCGGAAGAAGTGCAAAGACTGGCTCCAACCAACCGCGCATCGTATCTTCGCCGACCCACCCCATCGCGAGAGCGGCAAGCGTATTTCCAAGCTGACAAGCAGCAAGGTAATCATTCATATTGGCGGTGATTTTTTGGACGTAATGAGCTCGCTTATCGCCTGATTCAACAAGACTTTTCACAGTGGGTTTCCGAATGGCAACAATCGCAAATTCAGAAGCCACGAAAAAAGCAGTCCCGATAATCAACACGACAACAAAAAGATCATTCAATATTTCCACTTTCTTCCCTTCCTTCTTACAAACTAGAACAAAGAAAGCACCTCACAAGTGCTTTCTAAAATTCCCATTCTGTTAAATCATTTACAACATAAGTTGGTTGAACCGCTTTTTGCTGCAAGGCCGGACGAGTTGTAAAACCAGTCAAAACGAGCAATGTATCCATTCCAGAATGAATTCCTGCAGAAATGTCCGTTTCATAATTATCGCCCACCATAATCGCTTCGTCTTTCGTTACCCCCAAACGAGCAAGAGCCTGATCCATAATCACACGCTCGGGTTTTCCGATCACAACAGGCTTCGTTTCACTTGCCACCGAGACAAGCGCTGTAATCGAACCATTTCCAGGAAGTAACCCTCGCTCTGTTGGAATGGCCGCATCTGCATTTGTCGAAATAAACGTTGCCCCGCGCCGAATCGCAAGCACTGCTTTCGCTAATTTCTCATACGTCAGCTGCATATCCATACCAACAACCACATATTGCGGATTTTCCTCTTCAACTTCAAAACCATTTTCTGCAAGAACCTGTTTCAGTCCCACTTCACCGATCGGGTACACTGTTTTCACTTGATTTTGCTCGAGCATATAGGAAACCGTTGCATCTGAAGACGTAAAAACGTCCTCCGGCCGTGCCATAATCCCCATCTTGTTTAACTTTTGCGCAACTTGTTCGCCCGTCTTCGTAGAATTATTTGTGACAAATAAATGCGGGATCTCAAGTTCATTCAACTTCTGGATAAACGCAATTGCTTCCGGGATAACGCGATCCCCATGATACATTGTTCCATCTAAATCAATAAAATACGCTTGATACTTTTTCAAAATTACTCGCCCTTCTCTTTCTTTCCTGCTTGTTTTACTTTCTTTAAAACAAAATAAGAACATCCAAAGTTGCAGTATTCATATAAATATTCCTTTAATGTGCTAATTTTATTGTCGTAAGCTGCTTTTTTGTTTTGATCCTCAAAAAAGCCCTTCAAACGAAGCTGGTCATACCCAAAATCGCCTACGATATAATCATACCGCAATAAGATATCACTAAAACGCTCATTCAGTTTTTCTTCATCAAAACACTCGCGATAGTCTTCCATCAACTCGTATTCCTGACCTTGAATCGTAATCATTCTTTTTCCTCCCCGTACAGTTGTTTCAGTTTCCATGCAAAAATATCTCGTAAAAGCTCCGGTGTATAAACTTCCTTTTCACTACTTTGTTTAATAATCGGGAAAAATGGCGCGAACACAAACGTATCATGCGTCACAATCCGGTATTTTCGAAAGGCTGAAATCGGCTCGCCATCCCAAAGTGGAATCCCGCGAATCGTATCAAAGCTAGCACGTTTCATAAGCACAGAGCCAAATACCTCGCCGCGAAAGCCAAAACCTCGGAGTGGCAGTTCCTTAAGCTCATCTCGCTTACGAATAATCTCATGGATCAACACTTCAAGTTCGCTTCCAGAAAGCGTTACGGCAATTAAATTGAGCGGATGCGGCAAGAGCTGGTGCACATCAAAGGCTGTCACATCTCCCGGTCCAATATCTGTCATAAAAATACCTGCATTCGTCAGGAAAGCATCTCCTTCCGCCCATTCTGTCGCGGCTGCGTATAAGATCTCTGCGATGCTAGAGTCGCCAAACCAGTTCGTTTCAATTTTTTCTGGCAAGTGCACAATTACATCAGAAAGCTCTTCTTTTCCTTTTTGAAAAAAGCCCTGAATTTGTTCAGCTTCATCTTTCGGCGGGGTTAACTTAGACGTCTCATGAACCCTTGCTTTTTTCTCGCTTAATTCACAAGCATCATTCCAAGTGAGCGTCACTTCACCAACGTATTCGCCCCATCTTCCAGCCGCCGCGAGCAGTGTTTCGCCAACTTGTTTGCCCGTCTCAAGCAAATGGTGCGTGTGTCCGCCTAAAACGACATCAATCTTAGGTAACTCGACAGCGATTTGCTCATCAAACTGCAAACCCAAATGTGAAAGTAGAATGATCAAATCGGTATCAGCATCAAGCCCCGCTAGTTCTCGTCTTAACGCCTGTATGGGTTCTTCGATCCCCCAACCAAGCGATTCATAATACTCTCTAAATGCTGCGGTTGCACCTAAAACAGCAATTTTTAAACCCGCTTCGTATTTATAAACGACCGGAACCGCCCAGTCTGTCCGTTTCGTTCGTTCTGGATTTCCATAAAGGTTCGCACAGACGACAGGAAACTTGGCTCGATCATAGAGCGTTTCTAATCCGTTATGCGAAAGCGTTGTACCTTCATTATTTCCAATGGTTACAGCATCAAAGGGCAGCTCATTTAGAAGTTCAACATTCGCTTTACCAGCAGTTCCTTCCGTAAGCGGATGAACGCGGTCTAAAAAATCGCCAATATCGAAAAACAAAACATTTTCTCCCGTTTCTTGTGCCCGTTTCTTCTTTGCTTTTAAAAAAGAAGATATTCTTGGCCAATGTTCCAAATGGCTATGGATGTCATTTGTATGCCAAATTGTTAACTGTTTCATAAAAGCATCCCCTAAAAAAGCATTTACTTCCTCTATTGTAGCTTAAAATTTCCATTTTGACACGCAACAAAGTCAAATTCTACTTTTCAAGTCGTTCTTTTTGGCGTATGATAAAAAGACAAAAAGAGAGAAGGAAGTGATCAATTCTTGGATATCACACAAACACTTGAAATCCTCTTGATTGCCATATTCGCGGGTATCATTGGCTCCATTCTTGGACTTGGTGGAGGCATCATCATGACACCTGCCCTAACCCTTATTTTCGGCATCGACATCCAGTATGCGATTGGGGCAAGCATTATCTCCGTTATCGCAACAAGTAGCGGCTCAGCAATCGCCTACATTAGAGACCGGATCACGAATCTTCGGGCCGGAATGTTTCTTGAGATCGCGACAACGCTCGGAGCAATCACTGGGGCATTCATTGGCGGACTACTTTCCGCAACAGCACTCTACATAATTTTCGGGCTCTTACTCCTTTATTCCGCCTTTAATATGATTAAAAAAGTCGGTTCAGAATTCCCACAAAACGTCAAACCTGACCCAATCGCAACCAAACTTAAACTTCACGACAGTTACTATGACAAAGCATTACGCAAAGAAGTCCCCTACGAAGTCGCTAACGTGCCAGCAGGGTTCGGAGTGATGTACGGGGCAGGAATCGCAAGCGGACTTCTTGGCATTGGAAGCGGCGCGTTCAAAGTCATGGCACTGGACGTCTTCATGAAACTTCCGCTCAAAGTCTCAAGTGCCACAAGCAATCTCATGATGGGCGTTACGGCTGCGGCAAGCGCAACCGTCTATCTCTTTAAAGGCGACATTGACCCAACCATCGCTGCTCCCGTTGCAATCGGCGTCTTAATTGGCGCAACATTAGGTACAAAAGTGATGCAGCGCTTAAAAAGCAAAGTCATCCGCCTCGTCTTCATCCCTGTCTTGCTCTACGTTGCCCTACAAATGATTCTTGAAGGATTGGGGTGGGTTTAAATGAACACTAAAAAAAAGCAAAGATGAAGAAATGTATCAAGTCGAAGCCGTAGTTGGCGGCTTACTTCGCATTGGCGTCATCGTGAGCGCAGCCATCATCATCCTCGGTCTCATTCTTTATATCGCAACCGGCTCAAGTGGCTATCCCGGAACTACTTACCCGACTACACTCGCAAGCATTTTCTCGGGACTCGTCAAACTTAAACCTTTTGCCGTGATCATGTTCGGACTATTTTGCCTCATTTTAACACCTGTTTTCCGTGTGGTCGTCTCACTCTTTACCTTTCTTAAAGAAAAAGATTACCTTTACGTCGGTATCACAGGCATCGTCCTCGTCATCCTCGTCATTAGTTTTTTAATTGGAAAAGGGTGAGTGTTGCATAGAAAAAGCCAGATGGAGCTACTTTCCACCTGGCTTTTTCTAATCATTTAAAACTCCGAAAACAAATCCATTTGCATGGGAGCTAGACCATCAAAATGAATCTCTAACTCTTTCTGAAGTGCCTTCGCATTGTCAGCCGCATCCCCGCCGCTGTTATTATTGAAAATCACTACAATTTCTTTTGAATGATCCCCGAGATGCTTGATATAATCGGCCCATTCCGCGATTTCTTCCGCATTATAGCGATACAGCGTGCGCACTTCCCGCCATTCAGGACTATTCGCTTTCATCCAGCCATATTGATTGCGACCATGAAGTCGCACAAGCGTCACGTCGGGATTCGTCGCCCGGAGCACAATTGGAACACTCCGTGTTCCAATTTGCGGCTCATCGACAACCACGTGAATGAATCCAAGTTCAGTCAGTAGCGCTAGCGTTTTTTCATAATTCACATCACTATACCAGCTGCTATTCCGAAATTCAATCGCAACTGGCAAATCGCCCATTTGCTCTTTCACATGCCGCAAATACTGAACATTTTCTTTTGTACAATTAAAAAATGGCGGAAATTGAAATAAAATCGCTTTGAGTTTCCCCGATTCACTAATTGGCGCAATCGCATCCATATAGCAACGGTACATTTCTATTTCCGAATCATAATAATCTTTCCATTCTTTATGCATCGTCATCGCTTGGAATGCTTTCACCACAAACCGAAACACATCTGGCGTGCCACTTACCCAATTGGCTGTCGTTTTCGGAGAAGGGATCGCATAAAAACTCGTATCCACTTCAACAAGTGGAAAATGAGCCGCGTAATCGGCAAGTTTATGCTTAGAAGACAACTGCAACGTATCATGATCGCTCCAGCCCGTTAGTCCAATTGTAATCATCGTTTTCCCACCTTCCTTGCAAACCTTTTCTTCATTATAGCGCATCTTAAAAAGCGACTCAAAAAAAGAGAACGGAAAAATCCGTTCTCTTTTCTAGAATAAGAAAAACCGTTTCTTTATTTCTGTCGGCTCATCAAAATCAATTTGCTCATTTTGCAGAACAAGTCTCGCATTTTCTAAAAGCAAATCCGCTTGTTCTACCCCAATGTTTTGTTTTAAGCTTTGCACCGCTTGGTCTACTTCCATTGAGCGCCCTTCGTAAAAATGGGCGTCTGTCGCCATAAAATGTACGAGGTTCGCTTCAAGTAGCTGGTCGCTGAACTTTTTAATTTTCTTGCCCAGTACACCAGCAAAGCTACCCCAAGTCAGTTGCGCCAGCGCACCGCCTTCTACAAGCCTGTACAATACTTCATAATTTTTTCGAATTTCCACATTTCGCTCGGGGTGGGCAATAATCGGAATATACCCCTTCATCTGCAAATTAAAAAACAATTCTTGTGCGAAAAACGGCACAGATTCTGTTGGAAATTCAATTAAAATATATTTGGAGTCCGCAAGCGTTAATACAGACCCATTCGCCAGATTCTCAAGCATTTCGCCATGGAGACGCACTTCCTGCCCTGGATGGACGACTAGCGGAATATTTTCCTCCACGAGTTTGGTATTTAAATCTTCTACCCGTTTTCTGACCTCATCACCTGGATTCGAGAAACGCCCTTTCAAGTGATGCGGCGTTGCAATGACATCTGTATAGCCTTGATCAACAGCTTGTCTTGCCATTATCAAGCTGTCTACTAATTCTTTGGGACCATCATCGATTCCATTTAAAAGATGGCAGTGAATATCAATCATTTTGTAAAACCTCCTTCACCTTAAAAAAGCGGATGAAGCGATTTATTTTCCTGCACGCCTCTAATGGCCTGCGCAAGTAAATCACTGATGGTAATCATTGTTAATTTATCATCCAATTTTCCTTCTGGTATATCAATCGAATCGGTCAGCACAATTTCACTAATTCTCGATTCATTCAGCCGCTCTGCTGCCTGGCCTGCCAAAACGGCATGGGTTGCGCACATCACAACTTTTTCTGCCCCCTCTTCAAGCAACTTATCACAAGAAGTGGTTGCCCGGTAAGCCGTGTCAATAATATCATCTACGACAATTGCAAGCTTTCCTTTTACTTCACCAATGACGGATGAAATTTCCCGTTCATTCGGACGTGGTTTCCGGTTCAAAATCGCAATCGGAGCATGAAGTTTGTCAGCTACTCGGCGCGCACGAACAACCCCGCTATGATCTGGAGCAACGACAACAACATCTTCGTTACTATATTTTTCTTCAAGATGATCAGAAAGAAGTGGAACAGCCGAAACATGATCAATTGGGATATCGAAAAACCCCTGAATTTGGGCTGCATGCAAGTCTACTGAAATGAGCCTTGTTGCACCTGCTTCCTGCAAAAGATTTGCAATCAATTTTGCCGTAATCGGTTCACGGCTTCTGGCTTTTCGGTCTTGTCTCGAATAACCATAATATGGAATCACAAGTGTGATAGAAGCGGCAGAAGCACGCTTTAGTGCATCAACCATAATCAGCATTTCCATAATCCGTTCATTTACATTGGCATCCATTGATTGAACAACGTAACAGTTCATCCCCCGGACACTTCTACCAATGTTTACCTTCACTTCGCCATCACTGAATTTTTGCAGATCAACTTCGCAAAGTGGTACATCTAGCTTTTCAGAAATCTTTTGTGCAAGCGGGCGTTCATTCGTTACTGAAAAAAGCCTCATTTCATTCGACATTTTGATCTCCTTTCAAATGTAACAATTCATCTAGCTCTATTATATAAAACGAAACAGCTCGCCGCAATGAGTTTGGTTATAAGTTTTAAAAAAAAGACTCTCTAAAACCTGTTAGAGAGTCCTTTACCACACATTTATTTTCATTTAAGCATTTAATTCGGCTTTTATATCTTTTAACTTTTGCGGTGTCACATCATCGCCAAGCGGATCAATGATGGTCACATGATGCAAATTGTCTTGAACAGTTCCGCGAATCATCGCACAATATTCTTTGCGAAGTTCAGCTTGATGCTCCTTTTTCGCTCGCCGTTAGCTCGCCTTTCTTTTGCTTTGCAGCATAGTTATTGATTTTTGCCAACAGTTCTTTCATGTGATCCCTCCTCTTATTAGTTACTATTTGTAAGTAACTACGAAAATCATAACACATTGGTCAAAAAAAAGTCAAACCAGTTTGCTTAAGGCTTTTTAAGCAGAAATAATAAAATTTAGCGTTATTCTTGTAATATATTTCATAAAATTTTAGTCTGATGACTTTTCGTGCTAAAATAAAAAATATGATTTAAAACCAGTCGAAAGAAGGAATGAACTTGAAAGAGTTTTTTCAACTACTCAAGCACGGAAACACCTCCGCTCTCACCGCGGCTATTGTAAATGGAATCGTCTCACTCGTTAAAGGAATAACTTATTTTTTTACAGGAAACGTTGCCATGTTTGCTGAAACGCTTCACAGCTTGGGAGATGCGGCGAACCAACTCTTTGTGTTCACAGGATCTGCACTTAGTAAAAAGCGACCTACAAAAAAGTTTCCAAAAGGCTTTGGTCGAATCGTTAATCTTGTATTGCTCTTTGCGGTCATTGTCGTCGGCATTATGGCCTACGAGACTGTAAAAGAAGGGATATCCCATATTTTTCATCCAGCCGAATCTACTGGTTTTCTGATCAATTTGATCGTTTTACTTGCTTGTACGGCACTTGAGTCTACGGTCCTTTTAAAAGCTATGCGAGAAATTGTTGCCGAGTCTGGTGAAGAAGCCTCTGGATTTAAGATCATTCCTGTTGCTGTGCGTAATTTAAAATCGGCTAAAGCTGCGACAAAACTTGTTTTTATGGAAGATTCCGTTGCAACCGCTGGCGGTTTACTTGCTGCGATTGCTGTTGTTATTTCTCATTTTACGCCTTTCCATCAAGCAGAAGGAATCGCTTCAATCTTGATTGGTCTTCTCATGTTCATCGTCGTTGGTGAAGTTTTCCTTGATAATGCAGGTGGGGCAATTGGAAAATCTGATGAAGGCATGAACCTCCAAGTCGGACAAAGGATTATGTCAGACCCAGATGTACGAGACATTCAAGTTTTGACCGTTATCAAAGAAGGCGATACTTTCCATGTCGATGCCGAAGTGGAACTGGACACCACTTTAACACTCGCTGAAATTGATGACATTCGAGATAGAATTGAAGATGATGTTCTTAAAATCAAAGGAGTTTCTGATGTTGTCATCACTTTTGACGAAGTTGACAATACACTTGACTGGCAATATGGTGATGGTCGCTAACTTATCATCTCCGTCCCCCAAAAAAAAGCCATGACTGCAAAGTAGTCATGGCTTTTTTCATTTATTCAATATGCTCCAAAACTGTTCGTCCATTAAGCGGTTGTATCTTACGATTATTTGAATCATAGTATTTATTAAATGCTACAATCTGCGCTTTCGAGACTTCAACTGGATTTTTCATGACATACCATTCTACATTTTCAGAAAGTGGCGGCGTTGTGAGGGAACCAATGTAATGGTAATAGGTTTTATTAGCTGGGATCATTTGAGTAGCATTGACTTCATCTGCTACATCCGCTTTCTCACCAGCCTTGATATTATCTAAAACCGTTTGAAAAGCAGCATTCTCCTTTCCTTCCTTAAAGAAAACGGCAATAACTGCTAACCGTCCATCTTGTGCTTGATTTACAAAATGTACTTCAATCGGATAATGCTTATCATTTACAGTATGCTCACTTTTAGCATGGAAATGAAATTGCACTAAATCAAATTTCCGTCCGTCAATAACAGCTGAACCCGTGTCATCAACTTGTATGCTATGGCCATTATCCACCTCATCCACAACTGTTTTGCTGTAATTCAGTTCAATTTTTCCCTCATCTTTCATTTGTTCCGTTTTTGCCGTTTCAATATTAATCGGAGATTGTGAATCCCCTGCCTCGAATTTCCATCCTTTTTGATCATTATAGTCAAGATGGTCTTCAGATTTTGCCTTGGCTTTCTTTTCTGTTTTGTTTTCATTACTTGCGCTTGATTTTTTTGCAGTATCATCATTTGAACAACCTGCAAAAAGAAGCGAAAACGAAAGAACAGACGCTGTTACAAGTGTTGTTTTTTTTCAAAATATTTCCTCCTCAAAATTTATTATTGCGTCAATACTATACCGCTTAGATATTAAAAAAGCTATGGATAAAATATTAAAAAAAAAAAGAAAAAAACTATCGCTTTTGCATATAAACTAACACTTGACATGAAGCAAATGATTTGCTTATAGCCAAAAAAATTGCCTGTATCAATCATTTTTCTCAACTTGTTTACTTGAATTACCTTTCAAGAAACAAAAAAAAGCACTAGCCATCCATCGGCTAATGCTTCAAATCTTAATTAAATAACCTCTTCTTCAAACCAGTTCAAATCGTCCAAGAAATAAACCACATCTTCTTCCAAAATATCTTTTTCTCCATCATTCACGATATCATGTCCGCTACTTTGGTAGAAACAAAGCTGTTTATCTGGCGTATGAATGTGTTTAAAAATATAATTTGCGTCATCTGCTTCAATTTCCTCATCTTGGCAACCTTGGCCAATCATTGTTGGAACTTTGATTTTTTCAATATCTTTTGCAACCTGCTTATAAAAATCCGATCGCGCATTTGCCATTGTGTCGATTTCAGGTTCATAGCTTTTCAGCATCGCTTCCGCTTCATCACCTGAAATGCCTTCTTTACGCAACTGCTTCATCAAATATTTTTCAACTGGGATGTAACGCATTTTTTTGTTTACGTTCGCGCACAAAGGAACGATCGCTTTTGGCGAAAAAGATTCCGCCATTCGAAGAGCGAAAACGCCACCCATCGCGACACCAACAATAGCAATCTCATGATACCCTTCTTTTTCTAAAAAAGTATAACCTGAAACCGCATCTTCGTACCACATATCAGGCGTTGTCTTCAAAAACAGCGCCGACTCATCTCCGTGACCTCGAAAGTTCGGCGCATAAACCGTATAGCCATTTTCAGCTAAATGTTCGCCTAAACTCCTCACATCTTCTGTCGTTCCCGCAAATCCATGCAGGAGCAAAACAGCACGATTTCCTGCTTTAATCATAAAGCTACGATCCGCACTCATTTGTAAGCAGTCCTCCTAAAAAATAGATCATTCCGCGAAAAAAATCGCAAATGCAATAGCCATATCATAACGCGAACCAAGACGCCTGTCAACACCTAAATTCCGACTTTTTTTTGCACTTTTAACAAGAACCACGAAACGAGGCTTCACACCTAATCTTCCTTCTTCCAAAAAGAGGAAGCTTTCACCAAATCAAAAGCCCGCCAAAGTCAATTTGACGAGCTAGAACTTCCTTTTAAAATAAGCCTTCCTTCGCATCTTCCTGCCCGGTGAAAATTCGCCCAGCTGGAGAAACCTTTAGCAAGCAGAGCCACAAACCGATCAAAATACTCGTAAACGCTGTAAATAGTATCCAAAACGCCGCAACACTCATCAAAGGCTGTTCCCGAAACGTACTAACCGTAAAGCCAATATTCGTGTGTTCCATAACTTTGCCGTTCACATAAAGCTTGCCTGCCGGATAAAGCGAGAAATTCTTAGA
Source organism: Listeria aquatica FSL S10-1188 (assembly GCF_000525795.1). Classification (GTDB taxonomy): domain Bacteria; phylum Bacillota; class Bacilli; order Lactobacillales; family Listeriaceae; genus Listeria; species Listeria aquatica. The sequence continues at coordinate 58,155 of NZ_AOCG01000011.1, forward strand.
ATTATATCTGCCGAGACTAAGCGCATGTCCATGGCCAGTATCTCCCTTTGTAATTTCCGTGAATTTCAGCTTATAACGTCCACCATTGGCCTGAACTGGTTTGGGTAGATTAATGACTTGGGTGGGTGCATTAAACTCGCTACCCTTCATATCAAACTGTCGTAGTTTCTTTCCACCCGTGTCATCATAAAGAGCAATTCGGTATTCTCGTGACGCATCTGGTTCTTGGATCACTTTGAATGTTAACTGATCAAAAGGTTCATTAGCGATAAACGTCTCCGCTACAACACTGTCTGATGTAATGGGAGTTCCTAGATATGCATAGTCTTGTTTCACTTGATAAACATGAAATGGCCTTTTTTCTTGCGCAAGCGTATTGAATTGAAGTCCAAAACAGACAATAGCAGTAGCAAAAACAACAGCACTTCCAACAAGAAACGGACGATGTAAACTTGTTCGCCAATTATTCGTTGTACGATTCGCTAGGAGCTCTACCAAGAATTTAATGCCATAAAGAGCTGAAAGAAGCATTAGCGGTGTGAATAACAGAATATAGCGCTGGTTTGCTTCCCAAATCAAGTGGAACAATATGACACCAACGAGCGTGACATTTAAGAAAAATGCGAAATCGAACTTCTTACATTTGAAAAAGCGAAGTGCACCAATCGCGATACACAATAAACTCATAATATGAAAAATCTGCGCAAACGTGTAAATTAGAATTTTTCGATCGCCAAATAAATAATTGAATGTTGGCGTAAACTCGTTGGTTGAATTAATATACCAAGCATAGGCACGTGAACCATCTGTCCATGTATTCTTTAACTTGTTGTTATAAAGTGTCAAAAGTTCCTTAGCTGAATAATTTTGCAAACGCTCTTTAATCACCTTTATATTTGCTTCTTTTTTAGCTTCTTTGCTATGAAAAGACGACGTATACTGAAACTCATTGGTACTATAGCGACCAGCAGGCTCAGAAAGCCCCATCATCACAAAATGTGTCGGCGGAACCTCGTAACGATCATTTTTTTCGAAACCAAATAACGAATAAAAGGGCATAGCAACTGAGGTGACAAGTAAAAACATAATTCCAATAGAAGCAAGGCTCAGTAAAAACTTTTTGTAGTTTTTAGCAAGCCAAACGTGAATAAGTAGAGCAGGAAGTAAAATGATCAAATTTGGTTTAGCTTGATAGCCTATGGCAAATAACAAGCCAATCACGAGTAGCAACCACCAGCTTCCCTTCTTCAGATACCGATAGTAGACTAAGATAATAAGCGAAACAAATGGCAAAGCAATCGTATCCGTATAAAAATAAAGCGTATAAGTAAAAAGTGAAACACAGGTTAGTAACACAAGTAAGAATAAGTTAGCCATTCGAATTCCCAGTGAATCTTTTACTACATAAACCAAGGAAAAAATGGTAATGAGCATAGATAACATAACCCAAAGATTATCAAGCAAATAGAAATTCTCAATCCCAATATGCGAGCCAAAATTATAAATTCCATAACGCAAGATTGTAACAAAAATATTATTTAAATAGGTTTGGAAATATGTATAATCTTGAAAATGTCCGCCATTTGCGAGCATTGTAAGCACCTGTTGCTTTACAACAAAACTATCCACGTACATATTCATCTTCATTGTAAGTGCTAAAAACAGCTGGAAGACGATAACAACCGTGACTAATGCAATAAAAATCAATCTATTTACCTTTTGGTTTAACAATGTAAACCCTTTGAAAATGGCAATAAACAAAAAAAATAGCCGCTAAAGCAAAGAGAAACAAGTTAAAAGAATTGCCAATAACTTCCATAAACGGATAAGCAATACTTAGATAGGCTAAATAGGCAATAACTATTACGAAAGCAGATGTAAAACTATAGCCAATTACTCTTCTAAACATTTTTTTTGATACATCCTTCCTTACTAATTACAAATAACACTTTTCTTCTTTTTTTATGTATAAAAAATTCATTCGATAGATAAAAAGCAGTGAAAATCTGCAACAACTCTATCTATTCTAGCAAAAACTACTCTTTTTGGAAAGCGAACTCATAAAAAAAACAGCCGTTTCCTCTCAGAAACAGCTGTTTTTTGCGAATAAGTTATCAAAACAAGCTTATTTTTTCAAGTTGTAGAAAGCTTTAAGACCGCGGTATTGAGCAAGGTCTTGAAGATTGTCTTCGATACGAAGCAATTGGTTATATTTAGCAACACGGTCAGTACGAACTGGCGCACCAGTTTTGATTTGACCAGCGTTTGTAGCAACTGCGATATCAGCAATTGTAGAATCTTCTGTTTCACCAGAACGGTGAGAGACAACTGCAGTATAGCCAGCTTCTTTAGCCATTTCAATAGCATCTAGAGTTTCAGTAAGCGTACCGATTTGGTTAACTTTGATAAGGATTGAGTTAGCGATACCTTCTTCAATACCTCTTTCAAGTTTTTCAGTATTAGTAACAAACAAGTCATCACCAACAAGTTGAACTTTTTTACCAATACGTTCAGTAAGAAGTTTGAAACCTTTCCAGTCATTTTCATCCAATCCATCTTCGATCGAGATGATAGGGTATTTATTGATCATTTCTTCGTACCAAGCAACCATTTCTTCAGAAGTACGAGTTACGCCTTCCCCTTTAAGTTCATAGTTACCAGAATCACGGTTATAGAATTCAGAGCTTGCAGCATCCATTGCAATCTTAACTTGTTCACCTGATTTATAACCAGCAGCTTCAATAGCTTCAATGATAGCTTCGATCGCTTCTTCATTCGATTCAAGGTTAGGAGCAAATCCACCTTCATCACCAACACCAGTGTTAAGGCCTTTATTCTTAAGAACACCTTTAAGCGCATGAACGATTTCAGCACCCATACGAAGTGCTTCTTTAAAGTTAGGAGCACCTACAGGCATAACCATAAATTCTTGAATATCGACATTATTATCAGCATGTTCTCCACCATTTAAGATATTCATCATAGGAACAGGAAGAACTTTTGCATTTGTACCGCCGATATATTCATAAAGATGAACACCAAGTTCATCAGCAGCAGCACGAGCAGCAGCAAGAGAAACACCAAGAATAGCATTCGCACCTAATTTACCTTTATTAGGAGTACCATCAAGAGTAATCATAGCTTTATCAATACCAATTTGATCCGTTACATCAAAACCGATAATTTTTTCAGCAATAATATCGTTAACATTTTCGACAGCCTTCAAGACACCTTTACCAAGGTAGCGAGATTTGTCGCCGTCACGAAGTTCAACAGCTTCGTATTCACCAGTAGAAGCACCACTAGGAACAAGAGCGCGACCAAACGCACCAGCTTCAGTATAAACTTCAACTTCGATAGTAGGGTTACCACGGGAATCAAGGACCTCACGTGCGTAAACTTCAGTAATAATGGACATTTAAATTCTCTCCTTTGTTGGGGCTCTTATGAGCAAAGCGAATTAGAGCCCCAATATGCATGCGAGCAAAGCGAGCATGTAATCCTTAAAAGGCTCTTATGAGCAAAGAACTAAGACAACAGCCTGAGCTCCTATCCTTAAAAAGCTCTCACGAACAGCTGACCATAAAAGGCTAGCATCCAAACCCTCAAAAAACCATACAAGCAAAATTCAACATACATATTGGGAAACCGCAAAACTCATCCCCACAATTTAATTACATTTTTATTGTAGCTTTGTTTACTAAAAAACAAAAGTAAAAACTATGTTTATTTCTCAATCAAGCTTTCGCCAGTCATTTCAGCAGGTTTTTGAACCCCTAAAAGGTCAAGCATAGTTGGTGCAACATCCGCAAGACGACCATCCGTACGCAAAGTAACACCTTTTTTCGTTACAATAACAGGAACAGGGACCGTAGTATGAGCCGTATGTGGTTTACCTTCCGGTGTTACCATTGTTTCCGAGTTACCATGATCGGCGAAAATCACAGCCGAACCGCCTTTTTCAAGAATCAAGTCAACGACACGTCCAAGATTTTCATCTACCGCTTCAATCGCTTTGATTGTCGGTTCAAGCATCCCAGAGTGTCCAACCATATCGGGGTTAGCAAAATTCAAGATAATCGCATCATGTTTATCATTTTGAATATCGGCAACAAGTGCATCCGTAACTTCATACGCACTCATTTCAGGTTGCAAATCATAAGTCTCCACTTTTGGCGAATTGATCAAAATTCGATTTTCACCTGGGAATTCTTCATTACGACCACCATTCATAAAGAAGGTAACATGCGGATATTTTTCAGTTTCGGCGATACGAAGTTGTGATAGCCCTTCATTCGATAAAACTTCCCCGATTACATTTTTCATTTCAATCGGTTCAAATGCAACCTCAGCATCCACACTTGGATTATAAAGCGTCATCGTCACGAATTTAACATTTTTCGGATGTTTCGCGCCACGGTCGAAATGTTCCCATTCCTTATCCGTAAACGCGTTAGAAAGCTGGATCGCACGGTCAGGACGGAAGTTGAAGAAAATAACAGCATCATTGTCTTTAACAGTAGCAACTGGTTTGCCATCTTTTTCAATAATTGCAGGAACCACAAATTCATCATTCTTCCCATTTTCATAAGAAGTTTCAACTAATTTGACTGGATCTACAAATTTTTCGCCTTCCCCGTAAACAATGGCTTTGTATGCTTTTTCAACACGTTCCCAACGTTTATCACGATCCATCGCATAAAAACGTCCAGAAACAGTAGCAATTTGGCCATAACCAAGCTTATCGATTTCCGCTTGAAGTTGTTCTAAATACTCAATTGCTGATTGTGGCGCCACATCGCGACCATCAAGAAACGCATGAATATAAGTGTTTTTGACACCTTTTTCTTTTGCAGTTTCAAGTAAAGCCGTTAAATGATTGATATGGCTATGCACACCACCATCAGATAAAAGACCAAACAAATGTAAATCAGAATTGTTTTCTTTTGTGTGGCTAAATGCGTTATTAAGAGCTTTATTCTCTTGGAATTCGCCTTCTTCGATCGCTTTATCGATTCTAGTTAAACTTTGATAAACAATGCGTCCAGCTCCGATATTAGTGTGTCCTACTTCCGAGTTCCCCATTTGACCATCTGGAAGACCAACGTCAAGTCCAGAAGCTTTTAGCGTACTATGCGGAAATTCAGCCCAATATTTATCGAAATTTGGTTTTTTTGCTTGTGCAACAGCATTACCAACTGTTTCATCTCGTTTACCAAATCCATCCAAAATAATAATTGCTACAGGAGATTTACTCATTTATTTTACTGCCTCCAATAATGCCAAGAACGATTTAGGTTCTAAGCTTGCGCCTCCTACAAGAGCTCCATCGATATCCGATTCAGCCATGTATTCTGCAATATTTTCAGGTTTAACACTGCCGCCGTATTGAATACGAACTGCTTCCGCTGCTTTTTCAGAAACAGCTTCCGCAACAGTTTTACGAATCACAGCACAAGTTTCATTTGCATCTTTGCTTGTTGAAGATTTACCTGTTCCAATTGCCCAGATTGGTTCATAAGCAATAATGGATTTAGATACTTGCTCTTCAGTCAAGCCTTTAAGTGCAGCTTTAATTTGACCACTTACCCAGTCATTTGTTTGTCCAGCTTCTCTTTGCTCTAAAGTTTCGCCGCAGCAAATGATTGGTAACATGCCATGTTTTAAAATAGCATGTGCTTTTTTATTGATGTCTTCGTCTGTTTCATGGAAATACTCACGACGTTCAGAGTGGCCGATTACAACATAAGAAACACCAAGATCAGCAAGAGCAAATGGACTTGTTTCTCCGGTGAATGCACCTTCATCTTCGAAGTAACAATTTTGCGCTGAAATTTGCAAATTTGTACCTTCAGTAAGACGAGTTAAGTCACGTAAGAAAAGTGCTGGAGAAGCAATTACAGAGTCTACAGCTTCTCTTCCAGGAACTTTACCTTTTACTTCTTCAACAAATTCAGCTGCTTTTGCGGCCGTTTTGTTCATCTTCCAGTTTCCTGCAATAATTGGTTTACGCATGAAAAACATCCTTTCGCACTTTATTTTTATTATTTATCACTAATGGCTGAAACGCCAGGAAGTTCTTTTCCTTCTAAGTACTCTAGTGAAGCTCCGCCACCAGTTGAGATATGCGTGAATTTATCCGCATAACCAAGTTGCATTGCTGCTGCTGCAGAGTCGCCACCACCGATGATTGTTGTCGCATCTTTCAAGTTTGCAATCGCTTCGCAAACACCAATTGTTCCCTTCGCGAAATTGCTCATTTCAAATACGCCCATTGGTCCGTTCCAAACAACAGTTTTCGCACCTTGAAGTTCTTTTGTGAAGAGTTCAATAGTTTTCTCACCAATATCAAGACCTTCTTCATCAGCAGGAATTTCATCTGATGCAACAGTATGGAAAGGCACGTCATTACTGAATTCTTTTGCAACAACTGTATCAATTGGAAGCACTAGCTTGTCGCCAGCTTTTTCCATTAGGCTTTTTGCAAGATCCACTTTATCTTCTTCAAGAAGTGAAATCCCAACTTCATAGCCTTTTGCTTTCATGAAAGTATAAGCCATACCGCCGCCAATTAGTAACTTATCGGCAACCTTTAGCAAGTTTTCAATAACACCGATTTTATCAGAAACTTTTGCACCACCAAGAATGGCAACAAATGGACGATCTGGGTTTTCAACAACGCCACCAATAAATTTGATTTCTTTTTCCATTAAGAAACCAGCAGCTGTGTCAAGATGGGAAGCAATCCCAACATTGGATGCGTGAGCACGATGAGCCGTACCAAAAGCATCGTTTACAAATACGTCGCCAAGGCTAGCCCAGTATTTACCAAGTTCTGGATCATTTCCACTTTCTTTTTTACCATCAATATCTTCAAAACGTGTATTTTCAAATAGAAGGACGTCGCCGTCTTTCATTTCATTGATTGCATTTTCAAGTTCTGGACCACGAGTCACAGGAACAAATTTCACTGCTTTGCCTAGTAATTCGCTTAAACGTTCAGCGACTGGGCGAAGAGTTTTGTCTTTTTTATCTTCTTCGGTTTTCACTTTTCCAAGGTGGGAAAATAGAATTGCTTTCCCATGATTTTCAATAATGTACTTGATCGTTGGAAGGGCAGCAACAATACGGTTATCGTTTGTAATTTTGCCATCTTGCATCGGAACATTAAAGTCAACGCGGACAAGAACTTTTTTGTCATTCAAGTCTAAATCAGTGATTACTTTTTTAGCCATTTCACATTTCCTCCGTTACTTAAAAGATTTTTAAGTCATTTTAACAAACAAGCGGAAACAAACTTCTTTGTCTCCGCTTATTCGGTTAAAACTATTTAGTTCCTACTTAAATTATTTAGCAATTTTAGCGAAGTATTCAAGTGTACGAACTAGTTGAGCAGTGTAGCTCATTTCGTTATCGTACCAAGAAACTGTTTTAACAAGTTGTTTGTCGCCAACAGTCATTACTTTTGTTTGAGTTTCGTCAAATAGTGAACCGTAAGTCATACCTTTAATGTCAGAAGAAACGATTTGATCAGCTGTGTAACCAAATGTATCAGGATCGCTTGCATCTTTCATTGCTTTGTTTACATCTTCAACAGAAACTGTTTTGTCAAGAACTGTTACAAGTTCAGTTAATGAACCAGTTGGAACTGGAACACGTTGAGCAGCTCCATCCAATTTACCTTTAAGGCTTGGAAGTACTTCACCAATTGCTTTAGCAGCACCAGTGGAGTTAGGAACAATGTTTTCAGCTGCTGCACGAGCACGACGGAAGTCACCTTTAGGGTGTGGACCATCAAGAGTCATTTGGTCACCAGTGTAAGCGTGGATTGTAGTCATAAGACCTTCAACGATACCAAATTTTTCATCTAGAGCTTTAGCCATTGGAGCTAAGCAGTTTGTTGTACAACTTGCACCAGAAATAACTGTTTCAGTTCCGTCAAGTGTTTCATGGTTAACATTGTAAACGATTGTTTTCATGTTACCAGTTGCAGGTGCAGAGATAACAACTTTTTTAGCACCAGCTTTAAGGTGAAGTTCAGCTTTTTCTTGAGTTGTGAAGAAACCAGTACATTCAAGAACGATTTCAACACCTAGATCGCCCCAAGGAAGTTCTTCAGGGTTACGGTTAGCAAGAACTTTTACTTCTTTACCATTTACTTTGAAGAAACCATCATGTACTTCAACGTCACCGTCGAATCTACCTTGCGTTGTATCATATTTTAAAAGATGAGCTAACATTTTAGCATCTGTTAAATCATTGATCGCAACTACTTCGATTCCTTCTACTTCTTGGATACGACGAAATGCTAAACGTCCAATACGTCCAAAACCATTAATACCAACTTTAACTGTCATAAGTCATTTTCCTCCTTAGAAAAATAAGTGAAATTTTTTATTTCAAAAGGGTATTACTCCCTTTTAAAAGCATATTTGCTGCTCCTTCATCAGTCACGAGAATCGTGTTTTTCGGAGCACTCTTCATGTAGGATTTGATTGCTTTGGCCTTTGATGAGCCACCAGCAATCGCAATGATGTGTGGAATTTTTGCTAAATCTTCAAACTGCAAGCCGAAAGTTGATACTTTATGAACAACTTCCCCTTGTTCATTGAAGTAGTAACCGAAAGCTTCGCCCACTGCTTTTCGCTCAGTGATTTTCTGGATCACTTCTTCACTAGTATGGCGTCTTTTCGCCATCGTTAGCGCATCGCCCACTCCATGAACGATTGCATTAGCAGATTGTACAAGGCGTAAACCTTCTTGGATCGCAGGTTCTTTTAAAAGAGAACGGTAGGCTTCTTCACCGAGTTGTTCTGGGACATAAAGCACCCCATGTTTCGTTCCTGTTTTTGTTGCTATTCGGTCGCAAATCGTATTGGCTTGATTATCCAAATCCTCTCCGATCCCGCCCCGTCCAGGAACAAACAGTAATTCTCGCCCTTTGGCAAAATCACTCGGCATCGTGTCGGCAAAAGCAGCCATTGTAGAGCCACCCATAATCGCGATGATGTTTCGTTTTTTAGTTAGCGCCAAATCAAGTTGTTTGACGGCAACTCGTCCCATTTCTTCACGAACCCAAGGTGTAACATCGCTGTCACCTTGAACGACTAAACACTTTTGAATGTTTAGGACTTCCGAAAGCTGATTTTCGATTGAATGTAATCCCGAGAGCTGATTCATCGCGCTTTCTAAATCGCGAAAAACAACAAGCCCTTCTTCGGTGACTGTCATTCCAGATGACCTGATATCGATCAATCCTTGTGTTTTCAAAAACTCAACTTCGCCGCGAAGAACTCGCTCGCTCATGCCAAGCATTCCAGCTAACGTCCGTCTACCAACAGGTTCTGCAAAATAAATGGAGCGCAAAATCTGATAGCGTTTTTGCATAACGGCCAGCACATCGGGTAATAATTTTTTTTTGAATGCTTATTAAATCTGACATAGTTATTACTCCTCGTCGATCTGGACAATCATAGACCCACATAGTCACGAAACGTCCCATCAGAATTAAAAAAAAGTAGCGGTAAAGGTTATCCCAATTCAAAATATGGATCGGATTATTTAAATGAGACTTCCCATTTGAAACCTTTTTTCGCTTTTGTTTGTAGCCTTATAAAGTTATTCATTCTCTTTCATTACCCTACGAAAACATTGTAACAGGCAGGAGCAAATACTTCAAGTAATAAGTAGGGAATTTATATAAAAACAATAGAAAATTTACAATCTCTTTATGCCTCATCTTGTTCAGAGTATCTTAATTTCTTTTTAAAAGTTTTTCATTTGAAATCCCGGTTCAATAAAAGGACAAAAAAAAGCCTCTAAAAGAGACTTTTAATGACTAATTTAATCAAACCGCTTACGTTTAGATGAAGAAGGGATGGAAAGCTCTAATCGATATTTAGCCACTGCCCTTCTAGAAATTTCGATATTCTTTCCTTCTAGTAGTTCAACAATTTTTTGATCAGATAACGGCTTTTTCTTGTCTTCTTGTTCAATGTACTCATTAATCCATTCTTTAATGCTCGTGCTAGAAACACCACCAGCATCTTCTGAATCATCATTTTTCTTTGGTAAAGCTGAGGAAAAGAAAGATTTTAATTCAAAAACTCCATTTGCTGTTTCAAGATATTTTCCATTTACAGCACGCGAAACGGTTGATTCATGTACGCCTATTTCTTCAGCAATTTCTTTTAAGGTGAGCGGAATAAGTGGCTTTTGGGAATCTGTAAAATGGTCTTGTTGATGTCGAACAATCGCTTTTCCTACTCGTTCAAGCGTATCCTCGCGCTGTTCCATCCCTTTTTTCAGCCAATCATATTCCCCTGTTTTTTGTTTTAGAAATTCGGATACTTCTTTTTCGTTGTTATCGTTCAATTGTTTATAGTATTGTTCCTGGAATCGAATTTGTGGCAAGAAGTTTTTTGCTATAGAAACGATCAATTCTCTACCTTCTTGTTGCAAAATCAAATCTGGAACTACATACTGAACCGTTTCTGTTTCAAATTCGGACCCTGGCTTTGGCTGCAATGTCCGCACATAATCTGCAACTTCTTGAATGTCTGACAACTCCACATCAAAGGCTTTCGCAATATTTTTCCATTTTTTATTTGCAAAATCCTCAAAATACTCATTAAGCAGATCATACGCAATATAGGGTGCATCACTTGATCTATCAATTTGCAGCAAAATACATTCCTGTAAATTCCGCGCAGCTACACCGGCTGGTTCTAGACTTTGAAGCACTTGGAGCACTTGAAAAATCTCTGTTTCTTCTCGCTTTAAATTATGAGCAACCGTTTTCAAGTCAATCGTCAAATAACCCGACGGCGATAAACTTTCAATTAAATAGAGAGCTATTTTCTTTTCAGTTTGTGATAAGTCAAGAAGCATGATCTGGTCTTGCAAGTGTTCTGAAAGTGTTTCAGAGCGGCTCACCACTTGTTCAAGAAAATCATTCCCCGCTTGTGCTGTATTTTTACGTTTTTTATAAGAATAATCGGTTGCAATATCTGCGCCCGATGTTACTTCAATTAAAGGATTTTCAAGCGCTTTTTCTTCTAAAAACGCGGTAAGGTCTGCGGCAGTGAATTGAAGCATTGCAATCGACTGCGACAATTGCTGTGTCATTGCCAGTTTCATCGTCTGCTTTTGCGCCTGTTTTTGGACAAAACTCGATTCAAGCCTCACAAAATATCCCTCCCGTTTCCAAATTCCCCTTAGCGGCAAATTACAAATTTACCTTTGCTCCATTATATCACCCTCACTTCTTTTTTGTAATGCTTTTTTGAAACGAAAGGATTTTTCTTCTTCCATTATAAAAGACCCTCTTTCTGCTTAGAGGGTCTTGTTATTTAGCGTGGTAAGTGGTTTATTGAGAGTTCATAATCAATTTTCTTTTAGTAACAGCATACGATGTAAATTAACTTACATACTCCCTTCCCTCTAGACAATTATTCGGACATCACTTTTCTTTGCGGAACTTCTTCATTATCTATTTTTTTCTTTGAAGATTTAGCACGAACTCCTATCACTTGGTCGAGCATATACCAAAGTGCAGATCGATTATTTTCGGAACAATAAGTGAAAAACTCACGATGAATTTGTTGGTGATCTACTTTACTTTCAAAATTGCGTTTTGCTAAGCTTTCTAGTGCCATCAAAACTTCATTCTGATCAAAAGCAACATCCCCAATAAAAATACTTTGAAAATCAATATAATCTCTTTTATAATGCGTTGCGAAGAAATCACTCTGATCAAATTGTGTGAAAATAACTGGCTTCTTCATATATAAAAAGTCAAAAAACACACTCGAATAATCTGTAATCAACAAATCACTTTGCTTCAACAATTTTTGTATAGGCTCTTTTTGGACAAATTGAATTTGTTCGTTCCTATCAAAGCATTCCAAAAAACCTTGAAATTCATAATGTAAATAAAATTTGCATTGAAGTTGATGTTGTTTTAAAAAACGTAGGAATTTCGGATCATTAATTAATGTGTTGAAAAATCGAAAATACGCAGATTGTTTAAAAGTATTCATTGTAGATGCAGTTTCTTCAGAATGCTGAAGGTAAGATTTCCCAGCTAAGCCTACTCGCCATGTTGGCATAATAAGAATAGTTTTCTTCTCGTCCTTCTTGTCGTTTGGTTCCAGAAGTTTATCAAAGCGAGATAAGCCCGCAGCTAGTAAATCCGATTCTTGATAGTTTCCTTTACGCATAAAGCGTTCCTTCTCATAATGATTTGAAATTAGTACTTTTGCATAATTTGTCTTATATTTTGAGAGTGGGTAGTAAACATCATTGTACGTAATGCCATGTTGGATGAAAATTCTTTGATAATTTATCAGATCGCCAAAAATATTATAGTAGGCTTCTTTTGTATAGTTAGTTGGTTTCATATAAGCATCAATATCATAAGCGTTAACAAGTTGACAGGCATTCAACAAATATAAATAATGCTTAATGGAATCCTTTTTGATAACTTTTCCATAAAGTGCCGCTTGCTCATAACCAGGGCTACCTGCTTGCCCAATATAATAATGGTGCTTATCTTGAGAAGCCGCATATTTAAAAAAGTGCGCTGCATTATCTTGAAACGTATCTCCCCGTTCCCCTATAAGCACAATGTTTTTTCGAAAGAAAAAATATGGCTTAGTCAACCAATAGGCTAAGCGAAGTTTTCCACCAACTCGCAGCTTTCTTCCTTTGAAAATTTTGTTAAATTGATATTTAAAGGAATCCCGTACTGTTGTCGCATATATAAGTAACTGCTTATGCTCTTTTTCCCAAACTAAACGAAAACTCCCTTTTGCAGCTGGATAAACCCCTTGAAATTTTCCAATCATGCCTGAAAAACGCAGAGGTAACGTGACAGTTTCCGAAGTACTCTCATCTTTTAATCGATAAGATAATGATGAAATGTTATTTTTATTCAACTTCATAAGAATTTCATGAGGTAGATCAAAAAACACACCTAGTACAGCTTCCTTTCCAACAGTGTGCAAACTATCATAACGAGGAAAGGTTTTTGCTTCGATTAAAACTTCTTTCTCATCAATTTTCAGTACCAGATCCAGCTGATTTTTCAATTTATCAAAATGTACATGTGGTAAAACGATCTCTCCAATGAGGCGAAGAGCAGTGTCTTTGTTTTCAATAAAATCAATCCAAATAGAGAAAGGATTGCTTTCTAGCTTTGCAGTTACTCTCGTTCTTCTTATTGGAATCATAATTTTCTGGTTTTTCACACGTAGAAACTCTGTTGTAAAGTATCCAGCCTTAAAAGTTTCCCAATCTTCTTCATAAAGGCTATAATATAGCCATTTATTCTTGGTTGTAATGAATGATGAGATAAGAGGAAAAGGAACCTGTTGATACAGAGTGGTCAAGCGATTAAATAATTCTTTTTTTTTGCTTTTCCGTGAACTGACTAAAGTTTCTTTCAAAAGCATTTAAAAAAGCCATTATATGTTCTTGCGACAAATTGACAAATTTCTTCTTTCATTTTAGGTGTCGCTACTTGAATTTCTAATAAATGCTCATTTACAGTTAAATGATCCAAGAAATTTTGCGGGTTAAGAAATAATTGATCCATGATCGAAGAGGACTCCTCTCTTTTTCTATATCTGTAAACCACCTTATCTATCAGACCTATTTTCTTGGCCTTTAACATTAAAGGAATAATTGCAAAAGCATCTTCAAAAGTCATACCTTCAGGAAAAGAAAACTGCTGATTTTTTAGCCACTCCGTTCGAAATAATTTATTACATGGGGAAGGACAATGAATAGCTTTCGTACCGTTTGTTCCAAGGTCAAGGATATAATCTCCAGAACCAAATAGACTTTTCCACACATAATTTGGGGTTTGAGCCGGAAACATCTCAATATCCCCCATTACAATGTTCAATGAATGTTTATTGATAAAGTTCAACATTTTGAAACATGTGTAAGGATATAGTTGATCATCAGAATCCACAAACATAAGAAATGGGGTCACTGTTAGTTGAATTCCCATGTTCCGAGCAGCAGCAACTCCTTTTCCTTTGTTTTTATAAACATGGATATTCGGATAATTCTTGCTCGCCTTTACACAAATATCGTAACTTTTATCTTCAGAATGATCATCAATTAAAATAATCTCTAGGTTCTCATAAATTGACTGGTTAGCTAAAGATTCAACACAAGAGGAAATGTATTTTTCAACATTATACACAGGGACAATTATCGTGATTTCCTTCTCCACATTTTTCTCTCCTTTTTGTTTTTCTCAGTTGTTAAAAAATTATTCACAAACCATCTGACATCCACATACATCCAAAGCATTTTGTTTTTAAGCTAAAGATATTTTCTAAACCGATTTGTTGCAAAAACCTTAGATTTACGAAAAATAAATTTAGCAGTAGTCTATATTCCCTACTTTTCCAATTCTATCTAACCTTCTTTCTCCCAACTTCCATACTCATTTTAGCAACAACCACTTTTTTTCATCTGTGACTTTGTTTCATTTACAAACTATTTTCAAGGCATTTTTTTTGTCAATATACAGCTTTTGAAAATTTATAGCATACAAAAAAGAAGTAGGAGCTTAGAAATTTCATTTCTTTATTCCTACTTCCTTATCTTCTTAAGGTTAAAGTATCCAATTTATTCTTTAGCGCGGTAAATGGTTCATAAAATTTTGGTAAGCAAATCCTTCAACTTCTTGCTTGCCAAAATGATGTTCCAAAACAGCAATGAAATCTTGAAAATCCGAAGCATTTTCAAGGCCTTTTACATGTGATGGAATTCCATCAAAGTCTGATCCAAATCCAATATTTCGAATCCCACCAAGTTCTGCGATATGTTCAATATGCCGTACCACATCTTCCATATCCGCCGTGCCACTTTCCGTTGTGAAAAGTGGATGGAAAATCACATGAATCATAGCGTCTTTTTCAATCATTGCTTTAATTTGGTCATCATTTAAATTACGTTTATGTGAACAAATTGCTTTTGCACTTGAATGACTAGCGATTGGAAATTCTGAAATATCCATGACATCCCAAAAACTCTTCTCACTTAAATGTGAAACATCTGTAAAAGCTCGGTGTGCATTTAAACGTTTTACAATTTCTTTTCCAAAGCGAGTTAATCCTGCACCGCGTGTCTCTTCAATCCCATCTGCTGCAAGATTGGCATTATTCCACGTTAAGCCTACTGACAGAACGCCGCCATTTAGCAGTTGCTCCAACCGTTCAATATCTTGCCCAATTGGTTCAACTCCTTCAAGAGTCAAAGCAGCTGCAATTTTCCCTTCTGGAAGTGTTTCCAAATCCTTCCATTTTTTAAGTGGCTTGATGACACCATTTCGATGCAATACATGTTGCTTAAAAATATTGCTTTGTTCCACCGCTTTTTTCCATTTCTGCTCAACCGGAACCTCTGGATCTAAGAAAATGGCAAAACTTTGCAGAAGCATTTCCCCTTCCATCATCCGCTCAAAATTCACATCAAGTTCTGGAGAATCTTGAAATGTAATTCGTCCTTTAGCTTGTTGCAACTTATAAAGCACATCGCAGTGCATATCCACAATTTTCACTTGTTATTTCCTCCTTCAAACAGCGATTTCCCTTCAAGTCCCAACAATTTATTTAATGTTGCTCGGTGCCATTTCCTTCCAAAAACGTGCTTACTGACCAAATATGTCCCAGCTTCAAGCGACTGTTCTTCTGTGAGCGCTTGAATTTTCAGCTGATAAACAAGGTTTTTCTTGCCAATTTCCACCTTGTGTAGCTTTTCTTTGGCTAAGTAATGCATTTCTGCTTCTCCCATTTTAAACTGGAAAGTAAACATACCCACATCCGTAAATGCAAGAACGAGCGTATGTCGCGTTCGCATAGTTGGCCCTGCATAAAGTAAATCGATGTCGTTCACTACAAGCTCATTTTCCCTAGCAAAGTCATAAATTTCTTTTTCAAGTCGTTCTTTTAAGCCCAAATCTTACCACCTTTTTCTCGTTCACACGTATTTAACACTTTTCTTCAAAAATAGTTTTTTAAACCTGAATATCCAAATAAGAATAAGCTCGAACATCAAAACGGTTACGACTGCGCGAAAACTCAATCGGCCTACCATCTTTTTGATAAATAACTTGTTTAATTTCAAGAATTGGGTCATGTTCTCCGCAATTTAAATATTTCTCGTCATACGCAGAACTTTTATCTGCAGAAATCGTTCGGTAAGCGCCCGCAAATTTAATTCCTAGTTCTTTTTTCAAATAAGAATAGATCGAGTGGCAAATGTGATTTTTTGTAAGCCCGGGAACCAGATCTACTGGCATATAAGTATGCTCTAAAATGAATGGTTCTCCGTCCAAAATCCGGAGCCTGAGAATATTGTAAACCGGTTGACTGTCACTTACCATTAGCCTTTCTTGGATTACTTCATCCGGGAATTCCACGGTAAACTGAATGGGTTCACTCACAAGATCATGGTTCGTGTTTTCAAAATCATTACTAAGACCCTGGTAATCTTTTAAATAAGATAGATTTTTGTCTTTAAGAAACGGATGATTTAAAATTTTAGTTCCCGATCCGCGCTGTGAATACACCAAACCTTCCATCGTCAAAATATTGATCGCTTTTTTGATCGTCATTCTGCTCACACCAAACTCATCCACTAAATCAACTTGGTTTGGCATGAAACTATCAGCTGGATATTCGCCGTTTTGGATGCGTTCTCGTAATATATTCGCGATTTCTTCATATTTTGGCACCTTCTTCACCTCCATTTGAGTATAACTGAATCCGCCAATTTCCTCAATCTAAAATAGTAAAGAAAATCGCTTCTCTCCTGATTCAGCCTTACTTTTTTGTAACGATGAAAACTTCATGAACCATTTACACGAAGTTAACACGTTCTTCAATAAAGCCTAAAACTCACCTACTATACTAAAAAACAAGGAGGGGTTACATATGAAAAAATGGGTGAAAGTAACAGGAATTGCAGTTGTTGGAACCAGTTTACTACTCACAGGCTGCCAGTCAGATAAAAAAGCGAGAACAAGCGAAAAAAAACATAACCTCAGCGCAGATGATAGCTGGCGAACAAATCAAACTAGATGGCGCTGTTAACGTCCGCGACTTAGGAGGATACAAAACTACTGATGGCAAGAGGATTAAATCGCATAGACTAATTCGTTCAGCAGAACTTTACAAGTTAACCGGGGAAGACATTCGCAAATTAAAAGGCACTTATCGACTGCATCAAATTGTAGACTTTCGGACAAATAGCGAGGTGAAAGAAAAGCCTGATCCACCTATCCAAGGCGTTCGCTATACACATGACTCGATTATGAAAGACAATGGCGCTTCAACAAGCATGGCTGATTTAACAGCTAGCTTATCAAAAATGGACAATCCTGAAACCTTTTTAATTCAAGCTAATCAAAGTTTTGTGACGGATGAACATGCTCGACAGGCCTATAAAGAGTTTTTCAATATCTTGCTCAAAAACGATAAAGGTGCCGTTTTATGGCATTGCACAGCCGGAAAAGATAGAGCCGGATTCGGAACCGCACTCGTTCTTTCAGCGCTTGGGGTTCCCAAGAAAACGATTATGAAAGATTATTTACTTTCCAATAAGTATCGTGCTGCTGAAAACAAAACAGCGATCGAGGAAATTTCCAAGCAAACCGATGATTCAAAAGTGATCAACGGAATGAAAGCTATCATGGATGTGCGTGAAAACTATTTAGATGCTGCCTTTACGGAAATCAATGAGCAGTATGGTTCAATGGAACGCTTCCTAAAGAATGGACTCGGCCTCACGAATGCCGACCTCATAAAATTGAAAAATAAATATTTGAGCTAAAAAAGAAAACAAGACAGTTAAACCTCGCTTCCAGGTTCCTGCCTTGTTTTTATTTTTAAAATCGGGTTTTCTTTTTGACGATCAAGTGCGCGCAAGAACGGATACCAAATGAGTGCGACGATGAAAAAGTCGACAACTTGAAGAGCTCCGCCAAGCCAAGAGTTTGTTGCAAGTACGCCACTTGCGACGATCGGCACTGTCCACGGAACAGACACTCCCGTAGGCGGTGGTACAATCCCTGCTGCCATGACAAGATAATTAAGAGTGGTCACAACAAGCGGTGCGAGCACCCACGGGATAAGAATCGTCGCATTAAGTACAATCGGCAAGCCAAAAATAACTGGTTCATTGACGTTAAAAATACCGGGAGCAAGTGCGAGTCGGCCAATATCCTTGTACTGCTTTTTCTTAAGAACAAAAGCGAGTAATACAACTACGGCAAGAGTCATACCTGAACCACCCAAACCGACAGTAAAAGTCTCCATAAATGGTTTTGTAATGATATGCGGAAGCTCTCGTCCGTGTTGATAAGCTTCTAAATTATCAAGCATCAATGTATTCCAAATCGGGTCCATGACCGAGTTAACAATAATTTGACCATGCAATCCGAAAAACCATAAGAATTGAACCAAAAACAATGCCAATAAAGTTGCTGGTAAACTGCTTCCAAGACCGGTTAATGGTTTTTGGATGATTTCATACACAACATCATGCAAGTTCGCATGGAAGACACCCGTCATGACTGCATTAATAATGAGAAAAACAGACAAAGTTAAAACAGCTGGAATCAGTGCAGAAAATGACTTCATAACAGCCGGTGGCACTCCTTCTGGCATTTTGATTTGCCATCCTCGCTTAGTTACCCGACAA
Source organism: Listeria aquatica FSL S10-1188 (assembly GCF_000525795.1). GTDB lineage: Bacteria > Bacillota > Bacilli > Lactobacillales > Listeriaceae > Listeria > Listeria aquatica. Next base: position 76,878 of record NZ_AOCG01000011.1, read on the forward strand.
TAAATTTCAGCCGCAAGAAATGCTGCAATCATGCCGATAAACATTCCTTTCGCGCCGAGCCGATCGAGGGCAAGAACCCCGGAGACTTCCTCCCCACCTGCCGCAGTAGCTACAAAAGGTGTCAAGATTAAAAAACTGGCAAATGAAACTGCCCCGCCAAAAATCCCCTCTACATCATAAGATTTAGATAAATAATAGCCAATACCAAATGTCACAAAAAGCGTCATAATACTCATTGTTGCATTTTGTCCATTTCCCAAAAGCTCCGTTAACATCGCCTTTGTGCTATCACTTAGAAATGGCAAATTTGTAATGACAACAACAATAGAACCAAACATTGTGAGCGGAAACGCCAACATGAAAGCATCCCGAAGTACTGATAAATAACGATTTTTTCCGAGTGCATTCGCAAGTGGCAATATCTTCTCCGACAACTTATCCATAAATCCATTCATACCTTCACCCCATTTTTTGAAATCGATTACATTTAAAATGTATCATCATTATTTTTAAATGTCCAGTCATTTAGTAAAAAGGATTGATTTTTAGCAAAAAGGTCGTTATGATAAGTAGTAAGAAGAGCATTAAATAAAAAAGAAGTGCCTTTTCACTTCTAGCGGAAGGAAGAACAGACATGTTAGGTGCAATTGAAGCAGGAGGAACAAAAATAGTTTGTGCAGTAGCTTCGAAAAACTCCATCACACAAATTGTGGAACGCATTAGCATCCCAACAGGTACGCCACAAGAAACCTTACCTAAGATCATTGCTTTTTTTAAAAACTACGAAGTCGAAGGTATTGGAATAGGGTCATTTGGACCAATAGATGTTGATCCAAATTCTCCTACATATGGATTCATTACCAATACACCAAAGCTTGCTTGGAAAAACTTTGATTTTCTTGGCACGATGAAACAAACATTTGATGTCCCTTATTTTTGGACAACAGATGTCAATGCAGCCGCTTTTGGTGAATTAAAATACGGCGCGGCTACTGGAAATGAAAATTGTATCTACATAACCGTCGGAACAGGAATTGGCGGTGGAGTTGTTTTAAATGGGAAAGTAATGGAAGGAAAAGGGCATCCTGAGATTGGACACATCTATATTAATCAATTAGCAAGTGACCCTTTTGAAGGCCATTGTCCTTACCACAAGAATTGCTTAGAGGGTCTAGCAGCCGGCCCCGCAATTGAAGCGCGCGCTGGCAAACCCGCACAAAATATAGCAGCCGATGATCCAGCTTGGAAACTGGAAGCTCACTATCTGGCTGAGGCTTGTGTCAACTACACCCTTTCGTTCTCGCCTGAAAAAATTATTTTCGGTGGCGGGGTTATGAAACAAGCACATTTATTTCCGCTTATACGAGACAAGTTCATGGAGCTACTAAACAATTACTTGCCAATCAAGCAAGTAGATCAGTACATTGTCCCTTGCGCCTTGCAGGATAATGCTGGAATTGTGGGCTGCTTGGCGCTTGCTGAGGAAGCGTTAAAATCAATAGATAGAAGAACTAATTAACTACCAGCTCAAATATCGATAAGAATACTATCTACCGTTTTGCTTGCTTTATGTTCATTTTCATATAAAAATAAGCCCTGACTTTTGTCGGGGCTTTATTTCCTTATTTTACTTTTTCATTGACCATCAGGAGACACCTGATCGATATCCTTTATTTTGGAACCATTCAACCTCTAAAATCTCGGAAGTTTTTCCAAAATTTCGTAACCGCAGTACTAGTTCCTAGCAGAACTTTTCTTTTGCTGGTTCTTTTTTGATTAAATTCCGAATTTCTCTTATCCCACCAAACGTACTATACGATGATAAGAATTTTTGCTATGAAAATCATAAATAATAAAGAATCTATAATAATTAAATACTATTATTCATTTGCTTTTTCTCAAAAATTTATATAACCAGATAATTAAGACTAGAGGAACGCCAATTATTACTAAAAAAAACACCTAGGGTAAAAAGAGAGTCCCAAATAGTAAGTGCCTCGCCTAATAACATTATATAACACCTCTTTCTTCATACAGGCAATCAAGTTTCTTATTATTTTATTTACAGAATTCCACGTAAGCAAGATCGTCCTCTTTACTTTTATACTGCCACAAATACACAAAAGTAACAGTAAAATGGAGCATTAAAAAACATCTTACAAATGGCGAAAACGCTTGGCAAAACTTAATCTATCACCATTTATAAGATGTTTTTCAATTTACTTCTAACGCCCTCGGAGGGAATCGAACCCCCATTTTAAGAACCGGAATCTCACGTGCTATCCGTTGCACCACGAGGGCAATTTTTACCGTACGATTAATTATTATAGCCGAAAAACCTGCTTTTTACAAGTTTTATTCCAATTTCAAAGCCTTTCATTTGACCTACTTTGACCTTTGTTATATGATATAATCATTACATGAGGGAGAGTCTTTCTCTCGTTCTAAATTATTGCTATTCACAGGAGGAATCTTGATATGAATTTAATCCCTACAGTTATTGAACAAACAAGCCGCGGCGAACGTGCTTATGATATCTATTCTCGCCTTTTAAAAGATCGCATTATCATGCTTGGCTCTCCAATCGACGACAATGTGGCTAACTCAATTGTATCTCAGCTACTATTTCTTGATGCACAAGACCCTGAAAAAGATATTTTCCTTTATATTAACTCACCTGGTGGAAGCATCTCTGCTGGAATGGCGATTTATGACACCATGAATTTCGTCAAAGCAGATGTTCAAACAATCGGAATGGGCATGGCAGCTTCAATGGGTTCGTTCCTTCTTGCAGCTGGTGAAAAAGGAAAACGATTTGCCCTTCCAAACTCAGAAATTATGATTCACCAACCACTTGGTGGCGCTCAAGGTCAAGCGACTGAAATTGAAATTGCTGCTCGTCATATTTTGAAAATCAAAGAACGTATGAACCAGATTTTATCTGATAAAACAGGTCAACCACTTGAAGTCATTGCACGGGACACAGATCGCGATAACTTCATGACCGCAGAACAAGCTAAAGAATACGGCTTAATCGATGATATTGTCGTTAATAAAGCTGCTTTAAAATAAGTTATACGTTTTGACCTTGCACCTTATACAGGTGCAAGGTTATTTTTATGCACAATTATGCGACTATGTATCACTTCTTTTTTGTAAATGTCACAAATTTTTTTAATTATTTTTCAATTTAGTCTTTCTTTTTTAAAAAAATTTACTGTATAATAACTTCTAAAATTAAATAAAAAGGAGAGATTTTATGGCAACAATCGCAGCATTCCTGGCGGTCATGGTCGCTATCTTCGTTGGTGAGTGGGTTTCCACTTGGACGAAGGCACTCATCCCGTCACTTTTCATCACTTCGGTTATTTTCATCATTGGTTATTGGACCATTTTCCCGAAAGACCTTGTCGAAAAAGCTAGTTTCGGCGTCAACTTTGCGAGTATTTGCGTACCGCTTCTATTAGTCCACTTAGGTACCAGCATGAATTTAAGACAACTTGCAAGACAGTGGAAAGCAGTTGCCATTAGTCTCCTTGGCGTTTGCGGAACGCTTCTGCTGACGCTTACGATCGGGAGCTTTATTTTTGATCTTCACACTGTTTTAGCCGCTGTTCCTGCCATGGTTGGTGGAATCGTATCCGCCCTCCTAATGAGTGACAGTTTAAACCAAATCGGCTTAACTTCACTTGCTACATTGCCGGTCTATATGATTATGTTCCATGGGATTTTTGGCTATCCAATCACTTCAATCATGCTCAAAAAAGAAGCACGACGTTTACAAACTAATTTCCAAAGTGGTAATATTAGTCAAACAGATTCTTTAGAAGAAATTGATGAGGAAAATTCCAAAAAATTCATTGAAAAACTGCCAAACGACTATAAAACAGGTGCATTTATTTTAGCACGTGTTATACTAGTAGCATTAATCGCTTTTGCGGCAAGTCAGTTAATTCATAATTTTATTAATTTCAATATCTTATGTTTACTTTTCGGCGTTATTTTCTGTGAACTCGGTTTCCTAGAAAAAAATGCGCTTCACAAAGCTGGAGTTTTCAATTGGCTAATTTATGGCTTAATTGCTTACATATTCATGCAGCTCAGTACTTCTACTCCAAAAGGATTTATCTCCTACATTCCTGAGATTATCGTTTTGCTTGTTCTAGGTGTCATCGGAATGTATCTTGTTTCATTTTTATTGTCAAAATATTTGAAGCTTTCGAAAGAAATGGGTTTTGCCGTGGCACTCACTTCACTGCTTGGCTTTCCAGCCGACTATATCTTAACTAACGACGTGATTAAGGACGTGTCGAAAGATCCAAATGAAGTCGATTACCTGACCCAAAATATGCTTCCTCCAATGCTTGTCGGCGGGTTCACTACCGTTTCGATCGCTTCAATTATTATCGCATCAGTTTTCATAAAATTTATATAGAAAGTAGGATGAAACATGACAAAAACAAAATTCAAAAATGCACAAGTTTTTACAGGAAACGGGGAACAATTTGAACAAATTGATTTTGGCGTTGACGAATCAACCGGACGTCTCTTTTTCGATCTTGAAAACCACAGCTTCGACGCCGAAAAAGACTTAAGCGGTCACTTTGTAATGCCTGGTTTAATCAATTGCCACACTCACGTGGTTCTTGATCCATTCTTCAAAATCGGCGGTCTTTCAACTGTTTCAAGTAAAGAAGCTGAGGCTGTTCGCGGAACCTTTATCGCCCTAGATAACATTCAAAAATCTTTAAAACATGGTGTTACCTACCTTCGTGATTGCGGTTCTTCATTCGATATCGACTTGAAGCTATCTCAACTTGAAAAAGAAGGTCATTTATTTGCTCCGGGAATCATTGGTTCTGGTCCAGCACTTGTCATGACTGGCGGTCACGGCGTTGAACTTGGACTTGAAACAGATGGCCCTGATGAAATGAGAAGAAATGCGCGGAGAAATATCAAAAACGGCGCAAGAAATATCAAAATGATGGCTACAGGTGGTGTAAGTGTAGATGGTGAAAAGCCAACTGATGTTCAACTTAGCGAAGAAGAAATGCGCGTAGCCGTTGAAGAGGCTCATCACAAAGGCTATACAGCTTGTGCGCATGCCCAAGGCACAGAAGGCATCAAAAATGCGATTCGAGCAGGGGTCGACTCCATTGAACACGGCGTTTATCTCGATGATGAAGCGATCCAAATGCTTCTTGCACATGACACCTTTGTAGTTCCAACATTGATTGCACCTTACGCTATCAACCAACATCCAGATGTACTACCTGAATTCATGGTTGCTAAATCCGTAGAAATATCGGAAGCTCACTTTGAAAGCATCGGAAAAGCTGCAAAGGCAGGTGTCAAACTAGCACTTGGAACTGACTCAGGCACAGCTTATAATGACTTTGAAAACAGCGCTGCCTTCGAAATGGAGCTGATGGTTCGAGCTGGTGTTACACCACTTCAAGCCCTTCAAGCATCTTCCAAAAATGCAGCAGAACTCTTGAAAATCAATCAAGAAACTGGAACTCTTGAAGATGGCAAACTAGCAGATTTCCTTGTTTTAAAAGAAAATCCTCTAGAAGATATCCGAGCTGTCCAAGGTGAAAAAGATGTTTATAAAAAAGGAAGACTTGTTTAAAAAAAGAACTCCCCAATGCTAATGCATCGGGGGGTTCTTTTTAAGCACGACTATATTGAACAGGTCCAGCTATTTCCTCGCCAAGTTGAATAGCTGCTTCCCTCGCAAAATATGGATTACGAAGCAACTCGCGTCCAAGAAAAATTAAATCTGCACGTCCATTTCCAAGAATCTCTTCTGCTTGAACAGCATTCGTAATAAGTCCCACTGATCCAGTTGCAATCCCAGCACCTGCTCGAATTTGTTCAGCAAATGGAACCTGATAGCCAGGATAACTTTTTGGTGCAACAGGAACTAACCCGCCACTAGAAGTATCAATGAGATCTACTCCATCTGCTTTCATCCATTTTGCAAATGGAATATAGTCTGTTGCTGTTAAGCCACCATGTGCGTAATCATCCGCAGAAATCCGGACAATGACAGGACCATCCCAAACTTCACGGACAGCTTTAATTATATCACTTAAAATCCGGTAACGATTCCCAGCTGGGCCACCATAAGAATCTTCTCGCCGATTTGTAAGCGGCGAAAGAAACTCATGAAGCAAGTAACCATGTGCAGCATGAATCTCAATAACATCAAATCCTGCTTCTGCCGCCCGGTAAGCTGCTCGTTTAAAGTCAGCTACTAATTCCTTAATTTCTTCACCAGAGAGCTCTTCTGGCGTACCATATTTCTCGCTAAAAGGAATTGCTGAAGGTGCAACAATTCGACCTTCAAGTTCTGATTTCCTACCTGCATGTGCAAGTTGGATGCCTGCTTTTGCATCATGATAGTGAATGCCGTCAGTAATTCGCTTAAGCATCGGGATTTGTTCATCATTCCAAATTCCAAGATCATTTGCTGAAATTCGTCCAATGGCTTGTACTGCTGTTGCCTCAGTAAAAACAAGACCTGTTCCACCAGCAGCACGTGACATGTAATGAGTTAAATGAAAATCCGTTGCAATCCCATCTTCTTTTTCAACAGAATACATGCACATTGGCGACATTACAATCCGATTTTTAAGTGTTACATCTTGTAATTTGTAGCTAGAAAATAATTTCGACATTAAACTCGCATCCTTTTCCTTGTTTTTTAATGTTCAACAACATGGAGCCCTACTTGCGATGGCGTTTCCCCATTTCGCATTCTCTCAGCTATCTGGTCAATCTTGCGTAATCTATGATTGATTCCTGATTTTGAAATGGGCCCCGCACTGATCATTTCCCCGAGTTCTTTAAGTGAAACATCTTCATTTGTCACTCGCAGTTCAGCAATTTCACGTAACCGTTCTGGGAGAGCATCTAGCCCCACTTCCGCTTGAATAAATTTAATATTTTCAATTTGGCGGACTGCCGCGCTAATCGTTTTGTTCAGATTAGCCGTCTCACAATTCACCAACCGATTTACTGAATTTCGCATATCTCGCATAATACGCACATCTTCGAAATGTAAAAGTGCAGAAGTGGCACCAATAATACTAAGAAACTCTGTAATTTTTTCCGCCTCTTTTAAATACGTAATGGAGCCATTTTTTCGTTCCAACGTCCGTGCATGGAGCCCAAATTGATTCATCAAGTCACAAATCGCTTCATTATGCTCCGAATAAACCGAAAAAATTTCCAAATGATACGAAGAAGTTTCCGGATTATTTACTGATCCACTTGCAAGAAATGCACCACGAAGATAGGCCCGCTTCGCACTTCTTTTTTTCACAAAGCCTCTGTCAATTGTTTTAATAAATGTGAAAGAATCCTTTAAAATATGCAGATCTTCTAAAATTTCACGTGTTTTCACTTTTAAGCGAACAATATAAACATTATTTTTTTTTCAATTTCATTTTTCTTCGTACTAAAAGCTCGATCGGAATATCGTAAAGCCTTTTAAGTAGCTGATACATCCGTCTTGCAGTTGCGGCATTTTCAGTCTGAACATCTGCGACTAGAGCGCCATTTGAAATGGAAACTGCCCCATTCATGCGGATAAAAGCAGCAAGTTCCGGCTTCGCTTCATCATCCGTCACTTCGAAATGCGTTAATTCTTTTTTTTGTTTCTGAAGCAAATGACACTTCACTCACTCCTTTTCTTTATAATTCGGTAGCAAATTTAGAAGTGCTGTAGCCACCTTTTCTCCGTCATGGCGAACAAGTCCATCCTCGGTCGAGAGAAAATCATGATAAATAGCCTCAACACCCAACTTGCTGATTCCTGCAGCGTCATGTACGACTTGTGCAACTTCATCAGGAAATAGCAACTCATGTGGCACTTTCTCCGTGTTGATCAATGTTTTTGTGATAAACGGCTCGCCGACATGTTCCTGAATCACACGAATATGATCCGCATCGCTAAAATAATCAGTCTCTCCTATTTGCGTTAAAATATTGGTTATATAAACTTTTTCAGCTTTTGAATTTATGACAGCCTGAGCAATTCCTTTTACAAGCAAATTCGGTAAAATACTCGTATACAAACTACCTGGGCCAATTACAATCAAATCTGCTTCCCGAATCGCCTGCGTCGCCGTCTCGAGTGGTTCCACATTCTCTGGCTCAATAAAAGCGCGTTTGATCGGCTTTTTTTTGTAGTGGAATAAGCGATTCGCCTGTAACAATATCCCCATCTTCCATTTCAGCTTTGAGAATAAGCGGTTTATCCGTAACAGGAATTACTTTCCCACGAATTCTTAATACTTTCGCTAAAACATCGATCGCATCCACATAACTTTCGTTTAATTGTGAAAGTGCAGTTAAAATTAAATTCCCAACCACATGACCCGAGAGATCACCGTCCACCGTAAACCGGTACTGAAACAAATCCGTCAAGCGCTGATCCGCGTTTGAAAGAGCAATCATGACATTCCGAATATCCCCCGGCGGCAAAACGTCCATCTGCTGTCTAATTTTCCCCGAGCTTCCGCCATCATCAGCAACCGTAACGAGCGCAGTCAGATCGATTTTTTTTCTTTTTTTAATCCTTTTAAAACAACAGGAATTCCTGTACCTCCGCCAATCACGACTACTTTCGGCATTGCATCCCTACTCATTTTAACTTTCCTTTCTGCGCTTCATATCACGGTGTGAAATAATCGTTTCGTATTTGGGCTTCAAGGCCTTACCAATATATTCAGTAAGCGCTACAGAGCGGTGTTGCCCACCTGTACATCCAATCGCGACAATAAGTTGTGTTTTTCCTTCCCGCTTATAAAACGGCAATGTGAAATTAAGCAAATCAAGTGTTTTATCAAGAAACGTTTCCGTTTCTGGCCACTTCATGACATAATCATAAACTTCTTTATCCTTTCCTGTTAAAGGACGCATCTTGTCAATGTAATGCGGATTCGGCAAGAAACGAACATCAAACACTACATCGGCATCAAGCGGCAATCCATATTTAAATCCAAATGACATCACTTGGACGTTAAAAATATCTCTATCTTCCGCCTTAAATTCTTGGTTGATTCGGTCACGCAATTCACGCGGTGACAAGCGCGAAGTATTAATAACGAGTTGCGCACGGCCTTTCAAATCGCTTAAAAAGTTCACGTTCAGATCGAATCCCTTCAAGAACCGATCCATTTGGTTCAAGCGGATGATGCCGTCTTGATTCTTTATAGCGCGAAACGAGCACTTGGTCGTCCGCTTCTAAAAATAAAATTTTTGTTGTAATAAAAGATGTATTATCAAGATCATCGAGCGCCGAGTCAATCGAATCAAAGAAATCGCGGCTCCTAAGATCCATAACGAGCGCAATTTTATTCATCTTCCCTGATTCTTTCATCAGTTCCCAAAATTTAGGAAGAAGCGAAGGCGGCAAATTATCGACACAAAAGTATCCTAAATCTTCTAACGACTGCATGGCAACCGTTTTTCCTGCCCCACTCATCCCAGTAATAATGACTAATTGTAATTGATTAGAAGCCAAAATTCCACGCCCTTTCCATTTTAGCTATTCTTTTATTGTACCACATTGTGATGAAGAAAGAATGAAAAAGAAGCTCCAAAATCTGAAGCTTCTTTCCTTATCTTATCCTTCCACTTGCTCTAAAAGCGCATCACGAACACGCGTCAATTTATCCAAGCTTTCTTCCGCTGTTTTCCCTTTAATGCTGAAATAGAATTTGATTTTCGGTTCCGTTCCAGATGGACGAAGACAGAACCAAGAACCATCTTCTAAATAAAATTTCAGAACATCAGCACGCGGTAGTGCAATCGCAGCCGTTTCACCAGTGGCATACGTCGTCTCACTGCGTAAATAATCTTCCGTTCGACTGATTTTTTCACTGCCCATACTTGTTGGCAACTGTTCACGAAAACGTGACATCAGTGCTTTAATTTGTTCTGAACCATCTTTCCCACTTAATGTGAGCGACACAAGATCATCCTTATAGTAGCCAAATTGCTCGTAAAGCTCTTCTAACTCATCAAACAGCGTAAGCCCTCGTTCTTTGGCATCGAGCATCACCTCAGAGATGGCAAGAACTGCCTGAATGGCATCTTTATCTCGTGTAAAGGCCTTCACCATGTAACCATTGCTTTCTTCATAGCCAAATTCAAATTCGTTTGAACCCGTTTCTTCAAAGCGTTTAATTTGTTCTGCAATGAATTTAAAGCCGGTTAAAACTTCAATCATCTCTGCACCATAAAATTCAGCGATATCTCGGCCAAGATCACTTGTCACAATGGATTTTAATACTGCTGCATTTTGTGACAACTCACCTTGCTTTTTCTTTTGTTTCAACAAATAGTTTAAGATTAACGCACCAATTTGATTCCCTGAAAGCACATCAAACTCACCTGACTTCGTCCGAACAGCCACACCAAGTCGGTCAGCATCTGGATCCGTTCCAACGAGAATATCAGCTTCCGTTTTTTCACCATAAGCAATCGCAAGACGGAAAGCTTCACGATTTTCCGGATTAGGTGACTTGACCGTTGAGAAATCAGGATCATTAATAAATTGTTCTTCTACTTTCACAATATTTGTAAACCCAACACTTTGAAGCGCTGGCACACCTAGAATTCCACCTGTCCCGTGAAGCGGTGTAAAAACAATCTTAATATCGTTTCCCTTTTCACGAACAAGCGCTTGATTCACAATCACTTCTTTTAGTTTATCAAGATATGGACGATCCACTTCTTCACTAATCACTTCTAACAAGCCTTTTTGTTTTCAGTATTTCCAAATCTTCAATTTGAACTGAAAAAACATCTTGAATAGCATTCATATATTCCGTAACTGCATTTGCACCCTCAGGAGGCATTTGTCCACCATCTTCTCCGTAAACCTTGTAGCCATTATATTCTGGCGGATTATGGCTTGCCGTGATCACAATTCCACTAAAACAGTTTAAATAGCGTACTGCAAAAGAAAGCTCTGGAGTCGGGCGGAGCGCCTCAAACACATAACTTTTAACACCATGTTTCCCGAGAACAGCTGCACTTTCAAATGCAAATTCACGTGACATATAGCGCGGATCATAGGCAATTACAACACCACGTTTCTTCGCATCTTCCCCATTTTCAGCAACAAAACGAGCCAAACCTTCCGATGCCTTTCGAATCGTATAAATGTTCATCCGGTTTGTTCCTGGCCCAAGCACACCACGCATACCAGCTGTACCAAATTCCATATCCCGGTAAAAACTATCTTCAAGAACTTTTTCGTTCTGAGCTTCTTCATCTAATTCTTTTCGAAGTTTTTCATCTAAATCCGAATTATCGAGCCATTTCTGATATTCAACTTGCCAGTTCATAACTAATCTCCTCTCAAAAACCCTCGTTTACTTTTCATTTTTATCATCATAGCCGTTTGGATGCGTCGAATGCCATCTCCAAGCCGCGCCAATAATATCTCGCATATCCGTATGCTCCGGTTCCCATCCTAAAACTCGTTTTGCCTTCTCGCTTGATGCAATGAGCGTACTTGGATCCCCAGGACGCCGTGCTACAATTTCATCTGGAATAGCTTTTCCAGTTACTTCACGCGCAACTTCAAGCATTTCCTTCACTGAATATCCCTTATTGCTTCCAAGGTTAAAGATATTACTTTCTCCACCATTTTTCAGATATTCAAGCGCTAAAATGTGAGCTTTCACTAAATCGACAACATGGACATAATCTCGGATGCAAGTTCCGTCTTCCGTCGGATAATCATCCCCATAAATCATCAACTTCTCACGCTGTCCAAGAGCCACTTGCAAAATAATCGGCACAAGATGAGATTCCGGATTATGATCCTCACCAATCGAACCATCTTCTTTCGCTCCCGCTACATTAAAATAGCGTAGCGCCACATAACGTGTTCCATAAGCAAGATCACACCAGTGCATCATCTTCTCCATCATCAATTTCGAATCGCCGTATGTACTTTCTGGCTCCGTACGCATCTCTTCTGTAAGCGGCACCTTCTCGGGCTCCCCGTAAGTAGCAGCTGTTGAAGAAAATACAATATGCTTCACGCCAAACTCTTCCATCACTTCAAGCAAAATTTGCGTCCCATAAACATTATTATTCAAATAGTCTAGCGGGATTTCCATCGATTCCCCGACAAGCGAACTTGCCGCAAAATGAATCACCCCGTCAATTTTCTCCTTACGAAATACCTCTTGCAAGAACACTTTGTTGCGAATGTCCCCCTCATAAAAAGTAGCTTTTTCATGTACCGCTTGTCGGTGTCCCGTTTTTAAATTATCAACAATAACCACATCATAGTTATCCGTTATCAACTGATCTACTGCATGTGAGCCAATGTAGCCAGCTCCCCCAAGAACAAGAATGCTCATCTCATTTCCTCCTCGTACTTTTTTACATTTATATCCATTCTACAACAAATCGTGTGCTTCGTCATGTGAATTCGCTAAGAACTCCACTTTATTCACAAATTCGTCATTTATCTTTCGCTTTTGCTCAGCAAAAAAAGCTGGAATCCTTCGATTCCAGCTTTTCCTCTTCCAATCACAACTTCCCAGTTACCCATAATCCGAGTTGCGATAAAATGGCGCTTCCAAGGTAAGTACCAATAAAAACGAAAATCGCAACAATTGCTACTTTCCAAGAAGTCTTCGATAAATCAATCAAGTGATCCGCAACTGAAATTCCAGCAAACGCCAAAATCGGCGTCGTAATTGACAAGAAATCCACAGCTGCAATCGCTTGAACGAAGAAATTCGATGACAAGCAGAAAATAAGTGAAACAAGTGAAACCCAACCAAGCACCGGGAAACTCTTCAAAATATTAACGGGTACTTTTTTCATGATATCCGAAACAAGAATCCCAATAAATGAAAAGCCCCATAAAACAAGGAGTCCAATGATCGTATTCATTGAAATTGGCGTTCCTTCAGGATTTTTCCACAACTTCACTTGTTGTGTAAATAAAATTAGAGCAATACTCAAAAGTAAAACTAAACCAAATTTAATGTATTTATGCTGAAGTGCTTTGTTAGACACCTTGCTTCTCCCCTTTCCTTGTTAAAACTCGGTACATGAATCTTTGTAGCGGAACCGCCAAAAAGACCATCGTATAAGTTCCCAAAAAGCTTGTTAAAAGCTGACTTGCCGCAGCAAAAGATAAAATCGTGCTGCTTTGATCAGGAACTTGAGCTGCAAGAGTTGAAGAAGCTGCGGTCATCATGCTGGCTGAACCGACCCCAGAGCTCATCGCAAGCGCTCGTACATCGAAGCCAAGATAAAGTAAGAACGGTGCAAAAACACTGAAAAAGGATCGCTCCAAAAAGAGTCCCAATTAAATAAATCGACAAAACACCGCGGCCTTCTGGCGAATTGAGTGTATATTTCTCAGAGATATAAGCGAGTTCCCCTTCACGCCCAAGACCGAGTGTTGCCCCAATCGCTTCACGGCGAAGACCAAGCATTAGCGCGATCGGAAGACCGAGCAAAACAGTTCCCAAATTTCCAAGCTCTTGGAAGATAAAAACCCAACCAATGCTGAAAATTTCTTTGATATTCGGAGCTACATCTGCCCCGTAACGTGCCATTAACGGCAACATAATATAAATTAAGTACTTTCCAGAAAACCCAACATTTTCCTTGCTATAAATTCGTTTTAAAATCCCTTTTCTAAAATAAGGAATACCGAGAATCATCCCGATTATGACAGCAAAAACGAGTGGAAGAATCGTAATCGTTACTTTCCCCATTTTCACTGGCACAATTCCTATTAATTCCGAAATCGTAATGATCACTAAAACAGTCGCTAACAAATAAATAAAATTCTTTTTCATTGGTCCTCCCTTTTATGATTCGATTATACTCAAGATTTGTTCTTCATATTCTTTGTAACTACGCTTATATAATTCCTTACGATCAATGGATCCATTCATCTCTTCAAGCACATCTGCAATAAATCCTGGCAGTGTTTCAAGCACAAATGGTTCATCGATCATTTTAAAGTCATCGCCGTGAATAGATCCCGTAAACCCACCGTAGCTGATTTGAATACAAGGCATCATAAAGGATAAATCACCAATATCTCCAGCCGCTGCAATACCACCACGGTCTTCAATAATCGCTTCCACAGCTTCATTTTTCAAATAAGCTTTCTTCACAAATTCATTCAAATAACGATTTTGAATAAATGGCAAATACCCCATTTGTGTTTGAATGTCTACTTCGCCGTCTAAACTCATCGCACTCCCAAGCGCAGCCTTGTCAAGCTTCACCGCTGTTTGTTTCATGTAATCGAGCGTTCTCGTACGAAGATCCGTTCCTACGCGCACTTTATTCGGGATGACATTCGTCGACATGTTCGAATTCATCAAAATGGGATTAAAGCGCACGAGCATCGTGTCATCCATTTGTTGCCTCATGAAGCCGAGAGCAACATTAAATAAATTAGACATACTATAGGCATTGACCCCACTAAACGGATCAAAGCCCGCATGCGCAGCTTTTCCTTCAAAATCATAGTACTTATACAAGAATCCTGCCAAGTCACAATTAATTTCGATCGTCGGCTTATCGAACGTTTCACCGATCGCATGCACACACATCGCAAAGTCGATGTCGTCAAAAACGCCCAGTTTCATCGCTTCTGGTTTTCCACCATAATATGTAATTTCTCCTCGTGCACGTAACTTTTCACGATACTCAAGGTCTAAAAATTCCTCTGCAGGAACGAATACAAAAACGATATTGAAATCAAATTTTTCATAAGCTTTAGAGCTTACCAAGTAGGCATACAAAGCGAGCGCTGTCGTAATTTGTGTAAAATGCCCACAATTATGAGCCGCCCCTGTTTCTGGATCAGCATTAAAATGCGTCGGCGCATAAACCGCATCTAGTTCAGCAATAAACGCCATCGTCACTTCCTTATCCGTCGAAAGCCACGTCTTAATCCCCGTTGCACTAAAATGTTCCAACTCCGCATCCGGATTTTCTTTCAATAAAAAGTCTTCCACCACTTTTTTGGTGTACACTTCTTTGTATCCTAATTCTGGATGATCGAACAAATCATGTGCAATTTTTGACATTTCTTCAAAGCGTTCACGAAAAAACATTTTCAAGCCACCTTTTCATTATTTTTTAAACTCCCTAGCAAAAGATCTACAGAATATTTGTTGCTGCTGAAAAATACAGCTGGAAAACTTTCATGAAATTATTTTAACATAACATTTCCGACATAGATATAGCATCCAATCGGATTTTTCTAATATTTGCAAAATCATTTCACGCTAAATAAAACCCCCACCTAACAAAAGGCGGGGGTTTTACATCCATTATTTATTCGCTTCTTCAAGCGCCAAAGTTTCCTTCAACTCTTCCACAAATTTTTGTGCATTTTGTCCAGCAATACCGCCGTCGCCGGTTGCTGTAACGATTTGTCGAAGTGTTTTCGCGCGCACATCACCAGCCGCAAAAATCCCAGGAATCGTTGTTTCCATTTCTTCATTCGTTACAACATAGCCCGCTTCATCTGTGATACCTAAGCCACGGAAAGGTTCAGTAAGCGGAACTAATCCAACATAGATGAAAACACCAGCTGCAGGGATTTCTCGTTTTGAGCCATCTTGTGTCGAAACAAGACGAACGCCTGTCACTTTCTTTCCATCACCAAGAATTTCTTCAACTTCGGAATTCCAAATAAAATCCACTTTATCATTCTTAAATGCACGATCTTGTAAAATTTGTTGTGCCCGCAATTTATCGCGACGATGGATCACCGTTACTTTATCTGCATAACGCGTTAAATAAGTTCCTTCTTCAACGGCTGAATCACCGCCACCAACAACAAGTAGTTCCTGATTTTTGAAGAAAGCCCCGTCACAAACTGCACAATAAGAAACGCCGCGACCGGACAACTCTTCCTCGCCTGTTACACCAAGTTTTTTTATGTTCAGCACCGGAAGCGATGATTACAGCACGCGCCTTGTAACTTTTTGAACCAGCCGTAACTAGTTTATAACTATTATGATCTTCAATTCCTTTAATGTCGCCATAAGCGTATTCTGCACCAAATTGTTTAGCACCGCTCAGCATTTTATCGGATAGTTCAGGACCAAGAATACTATCAAAGCCGGGATAATTTTCGACTTCGGCCGTATTCACCATTTGGCCGCCGGGAACTCCGCGTTCAATCATTAGTGTATCTAAATCTGCCCGAGACGTATAAAGTGCTGCTGTCATACCAGCCGGTCCCGCACCGATAATAATGACATCATAAATTTTTTCTTCATTTGCCATTTTTATTCCTCCTAGTTCCCAGTTCTAAATCTATCAAAAGCTTAATACGAAAACCTGTTTTCGTCTATTTTTCTGCTCACGTGGTCACGGAAAAGGAAGTTCAAACGGTTCTTCCCCGCAAATTTGTGTAGCCTCACTTGCCGTTTTCCCGCCAAAACGAACTAAAAAGTAAGCGGAAATCCCCATCAAGCGTTCCTCATCAAGCACCATCTCGGCTTCGCTCAAGCGGAAAATTGTAGCAAGTGTTTCTTTGTAAAAAGCAAGATTTGAAATAGAAAGCGGCAAAATATCATCCCCCAATTTGTTCCAAATCTGGATCAAGCATTTGCAATTTCGTTCTAAAATGCCTTCCGGTAAATATTCGAAATCTGTGAATACTAAATGTTCTAGATAGCTCCAATTGCTCATTTCAAACAGCGGATTAAACAAGAGCAATTCCGCACGCACAGAAGAAATCGAGAGTGCATAAACACCAATAAAATGATCGAGCTCATCTTCTCTGCAAAGTTCCATCAAAATTTGCGGAGCTTCGTGAGCCATCCCCCCTTTTCTCGAAAAAGGAAAAGTTTCTCGCTCGTAAACATCACAATTCAAGAACTGTTGCCAGTATTCCCGCGCATTTTCCTCCTGTCCAAGGTAAAAGGCTGTTTTTGCCCGGTAATAATAAAAACGCGGACGATCAGTCACTTCAAGGTCGACAATATCCATGAATAAATTCTCCGCCAGCGTGTAATTTTCCATCATCGCGTGTAAAACAGCCAAACGTTCTTTATGATGCGTAAGAATCGGAACCACTTTCTTTAGCTCCTCGTATAGCGCCTCCGCTTCATCCTTATGGGCTTTAAAATAATGGTACACAAATAGATCCGCCAGTCCGAGCAAGTTCCCTGGAGAGCGATCAAGTAGACGGTATAGAATCTTCAAGCCTTCCTCTTCTCGCAAATCTTCAAAATAAAGCAGCGCCAGTTGGTTATAGGCTGGCCAAAAATTAGGCTTCTCATCAATCACCTTCTCAAGCACCTGACATGCCGAAGCACTATCTTCCTCCGCCAAATAACGATTCAGCTCCCGCTTGTACTGGTAAAACTCCTGTTCAGCCTTAGCAAAATTATTTTCAAGCGCTACGCCGATCGGAGTTTCCTCAAGTAAAAGCTGAATCAGATCCTCTGCTTCTTCTTTATACTCACCAGACGAGTCAAGCTCCTGATACCGCTTAGCATATTGAAGCGCACGCCTAAAATCTTTCATATAAGCAAAATTATTGGCAATAAAATAATAGCAATACACCATATTCTCATCCAAATTCTCCAAAATATAGCGTAAAAACTGATTAGACTTGTGAAATTGCCCTATTTCCGTGTAGCAAATAGCGAGTTGACACATCACCACGGGTTCACGTGGTTCTAATTCGTGTGCTCGTTCTAAATATCCGATTGCTTCTTTGATCTTTTCTTCGCGAAAAGCCGCAATCCCCCGTTCAAAATAGAAATAACTATTTGGGAAAAAGTGAATCACTTTCGCGTCTCTTGATTCTCTTTTTTTCAACTTCTCCCCTCCATTCCTCGTTTCTTAGTTGAAGTATATCATAGATTTTTTGTTCCGCAAGTGGCAAAAAGACCGAAATAAAGAGCAACATTTATACAATGCTCTTTATTTCAGTCCCTTTTATCTTCCAGATCAAGCGGGCGTATAATTAGCGGATTTCCAAATGCCAAATGGTCATCTGGAATATCCCGATTCACAACCGCTCCAGCGCCTACTTTTACTCGGTTTCCAATCAGCACTCCCGGAAGAATCGTTACATTAGCTCCAATCATAGTATCATCACCAATTTGAACATCTCCCGTACGATATTCTTCAACCAAGTATTCATGGGTCAAAATAGTCGTATGGAACCCAATAATCGAATTCCGACCAATTTTGATTTTTTCTGGGTAAAACAAATCAAATGTCACTTTAAAAGCAATGGACGTATTTTCACCGATTTCCATTCGCAGTAGTTTTCGGTACAATTTCCGCTTGCCAGAAATCCACGGGAAATAGCGACAAAACTCTATCACGAGTGTATTCTTTAAAGTTCGCCAAAAGGAGACTGTTTGATACACTCGAAATAGCGGATTTTCTTTTTTTTCTGCTTGGCTTAAAGCGATTTAAGCGACGCATCGTTACTGTTCCTCATCGTGAACAATTTTTAGCAAGTCTCCCATTTTGTGCAACATATAATCAGGCTCATAGGTTAGAAGTGTTTCCTCACCTTTAATGCTCCATGCAACACCAGCCGTTTTCACTCCAGCATTTTTCCCAGCTAGAATGTCATGATAGTTATCTCCTATCATAATAGCTTCCTCTTGAGAAGCATTCAAAAGTGTCAGCGCCATATTAATGCCTTCTGGATCTGGCTTTGCTGTTTTCACTTGATCAAAGCCGATGACCACTTGGAAAAATTTATCAAGTCCCATTACTTTAAGGCCGCGCATCACTGTATCATAAATCTTCGTTGAGACGATAGCAAGCTTATAATCTTCTTCATAAAGAGCCCGAATGGCTTCATAAACGCCATCATATTCCAAAATAAGCTCATCATGATGTTCATTTGTAAACGCCCGGTAAAAGGTGATCATTTCTTCTGCTCGTTCCGGCAACAAATTTCCAAAGGTTTCGGAAATCGGCGGACCAATAAAAGGCAGAATCTCTTCACGAGAAAATTCTTTTTCAGGTAAAAATTCTTTTAAAGTCGCTTGAAAAGAAGCGATAATGAGTTCATTGGTATTGATCAAAGTCCCATCTAAATCGAAAAGCAGGGTTGTGATTTCTCTAGTCATGTCTACACCCTTTCCTGATTAAAGTTATTTCCTTTTTGGTACGTCCCCGAACTTGTCAGCCATATAGTAAGGCGGATTTTGTTTCATTCGTCTGTAAGCAATTATTGCAAGAGAAACGACAATAAGTAGTATCGCAAGCACTTGAGAAACGCGGAAATCGCCCCACATTAAACTATCTGTCCGCATCCCTTCGACAAAGAACCGACCGAAAGAGTACCAGATAACATAACTCAAGAAGAGCTCACCTCGCCTGATTTTTGTTCGACGCAAGATGAGTAAAACGACAAAACCTAAAACATTCCAAAGACTTTCATATAGAAAGGTTGGTTGATAATATGTACCTTCGATATACATTTGATTGATGATAAAGTCGGGTAAATGCAAACTTTCTAAGAAACTTCGCGTTGTTTCTGCGCCGTGCGCCTCTTGATTCATAAAGTTGCCCCAACGCCCGATAGCTTGAGCGATGATCAAACTTGGCGCAGCTATATCAGCCAATTGCCAAAATGAAATTTTCTTAACGCGTGCAAAAACAATGGCCGTTGCAACCGCTCCAATTAATGCTCCATAAATAGCAATACCACCGTGCCAAATTTTGATGATTTCTCCCAAGTTGTTTTTATAAAAATCCCACTGGAATACCACATAGTAAATTCGTGCACAAATAATCGAGATGGGAATCGCCCAAATCAAAAGATCAATATATAATTCCTTATCTAGCCCACGCTTGCTAGACTCTCTGAGGGCAAGTAAAAGAGCAACAACAACACCGATTGCAATAATAACACCATACCATTTGATTGAGAGCCCGCCAAGATCAATCGCAACTGGATCAAGCGGTTTAATTTGATTCTCCATGTCTAACCTACTTTCATTCACTTTGTTCGTATTGATTGTACCTTTTTTTACGTAAAAAGAAAAGGAGCCCGAATCTCTACTTTTCCATTCGCTCAAAAGGGCCCCGTTTTCAACGTTTTAATCGTTCATGCTATTGTGACTAATCAAATGATTAAGATCGCTTGTAAAGCGTTCAGCTGCATTGTAACCCATGTTTTTCAGTCTGAAGTTCATAGCAGCAACTTCAATAATAACTGATAAGTTTCTCCCCGGACGGACAGGGACTGTAATCATGGGAACATCCATATCGAAAATTTGAGTTTTTTCTTCATCCAGCCCCACACGATCATAATGTTTTTCTGGATCCCAATTTTCTAAATGTACAACGAGCGTAATCTTTTTACTCGACCGAACCGCACCCGCTCCGAAAAGTGTCATTACATTAATAATACCTAACCCGCGGATTTCCAGTAAATGTTCAATAATTTCTGGCGAAGAACCGATTAATGACAGTTCATCTTCTTTCCGAATTTCAACGTTATCATCTGCTACAAGTCGGTGCCCGCGTTTCACAAGCTCGAGCGCTGTTTCACTTTTTCCGACTCCACTATTTCCCGTAATCAAAACACCAAGCCCATAAATATCTACTAAAACCCCATGTTTTGAAATAACTGGCGCGAGTTTACTCTCTAAATAATTCGTGATATAAACTGACAGCCGTGTTGTTTTAAGGCGAGACCTGAGGACAGGAATCCCAGCTTCTTTTGCGGCTTGAAGGAGCTCATCTGGTGCTTCTAGGCTACGTGAGATTACAAAAGCGGGTGTGCGGCGCGTGCACATTTGTCTATAGCGCTTCAAGCGTTCCTGTGGTTCCATCCCCTTTGAAAACGAA
The DNA here is from genome assembly GCF_000525795.1 of Listeria aquatica FSL S10-1188. GTDB lineage: Bacteria > Bacillota > Bacilli > Lactobacillales > Listeriaceae > Listeria > Listeria aquatica. The sequence goes on from NZ_AOCG01000011.1 coordinate 97,743, forward strand.
ATCTCCGTCATTCCGAATAGTTGTACACGGTCTTCAGGATAATAAGAGAAAAAGCCCGTCAGTTCAAGGCCTGGTCTTGATAAATCACTTGTTACGATTGGGCGATCTAATCCGTTATCTGAACAAAGCACTTCTAAATTAAGCCGCTCCATTAATTCTTTTACCGGAACAGATTTTGTCATCAAATTACCTCCATCAGGTTTTGTTTTCTTTATTTTACCATTTCTCACGCTTTTCGAGTAGTTAAATCATAAACTTCTCCTGAAATACTTCCCAAACAAAAACAGCCCCACGTGAATGGAGCTGTCTTTGTTACTTCTTATCATCCCATAATACGGAATTAATAATCATATTGGCAAATGCCATAATCGCAGCAATCAACATTGCCATTCCGAATCCATCAATACTAAATGAGCTTCCCATGAAATAAGTTGTTAGTTCAAGCATCAGCGCATTCACAACAAAGGTAAATAAGCCGAGCGTCAAAATATTAATTGGGAGCGTTAGAATAAACAAAATCGGACGAATCAACATGTTCAAGATTGCTAAAATAAAGCTTGCAATAACGGCCGTCATAAATCCATCGACATGAAAGCTGGAAAAGAAACCAGACATCGCGACAAATAAAACAGCATTAATGATTACTCCTATTAACCAGCGCATTTTCGAAAATTCACTCCCACTCTGACCCCGGAGCACTTGGCATAATAATCGCAGCAATGATGTAAAGCAAGATACCTGATCCACCGATTAAGGTTAGAATCACCCAAGCAAGGCGTATCCAAGTAACATCAAATCCTAAGTATTCTGCGAAACCGCCACAAACTCCAGCTAGCATTTTCTGTTCTGATGACTTCGTTAGTTTTTTCATCGTATTTTCTTCCCTTCTTTTAATGATTATAAAACATCTTCCTGTTTTTCTTCCAGTTCAGTTACTTTAATAATCCCAGTGTCTACTTTAGCTTGCAAAGTCGCTGTACTTATTTCTTCAGCATTTTGTGTGAAAACAAGTGCTTGGCTTGAATCGTCCCAGACTTTAGCATTTTTCAAATCAAAGTAAATTTTTTCTCGTTTAGTTCCAAGTGTTCCATCCACATTCCACGATGCGGGAATCTGGATGCGAATATCACCATGTGGGGCTTGTAAATCGGCTGATGTAGCTGAATCATTGTTCAAATTATACTCAACATCGCCCTTGGCAGATTTAGCAACAGTTGTAATAAAATTACCATCTACGACAACATCACCTTTTTGCGTAGCAAGATCCAAGTTTTCGATGTTTGCTCGCTTGAAGTAAATTTCGCCATCTTGTAAATCGGCACTTAAAAACTTACCACTTGCCGCTGAAGAACGAAGATCCCCATGATGAATCTTAATAATCGTATCCTCTGCCGAAATATCATCAAATTTTAAGTTCCCATTAAGCAATTGAATTTTAGCTTGCTCATAAAGTCTTTTCGGAACCGTTAAAACAACATCCGTCTTCAAAATATCTTTTCTTGATTCAAAAGTAAACTGCGCAGGATCAATCTCTAACATTGTTTCACTAAAGAAATAATCCCATAGCTTGTCTTCGCTCATTTGACGAATCGACCGTGCTTTTTCATGTACCGCAAGCACAACACGCATTTTCAGCTCATCTTTTTCCCAAACACGCAAGCGAACATCTCCGGTCGCGATTTGAATTTTAAATGCCTTAAATGTAGTCGCATCAAACGTAAATTCTCGAGTCGGGCGCGGTCTTGTTTCGCCGCGGTGAATGGCCGGTTCAGGTGTATGCAAAGAGCGCACTTTATCTATATGCCTCATGCGACGCTCCACATGAGCTTGTTTTCTTGCAACTCTTTCATCTATCCGGTCAAAACGCTGCTCACGTCTTTCACTCACATAGCGACGCTTTTCATCTTGTCTGCGTCTGAACTCCGCTCTTACCTCATCATTGTTCATTTTACTTGAAGGAATCACAAACAAAGCAATAATGTAAGCAATAATCGCAATTCCGGTCTTCATTGTAAAAATCGCAAAAGCAATAAAGACGAGCCGCAAAATTGTCGCATCAATTCCTGAGTACTCCGCAATACCGCCGAAAACACCGCCCACCTTACGATCTACTCTTGACCTTCTCAACTTTTTCTCCATAGCTTGTGCTTCCTTTCTTTCTAAATCTTAACCAATCATGCAGGAAACAGGAGAACTGCTTCCCACCAATTTAATTTATTTAAAGTCTCTAATTTTCACATTACCCGTCGTTGCTTCTGCTTCAACTTTTAGCGCTTCCGAGTCCGTGCTTGAAACTTTAGTAAATACCATCATTTTATTCACTGATTCCGTTTTCGAATCCAAAACTTCCGCATCCTTCACATCAAGCAGTATCTTACCTAGATTAGTATGAACGCGTCCATCCAAACCTGATTCCTTCGGTACAATGACTTCAATGTTCCCAGCGCCAGCTTTTGCCTTAAGATAAACCGCATTTGGATTTTCTAATTGATAACGAACATTACCGTTTTTAGTCGTTAAATTGCTTGAGTAAAATTCGCCCTTTACGGCAACATTTCCATTTAACGTTTTCAGTGAAACATCTCGCACCTTCCCATTTTGAACACGAACATTACCATTGATCGATTCAATTTCGGCAAGTGTTGCTTGAAGCGTACCAACACTGATATTTCCGTTCGTTGTTTTGGCAAATAGATCACGACCAACGAGCTCATCGATATGGAAGTTCCCATTTAAAATTTTGATCGAAACATAATCATATTCACGACGTGGTAAGTAGACCGTTAAGTTTGTCACAATTTGTTTAGATTTAGATTCGAATCGAAGGGTTTCCTCATCAACCCGAAGCGTTGTTCGATCAAAGAAAATTTTCATCGCTTCTTCTTCTGGATACTCCTTAAAGAGCTTAATTGCGGCTTTCACGCGAATATCTTCATTTTCCGAAGGCTTAAATTCAATGTTTCCGAGTGCCACATCAAACTCTAAAATAGAAAGTGTCGTGTCATGATAAACAAATTCACGTTCTAGCTTTGTCGATGTCAAAAACGGAAACGGCATATCCTTCACTTGATTAATCGCACTTCCTAAGAAAGAACCAATTTTTTCACCAGCTTGCGAAAGATCACTCATTACATTTTTAAGCGTTTCTTCTCGCTTCGCTTGTTTTTCTCTTTCTAGTTTTGCCTTTTCTTCTTTATTTGAGCCGCTTTCAGGACGAGGACGCGTTTTTTTTGGCTTCTCCACCACGATACGGATTATCTTTAGTGTTCCAGCCTTGTGAATAATCATAACCTGTTTCTTCTTGCTCTACTTCTTCTTGACGGGCTTCCGAGCGATCAGCTTGACGCATATTTTCAGAAGCTGCACTCTTTCCTTCTTTTTTCGAAATATTTTCAAGTAACATTAAAGCTTCCTCAGTTGAGATCACGCCTTGCTTCACGAGTTCCAAAATACGTTTACGTTCATTTTCCATGCTTTTCCCCTCCAAAAATTCATCATTTATTCAAAAATTCCAGTTGATTTAGTGTCTCATTTATTATAGTTCTATTATGACGCATCACAGAAAATCTGTCATACAACCTAAGAACGATTCTTTCTTTAGACTTTTGGGGAAAAGAAAAAGCCTGATCTGACGACTTTCCTCCAGATCAAGCTTATCAATTTATTTTTGCTTTTCTGCAACCTTTTCCTTCATACGTTTCTTATCGCGTTCCAGAATCGGTTTCAAATAATGTCCTGTATACGATTTTTTCGATGATGCGACCTTCTCAGGTGTCCCCTTAGCGACAATTTGTCCACCACCATCGCCACCTTCCGGTCCAAGATCAATTAAATAATCCGCTTGTTTGATCACATCCAAATTATGTTCAATCACAAGCACCGTATCTCCATTGTCAACAAGCCGTTGCAAAACATCCAGCAACCGCCCGATATCATCAACATGTAGTCCCGTTGTTGGCTCATCCAAAATATAGAATGACTTCCCGTTACTACGTTTATGCAGTTCCGAAGCGAGTTTCACACGTTGCGCTTCTCCACCAGAAAGCGTTGTAGCTGGCTGACCGAGACGAATATATCCAAGACCCACATCCACAATAGTTTGCAATTTCCGAGCAATCTTCGGTTGGTTTTGGAAGAAATCCAGTCCTTCTTCAACTGTCATATCAAGCACTTCCGCAATATTCTTTCCTTTATAATGAATATCGAGTGTTTCACTATTATAGCGTTTCCCACCGCAAACTTCACAAGGAACATAGACATCCGGCAAAAAGTGCATCTCAATTTTGATAATGCCGTCACCTTTACAAGCTTCACACCGTCCACCTTTCACATTGAAGCTAAACCGCCCCTTTTGATATCCGCGAACTTTTGCTTCATTCGTTGAAGCAAACAAATCCCGAATATCATCAAAAGCTCCAGTATACGTTGCCGGATTTGACCTTGGTGTCCGTCCAATTGGCGACTGGTCAATATCGATGATTTTTTCAAGGTGCTGGATCCCCTTAATTTCCTTGTGTGGACCCGGCTTAGCATTGGCCCGGTTTAACTTTCGTGAAAGTGCCTTCCGAAGGACTTCATTCACAAGCGAGCTCTTTCCTGAACCTGAAACACCTGTAACACACGTGAAAGTTCCAAGCGGAATATCCGCCGATACATTTTTTAAATTATTTGCCTTCGCTCCGATAATTTCAAGCTTATTTCCATTTCCTTTACGACGCTTCGTTGGGACCGGAATAAACTTCTTACCAGATAGATAAGCACCCGTGATTGAATCGGCGTTATTCGCAACTTCTTCTGGACTTCCTGCTGCAACAATTTCCCCACCATGTTCTCCAGCTCCGGGACCAATGTCAATCAAATAGTCCGCTGCCATCATAGTATCCTCATCATGTTCAACAACAATAAGCGTATTTCCAATATCTCGCATTCCCTGAAGAGTATTTACAAGTCGGTCATTATCTCGCTGATGCAAGCCAATCGAAGGCTCATCCAAAATATATAGCACACCAGTTAGTTTTGAGCCAATTTGTGTTGCCAGTCGAATCCGCTGTGCCTCACCGCCAGAAAGCGTTCCAGCTGCCCGGCTCAGCGTTAAATAATTCAATCCAACATTTTTGAGAAAACCTAATCGATTTCGAACTTCTTTCAAAATAGGAGCAGCAATTTGTGATTCCTTTTCCGATAAATCAAGGCCTTCAAAGAAATCAAAGCCTTCCGTAATCGAGTAATCACTCACTTCACCGAGGTGCTTTCCGTCAACTTTCACAGCGAGCGCTTCTTCTTTCAAACGATAGCCATGACAAGTTGGACAAGGCAAATTAGTCATATATTGTGCCATTTGATCTCGCGTAAAGTCCGAATTTGTTTCCCGGTAACGCCGCTCAATATTTGGTAGAACACCTTCAAATGGGATCCAAGTTTCTCGTGTCATCCCGAAATCATTTTTGTATTTGAAGAAAAATTCTTTTTCACCAGAACCCCTTAAAACAATATCTTGATGTTCCTTCGAAAGTTTTTCAAACGGTGTATCCAAGTCGATCCCAAACTCTTCACAAGCAGAAGCAAGCATTTGTGGATAATATTGTGAACTAATCGGTTTCCACGGTACAATGGCGCCTTCATTTAGTGAAAGTGATGGGTCTGGAATAACTGTTTCCACATCCACTTCAAGCTTTGTTCCAAGACCATCACAAGTTGGACAAGCTCCAAACGGACTATTAAAAGAAAACATCCGCGGTTCTAATTCTCCAACAGTAAAGCCACAATACGGACATGCATAGTGTTCACTAAATAGGAGTTCTTTTTCGCCAATCACATCTACAATCGCATAGCCATCTGCGAGCTTAAGTGCCGATTCAAGTGAATCATATAGACGTGAATGTACGCCCTCCTTGATGACAATTCGGTCAATAATAATTTCAATAGAATGTTTCTTGTTTTTTTCAAGTTCAATCTCATCATTGACATCATAGACTTCACCATCAACACGAATCCGCACGTAACCTTGCTTTTTAATTTCCTCAAACGTTTTCTTGTGTGTGCCTTTTTTTCCAGAAACAATCGGAGCCATAATTTGAATCCGAGTTTTTTCAGGATACTCAAAAACACGATCTACCATCTGTTCGATCGTCTGCGAAGTAATTTCAATTCCATGATTAGGACAAATAGGATGACCAACGCGAGCATAAAGCAAGCGCAAATAATCGTGAATTTCTGTTACCGTCCCGACTGTGGAACGTGGATTTCGACTTGTCGTTTTTTGGTCAATCGAAATAGCTGGACTTAAACCTTCAATTAAGTCCACATCAGGTTTATCCATTTGACCAAGGAACTGCCTAGCATAGGCGGACAAGGATTCCACGTAACGCCTTTGTCCTTCGGCATAAATCGTATCAAAAGCAAGCGAAGACTTCCCGGAACCGGATAAGCCAGTCATGACAACTAGCTTATCACGTGGGATTTCCACATCAACGTTTTTCAAGTTATGCGCTCTTGCTCCTTGGATTACGATCTTATCTTTTTTCAAATCTGACTCATCCTTCCGCTTTAAGTTCTAAAAGTGCATCACGAAGTTCAGCCGCCCGCTCGAAGTCAAGTGCCTTCGCCGCAGCTTTCATTTCATGTTCCATATCTTCAATCAATTGACCGCGTTCTTGTTTCGTTAGCTTACTCAAGTCTTGCAATTTCTCATTTTCCTCTTCAGAAACTGTTGTCGCAGAAATCACGCCACGAATTTCTTTCCGAATCGTTTTCGGCACAATACCGTGTTTTTCATTATATTCCTCTTGGATTTTACGACGACGTTCCGTTTCATCAATGGATTTCTTCATGGAATCTGTCATATTATCCGCATACATGATAACCTTTCCGTGTTCATTCCGTGCCGCACGCCCCATCGTTTGAATAAGCGAGCGCTCTGAACGAAGAAATCCTTCTTTATCAGCATCTAGAATCGCAACTAATGATACTTCCGGTAAATCGATTCCTTCACGCAATAAGTTGATACCGACTAACACATCGAACACACCTAGCCGCAAATCCCGGATAATTTCAATCCGTTCAAGGGTTTTAATCTCAGAGTGCAGATACTGGACTTTGATGCCAGCTTCTTTCAAATAATCCGTTAAATCTTCCGCCATTTTTTTCGTTAAAGTCGTAACTAGAACCCGTTCATCTTTTCCAGTCCGATCATTAATTTCGTCAATCAAATCATCAATTTGTCCTTCAATTGGACGAACTTCGATAATTGGATCAAGCAGCCCTGTTGGACGAATAATTTGTTCTACTACCTCTGGATTATGTTCTAATTCATAAGGACCTGGTGTTGCGGAAATGTAAACAATTTGATTGACATGTTTTTCAAATTCTTCTAGTCGTAGCGGACGGTTGTCAAGCGCCGATGGAAGTCTAAACCCGTGATCTACAAGCATTTGTTTTCGCGCTTGGTCCCCGTTATACATCCCCCGAATTTGAGGCATTGTAACGTGTGACTCATCAATCACAATTTGGAAGTCATCTGGGAAATAATCAAGCAACGTATAAGGCGTCGAACCTGGTTCTCGAAGCGCTAGGTGTCTTGAATAGTTTTCAATCCCCGAGCAGTAACCCATTTCTTCCATCATTTCAATATCATAATTCGTTCGTTGTTCAAGTCGTTGCGCTTCTAATAGCTTATCTTGACTGCGCAACTCTTTTAAACGTTCAGCTAGCTCAAGTTTAATGTTTTGAATGGCAATTTTCATAATATCTGGGCTTGTTACAAAGTGAGAAGCCGGAAAAATCGAAACATGTTCTCTGTCACCAATAATTTCGCCCGTTAATGCATCTACTTCACGAATTCTTTCAATTTCGTCACCAAAAAATTCGACCCGAATACAGTGTTCATCTCGAGAAGCTGGGAAAATTTCAACAACATCGCCACGTACACGAAAACGACCACGCTGAAAATCAATATCATTTCGGTCGTACTGAATAGCCACTAAACGACGAAGTAACTCATCCCGCCCAAGTTCCATTCCAGTCCTTAGTGAAACAAGTAATTTCCCATATTCTTCTGGTGCCCCTAAACCGTATATACAAGAAACACTAGCGATGATGATGACATCACGTCGTTCAAATAAAGCAGCCGTTGCCGAGTGTCGTAATTTATCAATTTCATCATTGATACTCGCATCTTTTTCTATATAAGTGTCACTTTGCGGAACATAGGCTTCAGGTTGATAATAATCATAATAACTCACAAAATATTCGACAGCATTCTCTGGAAAGAACTCTTTGAATTCACTATAGAGTTGTCCTGCTAGCGTCTTATTATGAGCCATAACAAGCGTCGGCTTATTAATTTCCTGAATGACATTAGACACAGTGAACGTCTTCCCGGTTCCCGTTGCCCCAAGTAAAGTTTGGTGCTTCACACCCTTATTAAGGCCCGCAACCAGTTGTTCAATCGCTCTTGGCTGATCACCAGACGGTTTATATTCTGAAACGAGTTCAAATTTATCAGTCAATGTCTCTTCCTCCATTCCAGCTCGTTAAATTTTTTTCTACCAATACATAAGATTCTTTCATTTTACCATAAAGTATTCTATTCGCCTAGCAAAAAGCGAACATATTTTCGCTTTTAAAGAGAACGAAAAAACGTCATCTCGGCGGATCACGTTTTTTCTCTCTTTATTTTATCACTTTTCTTATTTTTCACCTATCCATGTGCTTTCCTTTTGCCTTGAGCCGTTTCAGCATGACCGTTGCAACGGCAAATCCCACCGTCATGGATAACGCGTCTAGGACCATCAACCAGTATGTTCCCGTGTAACCAAGCTTCACACTCGCCGCAATTAAAATGACCATCAAAAGAAGCGCAATATAGCGATTATAAGTGATTCGCGCAAACATGATGACCAAAAGTCCAGGAAAGAAAATAGCCGAAAGCATTTGATCAATCATGTTTCTCCTCTCCTTTACTTAGAATCGTCTTTTAAAGCCTGAGCTGTAATATCATTCGTTAATTCAGGAAGCTCAGTTTTGCGGATGCCTTTTTCATGTAGCATATCTGGCAGAATTTCTGCCAGAAAATATTTCACACTTGCCATCTCCCGGTATTTATAAATCGTTGCAAGCGCCTCACTATAAATTTCAACAAAGACATTTTCTGGATTCCCCTTTTGGATCTCACCAAAGGACTCATACAGTAAATCCACTTTATCTGCAATCGCCAAAATTTTACCTTCAAGCGTTTCATCTTTACCTTCTTTTAGTAGATGGCGATAGATATTTTGAAATTCACTTGGAATTTCCCGCTCAATAAAATTTTGTGTCATGCTTTCTTCCACTTCTGAAAGCATTTCCCGAAGCTCTGCTGTCGCATATTTTACAGGCGTTTTAATATCGCCAATAAAAAGCTCAGAATAATCGTGATTCAGCGCTTTTTCATAAAGCGCCCGCCAATCGACCTCATTTCCAGCTTTCTCCTCTACATTTCCAAAAAATTGAGCGATACTTGTTACTTTGAAAGAATGTTCGGCGACGGAATGCTCCTGATATTTAAACTTTCCCGGACAACGATAAATGTTCTCAAGATCCGATAAACTTTGAAAATATTGATGAATTCCCATCTTAACACTCCTTCTTAATTATTTTTTATGACTTTGTTGCTTTTTGTTCGCTGGATTCGTATTTTCCACTTCACGCATCACAACCGCAGCCGCATAGCCAACAAGCGCAATCATGAAACCTGAATAAGAGCGAAAGTTATCCGGCACAACGAGTGCAAGAATAAGCAAAACTAAAGCAGTGAGTAGCACGCCCCAGCTGAAAAGTTTGCGTTTTCGTGCTTGATCTGCCTGGATCGGCGCATAAATCCAAATAAAACAAGTGACTTGAATCAAAATAAATTGCAAGATTCCAAGTATCCAAACAAGAGCAAGCGACTGATTAAACAACAAACCGAGGATCGCGATTGCAAACATCAAAATAAAACCTGTAATGACCGCCGTTTTTTGCTTTGACGTGAGTTTCAAACCATTCCCTCCAAAATCTTATTTGTCCTTTACTTTACCACAGAAAGCCAAAGTTTTCGACAAAAAGACGCCTTTTTCCCTTTGCAGGAAACGAAAAGACGTCCTTTCTAGTCATAAAATTTTTTCTTCTTTCGTCCGGATCAAAATTGTCAAACTAAGAAGCGTCACAATAATCGTTGCTCCCATATCTGCCATAATGGCCATCCAAAGTGTGAGTAACCCTGGTAACGTCAGCAAAAGTGCCAAAATTTTAAGGCCTAGCGCAAATGCAATGTTAAAGCCAATAATTTTGCGCACCTTTTTAGCAATCCGGATGGTGATTGGAAGCTTAAGCAAATGATCTTGCATCAAGACAACATCTGCCACTTCAATTGCGCTATCGGTGCCTTTTCCCATAGCAATCCCAAGATCTGCCGTGGCAAGTGCAGGCGAATCATTGATGCCATCTCCAACCATCATCACTTTCCCAGTTTCAGATTGAATCTTCTGGATTTGGTCCAGTTTTTGCTCTGGAAGCAAGTCGGCATAATAAGTATCCATGCCAATTTCGGATGCAACCTTTTCAGCTGTTTTCACATGGTCTCCAGTGAGCATAATGGTATTCGTCACGCCAATTTGATGTAAATCTGAAATGAGTTCCCGACTTTCTGGCCGGAGTGCATCTCGGATACCGAACATGCCGAGGATTTGCGATTCAGATGCTGTCACAACGACCGTATAGCCAGCTTGCTTCAAACTTTGCACATCTGAACGTGCTCTCTCATCCCAAGCCCCATCCGGGATTTGACTTTCATTTCCCATAAAGTAGGATACACCAGCGAGGCTTCCTACAAGGCCTTTTCCAGCGATGGTTTCCATCGAGTCCATCTTGCCGATTTCCACACCGTCGCTTTTCGCTTTTTGAGTAATTGCCGATGCAATCGGATGTAAGGAATCGCTTTCCATCCGCGCCGCAATGTCCATGAAGTGATCATTGTACTTGATCATTTCTGCTACAACTGGCTTTCCACTTGTCAGTGTTCCTGTTTTATCAAATGCAATTTGCTTTATTTTTCCAAGCTGTTCAAGAAAAACGCCACCCTTAATTAAAACACCATTTTTCGCGCTACGAGTGATCCCCGAAACAATCGCAACTGGCGAAGAAAGGATTAAAGCACATGGACAGCCGATAATTAGAACGGCTAGCCCTTCATAAAGCCATTTTGAAAAGTCTGCACCGAAAAGAAGTGGTGGCAAAAACGCAATCATTACTGCAAAAAGCATGATCGCTGGTGTATAGTAACGTGCAAATTTATCAATAAAGAGTTCAGTTGGCGTCTTCGTTTCTTGCGCTTCTTCTACAAGGTGAAGAATTTTTGCAAGGGAGGAATCTTCATATAGCGCTGAAATTTCAGCTTTTATGGTTCCTTCATTATTAATCGAACCGCCAAACAGGACATCCCCAATTTGTTTTTCAACCGGCATGGATTCCCCGGTGATTGCTGCTTCATTGAAGGAACTTGCGCCTTCAATAACCGTCGCATCCGATGGGACTTTCTCTCCAGCACGGATTAAAACTACGTCTTTTAATTGAAGTTTGGAGATTGGGATTTGACTCACTTCACCGTTCACTAAAATATTGGCAGTTTTAGGGGCGACTTTTAAAAGTTCGGACATGGATTTTCTCGCTTGACGCATGCCGAAACCTTCCAGATATTCGTTTAAGCCAAACAAAATCGCTACAACTGTACCTTCTTTATAATCACCTATTGCAAAAGCACCAATTAAAGCCACTGTCATGAGTGTATCAATCGTAAATTTCAACCGAAAAAGGTTTTTAAGCCCTTTAAAGAAAGTTTGATAGCCGCTCAGTCCCGCTGCCACAAAATAAATAGCAAAAGAAGCGCCCCAAGGAATTTTATCTCCAAGAATAAATGCGGCTAGAAACAATACCGTTGAAATGCCTAACTGAATCAAAAGTTTTTTATCATTGCCATGTTCATGGCTGTGCGCATGCTCGTCTTCTGACTGCGAGCTATCAGAATTTACAATCGCTACATTTTCTGTTTTTAAGATTTTTTCAACAGCAGTAAGCGGTACTTTGTCTGGAAGAATGAGCTTGGATGTATTATAAAAAATTTTAGCTTCACTTCCATGGTCTAAATTCCGAATTTCCCGCTCCAGTTTTTCAGAACAGTGGGCACAAGAAAGTCCTGTTAGTCGATACTCTGTCATCATGATCCGCTCCTAGCATAGGCGCCCTTAAATCATCTGTGTTCAACGTGATGAATCGCTTGTTTAAGCAATTCAAGCACATGGTGGTCATCCTGCGAATAATAAATGGTTGTACCCTCTCTCCGCGATTTCACAAGTCGTAAATTTTTCAGAAACCGTAACTGATGAGAAACCGTCGTTTGGTTGAAAGAGAGCGTTCGCGCAATTTCATTCACGGAATACTCTCGCTCTTGCAAGAGATTCAAAATTTGGACACGTGTTGGATCCGAAAGCGCCTTAAAAATTTGTGTGACATTTAGCAATGTCTCTTCGTCTAAACCCGAATGATTTTCCATATCCGTTCACACTCCATTATTATATGTTCATATAATCATATGATAGCGTGTTCGCACGGGTTTGTGCAACTTTAGTGAATTTAAAAGTTATATATTATTATATGTTAATATACACATATAATAATATATAACTTTTAAAAAGGCAAGTGAATTCCCAATTTTGTTTGACCTTCTTTTACCAAAAACAAAGTTAATTAGTAACAAGTCTACACTAGCAGTTCCTGAAGCTTTTTCATCATTTTGCTTTTCCAAAATACGAAATTTCATTAAAGATTGTTTTTTTCGATCCGAGAAAACGTTCCACTGTAAAAATAGCCTCCGGGCATGCCGGAGGCTATTTTTAGTTATTCAATTCCTCAATTTCACCGCTATCCAAATACACGATCCACTCAGAAATATTGGTGATGTAGTCTCCAATTCGTTCCAAATTTTGAGCAACAAACAGTAAATGCGAGATTTCTTCCAGATGTTCTGCATTTTCTTGCATCTGCTCAATACACTTACGCGACACAACTCGGTGTAGCTTATCGACATCATTATCACGCGCTGCAATTTCGCGTGCTGCCACCGCATCCCCTGCTAAATAAGCGTTCAACACGTCGTGAAGCATGGATTTAACAAGTTCTCCCATTTCAGGAATCTCAGGGATGGGCTTTAGCACTTTACTGTCCCCTAAGCGAATGGTCGCTTTCGCAATGCTGACTGCATGATCCCCCATTCGCTCCAAATCGGAGCTTGCTTTTAAAACTGTAACAATTTTTCGTAAGTCCGTCCCAACAGGTTGTTGCAAAGCAATAAGCTCAAAAGAGCCCTGCTCAAGTGATAATTCCATGTTATTAATAGCTTTGTCTTCTGCAACTACTTGGTCAGCAAGCTTGATATCCCGTTCCGAAAGTGACTTCATCGCTTTAAAAATTGCTTCGTTTACCAACATGCCCATTTCTAATAAATGTTGATGTAAATCATTCAATTGCTCCGTAAATAACTTTCTAACTACCATAGTGTTTTCACTCCTTATCCAAATCGACCAGAAATATAATCTTCTGTTTTTTTGTTTTGCTGGATTGGTAAAAATAGAGGTGGTATCCGCAAATTCAATGATCTCACCATTTAAGAAAAAGGCTGTTTCATCAGAGATCCTAGATGCTTGTTGCATGTTGTGTGTCACGATAACGATCGTATAATTCCTTTTTCAATTCTAAAATTAAATCTTCGACCTTGGCCGTTGAAATTGGATCAAGCGCCGAGGTTGGTTCGTCCATCAAAATGACTTCGGGTTTTACGGCAAGAACTCGCGCAATGCAGAGGCGCTGCTGCTGCCCGCCCGACATTCCTGTTGCGGGTTTGTCGAGCCTGTCACTGACTTCATCCCAAAGTGCGGCTTGGCGAAGACTTCGCTCCACAATCGCATCCAATTCTTTCCGATTCGTTACGCCATGCATCCGTGGCCCGTATGCGACATTGTCATAAATTGAGAATGGAAAAGGATTGGGTTGCTGAAAGACCATCCCAACGCGCTTTCTAAGCCCTACGAGGTCTACTTTTGCTTGATTGATCTCCTCATTTGAGATTTTTATGTTGCCAGTCGTTTTTACGTTAGGAATCAAGTCATTCATCCGATTGAGCGTTCGCAAAAATGTAGATTTTCCACATCCAGATGGGCCAATTAATGCGGTGACTTGGTTTTCTTTAATTGAAAGCGAAACTTTTTTAAGAGCTTGTTTGGTCCCATAAAATAAATCGACATCCGTTGTTTCAATCATAAATTTGGTTTTTTCGGTCGTCATTTCCATCCTATTCCCTCTCCTTTAACCAAAGTTCCCAGAAATATAGTCTTCCGTTCGTTTTTCTGATGGGTTCGTGAAAAGTTCTGTTGTTTCCTTGAATTCTACTACTTCGCCTAGATAGAAAAAGGCGGTAAAGTCAGATACACGTGCGGCTTGTTGCATGTTATGCGTCACAATGACAATCGTGTATTTCTCTTTTAGTTCATTAATTAAATCTTCAATTTTACTGGTTGAAATCGGGTCAAGTGCAGAAGCCGGTTCATCAAGGAGCAAGACTTTTGGTTGCATCGCGATAGCTCTTGCGATACAAAGCCTTTGCTGTTGCCCACCAGAAAGCGAAAGCGCGCTTTTATTTAAGTCGTCTTTTACTTCATCCCAAAGTGCAGCTCCGCGTAAACTTTTCTCAACGCGTTCCATCAATTCTTTTTTACCACGCATTCCGTGACGTTTTAGTCCGAATGCAATATTTTCATAGATGGATTTCGAAAATGGATTCGGCTTTTGGAAAACCATGCCGATTTCTTGTCGAATGCGGTAAAGATCAATCTCTTTCCGGTTGATATTAATATCATCGTAGAGAATCTTGCCTTCCATCCGGCATCCATCAATTTCTTCATTCATACGATTAAGCGCCCGCAAATAGGTAGATTTTCCACATCCCGATGGTCCAATTAGCGCGGTAACTTGATTTTCAGGAAAGGCTAGACTTACTCCTTTGATCGCATGATTATCTCCATAGTAAACGTGGAGGTCTTCTGTCGCCATCGCGTTTCGGCTTGCCGCTAAGCTAGATTCATTTGTCAAAGCCCTAGTTTTTGTTTCCTGCTTATCAAGCATCCCTACACTGGTTTGATTTTTCGTTAACAGCATCTTCAAAACTCCTTTGTTTTAAGACGAAGACGTCATTTTTTTGAATACTAATTTTCCGAGTAAACGAGCCAAAATATTGAAAAGTAACACCGATAGAATTAATACAGCAGAAGCTCCATCTGAAACAGCGCGCGCATCTGGCATAATGCCTTCCCCGTTGATTTTCCAAATGTGTACGGCAAGCGTTTCAGCGGGACGGAAAATATTGAGCGGCGAGGTGACATCTGCTGGATTCCAGTTTGTAAAGTCAAGAATCGGCGTGCTTTGTCCTGCTGTGAAAATAAGTGCTGCGGCTTCACCAAATACACGTCCTGCCGCAAGAATGATGCCGGTTATGATCGCCGGGAGAGCGGCTGGAATAAGAACCCGTGTGATAGTCTCCCATCTGGAAATGCCAAGAGCTAAGCCCGCTTCACGTTGTGTATCTGGAATCGCTCGGAGTGCATCTTCAACAACGCGGATCAAAAGTGGCAAGTTGAAAATGGTTAGTGTTAAAGCTCCGGATAATACTGAGAAACTCCAGCCCATTTGGATGACGAAAACAAGGAATCCAAATAGTCCAACTACGATAGATGGCAAGGAGCTTAAGACTTCGATCGTTGTCCGGATTAAGTCGGTCAACCAATTTTTCCGTGCATATTCTGCCATATAAATCCCTGCACCAAGAGCAATTGGGATTGAGATGAGCATTGTAATGATTAGCATGTAAAAGGAGTTCCAGATTTCAGGTCCGATTCCACCACCCGCTTTAAATGCTTGCGGAGGATTCGTCAAGAAATCGAGGCTAAGTTTTGGCACGCCTTTCACAAGAATATAACCAAGCAAACTTGCAAGTATGAGCGTAATGAGGACGGCTATGAAATAAAAGACGCCTGTAGCAATTTTATCTTTTGTTTTTACATTCATTTCGCTTTCCTCCTACGGCCGATGAATCGGATAATAATGATGAAAAAGAGTGACATCGCCAGTAGAACCATCGCAAGCGACCAGAGAATATTGTTGTCGAGTGTTCCCATGACTGTATTCCCCATCCCCATCGTCAAAATGCTTGTTAGGGTAGATGCCGGCTCGAAAAGAGACGTCGGGATGACTGCTGAGTTCCCGATAACCATCTGAACTGCGAGCGCCTCACCAAAGGCACGCGCCATACCGAACACTACAGCTGTCAATATCCCTGCGCGTGAAGAACGGAGCACAACGCGCCAAATTGTTTGAAAACGAGTTGCTCCAAGCGCGAGCGAAGCTTCCCGGTAATGGCGTGGCACTGCTTTGATCGCATCAACTGAAAGTGACGTTACAGTTGGTAATATCATTACAGTTAAAACAACGGTTGCAGCGGCAATCCCGAAACCGCTCCCTGAGATATGTTCTCGAATAAACGGGACGATAACACTTAACCCGATAAAGCCATAAACAACCGATGGAATCCCAACAAGTAGTTCAATGACTGGTTGCAACACTTTTTTCCCAAAGCGCGGAGAAATTTCGACCATGAAGATGGCTGCTCCGATCGCAAGCGGCGCCGAGATACAAGCAGCAAGCAAAGTCACGGCAAATGAACCTATAATCATTGGAAGTGCGCCGACAAGAGCATTGCCTGCCGCATCTGTTTTCGTTGGATTCCAGTCCTTTCCAGAAATGAAATCCCAAAATGATACTTTATTAATAAAAAAGGTGGATAATCCTTTTGAAATGACAAAATAAAGGATAGAAACTGCTGCAATAACCATCACGGCAATACAGATAAAGGTAATAATTTTCCCTCTAGTTTCAAGGCGTGCTTTTTTGGATGTGCGTGTTAGTTTTTCTTCATTCATGATTTCCAAAACGTAAAACTCCTTCCGTTCCCAAACATGCGGGCAAGTCTATCCCAGTTTCAAAGGATAGACTTCCCAATTTTACTATTTCTCTCATCTTCTATTTAAAGGTTTGTAATTTTTCCATCTGCGCTACGTTCTACTTTCATTTCTTTAATTGATTGATAGCCAAGTTGCGGAACAATATCCTTTTGAACGGCATCACTTGTCATATAATCTAGGAAATTCTTTGTAAGACCTTTTGGCTTACCATTTGTATACATGTGTTCATAAGACCAGATTTTCCAATCGTTCGTTGCGACGTTTTTCTCATCTGGTTTTACACCGTCGACAGAGAGACCAACTACTGATTTATTAATGTAAGAAAAAGCTAAGTAACTGATTGCTCCTGGTGTTTCACTTACAATTTTACGAACGGTTCCAGAAGAGTCTTGCTCTTGTGCTTTGATAGGTGTTTCCCCTTTTAGCGCCCATTGTTCGAATGTGGCACGAGTTCCGCTTCCTTCAGCTCGGTTAATCACCGTTACTTTTTCGTCTTTTCCGCCAACATCTTTCCAGTTCGTTACTTTTCCAGTAAAGATGTCAATCAATTGTTGTTGAGTTAAGTTATCAACGCCCACATCTTTATTCACAACAGGAGCCATGCCGACAACTGCAACTTTATGATCAACAAGTTTTGAAGCGTCTACACCATCTTTTTCTTCAGCAAACACATCCGAGTTCCCAATATCTACCGCACCTTGTTGCACTTGTGTTAGTCCCGTTCCAGAGCCGCCACCTTGTACGTTAATTTGTGCTTTAGGATTTTCCGATTGAAATTGTTTTCCTGCAGCTTCAACAAGAGGTTGTAGTGCTGTTGATCCAACAGCCGTAAGAGATCCAGATGTTTTATCAGAATCGCCACCCGAGCCATTTGAAGAACTTCCACTTCCACAAGCCGCAAGAACAAGCATTAATGCTGATAAAATTGTCGCTATACCCAAAACCTTTTTTTTTCATTTTTTATTACCCACCTTATTTTGATAAATTGGTTATCCTTACAATACCTACTATAACCAGAAACCATTAAGCCGTTATTTAGCTAATGTTAAGATCGTGTAAATCTTTAAATCCCGTTAAAAAAATGACAGGAAAATGAATTTTTTGGATAAAAAAACACGCCTAGGCGAAAGTTTTCGCCTAGGCGTGTTAAGATTTGCTTCTTCTAATTTGAAATGGTTAAAATATCTCATCTTTCGTGTAGTGATTTAGACAACGAGATTACTTTATCTTAGGCAATTTAATTTCAAAAGTTGTTCCCTCATTTTCTTTGCTCACAACAAGAATTTCGCCATCCATACTTTCAACTAAGTGTTTCACAATTGAGAGACCTAGTCCCGTTCCGCCAGAATGGCGGCTTCTTGCCTTATCCACTCGGTAGAATCGTTCAAAAATCCGGTCCAAATCTTTTTCCGGAATACCGATCCCATTGTCCATTACCTTTATCACAACGTAATCCCCTGCATCATCCAAACTTAAGCGAACTTTCCCTTCTGTCTGCGTATATTGAATGGCATTCGACAATAAGTTGACAAGAATCTGCTGGATCCGATCCCTCTCCGCCGTAATTTCAAGGGGCGGCTGTTTTTTTTTCAGGAATTTCAAGCTGAATGGCCTTCACGCTAGCCAGTTCACTTACCATTTCTACGGATTGCCGGATCACATCATCTAAATTAACTTGTTCCATGTGTACAGGGAGTGCTTTTTGCTCAATTTTTGAGAGTGCTAGAATATCTAAAATCAAGCGGTTCAAGCGCTCACTTTCGTCTTTGATAATGGTCAAGAATTGTTTTAGTAACTCTTCATCATCCATAGCCCCATCCAGTAATGTTTCCGCAAAACCTTTAACTGCCGTTATCGGAGTTTTTAGCTCATGTGACACATTAGCAACGAACTCAGAGCGAACGTTTTCGAGGTGGCGAATTTGCGTGATATCATGCAATAAAAGCACGATACCAGAAATTTCTCCGTCTTCCATCAGAATCGGTGTAACACTGGCATCTAGTATCATTTCTCTAGGGAAATAAATCGCCACTTCTTCTTGCGCACGCTGTTTCTCTTGAAAGCCTCTTTCAATCAACTTACTGACACTAAAACTTTTAATGACTTCATAAAATGTTTTGCCAGTAATTTCTTGTTCGCCTAAGATTTGATACATCGCTTTATTCGTCATGATAATTTCTTTATCGTAATCAATTAACATAACACCACTCACAAGATTCTCCACAATCGCAGATAACCGCTGTGAATTTTCACGAATTTCATA
The DNA here is from genome assembly GCF_000525795.1 of Listeria aquatica FSL S10-1188. Classification (GTDB taxonomy): domain Bacteria; phylum Bacillota; class Bacilli; order Lactobacillales; family Listeriaceae; genus Listeria; species Listeria aquatica. The sequence goes on from NZ_AOCG01000011.1 coordinate 117,087, forward strand.
CATTTGTTGTTCTAAACTTTCCGCTAGCTTATTGACGGACACTGAAATTTCTTGGAGTTCTCCACTTGATTTCCCGTAAATCCGGCTACTGTAGTTGCGTGAAGCTAAGTCATTTGAGACCTCAATAATTTCTTGTACAGGGCGTGTGATCCGTCTTGCAAGGATTATACTAATCGCTGCGATAATAAGTAAAATTGGGATTAAAATCAAGAGAAGATTTCCCCATAACTTATTAACTGCTTTTTCAATAGATTCAAGTGAAACAGAAATTCGGAGGGCTCCATCCACTTTTCCATCGTGCAAAATAGGTACCGCCACATAGAGCATACTGTAGCCAACTGTAGCGCTTTTTCTCGTCGCTATCCCAACAGATTTCCCATTTTGAAGTACTGTTTTAAATTCTGGTCGACTCGCATGATTCCCGAGCTGTTCACGATTTTCTTTTGAATCCACGATCACTTTTCCTGGCCGGTCAATAATCGTAATCCGCGCATCCACTTCTTGACCAAGCGGCGCAAGCGCCTTTTCAAGCTCTTTTTCACGTCCATCTAAATCTTGGTTGCTTAGATTAAGTGTGTGCACCAAAATTTGCGCTTCATCTTTTAACTGATTTTCCTTCATTTTCATGTAAGTCGATTTCATAAGTTCTCCTGAAAAGAACCCCACCACAACAATCGTGATAAAAAATAAAACGAAAAAGGAAACACCGATCTTTAGCCATAATTTATTCATTCGTCTATTCCTTTACGCTTTCCATTTTATAGCCAAACCCGCGCACCGTTTTGATATATTGCGGCTGTTTCGTATCCGTCTCGATTTTATCGCGCAAATGACTCACATGAACATCGACGATTCGCGTCTCTCCAATATAATCATAGTTCCAAACCGCATCGAGCAACTGGTCACGTGAGAACACTTTCCCGCGATGCTTCGCCAGATAAAGCAGCAATTCAAACTCTTTCGGCGTAAGTTCAAGCGCCTCACCGCGCAAAAAAGCTTGATAACTTTCTGGAAGAATTTCTAGTTCACCGATGATGAGTTTGTTTTCCTCTCCGCTTCCTGATGCCTCTTCACTAAACTTGTCTCCCTTCGCAGCGCGTCTCAATATCGCTTTGATTCGAGCTACAACTTCGCGCGGGCTAAAGGGTTTTGTTAAATAATCATCTGCACCGAGTTCGAGGCCAATAATTTTATCTAATTCCTCATCTTTTGCTGTAAGCATCAAAATTGGCACATCCACTTTACTTTGTCGTAATTTTTTCGTCACCTCAATCCCATCCATTTTAGGCAACATCAAATCAAGCACAATTAAATCTGGCCGTTCCGAGATAGCGAGGTCATAACCTTCTGCACCATCAAAAGCCGTGATCACCTCGTAACCAGCTTTTTTAATATTGAATTCTAGAAGCGTAACAATGGATGATTCGTCATCCACAACTAAAATTTTTGTCACAATGCCTTCCCTCTCTTCCAACTTCCTCTATTTATTAACATAAATATAGCATGGATTTAACGTTACCGGATAGCAATCCACGGTTTTTTTACAAAAACTTAAACAAAAAACAAGTCCGCTCTATGAAGCGGACTTGTAAATATCATCTTGGTTCGACTAGTAGCAAGCCCAGTTCAAATGAGTCATTCTCATAAAGAGCGGTCTGTTCAAAACGAGGCTCTCCATTTAACCCCACCACTTTCAACTTGCAAAAAGCTCGGTTTTTATTTAACGCTTCATAAAGCTCCGTCCGGTTTTTCACGGGTACACTGTTCACTTCTGTGATTTTCTCACCAGCAACTAAGTGCATCCGCGACGATGGCGTATTTTCGCGCGCACCTAAAATCACAATTCCATCTGGCTCAGGTTTATAGCGTAGCGGCGCATTTTTGTCTATCCGGTAAAAACGCCACGAAATCCAAAATCTGGAAATAATCGCAAGTACAAACGCAAACAAAGTCATGACCGGCGAGACGATACTAATCAACCCAATAGCAGCAACAATCACCGCAAGCGTCGTAACTTGCATCGCAATTTTTCGGCTTAAATCTTCCGGCAACTCAGAGCGTGTTTTTTGCTGAAAGCCAATGACAAGCGGCAACAACACGAGCGTATAAGACTCGGAGCCGATATTAAACACGGGCCAAAAATCAAATAAATGCGTAATTTCAGTTCCAGGAACAAAAGCAATTAAAGGAATAAACCAAAACTTTCTAAGCTGGAACCCGCCGACAAGCTTACCGCGACCGCTTTTCCTAAGTGAAGGTGACGGCGACTTTGCACTGGTATAATGAATTAACCAGGCTTCAACAAACAATAAAATCGCAAGCAGGAACGTCATCGCAATCATGAAGTTATCAATATAAAGCGCATCATATGATAGTAAGCTGTCTTGAAATGGTCCAAACTGGATATCATAATAATAGCAGAAATAAAAAACTAAACTCGAAATCCCGATCGTGATTGCCGTCGAGCTGAGCCTAAACATTGCTACGATCAGTACTAAAATAGTTACAACGTTAAAAATGACGATCCATACTTCCATAACACCGAATCCGATGAAAAAAGAAACGATGGAAAGAACAATCGCAATGCCAATCCCGAGCGAAAAGAAATTTTTCAATTCGAGAAATGGCGAATAAATCCGAACGCTAAACGAACGTCGCTCCCATTTCACTCGGTTATAACCAGCTAGTATTGCAAACAAAATAGATAAGTAAAAAACCGGCTGGAGCAATAAACTCAGTATTCCTTTTAAAATAATCTCTATGACATTCATCTCAACAAAAGCCCCCTAAAAAACCGATTCTTTCTTATAATATGGGTGCAAGCAACCGGCTTACTGCTTCTTTAAACTTAATCCAAAGTGAACGTTCACTATAAAGTTCAGGCGTCAGCTGATACGACTTCAAAATATCCTCCAAGAAAATATCTTCAAGCTTTGCCGCAAGCGCTTTTTCATAGATAAATGCATTCACTTCAAAATTCAAACGAAAACTCCGAAAATCCATATTCGCCGTCCCAACCGAAGCAATTTCCCCATCAATAACGAGCATTTTCGCATGAATAAACCCATTATCATAAATAAAAAATTTGGCACCAGTTTCCATAAGTTCCCCCGCGTAGCTGGTCGTTGCCCGGTAAACAAACGGATGATCCGGTTTATTTGGAATCATGATCCGAACATCGATCCCTGAAAGCGAGGCAATCTTAAGCGCCTCAAACAAACTTGCATCTGGGATAAAATACGGTGATTGCAAATAAATCGACCGTTTCGCCGAATTAATCATCTTAATATAGCCATTCTTAATTTGTTGCCATTCTGAATCTGGCCCACTTGACACAATTTGCATCGAAGTTTGCCCTTTCCCATGAAAAGTCGGGAAATAACGCGCCTTATAATCAATCTTATGATTTGGCGCCGCCGAATTCCAATCCATAATATAGCGCGTTTGCATCGCATATACGGCTTTTCCATGTACTCGTAGATGCGTGTCGCGCCAATATCCGAATTTCTTCGAAAGCCCAAGGTATTCATCCCCAATATTAAACCCACCGATATAACCAACCTTGCCATCAATGATCGCTAACTTTCTGTGATTTCGGTAGTTGAGCCTAAAATTGATCAAGGGGAGCTTAGACGGGAAAAACGGCCTCACAATCCCTCCGCTTTTCTCCAGTTCTCGAAAAAAAGATTTCTTGGTAGTTCTCGATCCCATTGCATCATAGATCACCTTGACGTTAACGCCTTCTTTAGCTTTCTTTTCAAGCAAGTGAATCATTTTTTTCCCTAGCTCATCCGAGTGGAAAATATAATAAATGATATGTATATGATCTGTCGCTGCTTCAATATCCTTCATGAGTGCTTCAAACTTTTCGTGTCCATCCACATATACTTCTACTTCATTATCTTGTGTTAAAATTGCCCCGTCGTTAACCAGTAAAAGATAAACCAGATCCCGATAATGCTGCACATTTGGATCACTAAACGGAAATTCATTTTGTCGAATCAACTCAATTTGATTTGCAGTCGATTCTTTAATCCCAATTTTTTCTTGTCCTTTCCAGTCAAAAATCTTTTTCTTAGAAAGTTTTCTCCCAAAAATCAAATAAATAATGAATCCTAAAATAGGAACAAAAGTTAAAACAAGAAGCCAAGCCCAAGTAGCAGACGTGTCTCTTCGTTCTAAAAAGACTGTAACGGCCGCGAAAAACACATTTAGCACTAACAAGATGACTAAAATAGCTGTCAAAATTCCCACTTAGCACTCTCCTTTTTCACTTACTCTAGAACATCATATCATAAAAATAAGTTTTCGCCTATTTTCCTAAAAAAAAACATCCCTCTTTCCTACTCCAAGAAAAGAGAGATGCTTTCAAAATTTTTTATAAATATGGTGTCGGATCTACAGGTACACCATTTTTATGGATCTCAAAGTGTAAATGCTGCCCTGTGGATTGACCTGTTGAGCCCATAATTCCAATCGCCTGTCCTTGCATGACATTTTGACCAGCGACTACATTTAAGCTCCCAGCACGCATATGCCCGTATAATGTTTGATAGCCATTTCCATGGTCAATTTCAACGACATACCCGTAACCGCCGTAGCCACTACCTGGTGCTCCATATCCCGCAAACACTACGCGCCCAGATGCTGCTGCCACAACTTGAACCGTACCCCCAGCTGCAATATCTTGGCCCTTATGAGATTCATGTTGTCCTGTTACTGGGTTTGTCCGATCACTAAAGCCAGAAGTTAGAATTCCTTGAGCAGGTTTGATGAACATGCCGCTAGCTGAACTAGATGAGCCACCTGTAGATGGTGCTTGTGCGACCGCGGAGCTTGTAGCAGGAGCAGACTTGCTTGGACTTGGCGAAACAGCCCTTGTTGACGCTGCAGAATTCGCTGCCGCTTGTCTCCGTTTTTCTTCCATTGCTCGTTTTGCTGCTTCTTCTTTCTTGCGTTGTTCCTCTGCATAAGCAGCTGAAATGTTAGAAAGAAGCGTTTGTTCTTGGCTAGAAAGTTTACTCTTTTGTGATTCAAGAAGCGCCGTTTCCTGCGCCGTTTTGTTTTTCTTAGCAGCAAGCGTGCTGATCAAATCATTTTGTTCTGCTTTTTGACTTTCCAAGTTGTTTTTCGTCAGCATAATTTGGTCTTTCATCTTATTTAATTCAGCCAACTTTTTTTTCAGACGCCGTCTGTTTATCATTCAATAATTTTTGATCGCTTTTTTGTTTTTCCATAATTTCTTGGTCTGATTTCACGATCACTTGCACAAGATTCGCACGATCAATGAAATCACTAAAGTCTTCCGCTTGCATCAAAATAGTGAGATAGCTTTTCCCACTTCCGCTTGTTTGAATAGCACGAGCACGCTTCTCAAGCACTTTTTGACGTTGTTTAATTTCCTCTTTGAGTACTGCAATTTCTTGTTTAAGCTTTTGAATTTGTTTTTGCTCCGAGTTAACTTTCTCAACTTGTTGCTTCAATTTCGCATTTGTTTCATTAATTTCCTTGGAAACACGCTCTAGTGTAGCTTTGACTGAAGCCGTATCTGATTCAATTTGGTTTAATTCGGATTGTTTAGTTTCAATCCCTTTTTCAACCGATGACCGTTGTTCGGTAATTCCTTGCTTTTGCTTTTCCATGTCAGAAATATTTGACGCGAATACATTCACCGGCTGTAAAATTAATACTGCAGCAGCAACTGTTGCAGCAAAGCCAATTCTTTTATTTTTTTTTCATTCTTACTTCTTTACCCCACTTCATTTTTTACTACTTCCACTACCGTATTTCCGTTTTTTTATAAAAAAAGTACCTTCATCAAGTTGAGATAAAGGTACTTCTTTGATTTTCAAATTTTTGTTTTCCATTCTTTAGAAGTTTGCTACACGACCATAGCCTACAAGATAACGAGCCCAGTATCCGCTCGAGATATTATCATACTTAACACCGTCGTTTTGCGCGTTGATCATTTGACCTCCGCCAACATAGATCCCAACGTGTGCAATTCCGCCACCATAGTTAAAGAATACTAAGTCACCAGGTTTTGCTTGGCTTGCACTTACTTTAGTTGCAGAAGCATATTGCCCACCGGAAGTTCTTGGAAGGCTAATTCCAGCAGCTCTGAATGCATAAGAAGTAAATCCTGAGCAGTCAAAAGCGCTTGGACCAGAAGCCCCTAGAGAATAAGGTTTACCAAGTTGTGCACGAGCTGCTGCGATCATTGCAGAGTAGCCGCTACCACTTGGAGCTGGCGTGTTGCTTCCAACAGATGATCCACTGTTTGAAGAAGAGCTTGAGCTACTTCCTGCAGAAGAAGCTTTGCCACCGCCGCTATTACTGCTAGAAGAAACATTGCTTGCAGCAGATGCAGTACGGTTTGAACTTGATGATGACGCGCTACTAGTATCATTTGTTGATTTAACAGTTTCTCCAGCAGTTGGTTCAGCCGCTGCTGCTAAAGCACGAGCACGTTCAGCCGCTGCTGCTGCTTGTTTATCACGTTCGCTTACAAGATTAGATTTTGCTTTTTCAGCACCTGCTTGTTCAAGTGCAAGTTTAGCAACAACCGCTTCTTTTTCAGCTTTTTGAGCTTCAATTTTATTTTGTTGAGCTTCGAAGTCTGCAATAGCTTGACGTTGTTTGTCTTGTGTTTTCTTCACTGCAGTTTGTTTCGATTTAAGTGCAGCTTCATCACTTTGTTGATCATCTAAGATCGATTTATCAGAGTTAACAAGTTCGTTAACAGCTGAAACACGACTTACTAAATCAGAGAAATTGTCAGCCCCTAGAATAACATCAAGGTAAGCATTTGAATTTGAAGTTTTTTGCATAGCGCGTGCGCGTTCTTTCAAAACTTCTTCACGTTCTTTAATACGTTCATTGATTTCTTGGATTTCTTTGTTTAACTGTTTAAGTTCTTTTCCTGTTTTGTCAAAGTCTGCTTGCAAATCTTTCGCTTTCTTTTGAGCAGAATCCATATCAGAAACTAGTTTTGATAGTTCCGATTGTAAATCGCCTTTCTTGGATTTTAAATCACTAATTTTTTTGTCTTGCGATTGGATATCCTTATTTACGTCCGCGAAAACATCTGTCGTAAAAGCGGGTGTTAAACTCATAACTGCTGCAAGTGAGACTGCAATAAACGCATTTTTTTTTCAAAGAATTTACCTCCTAAAAAGCTCCCTAGCTTTCCTTTTATTTTTTAGATTATTTTTGACTAATTCGGGTATATACTTCTGTACACCTTTTTACACTTTCAAGAATCTTCTAATTGAGATAGCACTTCCCCAAATACCAATTAGAACGCCTATCAAGATGATGAGTGCACTTAATTCATAAGCAAATGGTGTTGGTGATAAGAGTGAAAGTGACGTTGTCGCCAATTTCGGATTCACCAGATTGTAAGTGTTAATATAACCTACAAAAGTTAAGATAACTGGAATGATCGAACCGATTAATCCAAGCCAAGCACCTTCTAGAATGAAAGGCCAGCGGATAAACCAGTTAGTCGCTCCGACCAGTTTCATAATTTCGATTTCCCTGCGACGTGAGAAGATAGCAATCTTAATGGTATTTGAGATGAGGAACATTGCTGTAAGAAGTAATCCAATACTTAGAACTACACCAGCATATCTTGCCCATTTCAATGTATTAAATAAATTGTCTACCGTTTTCTCGCCGTATTCAGCGTCATCTACATGTTTTAGTTTTTCAATTTTAGTTGCCACTTTCTTGGTTTGTTCTGGCTCTTTAGCCTGAACAACAAACACATCGTGGAGCGGGTTATCCTGTTTAAACAGTTCGAAGTTTTTTCCGTAAGCCCCAACAAGTTTTTTAAGCTGCTGATCTTTCGAGGAGAACGTCACATCTGCAACGCCGCTCACTTTTTCGATTTCCGCTTTTAGTTCATCTTCTTGTTTTTGATTGGCTCCAAGCGAAATATGTACATTGATTTGTACGTCATTTTCAACATCAGAAGCAAGTTTGTTCATGTTGATTAAAATAGAGAAGAATACACTCACAAGAATCAATGTAACTGTTACAGCACTTGCTGCCGCGAAAGTCATCCACCCATTTCGATAAAGACTCCTAAAACTCTCTTTAATATGCCGTCCAACTGTTCTAAATTTCATATCCATATTCTCCTTGCTCTTCATCACGGGCAATTCTACCATTTTCGATAGCAATAACTCGATGTTTTAGCGTATTCACAATTTCTTTATTGTGAGTCGCCATTACAATCGTTGTCCCGTTTTTGTTGATTTCCTCAAGGATATTCATGATTTCCCATGAAGTATCTGGATCGAGATTTCCGGTTGGTTCGTCGGCAATCAGAACTTTTGGCGTATTTGCGATTGATCTTGCAATCGAAATCCGCTGTTGTTCTCCTCCCGAGAGTTCGTCGGGCATCATTCTGACCTTGTGTTTTAGATTAACCAAATCAAGAACTTCCATGACACGATCTTTAATTTCAGCTGGATCTTTTTCCACGACTTCCATCGCATAAGCGATATTTTCATAAACAGTTTTACTTTGAAGCAACTTAAAATCTTGGAAAACGACGCCAACATCTCGTCTCAAGTAAGGAACTTCCTTGTTTTTCATGTTGATAAGATCAAACCGATCGACTTGTATGTTTCCTTTAGTTGCTCTTTCCTCTCGGTAGATCATTTTAATGAAAGTGGATTTACCAGCTCCACTTGGACCAACAACATAGACGAATTCCCCTTGATCAATGTTAACATTCAGACCATTAGCAGCAGTAATGCCGTTCGGGTACTTCTTATAAACGTCTTCCATAACTATCATTTAATCACCTTACTTGCCTTTCTTAATAGCTTCGGTTTAAAGGTAATGCAATGATAACCTTCGATATAAAACTGTTACTTACGTGACGATTTTTCTGTCACAACAGAGTACATTATAACATTCTAGTTTTTCAACTTTAGGTTAATTGCATTACAGTTATATTTCAGCACATGACAATCTGTGTCTTGTTGTAATACACAGTTGCAAAATAGATGTTCACTTTTTCGTTTTACATAAATTCAACTTCAACATTTTTCTTTCAGGAAATGCAATTTACTAAACTTCAAATTTCCCGATGAACCTATTGTATCGTTTTTCTAGGTAAAATAACATTACAGTGATATTAAAAATCTTTACAGTTTTCAAGCAAAGGCATATACCAATTATCCCTTCAGTTCATACCTGTGTAGTCTGTCACATTATTTTTTGTCATCAAACTGTTATATAAAAAAAGCAATCGCTCCTTTAGAACGATTGCTTTTTATTAACGGCTAAAACCTTCTCCCATTACCTCGCTTGCGCTCATTACAACAACAAAGGCATCTGGATCCATTTCCTTGATCACTTCTTTCAATTTTTGGAAACCTCGTTGTTGGATCACACACAAAAGAATTTGTTTTTCATCATCCGTGTAACCACCTTTTGCCTCAAGACGTGTGATACCTCGCCCAATTTGAAACAAAACGGCTTCACGGATTGCCTCCTGGTGCTCCGAAATAATAAGCACCGTTTTTGATTGATCCAAACCCACTTGAACCAAATCAATCGTCTTACTCGTAGCAAATAAGCCAATCAAAGCAAATAAACCTGATTCGATGTCGAATGCGATCATGGCAAGCACAACAACCGTTCCATCGATCAATGCTACACAAATCCCCAGCGATTGATGTGTGTATTTATGCAAAATTTGTGCGATCACATCTGTTCCTCCAGTGGATGCTTTTCCCCGAAACACAATTCCAAGACCGATCCCAACTAAAACACCACCAAATAGCGCACCAATCAATGGTTCCTTGGTCCACGGATCTAACCCTTGAGATAAATAAACAAACAGCGGAACAGCCATTGTTCCAACAAACGTTTTCAAGCCAAACTGATAGCCAAGAAAAATGATCCCCGCAATAAACAGCGGAATATTTAAAGCCCACTGAATAAACGCCGGCGTCCACCCCGTTAAATAGTGAAGGATTGTACTAATACCACTTACACCACCAGATGCAATATGGTTAGGCAAAAGCAGGACATTAAAGGCAAGCGCAATAATAGCGGCTCCTAAAATGACAAATAAATAATCGCGCGATCGACGTGCAAAGGATGAATGAAAGTTTTTCCCCATAGTTTCCCTCCGAATCAGTTGATACGTGAACGTAAATAAGCGTTAATAAATTCGTCTAAATCGCCGTCCATAACAGCTTGAATATTTCCCGTTTCAACGTTCGTGCGGTGATCTTTCACCATCGAATAAGGATGGAAGACATAAGAACGAATTTGACTACCCCAGCCAATTTCCTTCTGCTCACCACGAATTTCAGCAAGTTCAGCTTCTTTTTCTTCCTGTTCTTTTTGATAAAGCTTCGCCTTGAGCATCTTCATCGCTTGTTCCCGGTTTTTCAGTTGCGAACGTTCTGATTGACAAGTTACAACAATCCCCGTCGGAATATGCGTCATCCTGACCGCGGAATCCGTTGTATTAATATGCTGTCCACCAGCCCCCGTCGCCCGGTAAGTATCAATTTTCAGATCTTCCAGTCGAACATCGATTTCAATATCATTATCCATCTCTGGCATCACATCAATTGAAACAAAGGAAGTATGACGTCTTCCTGAAGAATCAAAAGGAGAAATCCGCACCAATCTGTGCACTCCTTTTTCAGCCTTAAAATACCCATAAGCGTTATGTCCCTTAATAAGAAGCGTAACACTTTTTATTCCTGCTTCATCGCCCGCCTGATAATCCAGCGTTTCCACTTTAAACCCTTTTTTTCTCAGCAAAGCGTTGATACATCCGTAGCAACATGGAACCCCAATCTTGTGATTCCGTACCACCAGCACCAGGATGCAATTCTATAATCGCATTATTCGCATCATATGGATCGCTCAACATTAATTTTAGTTCAAAATCATCTAGCTCTTTCACAAAACTGCCTAGCTCCTCTTCCAGTTCCGCTTGCAAATCCGCATCATTTTCCTCACGCAACAATTCCAAGCTCACTTCAAGATTTTCTTGTTCTTCTTCCAGCTTGTGAAAAGCATTGAAAGTATCTTTCAGCCCGTTTGATTCATTAATCACTTTTTGTGCTGCTTGCTGATCATTCCAAAAGTTTGGATCAAGCATTTGATCCTCCAATTCAGCAATACGCGCCTCCATGCTTTCTAAGTCAAAGAGACCCCCTAAAATCTTTTATTTGGCTGGCCGTTTTTTCCAGCATATTCCGAATTTCTGCTAATTCCATTGTTTTTCCACCTTTTTCGATTTATTCAAAAGCTATTCCTAGTATAACGAAATTTTCTAGAGAAATCTATCGCTTTTTCCACAAGAAAAGGCGCCAAAAGTGGCGCCCCGAGATTTAAGCTTCTTTTCCGTGACAGTTTTTGTATTTTTTACCGCTGCCACAAGGACAAAGGTCATTTCTACCGATATGGTTATCTTTCACAATCGGTCTTTTCTTCGCTTCTGGTTTCCCTTCAGCAGGATCGACTGCTTCACCTTTCGCAACTTGCTCACGTTCAAGGTTTTGTCTAATTTCAGCCTTCATGATATATTTCGCAACTTCTTCATCGATGGAAGAAACCATTGTTTCAAACATCTCAAAGCCTTCTGATTGATATTCACGAAGCGGATCAATTTGACCATAAGCACGTAAGTGGATCCCATCACGCAAATGATCCATTGCATCAATATGGTCAACCCATTTCGTATCTACAACACGAAGCAAGACCACTTTTTGGAACTCATTGAAGTCCTCTTCCGGAAGAAGATTTTCTTTTTCATCGTAAACTTCCGTAATTTTTTCGTAAACGAAGTCTTCAATGCCTTCTGAATCTAAGCCTTGTAAATCTTCGACTGTTACAGTTCCCTCAGGAAGCAAGTTTGCATCAAGATAATCAACGATCGCTTGCAAGTTCCAGCTTTCCTCTGGATCATGAGAAGAGGCATTTGCCGAAACGATGAAATTGAGCGTCCGTTTAATCATTGGCTCAATAATTTCACGCAAGCCATTTTCAGCTGTAATAACATCATAACGTTGTTTATAAATCACTTCACGTTGTTGGCGAAGAACATCATCATACTGTAAGACTTGTTTCCGCGAATCAAAGTTATTTCCTTCAACCCGTTTTTGCGCAGACTCAACAGCACGACTGACCATCTTACTTTGAATCGCTTCTTCGCTCATGCCAAAGCGTTCCATCATGCTCTTCATATTATCCGAGCCAAAGCGGCGCATCAATTCGTCTTCCATCGAAAGATAAAATTGCGTTACGCCTGGATCTCCTTGACGACCAGAACGACCACGCAGCTGATTATCAATCCGACGTGATTCATGACGCTCTGTACCAATAACAGCAAGACCACCTGCATCGAGTGCTTCACTATCTAATTTAATATCCGTACCACGACCAGCCATATTGGTTGCAATCGTAACAGCGCCATGTTTTCCGGCAGTTTCAATAATATTGGCTTCACGCTCATGCTGTTTCGCATTCAAAACATCATGCGGAATGCCCTTGCGCTTCAATTTACTTGAAATGAGTTCTGACGTTTCAATCGCCACAGTACCAACAAGAACTGGTTGCCCCTTCGCATGTCGTTCTGCAATATCATTTGCAACAGCATCAAATTTTGCATCAATCGTTGTATAAATCAAATCAGGACGGTCATCCCGAACGATCGGACGGTTTGTCGGAATTTCAATAACACGCATATTATAAATATCGCGGAATTCCTCTTCTTCCGTTTTCGCCGTACCAGTCATCCCAGCTAATTTCTTATACATCCGGAAGTAGTTTTGGAACGTAATCGTCGCCATGGTTTTCGATTCATTTTGAATCGTCACATTTTCTTTCGCTTCAAGCGCTTGGTGAAGCCCCTCGCTAAAGCGACGACCTTTCATAATCCGACCCGTGAACTGATCGACAATTAGCACTTCATCTTCTTGAACAACATAATCCACGTCGCGAGCCATTGTATAATTAGCTTTTAGAGCTTGCGCAATGTGGTGAAGTAATACCGTGTTTTCCAAATCATAAAGATTGTCCACATCGAAATATTTTTCTCCACGTGCCATACCTTCTTCAGTTAGGTTGACAGATTTTGTTTTAATATCGACTGTATAGTCTTTTTCTTCCGTAAGTGTCGTAACAAATGTATTGGCACGCACATACAAAAGATTGGATTTCTCAGCTTCGCCAGAAATAATTAACGGTGTCCGTGCTTCATCAACTAAAATCGAGTCAACTTCATCGATGATAGCAAATGAAAGTGGGCGCTGAACCATTTGTTCTTTATAAACAACCATGTTGTCACGCAAATAGTCAAACCCGAGCTCATTGTTCGTGCTATAAGTAATATCACACGCATATTGTTCACGTTTCTCTTCACTAGAAAGCTCATTTAAATTGAGACCTACTCTAAGTCCAAGAAACTCATAAAGCACACCCATCTCTTCAGCATCCCGTTGCGCCAAGTATTCATTGACAGTTACAACGTGAACACCTTCACCAGAAAGAGCATTTAAATAAACAGGAAGAGTAGCCGTAAGAGTTTTACCTTCCCCAGTTTTCATTTCCGCGATATTCCCTTCATGGAGAACAACGCCCCCCATTAATTGCACACGGAAAGGATAGAGTCCTAAAGCACGTTTAGCACCCTCTCTTGCTACAGCAAACGCCTCAACTAAAATATCATCTAGCGTTTCGCCGTTTTGAACACGCTCTTTAAACTCAGCTGTCTTTTCACGCAAACCATCATCCGAAAGTTGCGCAGTTTCATCTGCAAGAGCTTCAATTTGATCTGCTTTTTTTTTCAAGATATTTGATATCCTTTTTGCCGGATTCAAACATCTTTTTTAATAATCCTGCCATACTAATTCTCCTCTACTAAATTTAACTAAAACTCGCTATTCTATATGAATTCCGGATATTATCAATCAAATAAGGTACACTACTTAATTTTATCACTTATTCCGAAAAAATGATAATAGGAAGTTTATTTTTCGATAAGTCACCCACCATTATACCATTTAATTCGCCATATAAATATGTATTTTGTGTGAATTCTCGTATTTCATGTGAAATTTTTCAAAAAAAAGCGCCTTGCTCGATGTGGCAAGGCGCTTTGTCCGTTCACTTAATTTGTTTCAATCAAACCATATTTTCCATCTTTACGACGGTAAACAATATTGGTTTCATTCGATTCCGCATCTGTATAAACATAAAAGTCATGTCCAAGCATGTTCATTTGTAGAACTGCTTCTTCACTGTCCATTGGTTTAAGATCAAATTGTTTTGTTCGTACGATTTCTAGATCGCTATCCACTTCTTCTCCTGGTTCAGCACCTGTATCAGCCGAAGCAAAGAAATCTTGAACAGCTCCTTTATCACGGAATTTCCGGTTTACTTTTGTTTTGTGTTTACGAATTTGTCGCTCTAGCTTATCAGCAATCAAATCTATACTTGCATATAGATCACCGCTTGTTTCTTCAGCACGAAGCACCAAATTCGGAAGGGGAATTGTAATTTCAACTTTCGCATTTTTATCCGAATACACTTTAAGATTAACATGCACATTAGCATCAGGTGTTTCAGTAAAATACCTTTCTAATTTATCAATCTTTTTCTCGATATAACTTCGAATTGCATCGGTTACTTCAATATTTTCACCACGAATGTTGTACTTAAGCATTGTAATTCCTCCTTTGGGATAAAACAAAATCTTTAATAAGGAGTTTATCTCCTTATCTCTAGTCTAAGGGAATACGCCCTTTTTTGGCAAACATTTACACGGTTTTTGGGGCGAGATTTCCTTACAATTTTGTTTTTTTAATTCTTTTCCTTCTTTTTCCACAATACTTAAGAAACAAACCTAATTTATTCATCATTCGCCTCTTCTTCAAAAAGTGATAAAACATGAACTATTTTACTACTAACACGCTCCAGTCTGCTAAGCTTTGTTTCTTCCGTTACTTGCATCAAAAACACACCGATTTTTGTTTGCTTTGAAAGCTCATCAAGCGTTACATACGGAACTGATGCAGCTATCAAAATCTGTTTGGTAGCGTCAGTTAAGGCTAAGTAATCTAATTTCGGGCGCACTTTCTTGCGAACTTCTGCGCAAAAACATTTCGCAAGTTCATCATCCTGCATTTTAAGATAGCGATCCACAAAGTTCTCCGCTTGCTCATTCCATTTAAAAATCGCCTCTCTTCGCTCATTTCGCTCGCCTTCCACGCTCAAAAAACCTGACCTGCATAATGTGCAAAGCCATGACTCTGTTGTAGCACCAAAAAGGTTTGTAAAATGAATCGGAATTCGGATTTGATTTCCACACAATAAACAGTTATTCACTTAGCAATCCTTCTTTCAACCCAAGCTCATTCATCATTTTGATATGCCTAATAGCGCGTTTCATTTCCCGTGTTTGACCATAATGAAAAAAAAGTGACTTCGCCTGTTGGATGTGTAGCTTTTCTTCCAGCACGCCCGGCAATTTGGACAAGAGCAGCTTCTGTAAAAACAACTCCTTCACTCCCAAAAACAGCCACTTGAACATCCGTAAAAGTCACCCCACGCTCTAAAATAGTCGTAGAAAGCAAAATCGATGTTTCGCGCGCTCGAAATCGTTCCACCTTTTCTTTCCGTTCCTTATCAGCCGAATGCACAGTTTCTATCTTCAAATAACCGGCTTGTTCAAGTACCTCTTTCACTTCATACATAACTTCAATTTTCGGGAAAAACAGCAAGATAGGCTTATCATTTTGTCGCTGCTTCTGAATCCAGTTGAGCACTTTTTTACAAATTTGTTTTTTCTTCAGTCGCTTTGCCCAGTCCCCAATCCAAACAGCCTCTGGAACTGGCAATTTATGCCCGTGATAACGCGCCGGAATCTTCACATGTTGCCTGATTCCTTTCATACACTCATCTTGCCAGGCCTTCTCTGGTGTTGCAGTGATATAAATCTCTGTCCCATTTTCCGTCTTTGCTTTTCGAACAGCATATTCTAAAAAAGGATCTTTTGCATAAGGAAAAGCATCCACTTCATCAATAAAAATCACATCAAAATAGTGATAAAAGCGGATCAATTGGTGCGTCGTTGCAATCACAAATTGCTCACCTTGAAACCTCCCCTCTGAATCTCCGTATAAGCAAACAAGCGGCACATCTGGAAAAACTTCTTGAAACCTTGGCAATAGCTCGATACAGACATCCACGCGCGGCGAAGCAAAACAAACCCGCATTCCGTGCTCAAAAGCCACTTCAAGACCTCGAAATGTCATCTCCGTTTTCCCAGAACCTGCTACCGCCCAAAGAAGTAAGGGCTCTAGCCGCTCAACTGCCGAAACTACAGCATCCGACCCCTTTCGTTGCGCCACCGAAAGCTTTCCCGCCCATTTTAGAGGTCGAGTAAAGAAAATCCGATCATCTTCCTTAGCTTCTAAATAATGGAGACACGCCGACTTCTCCACTCGTTTCATCATAAGACAATTCCGGCAATAAAGAATCCCACTGAAAGTTTTTGCGAATAAATGGGGGATGTTGTTCCCACAGCGAAAGCAAAATAGCTTTTTCTCATCCCCCGCAATCGCTTGCCTACTTTGCATCCTGTCCGGACATGTACTTTGTTCACCATCTAAATATAAAATTCCCGGATACATTTCTTCACCTCGTCTGATTTAGTTATACCTGATTTTATATTTTTTTGCAGAAGCAAAAATACTGTTTTGCGATTCGAAAACTAGGAAAATCCCCATAAGAAAAACGTGATTTTCGAGTCCGAAAATCACGTTTTATTTAGGTAATCCACTATTTTATGCTTTTTTATTTAATCGACCAAGTTAGCCCTAATGCACCTTCTCCAAGATGGGTACCGATAACTGGTCCAAAATAGCTAAGGTGGAACTCAACTGCAGGAAACTTCGCTTTTAATTCGTCTAGCCACGCTTGCCCTCTTGCCGGAACGTTGCCATGAATCACATAAGCTTGCTCCGCCTCACCGTTTTGCACGGCTTGTTCAAGGATTTCTTCAATTCGCTTTAGAGCTTTTTTTTTGCGTGCGAACTTTTTCGAAAAGAACGATATGTTTATCTTCAAAATGGAGAATCGGTTTAATTTGAAGCAAACTTCCAATCATCGCTTGCGCACCTGTTAGTCGCCCGCCACGCTGCAAGTTATTTAAATCATCCACCACAAAATAAGCATCCATATTTTGCTTCATTTTTTCTAAGTATGCTACTATTTCATCGACATTCTTTCCCTCTTCTACAAGCATCGCTGCTTTTAAAGCAAGTGATCCTTGAGCCATACAAGCAAGCCCAGAATCCACAGCAAAAACGTTCAAACCCTCTACCATTTCTCCTGCAGAAACAGCATTTTGAAATGTTCCACTGATTCCGCTTGTTAAATGAACGGAAACGACTGTATCAAACCCTTCTTGCTTGAGCTCTTCAAATATTTGAACAAAATCTCCAGGTGCTGGTTGCGAAGAAGTTGGAAAATCTTTACTTTCTTTGATTTTTTTATAAAAATCATCTGTCGAAAGATCCACTTCTTCTTTATAAGACTTTCCATCAATAATGACCGAGAGCGGAACCACGCGAATTTTATACTTGCTGATGGCCTCCTGCGGCAAATAAGCCGTACTATCTACAACAACTGCAATTTTTTCTTCAATCATTTTATTTTCCCTACACCCCTTAGCGAATATACACCCAACCGTTCTTAATCGCTGTTACAACTGCCTGAGTTCGGTCGTTTACTTTCATTTTTTGTAAAATGCTACTAACATGATTCTTTACTGTTTTTTCACTAATAAATAAAGTTTCTCCGATTCCACGATTGCTTTTTCCATCTGTTAAGAGTTGCAACACTTCACACTCTCTATGAGTTAAAATGTGTAACGGCATTTTCACCTCTGGCTGTTGGTAACCATAAGCTCCTTGTGCAGTATTCGTGCTTGCAAGATGACGATATTCGCGAATCAACTTAATCGCCGCTTTCGGATGAATGTAAGCTCCCCCCTCATCAACAATCTTGATTGCACCAACGAGTTCTTTTGCGTCCATTTCTTTCAATAAGAACCCAACTGCACCGGAACGAAGTGCTTCTGTCACATATTCGTCTGAATCATGAATCGTTAAGATAACCACTTTAATGCTTGGGAATTGACGGACTAACATTTCCGTTGCATCCAAACCATTTACAGTAGGCATATTGATATCCATCAAAACAATATCAGGTTTGTACTCCCTAACTTTTGCAACAATATTTTTTCCATTTTCTGCTTCAGCTACTACATCAAATGAATCTTCAAGTTCTAAAATTCGCTTAATTCCTTCACGGAATAGTTGATGATCATCAACAATCATAATTTTGAGAGTCATACTAACGATTCCTCCTCGTATAAGTTTCCTTCTTGATTTTTTGTATTTTCAAAGTAGCAATTTGCCGTCCCTTTATTCGGCAATTTCATACCTTTTTTACTCTTCCCCAAACTATTACCTGTTCTTTTAAAATTAAACCAAATAAGCGAAAAAATATAATTCATTTTGCCTATATAAAAGAATAGAGATGTTTTTTTATCTATCTAAAGTAATAGTAATTTTCATTATAACATGAATTTGCTCCTACTTCACTTAGAACGGAAGTGTCTTTAAAAAATCTTATATATACATCCCCAGTAATTTCCGCTAAAATAGAAGCATAACTTAGCTTTTCAACTGAGGAGGCTACTATGCTAGATCATTATTTAACAATCCGCGAAGAGGGTCAGCATGAAATTATCGTTCAAAAATCACGGTTCATCTGCACAATTGCTCGTGCTTACTCAGAAGAAGAAGCCCAGAGCTTTATTGCTAAAATAAAAAAGGAATACTGGAACGCTACTCATAATTGTTCAGCCTATTTAATTGGCGACCGTTCAGAATTTCAAAAGGCAAGCGACGACGGCGAACCAATTGGCACAGCTGGAATCCCGATGCTTGAAGTTTTAAAAAAAGAAGAATTTGCAAAACATCGTGGTTCTTGTCACACGTTATTTTGGTGGTACAAAACTCGGAGCTGGGGGACTAATTCGTGCTTATGGAAGTGCTGTAAGTGAAGCTTGTCACGAAATCGGCATTGTGGAACGAATTTTAGCTACACTGGTCTCATTTACTATCAGTTACAGTCAACTTGGGAAATTCGAAAACGCACTTGCTCAAAAAAATTACAGCATTGCAGATAAACAATTCACTGACATTGTAACTCTTTCTGTGTTTGTCGATGAAGACAACATTGATTCCTTTCTCGCATGGATGACAGAAGTTTCAAATGGTCAGGTTCACTGCACACTTGGCGAAAAAAAAATACTATGAAAGGGATGTATCACAATGAACGCTCATTTTTTAAGCGCTTTGCCTGACGAGCTAACAACTAGTCGATTTGTACTCAAAAAAACGACACTTCAAGACGCCCTTCCGCTTTTTCAGATTTGGTCGGACAGCGCGGTCGCTGAATTTATGAATATCGAAAAATTTTCTTCCGTTTATCAGGCTGAAGAAATGATTAAAGCGATCACAGCTGAGCCTGACGCCATTCGATATACAATCTTTAGCCAAGAACAAGTGATTGGATCTTTTGGAATTAATGAAGTCAATGTGACCAATAATACTGCTGAAATTGGTTATGAACTCGCACAAAAGTATTGGCGTAAAGGAATCATGACCGAGCTTCTTCGTGATTTTTTACCTTTTCTACAAGACAAACTCCATCTTTCTGGTGTTTATGCTAAAGTAATTCCTGAAAACACAGCTTCTACTATTCTGCTGAAAAAACTTGGTTTTGAAATATCTGGCGAAGCACATGAATGGGATCAAGACAACAAACAACTAAGTAAGGTACTGATTTTCGAGCACAGTTTCAAAAAAGCTTCCACGTTTTAGGGTTACAATTTTGAAAGGTTGCCAGTTTTTTATTTCTTTTTAATAAGTTTCGAGTATAATAAAAAGATGGCTATTGTATTACCTGATGATGATTCCCTTACAAAATTAAAGAAATCGTAATTTTCACGTAACAAAAAGTTCCGTGTAAAATGATACAATTGACCTTGTTGTGTTTGTTGTTAGCAAATCGAAAACGACAATTAAGGAGAAAATATTATATGGAAAATGGCTTTAATGGACGAAATCGAGCGTCCAAATATAAACGCCGCCGCAGAATTCTTTACTGGATTTTAATTCCGTTTTTACTTTTAATTCTTGTAGGAGTGGGTTATGGAACCTATCTTTTCAGCAAAACAAAGCTTGCGGCTGATAACTCTTTTGACGACGTACGAAACGGCCAAGCTTCAACGCTTAGAACCAAGGATATTGAACCCATTAAAGATAGTTTTTCTGTTTTAGTTATCGGTGTAGATACGAGTGAAAAACGCTCGTCTGACGGGAGACCACGTAGTGACTCATTGATTTTAGCCACATTCAACGTGAAAGACGCTCGTGTCGAAATGACAAGCATCCCACGAGATTCATACGTTCATATTGATTACCCGAAAAAAAAATATAGATACTTATACGAAGATCAATGCCGCTCATGCTTATGGTGGTCCAGAACTAACCATGAAAACCGTGGAAGAAAAATTCCAAATCCCTATTGATTATTACGTTCGTTTCGATTTTGATGCGTTCTTAAAAATTGTAAACGCGCTAGATGGGATTGACGTTGATGTCCCTGTTTCCTTTACAGAGCAAAATTCTAAAGACGAAGCAGATGCTATCAGCTTGAAAAAAGGGAAACAACGACTCGATGCAGAAGAAGCTCTAGCTCTTGCACGAACCAGACATATTGATAATGATATTGAACGTGGTAAAAGACAACAACTTATCATTAAAGCCATTGTTAATGAAGCGACTAAAATTACTTCTATCAATAAGTACTCCAGTATTATTGATGCCGTTGGAGATAATATGAAAACAAACTTATCTTTCAATCAGATGATCTCAATTGCTAAATTTTCAATGACCAATGATATTAAAATGAAATCACTCAGCTTAAAAGGGAGTGATGCTCCACAAAACGGAGTCTATTACTATCAACTTGATGAAAATTCAGTTGAAAGCGTGGCAAACAAATTCGCTTCCGAGCTGAATATCTCGAAGCCCTTTCCAAATGCCTTACCGTATGAGGATTCTAAATCTTCATCAACCGCAGATTCTGAATAAAAAAAAGCGAGTCAACCTTCGAAGGTTGACTCGCTTTTTAGATCGCTCTATTTTCGTTTTCGATGAATCTTCTGTAAAACATTCAAAATCGGACGATAATCTTCTCCCACAAGCCCAATAAATTCAACAATCACCTCAACACAGATAATCATCAAAAGAAGCAATATGATGGATCCCCAAGCAGTTGAAACAGAGAATACAAAAGCTGTTAAGGAAAACAATAATGCCATACTATAAATTAACAGCACAGTTTGCCTTTCAGTGAACCCAAGCGCCATCAAACGATGATGAATATGAGAACGATCAGCTGAAGAAATCGGCATTTTCTTTTTCAAACGGCGAACGATCGCAAAAAATGTATCTGACACTGGGACTCCAAGGATAATAAGCGGAACAAGCAACGATATAAACGTAACATTCTTAAAGCCCATCAGCGAGAGGATTGCGATCATATACCCAAGAAATAGCGATCCTGTGTCCCCCATGAAAATAGAGGCTGGCGGAAAGTTAAAGATTAAAAAAGCAAAAACAGAAGCCACCAAAAGAATGGCCACAGGAGCAACAAAAGCATCCTTCAAAAGCAGTGCCATACCAGCAATCGTTGTAAGTGCAATAATTGACACGCCGCCAGCTAATCCATCCAGACCATCAATCAAATTCACAGCATTGATAATAGCAATAATCCAAATAATGGATAACGGAATGGACAACAAACCAAAATCAAGCTGCCCATAAAACGGAACATTAATAAATTCAATAGTCACATGTCCCCAAACCGTCACACAAAGCGCCGCTACAATTTGTCCAATCAGTTTAATTTTAGGCGACAGTTCGATAATGTCATCGACTACCCCTGTCGCAACCACAATCAAAGCTCCAATATACACGGGAATAAAGCCCGTTCGGTCAATTGGAGCCAAAAAAAAAGGCTACAGAAAAGCTAATAAATATGGCTAATCCACCAAGCGTTGGTGTAATCCGTTTATGATTGTGTCTCTCACGAGGGGCGTCCACGGCACCTATAGCATTCGCAAATCTTCGAACGATAGGAATAAGAAGAACTCCAAGCCCAAACGCCAAAATGATCCAAATATACAAACTGATTTCAGCTCCGATCTTTAATCTAGCAAAATGGTTTCAAATGACTCTGCAAAACGACTTAACGCTTGTTCATCAATTTCAACACCGATTCCCATTCCTTCCGGCACATGAATTTTTCCATTTATCAGTTCAAAATTCTGTTTAATTATATCCTGTTCAAAATATCGATCAGTTGCAGAAATATCACCTGGAAACTGAAATTCGTTTCGTGCAGCAAGTGCAACATTATACGCTCTACCAACTCCAGCTTCAAGCATTCCACCACACCAAACGATTATTTTTCTCTGCTTGCAAAATTCCGCAATCTGAAGAGCTTCTTGCAGGCCCCCAACTCTAGCCATTTTCAAATTAATCGCCCGACAGCTTCCAAACGTAAACGCTTGTTTAACATCTTCTAAGCTTCGTATGTTTTCATCTAGACAAACAGCCATTCTTTCTAATCTTTTTTGTAACTCAGCATGAAGCCACAAGTCCCGCACACCAAAAGGCTGCTCAATCATCGTGATATTTAATTGATCCAACCTCAAAAGATCGTTTAAATCCTCTTCTTTATAAGCAGAATTAGCATCCGCTAAAAGTGGTAATTCAGGAAATTCATCACGAACCGCTTTAAGATAAGAAAAATCTGCACCTGGTTGAATTTTAACTTTTACTCTGCCATACCCTGCTGAAACATAAGAACGAACTTTCTCCACAAGTGATCGTTTATTTTTCTGAATTCCGATACTGACACCTACAGAAATTTCCTTTTTCTTTGCCCCTATAAAATGAGCTAAGCTTGTTTTTTGCCTTTTAGCAAATAAATCGTAACAAGCAGATTCGACGGAAGCCTTAGCCATCTCATTCCCTCTAATCCAAGCGAATATTTGGCTAACTTGTTCCGGCTGTTCAATTTCTTTCCCACTAAGTTCCTCTAGCAGGAAATCTGTAACTACCTGCTTAGCCCCCTCAAGTGTCTCTTCTGTATAATCAGGCAACGGGAAAGCTTCAAGTTCCCCGTAACCAATATTTCCTAACTCGTCCTCTAGTCCAATCAAGTAAAAACTCTTTTGATGCAATATCCCGTAGCTAGTTCGAAACGGGCTCACAAGTGGTAAATGCACTTTGTATAAATAAGCTTTATTTAGCTTCATTTATTTACACTTTCTTTCCTTTTTCTTTCTCGATTAACCACATGTAGAAATTGTGGGAGTGCTAAAAACCTACGCCACCTTGTTGGATTCGTTGCGATTCGATATAACCATTCAAGACGCATCTTGATCATGATCTTTGGTGCACGCTTCGCTGTCCCTGATAAGATATCAAATGAACCACCAACTCCCATAAATATTCCTTTTGAGAAAGACCGGTAATGTGAAACAATCCAATTTTCTTGAGCAGGTGAGCCTAATGCAACAAATATAAAGTCCGGTTCGCATTTCTGAATCTCTTGAACAATCAGTTCACTTTCTCCGTCAGAAAAGTAGCCATGCCTGCATCCTGCAACTTGAAGTTGCGGATAATTTTCTTTCAGTACTAATTGGAGAGCTTGGCTGACTTCCGGCTTAGCTCCGAGAAAAAAGATTTTTAAATTTTTTCTGAGCGGCATGTTCCAAAATTCCAACCATCGTGTCAAATCCCGTCACACGCTCATTCAGCGGAAGCCCAAATTTTTCTGCAGCTAATATAATCCCAATGCCATCAGCAGTAATATAATCCGCTTGCAAAATCGTTTCTTTAAATTGAGGATTTTTTTTTCGCACTCATCACGATTTCAGGGTTTGCTGTTACTACAAATTTTTTTTCCTGATTTTCCGCTTTTTGGAGCAACTCATCAATAAATTGCTGCTGTGTAGTACGATAAAACGGAACTCCTAGGATTTCCACTGTTTTCTTTTCCATAATTAACTCCTAAAAAAATCTATATATCCAGTTTATCATAAAAGTAATCAGCTTCCTATTCCAAGTTCAATAAAAACCATTAGAAAAGCAGATCATCATAAATCATTTGTAGTTTCATTCGTTTCATTCGCCTCATCCTCACTATTTCCTTGCATGCTGGATTCTTTTTCTTTTAAATTCCCTCTATTTGAGCTCAGATAGCGGATTTTCCTCACCAGAACTTCTACTACAAATACACGTTTTTCTTCTTTATTAAGATAACTTCTTGTTTGCAGTTCTCCCACAACTCCTATAAGCGTTCCTTTATCACAGTAATGAGACATTTCTTCAGCTCGTTTTCCCCAAGCAACACAAGGGATAAAGTCTGCATCTTGTTCGTGTCGTTTAGCTTTCCCAAAGCGATTTAACGCTAGTGTAAAGTTTAGTACCGTCTTATCATCAGCAGTAAATTGTAATTCAGGATCTTTGGTGAGCCTTCCAACTAAAGTTACTTGATTAATCATAATTTCTAGCACCTCTTTCTTAGTTTTAGATGCTAGTTTAGCTATAATTTATTCCTTTGTAAAAAGGTGAAAATTTCTTTTCAGCAGACTTATCCCTCGTCAAAAAATTATTTTCACCTGAATAAAATTTGTTTTTTCTATTCATAGACTGGTCCAAAAACTTTTTTTTACTATATTGAACAAGTTATAAGAGCATGGTACTATACAAAAACCCGATCCAGTATTGAATCGAGTTTTGACATTCTATTCAGCTTCACTTAAAGCAACCATTATCTCTGCTTCACAAACCGTTTCACCATCAACACTTGCTTTTACGTTTGCTTTTGCAATCGAAGCTCTAAATCTTGTAATTTCAGCTTCTAGACGAAGTTGATCTCCTGGAACTACTTGTCTTTTAAACCGACATTTATCAATCCCTGCAAAAAGTCCAATTTTCCCTTGATTTGCCGGATCTTGAACCACTGCTAATCCACATGCCTGTGCCAGCGCTTCTACAACCAAAACTCCTGGCATAACTGGATATTCTGGAAAGTGCCCATTAAAAAACGGTTCATTAGCAGTCACATTTTTAATAGCCACAACACGCTTCCCTTCCTCTAGTTCAATTACTCGATCAACCAATAAAAATGGATATCTATGCGGCAATAGCTCTTTAATTTGTTTGATATCTAACAAATCTATCCCTCACTTCATTTAGAAATTAAAGCCAGCTTCGTTTTTTGTTTCCAAGCGACTCTAGTAAAACACCAGTCCCTAAAGCCACCACATCAAGCGGGCGTTCAGTGATTAGCACGGGTACCTTCAACTGCTCAGCCATCAAATCTGTAAGTCCATGAAGAAGCGAACCACCACCAGTCATAATAATTCCCCGGTCAATGATATCAGCTGAAAGTTCAGGAGGTGTTTTTTCCAATACTTGTCGAGCTGAATGTACAATGCTTTCTAATGACTCATGAAGCGCTTCTTCAATTTCGTCACTAGAGATTGTGATCGTTTTAGGTAGTCCACTTACTAAATCACGTCCACGAATTTCCATTGTTTCCGCTCTAAACCCCGTAACAGCGGTCCCAATCGTCATTTTCAATGTTTCAGCTGTGCGCTCCCCAATTAGGAGTTTATACTTTCTCTTTATGTATTGTAAAATATCTTGATCCCACTGTGTACCAGCAACTTTAACAGATTGGCTAGTTACAATTTCGCCCATGGATAAAACAGCAATATCTGCCGTTCCACCTCCAATATCGATCACCATATTACCACTTGGCTCAAAAATTTCCATCCCAGCACCAATAGCAGCAACTTTTGGTTCTTCTTCTAAAAAAAATTTGTTTTCCTCCACTTTTCTCAGCTACTTCGCGAATTGCTTTTTGCTCCACAGAAGTAATATTTGTTGGGCAACAAATCAATACTCGAGGTCGCGAAAAAAAATGTTCTCAAGTTCAATTTCTGTAAGAAAAAATGAAGCATTTCTTGAACCATATCAAAATCAGCAATAACCCCATCTTTCATTGGCCGAATTGCTGTTATATCTCCTGGAGTTCTTCCGACCATATTGTATGCTTCTTCACCAACGGCTAGCACACGTCCTGTTTTATTATTAATTGCAACAACTGAGGGTTCATTTACGACAATTCCCTGTCCTTTTACATGAATTAATACATTTGCTGTTCCTAAGTCAATTCCTACGTCTTTTGCCAAAATTATTCCCCTTTCTTCGGTGATTCGAACTTTCTTCACATCTCATTTTGAATTATAGCACAATTTATATCTCGCTGAAATGCTTTTCTTGACTTAATTTAGCCACAAAAAAAAAGAGGCCTTAAAACAAGGCACTCTTTTTAACCTAAAAACCAACTTATTATTTCATTTCAAAAACAGCTTCAAGACCTTTTTCTTTGACTACTTGATCATCTACACGTTCAATATCAGCACCAAGCGCTCTAAGTTTTAAATGGAAATCTGTGTAACCACGATCTAAGTATTTCAATTCGGTAACCTGTGTATATCCATCTGCTTCTAATCCTGCAAGAATTAGTGCTGCTGCTGCACGCAAGTCAGTTGCAGCTACTTCAGCTCCTTGAAGTTTAGCAGGGCCATTAATAATGACAGAATTTCCTTCAATTTTCATATCCGCGTTCATACGTCGCATTTCCTCTACATGCATGAAACGATTTTCAAAAACTGTTTCCGTCATTACACTTGTGCCCTCACTAAGCATTTGAATAACCATCATTTGAGATTGCATATCAGTTGGAAATCCTGGGTGCGGCATGGTTTTTACATCTACCGGTTTTAGCTTATCAGGACCGATGACACGCAGTCCGTTTGCTTCTTCAATAATTTGAACACCCATTTCTTCTAATTTTGCAATTAGTGAGCTTATATGTTCAGGAACAGCATCTTCTACGAGAACATTTCCTTTTGTGATAGCAGCTGCAATCATAAAAGTACCAGCTTCGATGCGGTCTGGAATAATAGAATGTTCTGTAGCTGTCAGTTCCTTCACACCTTCAATTCGAATAACTTCCGTTCCTGCACCAATGACGCGTGCGCCCATTTGGTTTAAGAAGTTTGCTAAATCAACTATTTCAGGTTCACGTGCAACGTTTTCGATGACAGTCGTTCCTTCAGCAAGAGTCGCAGCCATCATAATATTTTGAGTAGCACCAACGCTTGGGAAATCAAGATAAATTTTTGCTCCTTGCAGTTTTTCAGCCGTAGCTTCAATATAACCATTTTCTATTTTGACTGTTGCCCCCATTGCTTCAAAACCTTTTAAGTGTAAATCAACGGGTCTTGAACCAATCGCGCAACCACCAGGAAGAGCAACGCGAGCTTTACCAGTACGAGCTAGTAATGGTCCCATTACTACAATTGAAGCTCTCATTTTTCGAACATATTCAAAAGGCGCATCCGATGAAATTTCACCCGTTGCATCCACTGTTACAATATCATCCTTAAAATGAACATCGGCTTGCAAGTATTTTAGCACTTCATTGATCGTATAGACATCTGATAATCTTGGTACATTACTAAGTACACTCGTTCCTTTGCTTGCTAAAAGCGTAGCAGCAATCACAGGTAAAACCGCATTCTTTGCTCCTTCAATCTTCACGCTGCCGTTCAACTGTTTTCCGCCACGAACTATTATCTTTTCCAACGTTATCCCTCCGTACTACTCAAACTTCTAATAATTTTTATGTCAACTATTTATCTTTGTCATCATTTCGTAAAATATAAGCACCTTGATCATTTTACCATCATTACGTATTACATTCAACTTTCTTTTCCCGGACAATTAGCCTTTCAAATTATATTAAATATTTATCTTTATAATTATTCACGGAAAACGCTTTTTTTTAAACACATTAATTAAAAAATTTAATGTAACAATTGTCTAAAAACGGCTAAAAAATCAATGAAAAAGCTACTCAAAAAATAACCGATTACTATAGCAAGAATTGCAAAAAGCAGCCTTGCTTGTATCACGTGGTTTTTTCGTAAAAATTTTTCATAGTTAATTGATTGAAGCGCCCAAAACGTGATTATTATAAAAATCAAATGTGAAAGAATTACTGTAAGAGGCTGTTCCATAACGATATTGTACAAATCTATTCACTCTCCTCAAAACGTTCTTTTTCATTCTATCAAAAAAAGAATTGGAAATACATTTTCTTGTCCTCAAAAAAACTCTCAACCACAAAGGTTGAGAGTTTGTCTGTTTTAATGATTTTTTGTGTGAATTCGATTGATTGCTTTTTGAAGAGCAACTTGTGCCGTAACGGCATCAACCTTCTGCTCTTTGGCTTCTTTCAATCGTTGTTCAGCATGTTCTTTCGCACGCTCAGCGCGGTCAATATCAATATCTTGCTCACGCTCAGCAGTATCCGCCAAAATATTTACTTCTTCACCGTTTACTTCCATGAATCCTCCATTTACAGCAATCCACTCTTCTCCTGAATCTTGTTTCAAACGAACAATATCAATTTTAAGCGGAGCTACAAGCGGAACATGTCCATGCAAGATACCAAGCTCGCCAGCTTTTGTTCTGGCAATCACCATATTTGCATTACCTTCAAAAACAGGGCCATCTGGAGTAACGACACTTACTTTTAATTCGCTCATACGTATCTCCTCCTGTTTTTATCAGACTTCGATTCCTTGGCTTTTTGCTTTTTCTAGGACTTCTTCAATACGACCTACAGAACGGAAAGTATCCTCTGGAATATGATCATATTTGCCAGCTAGAATGTCTTTAAACCCTTTAATTGTTTCTTTAACAGGGACATAAGAGCCAGGTTGTCCAGTAAACTGTTCAGCTACGTGGAAATTCTGTGACAAGAAGAACTGTACGCGACGTGCACGTGCAACAGCTTGTTTGTCATCATCAGAAAGCTCATCCATACCGAGGATAGCAATAATATCTTGTAGCTCACGATAACGTTGCAATAATTGTTGCACCTGTGTAGCGACTTCATAGTGTTCTTCTCCCACAATTTCAGGGGAAAGTGCGCGAGAAGTAGATGCTAGCGGATCAACCGCTGGATAAATCCCTTGTTCTGTCAATTTACGTTCAAGGTTAGTCGTTGCATCCAAGTGAGCAAATGTAGTGGCTGGAGCCGGATCCGTATAGTCATCGGCAGGCACATAAATTGCTTGAATAGATGTAACAGACCCAACATTTGTCGATGTAATCCGTTCTTGCAATTGTCCCATTTCTGTTGCAAGGGTTGGTTGGTAACCAACGGCAGAAGGCATACGACCAAGTAAGGCAGATACTTCTGAACCAGCTTGAGTAAACCGGAAAATGTTATCAATGAAAAGTAGCACATCTTGATGCTCTACATCACGGAAATATTCCGCAATAGTTAAACCAGTTAGCGCTACACGCATCCGAGCACCTGGCGGCTCATTCATTTGACCAAACACCATCGCCGTTTTTTCAATAACGCCCGATTCTTTCATTTCAAAATAAAGGTCATTACCTTCACGTGTCCGTTCACCAACACCAGCAAATACAGAAATACCGCCGTGTTCTTGTGCAATATTATTGATCAGTTCTTGAATAAGGACGGTTTTTCCTACACCCGCACCACCAAATAGACCAATTTTACCACCTTTAACATATGGTGCTAGCAAATCAACGACTTTAATACCCGTTTCCAGAATTTCAGTTGTTGTCGATAGCTCATCAAATGTAGGAGCGGAACGGTGGATTTTATTGCGTTTCACGTCACCTTCAATTGGTGCATCTAAGTCAATAGTATCACCTAAAACGTTAAATACACGTCCAAGTGTCACTTGTCCAACAGGAACTGTTATTGGACTTCCTGTATCAATTACATCCATACCTCTTTGTACACCATCAGTGGATGCCATCGCAATTGTACGAACAACATCATCACCCAACTGAATAGCTACTTCTAAGGTAAGACTTCTTGTAGTTTTTTCTTCTGACTGAGCTGGATACTCCACAGTAAGGGCATTGTAAATTTCAGGCAGCTCGCCGCCATCAAATTTTACATCGACTACTGGTCCCATTACTTGGATTACTCGTCCTTTCGTCATGCGATTATTCCTCCTCACTTACCTTCCCAAAAGGGTTCGCATGGGCTGAAGTCTGCTTCAAATAGCACCAATAGGCTATTCGAGTGCGGCCGCACCACCAACGATTTCGGTAATTTCTTGCGTGATCGCCGCTTGGCGAGCACGGTTATATTGAAGCGATAAGTCACTAATTAAATCGGATGCATTATCTGTCGCGCTACGCATCGCTGTCATTCGGGCAGCATGTTCAGCAGCTTTGGCATCTAATAACGCACCAAAAATCAAGCTTTCCACATATTGCGGAAGTAAAACTTCTAAAATTTCTTGTTCGGATGGTTCAAATTCATACACAGTCATATCATGCTCGTTTTCTTCCCCCGCTTCATGAAACTCTGTAAGCGGAAGAAGCTGCACATTTCGAAGTTCATTTGAAATCGAGTTGATATGATGGATGTAATGAATAAACAACTCATCGTAAACACCATCTTCAAACATTTGAACAGCATTGCTTGCAATGTCTTTAATTTCGGCGAAAGCCGGGTGATCAGAAAGCCCTTCAATTTCTAGAACAATATTCATACCGCGAGCTTTAAAAAAAGTCACGTGCAGTTCGTCCTACAACAATGAGTGCATACTCGTCACTTGAATTATGCTTCGTTGTGATATCCTGATAAACCTCTTTAATGACGGAGCTGTTATACGAACCAGCAAGTCCTGTATCAGAAGTGATCACAATATAACCTGTTCGTTTTACAGGTCTCGAAACGAGCATTGGGTGATCTGAGCTATTCCCTGTTGCCGCAACATTCGTAACGACATCACGAATCTTCGAAACATAAGGTGCGTAAGCTTTTGCATTCGCTTCAGCACGCCCCAGTTTAGACGCAGAAACCATCTGCATGGCTTTTGTGATCTGACTGGTTTTCCTTGTCGAAGTAATTCGCTGTTTAATATCAATTAAAGATGCCACAGATTTTCACCACCTTATTTCTTTCAATCCTTAAGAAGAAATTATTTTTCCTCACTAGGAACAAAAGTATTTTTAAATTCATCCAGCGCACTGTCCAATTTCGCTTCATCTGGAAGAGATTTTGTAGTTCGAATTTCGTCTAGTAATTCTGCATGATTATGATCAAACCACGTATTCATTTCAGATTCAAAGCGTAAGACATCATGAACTGGGATGTCATCTAAATAATTATGAACAAGTGCATAAAGAATGAGTACTTGTTTTTCAACTTTTAAAGGTTTGTGTAAATCTTGTTTTAACACTTCAACTGTGCGTTTCCCTCTTTCGAGTTTTGCACGTGTCGCCGCGTCTAAATCAGATCCAAATTGTGAGAATGATTCAAGTTCACGATATGCAGCAAGATCAAGCCGTAGTGTACCAGCCACTTTCTTCATTGCTTTGATTTGTGCAGAACCACCAACACGTGATACAGATAAACCAGCATTAATCGCTGGACGAACCCCAGAGAAGAATAAATCAGACTGCAAGAAAATCTGTCCGTCAGTTATGGAGATTACATTTGTTGGAATATAGGCAGAAATATCGCCCGCTTGTGTTTCAACAAATGGAAGTGCGGTAATCGAGCCCCCACCAAGCGCATCACTTAGTTTGGCAGCACGTTCTAAAAGACGAGAATGCAAGTAGAAAACATCCCCTGGATAAGCTTCACGACCTGGAGGACGACGAAGAAGCAAGGAAAGTTCACGGTAAGCAGCCGCTTGTTTTGATAGGTCATCATAAACGATCAACACATGCTTTCCGTTATACATGAATTCTTCACCCATTGCTACACCAGAATATGGAGCAAGATAAAGTAAAGGTGCTGGTTGTGAAGCTGCTGCCGTCACAACGATTGTGTAGTCAAGTGCACCATACTTACGAAGAGTTTCTACTGCTGTACGAACAGTGGATTCTTTTTGACCTATTGCAACATAGATACAAATCATATCTTGGTCAGCCTGATTTAAAATAGTATCAATCGCAACAGATGTTTTACCTGTTTGACGGTCACCAATAATTAACTCACGTTGTCCACGACCAATTGGCACTAATGCATCAATTGCCTTAATCCCCGTTTGTAGCGGTTCAGAAACAGATTGCCGTTGCATTACACCAGGAGCTACTGCTTCAATAGGACGAGTTTTGGTCGTCTCAACAGCACCTAAGCCATCAACTGGTTGACCAAGTGGATCAACAACACGCCCGATAAGAGCCTCTCCAACAGGTACTTCCATGATTTTCCCTGTACGACGAACTTCATCACCTTCACGAATTTCCGTGTAAGGGCCTAAAATGATGATACCTACATCATTTGTTTCTAAATTTTGTGCCATTCCCATTACACCATTTGAGAACTCTAATAGTTCTCCGGCCATTGCATTATCAAGTCCATGTGCACGCGCGATCCCATCACCGATATAAGTAACTGTACCTACTTCACTTACTTCCAAATCACTTTGATAGTTTTCGATCTGCTGCTTTATAATGGAACTGATTTCTTCAGCCTTAATGCTCATCAATTTCACCCCTTAAAAAAACGGGAACTAAGCTTTAATTTGCCGTTCCATGTTCTTTAATTTCGTTTTTAAACTGTCATCATAAATGCGAGTTCCAATCACGACACGAACTCCGCCAATAAGCGATTTATCGATATGATTGTGAATATGAAGCTTCTTTTTGTCCAACTTCTTGGCAAATACAGCAGAAAGTGATTCTTTTTCTTGATCTGAAAGTGGAATAACTGAGTAAACATCTGCCTCAGCAATTCCTTCCAAATCATTCACTCGTTCTTTATAAAGATCAGCAATAGCTATCAAGTAATCTTCACGCCCGCGGTCAATCAGTAAGAAGATAAAGTCCCGAAGCGTTTCATTCACATCTTTAAACACAGAACCAGCAAGATTCTTTTTTTGCTCTGTTGTAAGAGTTGGATTTTCAAGTAGTTTTACAAAATTCTCATTTTCAATTAAAGCTTGTTTAATTGCGGAGAGCTCTTCACCAAATTCATGAATTTGGTTTTTCTCCTCAGCCACTTGAAAAATGGCTGTAGCGTAACGGCTTGCGACTTCTAAATCTTTACTCATTTGTCATCGCCTAGCCTTTCGATATAATCTTGAATGAGATCGTTTTGTGCTTTTTCATCCAGATTTTTTTCGATTACTTTAGAGGCAATCAGAACAGATAAGGAGCCGACTTGCTCACGAAGAGCCGAAATAGCCTCTTCTTTTTCGCGAACGATCTCGTTTTTCGCTTCTTCTTTTTGGCGTTCTGATTCGGAACGTGCTTGTTTTAATAATTTCTTCACGCTCTTTTTCACCAAGCTGCTTAGCATTTTCAATCATTGTTTGTGCTTCCACACGAGCTTGTTTTAAAACTTCACGTTGTTCATCAAGAAGTTTTTCAGCTTGTGAACGGCTTTCTTCTGCCGAATCAATTTCGGAAGCAATATGCTCTTCACGTTCTTTCATGACATTCATTAGTGGCTTCCAAGCAAAAATGCGGATCAGTACTAATAAAAGTGCGAAAGTAAAGAGTGTAAATAGACTATCGCCTATTGTAAAAGCAGAACCTACTACTAAATGTGGTTGTAACACGCCTGTTTCACTCCTTTCCAAACATTCGCTAAAACTAAATTATATTTCAAGAAACGGGGAAAAACCCCGATCACTTCGCGATTCGTGGTTTTAATTACTTATTTAGAACCATGAACGCGATAACAACAGCGATGATTGGAAGGGCTTCAACTAAACCAATACCAATAAACATGATCGTTTGTAGCATCGAACGAGCTTCTGGTTGACGAGCAACACCTTCAACAGTTTTTGAAACAATAAGACCATTACCAATACCTGCACCAAGTGCACCTAACCCTACTGCGATTGCAGCTGCAATAACACCTAAAGACATAATTTAATATCCTCCTTAAAATTCCTGTTTAATTTGTTTCAATTTATTAAAGCTTAATGTTCATCACTAACTTTGTGTGACATATAAACCATTGTCAACATGGTGAAAATATATGCTTGGATAGCACCGATGAATACGGAGAACCCTTGCCATAAGAGTGCTGGAATGATTGCGAGTACGCCTGTAAAAATGTTGATGTGTGCAAGCTGAGTCGCAATAATAGAAAGTAAAACTTCACCAGCAAAAATGTTTCCGTAAAGCCGTAAGCCAAGTGTTAGCGTATTAGCAAACTCCTCAACTACTTTTAACGGGAATAAGAATTTCATCGGGCTCAAATATGTTCCCATGAAATAATGTTTGAATCCGCGCATCTTGACACCATAATAATGAGTAAGCGCAAGTATCATAATGGCAAGTGTTAATGTTACAATCGGATCCGCTGTGGGTGAACGCCACCAAACTTCATCGTGAACTGCAACAGATGTAACAACACCGAGCATGTTCGCTACGAAAATATACATAATTAGCGTAATCCCTAAAACATGAAATCTTCCTCCAGTTTTCCAGTCCATATTACTACCAATGATACCGCGAACAAAGTCCATGACCCATTCAATAAAATTTTGCTTCCCAGCCGGGCGGCGTTTTAAATTGCGGGTACAAAGAATAGCGATCAAAAGTACGATCACACATGTAACAGTAATCATCACTAGATTGGAAAGGTTAAAATCCAAACCTAGAAAATGGACTATGGGAAAGTTTTCTTCCAATTTGGTTCACCCCTCTCTTTTTGTTAACTTTTTTCTCCGATATAAGGAATACAGTATAAAGTCCAAGAAAATAACAGCATAAGCAATTCCTAAGCCAGTAAGCATACTGTAAACATGAAAGTACTCAGGGAGCTGAGTGGCAATAATTGTCGCAAGTAGGACACTTCCCATTCTTGCAACAGTCCCGATACCGTAAAAGTTTCGGTTTTCTGCAAGAGCCTTTGTCATCGCTTGCGTTCGTCTCATAAGTAGCCAGTAATTAAACCAACCTACGATTAGACCAAGTTTCAGACCTAAGAAGATATGTACATATGGCGTAAGAAACCAGCCTACAAGACAAACTCCAATAAATACCATGAGATACTTTTGATGGCGATGATACATTCCTATTAGCGACTCTAACATTTGATGCCGTCCTTTCTTTTTCATACATGCCAATCGTCTCACTTGCAAAATTGCAAACTTAATCGGAGTGAGCAGCTAAACTTTGTGAAATACGACACACCTAGAACCTTCTATCCCTCTTCTTCCACTAATGAAAGCCTTAACACCGTGTCCTTTCTAGAATACAACAGTGAAAAGATAAAAGTCAATATCGTACCACATTTCATTCTGCGCCTACGTTCTTATAGTATCACATTTCTCAGGTGTTCAGAAAACATTTGATTGTTTTTTTTGTTTACTTTTTTTGTAAAGGCTTATCACATGAAATCCATAGCTCAAGTTCGTTTCCATAAACACCTCCGATACTTAGAAAAGCCTACTCAAAAAACAAGTATACGATTTCACAAACTTAAGAAAATAAAAAGCCTTTCACAATTGTAAAAGGCTCTCATTTCTTTAAAATCGAGAATTTGAAAGCACTTTTCTACTGAAAAAGAACACAAAAGCAGTTCTTTCACTCCCCGATTGATAGTCCCCTTCAAAGCCGCAACTTTATTTCTGTCAGCAATTTTTGCCGGCGGGAATAAAAGAATGCATTGCAGCGCTCTATCCCTTGATGAATGAAAGTACGTTTCTAGGTCCATTTGATTGATAACATTGAACATATTATCACATGTTACAAAAAAGCTCTACCCTTAATCCCTTATGTAATAAACATGTAATAATAAGGCGTTTTCATTTAACCGAAAAAGAAACAGACAGTCTCCTTACTGGATAACTGCCTGTTTACATCAATTTGTTTTAAAATCCGCTGGTCGTTCTGTATCGTTAAAATAAGAAGAAATCGCTTCAAGGATTCGCTTAGACGCTTCCCCGTCTCCATATGGGTTACTTGCTTGACTCATTTTCTGATGCTCTGCTGGGTTATCAAGTAACAATAAAGCTTCGCTAATTAAAGCTTCTTTTTGAGTACCGATTAATTTTAACGTCCCAGCTTCCACACCTTCCGGCCGTTCAGTTGTGTCACGTAAAACCAAGACCGGAACCCCCATTCCTGGCGCTTCTTCTTGTACACCGCCTGAATCGGTAAAAACTAAGTAAGATTTTTTCAAGAAATTATGGAAGTCAATCGCATCTAATGGCTCAATCAAATGAATTCGATCGTGTCCGCCAAGAATGCTGAGAGCCTTTTCTCTTACAGCAGGATTTTTATGCATCGGGTAAACGAGTTCAACATCCGGGCGCTCTTCAACAATCTTACGCACACCTTCGAACATTCCTTGCATCGGTTCGCCGAGGTTTTCCCGTCTGTGAGCTGTCATTAAAATCAAACGATGATCCCCCAAGGCATCTAAAATCGGATGTGAATAGTCTTCCTGTACTGTTGTTTTTAATGCATCAATTGCTGTATTTCCCGTTACAAAAACGGTCTCCGCCTTCTTATTTTCACGCAGTAAATTTTCTTTTGCCGTATCCGTTGGCGCAAAGTGCAGATCAGCTAAAACCCCTGTAAGTTCGCGGTTCATTTCTTCAGGAAACGGCGAGTACTTATTCCATGTTCTTAGCCCTGCTTCCACATGCCCGATTGCTGTTTGTTCATAAAACGAAGCTAAGCCAGCAGCAAAGCTTGTTGTCGTGTCTCCATGGACAAGCACAATGTCTGGTTGTTCCTGCTTGATTGTTTCGACTAAACCAGATAAAACTCGTGATGTTATATCACTTAGCGTTTGACCCGCTTTCATAATATCTAAATCTATGTCTGCTTCGATATTAAAAATCTGCATAACCTGATCAAGCATTTCTCGATGCTGCGCCGTTACGACTACAACCGACTCGAACCGATCCGAATTTTCCTTAAGTGCATGGACGAGTGGTGCCATTTTAATTGCTTCAGGCCTTGTCCCAAAAACACTCATCACTTTAATTTTTGCCATATCCCTCAACCTCTTCTATTTTGTTCCGAATAAACGATCGCCCGCATCTCCCAAGCCGGGGATAATGTATCCGTCTTCGTTTAGTTTTTCATCAAGCGCTGCAATATAAATATCTACATCTGGATGTGCTTCTTGAAGGGCTTTAACACCTTCTGGAGCCGCTACTAGGCACATAAATTTCATATTTTTCGCACCGCGTTTTTTAAGTGAATCGATTGCCATAATTGCTGAACCACCCGTTGCAAGCATGGGGTCAACAACAATGAAAAGTCTTTCTTCAACGTCAGAAGGAAGTTTCACAAAGTACTCGACAGGTTCAAGCGTTTCATGATCTCGGTATAACCCAACATGTCCAACTTTTGCCGCAGGAATCAATTTTAAGATTCCGTCTGTCATTCCAAGACCTGCACGCAAAATAGGAACAACACCGACCTTTTTCCCTGCAAGTGACTTCGCTTTTGTTTTTTGAATAGGTGTTTCGACCATTGTTTCTTCGAGTTCCATATCACGAGTAATTTCATACGCCATTAAAGTGGCTACTTCATCGACAAGTTCACGAAATGCTTTCGTCCCTGTTTCTTTATCGCGAAGAATAGTTAGCTTGTGTTGAATTAATGGATGACTTGTTACATGTACTTCTGACATTTCCGTTCCGCTCCTTTTTCATATCGAAATTTCTCTTCTTAATTGTATCAGAAGACAGCTCAAGTGCAACAGAAAAAATCGTCTTCATAGAAAAACAAGATAGAAAATAAACTTCTCTACCTTGTTTCTCTTTTTACATATCTTCATATAACGGATAATTTTGCATAAAGCTCATCACTTCTGCTTGTATCTCATCTAAAATAGCTTGCTCATTCAAATGATGCAGCACTTTAGCAATAAGTTCCCCAACCTTAACCATTGCTTCCTCGTCGAATCCTCGTGTTGTTACGGCCGCCGTCCCAACACGAATCCCACTTGTTACAAACGGACTTTCCGTTTCAAACGGAATGGAATTCTTGTTCACTGTAATACCAACAGAATCAAGCGCTATTTCTGCATCTTTCCCCCGTAATGCCTAGCGCTTTTAAATCAATCAATAGCAAATGATTATCTGTTCCATTCGTTAACACATCAACCCCATTTTCTTGTAAAGTCACAGCTAACTGTTTCGCATTTTTAATAATTTGAGCTTGATATTCCTTGAATTCAGGTTGTAAGGCTTCACCAAAGGCTACTGCTTTTGCCGCAATAATATGCATGAGTGGTCCACCTTGGATCCCCGGAAAGACAGCTTTATCAATTTTTTGTCCCCATTTTTCTTTTGCAAGAATCATTCCGCCTCGAGGACCTCGAAGCGTTTTATGCGTTGTCGTTGTGACAAAATCTGCGTACTCTACAGGGTTTTGATGAAGACCCGCAGCAACAAGTCCGGCAATATGAGCCATATCAACCATGAAAAGCGCGCCCACCTCATCAGCAATTTCGCGAAACTTCGCAAAATCAATTGCCCGTGGATAAGCACTTGCTCCCGCTACAATTAATTTTGGTTTCGTTTGAAGCGCTACTTTCCGGACTTCATCATAATCAATTTGTTTCGATTCAGGGTCAACGCCGTATTCCTCAAAATGATATAGCACACCGCTAAAATTCACAGGACTCCCGTGCGTCAAATGCCCACCATGCGCTAAATTCATACCGAGAACTTTATCCCCAGGTGAAAGCACCGCTTGATAAACAGCCATATTAGCTTGCGCTCCTGAGTGAGGCTGAACATTGGCATAATCCGCATGAAAAAGCTCTTTTGCTCGGTCTCTTGCCAAGTTTTCAACAATATCAACATATTCGCACCCGCCATAATATCGCCGTCCCGGATACCCTTCCGCATATTTGTTGGTCAAGACAGATCCCATAGCTGCAAGAACTTGTTCACTTACAAAGTTTTCCGATGCGATTAGCTCAATGTTATTTCTTTGTCTTCCGAGTTCCAAGTGAATTGCATTAAAAACCTCAGTATCTCCTTTTTGCAGATAAACCAATACACCCAACCTCCTATTTTTTTGTTCTTTGTCGAATTCTTCATTTCAATTATCTCTATCATTACGCAAAAAAAAAATAAAAAGCAAGCGTTTTGTAAGACTTTTTAGTAAATTTAGAAAGTGAACACTTTCACTTATAGAAAGCGTTCGGAAACAGCCGTTTCTAAGGCACTAAAAGCAGCTTGGTACTCCGCTGTTCCACCAGAAAATGGGTCAAAAACATCCTCGTCGTCTGGTGAAATAAGCGCCATTTTCTTTTCTTCTGCAGGAAAAACCGACCGAAGCAAGGCTAACTGAGCCGAGGTCATCACAAAAATTTTGTCCGCCCACATTAAGTCTTCTTGGTGAAGTAAATGGGCTTCATGAGAAAACAAAAGCCCCTTGTCCTGTAAAATTTGCCTCGCTCCAGTTGAAAGCGGAGCACCTTCTTCCGCATTCAGTCCTCTCGAACGAACCAAGATATCTGGCCTAGCCGCTCGAAGAATTCCTTCTGCTATCGGACTGCGACAAGTATTCCCCGTACAAATTATTAGCACATTCATCGCGGTAATTCACTTGTTTCATTTAAATATTTATTTCCCGCGGCTTTCTCAAGTCGGTTCATCACCGCGTCCCCAATTCCATCTTTTGAGAACGTTTCTGCGAGTATCAAAGTCGTATCCGTGTGGTCAAACAATCGCAATCCATCATACAAACGCCTTGCAATTTCGTCCATCTGAGCCCGGCTCCCAATTTTAATTTTCATTACCGGCTCTCGAATTTCCGCCGCGAGCTCATCCGAAAGTAGCAATCCTACTTTCTCACCTCGGTCAAGGCCACGCTTGATTTGTTTATCCCAAAAGGCAGCTCCCCCTTCAACGAGATAAACCGGCGCAAGAGGTGCATAATGTGTATATTTCATTCCCGGCGCTTTCGGGACTTCTTCTTTTTTCGGGATGTTTCGAGCAGAACGAACTTCTCCAATAACTTCCTCAATTTGCTCCGTTGAAACACCACCTGGCCGCAAAATCACTGGTGTATCAGAAGTCACGTCCAGCACAGTTGATTCGAGACCAACACCAGTGCTTCCTCCATCAATGATCGCTGAAATCCGTCCACTCAAATCTTCTTCTACGTGTCGAGCAGTTGTCGGACTTGGACGTCCAGAGCGATTGGCACTGGGAGCAGCAATCGGCCGATTCGTAATCCGTAGTAGCTCCAAGCCAACAGGATGAACGGGCATCCGAACCCCAACTGTCTTTAGGCCCGCCGTGACACTTTCTGCAAGCACTCCGGGTTTAATTGGTAAAATCAGCGTAAGCGGTCCTGGCCAAAAGGCTTCCATTAGTTTCTCCGCCTTTTCAGGAACCTCGGCGATAAACTCCTGCATTTGTTTAGCATCTGCAATATGAACAATTAATGGATTATCGGATGGACGACCTTTCGCTTCATAAATTTGCTTGACCGCATCTGGATTTGTCGCATCAGCACCAAGGCCGTAAACCGTTTCTGTTGGAAAGGCCACTGTCTCTCCAGAACGAAGCAATTCTGCTGCTTCCTGATAGATTTCTTTTCCTTGATCAATATTCCAAAGTTTTGTTTCCATCTTTTATACTCCTTTTTTCGCCTTCTTGTCTTATTCTAACTTCTTTCCCACTCGTTTTACAATCTTTTGTGGCTAAAAAGTTATCCCCAGATTGTGGATAATAACTTGTTCCTTGGGGATAACTTAATGTGGATTTGTGGATATCTGTCCCAAACCCTGTTTCAGACTGCCTTAAAAAGAATAATTTACATTTTTGAACTCATTTTCTCAAGAAGTTATCCACAAACTGATGCGTGGTACGCTACAAAAAAAAGACACGACTCCTCAGTCAATGTCTCAATTTAACAAATTCGAACAAACTACAATGCGATCTTTTTGATTGATATCTCGGTGAATATAGGTCTTCGCTTCTGTAAAGGTCGATGTAAATAAGGCTTGCACCGCTTCCCCCTTGCGTATAACCAATTTCAACTGCCACTAAGAATCTATCATTCAGCACATGAGGCAAGTCCTTTATAAGGCGCTCGTAAATTGCTAAGCCATTTTTTTCCGCAAAAAGAGCTAGCTCTGGTTCGTTCGCAAGAACGTAGGCTGACATCTCTTGTTTCTCGCGTTCAGCAATATAAGGGGGATTCGCAACAACGATATCAAAAGTTTGTCCCTCGTGCTTAAAAGCATCCAGCAAATCAGTCTCAACCAAAGTCACCGGGGCATCAAGTGCTAAACTGTTTTTTCGCACAACAGCCAGTGCGCCAGCTGAAATGTCCGAAGCAAAAACCTCCAGCTCTGGAAAAAGTTTCTTTAAAGAAATCGCAATGATGCCACTTCCTGTGCAAACATCAAGTACTGTTTTTTGTTTATTTTTCTTTAGAAACTGCTCGCACAGCAAGACGAGTTCCTCTGTTTCAGGTCGCGGAATTAATACATTTTGATCTACATAAAAGTCGTACCCATAAAACGGGGCAATGTTCAAAATGTACTGCACAGGTTCGCCATTTAAGTAACGATCAAAGTCCGCCTTAAACTGAAGCTCATGCTTTTCCTCTAAAATGCGGTCAAAGCTCGACCAAAGTTCTGTTCTTTTTAGCCCGAGCCTCGTTTCAAGTAAAATCTCTGCTGCATTCAAATCCAAGTTCCGCTCTTTTAAAATTTGAGCCGCTTCATGAAGAATTGTACCGATTGTTTGCTTATTCGGCATCGTTTAAGTGCTCCAATTTACTTGTCTGATCTTCTAAAATAAGCGCATCAATGATTTCATCCAACTTGCCTTCCATAATTTGATCGAGTTTTTGAATCGTCAAACCAATCCGGTGATCGGTCACTCGGTTTTGAGGATAGTTGTATGTCCGAATTCGCTCAGAACGGTCACCCGTCCCAACTGCCGATTTCCGGTTCGCATCATATTCTTCGCGTGCTTCTGTCTCGAATTTATCATAAACCCGAGCACGCAAGACTTTCATCGCCTTTTTCTTTATTCTTGATTTGAGAGCGCTCATCTTGCATCGAGACAACAATCCCCGTTGGAATATGCGTAAGCCTTACAGCCGACATTGTCGTATTAACACTTTGTCCGCCAGCACCAGTTGAAGCAAAAGTATCCACACGAATATCCTTATCCTGTAAATCCACTTCTACATCTTCTGCTTCCGGCAAAATAGCAACCGTTGCCGTAGACGTGTGAATCCGTCCGCCCGATTCCGTTTCTGGAACCCGCTGCACACGGTGAGCCCCATTCTCATATTTCAAGCGCGAAAACGCCCCCGCTCCATTTATCATCACGATAATTTCTTTGTAACCACCGATTCCTGTTGGGCTTGCATCCATCACATCAACCTTCCAGCCACGTGACTCTGCATATCGACTGTACATCCGGAACAAATCTCCCGCAAAAAGAGCGGCTTCATCGCCGCCTGCTGCACCACGAATTTCCATGATAACATTTTTATCATCATTGGGATCTTTCGGTACAAGAAGCAATTTTAATTTTTCTTCCAGCTCCGCTTTTTCTTCTTGCAGACCACTTAGCTCTTCTTTCGCAAGTTCACGCATCTCATCATCCAGTTTTTCAGACAAAAGCTCCTTCGTTTCATCAATGCCAGAGGTTACCTCTTTATAGTGACGATACGTTTCCACCGTTTCTGCGATACTAGATTGTTCTTTTGATAAATCACGCAATTTTTTTGCATCCGCAACTACTTCCGGGTCGCTTAATAACTCATTTAGTTCATCATAGCGGTTCTCAACCGCTTGCAAACGATCATACATTGATTTCATCCCTCACCTTTCATTGATCGATTGGCGGATGCGCATGACACTTTCTGCAAACCGGATAATACTGGTCATTTCCGCCAATTAAAATTTGTTCTCCTGTATAGACAGGCTTTCCTTCTTCATCAACACGCAAAACCATTGTTGCTTTTTTCGCGCAAAACCAACAAATAGTCTTCATTTCTTCAATTTTATCTGCATACAGCAACAGATATTTCGATCCTTCAAACAACTCATTCCTGAAATCATTTTTTAGTCCATAAGCAATAACAGGAATCCCAAGCTCATCCACAATATGCGCAAGTTGAAAGACATGGTGTTTCTCAAGAAATTGTGATTCATCTAGCAGAACACAACTAGGGCGTGGTTCAATCGCCTTTACCTGTTCAAAAATATTCGTATCAGAAAAAACCGGAATCGCATCCCGTTTTAAGCCAATTCGACTTGAAACAACACCCACCTGGTCACGATTATCAATACCAGACGTAAAAATCACAACCGGCTTATTTTGTTCCTCATAATTATGTGCTACTTTCAAAATTTCAATCGTTTTCCCACTGTTCATCACACCATAACGAAAAAATAACTGTGCCATAAATCCATACCCTCTTTTCTAAAACTCTTTTCCTATTCTACCACAGTCCCTAAAAAAATTGGATAGGGAAGCAAGAAATTTCGATTTTGCTTAAAGAAAGAAGCTCGGCTACTTTTGGCCGGGCTTCCTTTATCACTTTATTTCACTCAAAAACGCGCACCCCATTATGCTCCGTGCGAAGCGCCTTCACTTCCGCTTCCAAATCAAGCACGCTCAGTTCTCGCCTTAACGCTTCACTCACATCATGTGGCGCAAGCACGAGCACAGTTGGTCCCGCCCCACTAAGAACCGCCGCATACCCATGAAACTCGGCTACTTTACTTCGAATCACACTTAAGTGTGGGACAAGCTTCTCCCGGCATTTCTCATGAAACAAGTCGCGTTCCATCATTTCACCAGCAAGTCGTAAATCGCCTGCCATAAGAGCTGCAACCATCACATTAGCTACACTACTCGCTCGAACCGCATCCGCATACGAAAGCACGCGTGGTAGCACCGCGCGACTTTCACTTGTAAGCAAAGCTACTTTTGGGATAACAACCAAGATCGCCGCATCTGGAAAAGCATGCTGTACATAATAATCTCGATCTGGCTGCTTGCTACAAACGACGAGCCCTCCCAAAATAGCGGGGGCAACATTATCAGGATGACCTTCAAATTCTGCAGCAAGCCTCACCTTCGCTTCACTCGAAAGACCAAGTTTTGCAAGTTGATTAGCCAGCTCAATTCCGGCAACAAT
This sequence comes from Listeria aquatica FSL S10-1188, assembly GCF_000525795.1. GTDB lineage: Bacteria > Bacillota > Bacilli > Lactobacillales > Listeriaceae > Listeria > Listeria aquatica. The sequence continues at coordinate 161,489 of NZ_AOCG01000011.1, forward strand.
TGCAGCTGAACTGCTACCAAGCCCCCTTGCTGGCGGGATATCCGATTCCATGATCAAGTGGCGAGACTTAAGATTAGGTGCCACCTTTTTAGCCACTTGAATGACCATATTGGTTTCATCTGTCGGAATTTCATCCGGAAGTTGGTGCTCAATCCGCCAAGCTTTACTTTCTTCACCAACAATAAGCGTCAAATATAAATCAAGCGCAAGTCCACAAGAATCAAAACCAGGTCCAAGATTCGCTGTTGTTGCTGGGACTCGGATGCGCATTAGACTTTCACTCCGTTTCGCAAATGATCTCGCATCGCATCAATTGTTTCGATATGCGCAATATCAAAAGCATGTACATCCATAGCTGTATCTGGGTCTTTCAAGCCATTCCCAGTGAAGACACAAACCACTTTCGAGCCCCGCTTGATGCGCCCTTCCTTCAAACTCTTGATAACACCCGCAAGTGAAGCGGCCGATCCTGGTTCAATGAAGACACCATCGCGTGCGGCTGCAAGCTTGTATGCCTCGATAATTTCTTCATCCGAAACAGCCGTGATGGCGCCACCCGATTCATCACGTGCCGCCTCGGCCAGCTTCCAGCTGGCCGGATTCCCAATCCGGATGGCCGTTGCGATCGTTTCAGGCGCTTCGATTCGCTCACCTTTCACAATGGCCGCTGCTCCTTCTGCTTCAAAGCCGTGCATTTCTGGAAGACCAGTTCCATGTTTGTCATTCCATTCTTTGAAGCCTTTCCAGTAAGCGGAGATATTGCCGGCATTACCTACTGGGATAGCAAGTATGTCAGGGGCTTTTCCCAGATCTTCACAAATTTCAAAAGCCGCCGTTTTTTGCCCTTCAAGACGGAATGGGTTTACTGAATTGACAAGGGTAACAGCTTCTGTTTCCGCAAGTTCTCGCACGGCGTCTAAGGCTTGATCGAAGTTTCCTGCAATCGCAATAATATCTGCACCATACATGACAGCTTGTGCTAATTTTCCAAGAGCTACTTTGCCGTCTGGAATTACAATATAAGCTTTCATGCCTGCACGTGCCGCATAAGCTGCAGCAGAAGCCGATGTGTTTCCTGTCGATGCGCAAATAACTGCTTCTGCTCCCGCTTCTTTCGCTTTTGCAACAGCCATTACCATTCCCCGATCTTTAAACGAGCCGGTCGGATTCAGCCCTTCAAATTTGCCGTAAAGTTCAACGCCCAGCTCTTCTGACAAGTGAAGAAGTGGAATGAGAGGCGTATTTCCCTCTGATAGCGAGAGGAGAGGTGTCGCTTCTGTAATTGGCAGATCATCTTTATATGTCTCTAGTAAACCTTTGTACATCTTTATCCCTCCACGACCGCGTACTGTGTAATAAGGCGCATCTCAGGTTCCGCATTCACGCCGCGTACAGCTTCGTCAATTTGATTTCGACTTGCAGCATGACTAATAATCACTACCGTTGCCGTATGTTTATCATTTGGTTCCTGCAAGATTTTATCAAAGCTAACACCTGCATCAGCAAATATTTTCGTTAACTTTAAAAACGTCCCTGTTTTATCATTCATTTGCATCCGGAAGTAATATTTCGAAAAAACTTTCTCTGCCGGTGTATACTTTGTTTCATGGACAAAACGATTAAACACGTTCCCTATCGTTCCAAGTTTGGTATTTTTAGCCACTGTGATTAAATCGCTTACGACACTCGTTGCGGTTGGCATTTCGCCAGCCCCGGGCCCATAAAACATTGTTTCTCCAACAGCTGCTCCAGTTACAAAAACGGCATTATTTTCATCACTTACGCCAGAAAGTGGGTGCGCCTTTGGAAGAAGTACTGGACCGACCGCAACATCAACTGTATTATCAATTTCCTCGGCTTGTCCAACTAATTTCACTCTATAGCCAAGCTGCGAAGCGATTGCAATGTCTTTTTGAGAAATGCCACGAATCCCTTTAGTTTTCACATCGTCCAGGTTTACATTCATTCCAAAGGCAAGTCTCGTTAAAATAACCATTTTGCGAGCCGCATCAATTCCGTCTACGTCACTCGTTGGATCAGCCTCAGCAAAACCCAGATCCTGTGCTTCTTGCAAAGCTTCCTCATAACTTTTATTGGAGGCCGTCATTTGCGTTAGCATGTAGTTTGTCGTCCCGTTTACGATCCCTAAAACTTTTTTAATTCTATCCGCAGCTAGGCTATTCACAATCGTCCTCAAAATGGGGATCCCACCTGCTACACTCGCTTCATAAAATAAATCGCAGTGGTTTTCTTGCGCCACTGCTACGAGTTCATCTCCGTGAATAGCAATTAAATCTTTATTTGCGGTTACAACACTTTTCCCTGCTTTCAGTGCATGCAAAATGTAATGATGTGCGGTTGTAATGCTGCCCATTACTTCTACAATAACAGCGATTTCTGGATCATCTAGCACGTCTTTTGGTTCGGTTGTTAAGGTAAAACCTTCTGCCTCGTAACGGCGATTCTTTTCTAAATCGCGTACAAGTACTTTCTTTACGGTGATATCATAGCCCGTCACTTGGCTAATTTTTTCTTGGTGTTCTTTTAGAATACGAATAACGCCGCTTCCCACGGTGCCAAATCCTAACACACCTACTTGTAATTTTGCTTTCACATGAAAACCTCCTTTGAAAAGTATCGATCTCTTCTTTATTATACGCACGATTATTCAAGGATGTAAACCCTCTTATTCGAACCTTCACATTTCTTCCACTTTACTGACTATTCTGCTTTAAAACATCAAAAAAAATACACCTCTAAGAAGAGATGTATTTGTTCCTTCATGATTAGGCTTCGTTTGCGCGAACTTTTTAGAGTCCGTACTTTTTGTTGAAGCGGTCCACACGGCCGTCTGCAGTCGCATGTTTTTGTTTACCAGTATAGAAAGGGTGCGAATCAGAAGAGATTTCGACACGTAGTAACGGATATTCGTTACCATCTTCCCAAGTGATTGTGTCATTTGACGGCTTTGTAGAACCCGACAAAAATTTAAAATCAGTACTAGTATCAACGAAAACAACTGGACGGTAATCAGGATGAATTCCAGTCTTCATTTCTTTTCAACTCCTTCGCCCTGAATCATCTGAAACAGAGAAATTCACTGCAAGAAACACACAGTATGATAATTATAACAACTGATGCGCAAACAAGCAATAGTTATTTTTTAAACATTTCTTCATTCAATAATTCATGAAATTCTTGATTGGTTTTCGTCTTTTTCATATAGCGAATGAATCGTTCTGACATATCAAGTGCATCGCCTTGCACAGGCAAGACTTTCCGAATTTTCCAAAGTTGATCTAGTCGTTCTTTTGCAAGCAGTAATTCTTCTTTTCGTGTTCCAGAACGTCTAATATCAATCGCTGGGAACAATCTTCTTTCAGCAAGTGTACGATCAAGATGTAGTTCCATGTTTCCTGTGCCTTTAAATTCTTCGTAAATCACATCGTCCATTCTTGAACCCGTATCGATCAACGCTGTAGCAAGAATCGTTAAGCTCCCGCCTTCTTCGATGTTTCGCGCCGCGCCAAAGAAACGTTTAGGTCTATGAAAAGCAGCTGGATCGATCCCACCAGAAAGCGTCCGTCCACTTGGAGGAATCACAAGATTATACGCTCTCGCAAGCCGAGTAATACTATCCATCAAAATAATGACGTCTCGTTTTTGTTCAGCAAGCCGCATCGCCCGTTCCAAAACAAGTTCTGCCACTTTAATGTGATTTTCAGGTACTTCATCAAATGTCGAACTTGCCACATCCGCAGAAACTGAACGTTCAATGTCCGTTACTTCTTCCGGTCGTTCATCAATTAAGAGTACAATCAATTCTGCTTCTGGATGATTTTCCGTGATGGAATTGGCAATTTCTTTTAGTAAAATCGTCTTCCCAGCTTTTGGAGGAGCTACGATCAGCCCACGTTGTCCAAACCCAATGGGAGAAATCATATCCACCATTCGCATAGAAAGCGGATACTGGCCAGTTTCCAAATCAATTTGTCGGTTCGGATAAAGTGGCGTGAGCCCAGGGAAATGAACTCGTTCTTTTGCCACCTCAGGGTTCTCGCCATTTACTGCTTCCACATGTAGCAGACCAAAGTAGCGTTCATTTTCTTTAGGTGGTCTCACCTTTCCAGAAACTTTATCCCCCGTGCGCAAGTCAAATCGTCGAATTTGCGAAGCAGAAATGTAAATATCTTCTGAACTAGCAGAATAGTTGATTGGTCGCAAAAAGCCAAAGCCTTCTTGCGGAATTATATCCAGCACACCTTCCATGAAAAAGAACCCTTCTTTTTCTGCATTTGATTTAAGCAATGCAAAACTTAGCTCTTTTTTAGTCAGTTTGCTGTAATATGCAATTTTATGTTCTTTAGCGAGCGCATAAATCTCTTTGATCGTTAAACTCTCTAGATAAGACATGGACAAATTTGCCATTAATTAACCACCTTTATGTTTAAAATAGTTCACAAGAAGTCGATGACTCGAACGTTTATTTATCAAGAAATAGATGGCTCGCCCGATTCTTTACGAATATCTGCACCAAGTGCTGTCAATTTTTCAACGATATTACCATATCCGCGTTCAATATGTTCGATTTCAAGGATCTCTGTCGTTCCTTCTGCAACAAGACCCGCAATAATTAGAGCTGCTCCCGCGCGTAAGTCTGTCGCTGTCACTTTTGTCCCTTTTAGTGGTGTTTTTCCATAAATCACAACACTTCGACCACTTTGCTTAAATTTACCACCCATTCGTTCCAACTCTGCAATTTGCTTAAAGCGATCAGAATAAACCGTATCCGTTACGATACCGCTTCCTTCTGCTTGGGTAAGGAGCGCCGTCATTGGTTGTTGCAAATCTGTCGCAAATCCTGGATACGCATACGTCTTCACATCAACCTTGCTCAACTGCTTAGCTTCACCAATATAAATAGAATCATCCGAAACCTCAATGGGTACCCCCATTTCACTTAATTTGGCTGTAATCCCTTCTAAGTGGTCTGGAATAACGTTTTGAATTTTAACCCCATCTCCAGCAGCTGCCGCAATAATCATATACGTCCCGGCTTCAATCCGGTCTGGGATAATCGCGTGTTTGCAACCCGAAAGCTTTTCGACACCTTGAATGCGAATCGTATCTGTCCCAGCTCCTTTGATATTTGCACCCATATTATTCAAAAGAGTGGCAACATCAATAATTTCTGGCTCTTTTGCCGCGTTTTCAATCACCGTTTTTCCTTCAGCTAAAACTGCCGCGAGCATAATATTAATCGTCGCCCCGACGCTAACGACATCTAAATAAATTCTTGCTCCGCGAAGCTTTTCTGCTCGCAAATAAATAGCACCTTGTTCATTTGTTACTGTTGCGCCAAGTGCTTCAAAACCTTTAATATGCTGGTCAATTGGACGAGGGCCAAGATAACAACCGCCCGGAAGTCCCACTACTGCTTTTTTAAATTTACCAAGAAGTGCTCCCATTAAATAATAAGAAGCACGAAGTTTTTTTTACATTGCCATTTGGAAGTGGCATATCGACAATCTCACTTGGATCGATAATTGCTTGATTTTCATCATATCGAACGTTTCCACCGAGTTCCCCTATAATTTGATAGAGTGTATGAACATCTGAAATATTTGGCAATCCCTCTAATACAACTTCTGAGTCTGCCATGATTGCAGCTGGGATTAAAGCGACAGCACTATTTTTAGCCCCGTCAATCGTTACAGTCCCTGAAAGCTTTTTGCCGCCTTGTATCACCAATCGATTCGCCATGACTAACCTTCTTTCTTTTCAATTTCTTCCTTCATTATCGCTGAAACCCGTTTTTTATGCAAGACTCTGCTCCGTAAAAAAGCCATCCTCCTCTAGGACAGCTTTTCTTTAAATTGAACGCTCGCCGTTTTTTTTTTTCGTTTCAGGCCGATTATCTCGAACCATTAACGCAACCGCCCCAAATACGATACAACTATAATACGTGACAATACGCCATAAGATCAGAGCTGCAAGTAACTTAGCGGATCCAAGAAACGGAGCAAACATAAGCGTAAACGTGTATTCCGCTCCACCACTTCCGCCAGGGGTTGGCATCACTGTTGCAAACATCATGATGAAAGCATGAAATGTAATCACCATATAGAGTCCCATAGTTGTAACACCTAACCCTAGCATTACAAAGTAAGGAATCGCGAAGTATACCCATAACTGTAATGTTGTATAAAAACTAGCTGATAATATGAGTCGCCAATCCTTACTGATTCGACCACTTTCTTCATGAAATGTATCAATTTTTTCATCGATGCTTTCCTCTATTTTAAGCATCCGCTCTTTTTTCAAAAACCAACCGACCGGCTTTAAAAGTGTATGTACCAATCTGGTTGTAAAGCCACGACTCTTGCTGACAAGAACTAAAGCGATGATCACTAAAAGATGAACCAAAAAGCCTACTACTACAAGATATTTCACTTGCGGAACTGCTCCAGTCATCAAATAGTGAAAACCAAAAATCAAAACCAGTAAAAAGTTAACAACTATCATCGCTTGATAGATAATAAATTTAAATAGCAAAACCGAGCTTGCAGATCCGATATCCATGCCTTTTTTGATCAGCGCGTATAGCTGTGCAGGCTGACCGCCCGCCTGCATCGGTGTAATGGTATTGAAAAATTGCCCGATCATTGTAATACGAAAAGACGAAAAAAACTTTTGTTTCTTAAAACTTGGTTTTACACTTTTATGGAGAACGACGCCCTCGAATAGCCAATACAAAAACATGAACAAGAACGCTACTAAGATCCACCATAAGTTAACTCGATCCATCTCTTCGAAGAATTTTTTCAAATCGACATCGCGAAACTGCCAAACTAAAAAACCAATGCTAATCACAAGAATCAAAAAAATATTGAGCCAGTTTCGTTTTGCAGTTTTGCTCATGCCTCTTTTCACTCCTTCACTAATTGATGGTAAAAGTCATCCCAAATTTTAGTCAACCTCTCCTCTGAATAATATTCAGCACCTGCTCTCGCCATTTGAACAAGCCGGTCATAATCAGAACGATTCTCTTTTAATTCACTCAGTTTTTGAATGAATCCCTGATTGTCACTTGCAGCATCATAATATCCCGTTAAAATATCCTTATATAAGTCAAGATCCCGAACAAGCACTGGAACATCCGCGCTCATCGCTTCGAGTATCGCCATCGGGAAAAGTTCATTATAAGAAGGCATGAAAAAGACATCTGCCATGTTAAAGCAATCATTCATTTCTGTTCGATCGACAATTCCAATAAACTTTACATTCTTTGGAGGGTGGTCATAAATTTCTTTGAGTTCCTCGTAACCAGCCGTGATTTTCCCGAAAGAAAATCCTCCTGCCCAAACAAATTCAATTTCAGGGAGCGCACGTGCGACTTCGATGAAATCTAGTACGCCCTTTCGATGCTGCACTTGTCCAACTCCAAGCACAACAAATTTGTCAGGGGCAATCTGATATTTTTTCCTAATTTCTTGTTTCGCTTCGCTCTTCATTGGATAAAATGTTTTTTTGGAGACAAAATTAGGGATATAATGAATTTTTTCGCGAGCAATCCCGTGTTGTTCAAGCTTCGGTATAAACGACGAATTGACCACTACAATTTGATCCATTCGATTATAAAAAGAAATCAAATATTTATAAAAAAACAGCGCGGGCAATTTTAGGTAGCTTTAAACTTCCTTCCAAAGTTTCTGGCAGAAAGTGGACATAGCCAACCCGAACTCCGCGCTTTTTCTTAAAAAATGTCGAAAGATAGAAATGAAAATCTACCGTATGGTAATGCGTAATGTCGCTTTTACGAAAGGTATTAATTGAAAGATCAAACTTATCATTTAAGTGTTCGGACACAAGGTTAACTAGCTCACGATAGGCAGAGGCAACTCCTTGTCCCTTAACTTTTTCCGCAGACGACAGCATAGTTAGTTTAATCACGTCTACTAGACCTACCTTTCCTGATGTGTGGGTTTGATGTTAATGAGAAAACCTGCGAAGCCATCTTACTTCTTAAAAGGGTCGGCTTCAAATCAATTGGCTTTCTCTCTGTCGACTGGTAGGTCGCAATCACTTCCATATAGGCAGCTTCAACCGTTTTACCAAAGTTCTCTGCCGAATAACATAGGACTTCGCTCCGTCCATTTTGAGCAATTTGTTTGGCCCTTCCCGGGTTTTTCAAAACAAACAGTAAACGAGGTGCTAACTCTTCATCAGAATCAAATAAAAAACCTGTTTTTTCATCTATTAGAAAATCTTCAATGCTCTCATCACGTTTAGCAACAACTGGAAGTCCTGAAGCCATAGCTTCGATATAGGTCAAACCTTGTGTTTCACTTGTCGAAGCACTGACAAACAAATGGCCTAGCTGGTAATAATTCCCAACTTTGGTCCACTCAACAGCACCCGTAAAAATCACAGAATCGGCTAACCCAAGTTCTACAGATTTTTCTTCGAGTTCCGCCTTAATTGGTCCATCTCCTACAATCACCAGTTTCGCGTTAGGAATCTCTTGTAAAACCTTCGGGAAAGCTTCTAGAATTGCATCAATATTTTTCTCATAAGCGACACGACCTAGCGACAAAATAACCGGATCTTCTTTTGAAATGCCAAGTTCAGAACGGATCGCATCTAAGGTCTCGTCGTCTGCACGTTCGAACGAATGCAAATCTGTACCCGTTGGAATTGTGTAAATTAATTTATTTAAACCACAATCTTCCAAATGATGACGCACTTTTTGCGTTGGCGCAATGAGTGCCTGATAACTTTCACAAAAAGAACGTGTCATTCTCTTTACCATATTTGGCTTTAAGATTTTGCCTTTAGCAATGTAATGCAGATAATCCACATACATCGTGTGGTAGGTATGAATGATTGGAATCGAATATTTCTTCGCAATTTTTTTACCTAAAAGTCCTAGCGAAAATTCAGTATGTGTATGAATAATATCTAAATTCAATTCTCCGACAAGACGAATAAACTTACTCATGCCTGCAATAGCGATTCTTCGCTCTGGAAAGAACACAAAAGGAATGCTTGGCAAACGAAATACACGTCCCTCTTCACTTGCTCTATCAGCATTAGGATCGGTCGTCGTAAAAATATATACGTTGTGTCCTCTTCGTCTCAGCTCTTCTTCCAAGGTGGCAATTGAAGTCGCTACCCCACTGATTTGCGGACTGTAGGTATCGGTAAAGATCCCTATATTCATTACTATCGCCTACTCTCTCCATGTTGGTTCTCTGGATATCTGTTTCATTATTATAGCATAATTCACGATATATGTATCCCAAAGCCTATTGTTCGGATATCTCTATTATGAAGCCATATCCTCACTTTTTCATACGCCCTCAGAATGATTTTTATCTAAATCTTTAATTAAAGTGTCTATCACTTTTTTCCAACTGCTTTATTTTACAACCCTTTTCGATATAACACAATAACCATTATTCCAGACCGTTAAACAATTCCCTAAATCAAGGCAAACAAAAAAGGAGAGACGTACAAACGCCTCTCCCTAAAAAATTTAAAATTGTTCTTACGCTTTTCCGTTAGAACCGAATTCTTGAATTTTTTCTGTAACTGTTTTAATGATCGCATCGACACCAGGGCCGATAACTTTACGTGGATCATAAACATCTTTATCAGCAGCAAGTTTTTCACGAACAGCTGCAGTCCAAACAATTTGGCACTCAGTGTTAACATTGATTTTGCTGTGACCAAGTTCAATCGCTTTTTTAATTTGATGTTCAGGAATTCCTGATCCACCGTGAAGTACAAGCGGTTTACCTGTAAGTTCGGAGATTTCTTTCATTTCGTCAAAGCCTAGCTTTGGTTCGCCGTGGTAAGGGCCATGTACAGAACCAAGTGCAGCTGCAAGTGCATCGATACCAGCTTCTTTCACAACGCGTAAGCATTCTTGTGGATCAGCATAGTTAATTCCACCAGTAACACCATCTTCTGTACCACCAACAGTTCCTACTTCAGCTTCTACAGAAACACCTTTTGGATGTGCATAGTCTACAACTTCTTTTGTCATAGCTACGTTTTCATCAATTGGATGGTGAGAACCATCGATCATTACCGATGTGAAGCCTGCATCAATTGCAGCTTTACAAGAATCAAAGCTTGAACCATGGTCTAAGTGGATAGCAACTGGAACTGTAATTTTCAAGTCTTCTACAAGCCCTTGAGTCATTTTTACAACTGTGTTGAATCCTCCCATGTATTTTGCAGCACCTTCAGATACACCAAGAATTACAGGTGATTTTTCAGCTTCTGCAGCTTTCAAAATAGCTTGTGTCCATTCAAGATTGTTGATGTTGAATTGACCAACAGCATATTTTCCAGCCAATGCTTTGTTCAGCATGTCTGTCATGTTAACGATAGGCATAATACAATTTCCTCCCTCAGGAATTTAAGAAAACTTGGTGTTTTCTTAACTTATTTGAATTTCCGCCGTGAAAAATAGTGGCAGCTATTTTTCCCTAACAAAAATATCATAACAGATTTGTGAGCAATTTACCATAAAGAATACCTATTATTTTCTGAAAACGCTTTACTCCTAATCACTTTGAAAACCTACTACTATCAGTTAGTAAGGAGCGTTTTTCAACTTATCTTGATCAGCAAAAACCTCTAAGGCTTGATGCAAACATTGAACAGTATAAGGAGTCTCACCACCATACACCCCATCATAGCTGAAATTCAAAGGCGTGCGCCCAGTAATCTCAACATTTTTGACTCGCCGATAAATAACATCATCGCTTTCCAGATGTGTTCCACGCTTGAGTAATAGAAAAAGCGAGAACAAACGGGCTGGACTTACCTTTTTTAAAATCAGCAGATCAAAATAGCCATCATTAATTTTCGCTTTCTTGACAAGCGATTCCAGTCCGCCAACTGTATGCGAGTTATTGATAAAGCTCAGTAAGATTGGCCCTTCAAATGTTTCCCCATCAAAATCCATCTGCACATCTACAGATTTCAATTGAGGGAGCATCTTTAACCCGTCAAAAAGATAAGCCAGCCTCCCAAAACGTTTTTTCTTCTGTTCAGAGACCGCATATGTAATTTCTGTTATTTTACCGATCGCTGCATTATTAATAAAATATTCATCTTGATTGCATTTTCCAATATCTACTTTCACAATGTTGCGCTTAGCAATTTGTTTTGCTGCCAGAATGGGATCTTTTTGGAAACCAAGTGCTCGGGCATAATCATTCGTTGTCCCAATCGGCAGTATCCCTAAAACTGGTCGATTATTAGAACGCATGATGCCATTAACAACCTCATTAACAGTTCCGTCCCCTCCAGCGGCAATAATGGCTTGCCACCCTTCACTTGCTGCCTGAAAAGCTATTTTTGTAATGCTTCCCGGCTCTTCTGTTGAAGATACTAATGTTACTTCATAACCAGCTTGAACTAATAATCGTTCAACCTCAGGCATAATTTTATGGAACTTATTCTGTCCCGCCGCTGGATTATAAATAATCATCGCTGTTTTCAACACATTCATCCCCCCACTTCACTTTTTTTAGTTTCCTACAAAAAAACATTCATCTGTCAATTTTAGGGCTTTGCGCCCTCAACTTTTTTCCTAAAATCAACTATTTTCTTTCCTGAAAAATACCCTTTTTTTTATGTTAAATATTATATATTCGCTAAACGCCTTGAAAAAACTGAATACTTTACCAGCCAAAAGAATCATTTTCGATTGGTATATTGACGCTACCAGATAGGATTGTCATAATAGAAATAGAAAGTGAAATTTTTTTCATTTTTCGACAATAAAAAAAGAGGAGTTGATCAACATTTGAAAATACTTCTACATTCAGCATTTCTTGCAACTGGGCTGGCCCTTGTTGCCATTCCAAGTGTTGCCTCCGCTGATGAAGTAAATACCCCGCGGCCACACGATACTACGGATGACTTAAAATCCGCGGATGAACAATCTATTTATGTTCCTCAAGCAATCCGTGAAGGAAAAGTAACGGAAGAAAATGATGGATTTGAAGATGGGACGGATACGAATGTATTAGCTGATGTTCCTATGCTCCGAGCTGCTGGTTATCCAGATGTAAATAGCTACATCAAATCTAAAAACTTCAGTACGGCTAGTATTGAATATCAGTTAAAAAGCCAATTCCCGAAGTTCAACTATCGGAATGGTTATGGGAAACCTGAAGGAATCGTATTGCACGAAACAGCGAACAATAATTCCACTATTCAAAATGAAATTGATTATATGAGTGGAAATTGGCAAAATGCATTTGTTCATACTTTTGTTGATAAATCTCGTATTATTCAGATTCACCCAACTGATAATGCTGTTTGGGGAGCCGGACAGTATGCCAATGCTCGGTTTGTCCAATTTGAGCTTGTTCGTTCCAAAACTTTTGACGATTTTGCTCGTTCTATCAATAATTATGCGTATTATTCGGCATATTTGCTTACAAAATACAATATGAAAGTTGACAGTGCGGAAAGCGATGGTAAAGGAACCGTTTGGTCACACAATGCGGTTACCAAATACCTTGGTGGAACCACTCATACCGATCCAATTGGTTACTTTAATCAATATGGTTACAATTGGAACAGCATGATGTCCCTCATCCAAGAAAAATATGATCAAATTAATAATGGCGTTATTCAATATGACAAAGTAATTTGGGCTTACGCTCGTGTGAAAACACCAAACACGGTTATTTACTCAAAACCAACTGGCGCAAAAGGAGCAACATCTGTTGGTAATCTCTCTAGTTACTCTGGCAAGCAAATGCGCCTTGTCCGTGAAGCAAAAGTTGGCAATACCATTTCTTCACAAATTAGTGTTGATGGAAAAGTAATTGGCTATGTAAACAATGCTTCACTTGATATCTTTTATAAAACAGCTAACGAAACCTCTCTCTCTGGCTATCGCATGGTAAAAACGGCAAATCAAAACGATGGATACTACATGTTGCCTGTTGCTGAGCCGGTTGATAAAAAGGGCACTTTGAAAGATCTTTATAATAAAGTGCTAACAGTCGACCGACAAGTTACCGTTGACGGCGTGGTTTGGAATCGTATGAAAAATGGGTCAGCCATTGTTGGATGGACAAAAGCAAGCAATCTAGGACTCACCGTCTCAACAAATGACATCATTTGGGCTTATGCTCGTGTGAAAACAGCCAACACAACCATTTATTCTGGACCCGTTGATTTTGCAACAGCTGTTTCTGTAGGAAACTTGTCTAGTTATTCTGGTAAACAAATGCGCCTTGTTCGGCAAGCTAGAGTCGGAAATACCATTTCTTCACAAATTAGTGTTGATGGAAAAGTGGTCGGCTGGGTAAACAATAACTCACTCGATATCTTTTATAAAACAGCCAACGAAACCTCTCTCTCTGGCTATCGCATGGTAAAAACGGCAAATCAAAACGATGGTTACTACATGTTGCCTGTTGCTGAGCCGGTTGATAAAAAGGGCACTTTGAAAGATCTTTATAATAAAGTGCTAACAGTCGACCGACAAGTTACCGTTGATGGCGTGGTTTGGAATCGCATGAAAAACGGAACTGCTATTGCTGGATGGACAAAAGCAAGCAATCTAGGACTTACCGTCTCAACAAATGACATCATTTGGGCTTATGCTCGTGTGAAAACAGCCAACACAACCATTTATTCTGGCCCTGTTGATTTTGCAACAGCTGTTTCTGTAGGAAACTTGTCTAGTTATTCCGGTAAGCAAATGCGCCTTGTTCGACAAGCTAGAGTCGGAAATACCATTTCTTCGCAAATTAGTGTTGATGGAAAAGTGATCGGCTGGGTAAACAACTCTGCTCTTAATATCTTCTACAAATCTGCGAATGAAAAGGTTGTTTCCCTAAAACGAATGGTTAAAGCCACAAGTCAAGGAGAAGGCTACTACATGTTACCTGTTGCAGAAGCTGCAGATAAACGTGGAACTTTGAAGAACGTGTATGGCAAAGACCTTACTGTTGACCGTGAAGTAACTGTTGATGGCGTAGTTTGGCAACGTATGAAAGATGGATCGAATTTAGTTGGTTGGACGAAGGCTAGTAACCTAGGAGTTGCCGCTTCCTCCAATAATGTCATCTGGGCTTACGCTCGAGTAAAAACGGCAAACACACCTATTTATTCTGCGCCTGTCGGTTCCGCTGCTGCCGCATCTGCTGGTAATCTATCGAGCTATTCCGGTAAGCAATTACGGCTCATCAGAGAAGCCAAAGTGGGCACTACTACATCATCACAATTTAGTGTCGATGGAAAAGTAATTGGTTGGGTGAACAATAACTCACTAAATGTTTTCTATAAATCCTCTATGGAGAAAATTATCTCTGTGAAGCGGACAGTGAAAAATACAAATGGTGAGTATTACCAATTACCTGTTCCTGAACCTGTTGACAGAAAAGGAACACTTGCTGCATATGCAGGTAAAACTTTAACTGTTGACCGTGAAGTAACAGTCGATGGAGCTGTTTGGAATCGTATGAAAGATGGCTCAACCATTGTTGGCTGGACGCTTGCATCTAATTTAAAAGCTTAATTTTAAAAATCCCCTGAAATCTTTCAGGGGATTTTTCATCGGTCGAAAAAAGCTTAGCTCTCTCGAATATGATTGATTCGAGTCAAACTAAGCTTTTTCTTTTTATGCTTTTGCTTTTAGTTTTTTGCTGCCAAAGCTGCACCTACAAATCCATCAAACAGGCTTTGCGGACGATTTGGGCGGGAAATAAATTCAGGATGATATTGACAAGCGACAAACCACGGATGATCCTTTAATTCAACCACTTCAACTAAACGACCATCTGGACTTGTTGCTGAAACAATCATACCCGCTGCTTCCACTTGTTCACGGAAATCATTATTGAATTCATAACGGTGACGGTGACGTTCCTCAACGAGTGTTGTACCATATGCTTCAGCCGTTTTGGTTCCTTCTTTAATTCGAGCAGGGTATAAACCTAAGCGAAGGGTTCCGCCAAGATTTTCAATATTTTTTTGTTCTGGAAGTAAATCAATGATATTGTACGGCGTTTCAGGATCAATCTCTGCAGAGTGTGCCCCTTTAAGCCCCACTACATTTCGAGCAAATTCTACTGTCGCAAGCTGCATGCCTAAACAAATGCCAAAGTATGGCACTTTGTTTTCACGAGCATAGCGAATAGCAGCAATTTTACCTTCGATTGCTCGGTCTCCAAAGCCACCAGGAACAAGAATCCCATCCACATGTCCAAGTAGTTCTGCAACATTTTCCTCTGTCACTTTCTCGGAGTCGACCCAGTCAATTTCAATTTCTGTATCATGTGCATATCCAGCATGACGTAAAGCCTCAGCCACTGAAAGATAAGCATCTTGTAAGGACACATATTTGCCGACTAGCGCAATCCGTGTTTTCTTGGACAGATTTTTCACACGATGTACTAGCTCTTTCCATTCTGTCATTTCTGCCTCTCGCGCTTCTAGTTTTAAATGGTCTAACACAATTTGATCCATTTTTTGCGCTTGAAGAGAAAGCGGCACATTATAAAGCGTGTCTTCATCGCGACTTTCAATAACTTCTGAAGCTTTAATATCACAGAATAGCGCAATCTTCTCTTTCATTTCCGTCGAAACCGGTTGTTCCGTTCTTACAACGATCAAGTTCGGTTGAATACCCAAACTACGTAATTCCTTTACACTGTGTTGAGTTGGCTTTGTCTTCATCTCACCAGCAGCCTTAATATAAGGAATAAGTGTTGTATGAATATAAAGCACATTTTCTGAACCTACATCACTTTTAATTTGGCGAATGGCCTCAAGGAAAGGAAGCGACTCAATATCCCCAACGGTGCCCCCGATTTCCGTAATAATAATATCAGAATTTGTCATTCTTGCAGCACGAAAAACACGATCTTTTAACTCGTTTGTGATATGTGGAATGACTTGAACAGTCCCGCCAAGATAATCGCCTCGGCGTTCCTTTTTAATAACCTCGGAGTAAATTTTTCCAGTTGTTACGTTACTGTAACGGTTTAAATTAATGTCGATGAAACGCTCATAATGCCCAAGATCCAAGTCCGTCTCAGCACCATCATCCGTTACAAACACCTCACCATGCTGATAAGGACTCATTGTACCCGGATCGACATTAATGTACGGATCGAACTTTTGAATCGTCACACTGAGACCACGGTTTTTTAGCAAACGGCCAAGTGAAGCCGCTGTAATTCCTTTTCCGATTGAAGAAACTACGCCACCCGTCACAAAAATATACTTCGTCATCGTTTAAAATCTACTCCTTCCAAAAAATAAATATATCAGCGCTTCTCAGTCGCTCGGGGTAAGAACAAAACCGCCCTACAAATAAAAGCACCAAATGCAAGAAATGCTGATTCTGCACTTGGCTATTTTTTATCTATCCACGGATCCAATAAAAAAAAGCGCCCCCGAAAATAAATACGGGAGCGCTTTTTCTTCCGATCAATTGTCCCAATTAAGGGAGCCCAATTAAAATACTACAGTTGAAACCCAAATAAGTCAAGTTTTTCTTTCGGCAAATTTCATGCCCGTCTGGCTCAAATCCGCTTGCTACGTGCATAAAAAAATCAGCTAAAAAATTTTTTTAGCTGATTTTTTTCGAATTACTCTTCCGGATCTTCCGTATAGTCACCATCACTATAATCATCTTCTACCGTTGCCAAATCTCCTTCGATACCATCCGGCAAATGATCATCCATATCTTCATCTTCGTCAACTAGACCATCAGAAAGCGAAACTTCTTCTTCGCCCAGTTCCTCAACTACATCGTCTTCCTCATACTCAACATCGTCATCCATAAGATCATCTAACTCTTCATCTTCGTCATCATCGTCTTGATCTTTCTTACGTTTTTTCTTCGGAGCTGAGTGTGTTTGAACTTCTTCATCGATCGCATCAATTGGATACCATGCTCGAAGTCCCCATGTATTATTACCAAGCGAAATAAAGTTCCCATCAATGTTCATGTCCGTATAAAACTGAACTAAGCGTTCCTTCATGTCGTCACTTGAAATCCCCAAAAATTTCTCGATTTCTGTAACTAATTCTTGAAAATTAATGACTTCACGTTTTTCTTCTAGCACATAATGTGCAACCTCAATTAGTGAGACTTCTTTCCGTTCTTCTTGCGTTAACTTACTTAAATCCAAAGTTGGCACGCCCTTTCCTCACACGTTTTCGCTTCAATGACTTTTTCAACTCATTTATTCAACTTTTATCTCATTTCACTATTTTACATGTTACTAGACGCAAGCACAATCCGAAAATTCAACTTCGTTTTACGATTTGGTAGCCAATGTAAAAGAATAGGACCGCCATCAGTAAGATTGGAATTGATCCAAGTTGAAAATTATAGAGAACATAGATTGCGACGCACAGAAACACGAAAAGCAGCGTTAATATAATGATTCGCTTCATTTATTGCTCTCCCCGTCATTAAAATGCCTCTGTTTGTTTAACTTTAAAACATTTTATTTCTTCCGTCAATAACAAGCATCAACAGACCTAGAAGGCAAAAGCCATGAAAGAAGCTTTTCTCCTCTTGTCTTGCACCTAATTACATTTTCTCTGGAGCTTCAACTCCAAGTAATTTCAAGCCGTTTTTCAAATTGATCTTTGCCGCTTTAATCAAAGCTAAACGCGCTTTAGTAAGCGGAACATTTTCCTCATCCAATACTTTATTTGTATTGTAGAACCGGTGAAATGCCGCGGCAAGGTCATTCAAGAATCTCACAATTCGATGTGGTGCTCTTTTAGAAGCGGCTTCAGCAACAACATCAGGGAAGTCGCCAATTACTTTTAAGAGGTCAAATTCGACTTCCGATTCAAGCAACGAAATATCTGCCTGATCAGAAACTTGAATTCCTTTTTCTTCGCCAGAACGCAAAATACTTGCGATCCGCGCATGAGCATATTGTACGTAATACACCGGATTTTCATTTGAAGTCGACTTCGCAAGCCCCATGTCAAAATTCATATGTGTATCCGAACTCCGCATCGCAAAAAAGTAACGTGTTGCATCCAAACCAACTTCTTCAATCAAATCCCGCATTGTAACAGATTTCCCTGTCCGTTTACTCATTTTCACTTGTTCGCCATTTTCATAAAGATGGACCAGTTGAATAATTTCCACTTCAAGTTGGCTAGGCTTATAACCCAGTGCTTCAATCGCAGCACGCATCCGCGGGATATAACCATGATGGTCGGCCCCCCAGACGTCAATCAAAATATCGAAGCCACGATTTAGCTTATCCAAATGATACGCAATATCTGGGAAGAAATACGTATAGCTCCCATCTGATTTAATCAGAACGCGATCTTTATCATCCCCGAAGTCCGTGGTTCGTAACCAAGTTGCACCATCTTGTTCAAACACATAGCCATTCTCACGCAACTTCTCGAGCGTCGGCAAAATTTTATTATTCTCATAAAGCGACGTTTCGCTGAACCAACTATCAAAATGCACCCGAAACTCATCTAAATCTGCTTTTAGTTTTGCCGTTTCAAACGCTAGTGCATCTTTCCGGAATACTTCGCGGCGTTCTTCTTCGCTCGCATTCACATACTGATCGCCATATTTATCAGCAAGTTCCTTTCCAAGCTCGATGATATCTTTTCCGTGATAGCCATCTTCTGGGAAAGCTTTTTCAATGCCTAACGCTTCAAAATAACGTGCTTCAGCAGAAAGCACTAAATTTTGAATTTGATTCCCTGCATCATTTACATAATATTCCCGTTCAACATCGAACCCAGCCATATCCATGATATTTGCAAGTGAATCTCCAATTGCGGCGCCACGAGCATGGCCTAGATGCAAGTCTCCTGTTGGATTCGCTGAAACAAATTCAATTTGAATTCGCTCCCTTTTACCAAAATCAGACTGCCCGTAAGACTCATCTTCTGCAAGAACCGCAGGAATAACCTTTGTCAAATAACGATTATCCAAGAAAAAGTTGATGAATCCAGGACCAGCAATTTCAATTTTTTCAATTTGAGAACTTTTCGTATCAAATTCTTGAATAATACTTTCAGCGATTGCTCGAGGTGCTTTTTTCGCTACACGAGCAAGCTGCATCGCAATATTTGTGGAATAGTCACCATGCGATTTTTCTTTCGGTACTTCAAGAAGAATTTCTGGCATATCAGCTTCGCTAATCCCCGTTGCTTTTAGAACAGCCTGCTTAATTTGCCCAACCAAATTCTCCTGTGTTTCTTTAATTAAATTCATTTGGGTCCTCCTCTATCCGCATTGTTACCTCATATGAACCCACGTAGGTTCCTGCACTCAGCAAATCATACTGAAATGCAACTTCTCCTTGTGCCGTATCTTGATTGAACACTTCATTATAGCTGACGAGTTCCGATTCAAATAAAAACTTACCTGCGCCAGACTCAACCGAAGCAGTACTTTTGCTTTTATCTTTAAAAAAAGTGTAAACGCATATTAACAGCGCCATTTCGAAGCAAAAGAAGCTCTGTTTCTGAAACTTTAAGAACCGAGCGGATTTTTCCTTCCACTTGTTGTTCCTCATAGTGAAGATAGATATTCCCCTCGTCACGATAAAAAACCCCTGGAACAGTGATTTCAGTTTTTTCCAGAGCATCCATTTGCCGCACTAGATTAGTAATTTGAATTCTTACCGGCTTACGTTCCTTTACCATCCTTCAGATTCCTTTCGAAGAGAAGTGTAGACGTACTATATTATAGAAAAAAAAAACATAGAAAAGCAAATCACTCAGAAGAAAATCCCTTGATAGAATTCGGTCATACCGTTAATGAAAAACGGAATTACTGTACTAAAAATCGGACCGATTGTAAAATTATATAGTGGCGTTAACGCAATGATAAGAAAAACTAAAAAAGCGTATTGCTCAACTGGTGCGATTTTCTCGCGGATTCGCATCGGTAGAAACTCCAGTATAATTTGATAGCCGTCAAGAGGTGGGAAAGGAATTAAATTAAATACAAATAGAACTAAATTTAATTGAATAAAAATCGTGAAAAAATTAGACCAGATAGTTCCTGTTAAAATAGAATGATTATGGCTAACAAGAAACATAAAAATGCCCATAGCGATAAAAGCTAATAATAAATTACTGATTGGCCCCGCAAGAGAAACGAGGATACTTCCTAAACGGCGCTTCTTTAAATTAAATCGATTAACAGGCGTTGGCTTCGCCCACCCAAATCCAACTAAAACAACCATTAATAAACCAATAAGATCAACATGCACAAAGGGATTCGGGGATAATCTTCCCTCTCTCTTAGCCGTATCATCGCCAAATAAAAGGGCTGTATAAGCGTGTGCCCATTCGTGAACAGTAAACGCAATCAAGATGGTGACAACGACATATGGAAGTGTCTCAAGCGGGTAAGCTAAAAAGTTACTCATTTAATTATTCCTTTCGTTTCCTTAAAATTTATATTATAATGGCACTATCCAAATAATAGCAGAGGTGATAACCATGCCGATCGTAACTATCAAATTTCTAGAAGGTAGAAGTGACGAGCAAAAAAAAAGCACTCGTAAAAAAATGTGACAGACGTTGTTTCATCTGATCTAAATGCACCTAAAGAAAAGATTCATGTTGTTTTGGAAGAAATGAAGAAAACTGATTACGGTGTTGCGGGCATCCGCAGCTCAGACCTATAATCGCCTAACCTTGCCGCTTGCGGCAAGGTTTTTTTTATTGCATTTCTTTTTTATGGATCAGTGAGACCATTTCTTTTGCCACTTCAATCGGAATGCGCCCATTTTCAATAAAATCAAGCGGAAAATATAGTTTGACATCCGTTCGGATTTTCCCGCCAATCGATTCAACCACAGGAGATTCCGTCGAAAGTTCATGCAGCTCTCCGTTGCGCATTAGAAGCTGAATTGGCGACTTTCCAGTACTTGCTCCTGGTTTATAAAGGTCATATGGCAAGTCAGAAGAGTAATCAATCACAAGATAGTAAGAAGGATCCACGTCCGCTTTTTCAAAGAGCCCCTTCATTTGATTGTAAAAGGCTTGATCTTGTGACGGCTCATAATCTACATAATGGAGTAAACGTCTTGTTAAAAACCGGTTACATAAGTCGCGCAAGATTTCATCTTCTTCTTTTTGCCAGATAGAAAAATAAAACATCAAAATTGAATCATCTAGCGCCAAATATTCGTCAAGCGTTACATTTTCACAGAAAAACGGTAAAACTTCATTCGGCGTGACCGCAAATTCATAGCCTTCTTGATAAAGTGATTTTGCCCGGTCTAAGATTTTCCATAAAAGCACTTCACCACTTCGACTTACTGGGTGAAAATAGACTTGTTGATACATTTGATAGCGGCTCATCAAATAATCTTCCACCGCGTGCATGCCTGATTCTTTAATAATTACGCCGTTGCTATCAGGACTTGGCCGTAAAACACGAAGAATCCTCTCCAAATCAAATTTTCCGTAGCTCACACCTGTGTAATAAGCGTCGCGAAGCAGATAATCCATCCGGTCTGCGTCAAGCTGGCTTGAGATCAGCTTTACGAGCGTTTGATTAGCGTGTGTTTTATTAATAACAGAGGCGACAAGAAACGGAAAGTCTTTCCCAGCACGCATGAGTACGTCTCTTACTTCTGATTTTCCCGTAATAATATTTTGTGTAAACTCTTCGTGGTCCGTGTGAAACACTTTCTCGAACGCATGCGAAAACGGACCGTGACCAAGATCGTGTAAAAGAGCCGCACAAAGCGCTGTAGCTCGTTCTATTTCATCAAACGTATCTTCAGCAAAGGTAACATCCAAAATTTGTCTAACAATCTCATAGACCCCGAGCGAATGATTAAACCGGCTATGCTCAGCCCCATGAAAAGTGAGCGAAGTTGTTCCTAGCTGACGAATCCGGCGCAACCGCTGAAATTCTTTTGTTGCAATCAAGTCCCAAATAATTTGGTCTTTTACATGTACAAGTCCATGAACTGGATCTTTGAATACTTTTCCTTCAGGCATCTTTTGTTGTAAGTAGCTCAAATTTCGTCACATTCCCTTCACTTGATTTTTTCATTACGTTGAATGATTCGCTCAAAATATTGCGGAAGCAAGTCAAGCTCTTCAGCAGACAGCGTGCTTGAATAAAGTTCACCTGCATAATAGCGCAAACTATTTAGTAAACGCCGCACAATATCATTTACCGTTAGTTCTTGTTCTAGAGAGCCTGATAATGTCCCCATCACACTTGGATCAACATCTGGGAATTTATATTTTTCTTGCAAATCTTTTCCGCTTCGCTTGTAAAACTCACGAATAAGAGTCGAACGCTCATCTTGATTACCATTCAACGCAAGATAAATTTGTACAGATACCCCTTTTGCCATGCGTCGTTGTGCGATCCCAGCAAACTTTCGCCCTTCAATGCTTAAATCATAACTCCCCGGACAATAGGAACGTTCAATTTCACGTGCTTCAATCACTTGATCAAAATCAGCAAACATATCTTTAATTAATGTGAACATCGTTTCATAGCCACGATCAATGGCAATCCCCCGTTCAACATCCGGTAAAATAAGCGACAAATTTAAAACCTCTTGATCTAATACAACTGCTAACCCGCCAGAATTACGCAAAACTACTTGATAGCCAGCTTCTTTCAAAAAAGCAATACCTTCTTGTAATTTAGGAAGCTTTGTATCTTGAATCCCTAGCGAAACCGTTTTTTCATGAACCCAAGCACGTAAAGTAGGGGGACTGACTTTTTTTCCAACAGTTCGGCAAAGCGTGTCATCAGTTGCGTAAGACTCAAGCGCACCAAAAGCAGGATTAACGTTCGTTTGATCAATAAAACGCCATTTAGGTTGCTTGAGTAAGCCTTCTTCCAATAAAGTCACGGTGCAAACTCCTTCACTTTTCTTTTTTGCTATTATAGCACACCAAGCCTTTCTATGGGAGCAAGTCCCTTAAAATCACCATTTGGTTTTAAATCTGTTTTTTCCCTTCACTTTTTTAGGTTTAAACCAAAGAAAACATAAAATAGCCACTAAAAACAAAATTTGTTTTTTCATGTTCATCCAACTTTCTTGTTTCTCTTTCTTTTCCTTCTCTTTTTTCAACTCAAACAAAAAAACGAGACTCTTTGGGGAAAGTCTCGTTTTATTATATAGAAAAGCTAGGGAGCTTTTTAAGCAATATTAGTATTCATAGGGGTCACGGCCATTTTTATGGTTCTTGCGATTATCCCCCGACCAAAGTTTATAAAGCAAGAAGATAATACCTGCCAAAATTAAAATCGGGAACAAGAAGTGTAAAGTTACACCAATAATTTTCAAAACAATATTTAAACCAATAAGTGCTAAAACAACTGTTAAAAAGTATTTCCAAAAGTTACTCATAATCAATCTCCTCATTTCTTTTTTATTATTTTGATGAAACGACTTGTATATCTGAAAGCTCCTTTGAACGAACTACCATTTGATTATCTTGAATAACTAAACGGTATGATTTATTCATTTCTAGCTTATCATTTGAATAAAATTTCAGTTGAACATTTCTTCCCGATGATGTTTTACATTCTTCCTTAAATGCGTATCCTTTAAAATTGGCTTTCTGAACTTTTTCACCTGAATGATTTATCGTCACTGTGTATGTATCTGAAGCCTCCGCAAACGGTGATCCTAGTTCAATAAAAACCATCACAATCACAAATACTGTAGCTAACAATCCAAACATTGCCCTTTTCATTTTTCTTGCTCCCTTATTTGATTTGATAAACTTATTATAAAGGGAAATTAGCACGATCAAAAAAGGCTGCAGAATGAATCTTCTATCATTCCTTAGTCTGATATCACAATCAGCCCACAAAAAAACTGCTATATACGCAGTTGCCTATTCATCAGGCGCATGCGTGCATAGCAGCACTTCATAGTCCTATTTAACAATCAGTTTCGTTTCTTTTGGAATTTTAAAATACACTTTAAAGGTTTCTTCTTGGAAGCTCCCTGGAACAGGAGTGCTATTCCATAAAAAGTCTTCGTATGGGAGCCGCTTCAAAGTAACCGCCTTTTCGCCGCTCTTAACTTGTTGTCTGACTTCTTCCATTCGTTCATTGTCAGCAGACTTGATGTGATAAAAGACAACGCTATAAGCCAGTGCAACCACAATCGTTAAACCAGCAATCGGAATAATCCAATTTGAAAAATCGATCCAATTTGATTCATTGGCAAAAACAAGTAAGCGAATGATGTAGAGTACAAACATTAAATACGGAATAACGAAGCACCGCGCGCCAATTGGCGTGATTAAGAAAAGTGGCGCAGAAACAAATGCTGCCGATAGCAAATAAAAAGAAAGTTCAACTTTTAAATTACGATTTAAAACAAAAAGGAACACACTTAGAATCAAGACTAAATAAAATAGAACGGATAGCCATGCTTCAAAATTTGCATTTTTCACTGGATCGGTAAAAAAAACTTAAATGTAGTGTGTTCTTAACAATAGGCACGTAAAAAGCATAGATAGTTAAAATAAAAATAAAGCTATTCTTTAAAATTAGTAGTCCCATCGAAAGATTTTTACCTGCTTTAACGAGCAGCAAGATTGTAACGAGTGCTAGAACTATATTAAGCCACATATTATTCATGATAAAAAGCTTGTACATATCTGTATAGAAGACTTCATAAATTCTGGAAAACAAGCCTTGATCCGTTTTAACAGAGCGGTAATTGTCAGACCCACTGAAAATTTTAACATAAGCTCCATTTGTAAACATAAGTATGGCACCAATTAAGGTTCCAACAAAATATAAAACTTGGAAAAAAATAAAAATTTACGGAACTTCACAAAACTATAAATAATAATAAAAAAGTGCTGCAAACACATTATAAATAGTTGCATGTTCTACAAAAAGCTGAGAGATAACGCCAAATGGGAGGGCTATACAAACAACAAACAGGCTATATTTCGGTGCTTTATCATAAAAGACATTTTTAATGATCAAGATATATAATAAAATACACAATATAGCTGTATTGTAATTAGCAAATCCTGCTGCCCAAGCAAAAGTAGATTTCAACATGCCAAGTGGAACTGAAAGCACAAGAAAAAAAGCTTAAGAAGCTTAGCGTCCATTTACTAGTTCTCGCAATAAGCAGTGGTAGAACAACTAATGCCGCTCCTAAGACCCCCATCAAAAAATAACGAATAAAACTAGAACGCGTAATTAAAATTTCTGTCAGGTTCCCTAGATATCTGCCGTTGTAATCTTTAAACCACTCTCCCAAGCGATCTGTACCAAAATGAATCGCCCATGTCCAATCATCGTGTGTGAGCGGCGTCATATATGATAGGAAAAAGTAAAATACAAACAAGATGAAACTGAAAATCGCTAGATGCAGACTGTTAATTTTTTTTTGTCATTATTTTTTCTCTCTATCCCTTCTTATTAACTGTTTCTTTGTCTTCGTTATAGCTCTCTACAAAATAAAGGGGGCGTTTTTTAACTTCCTGAAAAATCCGTCCCAAATATTCCCCAATGATACCTATACTGATAAGTTGTACGCCACCTAAAAATAGGATAATAATCATGAGTGAAGGAAAGCCACTCGTATCTGCCCCAAAAAAGCAGTGTTTTGATAAATAGATAGATCATATAAATAAAAGCTGCTGCCGACACAATAAACCCACTATATGTAGAAAGTCTAAGTGGAAAAGTCGTGTAAGAAGTAATCCCTTCAAGCGCTAAGTTAATCAATGACTGGTAATTCCACTTAGATTGTCCATCGTAACGGGGAGCCGCATCAAAAGTCACTTCTATTTTTTTAAAACCAATCCAGCTGTAAAGGCCTTTTGTATAACGATTGGTTTCTCGCATTTGCTTAAGCGCCTCGATACAACGTCTATCCAACAAACGAAAATCTCCTGCGTCTGGAAGAACAGGAATCCGAGCAACTTTTTGAAGAATCCGGTAATACATCTTTGAAGTAGCTTTTTTAAGCCACGTTTCACCTTCACGTCGATTTCTTTTCGCATACACATCTTCATAGCCTAGTTCCCAAAGTTTAAGCATCTCTAAAATCACTTCTGGAGGATGTTGCAAATCAGCATCCATTGTAACAAGTGCGTCCCCTTTGGCATAATCAAATCCAGCAGCCATCGCAATTTCTTTCCCGTAATTACGTGACAAGTCAACAAATACAACTCGATTATCTTTTTTATGTAAAGCCTTCATCTGATCGAGAGTCCCGTCTTTACTTCCATCATTTATAAACAGCAATTCAAATGTATAGGTTTCTTTTACTTCATTCATGACTTCTACAATACGTTCATAAAGTGGCACAATCATTGTTTCTTCGTTATATGCCGGAACAGAGATAGTCAAAAGCTTCAATTGGAATGTTCCTCCTTAAATTATATTCGCTACCTGTCTAATGCAATTATATTCATAGTTTATCATAAAAAATCCTTCATATCACTATAATTTCAGACAAAAAAAACAGTAGCTCATAAGCTACTGTCTTTGTTTAACCTATATTCTTATTTTTTGTACATCCATTTATAGTTTTCTGTCCCAATTGGATATGCAATGTAATCCTTTAAAGTTGATTTTTCTAGATAGGCTCTTCCCCCTTGATAAAGAGGAATTAAAGTCGCATTATCCTTTAACAAGATTTTCTCTGCTTCAAGAAGCGCATCGAATCGCTTATTCAAGTCATTCGCAAGTTTCCCTTTCGCACCTAGCACCAGTTCATCATATTTTTTATTTGAAAATCCTGTATGATTCCCAGGGCTTCCAGTTAGGAATAAGTTGAGATAAGTCAAAGGATCTTGGTAATCCCCGCCCCAACCGCCAAGCAGTAATTCAAAGTCCTGCGTGACATCTGCTTTAAAGCTGACTTGCGTCGGAACATTTTTTAGTTTTACCGTTAAGCCAGGTAAATTAGATTCAAGTTGATTTTGAATGAATTCAGTTTGTTTTTTTATAAGCGAGGTATCTCCCGCAGTCAAAGTAAGCGTTAGTTCTGTTTTGCCAAGTTCCTTTAGTCCTTTTTCGAAATAAGTTTTTGCCTCATCTTTGTCATAAGTCAAGAGTGGCCCATTAATCTCTCGAAAATCTTTGCCATTTTCAGGACTAAACATAATCCCACCTGGAACATCTCCGTCAAGCGACTTTGAATCATTTGCAAGCAACGTATCAACAAGCCCAGCTTTATCGATTGCCATGGCAAGACCGCGCCGAATATTTAAGTTGGCTAAATCGGTTTTTATGCCATCTTTACCTTGATTCATTTTCATGTAAACCGATCTGCCCGTCGTCATTTTATGAAACTCTTTATCATTTTCAAACTGTTTGACAAAATCGCCATCAAGTTCAACACGATCGAGTTTTCCAGTGTTATATAAATTAAGCGCTGCATTCGTATCTTTTACTACCGTTACATGAATTTTATCCGCCTTCACGTTCTTTTTATCCCAATACTTCGGATTTTTAACGTAATCAAACGTTTGACTTGTACTGTCCCAATTTTTCAAAATGAACGGTCCATTCGAAAGTAGCGTATCACTATTTGTCCCATAACGATTGCCTTCTTTTTTAAGTTGAGCCTCTTTTTGCGGGAAGAAGGTTCCTGTTGTTAGGAGTTCCTTGAAGATAGGTACTGGATTTTCCAAATCGATTTGCACGCGTTTTTTCCCAAGTGCTTTAATGCCCAGTTCACTTGGCGGAAGCTCTCCCTTTAAAATTTGCGTGGCATTCTTTACGATTTCTTCCATCTGAGGTCCATAGGCTGCTGCTGTTTTTGGGTCTACTACTTTCTTCCAAGCAAACTCAAAATCCGCTGCTGTTACAGGGCTTCCATCCGACCAATTGGCGTCTTTTCGAATATCGAAAATAAATGTCTTTCCATCATTTTTAACAGTCGGCTCTTTTTCAGCCAGCGCAAGTTCAGGTTTTCCCTTCTTATCCAAACGGTACAACCCTTCAAAAACCTGATTAACAACCTTAAAACTAGCTCCATTGTCCGCCGTAATTGGATTGACACTTGGGACAGCAGACGTTTCCATAACATTAACGGTTTTGCTGTCTCCCACCTGCTTACCTTGGTTTTCCCCTGACTTCCCTTCATTCGCACCACATGCCGAAAGTGCTAAAACTCCAAAAACCAAACTCCCAACTAGAAATTTCTGTCCCCTTTTACGCATTTTTTTCCTCCTTATTTTCTTGTTTGCCTTCCTCCTCCTAGGAAGCGCTTTCCAAATCACTCAAAAAAGACGAAAAACTTAAAAATCGAAATAAGTCTTTCGTCTTTTATTATAGTATCAACTGTATCTATTGTAAATAAAATCTGTATTAATTATCATCTTTTATTCAAGTAAACACCCGAACCAACAACAATAATACACACTGCCGCTACCATAATCATCATAAAGTAGCTTGGATCATTTCGCATAAAGACCGCAAGAATTAAACAAGCCACACCGAAAAAGACGAGCGATGCGATCGTGATTTTTTTTCCACAAATTTTTTGCATAAGCATCCGTTTTCTTGAATCCGACAAGTCTTAAAAAAAAGAAAGACCTTTTTCGAATAGCTTAGATAAACAGCAAGCAACAATGTAAAAGCACTTGCCGATAGTAACGCAAAACGCCCTGTCGGAATCTCATAACCCAGTCCATAAGCGATCAAACTTAGTTGCACAATAGCAAGTAGAACTAGCAAAAGTCGGAAACAATATTCAAATTCCAATTTACTTTCTTCTTTTACCTTCTCCTTGCCGTAATACTCTGTCCCAGTAAACATCACCATTAAAAACGGGATCAGGATAAGTCCAAGCCACTTCTGCATAAACATATCTGGAGAGAAGTCACTGCCGAAATGAACGGCCATTTCCGCCGGAAGTAGCGGATAACTAATTAGGGAAGCTGCCACCGTGATCAAAATAACCAAACTTGGAAACATCCCGATTTTTTTTCATCTCCTTCACCTTCCTATACTTAAAAAATTAATTTAAAAGCACAGCGAGGTCATTCCGTGTTTCTATCAGTCTGATGTTTGGCATTTGTTCTAGCTCTTTCTTCGTCTCCTGATACCCCTCGCTTGTAAGCGCGCGTGTTGCTCCCAAGTAAACGATAACTTGGAAACCCGCTCTTTCAAGCTGAATCACAGTTGTTTTAACGCAAAAATCAAAAGCAAGTCCACCTACAATTACCGTCCCTACATCATTTTGCTTCAAAAATTCTATAACACCTGTTGAAAGCTCTTCTTTGATATCATGATAGCAAGCGCCATATGGATGCAGATCAGTTTCCATTCCCTTCCAAACAAAATAGTCATATTCTGTTGGATGCGGAAGCCCATGAAGAAGCTCAAAGCCTTTCGTCCCCGGTTCGCAGTGCCTCACCCAAGTTAAGTCTGCATTTGGAAAGTCAAGCGGTTGAAGCATATCCTCGCTTTTGTCTACCACCCAAACTGCATTTGCTGGATGGGCATCTTTACTCGCTATCCGAAAGTCAGCAAGCGTAGCCATAAATTCTAATTCTGGAACAATCTCTTCCGCTTCTGGTACCGGAAGTTCCTCAGGACATACCGGACTGAATCCATTTTGTGCATCCACATCGAACGTTGCAATTTTCATTGTCATTCTTCCTCCAATTTTCCATAAGTTAATTGCGCAAACTCGCCGAAGCGTGTAACGTCTTCCAGTTTAAGACTGTGCGGATGGTCAGCTTCAAATAGCGGAATCCCACTCCCAAGGATAACCGGTGCAATCGTAAGCACAAATTTATCAATCGCTTCTTCTTTCAAGAATTGCCTCACAAGACCTGCACCGCCAACTAGCCAGATGTTCGCTCCTTCAATTGTTGCAAGCCAGTCCCGCACGTTTCCAGAAACAAAAGCAGCATATTCATCGGCCGAATCTGCTTTTGAACGTGAGAATACATAAACATCTTTTCTACTGTACGGAAAAGTATCTGTGAGCGAGAAAACTTGCTGGTAAGTCGTACGTCCCATCACGACGGTATCTACACTATCAAAAAACGCTTCGTAGCCACTATCTCCCGCGCTTTGGATTTTCTCAAGCCATTCTACGCTCCCTAGTTCATCCGCAATATAACCATCTAAGCTGACTGCAATATAGAGTGAGACACGTTTACTTGTCATCTTCATCAAATCCTTTCACAACCAGTTTTCCGATCATTTTCCCGGATTCCACAATTTTATGTGCTTCTCGCATTGTTTCTGCATTAATCGGTGTCAATACCTTCGTTAGCGTACTTTTTAGTTCTCCCGATTCAAAAAGCACTCGCGCCTTTTCTAAAATTTCATGTTGTCGAATTTGGTCAGCCGTTTGATATTTGGATCGCGTAAACATAAATTCATAATGAAAACCTGCACTTTTATCTTTAAGGATGCTCATTTGAACAGGATGGCTAAGCTCAACAATCGAACAGATTTGCCCTTCAGGCTTGATCGCCTGCTCCATCGCTTCAAAATGTCGATAGGTATCATGCAAACACAAAATATAATCCACTTGTGGAAATCCAATTTTCATAAGCTCCTCTGGGATCGACAAATGATGATCAATCACAAAATCAGCCCCATGTTGCTTTACCCAGTCAATCGTTTCTGGTCGGCTCGCAGTCGCGATCACCTCTAGGCCCGAAAACTTGGCGAGTTGCACTGCAATTGAACCTACACCACCTGCACCATTGATGATCAAAATGGATTTCCCTTTATCTTTTTCTGGTGTAATGAGCAGCCTATCAAACAAAGCTTCCGAAGCTGTAAGAGTCGTAAGTGGCATCGCAGCAGCTTCCTCATCTGTTAAATTCTGTGGTTTGTGCGCCGCTAGCCGTTCATCAATTCTTGTATATTCCGCATTACTTCCCTGTCTTGTCACATCACCTGCAAAATATACCTCATCGCCAACAGCGAACAAATTGACGTCACTCCCCACTTTTACAACCTCTCCTACCGCATCATAGCCAAGAACCCGCGGTGTTGCTTCAACCCGCTCTTTTGGCGCACGCTGCTTGGTATCCACTGGATTAACTGATACCGCTTTGACGCGAACCAGTAAATCTCGTGCCTCTGGAACAGGTACTTCAAGTTCAAGGTCCAGTAAACTCCCAGAATCCTCAATATCCAAATACCGATAAAGTCCTACCGCTTTCATCCTTTTCACCCTTTCTTCCTTTTTCTATTCCCCGATCTCACTAAAATAAAGCTTCTAATTTCAAATTCAAAAAAAAGCCTGCTTAGAAATGGCTCCTAAACAGGCTTTTTCACTATCTTAACTTTTTTCATCTAGCAAGTGACTATCGCTGAATTTTACTTTCGCTTCGTATTCTGGCGTTTTCCATTTCAATTTTCTTCCAATCGCTTTTTCATCGCTCCTAAAAAGTAGTTCACTCCCCTTTTTAAGTAGCGGAATCGCGATGATGACACCCACAAGCGTCAAAATAGCAATAAACGCAACAAAAAAACAAACTGAGACTCGCCGCAATCACAAAAGCTTTCTTCAAGAAATACCCAAGATCAAAACTTTCTTCCATCTTCATCAGCTCCTCACATTTACTTCTATACTCATCATATCACGAAGCAAAAGAAGGAAGCGACTGCTAGCCCTTCAGGATTTCGTCGCGAACAAATTGCGCAAGTCCGCCAGCATCATTATCCGTCGTGATAAAGTCTGCTTTTTCTCGTGCAAGCTCAATCCCGTTTCCCATCGCAACACCGACTTTTGCGAGTTCGATCATGCCAACATCATTTTCGTTATCCCCAAATGCAGCCGTTTCCGCAAGATCGAGATAGCCATGTTCCGCTAGGTAGCGCAAACCATGAGCTTTATCAATTCCCTTGTTCATAATATCCACCAAGTTTTTCCCAGAGGACATCACAGACAAATCAAATCGATCCAAGGCATCTTTCACTTTCTTGCGCTTATTTTCATCTTCATCAACTGCCAAAATTTTAAGCGGAAATTCACCTTCACTAAGCTCTTCAAGCGGTGTTTTCGTGAGCGTGATCGGCACTTGTTCATTTTCTGGAAGCTGCTTATTTTGCTCATTAAAGAAAGCAATTTTCCCAGTATTCGAAGGCCCCAAAATTCGCTCCGTTGTGTAAATATGGTAATCGACTTCTAGCTCAGCAAGCACGGCGAGAACGGCTTCAATCGTTTCGCGCGCCAAACTACTTTTATATAAAATTTCTCCCGTTGTAAAATCGCGAACGAGCCCGCCGTTACACGAAATCACTGGAAGTGTGATTTTTAGTTCATGAATAAACGGTAAAATTGCCAAATCCAGCCGTCCTGTTGCCAAAAAAAAGTTTTTTTTCCGGCTTTTTGCCAGTCCAAAAGAACCGCTTTGTTGTTCGCTTCTATCTGATCTCCTTTAGTGACAAGCAGCGTTCCATCCATATCCGTTACAATCGTATTTATCATTCTTTTACACGTCCTTCTTTCAGGTTCAGTCTACTCGAATTATAGCCCGAAATGACCAGTTTGTCACGCCTGCTTCTCGTTAATATGCTATAATAAAGCCAAATTTTCAAAATCTGGAGGTCATTCTTTTGCGCAACTGCCTAAAAATCCTTTTCCTTACTGCTCTGCTTTTTCTCGTAGCCGGTTGTTCCAAGCCAGAAACACTCAAAGCGCCAGATTCCGTCAATTTGAGTAACACCGTCCCGATCATTCTTGTCCATGGGAGCGGCGGAAATGAGCACACGCTTGATGAAATCAGCGAAAACCTACAAGATAAATACCATTTTTCGAACGAGAAACTAGAGGTTTTAATTAGCTCGAAAGGCGAGCTCTCGTATCGGGGAAAACTGACCAAAAATGCGAAACATCCTATTATCGCGGTGGCGTTTGAAGACAATGAGGCTCCTATTAGCGACTGGGCAAAGTGGCTCCGAATTGCGACAGACGACCTTGAAAAGCACTTTAAGTTCAAGAAAATGGATGGCGTGGGCTATTCAAACGGCGGCTTAGCGCTTTCCGCTTACGTACAGGGCAATCAAGCAACTCCGCGTTTTCAAAAAATCATCACACTTGGGGCACCATTTAACGACTTAAGTGAGGAAGACAATGCGGGCGGAGCCAATTTTAAAAAAGGTTGCGCATCAAACAGCAATGCTCAAGAATTTTCTATCCAAAAAGAAGCAAAATCCAAGCGATTTAGAGTTTCTTTCGATTGCTGGCATTTCAGATGCTGAGCACAATACAGACAGCGTTGTCCCGCTTCAAAGTGCACTTTCTTCGCGACTCATTTTTGACAACATCCACGTATACATGGAAAAAATCGAACGTGGCGAAGAAGCA
Organism: Listeria aquatica FSL S10-1188; assembly: GCF_000525795.1. GTDB lineage: Bacteria > Bacillota > Bacilli > Lactobacillales > Listeriaceae > Listeria > Listeria aquatica. The sequence continues at coordinate 194,809 of NZ_AOCG01000011.1, forward strand.
AGTCATCATACCATCTATAAATCTGCGGAGTCCATCCAACTCATTTACTGGTTCCTAGCCAAATACACCTCCCCAGAAAAAAAACGTATATCAACTGGCCAACTAAAAACTGCAGCTCTATCTTAGAGCTGCAGTTTTTAGTTTTCTATCAAAATTCGTTCTGGACGGCTATAAATATTCATGGTTTCATCTCGGATAAAACCAACAGCAGTAATTCCCAGTTCCTCTGCCATTTGAATTGCGAGTTCTGTCGGAGCAGAACGAGACAAAATAATACCGCATCCAATTTTAGCAGTTTTCACTAAAATCTCTGAAGAAATCCGACCGCTGAAAATCACAATTTTATCATTTACGCTCATTCCTGCTTCCAAGCAGTACCCATAAATCTTATCGAGCGCATTGTGCCGCCCAATATCCATCCGCGTAAGCAAGACTTCTTCTGCCGAACACAAACCGGCATTATGCACTCCGCCTGTCCGGTGAAACGTCTGCGAAGCTTCCTCAAAGTCCATCATCAATCGAAAAATCGTTTCCGGCTTTAGGCTAATCGAAGTCTCATTAAAGCTTTCAAGCAAGGATGCATCCGATTGAAAATAGAAATTTTCACGCGATTTCCCGCAACATGAGGTAATATAACGCTTCGCACGATATTTCGCATTAAATTTGTTGACAAAATTCGCCGTCACATAGGCATGCCCCGTTGATTCTACAATTTCAATTTGATCCACATCTTGTATGCCACGAATGACACCTTCTGAAGTTAAAAAACCAATGACCAGATCTTCCAAATACTCCGGTGTACAAACAATCGTAACGAGCTCTTCTCGGTTCACATAGATAGTCAGCGGGTATTCCACCGCAACAAGTGCTTCTTGATCACGCTTCACTTCCCCGCGTTCATAACGAACCATTTTTTCGCTTGCACTTGTCTCCATCACGCTCCTCCTTTCAAGAAAAGACCCCCAAACAAAATTGACTTGGAGGCCCTCTTCGTTATTTTAATCCTTTACCCATTTCCTTCAGAAAAGCAATACCATAACGTAATGCCCGGTTCACATCTGGATCTTTCATCGCCTTCATTAAACCGAACACTCCAACAATCGATTCATCTTTTGCCGCTTTATCTGCCTCACTCGCAGCACTTTTCATTTGACCAATCATCGCTTCCGTTTGCTCAGGTTTCGTTTCCGTAAGCAATTGACCTGAAATCATCAAATTATTGATCGCATTCGTCGTTGGTTCTTTGCGCCATTCATTTAAGAAAGTTTTAGCGATATCTTCTTTCGCTTTCATTGCACTGTTTACTGCTTCAAGCGCTCCAGCATCGTGAAGCAATTTAACAAACTCCAAAATTTCTTTAAAGCCCGACTCATCTTGTGCGATAGTTTGTTTTAGTTCTTCTAATTGTTCCGCTTCCTTTTCTTCCGGAGAAGGTGAAACATCACGAATTTTTGAAATTGGTTCAGCCATTTTCTTTCTCTCCTTTACAACCGCAGCTTCCGCCACAAGCACAATTCACTTTTGAAATTGGAACATAGTCATTTCGTTTCCATTTCCGTTCTACTTCCACACCTTGTTGCGGATAACGTTTGCGGTTCCGCGGATTATGATCAGGAAGTGGGTTTTTACCTTCTTTTTGCAACACTTCCATCGCAACTTTCGTTTGTTTGAACGCTGGTGTCTTCGTACGAACATCTCCCGTACTACTTGTTAGCAAGTTTACAGCCGTTTCACTACTTACAGAGTGCATTGGCACATAGACTTCCTTGCCTTTCATCCGGTCCGTTACAACCGCGCGCAATTTAATATGTCCATACGGCGAGCTTAGACGAACGAGCGAGCCACTTTCAACGCCACGTTCTTTTGCAAGTTCTGGCGAAACCTCAACAAATACCTCTGGAAGTTTATAATCCAGACCCTTCGATTTGTCCGTCAAGTTCCCTTCATGGAACTGCTCTAGCAAACGCCCATTATTGAGCTGCAAGTCATAATCATCCGGGAATTCAATTGGCGGTACATAAGGAAGTGTCGAGAATTGCGCTTTTCCATCAGGGAAATTAAATCTTTCCTTATAAAGAAGCGGCATATCTTGACCCGTTTCATCAACCGGCCACACTAAACTATCAAAGCCTTGCATCCGGTCATAACTTACGCCACGGAAAAATGGTGCAAGACTTGCAATTTCGTCCATAATTTCGCTAGGGTGACTGTAATTCCAGTCCGCTCCACAAGCACGTGCTACTTCTTGCGTAATCCACCAGTCAGGTTTCGAATCACCAAGCGGCTTCATAACTTCATATAGACGCTGAACCCGACGTTCTGTGTTCGTAAACGTTCCTTCTTTTTCAAGGGAAGGCGAAGCCGGTAAAACAATATCAGCAAATTGCGCCGTTTTTGAAAGAAAGACATCTTGTACGACAAGAAACTCAAGTTTTGCGAGTGTATCTTGAACATGATTCGAGTTTGAATCCACCCAAGCCATTTCTTCACCAACTAGATACATACCGTGCAACGTACCTGCTTCAATCGCATCAAGCATTTCGTTGTTTTTCAGACCTGGAGTTTCCGAAATCGAGACCCCATATTCCGCTTCAAAGCGAGCTCTTACATCAGCATCACCAATTGGTTGCACGCCAGGAAGTACATTTGGAAGTGAACCCATATCACAAGCACCTTGAACATTATTGTGTCCGCGAAGTGGGAATGCCCCTGCTCCATTTCTTCCGTAGTTTCCGGTAACAAGAAGTAGATTTGAGATAGCAGATGAAGTATGCGAACCAGCAATATTTTGCGTAACGCCCATTCCCCAACAAATTGAAGTCCCATCTGCTTCGTGAACCATTTCGGCAATTTCTTTGAGCGTATCTACAGAAAGTCCCGTTTCTTGTTCCGCATATTGCAACGTAAACGGTGCTAAGAATTCCAAATACTCATCCACATTCGAAATACGTTCATTCATAAAGGCTTCATCATGCCAACCTTGGTCAATGATGTACTTCGCGACCGCCGTTAACCAAACAAAGTCCGTTCCTTGTTTTGGTCGAACAAATTTATCTGCTCGTTCTGCCATTTCGTGTTTACGCAAATCTGAAACAAACAGTTTTGCACCATTATATTTGTGCGCCCGCTTGATTCGACTCGCGATAACTGGATGCCCATCCGCAGGCGAACAGCCAACAAGCATGATTAGTCCTGCCGATTCAATATCTTCAACCGTTCCCGAATCTGCCCCGATTCCAACTGTCCGAGTAAGACCATCAGAAGCCGGCGCTTGGCAGTACCGCGAGCAGTTATCCACATTATTCGTTTCAAAAACTTGGCGCGATAACTTTTGCACTAAATAGTTCTCTTCATTTGTAGTCTTCGAAGAACTGATGAATCCAAGTGCATCACTGCCATATTTTGCTTGAATTTCCCGCAACCTCGTTCCGATCGTTTCAAGCGCTTTTTCCCAACTAACCGGTACAAATTCGTCACCTTCCCGCATGAGTGGTGAAGTTAGACGTTTCTTGTCATTCACAAAGTCCCAGCCGAACTTCCCTTTCACACAAGTTGCGAACTTATTGACCGGACCTTCGCCTGTTGGTTCCACTTTCAAAATTTTACGATCTTTCGTCCAAACTTCAAACGTACAACCCACACCACAGAACGTACAAACCGTTTTCGTTTTCTTCGTCCGTGTATCACGCATCGCCGCTTCAACTTCAGAAACCGCAAAAACCGTTTGATAGTTCGGTTCCACTTTTTTCACAAGATCAATCATCGGATCAAGTACATCTTCGTCTATCCCCGTCATAAATCCAGCCTGCCCGAGCATGGATTTCTCCATCATCGCGTTACAAGGACAAACCGTTGAACACAGCCCGCAAGAAACGCAAGATGAGAGATTCGCCGGTTTATCATCATCCCAGATCACTCTTGGCTGATCTCTTTCCCAATCGATCGATAGCGTTTCATTTACTTGAACACTTTGGCAAGCTTCCACGCAGCGTCCACAAAGAATACACTGGTCTGGATCATAGCGGTAAAACGGATGCGAAAAATCATTCAGGTAGCCTTTTTCGCGATAAGGGCGCGACTGCCCTTCAACACCCAAAAGTTCCGTTGTATTATGTACACGACAATTCCCGTTATTATTATCGCAAACCGTACAGTACAACAAATGATTTTCCAAAATTCGGTCCATCGCTTCTAGCTGGGCATCCGTTGCTTTTTCCGAATCCGTTTCAATTTGCATTCCTGACTTAAATTCAGTACTGCACGCGCGCATCAATTCGCCGTCCACTTCGCACATACAAGTATCGCAAGACTGGATAGGTCCCATTTGCTCACTATAGCAAATATGCGGATGTTTTATTTCTTGTTCATTCAGATAGTCTAAAATTCGTTGCCCTTCATCCACTTCATGAGGCTTCCCGTTAATCTGAACGGTGATTCTTTCTGCCATAAAAGCTCCTCCTCCTTACTATTTAAGAAAACGATTACATGCTTTTTATTATATCAGCTTTTATGTGAATTATACAGTAAAAACTTAATTGAGAACGCTTATCAAATAGCATGATATAGCCAATTTCGCCATCTTGAGTGATTGTTCAAATAAAAAAAGCTGCAACCGGGAATATATACCCGATTACAGCATTTTTCTAACTATTTTCCGAAAAAATCTTTGACGTTGTTTAACAAATCAGTAGGTGAGCCTAGCTGTTCCCCGATAGAATTTTTCACTTCATCCACCTTGTCGCTAAGACCGCCCGTTATTTCACTTGGATCAACTTGTTCAACAGTTTCCGTCACTTTATCCGTACCTGCTTCAACTTGATTCGTCACTTCGTCTGCGCTTTCCGAAATTTGTTCGCCAGTGCCACTGAGGAATTCCGAAAGCTTATCCCCGGCCAAGTTTTTCAATTGATCAAACAGCGGCATAAAAACGCCTCCTTCGATTTTGTTTGCCATCAGCATAACACAGAATTCGAAGTTTCTCATTCCTACAGACGATTTGTCAAACAACTTTAATAAAATTTACAATCCCTTAGCAAACTACTATTTTTCACTTAGTTCCACTTCACGCTTCATCGTAGCTTCCACACTGTGCATCACACTCGCAACAAACGCATCGTCCATCAGCGAGCTCACACCAGCAATCGTGGTTCCTCCTGGCGAGCAAACCTGATCCACGAGTTCATACGGATGCGTTTCGCTTTCGAGCACCATTTTAGCACTCCCAAGAACCGCTTGCGCCGCAATTTCAAGCGCCTGCTTCTTAGAAAGTCCTGCTTTAACCCCTGCACGTGCAAGCGAGTCAATAAAAATATAAATAAATGCAGGTGAACTTCCAGCAAGAGCCGCAAACGTACTGAAATCTTTTTCAGGAATACGCGCCGTGCTCCCTACCGCAGCAAAAATCTCCTCAACATTTTGATAGTCTTCCGCGCTCACAAATTCGTTCCCGCAAACCCCAGACATAGATTCGCCAATTGTTGCATTTACATTAGGCATAACACGAACAATGCGCATTTTCTCTCCGACAAACCCCGCCAATTGTTCCAGACTAAGTCCAGCCGCAATCGAAACCATAAGTGGGCGCTTCGATTCAAAAGCCGATTTCAAATCCGGTAAAATCAGTTCAAATACATAAGGCTTCACTGCCACAACGACAATATCAGCTTGTAAAACTAAATCCTCAGAAGCATCTAGCACCTTCACGCCAGTTTTTCTTGCAAAGTCTTCTGCCTTTTCCTTCGTACGATTAAAAATCAAAATATCTTCTGCGGGCATTTCCTTCACGAGGCCGCTAATAATCGCTTGCGCCATATTTCCAACGCCGATAAATCCTATTTTCATTGTTTTCCGCTCCTTTCGATGTATCCAGTAAAAATATAGCATTCTTCCACAAAAAACGCACCCTTAAAGGGTGCGTTTTCCACTTATTTTGCTTCAAATTTTTGTACAACAGTTGCCGGCTTCCGGTCTCTCACTAAAAAGCTAAGCAACCATCCAAGTACAGCAAAGGCCGCAGAAACAAAGAACGCCGCAGTCATTCCACTTAAACTAGCATCTGCCGCATGTTGCGCGTAACTTTGCGGATTCGTTGCAAGAAGCGATTTTCCTGGCATATGATCCTTTGTTACATTTGTCAAAACCGTAATCATCAGCGCCGTTCCAATCGAACCAGCAATTTGCCGGATCGTATTATTAACCGCCGAGCCATGATTTATCAAATGATTAGGCAAAGCATTCATCCCCGCTGTGCTTACCGGCATCATTGCCATCGAAATCCCTAAAAAGCGAATTGCATAAAATAGCATTACATGCCACATTGGCGTATCTGCCGTAAGAAACATAAACGGTATCGTTCCCGCCGTTAAAATAGTTAAGCCAATAATCGTTAGCCAACGAGCCCCGATTTTATCAAAAATAGCCCCTGTAATCGGACTCATAACTCCCATCAAAAGTGCACCTGGAAGCAAAAGCAATCCAGATTGTAACGCCGTTTCCCCGCGAATACTTTGAATATACAATGGAAGCACAATCGAAGTTCCGATCATAGCCATTGTCACAATCGAACTAATAATTACCGAAAGTGAAAACATCGGGTACTTAAAGACACGAAATTCCAAAATTGGATTATCAATTTTCAATTGTCTCCAAATAAATAACGCAATTACAATTACCCCAACAATCAAGGTCGCAACTACAATTGGGTCTCCCCAGCCATCATTTCCGGCTGCACTAAATCCATAAAGAAGTGATCCAAAGCCAATAGACGAGAGCACAATCGAAAAGAAATCAATCTTAATGTCTGTTAACGTCACAACTTTTTTCATACCAAAGAATGACAGCAAAATATCAACAATTGCAATTGGAATAAGAACCCAAAATAAAACTCTCCAATCAAAACTATCTACAATCCATCCAGATAGCGTTGGTCCAATGGCTGGAGCAAATGCCATGACGAGTCCCATAATTCCCATCGCTGCTCCCCGTTTATCTCTTGGAAAAATTAAAAGAAAAATAGTTTGCAATAGCGGCATCATAATTCCCGCACCAGCCGCTTGAACAATCCGTCCAATCAATAGCACCGAAAATGATCCCGCAAGAGCAGCAATCAATGTACCTGTGGCAAAAACAACCATCGCAGTGATAAATAAAATTTTCGAATTTATTTTTTCAATCAATAGCGCCGTAACTGGAATCATAATCCCATTTGTAAGTAAAAAGGCCGTTGTCAGCCACTGCCCAGTTGCTGCTGTAATTTTTAAATCATCCATAATCATCGGTAGCGCTGTAGCAAGTAGCGTTTGGTTCAGCACAGCCACAAACGCACCAATGACCATCGTTACCACCAATAGAGTTCGATTAAACGGTTTTCCGTTAGCATCTACTGGATTTCCTTCTGAAATTGCGTTCACGTAGACTTCCCCTTCCCAAATAGCATTTCTGTGAATATTAGTAGTATAATTCAATAATACTAGTTAGTCAAGAAAAAATGACCATGCAGTCAATTTATAATAATTCATTAATTTGTGATTCAAGTTTGCTTATTTCATTTTCCAAGTTCTTGGGCACTTGTTGTTTTAAATATAAAATGGCACCTTGAATAATAAAGCTTCGTGGAGTTTCCTTATTGTTTAATTCAGCTAAAAGAGCATTTAAAGTTTCCTTAAGCTGCCACTTATCCGAATCAGCAATTTGTCCGGCATCAATTTTCATCAGCAAGTCTTCCACCAAATTTTTCAATTTACCCATCCGCCGTTTCTTGAGTGACAAGTGGTCAGGCGTAAACCCATCCATATCTTCATCTGTGAGTACAATTTCTTTCGTCCTAACGACATCCTTCACAATAACTTCCATCCGATTCATCACATAGTCTACAGCTTCAGGAATCCTTGCCCTTTCTTTATTGCGTTTGCTTGAAACAAATACAAAAAGAAGAATCATTCCCGTTAACATCATTGCAAGATCATTCAAATAAGGTTTGGTATCTTTCCCATATACTAGTAGCATCTGTTCCTTTATCCATTTAACACTTTTCGAACGCACACTAAGAAGGAATTGATTAAAGTCATCATCAAGTGTAGCTTGAGAAAAACTAATATTTAAAATTTCCGCATTTTTGATATGGAATTTCACCAGCAGTTCAATACAAGTTTTGAACTTTTCTTTTTGGGTCTTATCTTCCTCTTGCATGATCTGATCTAACCTCTGGTACAGAACCGAATACTCTTGTTTAAAAATTGTAATAGCCAGTTCTTCTTTTGATGTAAAATAATTATAAAATGTTCCCTTGGAAATTTCACTGGCCTCCACGATATCAGTCACAGAAGTTAATAAATAACCTTTTTTTTCTAAAAATTGTTTTCGCTTCACTTATAATTCTCCGTTTTTTATCTTTCAACTCTTCATCTCCTCAAGATAATTACACCCTAAGTATAGTAAAAATAAACACATAGTTCAAGTTAATGCCAAATAAAAAGACATTCCTGTTAAGAATGTCTTTATCCGATGCCGGCTGCAAGAGTCGAACTCGCGACCTACTGATTACAAATCAGTTGCTCTACCAACTGAGCTAAGCCGGCACAATCATGTAAAAGCCACTTGCCGGGCTTGAACCGGCGACCTCTTCCTTACCATGGAAGCGCTCTACCAACTGAGCTAAAGCGGCAAAACAAGGCCAGATATACAAAAAAAATGGCTCCACAGGTAGGACTCGAACCTACGACCGATCGGTTAACAGCCGATTGCTCTACCACTGAGCTACTGTGGAACAATAACACCTTGCCCGGCGGCGACCTACTCTCACAGGGGGAAGCCCCCAACTACCATCGGCGCGGAGAAGCTTAACTACCGTGTTCGGGATGGGAACGGGTGTGACCTTCTCGCCATAGCCACCAGACAAGGAATATGAAAGAACGTCGTTCTCTCAAAACTAGAGAAGAAAAGCGTGTGAACCAGAATCTGAAAGTTCTTTTTAAGGTTAAGTCCTCGATCGATTAGTATTTGTCCGCTC
>NZ_AOCG01000012.1 GCF_000525795.1 Listeria aquatica FSL S10-1188
TTGTCCCTAACATAAGAGGGACAATCTTTTTTTTTTATTGATGAGCTAATTTTTTAGCAATTTCCTCGTAACTCATCTTACTATTTAGATCATAAGAGCCATCACGAATATATTTTTCATAATCATTTTGCTTTAAATACTTTTCGAAATCGGAAGCGTTTTTGACAATCCCATTCTTTTCAAGATCTTCACTTGCTTTTGAAGAGGGATCACCTTTTGCGATTACGAGTTTGTAGTTTTTTAACTTCGTTTTTCTTCTTTTCTTCTTCAGCTTTTTTTCTGTTCTTCAAGACGCTTGGCTTCGTCTTTATTGTTTTTGTCTAACTCTTGTTTAGCGAGCAATTTTTCGTATTTTGATTTCCAAGTTGCGCTGTTTTCTTCGCTGTTTTTACTCGGTGCCGTTGTTTTCTTAGTTTCTTTAGCTGCATTGGAATCCACAGAAAAGAACTGATTAAAAACGAATAGAACCGCTGCTGAAATAAGCAATCCAAGCGCAATCATACGCAAATTATTTTTCAAAAGGGAATACTCCTTTCTGTCTTATTTTCTCTATTCAAAATGGATTTTAATGTTCCAAATATTCTTCAATAGTTTGTTCAATCTCTTCTTTTGGAAGAGTAACTTGTTCAACGATTTCATCCACAGAAATCCCGCTTGTATAAAGGGTAATTACTTGTTTTTTAAGTAAAGATTTCATTTTTGGACTTACGTTTTCAGCTTCTGTTTCTGCCTCTGCTTCACTATCAGCTTGTTCGACTGGTTCTCTTGATAAGTTCATAGCTTTTTCAAGTAGAGAGACCCGCTTTTTAAGCTCATAATTTTCATGCATCAACTGTGAAGCGACTTCTTCTAATTCTGTTTCAATCTGTTTGCTTTCATCTTTTTGCATAAAAGAAAGAACAAACAGTGCTATTGCAGCAATCAGAAGGATTATGATTACGACTGTCATTATGGAGTAACACCTCTTTTCCCTATTCCTATACTTACATTTATAACATAAAATCTTATCTCTTGGCTATGAATATTACGATTTGTAAAGAAAATAAAAAAGAAAAAGAGCTGTCGAACCTTGCGGAAATATAGGAAAGATGGTATCATTATACAGGTTATAAAATACTCTTTCGCAAAGATTTGGAGGGAAAACAATGCGCGTGAATATTACTTTAGAATGCACCGAATGTGGCGATCGCAACTACATTACGACTAAAAATAAACGTGAAAATCCTGAACGTATTGAACTAAAAAAATATTGTCCAAGATTACGTCGTGTGACTTTGCACCGCGAAACGAAATAAGCAGCAGACTCTCCTGTTGCTTTTTCTTTTTAAGGAGGTTTCAGAAAAATGGAGAAAAACAAGCTTAGAAAAAAGACACTGGCACTGCTCGCGTCGCTTGATAAAGCTGAGCATGACGAAAAGTCGTCCAAACTAGCTGAGCTTCTTTTTGAAACTGAAGAATGGAAGCGCGCTCATTTCGTTGGCGTTACTTTGGCCCGCTATCCTGAAATTGGAACAGAAGCCATTATACGGAGAGCTTGGCAAAGTGATAAAACAGTGGCGATACCTGAGACGATTTATCCTGGTCATAAAATGCAATTTCGTGAGTATAAAAAAGGAGATCAGTTGATTAAGAAAAAATTTGATCTTTTTGAGCCGAGCGAAGAGGCCAAACTAGTTCCAAAAAATCAGTTGTCTTTGCTGATTGTTCCTGGAGTAGTTTTTAATTCTGCAGGGTACCGAATTGGCTTTGGTGGGGGCTTTTATGATCGATATTTGACAGATTTTCTTGGGGATACTATTTCCTTAGCTTTCTACGAGCAAGTCAATGAAGAACTTGTTATAGAAGATCATGATATTCCCGTCCAAAAAGTCTTAGTTGTTTGATGAATAGAGATTGTGATAAATTTTCATAAAAACAGGCCCCGTTATTTACAACGCCTGTTTTTTTGCGTATAGTAGTAAATATAATCAGCAATTTAGATAGAAAGCAGGGAATTGTTTGAGTCTCCAAGAAAATTATATTTTCTGGCGATTGACTAATTACTTTTTAGAGCAGGAAAATTATCGTTTGATTCATCTGCACGAAGAAAAGCATGAATTGTGGTTAGAAAATCCCAGTCAAAAAAAAACGCCCAGTAATACGCATTCAAATCCGTGAAATGGGATGGACGAGTGTTGTTGAACGGGATATGAATCATACATTTAATGTAGCTGAAAATTTACGGAAGCAAATAGGCGCTCCGTTTCTTCAAGTTGCAAATATTTATATTACTCCGTTTGCTCCAGTTGGGGAGGAAACGTTATTTAATGAACAAACTAAAAATAAGAATGGAAAAATTAGCATTCAAAACTTACTTGTTTCATCTGAACGCCTTCAAACAGATTTCAACACACTTGAAGAGCAGCTTGCAATTCCAAAAGAAACGTTTCTGGCTGAATCAGATATAACAGAGGAACAAGTCGTGAATGAACGGCAAAATGTTATTACGTATATCACAAAAAAAAGTTAATGATGAAGAACAGAAAACAAGAAAATCGAAACCGTATGTCACTTATGGCTTCATTTTACTGCAAGCATTATACTTTATTTGGGTGTTTTTGAAAGACAGTTCTTTGAATACTTATACACTTGTAGAGTGGGGAGCAAAATTCAACCCACTTATTTATGAAGGAGAGTGGTGGCGTTTTATTTCACCAATTTTTCTTCATGCAGGACTCATGCATATTGCAGCGAACTGTTTAATGATTTATATTGTTGGACCATGGGCAGAACGGTTATATGGAAAAGTTCGCTATGCTTTCATTCTTATTTTAGGTGGAATTGCTGGAAATATTGCAAGTTTTGCGCTGAACAATAGCGTATCAGTGGGGTCAAGCACAGCTGTTTTTGCACTTTTTGGTTGTTTACTTTTATCTCGTTGTTTTAAAACCACATTTATATGCGAAAACAATAGGAGTGAATATTGCTGTTCTTGTTGCTATAAATCTTGTACTCGATTTATTTATGCCAAGTGTTGATTTAGCAGGTCACGTTGGCGGGCTTGTTGGAGGCTTCTTTTTAGCAGGTGCTTTTTCCGTTCCGCATCAATACTTTAATCTACGTCGAATACTATATGGTGCAGCTATGCTTCTTTTAACGGCTCTTTTTCTGTACATGGGATTTGACCGTGCGGATGAGCCAACTGATCCAGCAACTGCCAATGGAATTGCGCAGTACTATTTAAAACAAAATAAGCAAGAAGAAGCGGATAAGCTTTTCCGCTACTTAGAAAAGAGTCGCAGCGCTGATGAATACTCGTACACGCTTATGGCTGGTCAAGCACTCGAAAAAAAAAGAATTTAATATAGCAAAAGAAAAGGCGAAAAGAAGCTATTCGCGTGAATAATCAATTGCCACAGCCGCATTATATACTTGCAATTTGTTATTTACAAGATGGAAACCGGAAAGAGGCATTAAAGCAAGCGGAGATTGCAAAAAATCTTTCGCCTGAAAAGGTTTATGAGGATTTATTTCACGGACTACAGCAAAATAATCAAAAGAAACCAGAGGGATCGCTATGAATTCAGTGTACGATGTCCAACAGTTACTTAAAAAATATGGGATTTTTGTCTATCTAGGAAAACGCGAATATGATATTGAAATGATGGAACATGAACTTACAGGGTTGTTTAAACATCAACTATTGGATAGAGAAATATATGCAAGGGCTCGAAGTATTTTAAAGCAAGAATTGATCAAAGAAAAAAAAGAAAAACAGCTGCCTTTGAGCAGTAAAAAGGAGCAAGTCGCAAATGGAAAAGAAATTGATTGGCGTTGATCTTGGTGGAACAACAGCAAAAATTGCGGTTTTAACAAAAGATGGTGAAATTGAAGAGAAGTGGAGCATCCGCACGAACACAGAAGATAAGGGATCTCATATTGTTCGTGAGATTGGAGACAGCGTCAACCAAAAGTTAACTGAACTGCAAATGGATAACAGTGAATTTTACGGAATTGGCGTTGGAACGCCTGGGACAGTGAACTATGAAACTGGAACAGTAAAAGGAGCCTATAATTTAAATTGGGTTGAAGAACAAAATGTCTCAGAAGAACTAGAACGACTTACCGGACTTTCTATTCAGCTTGACAACGATGCCAATGTTGCAGCGCTTGGTGAACGCTGGAAAGGCGCTGGTGAAGGTGGAGCAAATGTTGTTTTTGTCACGCTTGGTACAGGCGTTGGTGGTGGAATTTTCGCAGAAGGAAAGATTCTTCACGGGGTTAGAGGAGCAGCTGGCGAAATTGGCCACGTGACTGTTGTTCCAGAAAATGGATATCCATGTACTTGTGGAAAAACGGGATGTCTTGAGACGGTAGCTTCTGCTACTGGCATTGTGCGTGTCGCAAAAGATCTTGCTAAAACATATAAAGGTGATTCAAAGCTTGTTCGTTTAATTCAAAAGGATTCTAAAATCAGTTCAAAATTAATTTTTGATTATGAGAAAGATGGCGATCCGTTTGCAAAGGTAGTGGTGGACCGGATTTCATTTTATTTAGCCTTAGCACTTAGTCATATTGGAAACATGCTAAACCCTGAGAAGATCATTATTGGTGGGGGCGTTTCGGCTGCTGGGGATGCTTTGCTCCAGCCGGTTAAAACTTATTTTGAAACAATGGTATTTCCAACGGTACTAGAATCTACAAAATTGTCTATTGCAACACGAGGAAACGATGCAGGCGTTATCGGTGCAGCATGGCTTGCGCTTCCAAAAGACGAAGAAACAAGTCTTTAATTTTTTGTCCAAGCTTCTATTCTATTGGGTTTGATTCACTTCAAAAAGGGTAATTGGTAGAAATGAATACAATCAGAATGGAGGAAAAAGATGAAAAGGAAAACATTTTGGTTGCTGTTTATTTCGCTATTAGGCATTCTTTTCATCTTTTCCGGATGCAAGCAGGATGATAACAGTTCTGGTAAAGAACAAAAAGACAATAAAGATAATAAGGAAGAAACGAAAACAATTAAACCGATTGATGCAGAAAAAAATGGTTTTATCCGTGCTGTAGGTTGGCTGTCGAATGATACGGTTTTAATTCAAAAACAAAGTGCAAAAAAGACGATGCTGATTAAATATCACCTTTTTACTGGTGAAAATGATGTGTTGTTTGAAACAACAGATATTATTTCGGAAATCAAAATAAGTCCTGACCGTCAATACTTTTTCATTTACGGCGTTTCGATAGAAAATAAGGTCGCTTTAACGATTTATAACAGTGAGTCTGGCCAAAAAATCAAAAGTCATGCCATGCAGCCTTTGGCAGCCAATTTTCACTGGAATCCGGATTCACCAGAAAAAATTATGGTTATTGTTTATGAACAGAATTTTTCTTATTCAGCTTATGTTTATGATTTTCTAAAGGATAATTATCAGGCGGTTTCGCTTCCCTCAGCCCTTGTTTCTTGGTATGGCGATAATTTATATTTAGCCAATCAAAAAAGTGATCAAAGTGAGCTTGGGAATTTATATCTGCAGAATATTCATTCGGAATCAGAAAAAGATTTAATTGCAGCAAATATCTTTGAATTTGCAACTAACCGTAACCTCTTATTAACAATTGAAGAGGGGGGGCTGATGAGGAAGTTACTTATAACTTTCGCTCCAGTGGCTTTCAGTCAATTTCAAAGTATGAAATGCCACGTGAATATGATAAACTGGGCACTTTTATCCCATATTTTGACTTGAATTTTTCAAGAAAGCAATTTGTGAGTTTTGAGCCATACGAAAGTCGTGAAATCGGTCCTGTGCAAGGTGAATATAAATTAGTTCGAATTGATCCGAATACTGGAAAGAAACATACAATTCTCGAGTTGCTGGACAATCAGCCGCTTTTAAGTTCGCCGGATGGTAATTATTTGTTGTATGGTTATCAGTATGAAAAAATAATTAGTCTTTCGAAAAAAGAAGTAGAGGATTTTATAAAGAAAGACGATCAAACCTATTAAAAAGATATCTCACTTGAATTGAGCTCATTACTAGCTATTCAAGGGAGGTTTCTTTTTTTTATTTTAGACCGGTAGTAATCTTGCCAACTCTTTTCAAATGTTATTTGTCTTTCAAAAAGAATGGTCACAGTCGTCACTGTCATTAAAGTTAAGGAAAGTAAGCAAAGTGTAACCAGTAAAGTAAAGCCGTTTTTATTCATCTTTCTGATCTCCTTGAAGCGGGATTTTAGTTTGAAAAAGATGATGAGCTTTAGACACTGCGGTTATTTCCAAATAATTAGCTGATGCTTTAGTTTGGAAAGCTTCAATTTCTGTTAAAATGGGTTCATGTCCCCGGCCTTCAACTTGCTTACGAATAATGGATTGGTATTTTGAATAGCAAACTTCTTTTGTATCTTTAATAAAACAAAAACCATCCGGCGTGACAGAGGAAATTGGATAATTTTTGCGTTCTTCTTCAAGCTGTTTTAGAAAAATGTGCCATTCAGTTGATGTTGCCACTTCGCTTGCTTGAATAATTTTTTGTTCTACTTGAAGGGCGAGTGGTAGAAGCGAGAAAATTGAAGTAACCGCTAAAAGGGATAAAAGTGCTTCGATTAAAGTAAAGCCATTTTCTATAACTTGACTAGAAGGGGAGACAAATTTGTTGACGCTTTGTTTTTCCACAAACAACCCAACCTCCTTTAGCAACTTTTATTTCTATTTCTTCATTTGCTGAATGAACTTTTTCTGGGTGATTGGAAAAAAGTTTCACTTCATCATACATTCTTTGATAGAGCATTGTTGTTTCACGTTCGCTATCTAATCGCTGAATTAAATTCCATAAAAAGGGAAATAAAACGGTGCAAATTAAGAGTAGTGTGCTGAGAGAGAGGAGGCTTTCGATGAGTGAGAAACCATTAATTTTCTTCAATGTGAAATCGTCCTTTCCCGATTTGAAATTTAAGATTATAGGATCGCTTTTTTCCGTTCCACTTGACTGTGCGAAATCGATTGATATTTCCTGTTTGGGGGAGAAATTTAAAAGTTTCTTCTTTTTCAATACGTATGCTTTTTGGATAGTGCTCGATTAATTCTCGCTTGTTTATTCTTTGAATCACGAGTTGGTCTTGCTTGAAGTGAAGTTCAACGGGCTCATTAAGTTGAAGTAATGCTTCGGATTGAGCAAGGTAAATATCTGCTGTTAAAATTTGAAAGAACTGTTTTTCTTCGATTTTCCTGAGTGTGCTAAGTGAAAGAGGGACTGAAAGATTAACTAGCAAAAGAAAAATGGCGAGCACGAGAAGCATTTCTGCAAGTGTAAAACCATTCTTCTTTATTCGACTATTTTTCATGGACATTTCCGCTACTATCGATAGTTACTGAGTTTCCATTTGGACATTTTTTTTTGTTTGTTTGAGAGAAATCCTTTACTTAAAAGATCATTAAAAGAAGGCACGTTATGATATTCGAGTTCATAAGCTTGTACTTGTGTTTCCACCATTGAAATAAAAGCACTACAGCCCTTGTCATTGATCGACTTGCTTTGCTTTGTGAGGTTCGGAATAATTAAAAGAAGCAAAACACTCACAACAAGCAGAACTACAAGCATTTCAACTAAAGTAAAGCCACGCTCATCTCGCCAGTTTATTTTCATTATAGATACACTCCTTATTAAATTTGATCGACCATGTTAAACATTGGAAAGAGAATTGATAAATAGATCGAAATGATCAAAATACCGATAACTAAAAAAGCAAATGGCTGAATGTATCCGAATAACTTCTCCGTTTTGGCAATGGATTTTTGATAGCAAAGTTCGTAATAAAATAGTAGTTCATCTGCAATGGTAGCGTTTTGTTCACCGTGTTGGATGATGGCGATGAGTTCTGATTCAAAAAGTTTTAATTTAGAAACAGAAGTCGCAAAAGGAAGCCCCTTTTCAATGCTTGTAACTAACCTTTTCCCGATTTCTTGAAAAAAGGAAGGGGCGTCTGGACTTACAAAAAGAGTTAGTGTTTTTTGAACGGATAAGCCGCTTTTTAATAAATAACCACATTCTCTAGCAAAAAGTTGCGAATAGTGGATTCGTATGAAGCTTGAAAAAATCGGAATCCGAGCAAAAGCTTTAGCACGTTCAAATGCGGTTTGCCGCTTGCTTCTTCTCATAACAAAAAGGGCAGTAAGGAAAATCAACATGACAAGGGAAAATAAAATTAACGGAAGCTGTTTAAGCAAGAAAAAGACAAAAGTTGTGGAGAGATTCTTTTGATCGCTAATTTGGCTAAACAATAAATCAAACTTTGGCAATAGAAAAACACGTAATAAGAAAAAAACTACGATGACAGTTACAAAGAGAATCAAGGGATACTGAAAAGTCTTTTTAAGTGTCTTTTCTTGTTCTGCTCTTTTTCTTAAAAGTTTTCCACATTCTGCAAGTGTTTTTGTGAAATAACCGTGCTCAGCTGCATAATAAATAGGAGCAAATATAAAATTAGGAAATCCTGCTTGTTTCAACGCTTCTTGAAATGAATTTCCTTCTTGTAAATGATGGAGTACGGTTGAATACCGTTTGGCTTGTTTGGGACTAGAGATAGTAAGGTATGAAATCGCAGTTTCAATAGAAAAGCCTTGTTCGAGTAGTGTGGCGATCCGTGCCAAAAAATCTCCGTCTTGCTCAAGTTGTCGCTGATTAAAAAAAGCCATAATATTTTCCTTTCTGAATTTGTTTTTCAATACTGTGGCCATCTACGCAATTTTTATCTAAAAAAAAGTGAATGGATTGTCTCTTTTCGAGTGGCTTGTTCATAAAGGACGGTTCGTTTTTCCTTTAGGTGCGTGCAAAATAGAGAGCACGTTCCATAGCATAGCGGACAGTATAGAGGTTTAAGAACTTGGTGACTGATTCCAAGTAAAGCTTGAGTGAGATAGCTTTCTGGAAGACCAAATTCTTGGAGTCGTGTCAAAATACCAGCTAAGCTATCTGCGTGAACCGTACTCAAAACAAGATGTCCAGTTAAGGCAGCTCGAAGCACAATTGCAGCGGTTTCTTGATCGCGAATTTCGCCTACAATGAGAATATCTGGGTCATGACGTAAAACAGCGCGAATCAATTCGCTATAAGTGAGACCAGCTTTTTCATTAACAGCAATTTGCAAAAAATTTCCGTTTAAATGCTCAACTGGGTCTTCAATTGTGACGATACTTTGTAACTTTTCAGCTAAAAATAATTCAGCTAGACCATACATAGAAGAAGACTTTCCGCTTCCAGTGCTCCCAGAAAATAAAAAAAGTCCTGTCTTATTATGGCAGCATTTTAAAATTTGGCTTGACTCGTTCGAAAAAATAGAGGACTTTAGAAATGGAATAAAGTGATTGAACCGAAAAAGGCGGATGACTAGTCCTTCGTTAGCATTGACGTGAGGGAGCGTTGAAACGCGTAGAGCTATTTTTTCATCTCCGACTTGGCTTTCAAAGCTTCCAGACTGTGGTAATCGCTTTTCTCCGATATCAAGACCGGATTGAAATTTTAGGAATAAGATCAGTTTCTCAGTTTCACTGTTATTTAAAACTTTGAAGGGATAAAGTTCCCCAGAAATGCGCAAGCGGATAAGTGACCCTGTTTGAGCAGGATGAATATGAATATCACTTGAGTTTAAATAAAGTGCTTGTTGAAGTAGGTTTGCTAAAATTTGTTTTGGCAAGATTTATCTCACCTCCTTGCTTTCTTGTTCGCCAAGTTTAATCCAATCCCTCTTTTAGCAAAATCAGAAAAAACACAGTGTATTTTCTAAGTTCATGAGGAATAAGAATTTTTTAATATTTATTTAGTACGATTTCTTAAGAAAATCCTAGAAAAAAATTTTTTTTGTTCGTAAAAAAGATTGTGAAAAAATAAACAATACGGACGTTTTGTAAAAAATAATAAAGTTAAGCCTTTTCATTACGAACATTAAAGAAGATGATTTGTGATATATCCGTAAAAACTTATCATTTGCCGAACAATCTGTGTCATGGTAAGCTAGAGAAAAGGAAAGGGTACATAGAAAAAAGCGGTTGAATGTAAACGGAGAGACTGTTTGAACAGCGCCGACGGGGAAAGCATAGACTATGTGAAACTCTCAGGCAAAAGGATGTTTACAGGACGCAACTCTGGAGTGGAATTTGCGACAGGGCTTATTGTTGGTAAGCCTTTTTCCTATGCACAAATTCAAGAGGAGGTTTTCATGTTGACAGAGCTTTTAAAAACACCGCTTCACCCGCTTTACGCGAAATACGGAGCAAAAACAATTGATTTTGGGGGATGGGACTTGCCCGTTCAGTTTTCAGGGATTAAAGAGGAGCATGAAGCAGTTCGAACACATGCTGGCGTTTTTGATGTTTCACACATGGGGGAAATCTTAGTAGAAGGTAAAGAAAGTACTGAATATCTTGATAAAGTGCTTACTAACAACGTTTCGAAGCTAAAAGCTGGACGTGCACAATATAATATTGTTTGCTACGAAACGGGGGGCACAGTGGATGATTTAGTAGCTTATAAATTTTCAGATGAAAAATATTTGCTTGTCGTAAACGCTGCAAATACTGAGAAAGATTTTAACTGGTTAAAAGATCATGTAACAGAAGATGTGAAAGTTTCCAATGTTTCTAGTGAGTACGGACAGCTGGCTGTTCAAGGTCCTGAAGCTGAAAAATTGCTAGCAACACTTACAGATACAGATTTATCTGCCATCCCATTTTTTGGGTTTAAAGAAAATGTGCAAGTAGCTGGGAAATCGGCACTTGTTTCACGTACTGGTTATACAGGGGAAGATGGATTTGAAATTTATACAAAAGCCCAGGATGTGGCAGATGTTTTCGAAGCACTTCTTCAAGCAGGAGTAAAACCGATTGGGCTGGGTGCACGTGATACACTTCGTTTTGAAGCAAATTTTGCACTTTATGGTCAAGAACTTTCGAAAGATATCACGCCGCTAGAAGCAGGTCTTAACTTTGCGGTGAAATTGAAAAAAGAAGCTGACTTTATTGGAAAAGAAGCACTAATTAAACAAAAAGAAGAAGGCATTCCGCGTAAAGTAGTCGGCATCGAAATGATCGATCGCGGCATTCCGCGTACCGGGTATGAAGTTTTTGTGGATGGTCGCGAAATTGGAGAAGTTACATCGGGGACGCAGTCACCCACTCTTGGTAAAAACCTTGGGCTTGTACTTGTGAAAACAGAATTTGCGAATGTGGGACAAGTCGTTGAAGTTGAGGTTAGAAATAAAAAGCTTCAAGCAAAAGTTGTTGAAACACCATTTTACAAACGTGAGAACTAGGGAGTAGTTATGCAATGAAAAGGAGGAAGGAAAATGGCGAAATTTCGTTATTTACCAATGACAGAGCAAGATAAAAAAGAGATGCTTCAGGCCATTGGTGCAGATTCAATTGAAGATTTGTTTGCAGACATTCCAGAAAAAGTGCGGTTTAAAAGAGAATATGATCTTAAACCACCGCTATCTGAGCCGAATTTATTAAAAGAACTCAGTCGGTTAGCTGCAAAAAATGTTAATACGCAGGATGCTGCTTCATTCTTAGGCGCAGGAACCTATTCGCATTACATCCCAACGATTGTCGACCATGTGATTTCACGTTCAGAATTTTATACGGCTTATACGCCTTACCAACCTGAAATTTCACAAGGGGAACTTCAAGCTATTTTCGAGTTTCAAACATTAATTGCTGAATTAACAGGCATGGATCTTGCCAATTCTTCGATGTATGATGGTGCGACGTCGCTTGCAGAAGGGGCAATGCTTGCTGCGGGACACACGAAACGCAAGAAAATTTTAGTTTCTGAAACGGTCCACCCGGAATCTATCAATGTATTAAAAACCTATGCCAAGGGGCACCATGTTGAAGTGAAGTTGATTCCAGAAAAAGAAGGGCTAACAGATTTAGAAGCTCTTCAAAAAGAAATGAATGATGACGTAGCAGGTGTGGTTGTTCAGTATCCTAATTTCTTTGGTCAAGTAGAAGATCTTGCTGCGATCGAACCGATTGTGCATGAACAGAAAGGCTTGTTGATTGTTTCAAGCAATCCGCTTGCACTTGGCATTTTGACACCACCTGGCGAGTTTGGTGCAGATATTGTTGCTGGGGACACACAAGTTTTCGGCATTTCCGAATCGTTTGGCGGTCCGCATTGCGGCTATTTTGCAGTCACGACAAAACTGATGCGTAAAGTTCCAGGACGGTTAGTTGGGGAAACGGTTGATGAAAACGGAAAACGAGGTTTCGTATTGACGCTTCAAGCACGGGAGCAGCATATTAGACGTGATAAAGCCACCTCGAACATTTGCTCCAACCAAGCGTTAAATGCACTGGCATCTTCTGTTGCCATGGTAGCACTTGGACAAAATGGATTGCCAGAAATGGCTAAACAAAACGTTGACAAAGCTCATTATGCAAGAAAACGATTCGAAGATGCTGGCTTTGAAGTATTGTTTAGCGAAGCGTTTTTTAACGAGTTTGTCGTGAAGTTAGATAATCCGGTTTCAGAAGTTAACGAAGCGCTTTTAAAACATGAAATTATTGGTGGCTATGACCTTTCGATGTACTATCCAAAGTATCAAAATCATATGTTAGTTGCCGTCACTGAAATGCGCAGTAAAGAAGAAATTGATCAATTTGTGGAAACGCTAGTTAACAGTCTGGAGGGAGTCAAATGAGTGAAATAATGCCTTTAGTTTTCGAACGTTCAGTTCCTGGTAGAGTCGGATTTAGCTTACCTGAACAAGACGTGCCTGAAACAGATCTAAGTCAGATTTTCGATAAAAAAATGATTCGTTCGAAAAAAGCAGACTTACCTGAACTAAGCGAGCTTGAAATTATGCGTCACTATACAGAACTATCTAACCATAATTTTGGTGTGGATTCTGGCTTTTATCCACTGGGTTCTTGTACAATGAAGTACAATCCGAAAATGAATGAAAAAGTGGCTCGCTTCCCGGGCTTTGCAAATGTTCATCCTTATCAACCTGAAAGCTCGGTGCAAGGGGCAATGGAGCTGATGTATGACTTGCAGGAAAGCCTCGTTGAAATCACTGGTATGGATGAAGTGACGCTTCAACCGGCTGCAGGAGCTCAAGGGGAATGGACTGGATTGATGCTAATTCGAGCTTTCCATGAAGCGAATAATGACGATAAACGTACAAAAGTGATTATTCCGGATTCCGCCCACGGAACAAACCCTGCATCTGCAACAGTAGCGGGTTTCGAAGTTGTGACGGTAAAATCAAATGACAAGGGGCTTGTCGATGTTGAAGATTTGCGAAGTGTTGTAGGAGAGGATACGGCTGCTTTGATGCTAACCAATCCAAATACGCTTGGTTTGTTTGAAAAAGATATTGTTGAAATTGCTGAAATCATCCATGATGCTGGTGGGAAGCTTTACTATGATGGGGCCAATTTGAATGCAGTTATGTCGAAGGCACGTCCCGGAGATATGGGCTTTGATGTCGTGCATTTAAACTTACACAAAACGTTTACAGGTCCGCATGGTGGCGGTGGGCCAGGTTCAGGTCCGATTGGAATCAAAAAAGATTTGATTCCTTATTTACCAACACCTGTTTTGAAAAAACAAGATGATCGCTATGTATTTGATTATAATTACCCGGAATCAATCGGACGCGTAAAACCGTTTTATGGAAACTTCGGGATCAATGTTCGGGCGTATACGTATATCCGGACAATGGGCGCTGAGGGATTGAAAAAAGTGACGGAGTATGCCGTTTTAAATGCTAATTACATGATGCGTCGTTTAGAAGAAGCATTTGATTTACCTTATGGTCAAATTTGCAAACATGAGTTTGTCTTAAGCGGCAATCGGCAAAAGAAACTTGGCGTGAGAACAACCGATATCGCCAAGCGCTTACTTGACCATAATTTCCATCCGCCAACGGTTTACTTCCCATTAATTGTTGATGAAGCGATGATGATTGAGCCGACTGAAACAGAATCGAAGGAAACTTTAGATAAGTTTATTGATACGATGCTTGAAATTGCACGGGAAGCAGAAGAAGATCCTGAACTTGTGCAAGAAGCTCCACATAATACTTATGTGAAGCGGCTAGATGAAACACAAGCAGCAAGAAAACCTGTTTTGCGTTACGAGCACGAAAGCTAATAAAAAAAGCCCGAAAGCGATGTTTGCTTTCGGGCTTTTTTTATTCTTCAATGATAATTCCAAGAATAGTTGATAGGCTGAGCGCTTGTTCACGATTTACTTTTAGCCCCTTTAATGCAGGGACAGTTGCTGTTATTTTATTAAAAGTGGAATCTGTAAAATCGAGTCCTAGTAAAGAGGTATTGGCGAATAGACATTCATCAAGATTGCAACGCGTGAACATAAATTGTTTGAATTCTGTACCATCAAACTCAGCACCACTTAGGTCACAGTCGGTAAAGGCGACTGACTTGAAACGACTAAAATTAAAACCAGCCAAGTTCAGTCGGCAGTTTTGAAATGTAACATTTTGGAACACTGTTTCAGAAAAGTCAATGCCTGTCAGTTTACAGTCGGAAAAAGTGACACGGTGGACAGAGCTCGAATAAAGAGTAAGGTTTGATAAATCACTTTTCTCAAAAGAAACATCGCTTAGTTCAATTCGTGGATAGAAACGATTTTCAAAATAAGTGTTTTGAAAACGAGAATGGTCAATCATGTAATGCTCCTCTTCTGCAAGAGGGAAGGCGCCTGAAAAGGCAATTTGGCTAAAAAAAAGGGTCATCATAAGTGAGGAGAGATTGTTCCGTCAATAATTCTGGAATTTTTGGTGCTGTAATTTTCATGGCAAATTTCCTCCTAGAAATAAATAAGTCGTCCCTTTTTTTGAGGGTACGACTTATTAAAAATTATTTGGCCTTTGTTTTTCCAGTCCATTTACTATAGCCACGCTTTAACTGGTAAATGTCTCTGTAGCCACGTTTGTAGAGCATGATTGCTGCACGATTGCTGCGCTGAGCAGATTGGCAGTACAAATAAATTGGCTGATCTTTTCGAATTTCTGACGTACGCTGTTTAAGCTGCGTAACAGGGATATTACGCGCGCCAAGGATATGACCACCGTCAAATTCATTCGGTTCACGAACATCAATCAGTTGCGCTTTACGATACCCGTTTTTAAATTCTTCTTCTGTCAATACCGTACGCGCTTTTTTACGCATTACAAATTGATAAACTTCATAAATGAATAAAATCAGCAAGATCGCGATTGCTAAAATCCAACTACCCAAATTCTAAACTCCTTTCCTAAAAAAAGCATCATAACTATTATACCTTATTTTTTGCCACCATCAATGACTTTGAAGGAAGATTTTTTCTTTTTTTTTAGCTGGTTTGGACTTTGCTTCTCGAATCGCTTTAGATTGCTTTACAGCTCGCTTGTAAGCGGAATCTGTTTCTTTACGCTCTGTTCCTCGGTTGATAAAATAAAACAAAGTGGCAAAAATACCTGCAGAAAGTATTAACCAAAACAAAGTGGTCCATTTTCCAGTCAAAAGACCAACTACACATAAAAGCAAGATTATGACAAGAACGGCGAGTGAACTTTTTTTCATCTTCATCTCATTCCGCCAGTTCCAAGTCGGAAACGTCATTTTGAACCGGTACGCCTTCTTTTTCGACGCGAAGTAATTCGCTAAATGAAGCGATAGCAACTTCAACTTGATCGTCTGCAGGTTCTTTTGTTGTGAGGAGTTGAAGCCAGAGTCCAGGATAGCCAAGAAAGCGCAAGACCGGGATATTTCGACATTTATTGGTGAGCTGCAAGACTTCAAAAGATACCCCGAGAACTACAGGGATAAGCAAGATCCGATCTAGAATTCGTAACCAAAGTGGATCGGTTGGAACTAAGAAGTAGATAAACATACCAACTACGACTGTGAACAAAATAAAACTGCTACCACAACGATAATGAAGGCGTGACTGTTTCTGGACATTTTCTACGGTTAGTGGAAGCCTGTTTTCAAAGCAGTTAATCACTTTATGCTCGGAACCGTGATACTGGAAAACGCGTTTGATAATAGGGGTTTGCGAAACTGCAAAAATATAACCTAATAATAAAAGAAGCTTAAAAAAACTTTCTAGTAAAACTTGTCCGGTGTTACTCGGAACGAGAAAACGGAAAAACTGGGCTAGAAACACAGGGATGAGCGTCATAATAAATTTGGCGAAAATAAATGAAAGGACCCCAATGACAGCAACGCCTAACCACATAGCAAGTTTGGATTCTTTCTTTACGACTTGCTGATTTTCTGCTGGATCATTTGGATCCTCTTCATAGCGATCTGTTGCAAAGGTTAAATGTTTCGACCCAATTGCACTTGATTCGACTAAAGCAACGATACCGCGAAGAAAGGGGATCCGTTTTAATTTCATTACCCAAAGTGGGCTATTTTTTTCAAGATAAAAATAATCAAATGAACCGTCTATTCGTCTTATGGCAGTGACCGTTTGTTTTTTGCCGCCAAACATGACGCCTTCAACAACGGCTTGACCACCATAAATCGGTTTTGGAGTTTGTTTCATGTATTCACCAGCCTTCAAGAATTCTAAAGTATTATTATAGCACTTTCTATTTTGACAAGCTAGAAACGGAGCGGGTTTCGGCGCAAAATCATATTACCAAGCGAATTTTTATGCTACAATAACAGAAGAATGAGAAAGCTAGGGAGGAAAGAAAATGGATAAACTGTCGAAAATTCAAGGTTCACTTCAAAAGGCGAATTACCAAGCGGTTCTTGTAACGAGCGAATATAATCGTCGCTATGTGTCTGGATTCACTGGCACGAGTGGAGTCGCACTTCTTTTACCAGATAAGGCTTATTTTATTACAGATTTTAGATATACAGAACAAGCTGCGAAACAAGCGGTTGGTTATGAAATTGTCAAACATACGGGGCCTATTTTTGAAACGGTGAATGAGCTCCTTAAGAAAAATGGAGTAACAACGCTTCACTTTGAAGAAAGCTATGTGACGGTTGCAGAGTTTAAATCAATGCAACAAACTTTTCAAGCAGAACTTGCACCCATTCAAGGCTTTTTCGAAACGATGCGTGAAGTGAAAACAGAAGCTGAGATGAGGGAAATCCGCACGGCTTGTGAAATCGCGGATGCAGCGTTTAGCCATATTATTAAATTTATGAAAGTTGGCATGAAAGAAATTGAAGTTTCCAATGAATTGGAATTTTTCATGAGACGAAATGGAGCCACTTCTTCTTCTTTCGATACAATCGTTGCAAGTGGACTTCGTTCGGCGCTTCCACATGGAGTGGCTTCAGATAAAGTAATCGAAGAAGGCGACTTTGTAACGATGGATTATGGCTGCTACTATAATGGGTACTGTTCGGATATGACGCGTACGGTAGCAATGGGAGAACCGGATTCTAAACTTAAAGAAATCTATCAAATCACACTGGATGCACAGTTGAAAGTTATTGAAGCTTTAAAACCAGGGATTACTGGGATTGAAGCGGATAAAATTGCACGGGATCACATTGCTTCATATGGGTACGGGGAAGCGTTTGGACACTCACTTGGACACGGGATTGGTCTTGAAATTCATGAAGGACCGAACCTTTCGATGAAAAGTGAAAAAGCGCTTGTCCCTGGAAATGTAGTCACTGATGAACCTGGGATTTATTTGCCTGAAATTGGTGGCGTTCGGATCGAAGACGATCTTTTGATTACGGAAACAGGAAACGAAGTTCTTATTCACTCGCCTAAGGAACTAATTATCTTATAAAGTTTTCTTTGTAAGTTTAACGGTTTTATGGTTAAATAAGATAGGATATAGTTTACGAAACTTGGATTCCAAGATCTTGGCTTATTAACAGGAGGAAAAAAGATGATTTCAGTAAATGATTTTAAAACGGGGCTTACGATCGAAGTCGATGGCGGTATTTGGCGCGTTATGGACTTTCAACACGTAAAACCAGGTAAGGGCGCTGCGTTTGTTCGCTCGAAACTCCGCAATCTTCGTACTGGAGCAATTCAAGAAAAAACCATTTCGTGGTGGCGAGAAAGTCGGAAAAGCGCAAATCGATAACCGTAAAATGCAATATTTATACGCAGATGGTGATAATCATGTTTTCATGGATAATGAAAATTATGAACAAATTGAATTGCCAAGTTCGCAAATTGAATATGAACTTAAATTTTTGAAAGAAAATATGGAAATCAACGTGATTATGTATCAAGGTGAAACAATTGGCGTAGATCTTCCAAACACAGTTGAGCTAAAAGTTGTAGAAACAGAACCAGGTATTAAAGGAGACACTTCTTCTGGGGGTTCAAAACCAGCTACACTTGAAACTGGTCTTGTTGTGCAAGTGCCGTTCTTCGTAAATGAAGGAGACATGCTTGTGATCAATACGACAGAAGGAACTTACGTTTCCCGAGCTTGATTTTTCCTTGAGCACTTGCTTTTTTGCAAGTGCTTTTTTGATGAAATTCAGGCGGAGTAATACTTTTTCAACATGAAATATGATACAATGTTGATGGTATTATATAATCTATATAGAGGATTAAGGAGTGTAGAATGAAATGCTATCATTTGATGAAATTAAACAGCTGATTCAGCTGATTGATGAGTCCAATTTGGATGAGCTTAAACTAGAAGTTGACGATACAAAAATTCATTTACAAAAAAAATAGCGGGGCAGTAGCTGTTATTCCGCAAAAACAAAGTCCTGTTGCTGTTCCAGCAATAGAAACAGCAAGTCCTGTTAGTGAAGCAGCAAGCCCTGCACAATCAAGTGCAGCAGAAAAAGTAACTGAAGAGGACCTTGAAGTGATCACTTCCCCAATGGTCGGGACTTTCTATGCGGCTGGTAGCCCAGATGATGCACCTTATGTGCAAGTGGGTTCTAAAGTTTCAGCAAGTACGGTTGTCTGCGTTGTAGAGGCGATGAAACTTTTCAATGATATTACAGCAGATGTAAGCGGAGAAATTGCAGAAATTCTTGTTTCAAACGGAGAGTTAGTTGAATATGGTCAACCGCTCTTTAAAGTAAGAAAACAGTAAGGAGTTCTTCGATATGATTAAAAAAGTTTTAGTGGCAAACCGTGGTGAAATCGCTGTTCGAATTATCCGCGCGGCAAAAGAACTCGGAATCGAAACGGTAGCGATTTATTCAGAACCGGATCGCGATGCTTTACATAGTCAGCTTGCGGATGAAGCTTACTGCGTTGGGCCCGCGGCGTCTAAAGATAGTTACTTAAATATGTCGAATATTATTAGTGTCGCTGTTTTAACGAATTGTGATGCTATTCATCCCGGTTATGGTTTCTTAGCTGAAAATGCAGATTTTGCAGATCTTTGTTCGGATTGTAATATTACTTTTATCGGTCCAAGTGCGGAAGCCATTTCGCAGATGGGAACAAAAGATGTTGCGCGGGAAACAATGCGTAAAGCTGGAGTCCCTGTTGTTCCAGGATCACATGGAATCGTTTCGGATGCCGAAGAAGGCAAGAAAATCGCCTCAAAAATCGGCTATCCAGTGATCATTAAAGCAACAGCAGGCGGCGGCGGGAAAGGCATTCGGATTGCAGAAGATGAAGAAAAGTTAGTCAGTGGCATTCAAACTACACAACAAGAAGCGGAAGCAGCATTTGGAGATCCAGGTGTTTATATCGAAAAATATATCGAAGATTTCCGCCATGTTGAAATCCAAGTGATGGCAGATAATCACGGGAATGTTATCCATTTAGGTGAACGAGACTGCTCGATACAGCGACGCTTGCAAAAGCTTATTGAAGAAAGCCCGTCTCCTGCTCTTGACGAAAAAATGCGTCAGAAAATGGGGAAAGCGGCAGTGAAAGCGGCGAAAGCAGTGCGCTACTCAGGAGCTGGAACGATTGAGTTTATTTACGAACCTAAACAAAAATCGTTTTACTTTATGGAAATGAATACCCGAATTCAAGTGGAGCATCCGGTAACAGAACTTGTTACAGGGGTAGATCTTGTGAAAGAACAATTTCTTGTGGCTTCTGGGGAAGAGCTTTCTGTTAAGCAACAGGACATTAAGATGAATGGCTGGGCGATGGAATGTCGAATTAATGCTGAAAATCCTGCACGGAATTTCATGCCTGCTCCAGGCGAAATCACTTTTTATTTGCCACCAGGTGGAAATGGCGTTCGAATTGATTCAGCGGCTTATCCGAACTACAAGATACCGCCTTTCTATGATTCGATGATCGCAAAATTGATTTGCCATGCGGATACTCGGGAAGAAGTGATTGCTAAAATGGAACGGGCTTTAAGCGAATTTGCAATTGATGGGATTCCATCAACGATTCCTTTCCATTTAAATGTTTTAGAAACAGACGCATTCCGTTCAGGAGACTTTAATACGAAGTTTCTTGAACAACATGACGTTATGAATAAAAGCGAGGAGGAATAATCATGGCCTATACAAGAGATCTTAGAAAAGGGCAAGATGAACCCCTTGGTAAAATTGAAATCGCTCCAGAGGTTATTGGAGTTATTGCTGGACTTGCTGCAAGTGAAGTCGAACAAGTCGCTTCCATGCAGGGTGGATTTGCTACTGAAATGCGTGAGCGTTTTGGTGGAGCGGTGAATTATCGTAAGGGCGTAAAAATTGATCTCGTAGACGATGGTATTTTGGTTGATCTCTATTGTACGGTTTTGTTTGGTGCAAGTATTCCGCTTGTAGCTGAAAATGTCCAAGATGCTGTTCGCAGTGCGATCTTTAATATGACAGGGCTTAATGTTCTTGAAGTTAATGTTCATGTTGTAGGCGTTCAGTTTGAAAAGACGGAACCGTTTTCTCTCGATGATTTAACCTTCTAAGCAAGTTTTGAAAGAGAAAAGGAGTACGAAAATGAAAAGAAGAGAAGCACGCGAACGCGCACTTCAAGCTTTGTTTCAGATGGAGCTAAATGAAATGACTGCTGAACAAGCCATTGAAAACATCATGGATGGGGAAGAAGAGGCTTATGTTGAGAAGTTAGTTTTTGGAGTGACCGAGCATAAACAAGCGCTCGATGAAAAAATTACGGCACATTTGGATAATTGGAAGTTAGATCGCTTGAATAAAGTCGATTTGTCGATTTTGCGAGTGGGCGCATTTGAAATGTTGTTTTTAGACGATGTACCCGATCGCGTGAGTTTAAATGAATCAATTGAAATTGCTAAGGTGTATAGCGACGAAAAAGCTAGCAAGTTTATTAATGGTGTACTGGCAAATATTGCGAAAAACGATTAATGGTTTGACTGTAAGCGAGGGAAGCGAGAGAAAGTGAAGGAGAAATTCTTCCTTCTTTTGCGTGTCTTCGTCTTACTTCATCATAAGTTTTTAAGGGGGCAATTTGAAATGGCACAAGTAATTGACGGAAAGAAATTAGCAAAAGAGATTCAGGAAAGCGTAACAAAAGAAGTAAGCGAACTCGTTAAAAAAGGAAAGCAACCCGGTCTTGCGGTTGTGCTTGTTGGTGATAATCAGGCATCCCGTACATATGTTAGAAATAAGCAAAAACGGACAGAAGAAGCTGGAATGAAGTCCGTTTTAATCGAGCTACCAGAAGAGGTTAGTGAAGCAGAATTGCTTCAGCAAGTGGAAGATTTAAATCAAGATGATTCGATTCACGGGATCCTCGTACAACTACCACTCCCAAAACATATTTCAGAAGATAAAGTCATCGATGCAATCAGCCAAGAAAAAGATGTTGATGGTTTCCATCCTTTAAATGTTGGAAATTTGTTTATTGGAAAAGAAACGCTCGTTCCTTGTACACCAGCAGGGATCATTGAGTTAATTAAATCAACGGGCGAATCAATCGAAGGTAAACGCGCAGTTGTGATCGGTAGAAGTAATATTGTTGGAAAGCCTGTGGCTCAACTTTTACTTCAAGAAAATGCGACTGTTACGATTGCGCATAGTCGAACAAAAGACTTGCCGGCAGTTGCGAGCGAAGCTGATATTTTAGTTGTTGCGACTGGACGGGCAAAATTTGTTAAAAAGAATTTTGTGAAACCTGGTGCGATTGTGATTGATGTTGGAATGGATCGCGATGAAAATAACAAGCTTTGCGGTGATGTGGATTATGAAGATGTATTTGAACAAGCTGGATTTATTACACCTGTTCCAGGTGGAGTTGGTCCGATGACGATTACGATGCTTCTAAAAAATACACTAACCGCTGCAAAAAAAATTATTTGCCAAACAAGGCTAGACGGAAGTGATGATTTTGCAAGAAAAGTACTTAACAGTTGAGGCACTAACCAAATATATTGAGCGTAAGTTTGAAGCGGATCCATACTTAAAACAAGTTTTTGTTAAGGGAGAAATTTCAAATTTAAAAATGCCAGCAAGTGGTCATCTTTATTTTACATTGAAAGATGAAGCCGCGATGATTCGTGTCGTGATGTTTGCAAAATCTGTCCAAAAATTGAACTTTAAGCCTGAAGATGGCATGAATATTCTTTTAACTGGACGAATTTCTGTCTTTACTAAAGCAGGAAGGTATCAATTTTATGCTGAAGGTATGGAGCCTGATGGAATCGGCGCTCTTTATGTGCAATTTGAACAGTTAAAAGCGAAATTGGAAAAGGAAGGACTTTTTGATGCGGGGCATAAAAAAGTGCTTCCTTCTTTCCCTTCTAAAATTGCTGTTGTTACGAGTCGGACAGGTGCGGCTGTTCGGGATATCCTTACAACGATTCACAGACGAATGCCATGCGTTGAAGTCCTTGTTTACCCGACGCTTGTACAAGGGGAAGGCTCAGCTCAGAAAGTGGCGCAAAATATCGCGAGAATCAATCAGCGTAATGATATTGATTTGATGATTATTGGCCGTGGTGGTGGCTCACTCGAAGAGTTGTGGGCGTTTAATGAAGAAGTGGTAGTTCGCTCTGTTTACGACTCTGATGTTCCGGTTATTTCAGCCGTGGGGCATGAAACAGACTTCTCCCTTTCAGATTTTGCGGCCGATGTGAGGGCGGCAACTCCAACGGCGGCGGCTGAACTTGCTGTACCGCATGCAGCAGACTTATTAGAAAGGCTAAGTGAGCGGAAATATCGACTCACTCATTCGCTTAATTTAATATTTGAACGTAGACAAGCTGATCTCCTTGCTCTGAAAGAAAAGCTTCAGTTTTACGGGCCTAGACGCTTACTTGAAAATCAAATAGAGCGTCTCGATTTTGACCGTTTAAAGCTAGAACAAGCGATGAAGCAACAACTTGAACGCAAACAGTTTCAATTTGAACGAGTAAGTGGGAGACTAAAAAGTCACTCGCCGGTTTATGAGCTAAGAAAAAGCGAGCAAACGCTAAATGAACTTACAAGACGGCTCCAAACGGCAGCGGCTGTCACTGTTAAGGATAAGCGGCATCAGTTTGTGAGACAAATAGAAGCGCTTGAATATTTAAACCCATTATCTTTGCTTAAAAGAGGATTTGGACTTACTTATAAGGAAAATACGCTCGTTAAGCATATTGATGAAATTGAGTTAGGTGACGAGGTTTCTGTTCGAATATATGGCGGGAAATTTCAAGCAAATGTAACGGCAAAGGAGGAAATGGAAATTGGCAACGAAAAAGGAGCAGACATTTGAAGAAGCCTTAAAAGAGCTAGAAGAAATTGTTGTAGCGCTTGAAAGTGGAACTGCAACGCTCGAAGAATCACTCAATATGTATCAGCGTGGTATTGAATTATCGAAGCTTTGTGAAACAAAACTGAAAACGGCGGAAGATAAAATGGCTAAAGTTGTTGATGAAGAAGGAAACGAGGCGCCTTTAGATGTGGAAGGGGAATGAACTAGTTGGAGTTTCAAGAATTTCAAAAGCATTACAAATGGCTAACTGAAAAGCGCTTAGAAGAAGCTGTCGATTCACATATTGAGCCCCATTTAAAGGAAGCGATGCTCTATTCTTTGATGGCTGGAGGAAAACGAATTCGTCCACTTTTAGTTTTTGCGACGGTAGAAGCGCTTGGAAAAGACGCAGAACTTGCGCTTCCTGCTGCTAGTGCACTGGAAATGATTCACACATATAGCTTGATTCACGACGATTTGCCGGCAATGGACAATGATGATTTGCGACGGGGCAAGCCAACAAGTCATAAAGTTTTTGGTGAGGCGACAGCAATTCTAACGGGTGATGCTCTTTTGACGCTTGCTTTTTCAGAGATCGCAAATGCAACTGAGCTAGACGAAGTTAAACGGCTAAAAATCATTCAGGATCTGGCGAAGCAAGCCGGTGCACTTGGCATGGTCGGGGGACAACAAGCAGATATTTTAGGCGAGAAACAAGAGCTTTCCCTTGAACAGTTAGCATCCATTCATAGCCGGAAGACGGGGGCGCTTCTTTGTTCGGCAGTTTTTGCAGGAAGTATCGTGGGAGACGCAACGGAAAATGAGCGCATTAAATTGCAGGAGTTTGCTCGAAATATCGGGATTGCTTTTCAAATTTGTGACGATATTTTAGATGTTACAGGAGAAACTGATGTGTTAGGTAAGGAAGCTGGAACGGATGTATTACTCGAAAAAAAGTACCTATCCAAGTTTACTTACGTTAGAAGGTGCGAAAGAAGCACTAGAAGAACGTTACTTAGCAGCAGTTGAAGCCCTTTCAGGTTTTGATTCTCGGAAAACTAGACTGCTTGAAATTGCAAATTGGATTGTAAGGCGCAACTATTGATGTTTGATTCAGTCGAGTCATTTGCTTTTCTGGATAAAGCATGTTATTCTTAAATGGCATTATTTTTGTGGGTAAAGATTCGATAGTTGAAACAACTTTTCCGTCTCGTGCCTTAAGCAAGAATAGTACAAATAAAGTGTGCACTGAGCACGAGGAGGAAATTTAAGATGGAACAAGGTACAGTTAAATGGTTTAACGCAGAAAAAGGATTTGGATTTATCGAACGTGAAGGTGGAGATGATGTATTCGTACATTTCACTGCTATTCAAGGCGACGGATTCAAAACTCTTGAAGAAGGTCAAGCAGTGACTTTCGATATCGAAGAAGGTTCGCGTGGACCACAAGCAGCGAACGTTAACAAAGCGTAAGTTTAATCGTATAATTTGAAAGACAATCCTGTTCATGCAGGGTTGTCTTTTTTTGTTTGTAAAGAATTATTGGATTTTCTTGGTGGAAAAGCTTTAGAAATGATATAATGGTTGAAGTAAATAAGGAAAGAGCGAGAAAAGCCCTGTTTTTTGGGCGTTTTTTCTTACGATGATTAATTTGGAGCGAAAGTGAGTGGTTTGGATTGGATCTTTTAAAAATTAAGGATCCTGCCTTTTTGAAGAAGATGACAATTCCAGAAATGGAAGAGCTTTCGGCAGAAATACGTAAATTTTTAATCGAATCGACTTCTGTTACGGGTGGTCATATTGGGCCGAATCTTGGAGTTGTTGAACTAACGATTGCTTTACATCATTCTTTTTCAAGCCCACAGGATAAATTTATTTTTGATGTTGGGCATCAGTCATATGTTCATAAAATACTGACAGGCAGGGCAGACCGTTTCGATACACTTCGCCAGCATGGCGGACTGGACGGTTTTCCGAAAAGAAAAGAATCACCGCATGATGTCTTTGAAACAGGACACAGTTCGACTTCGCTTTCAGCAGCGGCGGGAATGGCGATTGCGCGTGATATTAAACATGAAGATTATCACGTACTCCCGATTATCGGAGATGGTGCGTTAACGGGTGGGATGGCCCTTGAAGCGCTTAATCACATTGGCGATATGGGAAAAGAAGTGATTGTGATTTTAAATGATAATAATATGTCGATTGCGCCAAATGTTGGCGCCATGCACAATATGCTTGGAAAGTTGCGAACATCAGGCAAGTTTAAACGTGCCAAAAAGGATGTAGAACGAGCGATGAAACGCATTCCGCAAGCTGGTGAACATATTGCAAATGCTGCGGAGCGAATTAAAGATAGTATCAAATATTTGCTTGTTCAAGGAACCTTTTTTGAGGAAATGGGCTTTACCTACCTTGGTCCTGTGAATGGGCATGATTATCAGGACTTGATTACAAACTTTGAGTTTTCTAAAAAAGTAAAAGGACCAACTTTGATTCATGTTGTAACGAAAAAAGGGAAAGGCTATGCCCCAGCTGAAACGGATACAAGTGGCGCTTGGCATGGGACTGGTCCTTACAAAATTGAAACTGGTGATTTTATTAAGCCCGCGATTATGGCACCTTCTTGGAGTGAAGTGATCAGCGATACCATTTTAGAGCTTGCAAAAGAAGATGAGCGGATTGTTGCGATTACACCGGCGATGCCAGTTGGTTCTAAACTTGAAAAATTTGCAGCGACGTTTCCTGATCGCTTTTTCGATGTCGGGATTGCTGAACAGCATGCTGTAACACTCGCTGCTGGTATTGCGGCAGATGGTCTCAAACCATTTTTGGCGATTTATTCGACCTTCCTGCAAAGAGGGTATGATCAAGTCATCCATGATGTGGCACGCCAAAATTTAAGTGTTTTGATCGGGATTGACCGAGCAGGACTTGTTGGTGGAGACGGTGAAACACATCAAGGGGTGTTTGATATTGCTTTCTTGCGGAGCATTCCTAATATGGTGATTGCGATGCCAAAAGATGAAAATGAGGCTTATCATTTGATTCAAACGGCACACGCATTTTCTGGGCCTTTTGCGTTACGCTATCCGCGAGGTTCCGGATCTGGTGTGACAATTGAAAAGGATAAAGCAACACTTCCAATCGGTAGCTGGGAAACGCTCATTGAACCGATAAATGCAGTTATTTTAACTTTTGGAACAACGATTGATATGGCACTAGCGGCGGCTGAAGAATTAAATAAACGTGGTCTTGGTGTAGGAGTTGTGAACGCGCGCTTTATAAAACCGCTGGACGAAGGGTTACTTCAAACTTTCTTAGAGCGGAAGCTTGCTATTTTAACGGTTGAAGAGGCCGTTCTTGCAGGAGGCTTTGGTAGTAGTGTTCTTGAATTTGCTGAAGAGCAAGGACATTTGGACTCGCTGATTCACCGTATTGGGTTGCCAGACGCTTTTATCAGCCATGGCTCTGTAGATTTGTTGCTGAAAGAAAATGGGATTTCGCAGGACGCGATTGAACGGAAATTGCTAGAAATGCTCGCGTATTTCGGAAAGCTAGAGGCGAACTAAGAAAATGAATGTAAAAAAAGAACGCGCAGATGTACTGCTTGTCGAACAAGCGCTATTTGAAACGCGAGAAAAAGCGAAACGGGCTATTATGGCTGGAATTGTGTACCGTACGGATACGCGCGTAGATAAGCCAGGAGAGAAAATTCCGGTAGATAGCGAGCTTCGAATTAAAGGAGAAACGATTCCTTATGTCAGTCGCGGTGGATTAAAACTTGAAAAAGCCTTAAAAGTTTTTGATTTTAACGTCAAGGATAAATTGATGCTTGATATTGGAGCGTCAACGGGTGGTTTTACGGATTGTGCTCTTCAAAATGGAGCTAAACATTCTTATGCGCTAGATGTTGGTTATAACCAGCTCGCTTGGAAACTCCGGAGCGATGACCGTGTGACAGTCATGGAACGAACAAATTTCCGGCATGTGACGCAAGCAGATTTTGAAGAAGGACTTGCGGAATTTGCAACGATTGACGTTTCTTTTATTTCGCTTCAACTGATTTTGCCGGTGCTTCGGACTGTGCTTGTCTCAGGTGGAGATGTCATGACTTTAATTAAACCACAGTTTGAAGCTGGAAAAGAGCAAGTTGGTAAAAAAGGCATTATCCGAGATCCAAAGGTTCATGCGGCGGTTGTAAATGAAATTTTGACTTTCTCCCAAAAAATCGGCTATACGATTCGTGGCTTAGATTACTCACCAATAACTGGTGGAGAGGGCAATATTGAATTCATTGCTCACTTGACTTGGACGGGAAGTGAAAAGGAGCCAGGAGAGTATTTGCTTGCCGCAGATGCAGTTGATGAAGTTGTGAAGACGGCTCACTTTGAACTAGATAAAAAGAAATAGTGAATGAACACCACAGTAAAAAGTGGTGTTCATTTTTTGCTAGAAAGATAAAAATGGTTTTTAGATGTAATCTTTTAAGCGCTATTTTTGATTTTCATGTATCAAGATGAATAAAATCTCTTTGTTTATTTTAAAAAGCTATTAACGTTAAATTCGTGACTTTATGCGTTTTTTTAGATAAGATGGAGATAGAAAAAAATTTCGTGAGGTGAAAAAATTATGAATAAAGGGCATCGTCATATTATTATTCGTGAACTCGTTACTTCAAATGAGATCGACACGCAAGAAGAACTCGTTGATTTACTTCAAGAACGTGGAGTGAAAGTTACGCAAGCTACGATTTCGCGTGACATTAAAGAACTCCATCTGGTTAAAGTGCCAACGCAAAATGGAACTTATAAATATAGCTTACCTGCTGATAATAAGTTTAATCCGCAGCAAAAGTTAAAACGAGCTTTAGTAGATTGCTTTATTAGTGTAGATACTGTGCAATTTATTTTGATCTTAAAAGTGATGCCGGGAAACGGAAATGCGATTGGTGCTCTGCTTGATAATTTGAACTGGCCAGAAAAGGCTGGTACGCTTTGCGGAGATGACACGTGTCTTATTATCTGCCGTTCAGATGCAGAAGCAAAAAGAGTGGCAGAACGATTAGTCGAAATGCTTTAATGGAAGGTGATAAAGGGATGTTACAAGAATTAACCATTCATAATTTTGCGATCATCGAGTCCCTCTCCCTTTCTTTTGAGGAAGGGATGACCGTTTTAACTGGGGAGACAGGAGCTGGAAAGTCTATTATCATTGATGCGCTTGGCCTTTTAGTCGGTGGAAGAGGGTCGAGTCAATTTATTCGACATGGTGAAGATAAACTCTCACTTGAAGGGTTGTTCCATCTTCCAAGTGAAAATCGACCGTTAGAGGACTTGCTTTCTGAAAGTGGTATTGATTTTTCTGACGGGATGGTGGTACTTGAACGGACAGTTTTTAAATCTGGCAAGAACGTTTGTCGTGTTAATGGAAAGTTAGTTACAACAGGTTTGCTCCGAGATGTTGGTGCAAAATTATTGGATATTCATACACAACATGAGCATCAAGAACTTATGCAAGATGAATTTCATTTAAGCTTGCTTGATCGCTTTGCAAGTCAAACACTTTCTAAACCCATTCAGGCTTACAAAGCAACCTTTGCCAATTATAAACAAGCTGAAAGAGAATTCCACCACTTTACTCAAAATGAACGTGAGCTTGCTCAACGCCTTGATATGTTGCGCTTTCAAGAGCAGGAAATTACTGCTGCGAATCTTGAAAGTGGTGAAGAAGAACGATTAACTGAACAAAAAAATCGTTTAGTCAATTTCGAAAAGCTTTCAGAAAGTTTAAGTGCGGCTTATAATGCTTTAACCGGAGAACCAGGAGGACTAACGTTTACCGGGGAAGCGATGCGCGAACTAGAAGCAGCAAGTTCCGTTACGAATGAATATCGTGCACTTGGGGAAAACGTTGCTTCGAGTTTTTATCAACTTGAAGATGCCGTTTCAGAAATTCGTCAAGCGCTTGATCAGTTAGAGTTTCAGCCAGATGAACTGAATGAAATTGAAAACCGATTGGCTGAACTAAGTCAGTTGAAACGCAAATATGGGAAAACGATTGATGATATTATTCGTTATTATGAAGAAATACAAATCGAAATTGATCAACTTGAAAATAGTGAACAAAGCGTTGGAAAGCTAGAAGAAAAAGTAGAAGAATGGAAGTTGAAAACAAAAGAACAAGCAGAAGTATTAACTGAAATTCGCCATAAGGCAGCTAGGAAATTAGAAAAGCAAATTAAACAAGAGTTAAATCAATTGTATATGGAAAAAGCCATTTTCGAAGTGCATTTTGTAAAAATGGCAGAATTTCAGGAAACTGGACAGGATGAAGTCATATTTTATATTTCAACGAATCCTGGGGAGCCAGCAAAACCGCTATCAAAAGTTGCCTCTGGCGGTGAACTTTCGCGTATGATGCTCGCGCTTAAGACGATTTTTTCCAGACATCAAGGGATTACATCGATTATTTTTGATGAAGTTGATACTGGGGTAAGTGGACGAGTTGCTCAGGCGATTGCAGAAAAAATTTATGCGGTTTCAGTGGGGTCTCAGGTACTTTGTATTTCTCACTTACCGCAAGTAGCAGCAATGGCAGATCACCATTTTTATATCACAAAACAAGTCCAAAACGATCGGACGAATACTCGTGTGGAAAAAATTACAGGCGAGGAGAAAGTGCTTGAAATTGGTCGAATGATCGCCGGAACAGAGGTTACAAAACTTGCTAAGCAACATGCGGAAGAAATGATTGAGCAAGCAAACGCCATCAAGAAAAACAATGAATAAAACAAAACGGCTTGCATATGGAAGAGTTTTTGTTTAAAATGAAAAGGTGTTTTTTATCACCAGGTCATAAAAACAGATGCTAATTCCAAACAAGCCTTTTTTGTGTATCTACCAAAGGGGGAAAGATGTTGGAAAAAGAGTCGGTTTTAAAAAACGAGTTTTGCGAAAAAACGAATTTATGCAGTGGCGGGGGCTAGCGATCCTGTAATTAAGCAAACGGTTGATTTGGCATTGCAAAATGACTTGGGAGAATTTCTTTTATTCGGACCTGGAGAACTTGACTATGATGAACAAAAAGTGAAGGTTTTTAATGCTCACTCAGACCAAGAAGCAGCTAAACTTGCTGTCCATGCAGTTCGAACTGGAAAAGCAGATGTGCTTGTGAAGGGGTTTGTACCAACAGCGACTGTTCTTCGTGCTGTGCTTGCGAAAGAAACTGGACTTCGAACAGATAAGCTATTGTCACAAATCGCGATGTTTGAACTGCCTAACTATCCAAAACCACTTTTTATCACAGACTGTGCGATGAATATTGCGCCGACACTTGAAGAAAAAAAAGCAAATTACGCTGAATGCGATTGAAGCCGTTCGTAAATTTGGAGTTTCTTCACCTAAAGTCGTTTTTTTTAAGTGCCGTTGAACAAGTGACTGAAAAAATGCCTTCTACTGTCGATGCCGCTGAACTTGTTAAATTTGTGAAGGAAACCTATCCGGAAATCGAAGCTGCGGGGCCACTTGCTTTTGATGCTGCGATTTCGAAGGAAGCTGCGTTACATAAAGGCATTGAAAATGCTGCAGCAGGAGATGCAGATATTATCATTGTCCCGAACATCGAAACAGGAAATGCCCTTTATAAGTCTCTCGTTTACTTTGGAAACGCTCATGTTGCGAGTTCTGTAATCGGTGCTAAAGCGCCAGTTGTCATTTCTTCACGAAGTGATTCTGCTGAAAATAAATTGTTATCCTTTTTGTTAACTGGCAGAATGGTCTGAATATGATAAACAAATGTGAATAAAGCGTTTTCTTTGATTTAGAAGCAAAGCCTTTTTTTCTTCTAAATCCCCA
The DNA here is from genome assembly GCF_000525795.1 of Listeria aquatica FSL S10-1188. Taxonomy (GTDB): domain Bacteria; phylum Bacillota; class Bacilli; order Lactobacillales; family Listeriaceae; genus Listeria; species Listeria aquatica. The sequence continues at coordinate 31,418 of NZ_AOCG01000012.1, forward strand.
TGTTACAATAGTGCTGAATAGACTGACAACATCAATCAAATTTCACAAATTCGATTGATTCTGAAGATTCACCTGAAAAATAAAGGGGGTATAACATGAGCCACACAGTTTTAGCGATCAATCCTGGTTCAACGTCAACCAAGATGGCGGTTTATGATGGAAAAGAACTTCGGTTTGAGGAGGAAATGCGTCACTCATATGAAGAGTTAAAACACTTTGACAGTATCCTAGAACAACTGGAGTTTCGTAAAAGTAAGATTCTTGAACGGCTTGCAGCTCGGGATTTTTATCTGGAAGAGTTAGATGCCGTTGTTGGTCGAGGCGGCTTGCTTAGACCGTTAAAGGGAGGTACTTATGAAGTAAACGACCAGATGGTGAAAGATTTACAGATTGGTGTATCTGGTCAGCATGCCAGTAATTTAGGTGGATTAATAGCAAGAGAGTTAAGTGAGCCTCTTGGCAAAAAAGCTTATATTGTTGATCCTGTCGTGGTGGATGAACTAATCCCTGTAGCACGAATCTCTGGTCATAAAGATTATGAGCGCATTAGTATTTTCCATGCTTTGAATCATAAAGCAACTGCTCGTAAAGTAGCACGAGCACTTTCGAAAAGCTATGAGGAAAGTCGTTTTGTCATTGCTCACCTTGGCGGTGGGATTTCTGTTGCTGCTCATATGAACGGTGAAGCCATTGATGTTAATAATGCTCTTGGTGGTGAAGGGCCATTTAGCCAGAACGTTCTGGGACACTTCCGTTATCTGCCTTTCTTGATGCTTGCTTTACAGAAGGCGCTACAAAAGAAAGGTTAGAAAAACAATTGATTGGGGAAGGTGGCATGGTCTCCTATTTTGGGACGAATAACATGCTTGAAATTGAAGAGCGCATTGAGGCTCATGACGAAGAAGCAGAACTTATTTTTAAAGCGATGGCGTATCAAGTCGCCAAAGAAATTTCAGCAGTCTCTGTTCACTTCAAAGGGAATCTAGATGCCATCATTTTAACTGGCGGTCTTGCGAAGAGCACGAGATTTACGCAGCAAGTTTCAGAACTTGTTTCTTGGATTGAAAAAGTGATTATTTCGCCCGGAGAAGATGAGTTATTCGCGTTAAATGAAGGGACTCAGCGGGTTCTTGCAAAAGAAGAAAAAGCGAAAGAATATTAAAAGGAGGAACAAGAATGGCAAAAGAATATGATGTTGTCGTTTTAGGCGGCGGAACCGGAGGATATGTAGCAGCAATTGAGGCAGCTAAAAAAAGGCCTTAGTGTGGCTGTTGTTGAGAAAGATCGTCTAGGCGGAACTTGTTTGCACCGTGGATGTATTCCAAGCAAGGCGCTACTTCGGTCGGCTGAAGTTTTTCAAACTGTGAAAAGAGCAGAAGAGTTTGGTGTTGCAGTGGAAGGAAGTTCATCTGTTAATTTTCTTAAAGCAATTGAACGCAAAAACCAAATTGTAGATCAGCTAACAAATGGAATTCATCAGTTGTTTAAAAAAGGTAAAATCGATCTTTATGAAGGGACTGGAACAATTCTTGGGCCGTCGATCTTTTCACCAACTGCTGGAACGATTTCGATTGAATTTAATGATGGCTCCGAAAATGAAATGATCATCCCAAAAAACTTGATTATTGCAACGGGATCGAGACCTCGTTCTTTAAAAGGGCTTGAACTGGATGAAAAAGATGTCTTTTCTTCTGATGGGGCCTTGCAAATGGAGGAACTGCCTAAATCAATTTTGATTGTTGGAGGCGGGGTTATTGGCATGGAATGGGCGTCAATGCTACATGATTTCGGTGTGGATGTGACGGTGCTCGAATACGCAGACCGGATCGTGCCAACAGAAGATCAAGAAATTTCGAAAGAGCTCACCCGACTCTTTAAGAAAAAGAAAATTAAGATGGTGACAAGTGCCGAGGTTCAACCAGATTCACTTGTCAAACAAACTGGATCAGTTACAATTAATGCACTTGTAAAAGGCGAAACGCAAAGCTTTACGGCTGAAAAGATGCTTGTTTCAGTTGGTCGAGCTGCAAATGTGGAAAATATCGGATTAGAAAATACAGATGTGGTCGTGGATCGTGGCTTTATTCAAGTTAACGAACGCTTCCAAACGAAAGAAAGTCACATGTTCGCAATTGGGGACTGCATTCCGACTTTGCAACTTGCGCATGTTGCCATGCATGAAGGAATAATTGCAGCAAGCTATATTGCTGGCGAAGCGGTAGAAGAACTAGATTATGACCTTGTACCGCGTTGTATTTATACTTCCCCTGAAATCGCGAGTGTTGGTATTAGTGAGGAAACTGCCAAAGAGCGTGGATACGAAGTGAAAAAAGGGAAATTTTTCTTCCGTGGGATCGGAAAGGCGCTCGTATTCGGGGAATCAGATGGTTTTATTAAAGTTATTGCAGATAAAAAGACAGATGATTTGCTAGGCGTTTCAATGATTGGCCCACATGTGACTGACATGATCAGCGAAGCGGCGCTTGCACAAGTGTTAAATGCTACACCTTGGGAAATTGGAGAGACGATTCACCCGCATCCAACGCTTTCAGAGGCGTTCGGGGAAGCAGCGCTTGCTGTTGATGGCAATCAAATTCATGGCTAAAAAATGATGTTGGAAAGTATAGGAGGAACGATAATGGCTTTAAAAGATACAGGGTTGTCAAAAGAAAAGTTACATGAAATGTTTCGAACAACTTTACTTGCAAGAAGACTAGACGAACGAATTTGGCTTTTAAATCGTTCGGGGAAAATCCCTTTTACGATTTCTGGACAAGGACAAGAAATTGCTCAGATTGGTGCGGCTTACGCATTTGACTTAGATAAGGATTATTGTCTTCCTTATTACCGGGATCTGGCAGTGGTTCTTGCTTTTGGAATGACTGCACGCGATATTATGCTTTCTGCTTTTGCCAAAGCGGAAGATCCAAATTCAGGGGGTCGCCAAATGCCCTCTCACTTTGGACAAAAGAAAAATCGGATTGTAACGCAAAGTTCACCGGTTACAACGCAGTTCCCGCATGCAGCTGGAATTGGTTTAGCAGCTCAGATGGCTGGCGATGATATCGTTTGTTATACATCAACAGGAGAAGGCTCATCAAACCAAGGAGATTTCCATGAAGGGATCAACTTCGCGAGTGTTCATAAATTGCCTGTTGTTTATGTGATCCACAATAATAAATATGCGATTAGTGTTCCAGCTGAAAAACAATATGCTGCGGAAAAATTGTCAGATCGTGCGCTTGGTTATGGAATGCCTGGTGTTCGTGTGGATGGAAACAATATGACGGAAGTCTATCTTGCATTTAAAGAAGCAGCAGACCGGGCAAGAAAAGGGGAAGGGCCAACTCTTATTGAAACGATTTCTTACCGGTTTACTCCGCACTCCTCAGATGATGATGATCGCTCTTACCGTTCGCGCGAAGAAGTAGAAAATGCTAAAGCAAGTGATCCGTTAACGATTTTCCAAAATGAACTACTTGAAGAAGGCTTTTTAACGGAAGCAGATGTGGAAGCACTTGAAAAAGAAATCGCAAAAGAAGTGAATGAAGCGACCGAGTATGCTGAAAATGCACCTTACTCGGAACCTGAATCAGCACTTCGTTTTGTGTATGAAGAACGTACGGGGGAGGAATAAAGGATGCCAGTCATTTCATATATTGATGCTATTACAATGGCGCTTCGCGAAGAAATGGAACGCGATGAAAAAGTGTTTATTTTGGGAGAAGATGTCGGGAAAAAAGGCGGCGTATTTAAAGCAACTGCTGGCTTGTATGATCAGTTTGGTGAAAAACGCGTCATTGATACACCACTAGCTGAATCTGCGATCGCAGGTGTTGGAATCGGTGCCGCTATGTACGGCTACCGTCCAGTTGCTGAAATGCAGTTTGCGGATTTCATCATGCCAGCTGTGAACCAAATTATTTCTGAAGCGGCACGGATTCGCTATCGTTCGAATAATGATTGGAGTGTTCCAATGGTTATCCGCGCCCCGTTTGGCGGCGGTGTCCACGGTGCGCTTTATCACTCTCAGTCAGTTGAAAAGGTCTTTTTCGGTCAACCTGGGCTTAAGATTGTAATTCCTTCGAATCCGTATGATGCAAAAGGATTATTAAAAGCGGCGATTCGTGATAATGATCCGGTTTTATTCTTCGAACATAAACGGGCTTACCGTTTGTTAAAAGGTGAAGTTCCGGAAACGGATTACACGGTGCCGATTGGAAAAGCAAACGTTGTCCGTGAAGGAAGTGACATCACCGTGATTACTTATGGACTTGCGGTTGAGTTTGCTCAGCAGGCTGCGGAAAGACTTGCTAGCGATGGCTACGAAGCCCATATCCTTGATTTACGGACGATTTACCCGCTTGATCAGGAAGCAATTATTGAAGCGGCTAAAAAGACTGGAAAGGTGTTACTTGTTACAGAGGACAATCTGCAAGGAAGTATTATCGGGGAAGTTTCTGCAATTATTGCGGAACATTGTTTGTTTGATTTAGATGCGCCGATTATGCGATTAGCAGGGCCGGATTCTCCTGCGATGCCGTTTTCACCGACGATGGAGAAATTCTTCATGATTAATCCGGATAAAGTACTGGAAAAAATGCGTGAACTAGCTGAATTCTAATGAAGGAGTGAACGAATGTGGCGATTATGGAAATCACGATGCCAAAGCTCGGTGAGAGTGTAACAGAAGGAACGATTAGTTCTTGGTTAGTAGAACCGGGACAAAAAGTTGAAAAATATGATGCAATTGCAGAAGTGCTCACGGATAAAGTAACAGCGGAAGTGCCTTCTTCATATTCTGGAACGATTAAGGAACTGATTGCAAAAGAAGATGAAACGCTTGAAGTTGGAGCGGTTATCTGCACGATTGAAACAGAAGAAGCAGGTGAAACGCAGGATGCTGCCTCTACGGAAGAAAGAGCGCCTACAAAGGAAGTAGAATCTGCTCAACTTAGCCAAAGTAGTGGAGGAAACATTCAGCAAGCGAAAGCAAATGCGCCATCTGGTGCTCGTCTTTCTCCCGCAGTTTTACGTCTTTCTGCTGAACATGGCGTTGATTTAAATCAGGTGGAAGGTAGCGGAAAAGGTGGCCGAATCACACGAAAAGACATTTTGCAGTTTGTAGAAAGCGGCGGGGCAAGTTCAGAAAAACAAGTAGCTCAATCTGAAACGCCAGCTGTGACATCTTCTTCGCCTAAGCAAGAAAAAGAGGCTGTTCAAGTTCCAAAAGCCGCAAATGGCGACCGAGAAATACCGGTTAGTGGAGTCCGTAAAGCGATTGCAAAACATATGGTTGAAAGCAAACACGAAATTCCACACGCTTGGATGATGACAGAAGCCGATGCGACGAGTCTTGTGCGGTATAGAAATAGCTTAAAAGATAAATTTAAGCAAGAGGAAGGATTCAGCTTAACGTATTTTGCTTTCTTTATCAAAGCTGTTGCGCAAACGCTGAAAGAATTCCCTACATTAAACAGCACTTGGGCAACTGATAAGATCATTGAACATAAAGATGTGAATATCTCGATTGCAATTGCAGCAAATGACTTGCTTTATGTACCAGTCATCAAAAATGCAGATGAAAAATCCATCAAGGGGATTGCTCGTGAAATTAGTGAGCTTGCGGCTAAGGCAAGAAACAATAAATTAACGCAAGAAGATATGTCGGGTGGAACCTTCACTGTAAATAGTACGGGTTCATTCGGATCTGTTCAGTCAATGGGGATTATCAATCATCCACAAGCAGCAATCTTGCAAGTAGAATCTATTGTGAAGCGGCCGGTTGTGATTAACGACATGATCGCAATTCGTGATATGGTCAACTTGTGCTTGTCGATCGACCATCGTATTTTAGATGGCCTTATGGCTGGAAGATTCTTACAAGCAATCAAGAAAAAAGTCGAAGAAATTTCGAAAGACAATACGCCGATTTACTAACAATGTTTGAAACACTTGGTTTGGGGGTACTAAACTTACATCTAGAATTTATACCCCTAAACTCCCTAGCTATTTTTGGGTAGTACCCACTGGGTGCTGCTCTTTTTTTATAATAAAAAAAGCCGAACTCGTTCGACTTTTTAAAGAACCATGAGCACACCTGTTAAAACACTTGATAGCACAATGGCGATGAGCATCAAGATGACAACAAAGCGGACAACTTTTTTATTTGACATAGGACGTATATGGCTCCTCTCTCGAAAACTTTTCTATTAGTATGATTCTAACAATTTTTGCTCAGTTCTTCAAGAAGGAAATGACTTTTATAGAGAGCTGAAAAAGAAAGAAGGCTTACCATGGCAATTTCGGATGTACATTCCTATTTTGAAAACATCGCGCGTATTTATTCTCCTTCTGGTGAAGAAGATGCGCTAATTCAGTACCTCGAAGCGGAGCTAAGTCGACAAGAGGTTCCGCTGATTTATAATGGCGCTGGGGGGCTAATTGCTCGAATTCCTGCAACAAGTGAGGAATATCCAGCCCTTTTTTTCGTGGCGCATTTGGATACAGCTTCGAATGGAAGTGAACCGGAAGTAATTCTTGAAGAAGGGATTTATAAAGCGAAAGCGGGTTTTCTAGGAGCGGATGACAAAGCTGGAGTTGCTGCTCTTCTTGCAGTTATTGCTACTCTAAAGGAAATGGAGATACCGCACGGCACTCTTGAATTTATTTTTACTACGAAAGAGGAAAGTGGCTTGCAGGGCGTGAAGATGCTTGAATTAAATCGTCTTTCTGCAAGATATGGTTTTTGTCTCGATGCCCCCGGGGAAGTAGGGTCATTCCAGCGACTTTCGGATACTCGAGCACGGATGGATTTTCGAGTGGTACAACGCTTTTTGACGAGTAATGTGTCGGGAATCAATGTGGCTCGGACCATTTTACATCATATCAAGCAGCTCAAATTACCTGCCAAGTTTCATTTGGAAATGACTCGCTTTGAAGGAGAATGCAGTGAAGAGGGAGAAGAAGCTGTTCAGGTGGAGCTTGAACTAACTGGCTGTTTTCTGCTTGAGGAGTTGCTTCTTGAAATGGAAAATGTGAAACTTGCGTTTACTCAAGCAGAGCAAAAATATGGCGTGAAGGTTGGATCAGATTTGCATGTCATATATCCCGGATTTGAAATAAAAGAGACTCATCCAAGTGTGAAACTCGCTAAAAGAGCGCTTAAGAAGCAATCCTTAACTGGGGCAGAAGTGCGATTTGCTGGTGGTTCAGATGCCAATATTTTGAATGATCGTGGATTTGAAACGCTACTCCTTTCTGTCGGCTATGAAAAGGCGCATTCGGAAAACGAACAAATTACACAAGACTCACTCCTTGTTTTAACTCAGTTTATCTTAGATTTATTAGTTTCAAGCAGGGGGATGGAAGTCGTTACCACCTTTTTCAAAAAATGAGTGAGCGAAGAAGATTCATTTGCTCGTAACGCTCGATTTTGGTATAGTTAAGGGGTTGAAAGAAAGCAGGACAGGTTTTCTGCCTGGAAAAAAAGCAGGAAGGGAAGAATATTTCAAATGGCAAAACAAGAAATTGGAGTAATCGGAATGGGCGTTATGGGACGTAACCTCGCTTTAAATATTGAAAGCCGTGGTCACACTGTCTCCATTTTTAATCGTTCGTCTGAAAAAACGAAAGCGGTTATGGAAGAGCATCCCGATAAAAAATTGGTTCCGACATATAGTTTAGAGGAGTTTGTCGAATCGCTCGAAGTTCCGCGCCGAATCCTCATCATGGTTAAGGCTGGTGAAGCAACTGACATGATGATCGAAGCCGTAAAACCTTTCCTTACAGAAGGCGATATTTTAATTGATGGCGGAAATGCCTTTTTCAAAGATACCATTCGTCGTAACAAAGAACTGAGCGAAGAAGGTTTTAACTTCATCGGAACGGGTGTTTCTGGTGGGGAAGAAGGTGCTCTTAAAGGTCCTTCTATCATGCCTGGCGGTCAGCGTAAAGCTTATGACTTAGTGGCTCCCATCTTACGTGAAATTGCTGCGGTGGCTGATGGGGAACCGTGTGTTACGTATATTGGCCCAGACGGAGCGGGACACTATGTAAAAATGGTGCATAATGGGATTGAGTACGGGGATATGCAACTGATTGCAGAAGCCTATACAATTTTAAAAGACATCGTTGGCTTAAGTCACGATGAACTTGCTGAAGTGTTTGCAGAATGGAACGAAGGCGAATTAGACAGCTACTTGATCGAAATTACTAAAAACATCTTGAAAGTTCGTGATGATGTCACTGGTAAACCGATCGTGGATGTGATTTTGGATAAAGCGGGCCAAAAAGGCACCGGCAAATGGACAAGTCAAAGTGCGCTTGACCTAGGTGTTCCACTTTCGCTTATTACTGAGTCCGTTTTTGCACGTTACATTTCGGCGCTAAAAGAAGAACGTGTTCAAGCAAGCTCTGTCTTAACAGGACCAACAAGTTATCAATTTAACGGCGATAAAAAAGCCTTTATCGAATCTGTTCGTCGTGCTCTTTATTTCAGTAAAATCGCTTCTTATGCGCAAGGTTTTGCTCAAATGAAGGTCGCAAGTGATGAATATAATTGGGATTTACAATACGGGGAAATTGCTAAGATTTTCCGTGCGGGTTGTATTATTCGTGCACGCTTCTTGCAAAAAATTACAGATGCGTATAATACCGATAAAAACTTAAACAACCTGTTGCTTGATCCTTATTTCAAGGGAATTGCAGACAACTATCAAGGTGCGCTTCGCGAAGTAATAGCAGAAGCTGTGAAAGCTGGAATTCCAGTTCCAACCTTCTCAGCAGCAATTAGCTACTACGATAGCTATCGTTCGAGTGTGCTTCCTGCAAACTTGATTCAAGCACAACGAGATTATTTTGGTGCGCACACATATGAACGTGTCGATAAACCTGGAACGTTCCACACTGAATGGCCAGAAGTGGACGAATAAAAATTGATGGAAAGACGCATTTTTTCTTCATGAAAGAATGCGTCTCTTTTTTTCTCCTGTTTTCTGAAAAATACATGAGAATATAAAGGATTTAAATAATAATTTGCTAAAAAATAGCTGGAACAAGCGGTTAAGAGTTGTTTTATCTTTAAAGTTCGATACAATAGAAATAGATGTATAGTCATGACTCGAAAGAGAGGTTTTTTGGATGAGCAAAATCCTGATAGTTGAAGATGAAAAAAACTTAGCTCGCTTTATAGAACTTGAGCTTCAACATGAAAATTATGAAACAACGGTGGCGAATGATGGCCGTGAAGGGCTAGAACTTGCGCTTAATGAGGAATGGGATGCAATTTTACTTGATTTAATGCTGCCTCATTTAAATGGAATGGAAGTCTGCCGCAGAATTCGTCAAGTGAAACAAACACCTATTATTATGATTACAGCACGTGATTCTGTTATTGACCGAGTTTCGGGTCTTGATCATGGTGCCGATGATTATATCGTGAAGCCTTTTGCAATTGAAGAACTGCTTGCACGACTTCGTTCACTTTTACGACGTGTGGAAACGGCGGAGCAATCTGCTAAGCAGACGACGCTTGAATACCGTGATTTAGTAGTGGAAAAGGAAAGCCGAATTGTAAGACGCGGGGAAGAAGTAATTGATTTAACTAAACGTGAATATGAGCTTCTTTTAACCCTGATGGAAAATGTGAACATCGTTCTTACACGAGAAGTGCTATTAAACAAAGTTTGGGGCTATGAAACAGAAGTTGAAACTAACGTTGTCGATGTATATGTCCGCTATTTACGGAATAAAATTGACCACGACGATGAGGAAAGCTATATTCAAACTGTTCGTGGTACTGGATATGTGATGCGTACATGACAGGAGTTAGCAATTTTTCACTAAAGAGCCGTTCATTGAAATTCAAATGGACTTTCGGGGCAACAGCTGCGATTTTTCTGACATTCTTTTTGTTTTCTTATGCGATTTACCAAGGGATTGGCCAGATGCTCTTAAATGAAGAAGAGGAAAAAGTGAATACGCTTCTCGCGGAAACTACCTCTAATCAGGTTTTGAAATCGGGAAATTTGGATAACGCTGATTTGTTAAAGGAAGTCTTTGATAAAAGTCCAAGTATCAGTCGTAAAATTCAAGACCAAGTCATCGCCATTTATGATGACAAGGGGAATCAACTTGATAAGTATTTCCTTACCTCTAGCCAAAAAACAGCGAATAATGATTTTACGAAGTATTTTCATACAGATATAAGTGATAAAGTGACGAGTAAGCCAACGATTAGCGGTGATAAAATGCTAATCTCACAAGGCCCGATCACTTCCATAGAGGACAATTCTACGGTGATTGGCTATGTTCAAATCATCAATCCGCTAACAAGTTATAACCGTATCATGGAGCGTTTGCTACTTACGATGTTTCTTCTCGGTGCTGTGGCGCTTTTCATTAGCGGTATGCTCGGATACTTACTTGCACAAAACTTCTTACGGCCACTAACGAAACTAGCGAAAGGAATGAACGATGTTCGTAGTAACGGTTTCCAAAAACGAATTGAAACAACTTCGAAGTCGCGTGATGAGATCACCGAATTAACGGTTATTTTTAATGACATGATGACTCGAATTGAAAATAGTTTTGAACAACAAAAGCAATTTGTGGAAGACGCTTCGCATGAACTTCGGACGCCAGTGCAAATTATGGAAGGTCACCTCAAGCTACTGGATCGCTGGGGGAAAAATGATCCGGAGGTTCTTGATGAATCTCTTAAAGCTTCACTCACTGAACTTGAGCGTATGAAGCGACTTGTTCAGGAAATGCTCGATCTTTCAAGAGCTGAGCAAGTTTCGCAGACAAAAGAACTGCAAATCACGAGTATTAATGACACCGTTGAACAAGTGCGACGTAATTTTGAAATTATGTATGAAGATTTTCAATTTACCCTTGAAGAGCCTGAAAAGAATTTATTTGCGCTTATTCAGCATAATCATCTCGAACAGCTGTTGATTATCGTGATGGATAATGCAGTCAAGTATTCCGGCGATTCAAAAGAAGTAAATATGCAATTGCTGAAAAATAAAGATCAAGTAAAAATTGTGATTCGTGACCACGGAGTTGGGATTTCTGAAGATGAAATTGAAAAAGTCTTTAATCGTTTTTACCGAGTGGATAAAGCAAGAAGCAGGGAGCGAGGAGGAAACGGCCTCGGACTTGCTATTGCGAAACAACTGGTTGAAGGCTATTTAGGAACAATTGGTGCTGAGAGTGTCGAAGGAAGCGGAACAGCGATCACTATTACGCTCCCGCTCATCGAAAAAGAGCCTTCAAGCAAAAAAACAGAAACAAAAAAAGAGTGATATAAAAAAGCGCGAAGTGAGTTTGCTCACTCCGCGCTTTTTTAAATTATTTCTTTTGTTTTTCCACGGTTTCTTCAAATTCTTTTTCGCTAGCTTCCATTTCTTTGATTTCTGGATGTTTATTCATGTAAAGTTTTTTCGTAAGAAGTGTTTGACCAGCTAAGAAAATCCCACCGACAGCCCAGTAAAGCGCAAGGGCAGACGGAGCCGAGAAAGAGATAAATAGAATCATTGCAGGAGACAAGAGTCCCATGATTCGCATTTGTTTTTTCTGTTCTGGTGTGTAGCCAATCATTGAAACGTAATACTGACCAAGATAGACAAGCCCCGCGATTACCGCAAGGATTGTATCAGGTGAGCCAAGATTGAACCACAAGAAAGTATGCGAAGCAATCGCATCAGATCCTCGGATAGCATAGTAAAAGGCCATCAAAATGGGCATCTGGATAAGTAGTGGCAAACAGCCCATCTGCATCGGATTAATATTGTATTTTTGATAGACAACCATCATTTCTTGCTGGATTTTCGTTTGCTCTTCTTTAGTAGCTGCCCGTTTTAGACGAGCTTGAATATCATCGATTTCAGGTTTGGCAACGGCCATTTTCGATTGCATTCCCATTTGCGCTTTCGCTGTCCGCAAGTTAAGGGGCATAATAGCAGCCCGAATGATTAACGTAGTGATGATAATAGCAATTCCGTAATTGTTACCAAAAAAGGATGCGACAAACTGGATAAACCAAGTAAGCGGCCAAATTAGATATTTATAGAAGAATCCATCTTGATTTTGTGAAGGATCCATGCTGCATCCAGAAAGGACAACGAGTCCAATAAGAAGCAGGCTGATTAAAAGTATATGTTTCTTTTTCACTGTTCTTTTTTCCTCCTAAAATTTCAATTTACATAGCTGGAAAGGGAAGAACAATGTGTTTCATCATCACTTGGCTGTGTTTTTTTAAGGGCAACAACGATCCAATTTACAACAAAATTAAGAGGTTGCAAAGCACTTATTTTCACTTTCCCAATTGGAAGGTGAAAAACTTGAATCGCTCGAACGTGAGTCGTCATTGTTGGTTTTAAAAAGCGAATCGCTGGCCAAAAACGAAAAATGGCGAGCGTTAACAGAAAAGTGACGGAAATGGAAATGAATTCAGGTTCCGAAAACATTTGAGCCATTATCCCCACGGTACGATCAGCTCCTTTCCGTGGTTCATGTCATTCCTTAACTATAAGCCAAATAAAGGAGGAATTCAAGGCTTAATTTAATAGACAATATCAAAAGTTTTTCGCTCGGGAACGGGCGCCCCTTTATAGATAAACACTTCATTTACGCGTGCAGCAGGAGATGGCCCTTGTTTTATCGCATCAATAAATTTTTCTAAGTTGTTGGACTCGGCACGGGCACCAATTTCAACCGAGCCATCATCCAAGTTTTTCACAGTGCCACTTATTTCAAATTTATAAGCCAAATGTTTTGTCGTGTACCGAAAACCAACACCTTGAACAAGCCCAGTTACACGAATTATTGCTGTTTCAGTAGCCATAGAAAATCCCTTCTTTCCACTATTCTTTAACACTAGTGTAGCTTTTTTTTAGTTTGAGTTTCAAAAATTTACATTCCTGTTTGAGCTTGCTATAATCGGGATAGTGAATAGACTAGGAGATGGTCGCTTTGACGGAGTGGACAGTCATTAAAACAAAAGGTGAATATGAGCCTTGGTGGTTTTTTGAAGACTGGGAAGAAACGGTTCTTGACCGTTTTTGTTTTGAAGAAAAAGAAGAAGCTTTCAGGAAATACCAAATACTTGCGGAAGAATTGATTCAAAATTATCCGCACCACGCTTTAAAAAAACAAGTATTATTTGCTGCTTGGAACGAAGAAGAAATCGAGTATTGCGAAGACTGCGAGGATGATATTCAAACTTTTCACGGCTTGATTTTACTAGCAGATGGAGTCGTTTATGCTCCGCAGCCAGAAGAAAAAAATATTTGGTTTAGTGAAATAGCAGCTTTTGAGACAAAGCTTGCAGATTAAGGATGGGGAAGAACTTTGGACAATAAAGAAGATCTTTTGCGAGAGCGTAGAAAAGATGAGCACGTAACACTTGCTTACAATAGCTACAAGAAACAAGGGACAAGCTTTAACGATTTAAAAATCCTAGGGACGTCGCTCCCTACAATAGGCGTTCGTGATGTTGATCTTACAACAAGCTTTGCTGGACTTCACTTTAAGTGGCCGTTTTATATAAATGCGATGACTGGTGGAAGTGCTCATACGAAAAAAATCAATCAAGAGCTAGCGGAAATTGCTCGAGAAACAGAAATTGCAATGGCAGTTGGTTCACAATCTGCGGCCCTTAAAAATCAAGAACTTGAAGCAACTTTTCGTGTTGCCCGGGAAGTTAATCCATCGGGAAAGTTATTTGCCAATGTGAGTCCAGAGGTACCAGTTGAAAAAGCCAAAAGAGCAATTGAAATGCTTGAAGCAGATTTGCTTCAAATTCATATCAATCCGGCTCAGGAACTCGTGATGAAAGAAGGCGACCGTGAATTCGGTCACTGGATCGAGAGTTTAAAACGCTATGTGGAAGAAGTAGATATTCCGATTGTTGTTAAAGAAGTCGGGTTTGGCATGCGAAAAGAAACGGTGGCAAGGCTTCGTGAACTTGGTATTCAAACGGTCGATCTTGGTGGAAAAGGCGGTACAAATTTTGCTCAAATCGAAAATGATCGGCGCCGGGATCATGCTTTTGATTTCTTGACAGACTGGGGACTTACAACTGCAGAAAGTTTACTTGACTTGCAAAATGAAAAAAGTATGGATGTTGAAATTTTGGCTTCTGGGGGTATTAAATCAGCCCTTGATATGGTAAAAGCTTACCGCTTAGGCGCAAGAAGTGCAGGTATGGCTGGGAAGATTTTATATCGCTTGAAAAAAGAGGGAAAAGAAGCGGCTGTTTCAGAAATTGAGCAATTAAAAGAAAGCTTAGTGTCTTTATTTGTTTTACTAGATTCCAAAAATTTAAGCGAGGTCAAACAAGTTCCATTAATCGTTTCAGGCGAGTTAAAAGATTTTTGTGAGGCGCGACTGATTGATTATAAAGTCTTGGCTAACCCTGAAAAAAGCGATCTCAAAGAGTGAGATCGCTTTTTTTTAATTATTTATTTTGCAGAAGAAGCTTCTAAACTTTCACCAATCGCATTTAAGCGAGCTTTAAGTTGTTCTTCAGTAAGTCCATGTTTTTTTACGTAAAGATTATCTGGATTGACGCGACATTCATGTGAGCAACTATGCAGATACTTTTCATCATTTTCTTCGGAAGCGAGAATTTGCTTGTTACAATGCGGGTTGGCACAATTGATGTAGCGCTCGCAAGGTGTCCCATCGAAGTGATCTTTACCTACAACCTTATGTTCGACACGATTGATTGGGACGGAAATCCGTTCATCGAAAACATACATCATGCCATCCCAAAGCTCACCTTTTGTTTTTTCGTCTTTTCCGTAAGTAGCAATCCCACCGTGAAGTTGAGCAACATCATCAAAACCGGCTGTTTTTAGCCAACCTGAGAATTTTTCACAACGAATGCCACCTGTGCAGTACGTGACCACTTTTTTACCTTCGAATTTATCACGATTTTCTTCGACCCAACCTGGTAGTTCACGGAAAGCTTTGATGTCTGGACGAATAGCCCCACGAAAATGTCCAAGATCAAACTCGTAGTCGTTTCTTGCATCTAACACGACTGTTTCCGGATCTTGTAAGGCTTCGCGAAATTCTTCAGGCTCAAGGTATTTTCCGGTTACTTCAAGCGGGCTGAGATCGTGTTCCAAATGAAGGGAAACAATCTCTTCACGTGGACGAACAAACATTTTTTTGAAGGCATGTTGATCAGTTTCATCAATTTTAAATACCATGTCAGAAAATCTTGGATCTGCATGCATGGCATTTATATACTTTTCAGTTGCTTCTGTGGTCCCCGAAACGGTTCCATTAATGCCTTCCCGAGCAACGAGAATGCGTCCTTTTAGTCCAATTTCTTTACAAAAAGCAAGATGCTCTTTTGCAAAGGTTTCTGGATCATCAATTGTCGTGTATCTATAGTATAACAACACTTGATAGTCACTCATATTTTTTTACCACCTTTTAGTTTTGAGTTTTGCTTGTGAAAAGTGCAGCGTATGAATTATCTCCGCACATTGCGCAACTATAACTATACTATAGATAAGTAGCCGCCTGCAAGAAAAAAATTCCTGCACAAGGCGGCAAAAAAAAGACAAGTACAGATCGCTTATGCTATACTTGAGAGGAGTAAAAAAATTTAATAAAACGAAAAAAATGTTTTCTGATAAATGAGCAAATTGTAAAGTGACAGGAAGTGACAAACTATGAAGTCAGACAGCTTATTGCTAGAAGAAAAAGCCGCACAAGAAGTGATGCTTTATCGCCGTAGAAAATGGAAATGGTTTACATACCGCTTTTTAATGATTACGATCGGTGCCATCCTCATGGGAATCGGTCTTGAGCTTTTCCTCGTAAATAATCAGATTCTAGATGGTGGAGTTGTTGGGATCTCGATTATTGTATCTCAACTTACACCGCTACCCCTTGGTGTACTTACCTTTGTTTTGAACATTCCTTTTTTTATCATTGGATACCGGAAGATTGGTAAAGTTTTTGCTCTTTTTACTTTATACGGGATTGCCGTCATGTCAACTGTGACGTTACTTCTTCATTCTGCTGATCCCGTTACAGATGATCTCTTGTTAGCTACGGTTTTTGGTGGGGTAACGCTTGGGCTTGGAGTAGGTCTTGTTATTCGTAATGGTGGGGCACTTGATGGAACAGAAATTGTGTCGATTATTGTGAATGGCAAAACGCCTTTTTCAACAGGGCAAATTATTATGGTGATCAATATTTTAATCTTTTCAGTAGCTGGCTTTGCTTTTAACTGGGACCGGGCTATGTATTCCCTGATTACCTATTTTTTGGCTTATAAAGTCATTGATATTGTAATTCAAGGAATGGATGAATCCAAAAGTGCTTTTATTATTAGCAGATATTATGAAGAAATCGGCCTTGAAATCATGGAACAACTCGGAAAAAGTGTGACGTATATTGATGCAACGGGCGGCTATTCTGGAGAAATGAATAAAGTGATTTTCGTCATTATATCGCGCTTTGAAGAAGTTAAACTAAAATCTATTTTAGATGAAATCGATCCGGATGCTTTTCTCGCCGTTGGTGGAAGTATGTCTGAAGTCAAAGGTGGAAAAATGATGAAGAAGCGAACACCTCATTTGTGACGCAGATGTTTTCTTTTGACCTTTGTTGACCAAACAGTTAAAATAAAAATGTGGACCAAAGAGAGGATGTGTCAAAATGGCAGAAGAAAACAAATCAAAAGAAATGAGTCAGATTCTGACTGAAAAAATGATTGATACTCGTACCATCTTACTTTACGGAGAAATCAATCAAGACCTAGCTAAAGAAGTGTCAAACCAACTTTTACTGCTAGCGGCTTTAAGCGATGAACCGATTACGATTTTTATCAATAGCCAAGGCGGGCACGTTGAATCTGGCGATACGATTCATGATATGATTCAATATATTAAACCAGAAGTTCGAATTATTGGAACGGGCTGGGTGGCAAGTGCAGGAATTACGATTTATCTGGCTGCGAAAAAAGAAAATCGTTATAGCCTTCCTAACACTCGGTACATGATTCACCAGCCGCTTGGTGGCGTTCAAGGTCAAAGCAGTGAGATTGAAATTGAAGCGCGTGAGATTGTACGGATGCGTGAAAGAATTAATCGATTGATTAGCGATGCGACGGGTCAAGATTTTGAAAAAATTGTGGAAGATACAGATCGGAATTTCTGGCTTTCAGCAAATGAAGCCATTGATTACGGGATTGTCAATCAGATTATTCAAAATCAAAGTGAAGTCAAATAAGCTTATAAACTGGGGCTCTCATTTTTAGGGAGGCCCAGTTTTTACGTACATTTGTTTGCTAAATAGGTCTTTTGGTGGAGTTAGTCATTTTCTTCATGTGCTATAATAAGACCATTATGTTGACTAGAATGGGGAGGAGATTTTTTGGCTGCACAAAAGAAAAAGACGAATGCGGCAGGGAAGCGCAAGGGAACACGCTCAAAGAAAAAACAAAACCACTATGGAAAAGAAATTAGCGGATTTATTTTAATTGTTGTCGGCTTACTCGGTTTATTCCAGCTCGGGTTTGTCGGAACTTTCATTTATACGGTTGGTGAATTTGTTCTTGGGTCGCTTAGTTATGGCTTATTGTTAGGTGCTATCTTTTGTGGAGGATTTTTACTATTTAAAAGAACATCGCCTAAGTTTTTTGCCAAACGACTGGTCGGGGTGTATTTAATTGCGATTGGATTAGCCGTGTTATTACATATGAGTTTCATGTTAAAAGCTCTTCCCGCAGATCAAACGATTTTAGGATTTTCAAGTCATCTGGCCTTTCAAAATATCCTCCATCCAGAACAAGTTGCTTCTGTTGGCGGGGGAATGGTTGGTGCTGCGATTACAGCGATCACTTACTTTTTGATTTCCTCCGTCGGAACGAATATCTTTGCGCTCTTTTTAGTTGTTTTTGGTTTGTCGCTTGCTTCTGGCGTACCTTTAAGTGTGGTTTTTGAGAAGTTGCGTGCTGTCTTTGCTAGTTTGAAGGAAAAAGTTCAAAGTGCGAGGGAAAAAGCAGAAGCTCGTAAAGCAAAGCAAGAACTGAAGAAACAAGAAAAAGAGCTTTCCAAAGTAGAACCAAGTAGCAATGTGGAAACCACTACAGAAAAAGTGGTAAAAGAAGAAAAAGAGAGTAAGCCTCCGATTATATCGAATTTCAATGCCGCTAAAAAGCAAATGGATACGGCAAAGGCAAGTAATTCAGCTGAAATAAAAGAAGATCCAGAAGAGGAAGAAGAGTCGATTCAAGAAATGCGTTTCGAACAGGAATCGTTTGAAAATGAAATCTATCAACTTCCACCGCTATCGCTTTTAAATGAAGCTAAATCAGTTGATCAATCTAAGGAATATCAGCAAATTGAAGCCAATGCACGGAAGTTAGAGGAAACGTTTGATAGCTTTGGAGTGAAAGCGAAAATTACACAGGTTCATTTGGGGCCTGCTGTTACAAAATATGAAGTACAGCCTGCTGTTGGAGTAAAAGTGAGTCGAATTGTTTCTCTCAGTGATGATATCGCCCTTGCGCTTGCAGCGAAAGACATTCGAATTGAAGCACCAATTCCTGGAAAATCCGCGATTGGGATTGAAGTTGCGAATCAACAAGTGGCAATGGTTACACTTCGAGAAGTGCTTGAAAATAATAGCCAGAATCACCCTGAAGATAAACTCCAAATCGCACTTGGGCGCGACATTTCTGGAGAAGCTGTTTTGGCACATTTAAATAAAATGCCGCATTTACTTGTAGCTGGTTCAACAGGAAGCGGAAAGTCCGTTTGTATCAATGGAATCATCACGAGTATTTTGCTCCGTGCTAAGCCACATGAAGTGAAAATGATGATGATTGATCCGAAAATGGTAGAACTAAATGTATATAACGGCATTCCTCACTTGCTTGCACCAGTTGTAACCAATCCCAAAAAAGCAGCACAAGCTCTGCAAAAAATTGTCGCGGAGATGGAGCGACGCTATGACTTGTTTTCTCACACAGGAACGCGAAACATGGAAGGCTACAACGAGCAAGTACGCAAGCACAATGAGAAAAATGAAGAAAAGCAAGCCGAACTTCCATATATTGTGGTCATTGTAGATGAGTTAGCCGACTTGATGATGGTGGCATCAAATGATGTGGAAGATGCTATCACAAGGCTTGCTCAGATGGCTCGAGCAGCTGGGATTCACTTAATTATCGCAACACAAAGGCCATCTGTTGATGTAATTACTGGGGTTATTAAAGCTAATATCCCGTCACGGATTGCTTTTGCGGTTTCAAGTGCAACGGATTCTAGAACAATTTTAGATATGGGCGGGGCAGAAAAATTGCTTGGCCGCGGGGATATGCTGTTTTTACCAGTTGGATCAAGCAAACCGACTCGGGTGCAGGGGGCTTTTCTGTCGGATGAGGAAGTTGAAAACATTGTTGACTTCACGATTTCACAACAAAAAGCGCAATATGATGAAGAAATGATTCCCGATGACATTCCTGAACATACAGAGGAATCAGAAGATGAGTTATATGATGAAGCTGTAGCTCTTGTTGTGGAAATGCAGACTGCTTCTGTTTCGATGCTACAGCGGAAGTTTCGGATTGGTTATAACCGAGCAGCTCGCTTAATTGATGAGATGGAGCAGCGCGGAGTTGTTGGACCACACGAAGGAAGCAAACCGCGCCGCGTGAATGTGGAATCGCTTGGGGAATCCAATCAAGAGGAATGAAAAACAAGCCTTTAAAAGGCTTGTTTTTCAAAGTGAATAATTTTCTGAATTAACTTGCATTAAGAAAAGCAAAATTATGAATTTATTTCTAAGTGATAACATGGTATATTAAGAAGAGTTGGAGAATACGGTTTCAGAGATAGTTTTCTTCCAATATCAAACCGAATATACATATCGTCATTGGGAGAAAATGTTCGTTGTAAACCGTTAAATCTAGCACACAATTTATCTCTTGGGAGGGGTTTACAAGTGAAAAAGCGTACATTTGCTTTGGCACTCACACTGATTCTTGCTTCTGCACTCGTTCTTGGCGCATGTGGTTCAAAGGATTCAGGAAGTAAAGGCAGTGACAAGGACTTCACAGTAGCGATGGTTACTGATACTGGCGGAGTTGATGATCGTTCGTTTAACCAATCAGCTTGGGAAGGTCTTAAAGAATTTGGTAAAGAGAACGACATGAAAAAAGGGCAGGATGGTTACAATTATTTGCAATCAGCTTCTGAAGCAGACTACAAAACAAATTTGAACACTGCTGTTCGTTCGAACTATGACTTGATTTTTGGGATTGGTTACAAATTAAAAGAAGCGCTAGAAACGGTTTCTAAGCAAAATCCTGATAATCACTTTGCTATCGTAGATGATGTGATTAATGATCGTAAAAACGTAGCAAGTATCGGCTTTAAAGACAACGATGGTTCATTCCTTGTTGGTGTTGTGGCAGGTCTTACGACTAAAACAAATAAAGTTGGCTTTGTTGGCGGCGTAAAAGGAGCAGTTATTGACCGCTTTGAAGCTGGATTTGTTGAAGGCGTGAAAGCTGTAAATCCTGATGCGAAAATTGATGTTCAATATGCCAATGACTTTGCAAAAGCAGATAAAGGACAACAAATTGCGTCCACTATGTATTCAAGTGGAGTAGACGTGATCTTCCATGCTGCTGGTGGAACAGGAAATGGTGTGTTCGCAGAAGCGAAAAACTTGAAGAAAAAAGATCCAAGCCGTGCCGTTTGGGTAATCGGTGTTGACCGTGACCAGTGGGATGAAGGGAAAGTAACAGCAAATGATGGCAAGGAGTACAACGTAACACTTACTTCTGAAATTAAACGCGTGGATGTTGCTGTAAAAGATCTTTCTAAGCGTGCTAAAAAAGGCGACTTCCCTGGTGGAGAAAAAATCGAATATGGTCTTGATAAAGATGCTGTAGGACTTTCATCTCACCAAGACAATATCTCGAAAGATGTTCTTCAAAAAGTTGATGAATATAAACAAAAAATTGTAGATGGAGACATTAAAGTTCCAGAAAAACCTTGATGATCTTATTTTGGAGCCGGCTTTTTTGCCGGCTTTCTTTCAAAATAAGTTGAAACCGCTTACTGCAATAAGTAAACCCTTTTACTAAGATGTTTTTTAGCTATTTTTTTATTTTTTTCTAAATTAAGATTGCAATGAACGACAAATAGAAATAAAATAAAGTGACATCATTTTTTGGCGAATTAAAAGCTAGAAATTTGTTGCTTACAAACTGAACCATCAGACAGATAAAAAACAGGTTTACCCAGTTGAGGAAAAATCTGGAGAGGCCACATTTTTCGTGAGAAATAATGTCGAGCTGTTTTTCTGTAATAAACGCGATAAAGGGAGTGAGAATGTGGATTATGTTATTGAAATGTTAGGAATCAGGAAGGAATTCTCTGGTTTTGTAGCTAACGATAACATTACCTTACAGTTGAAGCAGGGAGAAATCCATGCTTTGCTAGGTGAAAATGGAGCTGGAAAGTCGACACTGATGAATGTTCTTTTTGGTCTTTACGAGCCCGATGGTGGCGAAATCCGCGTTCGTGGTCAAAAAGAAGTGATCAATAACCCGAACAAAGCAAATGAACTTGGGATCGGCATGGTGCATCAGCACTTTATGCTTGTAGACAAGTTTACGGTTGCGGAAAATATCATCTTAGGGAAAGAACCAAACAAACTCGGAGTGATTGAAAAGAAAAAAGCGATTGAAGAAATTCAAGAGATTTCTGATCGTTATGGACTTCGAGTAGATCCAAATGCAGTGATACGAGATATTTCAATTGGAATGCAACAGCGTGTTGAAATTCTTAAAACACTTTATCGTGGTGCAGATATTTTGATTTTTGA
Source organism: Listeria aquatica FSL S10-1188 (assembly GCF_000525795.1). Classification (GTDB taxonomy): domain Bacteria; phylum Bacillota; class Bacilli; order Lactobacillales; family Listeriaceae; genus Listeria; species Listeria aquatica. The sequence goes on from NZ_AOCG01000012.1 coordinate 53,291, forward strand.
TGAGCCTACAGCCGTTCTTACGCCGCAAGAAATTAATGAATTAATTCAAATTATGCGAGCGCTGATTAAAGAAGGCAAGTCCATTATTTTGATTACGCACAAATTAAAAGAGATTATGGATGTTTGTGATCGTGTTACGGTTATTCGCAGGGGAAAAGGGATGGGAACTGTAAATGTTTCTGAAACAAACCCTCAGGAGCTTGCGAATATGATGGTTGGTCGGGAGGTTGTTTTTACAACTGAAAAGAAGCCAGCTAATCCAGGGAGGAATGTACTTGAAATTAAAGATTTAATCGTGAAAGAAAGTCGTGGAGTGGAAAGTGTCCGCGGATTAAACTTAACGGTTCGTTCGGGGGAAATTGTTGGTATAGCTGGAGTTGACGGAAATGGTCAAAGCGAGTTAATTCAAGCAATCAGCGGACTAACAAAAGTAACGAACGGCACGATCCGATTAAACGGGGAATCAATTGAAAATAAAAAACCACGTAAAATTACAGAAACCGGTCTCGGTCATATTCCTGAAGATCGTCATAAACACGGACTTGTGCTTGAAATGACGGTGGGCGAAAATATTGCCTTGCAGACTTATTATAAGAAGCCGCTTTCGAGCAAAGGTTTTTTAAATCATAAAGCAATGTATGAATTTGCGAGAGAACTAATCGAGGAGTTCGATGTTCGAACAAGTAGCGAGTATGTTCCTGCAAAAGCTCTTTCTGGGGGAAACCAGCAAAAAGCTATCATTGCGCGAGAAATTAGTCGCGATCCAGATTTTTTGATTGCTGCTCAGCCTACTCGTGGCCTTGATGTTGGGGCTATCGAATTTATTCATAGGCGGCTGATCGAACAACGTGATAGAGGAAAAGCGGTGCTTCTGATGTCGTTTGAACTTGATGAAATCATGAATGTAAGTGACCGAATTGCGGTTATTTATGAAGGGAAAATCGTTGCTATTGTGAAGCCGGAAGAAACAACGGAGCAAGAGCTCGGGCTTTTGATGGCTGGATCAAGAAAAGAACAGGTGGAAACGGAGGAAAAGGTGCATGAGTAGAGTAAAAAGTATCTTAAATGCGTTGGTTATTCCTGTTACGGCTGTTCTTTTAGGTCTGATTTGTGGTGCTGTTATCATGCTTATTTTCGGTTATGATCCGATTGCCGGATACTCAGCTCTCGTTAATGGTGTGATTGGACAACCTTACTATATTGGAGAAACCATTCGACAATCAACGCCTTATATACTTGTTGGGCTTTCTGTCGCGGTTGCTTTTAAAGCAGGACTATTTAACATTGGAGCTGAAGGACAGCTACTTATGGGATGGCTTGGTTCAGTTATTGTTGCCCTACAATTTGACGGGCTTTCGAAATGGATTCATTTGCCACTTGCTGTGCTTGTGGGAATGGCTTTTGGGGCTTTCTGGGCTTTTATTCCAGGTATTTTGAAAGCAACTCTTCGTGTAAATGAAGTTATTGTCACAATCATGCTTAATTACACGGCGCTTTATATTTTTAACTATGTCGTACAGAATATGTTGACAGATGGGCTCGACAAGACGAAAACTATCTCTGAGAGTGCCTCCCTTCAGTCTGTTTTTCTACAAAACATGACACAATACTCAACACTGCACTGGGGAATTTTAATTGCACTCGGGTTTGCTATTATCATCTGGCTGGTGCTCAATAAAACGACATTCGGATACGAGATTGAGGCAGTTGGATTCAATGAAAATGCCTCCAAATATGCTGGGATGAGTGTGAAGAAAACCATTATTCTTTCTATGGTTCTTGCTGGTGCATTATCTGGGCTCGGTGGAGTAATGGAAGGCCTTGGTACATATGGGAATGCTTACGTATTAAGTGCTTCACCAGGAATCGGTTTCGACGGGATTGCGGTTGCGCTTCTTGGCGGAAGTTCACCGATCGGCATTATCTTCTCGGCTCTCCTATTTGGCGCCTTGAAAATCGGTGCGCTCAACATGCCAGCAGTTGCAGGAGTGCCAAATGAACTTGTAAATGTGATTATCGCTTTGATTATTTTCTTCGTAGCTTCGAGCTATATTATTCGCTGGGCGATGTCGAAATTTAAGAAGGGAGCGAAGGCAGAATGACAGTGACAGCAATCATTGCGACACTTGTTTCTAGTACATTATTAATGGCCGGTCCGCTTATCTTTACGGCGCTTGGCGGTGTTTATTCCGAACGAGGTGGTATTGTTAACATTGGTCTCGAAGGTATGATGGTGATGGGAGCCTTTTCTGCGATTGTCTTCAACCTAACTTTCGATCACGTTTTTGGGGCACTTACACCGTGGATTTCTTTAATTGCAGCAATGATCGTCGGAGGACTATTTTCGTTAGTACATGCCGTTGCAACCATTAATTTCCGAGCGGACCATGTTATTTCCGGGGTTGCAATAAACTTCCTTGCTACGGGACTTGCGCTCTTCCTTGTTAAGGTCATTTACGATAAGGGACAAACAGATCAAATTTCTCATTACTTTGGTAAACCAGATATTCCAGTTTTAAAGGATATTCCAGTTATTGGAGATATTTTCTTTCGGAACGTTCCGGTGATGAGTTATGTAGCCATTGCTTTTGCGATTGTTTCTTGGTTTATTATCTATAAAACACGCTTTGGCTTGCGTCTTCGTTCAGTTGGGGAGCATCCACTTGCTGCTGATACGATGGGAATCAAAGTGAAATTTATGCGCTATCAAGGTGTAATCATTTCAGGGATTCTTGGTGCACTGGGGGGAGCGGTTTATGCGCAATCCTTTACGTTAGACTTTGGACACGCAACGATTTCTGGACAAGGGTACATGGCACTTGCAGCGATGATTTTTGGGAAATGGAACCCACTTGGTGCTATGGGAGCAGCGATTTTCTTCGGTTTTGCACAGTGTCTGGCTATTACCGGCGGCTCGCTTCCATTCTTTAAAGAAATCCCAGATATTTACTTGCAAATCGCACCTTACGTGTTGACGATTCTAGCCCTTGTTGGCTTTATTGGAAAATCAGAAGCTCCAAAAGCAGATGGAGTGAATTATATTAAAGGTAAATAAAGTTTTGGTCTTCCGAAAGAGGAAACTCTGCGGAAGACTTTTTTATTTAAAAGCAAGTGCGATGCGGCATTATGATTGTACTTGTTGTGGCATTAAGCTACAATAAGAATGGAGAAAATGAGAGGAGCTTGATTCATGCAAACTTATGAAGAAAAAATCGGACCTGTTCGCTTGACCCTTCTTGAAACGAAAAAGTTTAAGTCGAGCAAAATTGTATTTAAATTTCGTGCGCCGCTTGAGCGGGAAACGATAACGAAACGTACGCTTCTTTCGATGCTGTTTGAAACGAATAATGAATTGTATAAAACACAAACAGAATTTAGACGTCGATTAGCTTATTTATATGGGGCTAACTTTTATACCACAGTCGAGAAAAAAGGAAATGAGCACATTATTACAGCGGTGTTTGATCTTGTAAATGGAAAGCTTGTAAAGGACGGAGAAAAACTTCTAAAGGAGGCTTTTCAGTTTATTGAACAAGTGTTTTTCTTTCCGAATGTTTCAGATGCAGCATTCCATGAGGCAACACTTGAACGCGAAAAAGCTAATTTAAAAAGTCGGCTTGAATCGGTCTTTGATGATAAAATTCGGTATGCTAACAAGCGTTTGATTGAAGAAATGTTCTCAGAAGATGTTTTTAAATATCCGGCTTCTGGTGTGCTTGAAGATGTTGATGCGATTGGTGCAACTGACCTGTATCAGTATTACCAACGTTTCTTAAAAGAAGATCAAATTGATCTTCTCGTTTGTGGCGATATTACACGTGATGAGCTCATCCCACAAGTTGAAGCTCTGTCCTTTTCAGAAAGAGAAAAAACTTTAGGCAAGAATGGAAGCGAGACTTATCGAACTAGTTTGCACGAAGTTTTCGAGAATCAACCCATTAATCAAGGGAAGCTAGCACTTGGTTATCATACAGGGGTTTATTTTGGCGATGAGAATTTTGTTCCCTTACAACTTGCTAATGGACTACTAGGTGGTTATTCGAACTCCAAAATTTTTATTAATGTCCGTGAAAAAGCAAGCCTTGCTTATTATGCTTCTAGTCGAATGGATTCATTCAAAGGCTTTATGCTGATTTCTGCTGGAATTGATGAAAAGAATTATAAACAAGCACGTGAGATTATTGAAGAACAAGTGGAAGCAATGAAGCGTGGTGATTTCACAGAAGAAGAGTTAGAACAAACGAAGAAAATGTATATCAACCAACTTTTAGAAGCAAATGATAGTGCACAAGGGCTAATTGAACTGACTTATAATAATTTGTTGAAACAAGCAGATTTAGATCTTGCAAATTGGATTCAAAAAATAAAGCAAACCACAAAAGACGAAGTCACAAAAGCTGCACAAGTTTTTGAAATGAACACACTATATTTCTTGAGTAAGGAGGTAACAGGCAATGAATGAAACACGCTTTGAGAATGTGGAAGAAACGGTTTACAGTGAAACGCTTGAAAACGGATTGCGTGTTTTCTTACTTCCTAAGAAGGATTATAATAAAACTTACGCAGTTTTCACGACGAATTATGGCTCAGTTGATAACACTTTTGTGCCAATTGGTGAAGATGGATTAACAAGTGTTCCTGATGGAATTGCACATTTTTTAGAACATAAAATGTTTGAGAAAGAAGACGGGGACGTATTTTTTAAATTTGGTGAAAAGGGTGCCTTTACGAATGCTTTCACTTCCTTTACAAGAACGGCTTATCTTTTTTCCAGCACTTCTTATGTAATGGAGAATTTAAAGACATTGCTTGATTTTGTCCAACAACCGTATTTTACGGAGGAAACGGTTGAAAAGGAAAAGGGGATTATCGGACAAGAAATTAGAATGTACGATGACGATGCGGATTTTCGTGTTTATTTTGGAGCAATTGAAAATATGTATCAAAATCATCCTGTGAAAATTGATATTGCGGGGACTGTTGAATCTATTGCAGACATTGATAAAGATCTTCTTTACTTGTGCTACAATACGTTTTATCATCCTAGCAACATGGTGCTTTTTGTTGTTGGGCAGCTAGATCCACATGAAATGATGGAAGAAATTCGGGAAAATCAAGCAGCTAAGCATTTTGAAAAAGAAGCTGAAATTAAACGTTCGTTTCCTGATGAACCTCGCGAAGTTGCTCACAAAAAGAAAAAATTGGCTTTTCCTGTTCAAATCGCGAAAAATTTAGTGGGGATGAAAGAAGATATTGGTTTGCTTCGAGGCTTCGAAGCTGTAAAGCATGAAATGATAGCGGATTTGGCATTAGAGCTTTTATTTGGAACCACTTCTGAAAACTATTTGAAGCTTTACAATGAAGGGATCATTGACGATTCATTCGGTTACGATTATACACTTTCAGATAGTTTTTCATTTGTTTTAATCGGGGGCGATGCTACTAATCCGGATGAACAGGCAAAGCGGATCGAGGAAGCATGGTTTGAAGCTTCTGAAAAGGGCATTTCAAAGGAAAACCTTGAACTGGTTAAACGAAAAAAAACTGGGCAGTTTCTTCGTGCGCTTAATTCACCTGAGTTTATTGCGAATCAATTCAGCCAATATATATTAGAAGAAGCGTCTTTATTTGATCTTCCAAAAGCGATTGAATCAATTACTGTTCAAGAAGTTGAGGCTTTCATTCAATCCCTTGCTAATGAAGAGCGGATAACGACATTCCAACTCATTCCTGAGGAAAATTAAAGAAATCTTAAGTTTTAAAGTTATTAAAAGCTTTTTTAAAGAAAAAATGGTATTATTATTACAGTCATGCTATGATGAAAGAAATGTTATCTTAGGGAGTCTTTATCTTGAAAAATAGAAACCGTTCTGCCTTTATCACAGGGGCAAGTGGGGCAATCGGAAAAGCGATTGCACGGCGATTAGCGAATGATGGTTTTAATCTTTACTTACACTATCATTCAAACGAAAAAATCATGCGAACTCTTGCTACAGAATTGCAAAATTGTGATGTAGAAGTGACGGTACTCCAAGGAGATTTTTCTAGTAGGGCTGACTTAGAGAAGATAACAGAAAATGTTTTTGAACTTGATGTTTTTATCCATGCAGCCGGAAACAGCGAATATGGTCTGTTTACAGATCTGTCAGACAAGAAGCTGCAGTGTTTATACGATATTCACGTCGGGGCGCCGCTTTATTTTATTCGTGCCTTTTTACCTAAGTTAAGACGCTCGAGTCATCCAAGAATTCTTTTCATCAGTTCGATTTGGGGAGAAGTTGGGGCTGCGATGGAAGTAGCTTATTCGACGATGAAGGGAGCACAAATTGCTTTTGTAAAAGCGCTCAGCAAGGAAGTAGCGGGAAACGGTATTACTGTAAATGCCTTAACACCAGGTGCTGTTGATACAGCGATGCTTGCTCAGTTTTCTGAACAGGAAAAACAAGAATTTATACAGGAGATCCCTTTATTACGACTTGGAAATCCTAAGGATGTTGCGAATGCAGCCGCTTTTCTTGTGAGAGATGAATCGGGATATATTACTGGGCAGATTTTAGGGGTTAATGGCGGATGGCACATGTAAAAAAACAAGAATTGATTTAATTTAATGGTAGGTGTTTAATATTGACTGAATTAGGCGACAAACTAAAAGCTGCCCGCAGAGAAAAAGGTCTTAGTTTAGATGACTTGCAGCAAATTACAAAAATCCAAAAAAGGTACCTCGTCGCAATTGAAGAAGGCAACTACTCGGTAATGCCGGGTAAGTTTTATACGCGTGCTTTCATCAAGCAATACGCTGAGGCGGTAGATGTTGATAGTGCACAGCTTTTTGCTGACTTTGATTCTGAGGTTCCTGAGTCTCAGCAGGAGGTAGTTGAACAAGAACAAAGTCGAGCTCGGAAAAAAGCTACCCCTCTTACGACACATTCAGTTGGAGGACAAAGCTCAACGAGAAATCGCTTTTTTGATGTCTTACCAAAAATTCTTATTGCTGTATTTATTTTATTTATCTTATTTATCATTTGGTATTTCGTTTTTGCGCGTGGAAATGACAAAACAGTAGAAACACCTAATGATTCAGAGCAAACTGTAAAAGTCAAAGATGACACAGGCTCATCAACGAAAAAATCAGATGACTCTAGCAAAGATAAAGATTCTGCTGAAAAGAAAAAAAGCAGATGAAAATAAAGCGGCTGAAAAGAAAAAAGCCGAAGGATAAGAAAAAAGAAGAAGATAAAAGATAAAAAAAGTGGCAATTGAAAAAGGCCAAACATCTGGAAATGCTACGAGCTATACAGTTTCAAATGCCGATAAACTAAGCCTTGAAATTTCTGCTTCTGGTGGAGACACTTGGATTGGGGTTTCAACTGCAGCTGGGGCCAATATTTATAACGGAATCGTAAAAGATGGCTCGAGTTCGGATGAAATTGATGCAAAGGATAACAAAACGGTTTCTATCGTTGTGGGTAATGCGCCTGTTACAACTGTAAAAGTCAATGGTGAAAAAATTGAACTAGCACCAACGCTTGTTAAACAAGTTCTCACAATTAAACTGGATGAAAGCGGTAATGATTCGTCTAGTGATTCAGATAGTTCTTCTGCTAACGATAGCGAAAGCGCACAATGAAGAATCAAGAAGTATAGGTGAGAGTCGTCTTGCCTATACTTTCTTTTCTTTTAGGATACATAATTTTTATTTGATTAGGGATTGGAGAGGGGAAAATGAATTTACCAAATAAATTAACCGTCGCACGAATCATTTTAATTCCGATTTTTGTGATTCTTTGCGTTGCGCCATTTCATCTTGGTGAGCTTTACTGGCTGGGTTCAGCAATCCCAGTAACAAGCTTTATTGCAACCATTATTTTCATTGTAGCTGCGCTAACTGACTGGTTTGATGGCCATTTGGCAAGAAAATATAATTTGATTACGAACTTTGGCAAGTTTGCTGATCCGATGGCTGATAAATTACTAGTAACTGCCGCATTTATTATTTTGGTTGAAATGAATATTGCACCTGCATGGGTAATCATTTTGATTATTAGCCGGGAACTCGCAGTAACTGGATTGCGATTGTTACTTGTAGAAGGCGGAGAAGTTCTTGCAGCTGGACAACTAGGGAAAATTAAAAACATTTACACAGATGATTGCGATTCCGCTTCTTTTCTTGAACAACTTTCCATTTGCTTGGACAGGAATTCGTGTAGATTTAATTTTCCTTTATGTCTGTGCCTTTTTTGCAGTCTGGTCGGGAATCGATTATTTCTACAAAAACAGAGGTGTTTTTAAAGGTTCTATGTAAGTGAAAATGGAATGCTTCCTTTAAGACTTGTTGCGCGCTCTAGAGGTGTGTAACAAATCCTTGGAGGAAGCTTCTTTTATTGGCTATTTTAAAAGGGATGTGAAAACATGAAAAAAGCTGAAATTATTGCAGTTGGAACAGAAATTTTAATGGGACAAATCACAAACACAAATGCTACTTTTTTATCGCGTGAACTGGCTGAACTGGGCATATATGTCTATTTTCATACGGTTGTCGGGGATAACCCGAAGCGACTGGAAGAAGTGATTCAAATTGCTGAAAAGCGGAGCGATCTTTTAATTTTCACTGGAGGGCTTGGGCCAACAGAAGATGATCTAACTAAACAAATTGTAGCGAAGCATTTGGAAAAAGAACTTGTGATGGATCAAGGACATCTTAATAAAATACAAGAGTATTTTGCCACTAGCGGTCGCAAGATGACAGAAAATAATAAATTACAAGCCCTCGTCATTAAAGATTCCACAGTGCTAAAAAATGACTTCGGTTTTGCGGCTGGGATGATGTTTACAGAGCACGAGACAAATTACATTCTTTTGCCTGGTCCCCCGTCGGAAATGAAGCCCATGTTTAAAACTTACACGAAGCCATTGCTTGCTGCTTCAATGAATGGTGACCTGATTCACTTAGAGTCTCGCATTTTGCATTTTTTTTGGTATTGGAGAATCAAATTTAGCGGATGATTTAAATGATTTGATTACAAAACAAGCCAATCCAACGATTGCAACGTATGCGTCGGATAATGAAGTCGAAATTCGTCTTACGGCAAGTGCAAAAACAAAAGCAGAAGCAGAAGCTAATCAACTACTAGATGGAGTCGAAGCGGAGATAAGTGCACGTGATGGCGAATTTATTTATGGGTATGGTGATGAAACTCTAGCAGATGTCGTCGTGAGAAAACTCCTTTCGCGTAAGATTACAATAGCGGCAGCAGAAAGTTTAACAGCAGGTGCCTTTCAAGCAGAACTAGGTGCGCACTCTGGCGTGTCTGAAATTTTTTAAAGGTGGAATGGTGACTTACCAAACGGAGACAAAGCAGACACTTTTAGGTGTTTCCCCTGAAGTGATTGAACAGGAAGGTGTTGTTAGTGCGGCTTGTGCGAAGGAGATGGCGGAAAAAATTCGTGAAAAATTTGGGACACAAATGGGCATCAGTTTTACCGGAGTAGCTGGTCCAGGAGAGCTTGAGGGATATCCAGCTGGGACAGTATTTATTGGACTAAGCGTGGAAGGATTTCCGACAGAAACATTTCTATTTCACTTTGGCAGAGACCGTAACCACAACCGCGCTCGTTCAGTAAAACAAGGATTCCAACTGATAAATCAATTTATTGACGAAAAATGGAAGAATGCCTAAGCAAGAAACGGCAAGAAAGCCTTGTAAATTCTCGTTTTTCGCTTCAAAAAAAGGTTGGACGGATTCACTTCATCGGGCTATAATGAAAAAGAATTGAAAAGTGATTTAAAAAAATACGAACATTTATTCGCTTTTTGCTTGATTATTTATTTCGAATAAGATATAGTATTTTTAGAGATGAAAAAAGAGAATTATTTACTACCTGCATAAACTGTAGTAGGTAATGAAGGAGGAAATAACGTGAACGATCGTCAAGCGGCTTTAGATCAAGCTTTAAAATCGATTGAAAAACAATTTGGTAAAGGTTCCGTCATGAAATTAGGGGAACATAGCGATCAAAATATATCGACCATATCAAGTGGTTCGTTAGCATTAGATATTGCCCTTGGCGTAGGGGGATATCCACGTGGCCGTATTATTGAAACTTACGGTCCAGAAAGTTCTGGTAAAACAACAGTTGCGCTTCATGCAATAGCAGAAGTACAAAAACAAGGCGGTACAGCAGCTTTCATTGATGCTGAGCATGCCCTTGACCCAACTTATGCGAAAAACTTGGGAGTGGATATTGATGAGTTGCTACTTTCGCAACCAGATACAGGGGAACAAGCCCTTGAAATTGCAGAAGCGCTTGTCCGAAGTGGTGCGATTGATATCCTAGTTATTGACTCTGTTGCAGCACTTGTACCACGAGCAGAAATTGAAGGTGAAATGGGTGATGCGCATGTTGGGTTGCAAGCCCGTTTAATGTCTCAAGCTTTGCGCAAATTATCTGGAGTTATTAATAAGTCCAAAACAATCGCGATTTTTATTAACCAAATTCGTGAAAAAGTCGGCGTGATGTTCGGTAACCCCGAAACAACACCTGGTGGTCGTGCACTTAAATTCTATTCGACAGTTCGTCTTGAAGTTCGTCGTGCAGAGCAGCTAAAGCAAGGTACTGAAGTGATGGGGAACAAAACAAAAATCAAAGTGGTAAAAAATAAAGTGGCGCCGCCATTCCGTGTGGCTGAAGTGGATATCATGTACGGAGAAGGGATTTCTCGTGAAGGTGAACTTGTTGATATGGCAGCTGAAGTGGATGTCATCAATAAGAGCGGTTCGTGGTATTCTTATAATGAAGAGCGGATTGGCCAAGGTCGCGAAAACGCGAAGCAATATTTGAAGGATCATCCGGAAATTCGCGAAGAGATTTCTAAACGAGTTCGTGAGGTTTATGAAATTGATACGAAACTTGAAGATGTTGATACACCAGATGAAACAGACGAGTTTAACTTACTTGAAGATGAATAAAAAAGATAAGGTTAGATAGAAAAATCGTTTTCTTGAAAGTGGAGTGAAATCCAACTTTTAAGAGAGCGTTTTTTTTCTTGATTCTAAGACGGGATTTTCTATAAGGAAAACACGAGCCTTTTCTTGACAATCGCTTGGAACACCGATAGAATTGAATTGTATATTTTACATTGCTGAAAAACAAAAAAGACCTTTTAAAACGTTTTTTAGTAGTAGTCAGAGTAGCACGATTGCTCTGATTAATGATGGAAAATACACTTGTGCCATTTATTTGGCTACCGACATAATAATGACAAAAAATTGAATAGCAAAGGAGGTGTAAGGATGGTTATCACAGTCGCTATCATCTCCGGCTTGCTTTTCTTTATCGTCGGTTTAGTTGTGGGCTCTTTGATTTATAAAGCTAGTTCTGAAAAGAAGTTAGTGGCTTCACGTGGCACCGCTGAACTCATTGTTGAGGATGCAAAGAAAGAAGCAGAAACAATTAAAAAGGAAGCGATGCTTGAAGCAAAAGAAGAGAGTCATCGAGTACGTACTGAAATCGAAAATGAACTTCGTGAGCGAAGAGGAGAGTTACAAAAACAAGAAAATCGCTTATTACAAAGGGAGGAAAACCTCGACCGTAAAGATACTTCTTTAAGTAAAAGAGAAGCTACACTTGAGAAAAAAGAGGAGAATATCAGTAAACGACAACAACATATTGAAGAGAAGGAAAGCAAAATTGACGAGATGATTCAAAAAGGGCAAGATGAATTGGAACGCATTTCCGCACTTTCGAAAGATGAAGCAAAAAATATCATCCTTAACCAAGTTGAAGAGGAGCTTTCTCATGATACAGCAATCATGGTGAAAGAATCAGAAAACAAGGCGAAAGAGGAAGCGGACAAAAAGGCGAAAAATATTCTATCACTTGCCATCCAACGTTGTGCAGCCGATCATGTTGCTGAAACGACCGTGTCAGTTGTTACTCTTCCAAACGATGAAATGAAAGGAAGAATCATTGGTCGCGAAGGACGTAACATTCGGACGCTTGAAACGCTTACGGGGATTGATTTGATCATTGATGATACGCCTGAAGCCGTTATTCTTTCTGGATTTGATCCAATCCGCCGGGAAATTGCTCGGATTGCGCTCGAAAAATTAGTGCAAGATGGACGGATTCACCCAGCGAGAATTGAAGAAATGGTTGACAAGGCTCGTAAAGAAGTTGATGAGCATATCCGCGAAGTTGGAGAGCAAGCAACATTTGAAGTGGGCATCCACTCGCTGCACCCTGATCTGATAAAAATTCTTGGCCGTTTGCGCTATCGTACAAGTTACGGACAAAATGTCTTAAACCACTCACTAGAAGTGGCAAAACTTGCAGGAATACTCGCAGGAGAACTTGGCGAAGATGTGACACTTGCAAAACGAGCAGGTCTTTTGCATGATATTGGGAAGGCAATTGACCATGAAATTGAAGGCAGTCACGTTGAAATTGGTGTGGAACTCGCTACAAAATACAAAGAAAATGAAGTAGTGATTAATAGTATTGCTTCCCACCATGGGGATACAGAACCAACTTCTGTTATCGCTGTTTTAGTTGCTGCTGCAGATGCACTTTCTGCGGCTCGGCCTGGTGCGCGTAGTGAAACGCTTGAAAACTATATCAGACGACTAGAAAAACTAGAAGAAATTTCAGAGTCCTATGAGGGCGTCGAAAAATCTTATGCGATTCAAGCTGGTCGTGAAGTACGGATTATGGTTGAACCCGATGAGATTGATGATCTTGCTTCGTACCGCTTAGCGAGAGATATTCGGAAGCGTATTGAAGAGGAGCTGGATTACCCTGGTCACATCAAAGTAACGGTTATTCGTGAAACGAGAGCTGTTGAATACGCAAAATAAGAAGTAGTTACCCGCGAATTTTATTTCGCGGGTTTTTCTTTGTGTGAAAACCAGGACCTTGCGATTCCTACTTATTTCAGTTACACTTTTATTAGAAAAGGAGTGGTGACAGGTTATGGCAGGACATTCAAAATGGAAAAACATTCAAGGTAGAAAAAATGCTCAAGATTCAAAGCGAGCTAAGGTTTTTCAAAAGTTAGCAAAAGAAATTTACATGGCAGCAAAAAGCGGTCCGGACCCAAGCTTGAATCCGGCACTCCGACTTGTTGTTGATAAAGCAAAAGCTGCTAATATGCCTAATGATAATGTGAAACGTGCTATTCAAAAAGCAGCTGGAAATAATGATGCTGAAAATTATGATGAGGTTTCTTATGAAGGATACGGACCAGGAGGAATTGCTGTCCTTGTGCACGCGCTTACGGATAATAAAAATAGAACGGCAACCAATGTACGAGTTGCTTTTAATAAAAATGGTGGAAGTCTTGGCGAAACTGGGAGCGTCGCTTACATGTTTGAGCGGAAGGGCTATCTTGTTATAGAGCGTGAAGGGTTAGATGTAACTGAAGATGATTTTATGCTCCAAGCTATTGAAGCTGGTGCATCTGATGTAGAGAGTAGTGCAGAAGCTTTTGAAGTTTATACGGAACCTGCAGATTTTACGAGTGTTAAGGATGCTTTGAGTGAGGATGGGTACGAATTTGCTGCAGCGGAATTGAGTATGATTCCTTCTGTTTATAATGAAGTTCCTGAAGGTAAGGAAGCTCAATTTGAAAAGATGATGGATGCGCTTTTGGATGATGACGATGTGCAAGAAGTGTATACGAATGCAAAAGAAGGATAATAAAAAGCGCCTTGCTTATTTACAAGTAAGGCGTTTTTAGATGGAGGGCTGGCGAAATGGAATATTCGGAAATTGTGCGGAGACAAAAAGAATATTTTGCAGGAAATGCTACGAAGACGCTTGAGCATCGTTTGGAAACGCTTCGGCTGCTTGAAGGGCTGTTAAAGAAAAATGAGGCGCATTTTTTAGAAGCGTTAGAGGCAGACCTTGGCAAAAGTGCTGACGAAGCTTTTATGACGGAAATTGGCATTGTTTATGAAGAAATTCGGTTTATGAAGCGTCACTTGAAAAAATGGATGAAAGCGAAATCTGTGAAGACTGCAATGACCCATCTTGCTTCGAAAGCGTGGACCATCCATGAACCTTACGGGGCTGTGCTTGTGATTTCACCTTGGAATTATCCCTATCAACTTGCGTTAACGCCGCTAATCGGAGCTATCGCGAGTGGCAATACTGTGGTTTTAAAGCCTTCTGAGCTTGCTCCGAAAACATCGGATATGCTTTTTCAAGTATTATCTAAGTTTCGTGAAGAGATTATCGCGGTGGTTTTAGGAGATGCTCTTCAAACCACTAAGCTTTTACAGGAGCCGTTTGACTATTGTTTTTTTTACGGGTTCGAGTCGTGTTGGTAAGCTCATCATGGGGCAAGTAGCCGAGCAGCTTATGCCAGTAACACTTGAACTTGGTGGGAAGAGCCCGCTGATTGTTTCAAAAGATGCGGATTTAAAGCTCGCAGCAAAACGTGTGGCTTTTGGAAAATGGTTGAATGCTGGGCAGACGTGTATTGCCCCTGATTACGCATTTGTGGATCAACAAGTTTATGACCAGTTTAAGCAAGAACTTATCATAGCCATTCGCGAACTTTATGGGGAAAATCCGCTTGAAAATAAGAACTATGGGCGGATTGTTAATCAGGCTCATTTTAAGCGGCTTCGAAGTTACGTAGATGGGATTCAAATGGATGAGCAGACACTAAAAATGGCTCCATTTCTGTTGGAAAATCCTGATCCGGATAGTTCTGTCATGCAAGAGGAAATTTTTGGTCCAATTTTGCCTCTTTATTCGTATCAAAATCTAGAGGATGTTCTTCGGTTTATTAAGGAACGTCCGAAACCTTTAGCGCTTTATTTATTCACGAAAAATCGTGAATTAGAACGAAAGGTGTTATTTGAAACGTCATCTGGTAGTGTTTGTGTGAACGATACGCTGATGCAAATTTCCACGCCTTATTTACCATTTGGTGGTGTGGGTGCGAGCGGCATGGGAAGTTACCATGGATACCAGAGTTTTGAAACGTTTTCTCATCAAAAAAGTGTTCTGAGGCAACCTAATTGGTTAGATTTTGGATTTCGATATCCTAGTTCAAAGTGGCGAGGGAAATTTTTACGTCTGATTTTCAAATGAGAAAATGGGGTTCTTGCGCGGGGCGCTCGCTTTTTTGTACAATGAAAAGGTGAAACCGTTTAAGGGCTTTAAGTAGCGGAAGGGAGCTTGCGGGTTCTTGCGAAAGTAGCACGAATGTTCGACTTGTGCTATTATTGTTTTTAACGGTACTTTAGAAGGGACGAAATCATGTGTACGATTATATTAAGGGAACTATTACGGCGGTAACGCCTGAGTATATTGTCGTAGAGGCAGGGCAGATTGGTTATAGCATCATTACGGGGAATCCGTTTTCCTTCTCTGCGCTTGAAGGTAAGGAAACAAAGGTTTATTTGTATCAAAATGTACGAGAAGATAGTTTAACGCTGTTTGGCTTTAAAACGCTTGAGGAGCGGTTTTTATTTAAAAAGCTATTAAGTGTTTCTGGCATTGGCCCGAAAAGTGCGCTTGCGATCGTTGCTTCAGGAGATGCGGCCAAACTAATTTCTGCGATTGAAGCGGAAGATGATGTTTTCTTAACGAAATTCCCAAGTGTTGGTAAGAAAACGGCAAGGCAAATCATCCTCGATTTAAAAGGAAAACTGGGTGATGTAGCGGTAAACGAAATTCATATCGAACCGGTGAAGCAAGAACTAACGGACGGGCTTTCGCCAGAACTTGAAGAAGCTTTGCTTGCGCTCCAGGCGCTTGGTTATAGTGACCGGGAGCTTAAGAAAGTGCTACCAAAATTGAAAGAAGAAAAACTCTCAAGCGATGAAGCGATTAAACTTGCGCTTCGCTTGATGACCAGTTAGGAGGCTAAAAAGTGGAAGATCGGATTGTTTCGTCAGAAAATGTGAATCAGGAAGAGATTTCGTTTGAAACGAGCCTAAGGCCACAACTTCTTACTGAATATATCGGTCAAGATAAAGTCAAACAAAACTTGGCGATTTTTATTGAAGCTGCTAGGCAACGTGAGGAAGCCTTAGATCATGTGCTTCTTTATGGACCTCCTGGACTTGGGAAAACGACTCTTGCGATGGTGATTGCAAATGAACTTGGAACAAATATTAGAACGACAAGTGGGCCGGCAATTGAACGGCCAGGAGACCTTGCTACGATTTTAACAGCTCTAGAACCAGGCGATGTTTTATTCATTGATGAAATTCATCGACTTTCAAAAGCGGTTGAAGAAATCCTTTACCCTGCCATGGAAGACTATTGTTTAGATATCGTGATCGGGACAGGACCCACTGCTAAATCTGTCCGACTGGATTTGCCACCATTTACACTAATTGGAGCGACAACGCGTGCAGGTCAGCTTTCTGCGCCGCTCCGCGATCGTTTTGGCGTCGTGGATCATCTGGAATTTTATACAGAAAATCAGCTTGAGGATATTGTGGTTCGTACAGCCAAGATTTTGTCGACAGAAATTAATCATGGCGGGGCGCTTGAAATTGCAAGACGGTCACGGGGAACCCCGCGTATTGCTAATCGGCTGTTAAAGCGTGTCCGAGATTTTGCCCAAGTAAAAGGAAACGGTCTTGTTGATTTTGCAATTGCAGAGGAAGCCTTGACACTTCTTCGGGTGGATCCGCGCGGGCTTGATACGATTGACCAGAGGTTGCTTGAAACGATTATTCGTTCTTTTCGCGGGGGGCCTGTTGGGCTTGATACGATTTCTGCGAGTATTGGTGAGGAACGAGAAACGATTGAAGACATGCATGAACCTTATTTACTTCAAATCGGTTTTTTACAGCGAACGCCGCGTGGACGACTAGCAACGTCGCTTGCTTATAAACATTTAGGAATGGAAGAAAAGGGTGCTGAATAGATGAAAGTAGAAGATTTTGATTTTGACTTGCCTGAGGAATTGATTGCGCAAACTCCACTGCTTGACCGAACTGCAAGTCGCTTAATGCTTGTGGATAAAGAAACCGGCGAATTAAAAGATGACACCTTTAAAGCCATTGTTTCGGAATTACACACAGGTGACGCGCTTGTGTTAAATGATACGAGAGTTTTACCAGCACGGTTACACGGGATTAAAGAAGAAACAGGAGCTCATATTGAAGTGCTCTTGCTCAAGCAGCAAGAAGGAAATGCTTGGGAAACGCTCGTGAAACCTGCTAAGCGAATTCGCAAGGGAGCGAAGATTAGGTTTGGGGATGGTGAACTTGAAGCGGTTTGTCTCGAAGAATTAGAACACGGTGGACGAATTTTAGAGTTTCATTATCAAGGGATTTTTTATGAAATCTTGGAACAACTTGGGGAAATGCCACTTCCGCCATATATTAAAGAGCAACTAGAGGATGGAGATCGCTATCAAACGGTCTATGCAAAAGAAAATGGCTCGGCTGCGGCTCCCACTGCTGGACTGCATTTTACTGAGGAGTTGTTGGATGAAATTAAAGCGAAAGGTGTCAAAGTTTGTTTTTTAACACTTCACGTGGGGCTTGGAACCTTTCGTCCTGTCGACGTTGAGGATACCGAAAATCATAAGATGCATTCGGAATTTTATCGCTTAACGGAAGAAACAGCTGCTATTTTAAATGAAGTGAAACAAAATGGGGGTCGAATTGTTGCAGTTGGAACGACTTCGATTCGCACACTTGAAACGATTGCATCAAAATTTGATGGGCGTCTTCAAGCTGATTCGGGCTGGACGGATATTTTTATTTCGCCGGGGTATACATTTAAAGCTGTAGATGCCTTAATTACGAATTTCCATCTGCCTAAATCTACTTTAATCATGCTTGTTTCTGCGCTTGCATCACGAGAAATTATTTTAAAAGCTTATGCACATGCTGTAAGTGAACGATACCGTTTCTTTAGTTTCGGTGATGCCATGTTTATTCATTAAGGAAGAGAAAAGAGGATTTTTTTCTGAAAAGGCTTGAGTTCTCTCTTTTTTTTTCGTTATGCTATTCAGTAGAGTAAAACAGAAAGAGGTTTGAAATGGCTGCAATTTCTTATGAATTAATTAAAACGGATAAGAAGACGGGTGCGCGTTTAGGAAAGCTACATACGCCGCACGGCACGTTTGAAACACCAATGTTTATGCCTGTTGGGACACAAGCTACTGTGAAAACGATGTCTCCTGAAGAGTTGAAACAAATGGGTGCTGGAGTAATCTTAAGTAATACGTATCATCTCTGGCTTCGTCCAGGTGAAAAGCTTGTGGAAGAAGCGGGTGGGTTACACCGCTTTATGAACTGGGATCAACCTATTTTGACTGATTCTGGTGGCTTTCAAGTTTTTAGTTTAAGTGACATGCGTGATATCAAAGAAGAAGGCGTGCATTTTAGGAATCATTTAAACGGAGACAAATTATTTTTATCTCCGGAGAAAGCGATTCAAATTCAGAATTCGCTTGGTGCCGATATTATGATGAGTTTTGATGAATGTCCACCGTATCCAGCTACGCATGACTATATGAAACGCTCTGTTGAACGAACATCTAGATGGGCTGAGCGCGGTCTTAAGGCACACATGAAGCCTGAGACGCAAGGGCTATTTGGAATAGTTCAAGGTGGCGCTTATGAGGATTTACGCACACAAAGTGCTAAAGAGCTTGTTTCACTTGATTTCCCGGGATACTCCATTGGAGGACTTTCAGTCGGGGAACCTAAAGATGTGATGAATCAAGTTCTAGAATACACGACGCCACTGCTTCCAAGCGGCAAGCCTCGTTATTTGATGGGTGTTGGATCTCCAGATTCACTAATTGATGGTGTGATTCGTGGGATTGATATGTTTGACTGTGTTTTACCAACGCGAATTGCTCGAAATGGAACGTGTATGACTTCTAATGGTCGACTAGTCATTAAAAATGCTAAGTTTGCGCACGATTTCGGACCGCTTGATGAAAATTGTGATTGCTACACTTGTCGCCATTATTCGCGGGCTTATATTCGTCACTTGATTCGTTGTGATGAAACTTTTGGAATAAGGCTTACAACTTATCATAATCTTTATTTTCTGTTAAACTTGATGGAAAAGGTTCGAAATGCCATCCGTGAAGATGCATTACTTGAATTTCGTGAAGAATTTTTTGAGCAATACGGATTTAATGGTCCGAATGCGAAAAATTTTTAATAAATTTATTTGGATATCTTGAGAGGAGCTGAAAGTCTTTGAACGGTTTATTAACATTTCTTCCAATTATCTTGATGATTGTTTTGTTCTACTTCTTACTTATCAGACCACAACAAAAGCGTCAAAAAGAAGTTGCGAATATGCAAAACAGTCTTTCTAAGGGAGACAAAATCATCACAATTGGTGGTTTACATGGGGTTGTCGATGCAATTGAAGAGGGTATCGTCATCTTGAAATGCGGGAATGCCAAATTAACATTTGATCGCAATGCGATTCGTACGGTTCTTGAAAAAGGAAGTACAGTTGCTGCAGAACCTGCTGCACCAAAAGCTACAGAAGAAGTTTCTGAAGACGCAAAAGAAGAAAATAAATAAAAAAATCAACCGCTCTCAAGTCTATTGGAGCGGTTTTTTTTGTATTTAAATGTGTCAATTTAGTGGTATTTTTGCATTTCCACTTTTCATTTAGCCGAGTTTTAGATAGAATAAGGATAGTTGATTGTAAAGTGGGAGGGGAGTAAAATGAAAACACTTGAAGAATGGTATGATTTATTAACGCCAGCCATCTCCATTAGAGTTAAGGACTTTCATCTCTTGGGCTACCGGGAAATTAAACCGGAACACATTTGGGATTTCCTGACCGATGTGAAGTGGGTCGAGAAGCCTTCTCCGAATTTGCATGAGCGCGTGAATGATATTATGCAAATGAACATTGGACAATTAATGGAATTTATTACAAAGGAATCAAAAAGACCAGAAGAAAATACGCACACACTTGATCAAGCACTTGTAGAGGAAGTTCTTCAAAATACGAATGAAGCCGAAGCGCATGAAGAACGGGATTCCGTTCAAGATTCTTTTTCTGTTGAAGACGAATCTAAAGAACAGTATCAAGAAGAAAGCAAAATAGAGGATACAACAGAAGAAAAGTAAGTATCGCCTGCGTGCAGTGTTAATGGTTTTGATGAGGGAGGAAAAAAGCAAAAATGGTTAAAAAGAGCAAGTTGATTACCTTTTTCCTAATCGTCGCCATTATTTTCGGTGTCGTCATTGGAACAACGAAAATGGTGCTCGACAAAATTAATTTAGGACTCGATCTCCAGGGTGGTTTTGAAGTTTTATATCAAGTCGAACCTGCGAGTGGAAAAGGTAAAGTCACAAAAGAAACACTTACCGATACTGTAAGTGCACTCGATCGCCGGATTAACAGCATTGGTGTTGCTGAACCGGTTATCACAATTGAAGGAAATAACCGCATTCGCGTTCAGCTTGCGGGAGTTACAGACCAAAACCAAGCCAGAAAAATGCTTTCGACAACAGCGGAATTATCGTTTAGAGATGCGAAAGACAAATTGATGCTTGATGGGTCTGATCTTGTTCCTGGTGGAGCAAAACAAGCTTTCACGGACACTAACCAACCAATTGTTACTTTAAAACTAAAAAGTGCGGATAAATTCGCGAAAGTAACAAAAGATATTCTTGGTGAAGCACCAAATAATCAACTGGTTATTTGGTTGGACTGGAAAAAAGGACAGAAATATGAAGAAGAAAAAACGAAAAAAAGATCCAGCTTACTTGTCCGCACCAAATGTCAGCAAAGTGATTGACGATAACAATGTACAAATAGAAGGAAACTTTACAACAAAAGAAGCAAAAGATTTAGCGAACTTGTTAAATTCTGGGGCACTACCAGTTAAGATGAAAGAAGTGTACTCCACTTCCGTTGGTGCTCAGTTTGGTCAAGATGCGCTTAATCAAACAATTCTTGCGGGAATTATCGGGGTTGCAGCGATCTTTATCTTTATGCTCGTTGTTTACCGTATTCCTGGTATCATCGCTTGTATTACATTAACAGCTTATACGTATATCGTACTTTTGATTCTGGCGCTCTTAAATGCGACGCTTACGCTCCCGGGTATTGCCGGGCTGATTCTCGGGATTGGGATGGCGGTCGATGCGAACGTCATCACCTACGAGCGGATCAAGGAAGAGCTTAAAGTCGGAAGGTCGACAAAAGCGGCCTTTGAAGTCGGCGGAAAAGAAGCCTTCCGTGCGATCTTTGATGGAAATATCTCAACACTACTCGTTGCAGTTGTCTTGTTCTATTTTGGAACAAGCTCAGTAAAAGGATTTGCAACGGTACTGATCATCAGTATTCTTGTCAGCTTCTTAACAGCTGTTTGGGGTTCGCGTGTCCTACTGGGACTGCTTGTTAAGAGCAATGTTTTAAACAATAAACCACGTCTCTTTACCGTGAATCCAAGAGATATTCATAACTTACACGACGGCGTTAGCACCTATGATTTGAAAACGCATTTTGACCGGTTCGATTTTGTCAAGAATCACCGGATGTTCCTTGGTATTTTTGCGGCAATTACGATTGCGGGCATTATCATTTTAAGTGTATTCAAATTGAACCTTGGAATTGATTTTGCGAGTGGTACACGTGCTGAAGTGACTTCGGATTCGAAACTAACGGAACAACAAATCAAGAAGGACTTAAATGAAATTAAGATGCCTTCAGATGATATTGTGTTCCAAGGTAAGAATTCGACGACGGCTGTTGTGTCATTTAAAGGGGCGCTAAGCCAGTCGGAAATTGCGAAATTTAAAACGCATTTTGATGACAAGTATAAACATGAACCAAGCATTAGCACGGTAACACCAACTGTCGGAAAAGAATTAGCTAAAAATGGCTTGTATGCACTTGCTATTGCATCCATCTTAATTGTGATTTACATTGCGATTCGTTTCGAATTCTATATGGGAATTGCTGCTATTCTTTCCTTGCTATTTGATGCTTTCGTGATTTTCATCTTCTTCAGTATTTTCAGGCTGGAGGTTGATATCACCTTCATTGCCGCCGTGCTTACGGTTATCGGGTATTCTATCAATGATACGATCGTGACCGCTGACCGGATTCGCGATATTGGTAGAAAAATGAAGACCTACAAGACGAAAGACGATGTCGCTTTCGCTGTGAATCATGGTCTAAGACAAACCTTTACACGGTCAATTAATACAATCTTGACTGTCATTTTCACGGTGCTTGCTTTAGTACTTTTCGGAAGCGAATCAATTTTGAACTTCTCGATCGCGCTTCTTGTTGGACTGGTATCGAGTGTGTTCTCTTCGATCTTCATGGCAATGCAACTTTGGTACGTCTTTAAATCACATCAAGTGAAGAAAAAAGGTCCGATTCAAAATGTGAAGAAAAAAGAAAAAAGCGTAACCCAGGTCAACCTGTGGTATAGAATAGTGTAAAGTGAAAAGCCGAAAAATATTTTTCGGCTTTCGCTTTTCAAATTTATTGTTTTGGGGGATGGAGTCATATGAAAAACCAGTGGCAAGTTATTTTGGGAATATTGTTAGTGCTGTTTATCGCGATTTTTGCGGTGATCAATGTGGATTCAGTCCAGGTGAATTTCTTATTTGCCAAGGCTGAGTGGCCACTTGTATTAGTTATTTTGGGATCAGTTTTAATTGGTTGCTTGATCATTTTCTTCTTGAATATTGCTAAGGTACGAAGCGGAAATAAACAAATCAAACATTTGAAAGAAGAAAATACGGAGCTATCTCGCAAACTTGCAGCGGCCGAAGCTATGCATGGCAAAAAGTCAACGATTGACGTTGGGGATAAAAAAGAAACGAAAGAAGAAACAAAAAAAGCCAACCCTGTAAGGGTTTGGCTTTTTTTGTTTCCTTATAAAAGAAATTCTGCTGTCAAAATAAGGGAAAGTTCGGTATAATAGGAGGGTTGAAAGGTGGAACGATTGTGATTCATTCAAAATACATTTGGAAAACAGAAGAAATCGCGAAAGATAAAATAGCCTTACTTGCCGAAGAGTTGGGCGTTTCGCCTGTTCTCGCAGAAATGCTCTCGAAGCGAAAAGTTACAACAAAAGGGCAGCTAGATAAATTTTTCCATCCAGATAAATTTTCTGCCTACGATCCATTTTTACTGAAAGAAATGGATATTGCAGTGGAACGAATTAAACAAGCTATTCATCAAAATGAAAAAATAATGATCTATGGGGACTATGATGCAGACGGTGTGACAAGCATTGCCGTTTTATTTAAGTCGCTTGAAAAATTAGGTGCTCAAGTCGATTTTTATATTCCCAACCGTTTCACAGAAGGATATGGACCTAATAAAGAGGCCTTTCAAATGATTAAAAATCAAGGATATGACCTTTTAATCACAGTGGATAACGGAATTGCGGCGCTTGATGTCATGGACTTTGCAAAAGAAATCGATTTGGATGTGATTGTGACTGATCACCACGAAAAAAGAGAAACCCTTCCGAAAGCCGTCGCTGTGATTCATCCGCGCCACCCGCTTTCAGAGTATCCTTTTCATGATCTAGCGGGAGTGGGGGTTAGCTATAAGTTATCGCACGCACTGCTTGGCGAAGAGCCTGAAGAGTTACTTGACCTTGTTGCGGTTGGAACGGTCGCAGATCTTGTTTCATTAACTGATGAGAACCGGTTACTTGTTCAAAAAGGACTTCAAGTTCTTCGGAGCACTCCGAATCTTGGACTACAGTCTCTTGCTAAAAAGGCAGGAGCTAAGTTACATGAAGCGACTGAGGAAACGATTGGTTTTAGCCTCGCGCCTCGACTAAACGCGGTGGGAAGGCTAGGAGATGCAGATCCAGCTTGTGAACTCCTTCTTGCGCAGATGGACGAAGAAGCAGATGAACTCGCGCAATTGATTGATGAAGCGAACAAAGAGCGCCGTGCACTCGTTCAAGATATGACAAAACAGGCTTCTCAAATGGTTGAAGAGATGGTGAAAATGCCAAGCATGATTGTTGTGTCTGCTAAGGGCTGGAACGCGGGGGTTTTGGGAATTGTTGCTTCGCGTCTCGTTGAGAAATTTGGAAGGCCAACGATTTGTCTTGCAATTGATGAAGAAACTGGACTTGCCAAAGGTTCGGGACGAAGTGTTCCGGCTTTTCACCTTTATCAAGAGCTTGATCAAAACCGCGACCTTTTAGAAGCATTTGGAGGGCATCCGATGGCTGCTGGACTGACGCTACGTGTGGATGCAATCCTTGAGTTTACGGAAAATATGGAAAAGCAAGCCGCCAAGCTTTCTCAAGAAGATTTGAAGCCGGCGCTTCTTATTGAAGATACTATTTCACTTGAAACAGCTAGTTTATCTTTCATTCAAATGGTGGAACAAATGGCACCGTTTGGAACTGGGAACCCCAAACCGCTATTCAAATTTGCAGGTGTGCATCTTGAGGGGACGAAGCAAATTGGAGCGGATAAGACGCATCTTAAAAACCTTCTTGAAAAAAGATGGAGTTTCATTAGATGCGGTTGGATTTAACATCGGTCACCTTGTGTCTGAGCTTTCTCCGGCTGCGGAAGTGGATGTTGTCGGGGAACTTTCGGTTAATGAGTGGAATAATGTGCGAAAGCCGCAGCTACGTCTTGTGGACCTTTCTGTTGCGCACTGGCAAGTGTTTGATGTCCGGAACCGCACGGAATGGAATCAATTACTTCGCGAGAAAAAAAAGTGAGCGTATTTTTATCTGTTTTGAAGAGTCAAGTAAACAAGCGCTTGCGAATTTGGAAGAAACGGTGGTTGCGTTTAGTGATTCAGTTGACCCGTCTTTACTACCCAAATCTGAGGAAGTCATTTTTGCTGATATTCCACAAGAAGTGGGTCAGCTTGAACGTATAGTGCAGGAAATTCAGCCAGAAAAAATTTACTTTCATTTTAATTCTGGAGAAAATAATGAGATGGATCGCTTGCCTGACAGAAAAGCATTCGCTTCGCTTTACGGACTCATTAAAAAATTCCAACCATTTTCGCTAAGTCAGTATGAAGAAGCATTGACCCGAAAATTTGGATGGAGCAAACAACAAATTGAGTTTATGTCAGGCGTGTTTTTTGAACTGAATTTTGTTAAAATGGAAGGTGATGTGATGACGCTTCAAGAAACAGCAGGGAAACGAAACTTAGAGGAAGCGGAACTGTATCAGCGGAAAGAACGCGAACTGGAAACACGACAAAAACTGCTTTACGCCAGTTATTCAGATTTACTCAATTGGATGAAGCAGATCATGGAGTAATAGCTCTAAAACTTGGAGGAAACCAAACATGGACTTAAATGAACTGAAAAATTATGTGGCGATTGTTGAGGACTGGCCAAAAGAAGGCATTGTCTTTAAAGATATTACACCACTTATGAATGATGGAGAAGCTTATAAATTTGCGACTGATCAAATCGTGAAATATGCGGAAAAACTAGAAGTTGATTTGATTGTTGGACCTGAAGCGCGTGGCTTTATCATTGGGTGTCCAGTCGCTTATGCACTTGGCATCGGCTTTGCTCCTGTTCGCAAGCCTGGAAAATTACCTCGCGAAACGATTGAGATGGAATATGCGCTTGAATACGGGACGAATACACTTACGATGCACAAAGATGCGATTAAGCCGGGGCAACGAGTGCTGATCACGGATGATTTGCTTGCAACTGGTGGAACGATTGAAGCGACGATTAAGCTAGTTGAAAAACTTGGTGGCGTAGTTGCCGGTTGTGCCTTCTTGATTGAATTAACAGAACTTCATGGGCATGAAAAATTAAATGGTTATGATCGTTTAATTTTGATGGATTTTTAAAGAAAGAAAACCATTTTCGTTTAGAAAGTGGTTTTTTCTTTATCAGACTTTAAAACTGCTTTCTAAAGAATATTTAGTCGTGTATAATGAAAGCAAGAATCTTTTCTGGCTGAACAAAAGGGGTGGATAAAAATGGCGAAAGATCAAAATTTAACGGCTGAACAAGTGATTGAAATGGCTTCTCACTATATGAATCAGGAACATCTTTCTATAGTTGAAAAAGCCTATAAATTTGCCCGTGATGCACATAGCGAACAGTTTCGTAAATCAGGGGAGCCTTATATTATTCATCCGGTACAAGTCGCCGGTATTTTAGTCGAGCTTCATATGGATCCACAAACGGTTGCTTCTGGTTTTTTGCATGATGTTGTGGAAGATACGGAGGTGACACTTGATGATTTGCGTGAGGCTTTTGGTGAGGAAGTAGCGATGCTTGTCGACGGGGTGACTAAACTCGGGAAAATTAAATATAAATCGCATGAAGAACAACAAGCAGAAAATCACCGGAAGATGTTTATTGCGATGGCGCAAGACATTCGTGTCATTTTAATCAAACTTGCGGACCGTTTGCATAACATGCGGACGTTAAAACATTTGCCAGTTGAAAAGCAGCGCCGAATTGCGACAGAAACACTTGAAATCTTTGCTCCACTTGCTCATAGGCTTGGGATCAGTCGTGTTAAGTGGGAGCTTGAAGACACGGCACTGCGCTATTTAAATCCGCAACAATATTACCGGATTGTTCATTTGATGAAGCAAAAACGTGGTGAGCGGGAACGCTATTTACAAGATGTGATTGACGGGGTGGAAGAAAATTTAAAAGAATTGCATATTGAAGCGGATATTTCAGGGCGTCCAAAACATATTTATTCCATTTATCGAAAAATGTCAGAACAACATAAACAGTTTAATGAAATCTATGACTTATTGGCTGTTCGAATTCTCGTCAGTAGCATCAAAGATTGTTATGCCGTCCTTGGTGTGATTCATACGAGATGGAAACCGATGCCTGGGCGTTTTAAAGATTACATTGCTATGCCAAAATCAAATATGTATCAATCGCTTCATACGACAGTTATTGGACCACAAGGTGAGCCACTTGAAGTGCAAATTAGAACGCAGGAAATGCATCAAATTGCAGAGTACGGGGTTGCTGCGCACTGGGCTTATAAAGAAGGCAAAGTCGTGAATTCTAAAACTTCTTTCGATAACAAAATGACGTGGTTCCGTGAAATTCTTGAATATCAAAATGAGTCAGATAATGCGGAAGAATTTATGGAATCGCTCAAACTAGATTTGTTTTCCGATGTGGTTTATGTTTTCACTCCAAAAGGCGATGTGTTTGAGCTTCCAAATGGTTCTGTGCCACTTGATTTTGCTTATCGAATTCATACGGAAATTGGAAATAAAACGATTGGTGCGAAAGTAAACGGGAAAATCGTGACGCTTGATTATAAATTAAAAACAGGCGATATCATTGATATTTTGACGTCCAAACATTCCTATGGACCAAGTCGTGACTGGCTCAAACTTGTTCAAACTTCACAAGCGCGAAACAAAATCCGTCAGTTCTTTAAACGCCAAGATAAAGAAGAGAATATCGAAAAAGGCCGTGACATGGTTGAAAAAGAACTTCGGCAAATGGATTATGAACCGAAGAAATTTATGACGCAAGAAAATATGAAACGCATTATCGACAAATTGAATTTTGCTCAGGAAGACGATTTGTTTGCTGCTGTTGGATATAACGGCATTACAGCGCTCCAAGTTGCGAATCGCCTTTCGGAAAAAGAACGGAAAGAGCGAGAGCAAGAAGAACAAACAGAAAAACTATTAACACAGGCGGAGCAAAAGAATAACTCAGCAGAGCAAAACAATGAGAAACTTAAAATTAAACACAATGCAGGGGTTGTGGTTCAGGGCGTTGGGAATTTATTAATTCGATTATCTCGTTGTTGTAATCCAGTTCCAGGTGATCAAATTGTCGGCTATATTACAAAAGGACGGGGAATTTCTATTCACAGGAAAGACTGTCCAAATGTCCAGTCTACGGAAACAGATCGTTTGATTGACGTAGAGTGGGAAGATGCTGATGAAAAATCAAAAACGGATTATAATGTTGATATTGAAGTATTTGGCTATAACCGGAGTGGCTTATTAAACGATATTTTGCAAGTTGTGAATAGCTTGACGTCGAATATCAATGGGGTTAACGCCAAGGTAGATCAAAATAAAATGGCGACTCTTGTTTTGACACTTCAAATTCATAATATCGCCCACCTGCAACGGGTAGTCGATAAAATCAAACAAATTCCTGATGTTTATACGGTACGAAGATTGATGAATTAAAGGAGGAGATAAAATGCGTGTCTTACTTCAGCGAACGAAATCAGCAAGTGTTACGATTGATGGTGAAATTACAGGGGAAATCCCATTCGGCCTTTGTCTGCTAGTTGGATTCACTCATACAGATACAAGAAAAAGAAATTGATGTATTGGTGAAAAAAAATTGCTGGATTGCGTATTTTTGAAGACGAAAATGAGAAAATGAATCTATCACTTCTAGATGTTGGTGCTGGCATTTTAAGTGTTTCTCAGTTTACGCTTTATGCCGATGTTCGAAAGGGAAGGCGACCGAGTTTTACAGATTCAGCGCCTGGAAATGAAGCAGAGGCACTTTATCAACTCTTTAATGAAAAACTTGAACAAGAACTTGGCTTAAATGTGGAAACTGGGGTTTTTGGTGCTTCGATGCAAGTCACGATTACAAATGATGGCCCTGTTACCATTATGCTCGATTCGGATGAACTTGCTAAATAATATATAGATACAAAAAAAAGTAGCGCTTATGAGAAGCGCTACTTTTTTTTAGTTTTAGTTGGTAAAGTAATTGGCTAAACCTTCTGTTACAGCATCTGCAATTTGATTGCGGTAAGAGCTTGAATTGATTCGATCTTCATCTTGACGTGAGCTAAGATAGCCAAGTTCAAGAAGGAGAGCAGGTTGTTCGTTTTCACGTACTACATAGTAATCACCAACTCGTGCACCCCGGTTAGAAATAGATAACGCATCACCTAAACTATCGTTTATCGTATTCGCCAGTTCTTTATCGCGTTTTTTGTAATAATAAGTGGTTTGTCCGCTAACACTTCCATCAGCGCTATCTTCAACGCTATCAAAGTGGATGCTAATAAAGACATCAGCCTGATTTTTTGCAGCGGTTTTATTGCGATCGCGAAGCGAAACATATTCATCTTTGTTTCGTGTCATCACAACTTTAGCACCAGCACTTTCAAGCTTGGAACGAATTGCTTTAGCAGTTTTTAAGGTTGCGCTTTTTTCAACGGTTCCCTTATCGCCTTTTGCACCTGGATCATTCCCACCGTGTCCCGGATCGAGAACAATAGTTGCTTCCGAAAGTTTTGTTGTTTTTGATTTTTGTGGCGTCTCTCCTCCAGAAGAAATATCAACAACCCAGTTCGCCACGTATCCGGTACTTCCATTTGAAGTTTTGACTTGATACCAATCGCCTTGAACGCCTTCGATTTCATAAGTTTCCCCAGAATCAGCTTTTTCAAGAACGCTGCCGCTTAGATCTGGCTTATTGCGAATATTCGTTTCGTTTTCACGAATCGAAATGCTTTGCAGGTCTTTTGAAGCGCTTTTTGTCGTAGAGTTTCGAATCGTTATGTAATCTGAACTTACCCAAGCGTTTCGACCTTGGTATTGAATTTGAGCCCAACCATTTTGTTCACTTACAACGTTGACTTGGTCATTTGTATTTAACATGCCAAGCACGGCACTGTCGGTACTCGGTTTTTCTCTTACATTTAATCCACCTTCAGAAGAAACTACGGCGATACTGTTACTTGCAGCACTAACTGATGTATTCTTAACGAGCCAGCTCGCTACCCAGCCGCTATTTCCGTCCTCAAGACGAACTTTATACCATTTATTTTCTTCTCCGATTACCTGAAGCACATCATTTTTCCGAACCTGACTTGTGACATCATAGGCAAGACCAGGGCCGCTCCGAACGTTGACAACGTCAGCTTCGACGCTGACCGAATTGGCATGGGCCATTGCAAAGGTCACTAAAATTCCAGCTGCAATGAGTGCTGTCGATAAAATCGAAATCAATATGAAATTCTTTCGCACGAAATCGAAACACCCCCAAAGTAAAAGTTAACTCATTCAAATGTTACCATAAAATGCGTTTGTGTGAAACCTTAAACTACTTTTTAGAAAAAACTTGGCTGATATTGACTTTCTTGCCGTTTTCTAGTAATCTAAAAATAATTCATATACTGACCAGTGACGAAGAAAAGTACAAGCTTCACTCCCAGAAAAGAGAGGATTTCATTTGGCTGAAAGAAATCTGTGGTGAAAGGTTATGGAAAGACACTTCTGAGGTTTCAGTCGAAGGATGTAAAGTAGACTGAAACGCGAATCCAGCGTTATGGAAAAGTGGGAATCTAGGATTCCAATTAGGGTGGTACCACGGGTGAATTTCTCTCTCGTCCCTTGTTAGTTAAATGACAAGGGGCGGGAGTTTTTATATGTTTGAATAAAATTAGATTGAACTAAGGAGGAAACAACCATGGAAATTCAATTACCTCGCGGAACAAGAGACATTTTACCAAATGAGATTGGCAGTTGGCACTTTTTAGAAAATAAATTTCGTTCGATTTGCGAAACTTATCGTTATAGCGAAATTCGAACACCAATTTTTGAACATACCGAACTTTTTGAGCGTGGCGTGGGTGATTCAACGGATATCGTGACAAAAGAAATGTATACTTTTCAAGATAAAAAAGGAAGAAGTCTAACACTACGTCCTGAAGGAACTGCTTCAGTTGTTCGTTCTTTTGTTGAACATAAAATGTTTGGTGAAGTAAACCAACCCATAAAACTTTATTATAATGGTCCTATGTTCCGCTACGAGCGCCCACAAGGTGGAAGGCAGCGTCAATTCACACAAATGGGCCTTGAAGCAATTGGGAGCGATGACCCGTCCATTGATGCAGAAGTGATTTCACTTGCTATGAATTTTTTTCCGCTCAATTGGCCTGAAAAACATTTCTCTTGTCATTAATAGCCTAGGAGATAAAGAAAGTCGCTTAAAACACCGAGAAGCGTTAATTGCACATTTTGAACCACAAATTGATGAATTTTGCTCAGATTGCCAAGCACGACTTTATAAAAATCCGCTTCGGATCCTTGATTGCAAAACGGATCATGAACATCCGCTTGTGAAAAGCGCTCCTTCTATTTTGGACTTTTTAAATGAAGAGTCTGAGGAATACTTTTCAAAGGTAAAAGAATTTCTCGATACGATTGGGATTTCTTATACAGTGGATCCGACGCTTGTAAGGGGATTAGACTACTATAATCACACTACATTTGAAATTATGAGTGATGAAGAAGGCTTTGGTGCTAAGACAACGCTTTGCGGTGGCGGTCGTTATCACGGTCTTGTGCAAGAATTTGATGGACCAGATACACCAGGGATTGGTTTTGGGATGGGTGTTGAACGTGTCTTGCTTGCGCTTCAAAAAGCTCAAGTAGAGATCCCGGAATCGAACCCGCTCATTTGTTATGTGATTTCCGCACAAGAGGAAGCAGATGAAAAAGTTGTTCAACTAGTTAGCACGCTTCGAAATCACGATATAAGTGCCGAAAAAGATTACCAAAAACGGAAATTAAAAGCACAACTTAAAGATGCGGATCGCAAGAAAGCAAGATATACAGTAATCATCGGTGAAGACGAAATTCGAACAGGCGAATATAGCTTGAAAAATATGGCTACGGGTGAGCAGTTCCTCGTTACTGAAACTGAATTAATTACAACGCTTGAAGAACAAGCTGAGGGGGACAAATAATGGAAAAAAGAACGACTTATTGTGGAGAACTAACTGAAAAAAATCAAGGTGAAATCGTTACCCTGCATGGTTGGGTACAAAAACGCCGTGATTTAGGAGGACTCATTTTTATCGATTTACGGGATCGCGAGGGGATTGTTCAAGTCGTTTTCAATCCTGAGCTTTCTAGTGAAGCGCTCTCAGTTGCAGAAGAGATCCGCTCTGAATTCGTCATTTCGGTTAAAGGAGAAGTGGCATTAAGACGTGAAGAAGCGGTTAATGACAAGCTTAAAACAGGGAAGATTGAAGTTCTTGCAAGTGAAGTGACGATTTTAAATCGCTCGAAAACTCCTCCTTTCTACATTGAAGATGGAATAAATGTTTCCGACGAACTGCGACTTAAATATCGTTATTTAGATCTTAGACGCCCAGAAATGACGGCTATTTTTAAAATGCGTCATCATGTTACCCGTGTATTTCGTGAAAAACTGAATGAATTAGGGTTTTATGATATTGAAACGCCTTATTTGACGAAGAGTACGCCAGAAGGTGCACGTGATTATTTAGTTCCTAGTCGGATCTATCCAGGTAGTTTTTATGCATTACCTCAATCACCGCAAATTTTGAAACAGTTACTGATGACGGCCGGATTTGATAAGTATTATCAAATTGTCCGTTGTTTCCGAGATGAAGATCTTCGAGGTGATCGTCAACCTGAATTTACGCAAGTGGACCTAGAGACAAGCTTCTTGAGTAAAGAAGAAATTCAAGAAATAACGGAAATTATGCTAACGGCAGTTGTAAAAGAAGTGAAGGGGATTGAAATTCCTCGACCTTTCCAAAAAATGACTTATGAAGAGGCGATGAGACGTTTCGGAAGTGATAAACCAGATGTTCGGTTTGGGCTAGAACTTACAGATGTTTCAGAAGTTGTGAAGGACGTTTCATTTAAAGTCTTTACTGGGGCGCTTGAAGCAGGCGGGGAAGTTAAAGCGATTAATGCTAAACAAGCTGCTGAAAAGTATTCGCGTAAAGAAATTGACGCACTAGGTGAATTTGTTGCGACTTATGGGGCAAAAGGTCTTGCTTGGATGAAAGTAGAGCAAGAAGAACTAAAAGGACCGATTGCGAAGTTTTTTGATGCTGAGAAGCAAAACGAGTTGCGGCAGGTTCTTGAAGCGGAAGCAGGCGACTTATTGTTGTTTGCGGCAGACACAAAAGAAACAGTAGCGGCTTCACTTGGTGCCCTTCGAACAAAACTAGGGAAAGACATGGAGCTTTATGATGAAAAGGAACTCGCCTTTTTGTGGGTAACGGATTGGCCGTTATTCGAATATGATGACGAAGCAGAGCGATTTGTCTCTGCCCACCATCCATTTACTCTACCACGAGAAGAAGATATTGAAAAACTAGAGTCAAACCCTGCAGATGCGATGGCGGAAGCTTATGATATTGTTTTAAATGGTTACGAAATCGGCGGGGGGTCACTTCGGATTTACAAAAAAGAGGTCCAACAAAAAAATGCTTCGTGCGCTCGGATTCAGTGATGAAGAGGCAGAAGCACAGTTTGGGTTCTTGATGAATGCGCTCGAATATGGTACTCCTCCTCACGGCGGGATCGCACTTGGTCTTGATCGAATTGTAATGATCTTAGCGGGAAGCAACAATTTGCGTGATACCATCGCATTCCCTAAAACGGGGAGTGCGGTTGATCTCCTTACTCAAGCACCTAGTACGGTTAGCAATGCACAGCTAAAAGAATTAGGCTTAGAAGTAGAAGAAGAATCTTAATAAAAAGCATCGGCTAGTTCAGCCGATGCTTTTTTTGTCAAACAAAAAACGTGAGTTCCCGCAACTCACGTTTTTTTATTGATTGGTTATTTTTTCTAAATTGTCAACTTTTACTTTATTGACAAGCAAGCCTTTATTGTTTTCATTCGACCAAAATGGTCCTTCCAGTTTTTTGCTGGTTTTTTTATCGACATGTTTCTTATTGTAGAATGTCGCTTCTATGTTATAATGATTTCCTTTTTTTACGGAATTTAAAAGATTTTTTGAAACAGGCAGGGTAACGATCGTACTTCCTGCACCGTCAATTGTACCGCTGATTGTTTTTTTATCCGTGTCTTTTTTGCTGACATTAAAGCTAAACGTTAAATTTACTTTTGAAGAAGCGTGTTGATAGTAAAAGTAACCTCCGCCAAGTAGCAAAATGGCAATCAGCGTAAATATAGGGATTTTACGCATATAACTTCTTTGCGCCTCCAATCTAATAACATCTCTATCCCATTATAACGCATAAATGGCTTCTGGGAAGAGAAACAAGCGATTTCTCATTGTTTTTTTAGAATTGAAAGGCGTTTTTGAGGATTTACTCATGGAAATCTCTTTTTTATATCTAATTTTTAAAGTTTAGCGGTCGTGGTAAGCATTTTCTCCGTGTAAAGTCCAGTCGAGTCCGTTTGTTTCTTGCTCTTCATTGACTCGGATAGGAATAAATAAGCGGATGAGAGCAACGATGATGATCGTAAGAATAGAAACGAATATAACGGTTACGCTGATTGCAGCAATTTGTTTAAAAAGTAGAGCGTAATGACCAGAGAAAAGGCCGTCTGCTCCGTTTGGATTGATTTTGGTTGAAGCGAACAAGCCGGTTGCGATGCCACCCCAAATGCCACCTATTCCATGTAATCCAAACGCGTCAAGCGCATCATCATATTTCACTTTTCCTTTTAACCAAGAAACGCCCCAAAAGCAAAGCATTCCACCGATAAAGCCGATAGGAAGGGACGCTATTATGCTGACAAAGCCAGCTGCTGGCGTGATGGATACAAGTCCAGCGATAGCTCCAGAAATGGTACCGAGTATAGTAGGGCGTTTATGCATAATCCATTCAACGGTTCCCCAACCGATAATTCCCGCTGCAGCGGCCGTGTTTGTGTTGACGAAAGCAGTCATAGCTACGTGATCAATGGTGAGGGCACTTCCAACGTTGAAGCCATACCACCCAAACCAGACAAGGATACCGCCGATTAAAGCAAGAGGTAAATTATGAGGGGAGGCAGTATCCGCTTCTTTGCGGCGACCAATCATGATGGCTAGAACAAGTCCCGTCACGCCAGAACTGATATGGACAACGTTGCCACCTGCAAAATCAAGTGCTCCAAGCTCACGCAAGAACCCACCTTCGCCCCAGACCCAGTGTGCAACGGGTGCATAAACGAGTAAAGACCAAAGAAGAATAAATACGAGATAGGCAGGAAAATTCATTCGTTCAGCGAAAGCACCAGATATGATTGCAACCGTCAAAACGGCAAATGTCATTTGAAACATCATGAATAACAAGTGTGGGATTGAATCGCTGTAAAGTGTTGAACTGGAAAAACCAACATCATGAAGAAAACTCCACTCGAGACCGCCTATAAAAGCGTTATTTGGTGAGAAGGCAAGCGAATAGCCGATTAAAATCCATAGAATAGAAACGATGGCCATGGAGCTAAAACTATACATCGCAGTACTTAGCACGTTTTTGCGTCGAACCATTCCTCCGTAAAATAATGCAATTCCTGGTGTCATTATCCAAACTAATAATGTGCAGAAAAACATAAAAACAGACTCCATAATCAGCTCTCCTTTATTCTATGTTATATTATATAACATGAATGATTTTTCTTCATGATATAATCATACATAATAAAAATATATTTGCAAGTATTATTTGTTTTCTTGTTATTTTTGTTAGAATATATAACATAAATGTAGGCTGGTTTGAAAAAAAAACATTATAGAAGGTAAGATGAAATAAAAAAGGAGGGGGTTAAGATGGCTAGAAGAAGTCGAGCGGAAGAAATGGTTCAAACCCGTTTGAAAATCTTAGATGCTGGGAAGACTCTTTTTATGAAAAAAGGCTATCGAGCTGTAACTACTAGAGAGATAGCTTTGGCTGCTAAAATTACTCAGCCGGCATTGTATCATCATTTTCAAGATAAAGAAGTTCTTTATCTTGAGGTTGTGAAAAATCTAACTGCTGACATTCAATCTGACATGAAGAACATTTTAGATAAAAAGATAAATTGTGAAGCTAAACTTAATATAGTTGTACTAAATTTAATTGAAAAACATCCAACTAATATTTTATTAATGGTCCATGATATTTTAAATGAGTTGAAAAAAGAAAACCAGAAAGTATTATATGATTTATGGTATAGAAGCTATTTTTTACCTATAGAAACAATTTTTGCAGATTTTGTTAAAAATGGAGATATAGAAAGCCAGCTTACATCTAAAGAAGCGACAGAATATTTTTTGTCAGCAATTACTCCACTTTTTATGCCTGTAAATTTGCTATCGACTAAGGAAATTAGAGAAAAAGTATCGAAAAGGATCTATTTGATTTTGTTTGGATTTATGAAAAAAGAGGTATAGTAAAGTGCTTCTTTTTTTTAACCATTCATTTATCAATTGATAAATGAATAGAATAAGGGGGGGATTTATTTTGAAAATTAAAGACGGGATAGCAAAAATAATTAGTGGAAAAAAAGGGCGTTTTGCAATCATTGCTATTTGGATCGTTGTAGCTTTAGGTTTGCAATTCATCCTGCCAAATGCCTCAACATATAAAGAAGATACAGCGCATGATTTATCGAAGTCGGAACCCTCGGTAGTTGCAGAAAAAGTTGAAGATCATTATTTTAAAAAAAATAATGGAATTCCTTTATTGATAACGTGGACAAGAAACGAAGGTCTTTCAGTATCCGATTTGGAGAAGATTCAAGAACTGAATGCCTCTTTACAAAACAAACCAATTCCAAATCAAAATCAGCTGGTTTCACTTGAAAAGGTACCGCCACAAGTCCTTTTGAAGCAACTCTCTCATGATAAAACATCTTTTATCCAAACTGTGATTATGGATGAAGGAACTAGTTCAGAAAAAATAAAAATAGCTATTAGTGAATTAAAAAAAAAGAACAGATGATATATTTCAAAATAACCCTTTTGAGACAAATCTTGATAGTGAAAAGAAACTGATTGCACGCGCTACTGGGGCAGCGGGAATTAGCGTAGATGCTTCAGAACTTTTTAAGGATGCAGATGTTTCTTTATTAATTGCTACAGTGTGTATTGTATTACTTATTTTATTATTAATTTATCGTTCTCCTATTTTAGCATTGATTCCTCTAATTGCTGTTGGGATGGCTTATTTAATTATAACGCCTATTCTTGGTTTTCTCGGAAAAGAAGGAATTATAACTTATAGTTCTCAAGGGCTTTCGATTATGACTGTGTTACTATTTGGAGCAGGGACTGATTATTGTTTATTTTTGATTTCAAGGTACCGACATTTTCTGAAAATCGAACAGGATCGATTTAAATCTTTACGTTTGGCTTTTAGAGGTGTATCAGGAGCTATACTTCTCAGCGGATTAACAGTGATGTGTGCTTTGCTACTACTTCTTGCTGCAAGATACGGCTCATTCCATAATTTCGCAATTCCTTTTAGTTTAGCTATTTTAGTTATGCTACTTTCTTCTTTAAGTTTAGTTCCAGCACTTTTAGGAGTTTTTGGTCGCGTTTCCTTTTGGCCTTTTGTCCCACATCCATCAAAAGAAAATAAGAAGGAGAATAGAGTGTGGGATATGATCGGTAAAATAGCAGTTAGGCATCCAATTATCATTATACTCTTCTCTGTTGTACTTCTTGGAATGGCTTCATTTCAGGTTACGCAAATTAATTATAGTTATGATACACTTTCGAGTTTCCCGGATGACATGCCTTCTAAGGAAGGCTTTCGATTAATTGAAGACCATTTTGGAGCGGGTTATCTTGCCCCTCTTACCGTCATAGTGAAAAATGGGCAGAGTGGTGATCAGGAGGCGCTTCAAGAAATCGAAGGTGTGAAATCAGTAAGCTCAGCTGAACCTAGCTCGAAAAATAAATCTTTTGTAAAGTATTCAGTCATTTTGAATGAAAACCCTTATAGTAAAGAAGCGATGGACAAAATCCCTAAATTAAAACAAGCCATAAAGGGGGATGATAGCCAAGTTTATATATCTGGACAAACTGCTACCCAATTTGATGAGCGTTCTGTTTCAAAAACTGATGAAAAAATAGTAATTCCACTTGTTATAGTACTTATTAGTGTTTTGTTGCTTATTTATTTGAAGTCTATTGTCGCTATGATATATCTTGTTTTGACAGTGCTCTTTTCCTATGCTGCTTCTCTTGGTATGGGGTGGCTAATTTTGCATAACTTCTTTGGGGTTGACGCCATTTCAGGCTTGATTCCATTATATGCATTTATCTTTATCGTAGCGCTTGGCGAGGATTACAATATATTTATGGTTTCGAGCATTTGGAAGAATGCATATAAAATGCCGATTAGTAAGGCTGTACAAGAAGGAGTACATGAAACTGGGGGAGTAATTACTTCTGCCGGAGTTATTTTAGCGGCAACATTCCTTGTTTTGACTACACTCCCGATTGAGCTTCTTGTGCAATTTGGTTTGATAACAGCGTTGGGTATTCTAGTTGATACTTTTCTTATTCGACCTTTACTTGTGCCGGCGCTTACCGTTCTACTTGGAAAATGGGCTTTTTGGCCAAGCATTAAAAGACTTTTCAAATCAAGATAATGTTTTTTTATGATAAAAGGAAAAAGACAAGAAGCCCTCTTGGAACTTCTTGTCTTTTATTTAAATAGCTTAAATATAGAACATATAACCCTCTTGTAGTGTGGTTTCTTCCGACGTATTTTCATGTGCGATTAAATCAGCAAGCGAAGTCTGGTCGAGTACATTTTTTACGGCATCCCGCATGCGTGTCCAAAGTTCACGCTGAGCAGCTTCTTCGTTTTCAATGCTTTCGACAAGTACAATCGGTCCTTCAAGTGTCCGAATGATGTCGCCTGCAGTGATTTGTTTTGGATCACCGTTTAAAATATAGCCGCCATGCGCGCCTCGAATGCTTTTTACAAGTCCTGCGTTTCGAAGCGGACCGATAAGCTGTTCCAGATAGTGCTCAGACAGGTTCTTTTTCTTTGCGATGCTTCGGAGGGAGATCGGTCCATTTCCAACTTCACGCGCAAGCTCAAGCGCGATGGTTAACCCGTAGCGGCCCTTAGTAGTGATTTTCATTTTCGATAAACCTCCATAATTCAGATAAGTAAACTTTGAATTCATATTTATTATAGCGAAGTGAGAAGTCAGTTTCAATGAAAGAACTGCTGGTTTTCTTATGATATAATGGAATGAAGAGAAAAAATGGAGGAATTGAGTGTTATGGCAATGGAACCTTTAGCTTACCGAATGCGCCCAAGAACGCTTGATGAAGTAATTGGACAAGAGCATTTGGTTGGAAAAGACAAAATTATTTACCGCATGGTACAAGCAAAAAAGCTGTCGTCTATGATTTTATATGGTCCGCCTGGAATCGGAAAAACATCGATTGCAAGTGCGATTGCTGGAAGCACAGAATATGCTTTTCGTACACTGAACGCGGTGACGAACAATAAAAAAGATATGGAAATCGTAGCAGCA
This sequence comes from Listeria aquatica FSL S10-1188, assembly GCF_000525795.1. Classification (GTDB taxonomy): domain Bacteria; phylum Bacillota; class Bacilli; order Lactobacillales; family Listeriaceae; genus Listeria; species Listeria aquatica. The sequence continues at coordinate 92,478 of NZ_AOCG01000012.1, forward strand.
GAAGCTAAAATGAGCGGTACGGTTATTTTGCTTTTAGATGAAGTGCACCGACTTGATAAAGCGAAACAAGATTTTCTGCTACCTCATTTGGAGAGTGGCGCGATCATCTTGATTGGCGCGACAACGAGCAATCCTTATATCGCTATTAATCCAGCGATTCGTAGCCGAACGCAGATTTTTGAATTAAAACCACTAGCCATCTCAGAGATCGAACTAGCTATTGACCGGGCGCTCTCGGACTCTGAGCGGGGGCTCGGGGAATACGCGGTTGTGCTAGATGATGAGGCAAGAACGCATTTTGCGACAGCGAGTAATGGAGATGTTCGTGGCGCGCTAAATGCACTGGAGCTTGCCGTTGTTTCTTCTCAAGCAGATGAATCAGGAAGTATTCATGTGACGCTAGAAGTTGCAGAAGAATGTTTACAACGAAAAAGCCTTGCTCACGATAAAGATGGTGACGCCCATTATGACGTTTTAAGTGCTTTCCAAAAATCTGTTCGAGGTAGCGATGTGAACGCTGCGCTTCATTATATGGGAAGATTGATTGAGGCAGGGGATCTCGTGAGTATCACTAGACGTTTACTTGTCATGGCTTATGAAGATGTCGGACTGGCGAGCCCGCAAGCGGGGGCACGCACTCTTGCGGCTGTTCAAACGGCTGAAAAAGTTGGGTTACCTGAAGCGAGGATTCCGCTAGCAAATGCTGTTATTGAACTCTGTCTTTCTCCAAAATCGAATTCGGCAATTATGGCTGTTGACGCAGCTCTTAGTGATATTCGAGCGGGTAAAAGTGGAGAAGTTCCCGATCATTTGCGTGATGGTCATTATTCGGGCGCGAAAAAATTGGGAAGAGCGCTTGACTATAAATATCCGCATAACTATGAAAATGCTTGGGTGGATCAACAATACTTGCCGGATTCGATCAAGCATCAGCATTACTATGAGCCCAAAACAAATTCGAAGTTTGAACAAACGCTCGCAGAAGTTTACCAAAAGATTAATCAAAACAAGAAGTAAATTAAACTACTTTTATAGTTTTCCAAAATTGCTATTTTAGAGAATTTGTGCTATTCTAACCATATAAAAAGAAACCCTAATGTATACGTATAGTGCCTACTATTTTTGAACCGAACAATCTTTCTTACCTTGGGAACTCGGTGTTCGAACGCGGCGCACATGCCTTTTCACGAGGACTTGCAAAACGCTCGACAGAGTACCCACCTGCTTATACGGCGGGTTCAAAGGATGGGGCTCCAAACGGTACGATTGGGGTTTCTTTTTGTCTTCTAACTAACAATTTGTAAGCGAATAAGATTGCTTTCAAAAGGATTTGTTGTTACAATAAAAAACGATTAAAATGATGAATCACAGGAAGGGCGCGATGTGTTGTGAAAAAAACAATTTATCTTGATCATGCGGCTACCAGTCCGATCCATCCAAATGCGAGTCAGGTTATGCTTGATGTGATGACAAATGAATACGGGAATCCATCAAGCATTCACGCGGCAGGAAGATCGGCCCGAAAAAAACTAGATGAAGCGAGACAGTTTTTGCGGAGGAGATTGGAGCCGAGGAGCGAGAGATTGTCTTCACAAGTGGTGGAACGGAAAGTGATAATACAGCTATAATTGGAGCTGCACTTGCGAATTCTACGAATGGACGGCACATCATCACTTCAAAGATTGAACATCATGCTGTTTTACGCGCGATGGAATATTTGGAGAAGAAGGGGTTCCAGGTGACGTATTTGCCAGTCAATTCGAATGGTCAAATAGAGCTTCAAGCTTTTAAAGAAGCACTCACAGATGATACGATTTTAGTTTCTATCATGTATGGGAATAATGAGATGGGCACATTGCAGCCGATTGCTAAAATCGGCGAGTTGCTGGAAAATCATCAGGCGCTTTTCCATACGGATGCTGTTCAAGCTTTTGGTCTTATCCCTTTGCAGGTTAGTAAGCTTGGGGTTGATTTGCTTTCTGTATCCGCTCATAAAATAAATGGCCCGCGCGGCGTTGGTTTTTTATATGTCAAAGAAGGAACAAAACTTGAATTTCCGTTTCATGGCGGCGAACAAGAACGAAAACGTCGGGCAGGAACGGAAAACCTAGCGGGAATTGCTGGATTTAAGGAAGCTTTAGCTATTATGCGGGCTGAACGAATTGCTAAGGTAGAACTTTACCGTGACTTTAAACAAAATATGGCGGCTATTTTTCAAAAAAAATGGTTTGGCTTTTGAAATAAACGGACTAGATGAGGAAACGCTCCCACATGTGTTTAGTGTACGATTCTTTGGTGTTCAAATTGAGCAACTGCTCATGAATTTGGACATGGAAGGAATTGAAGCTTCGAGTGGGTCAGCTTGTACGGCCGGTTCGGTCGACCCTTCGCATGTACTCGTTGCAATGTTTGGAGAAGATCATCCCGGCATTACAGAAACGTTACGAATCAGTTTTGGTCTTGGAAACGATCAAGCAGAAATTACGCAGGCTGCTGAGACGATTAGTCAAGTGGTGTTGCGACTTGCAAAAAGAAAGGAAGAGCGAGTGTGACAAAAGCGAACAATCAAATTCGTGTTGTTGTAGGCATGTCTGGCGGAGTGGATTCTTCTGTTACGGCTTATCTGTTAAAGCAGCAAGGATATGATGTGATTGGTATATTTATGAAGAACTGGGATGATACGGATGAATTTGGTGTATGCACGGCAACGGAAGACTATGAAGATGTCATCCGTGTAGCTAATCAAATCGGTATTCCTTATTACTCAGTCAATTTTGAAAAAGAATATTGGGATAAGGTGTTCCGTTACTTTTTAGCGGAATATGAACTTGGGCGAACGCCAAATCCTGATGTCATGTGTAATAAAGAAATTAAATTTAAAGCATTTTTGGAACATGCAGAAAGCCTCGGGGCGGATTATGTGGCAACAGGGCACTATGCGCGTGTTGAAAAAGTAGATGGTGAAGTGAAGCTACTTCGTGGCGTAGACGAAAATAAGGATCAAACTTACTTTTTAAATCAACTTTCTCAAGAACAACTTTCTCACGTAATGTTTCCGCTTGGTGGTATGGAAAAAAGTGAAGTGAGACGAATTGCTGAAGAAGCAGGACTTGCAACGGCTAAGAAAAAAGATAGTACGGGAATTTGTTTTATTGGAGAACGAAACTTCAAGGAATTTCTGAGTGAGTATCTACCTGCAAAACCTGGTTCTATGCAGACTTTTGACGGAAAAGAAATGGGTAAACACGATGGACTAATGTATTATACGATTGGACAGCGTCATGGCCTTGGAATTGGTGGAGACGGTGACCCGTGGTTCGTTGCTGGGAAAGATTTAAAACGAAATGTTCTTTATGTGGTACAAGGGTTCCACGATGACAGCTTATATTCTAGTTCGTTAATAGCGACAGATGTTTCGTTCACATCGAATGAACCTAAACCTGCTACTTTTCGCGCGACTGCTAAATTCCGTTACAGACAAAAAGATACTGGTGTAACGGTCAATCTCTTAGCAGATGGGAAGGCAAAAGTCGTGTTTGATGAACCGGTACGAGCAATTACACCTGGTCAAGCTGTTGTATTCTATGATGGGGAAATCTGTCTTGGCGGCGCGACGATTGATACGGTTTGGAAAGATACAAAGCAATTAGATTATGTAGGTTGATGATTAGGAAATCCATTTTTAAAGTGGATTTCCTTTTTTTTGTGCCTAGCTCACGGCTTTTTGAGGTGAAATATGGTAAAATGTTAAACGAACAGGTGAAAAGAGGTTGGATATGAAAAAATTAATCGGGCTTTCAAGTATTGTTGTTCTTGTCCTGCTTATTGCGTGGGGCTATTTTTATTTTAATACGTCATCAAGTGATTATGCAGAAAAGAAAGCACAAGAAACAAAGCAGGTGGCTATTTTTGAGTCCAATGATACTTTGATCTTTGAACCGAAAAGAAGCGCCAAGAAAACAAGTGTTATTTTATATCCAGGCGCTTTTGTAGATGCCCTTAGTTATGCACCACTTGCTCGTTCGCTTGCAGATGCTGGCTATAAAACCTATATACCTGAGATGCCGCTTGATTTGGCAGTATTTGGAAAAAACAAAGCGGAAGAGATTATCAAACAAAATAGTGACGAGCATTTTGTGATTGGTGGACATTCACTTGGAGGCGTGATGGCTTCGCGTTTTGCAAAAGAGCACGCAAAAGACTTACAAGGCGTTTTCTATCTTGCGAGCTATCCAGATAAAAAGGGGAGCCTTGAAGAAACAAAACTCGAGGCCCTTTCGATTACAGCAACAAATGATGGTGTTTTGAATTGGAAAAAATATGGTCAAAATAAGCGCTACTTGCCGAAAAAGACCACGTTTTTCAAAATAAAGGGTGGGAATCACGCGCAGTTTGGCGCTTATGGTAAACAAAATGGAGACCGGAAAGCAAAAATTTCTGTAGAACAGCAAACAAAGGAAACGAGCGCTGCGATTATTTCGTGGCTCAAGTACGATGAAATGAGGGATCAGACAAATGGATAAAAATCAAGTAGGAATTAAATATATGCAAGAAGGAAAACTAGAGGAAGCTGTTAAAATGTTTACGGAAGTGATCGAAGAAAATCCAAGTGACCCAGTTGGCTATATTAATTTTGGAAATGTCTTATTGTCACTCGATGATTTTGACCGAGCGGAACAGTTTTATAAACGAGCTATTGAACTCGATGATCATGTTCCAGCAGCTTACTATAGTTTAGGAAATCTTTACTTCGAACTAGAGCGCTATGAAGATGCGGCCAATGCTTTTAAAGAAGCTACCACTGAAGGAATGGAAAATAGTGATGTCTTTTTTATGCTCGGACTTAGTTTTACGAAAATGGATCAAAATGCGCTGGCGCTCCCGTATTTCTTACGAAGTGTAGAACTTAATGAAGAGGACGGTGAAGCTGTCTTTCAGTATGCGATCGCACTTGCAAAAGAAGGTGTTTATGAAGAAGCCGTGACACAACTTGAACGAACATTGATGCTTAAGCCAGGGGATGCGGATGCCCTTTATAATCTTGGTGCTGTTTATCTTGCATGGCAAGGCGATTTGAAACTGGGAGAGGAATACTTTGAACAAGCGCTTCAAAGTGAGCCAGAGCATTTACTTGCGCAGAATGCTTTAGATGCTATTCGTGAGCTTCCAAACGACACAGAATAAAAATGGAAAAGGAGATGGGAAAATGAACAATCAAGAAACACTTGCTCTATTTGGTGATGAAGCAGATGAAAAGTTCATAAAGGGCGAAGTTTTGCAGATGATTTTCCATAATCCTGATAATCTATTTTCTGTAACGCGAATTGAAGTAAAAGAAACGAACACGGACTGGGATGAGCGCGATATCATCGTAACGGGAGTTTTTCCGAAGCTCGAACCACAAGAAGTTTATCTTTTTTATGGAAAAATGCAAGAACACGCGAAATTTGGACAACAATTTAAAGCAGAGCGGTTTCATAAAGAGATGCCACAAACAAGAGAAGGTGTTGTTGCTTATCTTTCAGGGGAACTTTTTAAAGGAATCGGCAAAAAAACAGCGGAGAATATCGTAGCTGTTTTGGGTGAAGATGCGATCAGCATTATGCTAAATGATCCGGATCGGCTTAGCGAAGTGCCGAAGTTACCGAAAAACACTGCAGATTCATTGCTTGCTACTCTACGCGAAAATCAAGGATTAGAACATGTCATGATTGGTTTAAATGACTACGGTTTTGGACCACAACTTTCGATGAAAATTTTTTCAAGTTTACAAACAAAATGCACTTGAAATACTTGAAAAAAACCCCTATAAGTTGATTGAAGATGTGAAAGGAATTGGCTTTCAGCGAGCGGATGAACTAGGACGCAGACTAGGCTTAAATGGAAATCACCCCGACCGAATTCGTGCTGGCTTGCTTTTTTCGCTTGATACGGATTCTATTCGTGATGGCAATGTGTATTCGGAACGAGACGAACTGATTGAAAAAACACGAAGTTTGCTAATGGAAAGCGCACCAGAACCAGTTTTGCAAGAAGAAATAGACCGAGAATTAACCGCCCTAGGAGACCTAGATAAAGTCGTAATGGAAAATACGCGAATTTATTTGCCATCCCTTTATTTTGCCGAAAGCGGATTCGCGCACCACATGAAACGAATTATGAAGCAAACAGAGTACGAAGAACAATTTCCAGAATCTGAATTTTTACTTGCACTTGGTGAACTTGAAGAGCGAATCGGGGTTTCCTATGGGAATTCCCAAAAAGAAGCTTTAAAAAACAGCTTTAACTTCTCCAATGCTAGTATTAACTGGTGGACCAGGGACTGGGAAAACGACAGTAATTAAAGGAATTGTAGAACTCTTTAGTGAACTGCACGGGGTCAGCCTTGATCCCCATGCTTATAAAGATGGAGACGCATTTCCCGTCTTACTGGCTGCTCCAACCGGGCGTGCTGCTAAACGAATGAGTGAATCAACGGGTCTTCCGGCCATGACCATTCACCGGTTACTGGGGATGAATGGGCAAGAGGATTTAAGTGATGATTCTGAGCGGGCGATTGAAGGGCGACTTTTGATCGTTGATGAAATGTCAATGGTCGATATTTGGCTTGCCAATCAGCTATTCCGAGCGCTTCCAAGTCATATCCAAGTGATTCTTGTTGGAGATGAAGACCAATTACCATCAGTTGGTCCCGGCCAAGTGTTACGTGATATTTTGCGTTCTGAAATTGCGCCAACAGTTGAGTTGACAGATATTTATCGTCAAAAAGACGGGTCCTCCATTATCCAAATGGCACACGATATTAAAGCAGGTTTTTTACCAGCAGATTTCACTAAAAATAGTAAAGATCGTTCTTTTTTTCATTGTTCGGTCAATCAAATTGCTGAGGTTGTCGATCAGGTTGTACAAAACGCTAAAGAAAAAGGGTTTCGCGCTCGTGATATTCAAGTTCTAGCTCCGATGTATCGAGGTCCTGCAGGGATTAACGTTTTGAATCGAAATTTACAAGAAATTTTTAATCCTAATGATTCAGGAAAGCGCAAGGAGATTTCTTATGGCGATGTCAAGTATCGTGTGAATGATAAAGTATTACAACTTGTCAATCAACCGGAGAAAAACGTGTTTAATGGAGACATTGGGGAAATCGTTTCGATGCAATATGCTAAAGAAAATACAGAAAAGCAAGATATGATTACAGTTCAGTTCGATCAAACAGAGGTGAGTTATTACAAGCAGGAATTTAATCAACTTACACATGCGTATTGCTGTTCGATTCATAAAGCGCAGGGGAGTGAATTCCCGATTGTGATAATGCCCGTTGTGCGTAGCTATTACCGAATGCTTCGCCGAGATTTACTTTATACAGGAGTGACGAGAAGTCAACAATTTTTGATTCTTTGCGGAGAAGAAGAGGCGTTTCGGATGGGAGTAGAACGTGTGAATGATACTTCGCGCAAAACAACGCTTGAAAGCAGGCTTGTGAGTGAAGAAGATCTTGCAAGGCAGTCGAGCCTCAAAATTTTGACTACAGAAAATTTGACTGAAATTGATCCGATGATTGGAATGAATGAGATTTCGCCTTATGAATTTATGGCATAAAGAATTTAGACCGAAAACAAAAAAGAACAGAATCGTCAATGATGTCATTTCATTGAACGATTGCTGTTCTTTTACTTTTGGCTAGTTAGTCTCATTTCTTGTCTCAGCTTCTTTTTAATATTCTTCTAGATCAGAAAAATTTGGCAATCGAATTACAAAAGTGGTGCCTTGGTCTTGTTTACTTGTGACAGTAATACTGCCGTCATGTGCTTTTACGAGTTGTTTTACAATGGAAAGACCAATACCTGATTCTCCGAAACTCGTATTTGTGCGAGATAAGTCTGCTTTATAGAAGCGGTCCCAAATTTGTTCCAATTCTTCTGGGTCCATGCCAGTTCCAGTATCAGTAATTTCTAGTATCGTTTCTTTATAATCGCTTCGTCCGCATAATGTAATGGTACCATTCTCCGTAAATTGAATGCTATTTTTTAAAATGTTCAATAAAATTTGGGTAAGACGATCATAATCAGCAAAGACAAGGAGATTGGTTTCAATGTCAAGGATAAGCTTATCACTTTTCAGCTGAGCAAGTGGTTCAAGCTGTTCAACTAATACTTCTGATAAAGCCTGAACGGAAAAGCGAGATTTTTCCAGTTTGATTTTATTGGCACGGATTCGTTCATAATCCAAGTTTTCATTAACAAGCTTTGTCAAACGACGTGATTCTTTATCAATAAGATGAATAACACGATTAGTTTCACTTTCTGGAATGACATTATTAACAAGTCCTTCAGTGAGTCCGGAAATGGTTGTAAGCGGTGTTCGCATTTCATGAGAAACATCTGCGATAAATTGTCGGCGCCGTTTTTCTTGACGTTCTATTTCCTCCTTTGAGGTGGCTAAGGTTTCTGTCATTTTATTAAAATCTGAGGAAAGTGCGCCAATTTCATCCCAGTTATTTTCGTTTAATCGCGTTTCATAATCCCCGCTAATCACTCGTTTTGTTGCTTCACGTAAGCGATTAATTCGATTCACTTGCAATTTAGCTAAAATAGCACTTAAAACAAGCGCGATGATTACCGATAAAAGAATCGTGAAAAACATGTAACGATTAATTGCTCCGATGACTTTTTCTGTCCCGCTGATCGGAGAGTTCAAAATAACTGAGCCAAGAAAGGTTTTGCCTGATAAAATCGGGACATACACAACAGACATTTCTTGATTAAAACGATTATCGACTTTAATCGTTACGGTTTCGCCTTTTTTGAGATTTTTAGAAGCCTCTTTTGAAATTTTAAAATCGGGCGGGAGTGGTCTGTCGGAAGTGGGAAACACAATTTGTTCTTGATTATTAAGAATTGTATATCGAATATGGTCAACATCAAGTGCGTGCTGATAAGCTTCTAGTGAAGTCGTCCGCATGTTCTCATCTCCAGCAAAACGAATTTCACTACTGATTTTTTCTCCATATTTTGTTAATAGCTCCACTTGTGATTCGTATAAATAATCTTTTAGAAAATTAGAGATAAGCAAGCCGATAAGTAAACAAGTCGCCAGCAAAATAATAAATTGCGTTGCAAACAGTTGATAAACATATTTAAATTTCAACTCACATCAATCCGTTTCATCAAATTTATAGCCTACCCCCCAAATGGTATGCAAAAATAAATGTTCCTCCGTTGCGATTTTCTTGCGGAGACGTTTAATGTGTACATCAACAGTTCGTTCGTCTCCGTAAAATTGATACCCCCAAACTCGCTCTAGTAATTGTTCGCGTGAAAAAACTTGGCGAGGATGCTCTATCAAAAAGTAAAATAAATCGAATTCTTTCGGTGTAAGTGCTTCAAGTGGGACATTTTTATAAAGAACTTCACGGGTTGTCTTATCAATTTGAAAGTATTCGGTTTGAAGTGAATGTGTCGTTCCGCTCAGTATCTTATCGTCATTAGAGGCTGGGGCTAAACGCCTTGAAACAGCTTTGATTCGGGCGATTAATGCAAGCGGGCTAAATGGCTTTGTCACATAATCATCCGCCCCGAGATCAAGTCCAAGTACTTGATCTGATTCAGATTCTTTTGCTGTAAGTATGATGATCGGAATATCGCTTACTTCTCGAACTTTACGACAAATCGTCATACCATCCATCGAGGGGAGCATCAAGTCTATAATCAATAAGTCGAATGTTTCTTTCAAAAATCGCTCATAGCCCACTTTACCATCATGAACAAAAGTCACATCAATTTGTTCTTTTAAGAAAAATAATTCCATCATTTGAGTAACACTTTCATTGTCTTCAATCATTAATAGTCGCATCAGCTACACTCCTTACTCTTTAAAAGTATCTTAAAAGTATTCATTTCGCAAGTCTTTACGATAAGTTTAAAAGTATAACCACAATTTGTTCATGCTTTTTTCATAAATGGTGCTTAAGATAAAATTTGTAACCGAAGAAATGGAGGAACGAATATGAATTTTATCAAGCGTGCTTATTGGAGTTTAAAAGCGAGAATAGGGCGGTCTATTTTACTTTTTATTATTTTTACGATTGTTTCCGTTTTAGTTTTATCTGGTTTTACAATTCAATCAGCTGCGAATAAAGCCAGCGAGTTAGCAAGAAAAGAACTTAGGGGAACAGTGACCCTTAGCTACGATAGAGAAAAACAGATGGAGCAAGCAGAACAAAATTCAGAAAACTCATCTTCTAATTCTAGTGAAAGAAAAGCTCCTTCGTTTAACACAACTCCTGTAAAGACTTCAGCGGCTGAAAGTTTGGCAAAATTAAATCATGTAACGAGTTACAATCTTTATTCAAGTACCCAAGCGCTTGCGGAGGATTTTGATCCAGTGAAATCAAGTGGTGACAGTTCGCAAGAGGAAAGTAGTGATTCTGCAAATAATACGGGTGAAGAGGGTAGGCTTGGAGGCGGAAATTCAACTGAAAATCGTCCGCAGATGATTCAAGCAGATTTAAGCGTAAGCGGCGTACTCGACTCGGCTAGTTCTACAGATTTTAGTGAAAAGTCTGCAAAATTAACAAGTGGTCGAGCGTTAACAAAAGCAGATGAAAATAAAAAAAGTTGTACTTGTTGAAAAGACACTTGCAAGCCAAAATAAGTGGAAAATTGGTGATTCCATTAAAATTCAGTCCAGTGATGAAAAAACTTCTGTTACTTTAAAAATCGTTGGCATTTACAAATCAAGTGATTCTTCAAGTAGTAATAATGGAATGGCAAATAATTTTTCATTTTTAAATCCCTACAATAAAATCTACGTACCTTATACCATCGCTAATACGCTTAAGGGTGCCAAATATGAAGGAACAGTTGACTCTGCAGTTTATACGATGGATGATGCGACTAATATCACTGCCTTTCAAAAAGAAGCGAAAAAGATGAATACAATTGATTGGGATGAGTTTAAGCTTGATGCAAACGACAGTTTATATAAGCAGATGATTGGACCTATTGAAAACGTCGCATCTTTTTCAAAAAATGTCGTTTATATCGTTTCTATTGCAGGTGTTTTGATGTTGGCGCTACTCGTGATGATGCAAATTCGCGAACGAAAATATGAAATGGGCGTGTTGCTATCCATTGGTGAAAAGAAAACAAAATTGTTAGGGCAATTTTTTGTAGAGATTTTTATTGTAGCAATGATCTCGTTTATTGTGGCAGGTCTTGCTAGTCCGTTTGTGGCACAAGTAGCGGGAAATCAATTACTTAATCAAGAGAATAGTCAAACAGCGGAAACGAACTCAACGTCGGGGAATTCAACAGGACAAAGTGGCCAAGATCATCGTGGGAATGGTCCTAGTGGGGGAGGCCCATTTGGAAGTGTCTCTAGCAGTTTCGAAAACTTGACGAAAAATCAAGAGGAAATCAAGAAATTGGATATTCAGGTGACTCCGGCTGAAATTGGTAAGATGGCAGGAATTGGATTCTTAATTGCTTTCATCTCTGTTGTGATTCCAGGGACGAGCATTTTACGTATGAATCCTAAAACGATATTGACTAAACAGGAGTAGTGATGAAGATGAAGAAAATTTTAACCTTTGAAAAAATTGGTTATTGGTATAAAACAAAGGAAGAAGCAATTCTTGAGGATTTAGATTTTTCTTTCTATGAAGAAACTTTTTATACAGTAGTGGGAAGTTCTGGCTCTGGAAAAACGACTTTTTTATCACTTGCAGGTGGTCTTGATAAACCTAATGAAGGAGAAATTTTTTATGAAGGATGTTCACTTCTAGAGATTGGTCTTTCAACTTATCGTAATCAATTTGTTTCTATTGTTTTTCAGAGCTATAATTTGTTGACATATATGACGGCGCTACAAAACGTGATAACGGCTATGGAAATTACTAAAGTCTCCTATCCAAATAAGAAAGAAGTCGCACTTGAACTTCTTGAAAAAGTTGGGATTGATGAAGTCAAAGCAAGGCAAAAAGTACTGACTTTAAGCGGTGGACAGCAACAACGCGTCGCGATTGCACGAGCTCTCAGCACAGAGACAAATTTAATCGTTGCAGATGAGCCAACAGGGAATCTAGATGAGCGAACTAGTAAGGAAATTGTGAAACTGTTTCAAGATCTCGCACATGTAGATGGGAAAACAGTGATCATGGTGACGCATGATCCGGAAATCGCCAAAGTTTCCGACGTGAAATTAACACTTCGAAATGGACAATTTCAAACAGTAGGAATGAAAGATTCTGCTATAATTAACAGTTGACAACAAGCATAAGCTTCTCTATAATTTTAGATATAGAAATTATGGTTATTTTTGTAAGAATATGATTTTAGTAATTGAACCTCAGAAGAGAACTTTTCCACGGCTGAAAGAAAAGTAGGGAAGAACTAAAATTGCTCTCTTGCGCAAAAAAAAACGTAAGTCTTGCGTTAAAGACATGAAGAGGTAATGATACAAGTCTTGTGTCGTTGCAAACAGGGTGGTACCGCGAAAATTTCGTCCCTGATGCAACGATTGCAAGGCTTTTTTATTTGTTAAGGGAGGAAAATGAAATGAAAACTTTATCAAGCAGTGAAGTTAGACAGATGTTTCTTGACTATTTTAAACAACACGGACATACGGTTGAACCGAGTGCATCACTTGTTCCGGTAAATGATCCGACTCTTTTATGGATCAATAGTGGGGTTGCAACCATGAAAAAATATTTTGATGGTTCTGTAATTCCAGATAATCCGCGTCTTGTAAATGCACAAAAATCTATTCGTACAAATGATATCGAAAATGTCGGGAAAACGGCTCGACACCATACTTTTTTTGAAATGTTAGGGAATTTTTCGATCGGAGATTATTTTAAAGAAGGGGCGATTACTTTCGCTTGGGAATTTCTTACTAGTCCAGAGTGGATTGGCTTTGACGCTGATAAGTTATATGTGACCGTTTATCCAAAAGACACTGAAGCGAAAAAGATTTGGAAAGAAAAAATTGGGCTCTCAAGTGACCGTATTGTGGAGATTGAAGATAACTTTTGGGACATTGGGGGCGGACCTTGTGGACCAGATAGTGAAATTTTCTATGATCGCGGTGAAGCGTTTGGAAATGACCCTAATGACCCAGAACTCTATCCAGGTGGCGAAAATGAACGTTACCTAGAAATTTGGAATTTGGTTTTCTCGCAATTTAATCACAATACAGATGGAAGCTACACGGAACTACCTAAACAAAATATTGATACGGGGATGGGACTAGAACGTATGGTCTCGATTATCCAAAATGCACCAACTAATTTTGAAACAGATTTGTTCATGCCAATCATTCGTGAAGTTGAAACAATTTCTGGCGAAAAATATGGAGTGGTTCCTGAAAAAGATGTAGCCTTTAAGGTTATTTCTGATCATATCCGGACTGTTGCTTTTGCTATTGGTGACGGGGCGCTCCCATCGAACGAGGGTAGAGGTTATGTGCTTCGTCGTTTGCTTCGTAGAGCTGTTCGTTATGCAAAAGTTCTTGGTATTAATGAACCGTTTATGTATAAGCTCGTACCAACTGTCGGTAGAATCATGAATTCGTTCTATAAAGAGGTAGAGAATCAACAAGACTTTATTGAAAAAGTGATTCGTACAGAAGAAGAACGCTTCCATGAAACGCTTAATGAAGGGCTTGCAATTCTTGAAGAGCTGATTGCAAAAGCAAAAACAGGGAATCAAATTATTGAAGGAAAAGACATTTTCAAACTTTATGATACGTATGGCTTCCCGGTTGAATTGACTGAGGAATACGCGCTTGATCATTCGCTACAAGTGGATCATGCGGGCTTTGAAAAAGAAATGGAAGCACAACGTGCGCGCGCGAGAAAAGCGCGTGCAGATGTGCAGTCCATGAAAGTGCAAGGTGAACTTTTACAAAGTCTAACGGAAGAAAGTGTTTTTGTCGGCTATGAAACAACGGTTCATGCTTCTGAAATTCTTTATTTGATTCAAAACGATGAACTTGTTGAAGAAGCAAAAGCTGGTGAAGAAGTGGAAGCTATCTTTAAAGAAACGCCATTTTATGCTGAAAGTGGTGGGCAAGTAGCTGATCACGGAACTGTTCAAAGTGAAACGGGTCTTGCTTATATAAAAGATGTTCAAAAAGCTCCTAACAAGCAAAATATTCACCGAATCGTTGTAGAAGAAGGTATTTTGAAATCGCAGGATCATGTGAAACTTACAGTTAACGCGGAAGAGCGAAGAAAAACGGTGAAAAATCATACCGCAACTCATTTGCTTCACCGGGCACTTAAAGACGTATTAGGTGAGCATGTGAATCAAGCTGGATCGCTTGTTGCCCCAGATCGCCTGCGCTTTGACTTCTCGCACTTTGGACAAATTACAGAAGAAGAGCTACAACAAATGGAAGCAATTGTAAACGAAAAAATTTGGGAGCAGTTGACCGTTTCGATTGATGAAATGCCGATCGATGAAGCAAAAGCGCTTGGTGCAATGGCGCTCTTTGGTGAAAAATACGGCGACATTGTTCGCGTTGTTCAAATTGGAGACTATAGCATTGAACTTTGTGGTGGTGTGCACGTCAAAAACACATCTGAAATCGGGCAATTCAAGATCCTTTCAGAAACGGGGATTGGTGCTGGAACAAGGAGAATCGAAGCAGTAACTGGAGAAGCGGCTTATCACTTTGTAACAGAACAAGAACAGCAATTAAAAGATGCTGCAGCAAAACTTAAAACGAGTCCAAAAGAAGTCTTGACAAAAATCGAACAATTGCAGCTTGAATTGCGCGAGGCGCGCCGTGAAAATGAATCGCTCCAATCAAAACTGGCAAATGCAGCAAGTGGTGCTATTTTTGAAAGTGGGGAAGACATTGGTGGCATCAATGTGATTGCTAAACAAGTAGCGGCAAAAGATATGGCAGCGTTACGTCAATTTGCTGATAACTGGAAAAGAAAAAAATATCGGAGGAGTTCTTGTATTAGGGGCTACTTCTGGCGAAAAAGTTAATTTGATTGCCGCTGTTTCAAAAGACGCAATGGCAAGCGGACTTCATGCGGGGAACATCATCAAACAAGTTGCACAACTTTGTGGCGGAAATGGCGGGGGTAAACCTGATCTCGCGCAAGCTGGTGGGAAAAACCCAGCGGAGCTAGAAAAAGCACTTGCTGAAGTTCCTACTATTATTCAAAATATGCAAGGCTAATTTCGGAAAGAAGAGCGCGAATTTGCGTTCTTTTTTTCTTGAAATATTAAAATTAGGTTAAGTGTGGCGTATTCCTTTGTCAATGTCGAAAGATTAGTGTAAAATAGATGGGAAAGTGAAGGAATAGAGGTGTAGACACGTTATGGGTACAAAAGATCAAACCATGTTCTATAATTTTGGAGACGATTCAATCGAAGAAGATGTTCGAAAAATTATGAAGCAAGTTTATCTTGCATTGCAGGAAAAAGGCTATAATCCAGTTAATCAAATTGTTGGTTATCTTCTTTCTGGCGACCCGGCTTATATCCCAAGGCATCAAGACGCGCGGAATTTGATTCGCAAGTTAGAACGTGACGAAATCATCGAAGAGCTTGTCCGCGCTTATCTTAAAAACAATGAAATTGGTGAAAAATGAGGATTATGGGACTGGATGTGGGTTCGAAAACAGTTGGTGTTGCGATTAGTGACGCGCTCGGTTGGACGGCCCAGGGAATTGAAACCATTTCAATTGACGAAGTTGCTAAACAGTTTGGTTATAACCGAGTGAAGGAACTTGCAGAAGAAAATGACGTTGAAAAAATTGTCGTTGGTCTTCCGAAAAATATGGATAATTCACTTGGAAGCCGTGCTGAAAGCTCAAAAAAATATGCCGAAGTTCTTGAAGCAAGAACGGGGATTCCGGTGGTCTTGTGGGATGAACGATTGACAACACAAGCTGCCGAGCGAACTCTTCTTGAAGCGGATGTCAGTCGAAAAAAAACGCAAGCTTGTGATTGATAAGCTTGCAGCAGTGATGATTTTACAATCCTTTTTGGATGCAAATAATAAATGAGGTGAAAAGTAATGGCAGAAAACCATAACCACGAGCACAACCATGAACATAATCATGGGGAAGAAGAAAACATCATTTGGATTACAAACGAAGAAGGCGTAGAAGAAAAATACGAAATTTTGTTTGACTTTGATTCAGATGATTTCGGAAAATCTTACGTGCTTTATTTCCCTGCAGGGGCATCTGAGGATGAAGAAATCGAAATTTTAGCATCTTCCTATGAACAAAGTGAAAACGGGAAAGAGGGTAACTTAAAACCCGTTGAAACGGACGAAGAGTGGGATATGATTGAAGAGCTTCTTGCTACTTTTTTAGCAGACGAAGACGAAGAATAAGCAAAAGACATGTTGCTTCAAGAAAACACGGCTTGAGTATCTCAAGCCGCATCAGAAGCTACATGTCTTTTTTTTGTTTCTTTACGAGCTCGTTTATTCCAAATCTTGTAAGCTAACCAGACAACGAAAGCGATGCACAGTACGAGAATAAGGTAGCTGATAGGCCGTGTGTATTTTTCAACAACAGACCAGTTAGATCCGAGGGTAAATCCAAGCCACGTTAAGAAAATATTCCAAGGAATACAGCCTAAGATCGTATAAATGGTAAATTTGGTTAAATTCATTTTAGCAATACCTGCTGGTAAGGAAATAAAAGTTCGGATAACTGGTAAGACTCGGCCGAAAAAAAACAGCAGATGCCCCGTAGCGAGTAAACCAGTGCTCAGCTTGATCGAGGTGTTTGACGTTTAAGAAAATATATTTCCCGAATCGAAGCACGAGTGCGCGACCGCCTTTTTTCCCGATGTAGTAAGCAATCCAAGATCCGACAAGATTTCCAAGGATACCTGCAAAAACGACTAGCCAAAAATTCAGTTTTCCTGCTTCCGCCATAAAACCACCAAAAAGCATAATCACTTCACTTGGAAGCGGAATGCAAACACTTTCGATCAACATGGCAAGAAAAATGCCGAAATGACCAAGAGTATCGATCAGAAACATGACAAAATCTTGCAGGCTTTGGATTAACGTGTGTAACATGACAAGACTCCTTTAATGTGTTCAGTTGTTAACTTTTTTTATTATAGCACAAATGTAAAAAAAAACGATGGAATCTTTTTGAAGTGACGAATAAGAGAATCTTTGTTAGTATAAATATAGTCGAAATTCGAAGAAAGAAGGCTAAAAATGGAAAAATTTGTAGTAACTGTACATATGGTAAGCGGACGTTCTTATGAAAAAACCGTCGAGAGTGAATCACAAAAGCGAGCGATCACTGATGCGCTTGTACCAACAGGAGAAGGAACTTTCTTGATTGACGACGATATGGGGCGCTCAATTCGACTTTATAAACGAAACATCGAATCCGTTGAATCAATGGATGCGTAATTTAATAGGCGTTTAAAATTTCTGAAAGGGGAAGACTCTTTCAGAAATTTTCGTGTTTAGTCGAAAAAGAGATAGTCACACGAGAAAAAAAATCGTTATAATAAACTGAACAAAGATTAAGAAATGAGGGATCATGCTTGGCAAGTTCAAAGGGTAAAAGGATTACGATCATTATCTCACTCATCGTACTCATTCTTGTTATAATCACGATTGCAGGCTATTTTTATGTAAAAAAACAACTGGATGCCAAAAATTCGGATAGCAAAGAAAAAATAGTGGTAGAAATTCCTGCTGGGGCAAACGCCAAAAAAAATTGGGAACATTTTAGAAGATGAAAAAGTCATCAACAGTGCGACTTTGTTTTCTTATTATGTAAAGTATACCAATGAAATGAATTTAAAAGCAGGCAGATATGAATTAAGTCCTTCCATGGATACTGAAAAAATTGTCAATGTCTTAAAATCTGGAAAAACGGCAGTCCCAGAACGGTTAGTAGTTCCAGAAGGCTATTCACTCGATCAAATTGCAGATCGGATTGTTCAATATGCACCGACACTCAAGAAAAAAGATGTGTTAGCCAAAATGGACGATCACACTTTTGTCGAGAAAATGATAGAAAGTTATCCTGATACGGTGACAAAAGATGTGTTGAATCAAGCTATTAAGCATCCACTTGAAGGTTATCTCTACCCGGCGACATATGAATTTAAAGAAGCAGAGCCGAAAATTGATACTATTCTTGAAGAAATGGTAAAAGCGACACAACTAAATCTTGCGCCTTACCGAGAAGAACTTAAAAAACAAAAGAAGAGTGTCCATGAACTGTTAACGATGTCTTCCATTATCGAAAAGGAAGCTACAGAAAATGTTGACCGGAAAACGATCGCAAGTGTATTTTATAATCGGCTAGATGAAAAAATGCGTTTGCAAACAGATCCAACTGTTCTTTATGCACTTGGAAAGCATAAATCTCGTACCTTATATAAAGATTTAAAAGTTGAGTCACCCTATAATACGTATTTAAATAACGCTTGCCGCCAGGTCCTATTTCTAATAGCGGGAAATCGTCTATTGAAGCAGCGCTTTACCCTGCTAAAACAGATTACTTGTATTTCCTAGCAAACACCAAAACAGGAAAGGTCTATTTTTCAAAGACACTTGAAGAACATAACAAATTAAAAGAAGAGCACATCAATGGAAATTGATTTTTAGACAGAATGGAAGGGATTTTTAAACTGATGGATGCGTTCATTCATGATTATTTATTGGAACAGATTCCCGCAAGCTCACCTTTTTTTCTTGAAATAGAAGAGTATGCAAAGCAAGAAGCGGTTCCAATTATGGAAAAAGATTCACTGCATGCCATGCTTCAAATTATGGCTATTCAGCAGCCTAAACGAATTTTGGAGCTTGGTACTGCAATTGGTTATTCGGCACTTAGAATGCAAGAAGTATTGCCCGAAACAGAAATTATTACAATTGAACGTGATGAAGATCGTTTTTCCGTTGCACAAGAAAATGTAGAGAGATTTGGGACAAACCAAGTGGAGCTTGTGCTTGGAGATGCGCTTTTAGATTTTGAAAAGCTTGGAAGCAAAGGACCTTTCGATGCGATTTTTATTGATGCTGCCAAAGCTCAATATGAAAAGTTTTTTGATTTATATAGTCCACATCTGACCGCTAAAGGCGTGATTTATAGTGACAATGTTCTATTTAAAGGACTTGCACTGGATGAACTTCCTGAAGTGCAGAAGAAGGCGAGAATCGCGAAAAAAAATGCGCAAGTTTAATGGCTTTTTGATGGATCAGCCCGAGTTTGTAACGAGTATCATTCCACTTGGAGACGGACTCGCGGTCACGAGAAGGAGAGACGGATGATGAAAAGAAAACCAGTGGTCGTTGGGGTAACTGGCGGTTCTGGCTCAGGAAAAACGAGTGTCTGCAAAAAAATTTATGAGCATTTTGGAGAATGCTCCATTTTGATGCTGGAACAGGATTTTTACTATAAAGACCAGTCAGATTTATCTTTTGATGAACGACTTCAAACAAACTATGATCATCCGCTAGCTTTTGATACGGATTTATTGATTGAACATGTGCAACAACTTTTACGTTATGAAGCAATCGAAAAGCCTGTTTATGATTATACAGTTCACAATCGTTCAGATGAAGTGATTCATCAGGAACCACGTGAAGTTATCATATTAGAAGGGATATTGATTTTAGAAGATCCGCGATTGCGGGACTTGATGGATATCAAGGTGTATGTTGATACCGATGATGATATTCGGATTATCAGGCGTTTAATGCGTGATATTAAGGACCGCGGGCGTTCGCTTGATTCTGTTATTGATCAATATTTAAACGTCGTAAAACCAATGCATAATGAGTTTATCGAACCAACAAAAAAAATATGCGGATATTATTATTCCAGAAGGCGGACAAAATCATGTTGCGATCGACCTGATGACAACAAAGATTGCTGTTGTTTTGGAAGAAAATCTTCATCGCTAGAAAGATGCTTGCTTGAAAAAGCAGAGCGTTTGCGGTAAAATGCTGATAGTAAATAAGATAATGACTTTGAGAAAGCAGATGCTTTTTCTAGAACAGCAGATTTTCAAAAAAGTGCGGGGCGCTGATCTCCGTACTTTTCTATACTTATCGATACGATATCAAAGGAGAGAACAAATTTGGCAACTGAAAAAGTATATCCCATGACGCTTGAAGGGAAAGCAAAATTAGAACAAGAATTAAATGAACTAAAAACGGTAAAACGTAAGGAAGTTGTAGAACGGATTAAAATCGCGCGTGATTTTGGGGATCTTTCTGAGAACTCTGAGTATGATTCTGCAAAAGACGAGCAAGCTTTTGTTGAAGGACGAATCACGACGCTTGAAAATATGCTCCGCAACGCTCACATCATTGATGGCTCAGAAGTTGACAATGATACCGTTACTCTTGGTAAAAAAGTAACGTTTACAGAAATCCCTGATGGAGATGAAGAATCCTATACAATCGTCGGCAGTGCAGAAGCTGATCCATTCAACGGACGCATTTCTAATGATTCACCGATCGCTAAGGGACTTTTAGGACATAATGTAGGGGAAGAAGTAGCGATTCAAACTCCAGGCGGTGAAATGACTGTTAAAATCATTAAAATCGAAGCTTAAATTCCTAGGTACATGCGAATAAGGTGGTGAAATCCTATGGTTGAAAGACAATCTAAAAATAAAAATCGCTGGGTTAAACAAAACAATGTAGAAGGTTCTCGTGTACAAACGAATACCAAGCGTAAGAAAACAAATTTGGTTTTAAATATTTTAATCATCATTGTTTCTTTACTGATTATTGGTTCTGTTTATTTTGTCATATTTGCGACTGAAAATAAAAATGACGCCCCCGCAACAAAAACGGCATCTTCCGTTCAAAAGAAGGAAGATGCCAATCTTTCAAACAAGGATAAAAAAGAACAAGCCAAATCTGAAAAAGATCAATCCAGTGAGAAAGAAACAACCTCGAAAAGCGATGACCCCAATGTTTCAGAAGTAATCAAGAAAAACTGGAAACCGGTTGGAACGAGTCAATCGGGGGAACATATCAATTCTTATGACGCAACAAGCATGGACTGGAAAGAGAAGATTAAAGCTTTTTCTGAGGCAACAGATATTGCAAGCGATAATATGACACTTTGGTTTGTCGGACGAGGGAAAGACCCAGCAACGGAATCGATTGGTACGATTTCAAGCAAAGATAAGCCAGATGAAACATACCGTGTTTACATTAAGTGGAAAGATGGTAAAGGCTGGGAACCAAAAAAGGTTGAAAAATTGAAAGAAAACGACAAGCGATAAACGTCTGGTTGCGACCTGGCGTTTTTGTTTTCATGAGGAGGATCATAATGATTGGAATTATCGGTGCCATGCAAGAGGAAGTCCAAATTTTGCGCGATGCTATGACCGAACGCAGAACCGTTGAAATTGCAGGTGCACAGTTTTATGAAGGGAAACTTGAAGGGCAAGAAGTTGTCCTTGTCGAATCTGGAATTGGAAAAGTAAATGCTGCTGTATCAACAGCTATCCTTTGTGATCGCTACACGCCAAAAGTGATCATCAATACTGGATCTGCCGGTGGAATCGGATCAGATTTGAAAGTAGGGGATGTCATCTTATCTGATCGCCTGACATACGGCGATGTTGATGCCACAGTTTTTGGTTATCGCTTTGGTCAAGTTCCGCAAATGCCTGCTATTTATGAAGGCGATCGTGCTTTACTAAAAAAAGCAGAGCAAATATACGAGGAACATTTTAAAGAGACTCGCAATAAAGCAGTTTACGGACTCGTTGTAACGAACGATTCGTTCATTTCACAAGAAACACAAAGAGAGGCTTTATTCGCTTCATTTCCGGATATGTGTGCAGTTGAAATGGAGGCAGCGGCCATTGCTCAAGTAGCTTACCGGTTCAAAGTTCCATTTTTAGTGATTCGAGCTATTTCTGATGTGGCTGACCAAGAAGCCGCGATGTCGTTTGATGAATTTTTAGAAATCGCTGCTAAAGCTTCATCTGAGTCAATTTTAGCGCTCCTGCGTAAAGGTATCTAAACATATAAAAAGAAACGCGACAAGCACCTTGTCGCGTTTCTTTATGCCAATTTAAATATCCTTCGTAAGTTCCAAGAATTCTTCCACATCTTTCATTGTAATATCGACAGCTTCGCGCCAAAAATCGGGTTTTGTAAGGTCGACATCGAGATGTTTTTTCGCTAGTTCTTCAGTTGTCATGGCGCCGGTATCTTTCAAAAGCGCGATGTAAGCATCTTCATAACTTTCACCACTATTCATTGCCCGGCTGTATATGCCAAGCGAGAAGAGGTATCCGAAAGTGTAAGGGAAGTTGTAAAATGGCACATCTGCAATGTAGAAATGAAGCTTAGATGCCCAGAACTGCGGATGATATTCTTCAAGCGAATCCAAGTAAGCTTCACGTTGGGCTTCTTCCATAAGGCGATTCAAATCGTCCACTGAGAGAATCCCTTTCTTGCGCTCTTCATAAAAGCGTGTTTCAAAAAGAAAACGTGCATGAATGTTCATGAAAAAGGCGATACTTCGACCAATTTTATCTTCAAGAAGAGTGATTTTTTCTTCTTTTGTCGCTGCTTCTTTTACGGAAGCATCCGCGATAATCATTTCTGCAAAAGTGGAAGCTGTTTCGGCCACATTCATTGCATAATCTGTGTTTTCATAAGGCTCATCTCGGATCACATAAGAGTGGAAGGCGTGTCCAAGTTCATGCGCCAGAGTGGCAACCGTTGACGGCGCACCATCGTAAGTCATGAAAATTCGGCTTTCTTTTTCTACTGGGAAATCTGTACAAAAGCCGCCTGGACGTTTATTATCCCGATCTTCTGCCTCAATCCAGCGATTTGAAAAAGCATGTTTAGCAAATTCAGCCATCTTGGGGCTAAACTTATTAAATTGCGTCAAAATAAAATCTGCGCCTTCTTGATAAGAATATTTTTTAGGTTCTCCTGAAAAAACGAGTGGGGCTTCAACGTCGTAAAAGCTTAATTTTGAAAGACCGAGTAATTTGGCTTTGCGATTTAAAAAGCTTACAAAAGTAGCTTTGCTGTCGCGAATTACATTCCACATCGCATCAAGTGTTTCTTCCTTCATACGATTGATCGCAAGCGGTTCGCTTAGCACGTTTTTCCAGCCGCGTGTTTCATAAGTTTGTAAGCGAAATCCTGCTAAGTGATTGAGTGTATCAGCAAATAGCCGGCTTTCTTTTTGGAAGCTTTCCGAATAGGCTTTAAAAACGGCTTCTCGTACGTCTCGTTTTGGGTGATTCAGCATATTGAGCGCTTGTCCAGCTGATAAATCTTGCTCTTTTCCGTCTATTGTTACTTTTACACGAACCGTTCCGATGATCGTGTCGTAGTGATCAGACCAGCCTTGATACCCATCAACGGAAAGCGCGTTAATAAGCGCTTCTTGCTGTTTACTGCCTTTTTTACCACGGTTTTCACGGGCTTCGTTTAATACAAAAGCGATTTGACGAAATCCATTTTCCTGTAAAATTTCTTTCCAAACCCGATCTTCGATTTGAATGAATTTGTCGTGCCAATCATCTTGAGCTGTTTGGAGTAAAGCAGCGTAGCCATAAACCCGAGCCGCAAGAGTTGCAGCACGTTCGTCGTGAATATCAGCAGCTTGCAAACATTCCAAGTAAGAGCTTGCATTCATGAATCCCTTTGAGAGATCCGCATTTTGATTAATTAAGAGAAGAAATTCAGCAGCATCATTTTTGCTTTCTGGAACTGCCCATTCTTCCACATTTTTAATAAAAAGATCTAAGTCGTCTTTCAGTGCTTGCAAGGTTTCATGCAACTCTTCTGATGCACTGCCACCTTGATAGATTGAATCTAGATCCCAAACTTCTGAATAGGGTTTTGTCATCCATTTCTCCTCCTTTGATATACAAAAATGTGTAGTCACATTCCGATTTTACTTCTTTATTATAGCAGTATCTCAGGTTTTTTTGTAAAATAAATCAAAACATGATAAAATTTGTAGGTTATCTCCTCTCCGTAAGAAAAGAGGAGCAGAAAAGGAAAATGAGGTGCGGGGTTTGTTAAAGCAATTTTCACCAGATAAAATGCTCGATTCACCATTTGGGATTAGAGCGGAACATTTAAAAAAAAATGGGGAAAACAACGATCTTAACGGATCTTGATAATACGCTTCTTGCGTGGGATGAAATGGATGCGACTCATGAAATTATTAACTGGTTTACACTTCTTGAAGCTTCAGGAATTAAAGTGATGATCCTTTCAAATAATTCCGTAGATCGTGTGGAGCGAGTGGCCAAATCGACTCGAATTCCATTTCTTGCGAAAGCACGGAAGCCGCTCGGAAAGAATTTTAAAAAAGCACTAAAAGAACTGGATTCAACCCCCGAAGAAACCATTATGATTGGTGACCAAATCATGACCGATATTTTTGGCGGGAACAGGCAGAATCTTTACACGATTTTTGTGCGCCCAGTAAAAGAAACAGACGGACTTGCAACGAAATTTAACCGCTTCATGGAGCGGATTATTTTAAAACGACTTTCAAAAAAAACAAAAAAATGGAATGGGAGGATTCGCTTTGACAGAAACACTTAGATGTATTGGTTGCGGTGCCATTATTCAGTCTGAAGATAAATCAAAACCTGGTTACGCACCTCGATCATCCCTTACAAAAGAAAACGTGATTTGTCAGCGCTGTTTTCGTTTGAAGCACTATAATGAAATTCAAGATGTGCCGCTAACGGACGATGATTTTTTAAAGATTTTAAATGAACTCGGAACGAAAAAGGCACTGATTGTCTATGTGGTTGATATTTTTGATTTTGATGGGAGCTGGCTTCCTGGGCTACACCGCTTTGTCGGAAATAACCCAGTTCTTCTTGTCGGCAATAAAGAAGATCTGTTACCCAAATCGCTTAAACGCGATAAATTAACGCGCTGGATGAGACGGCGTGCGAAGGAGCTTGGGCTTCTCGCTAAAGATGTAACGCTTGTCAGTGCACAAAAGGGAACTGGTTTTGAAACGCTTCTTGACCGAATTGAAAACTTGCGAAATGGCAGCGATGTTTATATTGTAGGCTGTACGAATGTCGGAAAATCAACACTCATCAATCAAATCATCAAGCGAGCTTCTGGAGAAAAAGATGTGGTCACAACGTCTCAGTTTCCTGGAACCACTCTTGATAAAATTGAAATCCCACTTGATGGTGGAAATGTACTGGTGGATACGCCAGGGATCATCAATCATCACCAAATGGCGCATTTCATTGGAACAAAAACACTTAAGAAAATCACACCCAAAAAAGAAATCAAGCCGATTGCTTATCAACTTAATGAAGAGCAAACCTTGTTTTTTGGTGCTCTCGCACGACTGGATTTCACATCTGGCCGAAGAAGCTCGTTTATCGTTTATATGTCGAACGACTTAGAACCACACCGCACAAAACTTGCGAATGCTGACCATTTATACGAAACGCAAAAAGGTGATGTTTTGGCACCACCGACGGGAGAAGAAGCAGCGGAACTTCCTGAACTTGTTCCACATCCATTCACTATTCGCGAAAAGACGGATATCGTGTTTTCTGGGCTTGGATGGGTAACTATTCCTGAAGGCGGCGTGAAAGTGACAGCTTGGGTGCCAGAAGGCGTTTCTGTCTCGGTCCGCGAACCGCTCATTTGAGGTGAACCAAATGAAACATTTCGCTGTTATTGGAAACCCGATCGCTCATTCACTTTCACCGATTATGCAGCAAGCCGCTATTCAACATTTACAGCTCGATGCTATTTATACGCGTAAAAAACTTAGTGAAGAAGCTTTTGATCAAGAAATAAAAGAATGGCTTCGTTCTGATATAGACGGTTTTAATGTCACGATTCCTTTCAAAGAACGGATTATTCCTTACCTTGATGAAATCGATGACTTTGCATTAAAATGTGGAGCCGTAAATACAGTCGTTCGGTACGGAAATAAATGGACCGGTTTTAATACAGACGGACAAGGCTTTTTGGAAGGACTCGCTGAAAAAAGACCGGTAAAAGAGTCAGATCATGTGTTAATTGTTGGAGCTGGAGGAGCAAGTAAAGGCATTTACCTTGCGCTTAAACAAGCCCATAATTGTGAAGTGAGTGTTACGAACCGAACAGTTGCAAAAGCAGAGCAGATGCTAGAACCAGGGAGTCAGGATAGAGCGATCTCGCTCAAAGAAGCAGCGAAACAGCTTTCCAAGTTTACGATTATCATTCAGACAACATCTGTAGGCCTAAATCCTGAAAAAGCAGATTTGCCGCTGCAGCTTGATTTACTAGCTCCAGGTACACTAGTAGCAGATATTATTTATAATCCGTTTGAAACAGCCTTTTTACAAGAAGCTAAAAAAAAGAGGTGCAATAACGCAAAACGGCCTTGCAATGTTCGTTAATCAAGGGGCGCTTGCGTTTAAACTTTGGGCAGAAGAAAATCCGGATCGAGCTGTCATGCGGCAAGCCGTACTCGATTCATTTGAGGAGGAAGAGAAATGCTAACTGGACCGCAAAAGCGCTTTTTACGCAAAGAAGCCCATGGATTGCAGCCGATTTTCCAAGTTGGAAAAGGCGGCGTTAATCCTAATATGGTCAGTCAAATTAGCGATGCTCTTTTAGCGCGCGAATTGTTGAAAGTTTCTGTGTTGCAAAATTGTGAAGTTCCAAAAGAAGAAGTTGCAGAAATGCTTAGTGAACGAACTGGAAGTGAACTTGTACAATTAATCGGTCGAACGATCATTTTGTATAAAGAATCTCATAAAAACAAACAAATTGAGCTGCCTTAATCAGCTGAGGTGATAAAAATGACGGGAAAAATTGGAATACTTGGAGGTACTTTTGATCCGCCACATATTGTCCATTTGATCATTGCAAACGAAGTCTATGCGCAACTTGGCTTAGAAAAAATCATTTTTTTACCCAATAAAATTCCGCCTCATAAAAAGGAAAGCGGGTTTGTAGAAGCCGATGAACGAGTTCGCATGCTTAAACTCGCAACAGCGTCCAATCCACATTTTGAAGTGGATACTCGGGAACTCTCCCGTGAGGGGAAAAGCTACACGTTCGACACTATGCTTGAAATAACTCAGGAAAGCCCAGAACAAAGCTTTTATTTTATCATTGGCGGTGATATGGTTGAATATCTGCCTAAGTGGTATAGAATTGAAGAACTACTTGAACTGGTAACGTTTGTTGGTGTCAATCGACCTACGTATTCCTTGAACTCCGAGTATCCAGTTTTGGATGTAACGGTTCCAGAAATGGATATTTCTTCTTCACTGATTCGTGAAAAGTGCCAGAAGAAAAGCCCGATTGATTATTACGTTCCTGAAAAAGTAGCGGATTATATAAAGGAGCATCATTTTTATGAATCGTGAGCAAATGTTAGAGAAAATTAAGCAAGCAATGCCAGAAAAGCGATTTCAACATACATTAGGGGTAGAAAAAACAGCACTCCTATATGCAGAAATTTACGAGGAATCAACAGAAAAAGCGAGCATTGCGGCTTTGTTACATGATTATGCGAAATACTATCCAGATGATCAAGCTGAGAAACTAATTCGCGAAGAAAACATGGATCCTAGACTTTTGAAATATAGTCGTGCACTTTGGCATGCACCAATTGGCGCATATCTAGCTAGAGAAGAATTCGGCGTAACGGATTCTGAGATTTTGGAAGCTATCCGAGTTCATACAACTGGGAGTACGAAAATGAACAAACTTGATAAAATTATATTCTTAGCCGACTACACAGAGCCAGGCCGCGATTTTCCTGGGGTGGAAGAAGCACGAACGCTTTCAAAAAAGTCGCTTGATGCGGGTATGTTGTTTGCGCTTCGCCGCACAATCGCGTATCTTTCGGATAAAGAGCAACCGATTTTTCCAGATACATTTGATAGTTATAATACTTTTGCATTTTTAAAACAAGAAGGAGATGTTGAACGATTTGAATAGTCATGAAGTATTGATGCTTGTTGCACGCGCAGCAGATGATAAACGTGCGGAGGATATTCTTGCCTTAAACATGCAGGGACTTTCAAGCATTGCGGATTATTTTGTGATTTGTCACGGTAATTCGGATAAACAAGTACAGGCGATTGCACGAGAAATTAAAGACAAGGCTCAAGAAAACGAGATTGAAGTAAAACGTTTAGAAGGTTTCGATGCCGCTAAATGGGTATTAATTGATCTGGGTGATGTCATTGTTCACGTATTTCACCGTGACGAACGCTCTTATTATAATTTGGAAAAACTATGGGGAGATGCGCCACTAGAAAATGTGTCGGAGGCTTTTTCCTATTAAAAAAGCAGGAAAGCAGCGAGGTTGATCTTGCTGCTTTTTTGAATAGAAAGGGAGAGAAAAATGAGTTATGAATTTTTTCCAGTCGTTTATGATGAACTAATGGACGGGGAGCTCTATGATGCTTGGGCGGAATTTGCTTTAAGCCATTTGCCGGAAGAAACACATTCTTTATTAGACCTTGCTTCTGGAACGGGGGAGTTTTCTTTGCGCATGGCACTCGCTGGACTTCAAGTTTCGGGTTTAGACTTAGCTCCTGAAATGGTCAGAGTATCAAGAGAAAAATTTGCTCAAATTGACCTTGAAATTCCAGTTGTCCAAGCTGACATGACTCATTTTGATTTAAAGCAAGAATTTGATGCTGTAACCTGCTTTTGCGATTCGCTCAACTATCTAGAAACGGAAGAAGCAGTTCGCGCTTCCTTCCAAAATGTGTATAAGCATTTAAAAAAAGATGGCACTTTTCTTTTCGATGTTCATTCTATTTACAAAGTGGATCAAGTCTTTGCAAATTATAGTTACGGAGAGGGAGATCCTTACATTTCAACCATCTGGAATTCCTTTCCCGGTGAGCATCTGCATTCTGTTGAACATGAGCTGAGCTTTTTCATTCAAGAAGATGAAAAAGACTGTTACATCCGAAAAGATGAGTTACATAAAGAACGCACCTTTCCCATTTCAACGTATAAAAAATTTTTATTAGAAGCAAATTTTTGTGATATCCAAGTTTTTGGAGATTTTAGCGATGAAAGTCCAAATGAAAAAACAGAACGCCTCTTTTTTAAAGCCAAGAAATAATTTTTTGGCTTTTTTTCTTTTTTGACAGTTGCAGGAGGAATAAAAGAGCTTGTGTCGAATAGAGAAGCAAAAGGAGGCACTTTACATGCTAAAAGATTTCTATCAAAAAAATCCAAAATGGTGTTTAATCGGGGCAGGTGGTTTGATCTGTGTTCTCATACTGGGTTTCTTTTTCTTTTATCATGCAAATGGAGAAGAAGTAGAGGTCAAATCGCAACAAATAACCGAGCAAAAAGAAACAAAAACACAAAACGAGCCAGCAAAAAAGGAAGAAAAGAACTCTGTTGTGTTTGTGGATGTAAAAGGAGCCGTACGTAATCCTGGGGTCTATCAAATTCCGAAAGATGGTCGTGTGAAAGATGCGATTGATCGAGCTGGTGGCTTGTTAAGTGAAGCTGACCCAAGCTCAGTCAATTTAGCTCAAAAGTTAAAAGATGAAATGATAGTAGAAGTGGTTAAAAAAGGTGAGAAGGGGTCTTCAGCATTAGCAGGAACCACTACTAGCACTACCGAAAAAGCAGAATCAGAAAAAGTCAATATCAATCAAGCAACCGCGCAAGATTTGGAGCAAGTTCCGGGTATTGGGAAAGCGAAAGCAACTGCGATTATTGAATATCGCGAAAAAGAAGGTTTGTTTACAAAAATTGAAGATTTGACTCAAATTTCTGGGATAGGCGAAAAAACGCTTGAAAAATTAAAAGCTTATTTAGAGATTTAGATTTGATTGACGCTTGTTCACTAGCGAATTATACTATTTATAAGAGACGAAAGGAGTCGAAAAGATGAAACGAATTGAATGGGATCAATTTTTCATGGCACAAAGTCATTTAATTTCAACACGAAGCACATGTACACGTTTAATGGTTGGAGCAACTATTGTTCGGGACAAACGAATGATTGCAAGTGGCTACAATGGGTCAATTGCTGGAGGAGATCACTGCACAGAAAAGGGTTGCCTAATTGTTGAGGGACATTGTATTCGGACGATCCATGCAGAGATGAATGCACTATTACAATGTGCGAAATTCGGAGCTTCTACCGATCAAGCAGAGCTTTACGTCACTCATTTTCCGTGTGTAGCTTGTTGTAAATCAATTATTCAAGCAGGAATCAAAGCAGTTTATTATGCCAAGGACTATAAAAATAATCCATATGCCATTGAATTGTTCGAACAAGCTGGCGTTATTGTCAAAAAAGTGCCTTTTGATCATGAAATCTTAAATGATGGTCTGCTTTCCAAACAACAAATGTTAACGAGCATAACAGAAGCGATCAATGAAGAAGGTTTGCCGGAAGATAAAGCACAAAGCTTACTTCAATCCATTGAAGGCAAATTGTAAAAAACATAAAGGGGAGGAAATAGATTATTGAACACTTTGCCATTTCTAGCGTTGTTGCCGTCATCTTTGGTGTTCTAGGCTTTTACTGGACTCCTCTTTTTCTTATTGCAGGTTTGCTATTTAGCGGTTATCTACTTAGTTGTAAGCAAAGAAAACAAGCGCTTGTTTTCTTTTGTGTTTTAATATTTGCATCGGGTTATTATTTTTTGATAGATACATTTAACTTCTCAAAACATGAACTGACAACGAAATCAGCGACTGTTCGTGTTATTCAGTCTCTGCAAATTGATGGAGATCTTTTTTCAGCTATCGTGGATGTAAATCAAGAGAAAAGTGTATTACGTTACCGAATAAAAAGTGAAAAAGAAAAAGAACAGCTTAAGAAAGTTCGTTACGGTTCACTTATTCAGGCTACAGGACAATTAGAAAAACCGGGAGAGGCACGGAACTTCGATCAATTTGATTATGCTAACTACCTTAAGCGCCAAAAAATCCATACTGTTTTTCAAGCTGATCGGTTAGTACTTGTCGGAGCTAAGCAATCCTTCTCTTCGAAACTAGAAAACTTCCGCTTAGATTTACTAGAATACACGCAGAAACATTTCAGTAAACAAGCGGCACCATATGTAGCAGCTTTGATCATTGGAGATAAGTCAAGTTTTGATCAGGAACTTTATGGAGAGTATCAGAAACTCGGTGTCGTTCATCTTTTAGCGATTTCTGGACTTCATGTCAATTTGTTTATTGGATTTTGTTATTTTTTAACTTATTCGGTTTGGCGTTACAAAAGAAACCAGTCAAACGATTTTATTTTTTATTTTACCTTGTTATGCTATGATTGCCGGTTTAGGAGCTCCAGTCATTCGAGCATGCGGAATGACTTTGCTTGTCTTACTTGGAAAAAAACTAAAACATCCAATTTCTCCTATCTGTGCAATTTCACTTGTCTTTGTTGCAAGCTTTGTTATCAATCCTTATGTTTTATTTAATGCAGGTTTTCAATTGTCATATGCAGTGTCTTTTGCCATTTTGTTAGGCTCACCACTTATTAGTAGAGCACGTAGTCATTTTGGAAAAGGACTTATTATTTCTGTTATTTCTACACTTGCCTCTGCACTTATCTTGTTATTTCATTTTTTTTGAATTCTCTTTGATCGGCATTTTCCTCAACATCCTCTATGTTCCATTTTTTTCTAGTTTTCTGGTTCCATTTATTTTTGTTTGTTTTCTCTTCTCAAAAGTTCCTATCTTAGCTACTTTTTTAAATGGTTTGCTTGATTTTTCGGTAGCTGTAATGGAACAAACTACTAAAGTCTTTCAAATTTTTGATGGAACTATGTTTACAGCAGGGAAACCAAGTGAGGTATTCACTTTACTTCTTGTTTTAGTTACATTACTTATTTTTCTATATTGGGAAAAACGATATTTTAAACGGACTTTTTGCCTTACCATATTATTTTTTTCTGTGTGCCAAACTCAGTAATTTTCCATTTTCTGGCGAAGTGCGCCTCATAGATGTTGGTCAAGGAGACAGTATTTTAATCCAACTTCCTCAAAATCAAGGCACATATTTAATTGATACAGGAGGACAAATAGATTTTCCAAAAGAAAAATGGCAAAGGCGAAAGCATTCATTTTCAATTGGAAAAGATCTCTTGTCCCCAGTTCTTAAGTCAAGAGGAATCAAAAAGTTAGATAAAGTTTTTATAACACATGCTCATGCCGATCACATGGGGGCGCTAAAAGATCTTGCGACTGAAATTAAGATAAAAAGAATCTATATCGCAAAAAATGCGGCAAAGAAAAAAAATTCTTAAGGAAGCGCTCCAAGAGTTAAAAGGTATTCCTATAACAGAACTAAAAAAAGGAGATCAAATAGGGAAAGAATATCTTTTCCAAGTTTTGTCACCATATAGAGAAGTGGCAAATACAAATAATAATTCACTTGTGTTAAAAGCTAAATTAGGCGGATTAGTCTGGCTTTTCACAGGAGATGCTGAAAAAGAAATTGAGCAAGAACTGCTAAAGACAGAAGAAATAAAAGCAGACATTCTTAAAGTAGGGCATCACGGGAGCAAAACCTCCTCGACACCAATGTTTATTGAAAAAGTAAAGCCACAATTTGCTCTCATTTCTTGTGGCGTGAAAAATCGATTTGGTCATCCAAATGAAGAAACTCTAGAAACCTTACAAAAAAATAACATCCAGATTTTGAGAACAGATCAAAATGGGATGATTGTTTATCGCTTTTTTAAAGGATTTAAAACGAAGTTGCAATAAATGCTTGAAAACGAAGATTAGTTCGATTACGATTAGTGAAAGAGGTGGATAAAATTGATAAAAGAGTGGAAAGCCATTGAACAAAAGAAATTAGCGCAAGTCTATCTCATTATTGGTGTTGAGGATTATGTTATTAACCAAACAAAAGAAAGACTAGTAAATGCCGTTTTAAAAGAGGATGAACAAGAATTTAATTATGCTAATTTTGACTTGGAAGAAACCCCCATTGAAACGGTGATGGAAGAAGCAGAAACCCTTCCTTTTTTTGGCGATAAAAGACTTGTAATCGCAAGCAACCCTACTTTTTTAACAAGTGAAAAAACCAAAAATAAAATCGAACATCAAACATCAAGACTTGAACAGTATTTGGCACAGCCTGCAGATTACTCGATTCTTTGCTTTGTTGCGCATGTTGAAAAGTTAGATGAGAGAAAGAAGTTAACCAAGTTACTAAAAAAAACAAGCTGTTGTGATCGAAGCTAAACGACCAAGTGAAGCTGAATTTTTAAAATGGATTGAAACAAAAGCGAAGGAAAATGGCTTCACTCTTGAACAAGCAGCTGATAAACGATTGATGGAGCTAACGAGTGGAAATCTCACTACCGCGATGAATGAACTCGATAAATTAATGCTTTATGAGTTTGAGTCAAAAAAAAATTACGCTTCTTGATGTAGAAAAGCTTGTCGTTCGTTCGCTTGAACAAAATATATTTTTATTGCTGGATAAACTTATCGCACGGGATACGGCTGGAGCGCTTCGAATCTATTATGATCTGCTCAAACAAAAAGAAGAGCCTATTAAAATTGTGGCACTTGTTGCTAGCCAGTTTCGTTTGATGAATCAACTACAACTTCTTGAGAAAAAAGGAGTGAGCGCACAACAAGCGGCTGGTATCCTAAAAGTACATCCATTTCGAGCAAAAATGGCGGCGAAACAAGCGCGTGGGTTTAGTAAGGAAGAGCTCGACTTTGCTCTTTTAAAGCTAGCGGCTAGTGACTTTGAATTAAAAACGGGTTTTGGAGAGAAGACACAAAAACTGGAATGGTTTTTATTTGAATTAGAAGACTTTAGAAAAGCAAAAAGGGCCTGATCAGGCCCTTTTTGACAAACAAAAAACACCACAACCGTGATGTTTTCATTGCTTACTTGATTTTAGCTGCTAAGCGAGATTTATCGCGAGCTGCTTTATTTTTATGAATCAAGCCTTTGGATACAGCAGTATCGATTTTTTTAGAAGCAGCTACGAATAATTCTTCTTTATTGTCAGCATTGTTTGCTGCAGCTTCCTCTACTTTTTTGATAGCTGTACGCATCGCAGAACGTTGAGCAACGTTGCGGTTGTTGCGAGTTTCAATTGTTTTAACACGTTTGATAGCAGATTTAATATTTGGCATTCCATTCACCTCCGTCCAAACTAATCGAGGTAGTACTTATTTCAAACATACCCTTTAAAATACTTCAGAACAAATGCTATTATACCTAAATATGAATGAATTTGCAATAAGACAAGCTAAATTTCTTAGAATTTCCGCCAGTTTTACAAATGAGCCATTGAATAATCGCTCATCTATTGATATAATCAATTTTAGCTTGCCATTCTAACTAATTTGAATGAGCTGAGGAGCAGGAGCTGTGAAAATGGATAAAAATGAAATGTTAAAACGGACAAATAAAATTAGAAATTTTTCGATCATCGCCCATATTGATCACGGGAAATCAACCTTAGCGGATCGGATTTTAGAACAAACACATGCGTTAAGCCATCGTGAAATGAAAGATCAATTATTAGATTCGATGGATTTAGAACGCGAACGAGGCATAACGATCAAATTGAATGCTGTTCAACTTGCTTATACAGCTAAAGATGGTGAAACTTATATTTTTCACTTGATCGATACACCCGGGCACGTCGATTTTACGTATGAAGTTTCACGGAGTCTAGCTGCTTGTGAAGGAGCCATTCTTGTTGTAGATGCGGCTCAAGGAATCGAAGCACAGACGCTTGCAAACGTCTATTTAGCACTTGATAATGATTTGGAAATTCTTCCAGTTATTAATAAAATTGATTTGCCAGCAGCCGATCCTGAACGGGTTCGTGCAGAAATTGAAGATGTCATTGGACTGGATGCAAGTGATGCAGTACTCGCTTCTGCTAAAGCTGGGATTGGCATTGAAGAAATTCTCGAACAAATCGTTGAAAAAGTGCCAGCTCCACAAGGAGATCTTGATAAACCATTAAAAGCACTTATTTTTGACTCGGTTTATGACGCTTATCGAGGCGTTATCGCGAATATTAGAATTGTTGACGGCACTGTGAAAGCCGGGGATCGTATTCGAATGATGTCAAACGGAAAAGAATTTGAAGTTACAGAAGTGGGTGTTTTTAAACCAAAAGCAACTCCGCAAGATGAGCTTATGGTGGGAGATGTCGGCTATTTGACCGCATCAATAAAAAATGTTGGGGATACGCGTGTTGGGGATACGATTACACTCGCAAATAACCCAGCAGAAGAAGCGTTACCTGGTTACCGGAAACTAAATCCAATGGTGTATTGCGGGCTATATCCGATTGATTCTGCTAAATACAATGATTTACGAGACGCGCTTGAAAAACTAGAGTTAAATGATTCTGCTTTACAATTTGAAGCAGAAACCTCGCAAGCTCTTGGCTTTGGTTTTCGATGTGGATTTCTTGGACTCTTGCACATGGAAATTATTCAAGAGCGGATTGAACGCGAGTTTAATATTGACTTGATCACGACAGCGCCAAGTGTTATTTATCATGTGCAGTTAACGGATGGCAGCGAAATAGTAGTGGATAACCCATCTGAGATGCCGGAACCAGGTGTGATCGAGTCTATTGAAGAACCTTATGTGAAAGCTACAATTATGGTTCCAAATGAGTATGTGGGTGCGGTTATGACGCTCGCGCAGAATAAACGTGGGAACTTTGTTACGATGGAATACTTGGATGATATTCGTGTGAGTGTTTTGTATGAAATTCCGCTTTCGGAAATCGTCTATGACTTTTTTGATCAATTGAAATCAAGCACTAAAGGTTACGCCTCCTTTGATTACGAGCTACTTGGATACAAGCAATCGAAACTCGTTAAAATGGATATTTTATTAAATGCTGAAAAAGTGGATGCGCTTAGCTTCATTGTGCATCGTGACTTTGCTTATGAACGTGGTAAAGCGATTGTTGAGAAACTACGCGAACTTATTCCAAGGCAACAATTTGAAGTACCCATTCAAGCGGCTATTGGAACCAAAATTGTCGCTCGTTCAACGATCAAGGCACTGCGAAAAAACGTACTTGCAAAGTGTTATGGCGGGGACGTTTCACGGAAGCGAAAACTGCTTGAAAAGCAAAAAGAAGGTAAAAAACGGATGAAGCAAATTGGTTCTGTTGAAGTTCCACAAGAAGCCTTTATGGCGATTTTGAAAATGGATGAAGATGAGCCCAAAAAATAAGGCAAGTAAAAAAAAGTGTCTCCTAAGAAAGGGAGGCACTTTTTTTCTATGTATAATAAGGACTGAGGCGTTATTTTCAAAAGAAAGAAAAACATTAATTTTAAAAAAAATTCAAGAAATCGTTTGCATTTTTTGTGAAAGCCCTGTACAATAATATCATCACATGAAACAAAGGAGGTATATGTTATGCAAAACAATCAACTACCGCTCACTCAACCACAATCAACAAAACCGTTATTACTTAAAAGTAAATTATTTGTTTTTCATTCCTATACTGGGCCTTTGGAGGATTTTAGGAAAAGTTAGTTTCTTTTCTTAACTGTTTTTTGCGCAGAAAAATGGGGACAAATATTTTTAAGTGGTAATGGACAAAATTGAATGTCCATTATTTTTTATTGTCTAAAATAAGGAGAGGAGCTCGCCATTTGAAAATTTTTAAACAATTAGCATGGTTTTTTAAAGAGCAAAAAAAGCAATATATTTTTGGGATAAGTATTTTATTTATCATTGCATTGTTGCAACTTATACCCCTTTTGTAATCGGGAAAGTGGTCGATGCGATCACGAATCATTCCCTCACGAGGTTAAGTTTAATCCAGTGGATGATTCTTCTTGTAGTCGTTGCCATTTTGACTTATTTAGGTCGTTATGTTTGGCGGTTGATGATTTTTGGATCAGACAACTTATTACAACGAACTTTGCGTTATAGGTTGTTTGAACATTTAACAAAAATGTCTTCCTTTTTCTTTCAGCGCTACCGAACAGGGGACCTTATGGCACGGGCTACAAACGATATTACAGCCGTTCAACAAGTGGCAGGTTCAGGTGTATTGACACTGGCAGATTCTTGTCTGACTGGTGGAACAGTTATCTTAATGATGGCGATTAGTATCGATTGGAAGTTAACTTTGATTGCGCTTTTACCAATGCCGCTCATGGTTCTTAGCACTTCTATTCTTGGGAAAAAACTACATAATCGCTTTCACGATGCACAAGCTGCTTTTTCGAGATTGAACGATAAAACGCAAGAAAGTATCTCTGGAATTAAAGTAACGAGAACCTTTGGGCAAGAAGAAGAAGATATTGCTGATTTTTCGAAACAAGCGAAAGACGTTGTTTCAAAGAATGTTTCCGTCGCTAAAGTGGACGCCATGTTTGACCCTGTCATTTCAATTATTGTCACTCTTTCTTTTGTACTCTCCATTGGTTTTGGTTCCAAGTTTGTTCTGGATGGAACTTTGACCGTCGGCCAAGTGGTCGCGTTTGTGAACTATTTATTCTTACTAGTTTGGCCAATGCTCGCTTTCGGTTTCTTGTACAATATCATCCAGCGCGGGAGTGCTTCTTATGACCGGATCACGAGTTTATTTGACGAAAAAGCAGATATTGTTGATCTTCCGGGTGCTTGTAGAGAGTTACCTCAAGGCGATATTCGAGCAACTATTAAAAGCTTTAACTATCCAGGAGAAGCGGAGGAGACGCTTTCGGACGTAATTTTTACTCTTCGCGAGGGCGAGACCCTTGGAATTGTTGGACGAACTGGAGCTGGGAAAACGACATTGTTGAAGCTGCTTCTCCGAGAGTATGATCAGTTTGATGGAGAGATCTATTTTGGCGAAAAAAGATTTCAAGAATATCAACTAAAAGTGCTACACCAAGCAATCGGTTATGTCCCACAAGATCAGTTTTTATTCTCAACTTCGGTTTTAAATAACATTCGTTTTGGTAGACCAGATGCGACGCGAGAAGAAGTTGAAACCGTAGCTAGGACGGTATCTGTTCATGAGGATATTGAAGGCTTTAAAGAAGGCTATGATACGATTGTCGGGGAACGTGGCGTTTCGCTTTCAGGTGGACAGAAGCAGCGGCTCGCGATTGCACGTGCTTTATTGCTGAATCCTGAACTTTTAATTTTAGATGACGCTCTTTCGGCAGTCGATGCAAAAACAGAGGAAAAAATTCTTTCCAACTTAAAAGAGACGCGACAAAATAAAACCACGATCATCAGCGCCCACCGTTTGAGTTCTGTCGAGCATGCAAACTTAATTCTTGTGATGGATGATGGGAAAATCATTTCACAGGGAACCCATGCTGAACTAATTGCGGCAGACGGGTGGTATGCAGCGATGTATCGTGAGCAAAAACTTGAGGAGAGGAGTGAAGAAAATGGCGACTAATCTTATAAGTGAAGAGCTTGAAACGATGACTGGAAAAGAACATCGAATGGTATTAAAACGCTTGATGGGCTACACGAAATACCACATTCCACTTCTCATTTTGACAGGCTTTCTTGTCTTACTCGTAACTGCAGCTGAAGTCATTTCTCCACTTCTCGTTCGAGCGTTTTTGGATCAGCACTTAACACCGCTTAGTTTTGAAACAAAAGCGATCGTGATTCTTGCTTCTCTTTACATTGGACTTGAAATTGGAAAATTTGTTGTTTGGTATTTTCAACTTTTCTTTTTCCAAAAAATTGCACTACAGATTGTGGAGCGCATTCGAGTAGATATCTTCTCAAAATTACATGCACTCGGTATGCGCTACTTTGACCAAACGCCAGCTGGAGGAATTGTTTCGCGAGTAACGAATGACACAGAAGCCATTAAAGATATGTTCATCAATGTTCTTTCAACCGCTATTCAAAGTCTGTTTATGTTGATTGGAATGTATGTGGCAATGTTTTCATTAAATGTTAGGCTCGCTCTTTACAGCTTGATTTTATTTCCAATTATTGCTGGAATTGTGGTTATCTACAGGAAATACAGTTCCAAGTTTTACCGAGCTAAGCGTGAAAAACTCAGTCAACTGAATGCAAACATTAGCGAATCCATTTCTGGCATGTCGATTGTTCAAGAGTTCAATCAAGAGAAACGTCTAACGGATGAGTTTGAAGTGATTAATAAAGATTACTATGACGTTGGAATAAAAAACATTAAATTTAATGCTCTTTTACTAGGACCCGCAATTGATTTTCTTTATGCAATTGCTGTAGTCATTATTCTTAGTTACTTCGGGATGGAGGCTTTAATCGGTCCAGTGGCAATTGGGACAATCTATGCTTTTATTAACTATTTTGATCGTTTTCTTGAAGCCATTTTTAATGTCATGGAACGACTTGCTATGTATCAAGAAGCAATCACAGCTGCCTCTCGCGTGTTTAAAATTATGGATGAAAAAGAGGAAGTTCCTACGCAATATCCTGAAAAGAGTGCAAAAGTGGGTAAAGCGCAAATTGAATTTAAAGACGTTTCCTTTGCTTATGATGGTGAGAATAATGTGCTCCAAAATATCTCTTTTACGGCACAACCTGGACAGACTGTTGCACTGGTTGGGCATACAGGAAGCGGGAAAAGTTCCATTATCAATTTAATGATGCGTTTTTATGAATTTGAACAAGGTGATATCTTAATTGATGGCCGCTCGATTAAAAACTATCCGATTACAGAATTACGAAAAAAAAACAGGTCTTGTATTACAGGATAGCTTTATGTTCTACGGAAATATTCGCGATAATATTCGTTTATATAACCAAGCCATTACAGATAAAGAAGTGGAGGAAGCGGCGAAGTTTGTTCAAGCTGATCGATTTATTCAGTCATTAAAAAGTGGTTATGACCATAAAGTGATTGAAAGAGGGGCTTCCTTTTCAAGTGGTCAGAGACAATTAATTTCATTTGCCCGGACGATTGTGACAGATCCCCAGA
Organism: Listeria aquatica FSL S10-1188; assembly: GCF_000525795.1. Taxonomy (GTDB): domain Bacteria; phylum Bacillota; class Bacilli; order Lactobacillales; family Listeriaceae; genus Listeria; species Listeria aquatica. Next base: position 132,371 of record NZ_AOCG01000012.1, read on the forward strand.
TTCTCGTATTGGACGAAGCAACCGCAAATATCGATACAGAAACAGAAAGCATGATTCAAACGGGACTTAGACGAATGCGGGAAGGCCGAACTACAATCGCGATTGCGCATCGACTTTCGACGATTAAAGATGCGGATCTTATTCTCGTATTAAGAAAAGGAGAAATTGTTGAGCGCGGGACACATGCTGAGCTCTTGAAAGAGAGGGGCATCTATCACTCCATGTATCTTTTACAAAATAGTGGTATGGATTTGGACGAAAGAGCAGTTAAATAAAACTTGGCTTTTTTCTGAAAGAAGCGCTATAATGGTGAACGAATGAGCGCTTAGGAGGAATTAAAGTATGTCACTTTTCGTATCCATTTTAATTACACTTTTATTCGGAACGATGATCATTGTTATCCGAATGAAAGCATCGAAACGCCCAGCATCTATTAAAGGAATTATTTTACCGCCTATCATGATGTCAACGGGTGCACTTATGTTCGTCATTCCATATTTTTGGGTAACGGGACTAGATATTCTTGAAGCCATAGGGATGGGACTTGTGTTTTCACTCATCTTAATTTGGACGACTCGGTTTGAAGTACGAAATGAAGAAGTGTACATCAAACGAACGAAATCTTTTCCGATCTTGCTTATGGCTCTGCTTTTGATTCGAATTGTTTTGAAATACTGGATCAGCGGGAGCGTAGAAGTCGGCGAACTAGCAGGTATGTTTTGGATTATGGCTTTTGCAATGATCGTTCCTTGGCGTGTTGCGATGTACTTTCAGTATAAAGCAGTTGCGCGTGGTCTTGCAAAATCAGCGGAAATGTCTGAGAAAAGGCTCAAGGATAATTTGTAAAAGGCTAAAGCCAAATCATTATAAAAAAATGTAGTGTTTTAGCTACATAAAAAGGATTTTAGGAGGAGAAAGGTTTGAAAAAAAATTGCTATTAGTTTGTTAATGTTTGTTTTAGTACTTTCACTTGCCGCATGTTCATCAGGTGGTAAGGAAAGTAGTGATAAAAAAGATGACAACAAGACATCCTCTTCAAGTAAAGAAAAAGTACTTGATTATTACATGGATCTTGTTTCGAAAATATCGGATAAAAATGCGGATTTCAGTGCTTATACACAGGCGCAAACTGCTGATCCAAAACCAAGTGAACAAGAACTTTCGGAACTTGCGAAAAAAGCTTCTGTCTCGGCTCAAAATGTATCAGATATGCTAAAAAAAAGAAAAAAGTTCCTGATTTAGGCAAATCAACTAAGAAATTTGAGGTCGCTCTGAAGGATTTAAGCAGTGCTTATGGGAAAGAAGCGGAAGCTTTAAAAGCTGATAAGCCTGACACTGCAAAAGCAGATAAGGCACTTGAAAAGGCGTCAAAAGAAATCAAAACGATCTTAGAAGACAATAAACTTGAGGGTTCTGATATCTTAACCGATACGATGTAACTCCAAAATAAAAGCATGCGGGCTTTTTTGCCCACATGCTTTTATTTATTTTTCGTTGCCTCAATTTCAGCTTGCAAGGCTTCGAAAGTTTTCATAAGTTCATCTGATTTTTGTTCCAAAACGAGTTTTTGTTCTTGTTCCGTATCATGAACTTGAATCGCATCGCCGAAACGAATAATAACCCGTTTTCGTTTAATGATTTCTTTAAAGTTTTTGGGTCCATCGTAAACCGCCGGAAGCAGTGGGACATTTCCTTTATAAGCAATCGTAACGGCGCCTCGCTTTAAATGAAGATTAGTTTGCTTACGTGTTCCACTTGGGAAAATCCCAACAACTTTCCCTTGTCTAAGCAATCGAATAGGTGCCTTGATCGCGCTTGGCCCAGGATTACTGCGGTTAACAGGAAAAGCATTTAAATGAGTCATTAGCCAGTTCAACATTTTCCCTTTGAAAAGTTCTTGTTTCGCCATATAATGAATGGGCGTTGGATAAAGGGCAAACCCGAGATAGATTATTTCAATCCAAGAAGTATGCGTGGAAACAACAACATAAGGCCCTTCGATGATTTTTTCTTTATTTTGTACTTGAAATCGTCCACCAATGATGGCTAAAATGAAATGAACGGCACTTTTTGCAAATCGGTAAAACAACAGCTTCAACTCCCTAAAAAACCTAATTCAATTACTAGTATACCAAAAAAGAAGGATTTTGCACCTCATAAAAAGAGAAATAAAAAAAGAAAAAGAGGTTATTATGAAACTTTTACATACAGCAGATCTTCATTTAGGAAAAATCGTTTCGGGGGTTTCCATGCTTGAAGATCAGCGTTATATTTTAAATGAAATCACAAAAATTATTAAACATGAAGAAGTGGATGGAATTATTATTGCAGGGGATCTTTATGATCGTTCCGTTCCTCCAACAAGCGCTGTCAGCTTGTTAAATGATACCCTGTTTCACTGGAACGTGGAACTTAAATTGCCCATTTATGCGATTAGCGGCAACCATGATAGTGCGGAACGGCTAAATTTCGGCTCCGCATGGTATAAAAATACACAGCTTTTTATGGCAGGAAAATTGATGAAAACGATTGAACCGATTTCGCTAGCTGAAGCAGAAATTTGGCTCGTCCCTTATCATGAGCCCGCACTTGTACGTGAACTTATGCAAGATGATGAAATTCGCAGTTATGAAGATGCGATGCAAGCCATTACGAAACAAATTCGTTCAGTTTGGGACTCTTCGAAAGCACAAATTCTTGTGGGACATGCCTTTGTTGCAGGGGGAATTCCATCTGATTCTGAGCGGCAGCTTTCAGTTGGCAATGTTGACCGAGTCTCAACAACCGCCTTTGACGGTTTCGACTATGTGGCACTCGGTCATTTACATCATCCACATGCCATTTCACATCCTACAATATACTACAGTGGCTCTCCGTTAAAATATTCGTTTTCAGAAAGCCAAGATCAAAAAAGTGTACGCATCGTCTCCTTTTCGGGGAATAAGCTTACAGAAGTTCGAGAAGTACCTTTAATTCCTCAAAAAGATATGCGAATGGAAAGCGGAACATTGCAGGATTTGACAACTAACCTCTTAGATCATCCAGAAGATTACTTAGCCATTCGTCTAGAAGATAAAGGGGCCTTAATAGACCCCATCGGAAAACTTCGTCCATTTTATCCTAATATTTTACATCTTGAACGGAAAAAGCTCGAGATTACGACGCAAAATGAAGATCGATTTGAAGAATTAATGAAAAAAGACGACATTGAATTATTTGATCAGTTTTTTGAGCACGTCCGGGGAGAAAGTTTGACGAAGAAGCAAGTTGATTTGATGACAGCTATTTTCAACGAAGTCCGAAAGGAGGAAAACTGATGCGCCCACTTAAGCTTTCCATGACGGCTTTTTTAGCCTATAAAGAACGAGAAGAAATCGATTTCACAAAGCTTGGTAATGAACGAATCTTTGTTATCTCCGGGAAGACAGGAGCAGGGAAATCCACTATTTTTGATGCAATCAGTTTTGCTTTATTCGGGACTGCCAATTTAGCTGACCGAGATAGTGCCACACTTCGAAGCGATTTTGCAACTGCTTCTGAACTTACTACGGTTGAACTTACGTTTAAAATACATGATAAAATTTACTGGATTAAACGCAGTCCAAAGCAAGAAGTCCCAAAAGCACGAGGAGAAGGGATGCGAACGATTCCGCATAAAGCGGAACTCTATGAAATCAGGCGAGGAGAAGAAAAATTATTAGCGAGCTCTGTTCAAGAAGTAGAACAGCAACTAAAAGAGATTATCCAACTGAATGTTGATCAATTTAGGCAAATTTTAATGATTCCGCAAGGTGAATTTCGTGAATTACTAGTCTCAGATAGTAAGAAAAAAGAACAGATTTTACAACGCCTTGCACATACGATTTATTATAAGCGGGTAGAGGAAAGACTGATTGAAAAGCAAAAAGGAGCTCGAAGAAAAAGCGGGACATGCAGAAGCTGAGCTCGCTAAAATTTTAGAACGAGTAGAACTGAACGACACTTCTAAGACGCTTGCTGAAAATTTAGCAGAGCTTGAGGAAAAAGAGAAAGCATCTGCCGAAATTTATCTAGAGGCAGATCAGGCGTTACAAGTCGCTCAGCAAAAAGCACTAGAAGCTGCCCAACAAGTTACACTTGCTGAAAAGACATTAGTAGATTTTTCGGAGCTTGATTCGGCGAAAGAAAATGAAAAACGCCTCAATGAAAAGCAAGCTGAAATGGAGATTTATGCAACAAAGTTGAAACAGGCAAGAAAAGCTGAACCGCTTCGTCAAATGCGCGAACAACTTCTTCGCTTTGATGAAAAATTAAAGCAAGAAAATCAAAAAAAAAGTAGAACTTGAAAGCCAGGTAAAGCAATTTAAATTTGAACAAGCACAACTTTTAGAAGAACAAGAGGAGCTTCAAAAAGAAAGCGAGCGTGTGGAAAAGTGGCGTCATAATTTATTTCAATTTGAGGAATTAGAGCCGAAACTAAAACAGCTTGAAACGAAAAAGCAGGAATACCAGCTGGCACAGCAAGATTTTGAAAAAGCAGAACGTCTTTTTCTTGAGAAAGAAGAAGTTTTTCGGCAGCTAAGTCAAGAAACTGAACGTTTAACAAGACAAATTGACACAAGAGCAGCTATTGAAGGCAAAAGATATGAATTGCTGGTTGAACAAAATCGGGCAGAAAAGATCCTTGCTGAATTAAAAGAAAAAGAACAACAAGCCAGAGCCATTCAATCTTGGCAAAAACAGCAACAAAAAAATCCTTGCTGAATTAGAAAGAAAACAACAACAAGAAAAAGAGCAAGCGCGTATTGTACAGCAGAAGCTTGAAATTGTTCGAAAAGAACAAGCGGCCGTTTTAGCATTGAAACTAGTTGATGGCGAAGCTTGTCCCGTATGTGGCGCCCATGATCATCCCCATCCGGCTACTTTTCATGAGGCAAATGAAGAAGCAAATGCGCTTGAAAAAGAGCAAGCAAAACTTGAAACATTTCAAGAACAACGCCAGTATCTAGAGGAACAAAATCGTCAGCTGGAGTGGCAGATGGAGCAAGGTGAACCGTTAGATCTTCACGAATTAGAAAGCTGGCAAAAAAGAGCAGAAGAACTGCAAACATTTCTTACAGAGCAAAAGCAAGCAAAGCAGGAAATGGATGTGGCGCTTGAAGAAAAAACGCAGTTAATAGAAGAAAACGCCAAGAAAACGCAGCAAAAAGAACGACTGAGCGAAGAACTTTCAAGTCTTCAAATGGAAAAGGAAAATAAAGAGCGAAAACGTTATGTGACAGAAACAGAAATCGGTCTTTTAGAACAAGCAATTCCAGAAAATTTACGAAATGAAGAAACCTTTTTTGCGATGAAAAACAAAATTAAACAAGCACTAGATCGCCATTTGGAAAGCGAAAAGAGAGTTCAAGAAGAATTAAGCAAGCAAAACGAGCAGGTGGTTTCAGCGGAAACAGGGCTTAAAAACCAGCATGCTTATGAGGAACAATTAAAGGAAGAACAAGCACAAGAAGCAAAACGCTTTAAGAGAGAACTTTCAAAGCGTGAGTTCACTGATTTTGCAAGTTTTGAAGAAGCTTTACTTTCTGAAAATGAGCAAGAAACAATCGAAAAAGAGGTTAAAACCTACGAAGATGAACGCCTCGTCGTGAAAGAGCGGATCCTTCAGCTTGAACGTAAATTAAAAGAAGTCGAAAAGCCAGATCTTGAACGGATACAGCAAGGATTTGAAGTTGTAAAACAAGAGCGGTTAGAAAAAGAACAAACAGCAGCTGAAACTCGAGAAAATAAACGCTTTATTTCTGAACAAAAACAAGCTTTTATGGAAACTAAGAGCAAGCTAGAACAACTTGCGGCTGATTATGCGGATGTAGGTTTGCTAGCTGACACGACTCACGGAAAAAATGAATTGCGTCTTACATTTGAACGCTACGTGCTCGCAACATTTCTTGATACGATTATTTATCACGCCAATGCACGTCTTCTAAAGATGACAAGTGGGCGCTTTGAATTAAAACGAAAACTTGAACGGGCAAAAGGGAATACGCAAAGTGGTTTGGAGCTGGAAGTGTTTGACGCATATACGGGCGCATCAAGACATGTTAAAACGCTTTCTGGTGGAGAAAGTTTTAAAACATCACTCGCTCTTGCCCTTGCGCTTGCAGAGGTTGTTCAAGAAATGGCAGGCGGTGTTTCTCTTGATACAATGTTTATCGATGAAGGGTTTGGCACGCTCGATCCGGAATCTCTTGAAATGGCGATTGAATGTTTAATTGAAACGCAAGAAAATGGACGACTAGTCGGTATTATTTCGCACGTGCCTGAGTTAAAGGAGCGAATACCTGCTCGACTTGAAGTGACAGCAACAAATGATGGCAGCAAAACCCAATTTTTCGGAATCGAATAAAGAAGGCGATTCATCTGCTAAAATGCTTGTTTTATGGTAGAATGGAGTATTAAAAGAAATTTAGAGAGGGAAGTGAAGTTTTGAGTCAAAGCGTCAATATTCAAGATGAGATGATTCCCTATCAAATTAAACAAGTAGCTAAACAAATGCTCCGCGAAACGGCAATAGTAAAAGAACAGGACAACTATTTTTTTTGAAGACGGTGAGCGAGTCGAAAAGTATGGAGAACATTTATTTGACTGTACCTGTTCCGCCCATAAATACGGAGAACGGGTCTGTAAACACATTTATGCTGCTTTTTTGAAGGATGAAGAGTTCAAGCATGAAATAAAAAAAACAAAGCCTGAGAGCTCGAATTCTGGAGCAAGAATCGGAAACACTGCTTTCGCTTTTTAAAACAAATTCTGAACAACGTTTTGAAGGAGAAGTTGCGACGAGTCGCGAACTTTTGAACATTCAATTTATCATCAAAGTTTTTCCAGAAAATCAGATGAACCGACTAGCTTTAGAATTAAAAGTTGGTCCAGAACGGGTTTATGTAGTGAAACAAATCGGGAGCTTTCTTGAAGCTATTAAAGAAGGACGCATTTTAGAATTTACAAGTCGATTTACTTATGACCCAAATGATTATGAATTTGATTCTGGTGACTGGTCGGTTTTGAAACAACTTACGCGAATCTATGAAGCTTCGAAGCTCTATGATACCGAACTGGATTCTTTTGCTCGAAACTACAGGGAAGACAAACGCCTTTTGATCCCACCAAATGAAGCGAAGCTACTTCTTGAACAAATTAGCGAGCGGTCAAGCTTATTCCAAATTGTAACGGAAAAAAATGATGTCACGATACAGTATCCTGAGTTTTTAGTAACTGAAGAAAACTTGGATTTTAGTTATCGTTTCATAGAAGTCGCAGAAGGCGAATACCAAATTGAGTTTGAGTCGTTACAACAAGCAATTTTTCTGGACTTATACCGAGCTGTTTTTCTAGATGGGACGGTACATTTTTTAAGCGAAAAAAAATTGGGAAGCGCTTGCGCCACTGAAAGAGTTTCAGCAAATTGCTAAAAGCGATATCATTCAGTTTCCTGAAAAAAAAACTAGGGGAAATGGTTTCCTATGTCCTTCCTGTCTTGCAAAAAAGTGGACGTGTAGAGATGGATGAAGAAATTGAAACAAGAATTGAGCAAGAGGAGCTTATTGCAGAGCTTTACATTACACCATTTGAAGCGGATAAGCACCAGCTGCAGCTCATTTACAGGTACGGGAGTCAGAGTTTTGATCCTTTTCAAACTGAAGAGCTTGAAGCGCGAGGTCGCCAAGTGATTTTGCGTGATATTGAGAAAGAAAACTATATCATGCATTTAATCGAGAATTCTCCGATTTTGTTTTCCGCTGATCGGATGGTACTTCAAGCAGATGACGAGAAACTTTATCAATTTTATTACCGAGTGATTCCTAAACTTAAAAAATTGGTTACAGTTCATATGGCGGAGGAACTGGAAGAAATGATTCAAAAACAAGTCGAAGCAGTTACTTCCTTTGATTTAACGAAAGATAGCGGCTTGCTTTCCATTTCATTTGATTTTGAAGGAATCCCAGAGGATGAAATTCAAGATGTGCTGGTTTCGTTAAAAGAGAAAAAAGCCTTTCATCGCTTGAAGAACGGTCGTTTCCTCTCGCTTGAAGACAAAGCTTACCGAGAAATGGCTCGCATGATTGAATTCCTAGATTTGCGAAAGAATGCGTTAAAATCAACGGTTCAAGTTCCTGTATATCGAGGAATTCAGCTTTATGAGACCTTTTCTAAGGATCAAAAGTTGCATAGTCAATTTAGTCGAAACTACAATGAGTTGTTAGAAACCATTCAACATGAAAAAGAAACTCACTTTGATTTACCAAAAGGATTGAAGGCTTCTTTACGTGATTATCAAGTGACGGGATTTAACTGGATGAAGTCTCTTTCAAAATATGGCCTTGGAGGCATTTTAGCGGACGATATGGGACTTGGAAAAACGATCCAAACGATTACGTATTTGCTTTCTGAGCTAGAAGAAAAAGAACAGCTTGCTCCGATTCTCATCGTGACGCCTGCTTCACTTCTATACAATTGGCTGAATGAGTTCCGCAATTTTGCCCCACAAGTTCCAGTTACGATTATCCAAGGAAACAAAGAAAAGCGTGAAAAACAAATTGAGCAAATTGAAAGGAATCAAGTTTATTTAATTTCTTATCCCACTTTGCGGCAAGATCAAGATTTTTTTTCAAACCAAACAGTTTCATACGGTTATTTTGGATGAGTCACAAAACATTAAGAATTACGCTACAAAGGCTTCGCAAGCAGTTCGCTCCATCCAAGCACGGACACATTTTGCACTTAGTGGAACGCCGCTTGAAAATTCGACAGATGAACTTTGGGCGGTATTTCAAACGATTATGCCTGGTTTTTTCCCGCCGCTTCGCAAATTTAAGGATTTAAAACATGAACGAGTAGCTGAACTGATACGTCCGTTCTTGCTTCGCCGCTTAAAACAAGAGGTTGTGAAAGAACTTCCGGAAAAAATCGAAACGAATCTGTATTCAGAGTTAACGACTGAGCAGAAAAGCTTGTATCTTGCATATTTAGAACGAATTCAAGAAGATCTAGCTCGTTCATCGCTTACAAGTGGGGCAGAACGGATCAAGCTCCTAGCTGGACTCACTCGCTTACGGCAGATCTGCTGTGATCCCCGAATGTTTGATGCAAACTATATCGGGGAATCTAGTAAGTTGAATCAGTTGATGGATACAGTCCGTGCTGCGAATGAAAATGGTCAGCGTATTTTAATTTTTTCTCAGTTCACTTCTATGTTGAAGTTGATTGGGAAGGAGCTTCAAAAAGATGGGCTAGATTTCTTTTATCTGGATGGGAAAACTTCTAGTAAGTCAAGAGTTGAGATGGCTGATGCTTTTAATGAAGGCGAAAAAGATTTATTTTTAATCTCATTAAAAGCTGGTGGAACGGGTCTTAATTTAACCGGCGCAGATACTGTCATTTTATTTGACCTTTGGTGGAATCCAGCAATTGAGGAGCAGGCAGCTAGCCGAGCTCATCGCATCGGCCAAAAACGAGTGGTTCAAGTGATTCGTTTGATTACGAAAGGGACAATTGAAGAAAAAATTTATGACTTACAGAAAACAAAACAAGCATTAGTCGATCAGTTGATTAAACCAGGTGAGCAATTTCTACATCAACTTTCGACCGATGAAATTAAGGCGATTTTAGATATGAACGAGGAGGGACTCTGATGAAAAAATGGGAAGTGTTTGAAACAGAGACAGAAGCAGAAGCAAAGACGAAAATTGAACAGTTAATAAAAGATGGCTATTCCAAAGAAGATCTATCAGTGTTAGCTAAACAAAAAAAAGGTTAGCCGTGAAGTAGCAGAAGATACGGATACGGACATTGAACGACCAGTGAATGAAGAAGCGTTTGGTGCTATTTCAGGGATTTTACAGTCATTAAGTGGCGGACTTGTGATCCCGCAAGTGTACCGGCCAGATGGGGGCTCTCTTTATGCAGCGGGGCCTTTTGCAAAATGGTTCTCAAGAACGGATGATAAATCTGTTACAAGGCTCTTAGAGGACTTTGATTTGACTGAACAACAGATAGCAGATTTTGTACAAGGACTTGAAGCTGGTAAAATTTTGATTTTGGCCAGATAAATGGATACCTAGTGAAAAACCGACAGAAAACTGTCGGTTTTTTTGAAAGAAAAAGCACTTTTTTATAAGAAAAAGTTATTAAAAAGAAAAAGGTTTATCCTAGTTTACTTATCGATTGGATTCCAGTACAATGAAAAAGAGAGCGCTTCGATTAAGGAGGAGACGAAGATGACGAACTGGAAAGAAAAAGCCAAAACATCCTTTGAGTTGGATGGAGAAACGATTTATTATTATGATTTGAAAGTACTTGAAGAAAATCCAAATGTGAAAATTAACCGATTGCCGTATTCCATTCGAGTGTTACTGGAATCTGTTTTACGTCAAAATGATGGGCGAGTGTTAACGGATCAGCATGTTGAAAACCTTGCAAACTGGTCAAAAAATCCGCAAGAAAATCACGGAGACGTTCCTTTTAAACCGGCACGTGTTATTTTGCAGGATTTCACTGGAGTTCCAGCGGTAGTTGATTTGGCGTCACTTCGAAAAGCGATGCACGATATGGGCGGTGATCCCGAAAAAATCAATCCAGAAATTCCAGTGGATCTCGTAGTCGATCACTCTGTTCAAGTCGATAGTTATGCTAATCCTGAAGCTTTAAAGATCAATATGGAACTTGAGTTTAAACGCAATATGGAACGGTATCAGTTTTTAAATTGGGCACAAAAGGCATTTGACAATTATCGCGCAGTTCCTCCAGCGACGGGGATTGTCCACCAAGTCAATTTGGAATATCTTGCAAGCGTTGTGCTGAAAAAAGAAACCGAGGGTGAGATTACAGCATATCCCGATAGTTTGGTTGGAACGGATAGTCATACAACGATGATCAACGGGCTTGGCGTCTTAGGATGGGGCGTTGGTGGTATTGAAGCAGAAGCGGGCATGCTTGGTCAACCATCTTATTTTGCTATTCCTGAAGTGATTGGTGTGCGTTTAACTGGAGAGCTTCCAAACGGTGCAACAGCAACTGATTTTGCGCTAAAAGTGACCCAAGTTTTACGGGAGAAAAAAGTAGTGGGTAAGTTTGTTGAATTCTTTGGTCCAGGCGTCTCTTCATTGCCGCTAGCTGATCGTGCAACCGTTGCGAATATGGCACCTGAATACGGAGCAACTTGCGGCTTTTTCCCTGTTGATCAGGATTCGCTTGATTATTTACGACTGACGGGTAGAAGTGAAGCGCAAATCAAGCTTGTAGAAGAATATCTCAAGACCAATCACTTGTTTTTTACTTCCGAAGACCCTGAATACACTGAAATCGTTGAGATTAATCTTGCTGAAATTGAGGCGAATTTATCTGGACCGAAACGTCCACAAGATTTAATTCCGCTTTCAAAAATGAAACAAACCTTTGAAGATTCGATTACGAAACCAGCTGGAAATCGAGGCTTTGGTCTTGAACCTAGTGAATTTGATAAACAAGTGAAAGTGGTTTACGGTAATGGTGACGAATCAATCATGCGGACAGGAGCTGTTGCGATAGCCGCAATCACAAGTTGTACGAATACATCTAATCCATACGTCATGCTTTCAGCAGGGCTTGTTGCGAAGCGTGCAGTAGAGTTAGGACTTGAAGTACCTAAATATGTAAAAACTTCTTTAGCGCCAGGTTCAAAGGTTGTGACGGGATATTTAGAAAAAGCAGCGCTTCTACCTTATTTAGAAAAACTTGGCTTTGATTTAGTAGGTTATGGCTGTACGACTTGCATTGGGAACTCTGGGCCTTTAAAAGAAGAAATCGAACAAGCGATTTTAGATAATGACTTGCTTGTTTCAGCTGTTTTAAGTGGGAATCGGAATTTCGAAGGACGAATCCACGCGTTAGTAAAAGCGAATTTTCTCGCTTCTCCTCCTCTTGTCGTGGCTTATGCACTGGCAGGAACAACGGATATTGACTTGGAAAATGAGGCAATTGGGCGAGGAAACGACGGAAAAGAATATTATTTGAAAGACATTTGGCCGTCATCTGCTGAAGTGAAGGCGCTTGTGAAAGAAACTGTCACACCAGAACTTTTCCGTGAACAGTATGCCCATGTATTTGATGATAACTCAACATGGAATGCAATCGAAACAACAGACGAACCACTTTATAGTTGGGACGAGGCATCGACGTATATTGCTAACCCGCCATTTTTTGAATATCTATCAAAAGAGCCTGGTCTTGTTGAACCACTTTCAGGTCTTCGGGTCATTGGAAAGTTTGGCGATTCTGTGACAACAGACCACATCTCACCAGCGGGAGCGATTGGAAAGGATACGCCGGCAGGAAAATTCTTGCGTGAACGGGGCGTCGCGATTCGCGATTTCAATTCCTATGGCTCAAGACGGGGACATCACGATGTCATGATGCGCGGGACCTTTGCTAATATTCGAATTAAAAATCAAATTGCTGAGGGAACAGAAGGCGGCTATACAACTTATTTCCCAACAGAAGAAGTCATGTCCATTTACGATGCGGCTCAAAAATATGCAGAAACTGGTACGGGGCTTGTCATCTTAGCAGGCGATGATTATGGAATGGGCTCTTCACGTGACTGGGCAGCAAAAGGAACAAACTTGCTTGGCATTAAGACTGTGATTGCCAAAAGCTATGAACGGATCCACAGGTCGAACCTTGTCATGATGGGTGTTTTGCCTCTACAATTTATGGCAGGCGAGAGTGCAGAAACACTTGGTCTGACTGGACGTGAAACAATCTCTGTCGAAGTGGGAGAATCAGTTGAGCCAAAAAGCCTAGTCAAGGTGACAGCAGTTTCAGAAGACGGTTCGTTTAAAACTTTTGATGCGATCGTACGGTTTGATTCTGAAGTAGAAATTGATTACTATCGCAATGGTGGAATTTTACCGATGGTCTTGCGTGAAAAATTAAGTTGATTTAAAAAAGAAGGCAGTTTACGGGTAACGACTGCCTTCTTTTTGACTTGTAAAAAGAGAACGAATGTTCTATAATAAATGATATGTTAACGAAAGCGAGAATTGAAATGAAAAAAAAGTACTTGGCAGATTATTGTAGTCGTAGCTTTTGGTGTGTTTCTTGCAAGCGTTTGTCTTTTCTTTAGTGTGAATTTACATTTAAATCGTTTTTTACTATTACTTTTTATTGCTATAAGTTTGACAATTGGCATTACGGAGCGACGCAGTGGACGTCTGCTTTTTTTGCTTGTGTGGTTTTTTTTGTGGCGGCTTTTATGAGTACATATTATATTTTAATTCATTAGTGAAAGGGAGCGGTAGGAGTGGAAGAAGAAACAGGCTGTAACTGGGCAAAAAGCAGTGAACGTGAACAACAATATCATGATGAAGAATGGTGTGTTCCAAGTTATGACGATCGCTATTTATTTGAAATGTTGAATTTAGAGGGGGCACAAGCTGGGCTTTCATGGCGAACTATTTTAAATAAACGGGAAGCGTACAAAAGAGCGTTTGCTCATTTTGACATCGAAAAGTGTGCGAACCTTTCGGAAGAAGAATTGGAAGAACTACGTCACGATGAAGGAATAATTCGCAATCGTTTAAAAATCCAAGCTGTTAAAACGAATGCCCAGGCAGCGCTTAAAGTTCAAGCGGAGTTCGGGTCATTGTCTTCCTATATTTGGCACTTTACAAGTCACAAACGGGTGATTCACCAGTTTGAAAGCGAAGCAGATATGCCAGCACAAGATGAACTATCTGAGCGAGTAAGTCGCGATATGAAAAAACGAGGCTTTAAATTTGTTGGACCCGTTATTATTTATTCGTATCTGCAGGCTGTTGGAGTGCTAGACGATCACGTTCTTTCCTGCCCGCTGCATAGTTTAAATCAAGTCTAAAAAAGAGGAAACCTGCGAATGGTCTCCTCTCGTTTTTTAATTAACTTAAAGCGACATCTCGCTTTTTAAAGATATAAAAGGTAAATCCAAGAATAACAATGATATAAGCAAATAATGTAAGTATCACTTGCCACATTGCAAGACCGCCAGCAACTTCATTTCCAAGAGCCATTGAGTTCAGTTGGAAGAGGTTAAAGATTAGCCATTTCAACCAGTCATATTTAGCAATGGCAAGCGGAAGAAAGGTAGCGATGATATTTCCTGAAAATAAAGCTCCAATCCCAACCCCGACGGCGAGTGCTTGTGAACGAACAACGGAAGAGAATAGAAAAGCAATACTCAAGAAAGTGAGCATTAAGACAAAATTTGTTCCAGTTAGTTTTAGAGCCATTTCATATGCGTTAAGTGAACCGGTCGCTGGAGCGAGCGGTAAGCTGTATGACTCGCTACCAAGCATAAGTGAAAAGAGCAAGGAGGACACGAATAGTACAATACTTGAAATTACTGCATAAATAATACAAATGATCAGTTTCGATGCAAGAACTTGTGAACGAGAATAAGGTCGAGTTAGAAGCAATTTGATTGTTCCACCAGAAAACTCAGAGGCGACAATGGTACTCGCTATGATAACAACTAAAATTGTTGCAATACTAGCTTCTTGAGCTAAACTTCCGAAAAATTGGGCACCATCTGGTCCTCCAGCGGATTCAAGAGGTGTTTTTCCTTTATCGGCATAAACTTGATAGTAATCAATTTGCCGCTGAAGCTCTTCCTTAGTTTGTTTATCAGTGACTGCTTTCTTTTGCATTTTCAAAGCGGCTACAGAATCTTTTGGCGAAAGTACTTTTGTTTGAATTTGCTTTGCTTTTTCACTATCGTTTTTAGCGATACTATTATATTGATCTTCAGAAATGGGCTGACCAGAAGCATCAAAATGCTGAGTAACGCCACGAGGAGCTTCTCCTGAACCCTCAGAGGTATTGATCGTTTTATTGACAAAGAATAGTAGCAGTGCCATTAAGAAAACCATGAGAACGAGAACAAGTTGCATGATCCAACTGGATTTACGAAGCAATAATTTCTGCCATTCATTTTTTATTAAGTTCATTTAGTTTCTCCCCCGTTCGTCAATGCTAAGAAGCGATCTTCAAGTGAAACATGGACTTTTGCAAGCTCCAAAATATCAATATTAGCTTTTACCAGTGAGCGGGCAATTTCAGGAACGAAATCACTAGCAAGTTCTAGCGTCAACTGCTGCTCTACTTGTGCCTTTATTTCAATATCAAGAGATTCTAATACTAACTTAGCAGCCTCGGGATCCGAAACTTCTAGCTGAATCGTTACTTTTGCTTCTTTTTCAAGTTCATGCATGCTTTCAATGTGTGTGAGCTTGCCATGATTGATAATAGCAAAGCGATCTGTAATTTGCTGAATCTCACTTAATAAATGACTCGAAATCAAAACAGAAGTCCCATTTTGTGCAAGTGACCGAATTAGTTCACGAAATTCGCGCATTCCTTGTGGATCGAGACCATTTGTTGGTTCGTCAAGAATTAATAAATCTGGCTCATGAATAAGTGCTTGGGCAAGTCCAAGCCGTTGCCGCATTCCTAGTGAATAAGTTTTTACCTTATTGTGAATAGCATGACTGAGCTTGACTTGTTCCACTATTTCCACGAAACGCTCTTGTGGGATATCTTTGCGACTCATTCGCGCAAATTGCTTTAAGTTGTTAAAACCAGACATATACATATAAAATTCTGGATTTTCGATAATCGCTCCGACATTTTTTATGGCATCTTTAAAATTTTCATCGACATTGACACCACTGATGTGCACCTCGCCACTTGTTTTTTTGATTAATCGAACAATGGAACGAATAATGGTTGTTTTTCCAGCACCATTTGGGCCGAGTAAACCAAAAACTTCCCCTTTTCGAACGTCAAAGCTAATGTTATGTACAATTTCTTTTTGCCCAATTTTTTTTGAGACATTGTCTAGTTGTAATACTGTTTCCGTCATTTTCTCACTCCTTCAGACAATTATTAATCAATCTATTTTATTATAACTAACATCAAAGAATCAGGCATTAAGCCTGAGGTTGATTTTATCTACTACTTGAGTATGAGAAAAACCCCTCCTTCAAACGAAAGAGGGGAGAGCTCTCTTACTTTACAACTTAAACACCTTGGTAAGCTTTGATATAGATATCTTTTAGTTCGCTTACAAGTGGTTGTTTTGGATTGGCAGTTGTACATTGATCCATAAATGCCCGATCAGCAAGTGTGTCAACGACCGTGTCAAAGTCTTTTTTCGCCACGTTTTGTCCTTTAAGACTCATATCAATACCAACATCTTTTCCTAGCTTGATAACTGCATCTATAAGGGACTCCACACCTTCTTTAGTTGTATTTGCTTTTAGCCCGATGATTCTTGCAATTCGTGCATAATCTTCATCTGCTTTAAAGCTTTCATATTTAGGGAATAGAGCATGTTTTCTTGGCTTTTCAGCATTATACCGGATAACATGTGGCATTAAAATTGCATTGGCACGACCATGCGGAATGTGGAATTCAGGCCCAATCTTGTGAGCTAAACTATGATTGATCCCTAAGAAAGCATTGGCAAATGCCATTCCTGCAAGGGCAGAAGCGTTGTGCATTTTTTCGCGTGCATCTTCATCGCCAGTAAGCACAGAGTCACGTAGATTTTCAAAAACAAGTTCAATAGCGCGGATAGAAAGACCTCTTGTATAGTCGCTCGCCATGACTGAAACATAAGACTCAATTGCATGTGTTAGTACATCCATTCCAGTATCAGCAGTGATGTGTGCTGGAACAGTGGTTACATATTGACTATCGACAATGGCTACATCCGGTGTTAATTCATAGTCTGCAAGCGGATATTTAATGTTGTTTTCTTTATCAGTGATGACTGCGAACGGCGTTACTTCAGACCCCGTACCACTGGTTGTTGGAATAGCAACAAATTTAGCTTTTTCACCTAATTTTGGATATTTGAAAGTCCGTTTGCGAATATCCAAGAATTTTTGCTTAAGTCCAAAGAATGAAGCTTCCGGATGTTCATAGAAAAGCCACATTCCTTTTGCAGCATCCATCGCAGAACCGCCACCAAGCGCGATGATACAATCTGGTTTGAAGTCTTTCATCATTTCAGCACCTTTATAGACAGTTACATCGGAAGGATCAGGCTCAACATCAGCGAAGACTTGGCAGGCTACTTCGTTTTGGCGACGATTTAAGTGATCGATTACGACATCCACATATTTAAATTCAACCATTCCAGGGTCCGTTACAATGAAAACTCGATTTACATCTTCCATTTTTTGTAAATATTGAGTGGAATATTTTTCAAAGAAAATTTTAGGTGGAAGCTTGAACCATTGCATATTATTTCTCCGATCTGCGATTCGTTTAACATTTAGAAGGTTAGTGGCACTAACATTTTGAGAAACGGAATTTTTTCCATAAGACCCACATCCTAGGGTTAGTGATGGAATAAATCCATTATAGATATCACCAATCCCGCCTTGTGCAGAAGGTGCGTTCACAATGATACGGCAAGCTTCATACGCAGACCAAATGCTTTTTGAGCTTCTTTATCTGTTGAATGAATAACGGCAGAGTGTCCTAAACCACCAAATTCAAGCATTTCTTCAGCACGGTCAAATGCTTCTTTTTGCCCTTTTGCTTCAATAAAAGCAAGAACTGGACTAAGTTTTTCATGAGAAAGAGGGTAATTTTTTCCGACCCCTTTAATTTCTGCAATTAAAATTTTAGTAGTTTCTGGAACTTTAAATCCAGCTTGCTCAGCAATCCAAGCAGGGGATTTTCCAACTACATTTGGATTAAGCGAACCCGTTTCAGGATGAATGACATAACTTTCTAATTTTTTAAATTCAGTTCCTTTTACAAAATAACAATCATTAGCAAGAAACTCTTCTTTGACCGCTTTCACGATTTCTTTATCAACAATGACAGCTTGTTCAGATGCACAAATCATACCCTGGTCAAAAGATTTGGATAAAATAATATCGTTTACGGCACGTTTGATTTTAGCCGTTTTATCAATGTAAGCAGGAACGTTACCAGGACCAACGCCGAGTGCGGGTTTTCCTGTTGAATAAGCAGATTTCACCATGCCAGCACCACCAGTTGCAAGCACAAGAGCAACTTGATCGTGATTCATCAATTGTTTTGTCGCTTCAATTGCAGGCTTTTCAATCCACTGCACACAGTGTTTGGGTGCGCCAGCTTTTACAGCAGCTTCATAAACAACTCGTGCAGCTTCAGCCGAACAGTTTTGTGCACTTGGATGGAAAGCAAAGATGATAGGATTTCTGGTTTTAATCGCAATAATGGCTTTAAATAGAGTGGTAGAAGTCGGATTCGTTACAGGTGTGACGCCAGCGATAACTCCCACAGGCTCAGCGATTTCAATAACTCCATTTTGTTTATCTTCATTAATAATCCCAACTGTTTTATCATTTTTGATATTATTCCAAATATATTCAGTTGCAAAAATATTTTTAATACATTTATCTTCATATAAACCACGACCAGTTTCTTCAACCGCCATCTTCGCAAGCGACATATGCTGATCAAGTCCGGCAAGTGCCATGGCGTGAACAATATGGTCAATTTGTTCTTGAGTAAAGCTTTCGAATTCTTTGAGAGCATTTTGTCCATTAGTTGCAAGCTTATCAATCATTTTTTGAACTTCTAGAATTTCACGACTTGTTTCTTCTTTAATCGCCATTTTCTTTTCCTCCTAATCTTAGGGACTATTTTTGTCCTGGTTAGACATTTGTTGTCCCTGTTGCTCAAAAAAAATTGTGGCAGTCGACTTTGCCTCATTTCTTTTGATGTATTATCTTAATTACAAACATAGTATAACTTACCAAAAAAAGTTTGTAAATAGTTTCACGTGAAAACATTCACAAATAAACAGAATTTAAGTCGATAGAACTAAAAGAGAGGCCTTCGTTAGGTCTTTTATCCTTTTTGGTTTTCCAAGTTAGGATTGACCGAGAAAGGGTAGCTATGGTAAAGTTTCTAGTAATAAAGGAGAGGAAAAATGTGCAGGAAATGTATTTAAAACAAGCCAAAACGATTTCACTGATTATCGCCTTACTTTCACTTCTTCAGGCACTACTTGCCATCATCGGTTTTGTGTCAGTACTTTTGACCTTATCGGCTGTGAAAGTCTCGCAAACCATTATTCGAGAAGCACTCATCAATACATCTATCAATATCATTTGTTTTCTATTATTTGCTGTTTTATTTTTCGTTGTTTACAGACGACTTCGAAAGGGTGTCACAACAAGCATAATCGTTCAATTTCTATATATTGCTTACATGATTTTTTCCGTCATTTTAGGCATTGTAAATGGTGGCTTTTCTCTGCAAGGTGTGCTTGTGCCACTTATGCTTATTATTTTAGGAATTGCTTCTGCTTATTCGATAAAAAAAAGTTGAACGCCACTAAAAAGAGCAGCTTTTTCCTGTTCTTTTTTTAGTTCCTTCTTTTTTTTTTAAATCATTAAATGGTAAAGTAGACAAGAGATTATTTTAAATTAAAGTAAAGGAAGTTTAAGGATGGGTTCGAAATTACTTCGCGGAACATTTATCTTAACTCTCGGGACACTGATTTCTAAGGTGCTCGGGATTTTGTACGTTATCCCGTTTTATGCTATTATTGGCGGAGATAAACCGGCATTACTATATAACTTTGGCTATGTGCCATATCAACTTTTTTTTGAGTGTAGCAACAGCAGGAATTCCACTTGCCATTGCTAAATATATTGCCAAATATAATGCGATGGAAGAGTATAAAATCGGACGACGATTATTTAAAACAGGCGTTTACTTAATGATTCTTTCTGGTATCATTTGTTTTATCGCGATGTATTCTCTTGCACCTTTCCTTGCTAGTCTGCAACAATTAGAGGGAGGGTATAGTCTTGAAGATGGTATCCGAGTGATTCGTGCTGTGAGCTTCGCACTTCTTATTATTCCTGTAATGAGCTTATTGCGTGGTTTTTTCCAAGGATACAATTCAATGGGCCCCTCGGCTGTTTCGCAAGTTGTCGAGCAAATCGTTCGGATTGCTTTTTTACTTGGTAGCACATTTGTTGTTATGTATATTGTCAAAGGCTCGGTTGTGACAGCTATTAGTTTAGCTACATTTTCTGCATTCGTTGGAGCCCTTGCAAGTTTAGCTATTTTGATGTGGTATTTCACCAAACGAAAAAAAGGGACTCGATCAAATGCTTCTAGAAGACAGAGGAGAGCTTCGAGTATCCATTCCAACGCTTTACAAGCAAATTATTTTGTCAGCTATTCCTTTTATTATTGTCGGTTCTGCAACTTCGCTCTATCAGCTGATTGACCAATTTACACTTGGGCGTGTCCTGCAGTATATAGGGCTTTCCGCTCATAAAGTCAATAGCTATGTTGCGATTATTAACTTTGATATCCAGAAGCTTATTTTGATTCCAGGAACGCTTGCGATTGCTTTTTCAATGGCACTAGTTCCGCTTGTTACAGCCGCTTATGTTAGAAAAGAGCATGAACAAGTGAAACGTCAGTTAAATGATGTATTTCAAATCTTGTTGTTTCTAACGATTCCGGCATGTATTGGGATTACTTTACTAGCTCGTCCACTTTTTACTGTCTTTTTCCAAGCAAGCGATGCTGGAACAGCACTTTTACAGTTTTCCGCACCATTTGCGATTCTTTTTTCACTTTTCAGTGTAACAGCTGCCGTTTTACAAGGAATTGATGAGCAACGATTCACTGTGCTAGGTCTATTGTTAGGTTTACTCACAAAGTCCGTTTTACAAATGCCGCTTGTTATGTTGTTTGAAGCCAAAGGTTCTGTTCTAGCCACTGGGCTTGGGTATGCGGTTTCATGTATCTTTATGATTATGATTATTAAACGCTATGCACATTTTTTCTTTTTGCACTTATTGCAAGGCGTGTGACCTTATTTTCTTTTTTAACCTTGATTATGTCACTTGTTGTGGGTATTTTCTATTTCCCACTTGCACATATTTTAAGTCCGGACCACAAAATCACAGCGTTTTTCCTAATTCTTTTATGTGGAGGAGTCGGGGCCGTTACTTATGCGCTACTTGCCTTTAAACTACATCTTTCCGACAAATTGTTTGGACCAAGAGGAACACGTGTCCGTGAAAAACTGGGAATCAAATAAAAAAAGCTTTCGTGCCAAGGCACGAAAGCTTTTTGCGTAATCTAGCTTCAAACTTTTTGCTTGCTATACGCCATTAAAAACCACTCAATTTCCTGAGTGCTTTTTAAGACAATGAGTTTCCCTTCTGGAACTTCGGCTAATTTTCTGAGGATTGCTTTGCGTTTTTTCGGATAATCTAGAACATACTTGTAGAAAGAAAAATCAATCCGTTCCGGGCAGCCTTGTGCAGAATCAGGACGAACTTTTCCGAGACTTAATAGATTTCGTTTTAGTACACGGTAAAAATAAATTCGTCTAGGTAAATCCAAGAACACTGTCAAATTAGCTTCTTGGAAACGTTTTGACCAAGTCTCCATATAGTTACCTTCCATAATCCACTCTTTGTGTTGTGTGATCAACAGCTGAACCTTTTCGCATAATTCCTGCTTAGAGATTTCCACCCAGCCAGGCTTAAAATAAAGGGTATCAAGATGAATGGGTGAGAGACTAACGGTTTTTCCAAGTTTTCGTGCAAGCGTTGATTTTCCAGAACCAGGTGGCCCGATAATATTCAGTTTTACCATGTTGATTTCCTCCTTATTAAGGATAAGGGGTGTCAGACATTTCACTAAAGATCTTCAAATAGTAAGGGAGTTCCTTGGCAATATCACTCGGTAAAACAATAAAACGTTTTTTTGCTAAAGTATCGCCAATATAACTGTGAAAAAAAACACCAGATAAAACGCCTCCAAGTGGGGTAGAAGCCTGCTTCATTAGACCTGCAATAATTCCTGCGAGCGTATCCCCCATGCCGCCGGTTGCCATGGCAGCTGATCCATACATATTTAACCAGATTTCGTCTTCCGCATAAACCTTTGTCCGGTGTCCTTTTAAAATGACTACAGCTTGGAGAAGTTCTGCACATTCGAGATTATTTTCTGCATCTGGTGTACAGTTAACAAGACGTTTCCATTCGCCAGCATGTGGAGTGAAAAACAAAGCGGCACGAGGCTTCGGTAAATCTTCTTGAGCATAAAGTGTAATCCCGTCGCCATCAATAATGAGGTTTTGCTCCTTTTTAACGCCACTTAAAACGATCTCCATTAGACGGTAGCTTCGCCGTCAAGACCGAGTCCAGGACCGACCAAAACAGTATCGAAAGTAGGTAGCAAGCGAACTAACTCATCATGATTCGTCCAATCTAAAAACATACATTCAGGAAGTCTCGCGTGTAGGGCGGAACGATTTACCGGATGGCTTGCGAGTGTTGTAAGTCCGGCACCACTATAAACGGAACCTTGTGCAGCAAGAATTCCAGCACCGCCATACATCTCGTTTCCGGCTATGATTAACACTTTTCCGTATAAATTTTTGTAGCCCTCATCGTCTCGCTTTGTAATAAAACCACTAATGGATTTTGGGGTGATTTTTTTCATTGGAATTCACGCTCCTTCATAAAAATTGGATTTTCTAAAATATGGGCGTTACAATACATTTAATGATCCAACTTCATTTTATCGAAAGAAGGAGGGAATTGTAAAATGAAACCTGTCATTCCGGCGGTAAAAGCTGTTATTATCCAAGGGAATTCCTTTCTTGGTTTAAAAAAAAACGGGAATGGAACAAGAGGTTTATGATCTTCCCGGCGGAAAAATGGAATACGGTGAAACGCAAAGGGAGTGTCTTATACGCGAAGTGTTTGAAGAAACAGGGCTAGGTGCAACACCAGTTCTATTGTATGATACGTGGAACGTAATTTTTCCTGATTATCAAATTTCAGGTGTTTTCTATTTGGTAAAAACTGAGAAAATAAAAGAGATACATCTATCTAGAGAACATCAATCATATAAGTGGCTCTCGCTTTCTGAAAATGGTTTAAACGATTTAGATATTGCGTATAGTAAGCAAATGATCCATTGGAATTTCGATTCAATTATTGAATTTATGAAATAATTTAAGTCAAATTAAACAGTTTCTGCTTTTCTCTCTCGGGAAAAGGGGGTACAATGGAAGGGCAGAAGTTAATGATGGAAGGAATGAACGATATGAGCGAAATCAACTGGCAAGAAGAAATTGAAAAACGAAGAGAGGATTTTCTAAAGGATTTAGAAGGTTTGCTTCGTATCCCAAGTGTTCGTGACGACGACGCAAAAACACCTGACGCTCCTTTTGGTCCTGATGTTAAAAGAGCATTGGACTATATGATCGAGCTAGGTGAAAAAGATGGGTTCACGACGAAGGAAGTAGGAAATGTTGCGGGGCACATCGAATACGGCGAAGGAAAAGAGCTTGTCGGTGTGCTTGGACACGTGGATGTTGTTCCTGTTGGGGATGGTTGGTCAAATGATCCTTTTGATCCTGTTTTAAAAGACGGAAAACTTTTTGCTCGTGGAGTTGCAGATGATAAAGGTCCAACAATCGCTGGTTATTATGCACTTAAAATCGTGAAAGAGCTTGGACTT
Source organism: Listeria aquatica FSL S10-1188 (assembly GCF_000525795.1). Taxonomy (GTDB): domain Bacteria; phylum Bacillota; class Bacilli; order Lactobacillales; family Listeriaceae; genus Listeria; species Listeria aquatica. The sequence continues at coordinate 155,939 of NZ_AOCG01000012.1, forward strand.
CCGCTTTCAAAACGGATTCGTGTGATTGTTGGTTCTGATGAAGAAAGTGGCATGAGCTGTGTGGAACGCTATTTTGAAACGGAAGAGCAACCAACAATGGCATTTGTGCCAGATGCTGAGTTTCCAATTATTCATGCTGAAAAAGGAATTTCTGAACTAGATGTTTCCTTCAAGAAAAGCGAAAATGATGGGTATGAAGCCTTTAAACTTGAGTCACTCGAATCAGGTGCGCGGTATAATATGGTGCCCGATCATGCAAAAGCTGTCCTTAGTGAAGTTCAAGATAATGATGGCTTGAAACAAGAATTTGAAAACTTCCTTAAAAGTCATGATGTGACAGGTGATTTTAGTGTCACTGAGAAGAATATCACACTTTCGATTGTCGGAAAATCTGCGCATGCAATGGAACCTAATAATGGTGTAAATGCGGGACTTCTTCTTGTTGCCTTCCTTGGGAAATTTGAGTTAACTGGAACAGCGAGAGACTTTGTAACTTTTGGAAGAGATTATCTTTTCAACGATTCGCGTGCAACAAAACTTGGAATCAACTACGAAGACAAAGAAAGTGGCGAACTGACGATGAATGTCGGTATTTTGCGTTACGATCAAGTAGAAGGTGGAACATTTGGACTAAATTTCCGTTATCCAGTAACTGCTGATATGGACAAGCTCAAAAATAAAATGGAAACTGTTGTTTTAGAATACAATGGAGAGTACACACATTATGATGATTCTAAACCATTATTTGTTCCAGAAGATCACCCATTAATTCAAACCTTGCAACAAGTTTATACAGAACAAACAGGGGAAGAAGCAACTCTACTTGCAATTGGTGGTGGAACCTATGCACGTCACCTTGAAACAGGCGTTGCTTTTGGCGCTTTGTTCCCAGGTCGTGAAGATACGATGCACCAAAAAGATGAATTTAGTTATTTTGATGATTTGCTAAAAGCGACTGCTATCTATGCTGAAGCTCTTTACAAATTGGCAAAATAAGAGGTATAATAAGAAAAATTTTACTGCTACAGGTGCTTTTCTGTAACCTGTAGCAGTCTTTTATTAAATTGAAGGAGTGACGAAGATGAAAGTACTAGTCAATGATAAAATCGTAGAGCGAGAAAGTGTTGCTATTGACATGGAAGACCGTGGCTATCAGTTTGGAGATGGAGTCTATGAAGTTGTTCGTCTTTACAACGATCAGTTTTTTACATTTGATGAACATATTAATCGCTTGTACGAAAGCGCAGCCAAGATCGACCTTGTCATTCCTTACGCAAAGGATGTCTTAAGAAACTTGTTACAAAAACTTGCAAAAGAAAACAATATCCATACTGGAAACGTTTACCTGCAAGTAACTCGCGGCATCCAAATTCCGAGAAATCATATCATTCCTGACGATTTTCCACTTGAGGGCATCTTAACAGCTTCTGCTCGTGAAGTTCCACGGAATGAAGCACTCTTTGTAGAAGGTGGGCGAGCGATAACTGATGAAGATATCCGCTGGTTACGTTGCGACATCAAGAGTATCAGCCTACTTGGAAATATTTTAGCCAAAAATAAAGCACACCGAGCTGGTGCACTAGAAGCTATTTTACATCGAGGTGGCACCGTGACGGAGTGCTCTGCTTCAAACGTTTTTATAGTTAAAGATGGCGTTTTGTTGACACATGCTGCAGACAATTTAATTTTAAATGGCATTACTCGCCAAGTCATCATTGATGCAGCGAAAAAAGGCGGTGTCCCAGTTGAAGAGAGAGATTTTTCTCTTGAAGAATTAAAAGCTGCAGATGAAGTCTTTATTTCAAGTACAACACTTGAAGTTACGCCAATTACACAAGTTGATGATTCAGTAATTGGAAATGGAAGCAGAGGACCAGTTACGAAAAAAGCACATGAATTATTTGAAGCTGAAATTGTAGCATCTTGTGGCGAATTTGTAACGGTTCGCTAATCTAATATAGAAGAGAGGAGGGAAACCTTCTCTTTTTTTTTGCGCAAAAATGAGCGGCTTTCAAAAAATTATCCATTCAGAAAGTGTTGACAATAATTACGAGAAGTGTATAATATAATATGCTGATTGTTCGTATGCGAACGATTCGCAAACGAACAGTTTGAAGGAGGAAAGAACATGGATGATAAGTTGATTCGAGAAATTGTCTTGTCTTTTCGAGAAGTTTCCAAAAAGACACATCAGATCTTGTCTGAGGAGTCTGATAAAAAAGAGATTACAACCGCTCAGTTAATAGCATTAAGTACATTAAAGCGTGAACCACATCTGACACTTGGCGAACTAGCGGAACGAATGAAAGTCTCGAAAAGTACTGCTTCTGGAATTGTTGACCGTCTTGTTAGGGCGGGCTTTTTAATGCGAAATCGTGTTGAAGACAACAGACGCACATTAAATCTTGAATTAACAAAACTTGGAGAACAAAAGACTGCAGAAACGTATGCGCTCTTTTTTGACCGACTTGAACCACTTCTTGATGTTGGGGAAGAATCCCTTTTATCCATGTTAGAGACTCATAAACGAATCATAGAAATTTTAGAGAGAGGGATCAAAGAATGAATATGAAAGCACATGCGGCAGGGGTTAAACGTAATGGAATTTTAATCGTGATGTTGATGGGGGCATTTGTTACCATCCTTAATCAAACATTGATGAACGTTGCTTTGCCGAGCATCATGAAAGATTTCAATATTACAGCAAGTCAAGGACAGTGGCTTTCTACAGGATTTATGCTTGTAAACGGCGTTATGATCCCGACTACGGCTTTTTTAATTGAAAGATTTACGACTCGACAGTTATATCTTTTTGCGATGATTACATTCGCAATTGGGACTATTGTAGGCGGACTGGCAATAAACTACCCAATGTTGATTGCTGGAAGAATGATTCAAGCTATTGGAGCAGGAGTTGTCATGCCATTACTTACAGTTGTGGTTCTAAACTTATTTCCGCTTGAACGAAGGGGCCGGGCAATGGGGCTTATTGGCCTTGCGATGAACTTTGCGCCTGCTATCGGTCCAACGCTTTCCGGTTGGATTGTCCAACAATTCGATTGGCGTGATTTATTTCTTTTAATCGTGCCTTTTGCCATTTTAGATGTCATTGTTGCAGCTTTTCTTCTTAGCGATGTAGGAAAACGGACATTTCCAAAACTTGATTTCTGGGGTGTTATTTTCTCGACAATCGGGTTTGGTAGTTTGCTACTTGGCTTTAGTAACGCTGGGGATCACGACTGGCTAACAATGAATGTACTTGGCTTTATTTTACTAGGTATGGTTACTCTTACGTTCTTTGTCTTTTATGAAGGTAAAAAAGAAACACCTTTACTCAATTTTAAAGTTTTTAAAAACACGACTTTTACTTTGACTACGATTATTAGCTTTTTTGTTGTGATGGGACTTTTCGGGGGCATGTTACTCTTACCAATTTATTTGCAAAACGTACGCGGATTTTCTCCGCTTGATTCTGGACTTGTCCTGCTTCCTGGTGCACTGATGACAGCTGTTTTATCGCCTGTAACAGGTGTACTATTTGATAAATTTGGCGCGAAGTATCTTTCCCTTCTTGGTCTTATTATCATGGCTGTCACGACCTTCATGTTTACCAATATGAATGAATCAACTACACTGATGTATATTATGATCGTTCAAACTATCCGCGCGAGTGGTATGGCAATGGTCATGATGCCTTTACAAACAGCTGCTTTAAATTCATTACCACTTTCACTCGCTTCACATGGATCGGCAATGTTTAATACCATGCGACAAGTTGCTGGATCAATTGGAACAGCTGCTTTAATCACCGTAATGTCAAAAAGTTCAGCGTCCTTTGCTAAAACACTAACCGCTAGTGATGTGGTAGGCAAAACGAAAGAACAGATCGCTAACCATGTTCTTGTACACGGAATTGAAATAGCCTTTATGGTCGCAGCGATTTCTAGTGTTGTGGCGTGTATTTTGACTCTATTCCTTCGTAAAAATTCGAACGGAATGGAACCCATTGTAAAAAAAAGAAGTAAAATAAGCAAAGGGAAAGACGTATCTTGAAAAAAAGGTACGTCTTTTTCGTAAACATAAAAAGGCATGAAAGCGCGATTTTAATTTGATTTTTTACCGTTTTTCACATCCCCGAACGTATGACTGCTTGACTTCGAGCTGTTTGCGAAGTAAAATCTTTTTAGCGACACTATAAAGAAATAAAGTGGATGAAAGATTTCACAAAAAGGTGTGTTGAATGATGGAAGATATTTTCTTTGGAACTGAATATGAGATAATTTCTGCCGGCGGGGATACGGGACAAGCTTTTATCGCTCAACATAAAGACGAAAAATTCTTTTTGAAACGGAATTCTTCGCCTTTTTTAGCTGCCTTATCTGCACTTGATATCGTTCCTAAATTAAAATGGACTCGTCGTGTTGAAAATGGAGATGTTATCACAGCTCAAAAATGGATCAATGCACGTGTCCTTTCGACAGCAGAAATGGGGGATAACAAGGTAGCCCGACTTCTTTCCAAAATCCATCATTCTGATAAACTGAAGCAAATGTTACTCAAAATGGAAGAAGCTAGTTTTTCTCCTCTTGAAATGTTTCGTAAGCACCAACAAGTTTTCCCTGATCAAACTCAGGTAGAACAAGAAGCACTGGACTATTTAAAGCGTAATTTAGAACAAGTGGAAGACGGAGAACGCGTCGTTTGCCATGGAGATATTAATCACAATAATTGGATGATTTCGAGTGACGGGGAACTTTTCCTTGTAGACTGGGATGGAGCGATGCTTGGGGACCCAGCGATGGATGTCTCGATGCTACTTTATCAATATGTTCCGAAAGAAAAATGGCCGAGCTGGCTTGAAATATACGGAGGCACCTATTCAAAAAATTGGCACCGTAAATTAAAATGGTATGCGCTTTTCCAAACCTTACATCGTTTAGGAGAAGGAAAGCTCAGTCAAGCTGAGCAACATAAAGCGAATGAATTATTAGATTTGATTGTAAAAGATAATGAGGTGTAAAAGTATAGATGCGTGTAAAACATAAACCATGGGCGAAAGAAAAACTACAAAATCATCCGGAAGTTTGCATTTTGGAACCTGCTCTACATAGAGGGAGTTGGCAAAAACTATTTGGGAATGATCATCCCATTCACATTGAAATCGGTTCTGGGAAAGGGCGCTTTGTTTCTGGTATGGCTCAGGCTCATCCGGAAATCAACTACATTGGAATTGAAGTAGTAGAGAGCGTGCTTATCTCTGCTCTTGATAAAGTCTTAGAGCAAGACCTTTCAAATGTATTGCTACTCTCAGTCGACGGGGCCCGGCTAGAAGATTACTTTGTACAAGGAGAAGTCGCGCGAATTTATTTGAATTTTTCAGATCCATGGCCAAAAAAACGTCATACAAAGAGACGGTTGACTAATCCCAAATTTCTAGATATCTATAAAAATATTTTAGAAGAAGCAGGAGACATTCATTTTAAAACAGATAATAGGGGGTTGTTTGAATATTCGCTGCAAGCATTTTCCGAATATGGTTTACGGCTTACATATGTCTCACTAGATTTACACAACAGTGATTTTGAAGGAAATATTCAAACAGAATATGAAGAAAAATTTTCACAAAAAGGATTTCCAATTTATCGTTTGGAAGCACAGTTTAATAGAGAAAGCGAGAAGCTGTAATTTTGCAGCTTCTTTTCTATAATAATATTATGTTAACTAGGAGGTTCTAATATGCAAGTAGGTGAAATGAAAATTGACTGGCTAAGAGGTGGAGAATTACATCTTGATGGTGGAACAATGTTTGGCGTTGTGCCTAAAGTATTGTGGTCGAGAAAATATCCAGTAAACGAAAAAAAATCAAGTTCCAACACGAACTGATCCTATTTTTGTTCAGTTTCAAGGGAAAAATATTTTGATAGACGCAGGGATTGGCAATAACCGACTAACAGAAAAACAGTGGCGTAATTTTGGCGTGGCTGAAGAATCCAACGTTCTCTCTGACCTAAGGGCAAAAAATCTTACTGAGCAAGATATCGATATGGTGCTCATGACACATCTACACTACGATCATGTGCTCGGGCTCACTGGGAAGCGAGAGTCAGGAGAATACTATTCCGTTTTCCCAAATGCACAAATTTTCGTGGAACAAACTGAGTGGGATGAAATGCGTGCCCCCAATATTCGCTCAAAAGCTACCTACTGGAAAGAAAACTGGGAATCCATTGCTAGCCAGGTTGTGACTTACAAAGAAGAAGTTGAACCTATTTCGGGAATTAAAATGATTCGAACAGGGGGTCACAGTGCTGGACATGCCATTATTGAACTTTCCTCCATGGGAGAAAAAGCCATCCATATGGCGGATATCTTCCCGACTCATGCCCATCAAAATGTATTATGGGTGACTGCTTTTGACGATTATCCAATGGATAGTATTTTTCAAAAGCAAGCCTTATTTCGAAAATGGATGGATGGAAACACATGGTTTTTGTTTTATCATGATGCCAAATATCGAGCAATCAAACTTAATGCGCTCGGCGAATGTGTGGATAGTCTTCTCATTTAAAAAGCCCAAAAAAAGGGCTTTTTTCTTTGGGTATTTTTAATTTTAGATATTTGACTTTCGAAAACACTTGCTATAACATGATTTTGTAACCCTTATAGGGGGATGCTGATCAATATACTATATGGGGGTATTATATATATGGAAGAGAAAAAACAACAAGCAATTGCGAACCGGTTTGCGAGGATTGAAGGGCACATCCGTAAAGTAAAGGAAATGCTCCAAGAAGGGCGCAATGGATCTGATATCATGGTTCAGCTTAAAGCCGTTCAAAAGGCGCTTCAAGGGGCGGAAAAAGAACTATTTAAAGAGCAATTAATAGAACTTGTTCCAGAAGGGAATTTAAAATTAGCTCACGAAAAGGTAGATGCGTTTCTTAAGTGAGTCGCTTATCTAAAAAGAAAAAAGCAGAAATCTTGGAAGAGCCATTCAAAATGGTCTTAGCCTAGATTTCTGCTTTTAAGTTTCTCACTTTCCAGTCACGTGAGGTAAATATCAATGATTGTTCCCGTTTTCGCATCTGCGATAAATTCAAATTGTTTTTTTTTCGCCTTCGCGAATTGCTGTGATACCACCGTGATAAACAAAAGTATCAATGGCATATTTTTTGTAGTGTTGTTTTTTTTAGTTGAATCCAAGAACCTTCAATTGGTCCTTCTTTTTTAAAGGCATTTTTTACATTTTCTAAAATAGCATCTCCAGAAATTTCACGATCATCAAGCACGTAATGATACACAAAATGTCCTGCAGCGGCTCCAGCAAAAGCACCTGCTACGAAAGCTTTCCAGTTCATAATCTTTCCTCCCTAGCTTTTCTTATGTAAAGTCAACAGCAAGCTTTTACTTGCGTAGTTCTATACTATACTTTTTCAGCATTAAAAGCAATCAAAGGTTACGCTTCCAAAACGTGAATTGCTTTAAAAAAGTTTGCTATACTAAAAAAGGATAAAGAAAGGGTGGATCATGTTGGATAAAGATACCTTAGCACTTTTAAAAAAATTAACGGAGTTACAAGGGGCTTCTGGCGATGAATTTCGAATTTGCGATTTTATCCGTCAGGAAATCGAACCCATTTCCGATGAAGTTGTTCAAGATCGTTTAGGTGGTATTTTCGGTGTTCGTAAAGGAGCGGAAAATGGACCACGCATCCTTGTTGCAGGACATATGGATGAAGTTGGTTTTATGGTGACTTCAATTACAGAAAAAGGCTTACTGCGTTTTCAAACACTAGGAGGCTGGAACCCGCAAGTCTTGCAGGCGAGCCGTGTTGAGATAATGACGGACCACGGTCCAGTGATCGGTGTGATTGCTTCCGTTCCCCCGCATTTGATGACTGAAAAAGAGCGCTCCAAGCCGACGGATCCTAAACAACTCTTAATTGACATTGGGGCAGATTCGAAGGAAGACGCAGAAAAAATTGGCATCCGTCCAGGGCAATTCGTTGTTCCTGTTTCAGAATTCACACCACTTGCGAATCCTAAAAAAATCATGGCGAAAGCTTGGGATAATCGTTATGGAGTCGGGCTTGCTATTGAATTATTAAAAGCAGTACAAGGTGAAGACTTACCTAACACGCTCTTCAGTGGAGCGAATGTACAGGAAGAAGTGGGGCTTCGAGGAGCTGGCGTAAGTGCCATATGATTCAGCCAGATATTTTCTTTGCACTTGATGCGAGCCCAGCAAATGACACAACAGGAGATAAAACAGAATTCGGTCAACTGGGCGAAGGCTTTTTAATGCGAATTTACGATCGCACCATGGTGATGCATCGTGGCTTACGTGAATTTTTGCTTGATACAGCAGAAACGCATAAAATTCCTTATCAATATTTCGTTTCCCCTGGAGGTACAGATGCTGGTAAAGTGCATACATCGTTAAGCGGTATTCCAAGCGCTGTAATTGGCGTTCCATCTCGTTATATTCATACGTCGAATTCGATATTGCATGTGGATGATTATAGTGCTGCTAAAGAAATGATCACAACCCTTGTCCGGACGCTTGATCAATCCACCTTCGAGTCGATTATAAAAAATGCTTAAACGAACAGATGGTAAAGTGGGGATTTTGCTTGTTTTCGCTGCTGTCCTTGCTTTTTTGTTCACGGTTACAGGAATAATGAAACTTGAATTTGGGTGGATATTAACCGCCCTCATAGCAGGGATTCTTGTTTGTCTGGGCGCGTATTTAAATTCCAAAAAAACAGGAAAATGAGATCTTCCAACCGGAAGATCTCATTTTTAATCGAAAATATACTTTAAGACTTGGACGGCTTCAGGAATAGTACTGACAGTTACGTTTGCTCGTTCTGAAAGTTCTTTTAAGGGATGGTGTAAATTTTTAGGACGAATCAGGATGACGGGCTTGTTTTCAGCGAGCGCAAGTGAAGCGTCAGAGGCTGTATTCCATTGCTTGAATTTTTCACCAAAATAAGCAATAACCAAATCAGCTTTCTTTAAAAAATAGTTGTGTCCGTAAATTGTTGATTTTCGAAGACTGGATATCTCGATATAATAAATCCGGTTGTGTTCCAAGAATCGTTTCGCCGATTGCGTCTGATTTTTCGTGATTTTCTTGTGGACCAGAAAAGTGAAATTCTATTTTTACTTCTTCGCTTATTTGCTGCATGAGATCAGCACGCCAATTGGAATGGATCTCGCCGGCAAGATAAATATGATAACGCATGTTTGCTTCACTCCTTTTTCTTCATCATAAACTAAAAATGAAAGCGGTACAAAAACTTTAACTTCAAGCGGATTTCTGGACGAAAGAGGATTTCTTAGATAGGATTTAATAAGAAGAATAGTGAAGGAGCGTTTATTGTGGAAGAGTTGAAATCAATGGAAGAATTTAATACTTTAAAAAATAGTTCGAAAGTAGTTTTTATGTTTAGTGCAGATTGGTGTGGAGATTGCCGTTTTATTGAACCGATTATGCCAGAAATTGAACAAGAAAATGATGATTTTAAATTTGTTCACGTTGATCGGGATGCCTTTATTGATTTGTGTGCAGAGCTTGCTATTTTTGGGATCCCAAGCTTTTTGGCATATGAAGAAGGCGAAGAAATCGGCCGGTTTGTGAGCAAAGATCGTAAAACAAAAGAAGAAATTAATGATTTTTTAGCTGCGCTGTAAGGAGGAATCGTTTTGAAAATGACTTCACTTGTGATGAAAACGAAACTTGAAGAGCGACTTGAAAAAAGAGGTCGCACATTTTCTTTTGATCACGAAAAAGACCGCCTCAGCGTACGAGAAGCGGGTAAAACGATTACGCTCTCCTTGCCGCAAGTCATTGCGCGATTTGAAGAGGAGGGAGAGGAAGCGATCCGAAAAGTTCTTTATTATGTTAATGAAGGCTTGCACGCTTCACTTTCGAAACCGAACCTATCAGATTCACTTGATAAAGTTTACCCAGTTATTCGTTCGCGTTCATTCCCGAAAGAAAGTAAATCAGGCGAGAAATTTTTAGTTCGCGAACACACTGCTGAAACGAGCATTTACTTCGTTATCGACGAGGAAAAAGCTTATCATTTTATTACCGAAAAAATGCTTCAAGATTCTGGAGTTTCTGCGAGCAAGCTTATCGAGAAGGCGTTTGAACACCTTGAGAACCTGCCTGTTTCTTACCGCCGAGATCGCGTTTCGGAGAATGATTTTTATTTTGTTCGGATAAATGATGGGTATGATGCAAGTCGAATTTTAAATGCTCGTTTTTTATCAGAAATGCGCGAGAAGCTGACAGGAGAGATGGTTGTTGCCATTCCTCATGCTGATGTTTTGATCGTAGCGGATATCCGAAACGAAACAGGTTTTGATGTAATGGCGCACATGGCGATGCAATTTTTCGCTGAAGGGGTTGTTCCGATTACTACTTTGCCATTTGTGTATAATGATGGTAAACTAGAACCGATCTTTATTATGGCAAAAAACAGACCGAAGGAGTAGAAAGTCTTGATAGTAAATGTATTTTATAATGAAAAGGGAATCGGCGATACGCTAATTGTTTCCATTCAAGAAATCGCAAGGGAACAACGCACTTATGAAACAAAAGGTGATGTTGTGAAAATCTTTGATGAGGAAACAAAGGAACTTAGCGGATTCAACATTTTTCGTGCATCCCAATATTTTTCGCTAAATTCAAATGGAAAAGTAGAACTTACAGAAGCTTTTGTTGAAAAATTGAATCATGTTATTTTAGATGCTGGGTTTGATGATCCGCTTGATGTGGATTTGACCCCTAAATTTGTTGTTGGTTACGTGGATGAACTAAAAAAGCATCCCAATGCTGATAAGTTAAGCATTTGCCAAGTTTATGTAGGGGATAAGGAACGACTTCAAATTGTGTGTGGGGCACCAAATGTCGCCCAAGGCCAAAAAGTGGTTGTAGCAAAAGTGGGTGCGGTCATGCCCAGTGGGCTTTTAATTAAGCCTTCGAATTTGCGAGGTGTAGATTCTTTCGGGATGCTTTGTGCGGCTCGGGAATTAGCTATTCCAGATGCTCCTCAAGAAAAGGGGATTTTAATCCTGGATGATAACGCTGAAATTGGATCTACATTCTCGGTATCTTTTTAATAGACTGTTGGAAGCATCTCTCAAGGTGCTTCTTTTTTTTAGTTTTTTTTGTGTATACAATATATGTTCAGATTGTACTTTTTTGTTCGCTAAAAGCGGATATAACTTTAAATTATCACCTTTCAGAAGTTATGAATAGCAATGCTTTAGCTGCTTTCAAATTAGCGATTTTAAGTTTTGAAAGGGATGATAATAGCTTAATTGAATTTTCTTTGATAGAATCAAACAGAAGAATTTGATTTTGGGTGTGATAAATGATGGGATGGCTAAAGAATTTCTTCTTCGGGGACATGGAAATGGAAGAAGAACGCAAAACAGAAGTAAAAGCAAAAACTAAAGAGGTGCAACAGGATGTACCCAAATTAGTGAGACAAAACCAGACAATTCCTGCAAAAAAAAGACAATAAGCTGACGAAGACTTCTCAAGCAACTAAACGAACTGTTGCACGGAAAACGGTAGAAACGAAAATGGCTTACGAGTATCCAAAAGGGCAGTTTCGCTTTCCGCTGATTCCAGATGGAGATGAACGTACCGAACCGAAGAAATCTGTTGCAATGGGTTCAAAAGAAGTGAAAGTAAAGGCGAAAAAAGAAGTTGCTGAAGCCAAGCAACCAGAAATTAAAAAAGCGCCTTTTACGCCTACAGAAGTTCCATCACCAGTTTTTGCATTTCAAAGACGGCCAAGTCGCTTTGAGTTTAATCTTGATGAAAATTCTGTTCAAAATGAAGCGGAAGTTAAACAGATTCACCTAATAACAGAAGAAGCTCAGGCTCCCGTAATGGAGCAGAAGAATTTAAAAAACAGTGACTGCGCCTAAATTTCAAGTGCAGGAGTTGGATGATTCAGCTTCTACCATGATAGAAACTCCTCAAGCAAACGAAAGTCAAAGTATAGCAGAAGAAGAGTTGGGCAGTTCAGAAGTAGTTGTACAGGAGAGTGCAGAGTGGATAAACTCCAATTCAGAAAGTCAAGATGAGCTATTAAAAGAAGCTGTTGAAGCAAAGGAAGAAACTGATTCTTTCCCTGAAGTGTGGTCGAATACTGAAAAAAGAACTGAAGATTCTATTGTTCCAGAAGAGAAAACGGAATCAAAAAAAAGAAGTTAAAAAGTCGCACATTCCGTTTAATGTTTTGATGGTCAATCAAGATCACCAGAAAGACGCAAAAAACTCAGGTTCTGAGGAGCAAACTAGACAGGTTCGAGCATCTGATGAAGAAAGGCTGAGTGAAGAGAGAAACATGGGATCTTATCACTTTCCACCGCTTGATTTATTAAATCCACCGGTGATTTCAAGTCACGATAAAGAGTGGTTGGATCAAGAAGAAGTGCTTTTAAATGAAACTTTGCAGAATTTCAATGTAGCTGCACATGTTGTCGGAAGAACACAAGGACCCGCTGTTACTCGCTTTGAAGTGCAACCGGAAAAAGGCGTTAAGGTTAGCAAAATCACGAATCTAAGTGATGATATCAAGTTGAACTTAGCTGCAAAAGATATTCGGATAGAGGCACCGATTCCTGGAAAGAGCACGGTTGGTATTGAAATTCCAAATCCAGTAAGCAGACCAGTTATGCTTTCTGAAATCATGAAAAAATCAATTTTTCAAGACAATCCTTCACCGCTAACCGCTGCACTTGGCCTAGATATTTCCGGTGAAGCTATTGCAACGGACTTACAAAAAATGCCTCACGGGTTGATTGCTGGTGCGACAGGTTCTGGGAAAAGTGTTTGCATCAACTCCTTACTAGTCAGCTTGCTTTATAAAGCTCGGCCAGATGAATTGAAGCTTTTACTAATCGATCCGAAAATGGTCGAGTTAGCCCCTTACAATAAAATTCCGCACTTGGTAAGTCCCGTTATTACAGACGCCAAAGCGGCAACAGCAGCTTTAAAATGGGCTGTTACGGAAATGGAGCGCCGTTATGAGCTCTTTTCTCATACAAGCGTAAGGAACATTGAAAAATACAATGAACTCGCTAGTCGGCCAGGACATTCCGGCGAAAAATTACCTTATATTTTAATTGTGATTGATGAATTAGCAGATTTAATGATGGTAGCACCAAATGATGTGGAAGAATCCATTAGCCGAATCGCTCAAAAAGCAAGAGCTTGTGGGATTCATATGATTGTAGCGACACAACGTCCTTCAGTGGATGTTATTACGGGATTAATTAAGGCAAACATTCCAACGCGAATTTCTTTCTCAGTATCCAGTTCGATTGATTCGCGAACAATACTGGACAGTTCGGGTGCTGAAAAACTGCTTGGAAGAGGGGATATGCTCTTTCTCCCAAGTGGCGTAAGTAAACCTGTCCGCTTGCAAGGAACATTTGTGAGTGATGAAGAAATTGATGCAGTTGTTCGCTTTGTTAGAAAGCAAGGGGAACCGCATTATATGTTCCAAGAAGAAGATCTCGCAAAAGAAGTGCTTCGAGAAGATGAAGATGAACTTTTTTCAGCTGCCTGTGACTTTGTGATGGAACAAAACGCGGCATCAACTTCTTTACTGCAAAGACATTTTAGAATTGGCTATAATCGAGCAGCTCGATTAATGGAAAGTTTGGAACGACAAAAAATTGTTTCAGCAACGAATGGTTCTAAACCACGAGATGTTATTATTACACGCGACCAGCTAGAAAAGCTTCGGGGAAATGATTCGGGGATTTAGTACTTATGTCACTCTTTATAATTTGATTCTCGCTTGTAAAACGTTTTCTTTGTCATATTCTTATGTCTTTTTCCGTGATTTGAAACAATTATTTTCTATTTCGGGGTAAAGTGCTATAATAAGATTGGTTATTTGACTTGAAAACTTAAATTGGATAATTGAATATGATATGAAAAGTAAGATGATGTCTAAAAAAACTTAGACACCCTCTACTACAAAGGAAAAAATGGGGGCTTAAAAACAATGACTGTTTATCATTTTGTTGGAATCAAAGGCGCTGGCATGAGCGCTTTAGCACAAATTTTATATGATAAAGGCTTTACTGTTCAAGGTAGCGATGTTGAAAAATACTTCTTCACACAAAAGGCATTAGAAGAAAAAGAAATCGAAATATTACCGTTTGATGCAGATAACATTCACGAAGGTTTGACGATCATTGCAGGAAATGCTTTTCCAGACACGCATGAAGAAATTGCCAAAGCTTTTGAACTTGATTTACCTGTAATTCGTTATCATAAATTTTTAGGCCAGTTGATTGGTGACTACACAAGTATCGCTATTACAGGATCACATGGGAAGACATCTACAACTGGACTTCTTTCTCATGTTTTAGAATCTATACGACCGACTTCTTATTTGATTGGGGATGGAACGGGGAAAGGAAATAAAAATGCAGAGTATTTTGCGCTTGAAGCTTGTGAATATCAACGACATTTTCTGGCGTACAAACCTACTTATGCTATCATGACAAACATTGACTGGGATCATCCTGATTATTTTAAAAGTGTAGACGATGTTTTCAGTGCTTTTGAATCGCTTGGAAAACAAGTGAAAAAAGCTATTATTGCTTTAGGTGACGATGTGCAGCTGAAGAGACTAGAAGAAGTACTTTCAATTCCAGTGATTTACTATGGCTTTGGTGAAAAAAATGAATACCGAGCAACAAATGTTGTCAAGAAAACTACAGGAACCACGTTCGATGCAAATCATCGTGATAAAGCGCTTGGTACCTTTGAAATTCCTTCTTATGGGGATCATAATGTGATGAATGCCCTTAGTGTTATTGCCCTTTGCGATCAAGAAGGTTTAGACATGGAAGAAGTGAAAAAAGAACTTAAAACCTTTAAAGGTGTTAAACGTCGCTTCAGCATTACAGAAAAAGCTCACCAAACGTTGGTTGATGATTATGCGCACCATCCTTCTGAAATTCGGGCAACGATCAATGCTGCTCGTCAAAAATACCCAGATAAAAAAGTTGTCGCTGTTTTTCAACCCCATACTTTTACAAGAACCCAAGCGTTTTTACAAGGCTTCGCAGATAGTTTGAATTTGGCTGATGAAGTTTATCTTTGTGATATTTTCGGCTCTGCTCGCGAAAAGGCTGGAAATTTAACTATCTTTGATTTAGCTCGAAAAACTAAGGGAAACCATGTCATTCAAGAACAGCATACAGAAGAATTATTGCAATATGATAATGCTGTGATTTTATTCATGGGAGCAGGAGATGTTCAAAAATTCCAAGCAGCCTATGAAAAAATTCTTGATAACCGGGAAGACTATCCTGAAGTGAATGAAAAAGCAGCTTTTTAAAATGAAAATTTAGAACCACTCTTTATTTTTTAATAAAGGGTGGTTTTTTTATTCGTTCAAATTAGGAAATACTAATTAAATTTGTCTAAAAAGAATAATTTACTTGGTTTTTAGTTCAACATAAGTTATTTCACTAAAAAAATATATAAAGCAAAGAAATTTCAACGTATAAAAATTCATTTCATTTTATTTTTACCTGTAAAATTGCTACAATGTTGTTAGTAAGCATACCCTTCTGTATGTTTAATACGTTTTACATATTGCTCGATGGGGTAAAGAATCAAGAATACGGAGGTGGGAGTAAATGATTGTTATCTTATACGTTGCTGCACTTATCGCGGCAATTGCTCTATTAGTCATCGCCATTTACTTAAGTAAAACTTTAAAATCTGCATCACAGACAATGAATGAAGTGGCCAAAACAGTTGAAAAAATGACCAATGAATTGCAAGGGATTTCCGGAGAGGCTCAACAGCTTCTTGATAAAACGAATAGCTTGTTAGATGACGTAAATGGTAAAGTAGCCAAGGTAGATCCAGTTTTCGATGCTATTGGAGATGTTGGAACATCACTACTTGGTCTCAGCCAATCTGTTCGTGAACTTGCAACACTTGCAACGAACAAAGTTTCGGCCAATGAAAGAAAAGTTGCGCAGGCTATTTCTGTAAGCAATTCTATTTTAGCTTTAAAAGATAAATTTAAAGCTAGTAAAGCAGCGAAAACAAAAAGCAAAAGAAGCTGAGTAGGAATTGAAGCGTTAATTAATTTTTTGAAACAGGAGGAATGAAACATGTCTGGAAAAGATGGATTAGATGTAAAAGATTTTTTTAATTGGTGGCTTAATTGGCGGAATTATCGGGTCCGTTACAGCACTTTTACTAGCACCAAAATCTGGAAAAGAACTTCGTGGTGACTTAAACGATCAAGTTGATGTGTTAAAAGAAAAAGGTTCTGAATGGAAAGATATTGCTTATGAAAAAGGCATTGAAATTGGGAATGTTGCAAAGGATAAATCCGGACAATTAAAAGATTCTGCAAATGATTTTGTTGGTGTTGTGAAAGATAAATCTCAACAACTTGCGGGTAGCATTTCAAAACAAGGTAAAAGTGTAAAAGAAGTTGTCTCGAAAAATAAAGAAGAAGATCAAGAAGCTGTTGAAAAAGCAGTGGACAATGTAAAAGAAGATGTAAAAGATGCTTCTGATGCTGTAAGTGATGCTTCTGATAAAGCTAAAAAAGAAGTTAAACAAACAGTAAAAGAGGGTAAAAAAGAATCTGAAAAGATTATTCAAAAATAATGATTTCAAGTGTGGACGTGGTAGGCTTTCGGGCTTGCCGCGTTTTTTTTGTGCTTGCATCTCTTGCTATAGAATGTTACGATATTAATTAACAGCTTTACTTTAATACTTAAAAGCGTTTAAGTTAAAAAGATATGGTGACAAATCTATTGATATCATCTATAATGAAGGATAATTATTGATGTGAAAAGAAGGGCGGAAGAAAATGGTGAATAACAATTTGGATACATTACGTGATCAAGTCGATCAATTAAATTTAGAATTACTTTCTGTGATCAACAAACGAGCTAATCTTGTTCAAGAAATCGGAAAATTAAAGGGTGTGCAAGGCTCACTTCGATTTGATCCAGTCCGCGAACGCGAGATGCTTAATCAAATTGTGGAAGCAAACAATGGACCATTTGAAGATTCGACAATTGAACATTTATTTAAAGAAATTTTTAAAGCAGGTCTTGAGCTTCAGGAGGATGATCATTCGAAAGCACTCCTCGTTTCTCGGAAAAATAAACAAGAGGATACGGTAGTCTCTGTAAACGGACTTGAAATTGGAAAAGGAGAACCGGCTTTTGTATTTGGACCTTGTTCTGTTGAGTCTTATGAACAAGTAGCAGCTGTTGCAAATTCTATTCGAGCAAAAGGACTGAAACTTATTCGAGGCGGCGCATTTAAGCCACGAACTAGTCCATATGATTTCCAGGGACTTGGATTAGAGGGACTGAAAATTTTAAAACAAATTTCAGATGAATATGGTCTTGGCGTCATTAGTGAAATTGTAACGCCTAAAGATATTGAAACAGCGCTTGATTATGTGGATGTAATTCAAATTGGTGCGCGAAACATGCAAAACTTTGAGCTGCTCAAAGAAGCGGGGCGTGTTAACAAACCGATCTTACTCAAACGAGGTTTATCAGCAACTATTGAAGAATTCATTGGGGCTGCTGAATATATCATGTCTCAAGGCAATGGCGAAATTATTCTTTGTGAGCGTGGTATTCGTACGTATGAAAAGGCCACTCGAAATACACTTGATATTTCTGCTGTACCCATCTTAAAAAAAGAAACGCATCTTCCGGTTATGGTCGATGTTACACATTCAACGGGACGTAAAGATCTACTACTTCCATGTGCGAAAGCAGCCTTAGCAATTGGGGCAGATGGGGTTATGGCTGAAGTTCACCCTGATCCTGCCGTTGCTTTATCAGATGCAGCTCAACAAATGAACTTACCAGAGTTTGATTTGTTCTGGGAAGAGATTCTAGCTTCTAATCTTCTTCCAGTCAAAACGAAATAAGCCTTAAGAAGTTGTCTGTTTTAGGCAACTTCTTTTTAAATAAAAAAAGAAAGCGATTTCATATTAAAAAGGACTTTTTAAATAGGAGTCTCATGCGTATTTGGTATGAAAATTAATGAAAAACAGAAGCGATTTCAATTGCATAACAGCTCAAAGTATCGTATCATAGGAAGAAAGGTTGAATGATGACGGTTACACGAAGTAAGGAGCTTATCGTTTAAATACCAATAGTATGGAGTGTGAGTAGAGATGAATGTAACAATTTATGATGTAGCACGTGAAGCAAACGTTTCAATGGCAACAGTATCTCGAGTGGTAAATGGAAATCCAAATGTGAAGCCTGTTACACGTAAAAAGGTGTTGGATGTTATTAACCAACTAGGATATCGTCCGAATGCGGTAGCAAGAGGCCTTGCAAGCAAGCGGACCACAACTGTAGGAGTAATCATTCCGGATATTTCCAATGTATTCTATGCTGAGCTTGCTCGGGGAATTGAAGATATTGCAACCATGTATAAATATAATATTATTTTGAGTAGTTCAGATGAAAATGAAGACAAAGAGTTACAAGTGTTGAATACCCTGTTAGGTAAACAAGTAGATGGTATTATTTACATGGGCGAGAAAATTACAGGGCAACTACAAGAAGAATTTAATCGTTCTCCTGTTCCTGTTGTACTCGCTGGGGCAATTGATATGAAACAGAACTTAGCTTCAGTGAATATTGATTATTTAGAAGCAACGAAAGCAGCAGTAGAATTGTTTATTCAAAATGGACATAAACAAATTGCTTTTGTAACAGGTTCACTTGAAGAGCCTGTAAATCGCGAATTAAAGTTAAAAGGCTATCAAGAAGCGCTTAAAAAAGCTGGTATTAGTTACAATGAGAATTATGTCATTGAGGCAGATTATGATTACAATTCTGGAGTTCGCGCTTTTGAGCAACTCAATCAATTAGAAAAGCGCCCAAATGCTGTGATTGTTACAGATGATGAACTCGCAATTGGTATTTTAAATACAGCACTAGATGCAGGTGTTAAAGTTCCAGATGAATTAGAAATCATGACAAGCAATAATACCAAATTAACACTTATGAGTCGTCCACAACTTTCCACTATTGTACAGCCGCTTTATGACATTGGAGCTGTAGCAATGCGTCTTTTGACGAAGTTGATGACAAGTGAAGAAGTTGAAGAAAAAACCGTTGTTCTTCCGCATAGTGAGAAACTTCGTGGTACGACGAAATAAATTGTAGCTTGACGAAAAGAAAAAGTCTATGCTATAAATAGATGATAGCTTAATAATGTAAATGACGAGGAACGGACGAAGTAGACTGTTTATCCCTTTTTGAGAGAGCCGGTGGTTGCTGCAAATCGGTAAATATAAACGGTGCGAATTACATCCTGGAGTCAAGTCACGCAGGAAATGGCGTGAACGGTTAAAGCCGTTATGGAATGAAGTGAAAAGTTGGGTGGTACCACGTTTAAACACGTCCCTTCGCTCTTATAAAAAAGAGCGGAGGGCTTTTTTTATTTCAAAAAAAACGAGAAAGAGGGGAATTTGATGAATATTATTGATGAATTAGAATGGCGTGGAGCCATTTATCAGCAAACAGATGAAAGTGGGTTACGTGAACTTACGGAAAAAGAATCTATTGCGCTTTACTGCGGAATTGATCCAACAGGAGACTCGATGCACATTGGTCATTTAATTCCATTCATGATTTTACGGCGTTTTCAAGATGCAGGGCATCGTCCGATTATTTTAGTCGGAGGAGCAACGGGGACGATTGGGGATCCAAGTGGAAAAAAAGAGGAGAGGAAGCTTCAGTCGCTTGAACAAATCAATAAAAATGTTGAAGGACTAAGAGCACAGCTTGGGCAAATTTTCGATTTTGAAGGAAACTCAGCTGCTACGATGGTGAATAACTATGATTGGACGAAAGATTTGTCCATTCTTGATTTTTTACGAGATTATGGGAAAAGTTTTAATGTAAATACGATGCTTGCTAAAGATATTGTACAAAGCCGACTGGAAGCCGGGATATCTTTTACTGAATTTGCTTACCAAATTCTTCAAGCAATGGATTATAATCATTTATATGAGTTTCATGATTGTCGCTTGCAAATTGGTGGGTCTGATCAGTGGGGAAATATTACAGCTGGACTTGATTTGATTCGTAAAAAGCAAGGAGAAGATGCGAAAGCTTTTGGTCTTACAATCCCACTTCTTACAAAGGCTGATGGAACAAAATTTGGGAAAACGGAAGGTGGCGCCATTTGGCTTAACCCAGAAAAAACAACGCCTTATGAATTTTATCAATTTTGGGTAAATACGGATGATCGTGATGTCGTAAAATACTTGAAATACTTTACTTTTTTAACAGAATCAGAAATTGCTGATCTTGCTAAACAAGTTGAACAAGAGCCACATCTTCGTGCAGCTCAAAAAACACTAGCAGCTGAAATGACGAAATTTATTCACAGCGAAGAAGCGCTCGATACAGCTATCAAAATTTCAAAAGCGCTTTTTAGTGGGGATATCCGCGATTTAACAGCAGATGAAATTGAACAAGGATTTAAAGATGTGCCAAGTTTTGACGCACAAAAGGAAGAAAAAAATCTAGTTGATTTCTTAGTTGAGCTTGGAATCGAACCTTCGAAGCGTCAAGCACGTGAGGATGTTTCAAACGGGGCGATTTACTTGAACGGAGAACGAGTTCAAGATCTAGATAAGATTATTACAGAAAGTGATCGCATTGAAAACCGTTTTACGATTGTTCGCCGTGGGAAAAAGAAATACTTTTTAGTTCGTTATTAAAAAAACAAGGAAACTGATTTCGACTCAGTTTCCTTGTTTTTTTAATGCATTAATTTAATTGACTTGCTGCCTTTTTAGGAAGTTCTTTTTTTGTAACTTCTTCATAAGAAGTCACGCCCTTATCTTTTTTATAGTAGATGTGGAGATAAGCTCCAATGCGCAAGTTTTTTTGAGCAGTAAACTTGAGCTGTTTGGTTTTACCGTTCTCATCATAGCCTGTTAATGAATATTCATAATCGGTAAAAGTTTCACCATCCGAAGCTTTTTCAGTTACCGGTTTACCTTTTTTTTTCAATGGCAACATAGTAATCCTCAGTCCCGATACGATTATAATTTGTAAAATAATAGCCAAGTGCAAATGCGAGTCCTAGGATGATGATGGCTACAATGATTATTACGGTAATCATTTTCTTCATTGTTTTGCCTTCTTTCATTTATAAGATAATTATAGTATAAAGGGTTTTACAGATAAAATCCCGTGTTAGAGGTGACAAATCAGTGGTGTCAACTTACAAATTTGTCATTTAAAAACGAAAAAGACTTTGCTATGAAAAGCAAAGTCTTTTTTGAAACGATATGAAGAATTAACGAGAATAAAATTCAACGATAAAGGCTTCATTAATTTCAGCAGCAAGTTCTGCACGTTCAGGAAGGCGGTTTAAAGAACCTTCAAGTTTGTCAGCGTCGAATGTCACGTATTCAGGCACAAAGCTTGATACTTCAAGACTTTCAGCGATAGACGAATTTTTAGAAGATTTTTCGCGAACAGAAACTACTTGGCCAACAGAAAGTTGGTAAGAAGGAATATCAACGCGTTTTCCATCTACTAAGATGTGACCATGGTTTACAAGTTGACGAGCAGCACGACGAGTGCGAGCAAGTCCCATACGGTAAACGACATTATCAAGACGTTGTTCAAGGAGAATCATGAAGTTTTCACCTTGTTTACCTTGAAGTTTTCCTGCTCTGTTGAACGTGTTTTTAAATTGACGTTCAGTTAGTCCGTACATATGACGCAATTTTTGCTTTTCAGCTTGTTGCAAACCATATTCAGACATTTTTTTTACGTTGATTAGGACCATGTTGTCCTGGAGCGTACGGACGACGCTCAATTTCTTTACCTGTTCCAGAAAGTGAAATCCCAAGACGACGGGAAACTTTCCAGCTTGGACCAGTATAACGAGCCATTAAGTGACTCCTCCTTTAATTTGTTTTTAGCATAAAAACAAACGAGCACGACGTAGAGAGAGGGCAGTTCACCTTTAAATATCTTCACCTTAGCAGCCGCAGGGTTACACAATATTCCACGACAAGAGTCGGGGGTGAACAACGATCTTTCTCCAGCATTCATACAAGCTGCGTTTTACACAAAGTCTAGTATAGTATAAAATTGCTTGATTTGTCAATGAATTTCAGTAAGAAGAGCTTCGCAAATTTGTTCCAAATATAACTTGTCTGTTTCATCAAACCGGCTGATGTTTGGGCTATCGATATCAAGAACTCCGATAAGCTTTCCTTCTAAAACAAGGGGGACGACAATTTCAGAACGACTTTGTGCGTCACAAGCTATATGTCCTGGAAAAGCATTAACATCTTGAACGATGTAAGTTTTTTGATCTTTTGCAGCATTCCCGCAAACACCTTTACCAAGCGGAATGCGTATGCAAGCGGGTAGCCCTTGAAAGGGACCGAGAACAAGTTCATCCTGTTCTTGTTCAAATAGATAAAAGCCTACCCAATTAATTTGATCAAGCGCTTGATTTAAAAGTGCCGAGAGATTGCTTAAATTGGCGATAAGGTTTTTTTTCTCCGCTAATCAAAGCTTTTGCTTGCTTTAAGCAAAGAGTATAAATTTCTTCTTTTGTCCCTTGAAATTTTGGAATTTCAATCACTTTTACAACACCACTTTCGTATAAAAATAAGTGCTCAAATTATAGCATATTCTGAGTCTGACTAACAGTTCAAAAACTTTTTTTCATTTTTATGAGACAAGAGAAGTAAAATTCTATAAATCGTGGTAAAATAGACCATGTGTATTGTGTACATGTACCGATAAAATATAAAAGAGGGCTTTATCTATTTTTATTAAAGAAAAAGACACTAGTTGGATCGGTAATAAGCAGATGGGAGGATTTTGAATGTTTTATTATATTTTAATCGGTTTTATCGTGGTGATCATCGCCCTTTTTGGTACCGGATATTGGCTGAAAAAGAAACATTCGACGAGGATTGGGGAACTAGAAGCAAAGTGTGAGCACTTGCGTGATCTTCCGGTGATCGATGAACTTTCGAAAGTAAAAAAATTAAAGTTGACTGGACAAACGGAAAAATTGTTCGAGTCATGGCGCAGTTCTTGGGACGAAATCTCGACCAAATTATTTCCAGATGTAGAAGAAGTGCTTTTAAACGCAGAAATGAACATCAATCACTACCGATTTGGTTCAGCTACTCAAGATGAGAATGATTTAGAACAAATGCTTGTCACGATTGAAAATCAAATTAATCAAATCTTGAATGGGCTGCGAGAGCTTTTAGCCAGTGAAGAAAAAAAATGCGCTTGAAAGCCGTGCAACTAAAGAAAAACTTGCCGAACTACGACGCTTCATCTTGACACATGGGTTCAAACTTGGAAAGGCTCAAAATGCCTTTGAAAAGGAACTTGATGAAATTCAGGCAGAAATCAATCAGTATGATACACTAACAGATCAAGGAGATCACCTTGAAGCACGTGAAGTGATTCTAGCAACGAAAATAAAAATCACTTCACTAGATGAAGAAATGGAACGGACGCCAAAACTTCTGCATGAAGCTGAAAATACGGTGCCAAGTGAACTTGTAAAACTTGAAGCTGGTTACGCAGAAATGCTTGCAGAGGGCTACTACTTAGAACAACTTGGCATTCAAAAAGAAATGGAACGACTGAAAAAACAAATAGATAAGATTAAAGAAAAGCTTTCTCAACGCGAAATTGATGCTGCTGAGTCTTTGATTCATGAAGTAAAAGTCGAAACAGATTTGCTCTATGATACGTTAGAAGGTGAAGTGCACGCTCGGTCATTTATTCTTGAAAATAAAGAAAAAATTGCTGAAAAACTCGAAAAGCAAGAACAAGTTTCGGAAAAAACTTTCTGAGCAAATTGCGGAAGTTAAAGGGACTTATCATATTTCTGAAGAAGAACTTGCGGCTTATTTAAAAAACACAAGCCTCTCTCGCAGAACAAAAGGAAAACTTCGCCCGTGTTAGTGCTTTACAAAAAGAAGCGGCTATTGCATATTCAGCTATGCAAGACACCCTTCGTGAAATTGAAGCAGAACTTGCTGAAATTGCTGAAAAACAAGATGCGATTGGGGAAGATTTGCGTTCACTTCGTAAAGACGAGCTAGAAGCACGAGAAGATGCGGACGAAATGAAACGCATTTGTAATCAAATCGAGCGGAATTTATCACGTGCGCGTCTACCTGGGATTCCTGAAGAGTTTGCTTCATTACAAGAGCATTTCTTAAACTCGGTAGAAAATATGGAACAGTCTCTTGTCGAACGACCTCTGAATATTAAGTCTGTCGCGAAAAATCGGCAAATCGCTAAAGAGGATTTGGCACATTTACAAGAAAAAGCAGAGGATATTTTAGAGAATGCTAAATTTCTTGAGGCGGTGGTTCAGTACTCGAACCGCTACCGGATGGACTACCCTGAGCTTGCAGAAAGCTTAAATAAAGCTGAACGACACTTTTATGGAGATTATAACTATAAAAAAGCATTAGAAATTGCAGTTACTGCACTTGAAAAGGTAGAACCTAGTGCATTTAAAAAGATCGAAAAGGCATTTGAGCAAACAAGTGAGCATGAATAAGAATGGCGCAGGTTAATCAAAAACCTGCGTCCTTCTTTTGCGTGCTTGACAGCTTATGTTAAAATAGGAAAGGTAAGTTTTAGGAGGCGGCTTTGAAACATGATTTATTTAGATAATAGTGCGACAACAAAACCTTATTCTGTTGTTTTAGAAACCTATACAAAAGTAGCAAGCCGCTATTTTGCGAATCCTTCTTCGCTACACGCTTTTGGTCAAAAGGTTCGAGAACTCCATGAAGAAGCGCGAAAACAAATAGCTCAGTTGCTAGGTGTACACAGTGATGAACTTATTTTTACGTCAGGTGGAACGGAAAGTAATAATTTGGCACTCAAAGGAATAGCCCATCGTTATAAAAACCGGGGAAGACATTTAATTACAACTCAGGTGGAACATCCTTCTGTTAAAGAGGTTATGGGGGAACTGGAAAAAGAAGGCTTTACTGTTACCTATCTTCCTGTTGATGAACAGGGGGTCATTCGGGTGAGTGATTTTGAACATGCTTTACGTGAAGATACGATTCTTGTTTCGGTGATGCATGTTAATAATGAAGTAGGGAGCATTCAGCCTATCCAAGAAATTAGTAACCGATTAAGCAAGCACCAAGCTTTTTTTTCATGTGGATAATATTCAAGGAATGGGAATGTGTGAGCTTGATTTAAATGGCATCGATTTATTGTCGGTTTCGTCGCACAAGTTACACGGATTATGTGGCACGGGACTGCTTTATAAGAAAAAAGGGATCGAGCTTCATTCTGAAATGTTAGGTGGTGGGCAAGAAGGAGGAATTCGTAGCGGGACTGAAAATACTGCAGGAGCGGTTGCTTTTGCAAAAGCACTTCGTCTTGTGCTCACTGAAAAAGAAAATAAACTTAAAGATGTGCTTGCCATTCGAGACTATTTATTGCAAGAACTAAGCCAAATTGAGGGAATTCATGTGCACTCTAAGAAAGCTTGCATGGCTCCCCATATTCTTTGTCTCTCTGCTAGGGGACACAGAGGGGAAGTGCTCGTCCATGCTCTTGAGCAAAAGGGAATTTTTGTTTCCACAACAAGCGCCTGTTCATCAAAAGCGAAATTGGCAAGTAGCACTTTAAAAGCTATGGGCGTTTCTGATGAAGAGGCAACAGGTGCAATCCGGATTAGTTTGGGCTATGAAAACACTGATGCTGAAGCAGAGCAGTTTATCGTAGCTTTTCGAGAAGTACTAGAAAAAATAAACGAAGTGGTGAAATAATTGGAATTTGAACGCATTTTAATTCGCTATGGTGAATTATCAACAAAAGGAAAAAATCGCAAACAATTTGTAGCACGGCTTGCAGCTAATGTAAGACGTGTTGTTAAGGATATGCCAGATATAACTGTTTACGGAGAGCGTGACCGGATGCAGTTGTTTTTGAACGGGGCTCCTGTTCAACCCGTTTTAGACCGGTTAAAATCTATTTTTGGCATTCAATCTTTTAGTCCGGTTATCAAAACAGCGCTAGACGTTGAAGAAGTGAAAGAAGCTGCTTTTCAACTTGTGAATGACACTCATCAGCCTGGTGGTACTTTCAAAGTGGCTGCAAGGCGTGGGTATCGAGATTTTCCGCTTGATTCAAATGAATTGAATCAAGAAATTGGAGCAGCCGTTTTACGACGAATCCCTGATCTTGCCGTCAATGTAAAACAGCCAGATATCAAACTGAATGTTGAAGTGCGTGCAGACGGCGTTTTTCTTTCTTCACAGATCATTCAAGGCGCTGGGGGGCTGCCTGTTAGTTCGTCAGGAAAGGCTATGCTCATGCTATCTGGAGGAATTGATAGTCCAGTAGCTGGTTATTTAGCAATGAAGCGAGGCGTTGAGGTGGAAGCCGTCCATTTTCATAGTCCGCCTTACACGAGTGAACAAGCTAAACAAAAAGCGATTGATCTGACACGAAAAATCGCTAAATATAGTGGTCAAATACAGATGCATGTAGTACCATTTACTGAAATTCAAGAGATGATAAAAAAACAAATTCCAGAAGGATATGTCATGACAGTAACAAGACGGCTTATGCTTCAAATTACTGAGGAACTTCGCAAGAAAAGAAACGGACTTGCTATTGTAAACGGGGAGAGTCTTGGACAGGTTGCTAGTCAAACACTTGAAAGCATGATCGCGATCAATGATGTCACAACGACGCCTATTATTCGTCCTGTTGTGACAATGGATAAAAATGAAATCATCGATATTGCGAAATCCATCGATACTTTTGAACTTTCTATCCAACCTTTTGAAGATTGTTGCACGATTTTCACACCTGCATCTCCAAAAACTAAGCCTAAACTCGACAAGGTCAAATACTATGAAAGTTTTATCGATTTTTCAAGTTTGATTGAGAAAGCCTTACAAAAAGTTGAAACGTTTTCTGTAGATGTAACTCAAGAACAAACAATAAAGGATGAGTTCAAAGACTTATTTTAATCCAGAAAGAGAGACGAAAATGGAAAAATTAAAGCAGTGGTTAATTAACACATTTCCTTGGTACACAGAAAATTTACACAGTATTTTAATGTACCTTGTTATGGGCGGAATCACAACTCTGATCAATATTGTAAGTTTCTTGGTTTTTTGCGTCCTTTTTAAACTGGGACTACCGAGTTGCAAATACGATTGCATGGATTTTATCGGTGCTGTTTGCCTATCTAACTAATAAAAAATATGTGTTTGAAAGTTATACTCCCACTTGGAAAGATAAATTAAGAGAGGCGAGTTCATTTTTCGGGTTCAGATTCTTGACTTATTTGATCGATATGCTCATGATGGTAGTCTTCATCAGCATGATGCACATCAATGAAACTTGGTCGAAAATCTGGGTCAATGTGATTGTCCTTGTTTTGAATTATGTGTTCAGTAAATGGATCATTTTTAAAATCCAAAAAAAATAATATCTTGAATTTTTGCTTGTAAAAAACTCGAAGTCATTTGATTATGACTTCGAGTTTTTCATTTAAAGGAAATTTCGTTTTACTTTATCCCAGAAGGAATTATCAGGTAGTTTAATAATATTGATGAAGCGATCGCCTACTTCGAGATGAATGTCGTGCACATGCTGGATACTTAACGCTTCACTGTCCATTCCGATGAGCGGGAATTCATTATTTTCATCCGATCCAATTTTAATATGGAGCTTTCGTTTTGGACTTAAAACAAAAGAAGAGCCAAGCGTTCGAAACCGATTATTGTTTAAGGAAGCTAGTTCACTGACCTGCATGGATGGAAGCAAAGGATCGATGATTGCTCCGTTTACTGATTTATTATAGGCTGTGCTCCCTGTTGGAGTGGCGATCACCATGCCATCACCCCTGAAAGTTTCGAAATGTCGCTCATTGATGAAAATATCCATTGTAAGGGTTCGAATGATAGAAGAACGAATATTAAATTCATTCAGCACATAAAAAGCCTTGGTATTGTTCACTGTACCATAAATTGTTGGATAACGCCTAACGAGCCAGCGTTCTTCAGATGCCGCTTTCATAATTTCTTCTAGCTGATGAATGTGAAAATCACAATATTGTCCAAGTTGCTCAGTCAAGGCAATCCCAGCGTATAAACAGTCTTGACGAAAATGTGTTTCTCGAACGGATTTTAAAAATGCACCATCTCCACCAATGCTAATGATTACTGTAGCTTTGGTATAATCTTCCGTAAGTTGATACCCGTAATCAACCGCTAATTTTTTTGAGGTCTCTAGCGATTTGATGAAGTTCTTCCGTTTTACGATATGAAAAATGAAAAATTTGTTTGGACATTTGGAGCTCCTCCTTTATTGAAAGCCTTTCTTTAATTTTAACATGCTTTTTACAAATTTACCTTTCAAATCATTGAGGCAGAATGTTCGCTTTCAGTGCGGTTTTTTTCTACAATGGAGAAGGAAAAGATTTTTTGGAGGAGGAGAATGGCATGGCTAATGTTACTTTTAAAGGTGAAAAAATGACGCTTCTTGGAACAGAACAAAAAATGGGAAATCAAGCACCGGATTTTACGGTTTTGAATAATGATCTTGAGCCAGTTTCTCTGCATGATTATGATGGAAAGATCCGTATTTTAAGTGTCGTTCCTTCGATTGATACAAGTGTTTGTTCCGCGCAAACTAGACGATTTAATGAAGAAGCCGGGGGACTACCCAATACAGTTGTTTTGACTATTTCGGTTGATCTACCTTTTGCGCAAAAAAATTGGTGTGCTGCTTCTGGTCTTGACCACGTTATTACACTTTCTGATCACAAAGATCTTTCGTTTGGGAAAGCTTATGGTGTTGTCATGGAAGAATTGAGGTTGCTTGCACGCTCTGTCTTTGTTGTGAATGCAGCGGGTGAAATCGTTTACGCTGAATACGTAAGTGAAGGGACAAATCATCCTGACTACGAAAAAGCAATTGAAGCTGCTAAAAAGGCTTAATTATAGAAAAAAGCTTCTCGTTTTTAACGGGAAGCTTTTTTCTGTATTATTTTTTTAGAAAAACTGTACTATAAAAGAGGTGCTTTTTTAAGAAAAAGCTTTCAAGGTATGTGGAAATACGTTATAATAATTTTGGTGTTAAATGATGAAAATTCGAGGTGTTCGCTTTGGCTAACGAAACAACCACAAAAGTTTTTCAAGTTCTTGATGAAACAGCGATCATTTTACAAAATGCTCTTGAAATGAGTTATTTAGAAGCTGTTTACGAAACAAGTGAAAACCTTTTTCAAAATGAAGTACTACAACAAGATGAGCTAACAGAAGAGCAAGTAGCGAATTTAGCTGAAAAGTACCATTCACTCAACTTGGAAGATTATTCTTCTGAAGAAATTCGAAAGGGGTTTCAGCTGGCGCTCTTAAAAGGTATGAAGCATGGCATTCAAATGAATCACCAAATGACGCCTGATTCAATCGGCTTCATTTTGGCTTATTTGGTGGAAAAAGCATTAGAAGGACAGAAACAAATCGCATTACTAGATCCTGCTGTTGGCACGGGAAACTTACTAACAACGGTCATCAATCAACTTAAACTGCGTGGCGGTGCTGAAATTAAAGCAACTGGCATAGAAGTTGATGACTTGCTAATTTCTCTTGCTTTTGTTGGTTCAGATCTCGAAAAAGTAGATATGACACTTCTTCACCAAGATGGTCTTGCTAATTTGCTGGTTGATCCAGTTGATGCCGTTGTAAGCGATTTGCCGGTCGGCTATTATCCGAACGATGAACGTGCAGAAGCATTTGAACTGAGACAGGAAAGCGGGCATTCCTTCGCACACTTTTTGTTTATCGAGCAAGGCTTACGTTATACTAGACCAGGGGGCTATTTATTTTTCATAGTTCCAGAAAATATGTTTGCAACAGATGACTTTGCTAAGTTGGACCGATTTATAAAAAAACATGGTTTCTTAGAAGGAATCATCAAATTACCAGAAAGTCTATTTCAAACTGAAAATGCAAGAAAAAGCATCTTGATTTTGCAAAAAGCTGGAGAAGGAGTACGTGCACCGAAAGAAGTGTTGCTAGCTAATTTAACCTCACTCTCAGATCCGCGATCGACAGCGCCAATTTTGGCACAAATTGAAAAATGGTTTCAAGAGAACAAACAAGAAGGGAATTGAAAAAAACAATGGAAAAAACAATTGCAATTAATGCAGGGAGTTCTTCTCTGAAGTTTCAACTTTATGATATGCCAAGTGAGGAAGTTATTACAAAAGGAATCGTCGAACGAATTGGTCTTAAAGATTCAATCTTCTCGATTACTGTGGATGGGGAAAAAATCACAGAAACAACGGATATCCCTGATCATGAAGTAGCTGTAAACATGTTACTAGATAAGTTGATCTCACACAATATCATCCAATCGTATGATGAAATTACAGGCGTTGGCCATCGTGTTGTACATGGTGGTGAAAAATTCCCTGAGTCTGTTTATATTGACGATCAAGTGATTAAAGATATTGAAGCTCTTTCTGAGCTAGCCCCTCTGCATAATCCAGCGAATGCCACTGGAATTAAAGCTTTCAAGAAAATTTTACCTAACATTGTTTCAGTTGCTGTTTTTGACACGGCTTTCCACCAAACAATGCCACCATCGAGCTATTTGTATAGTTTGCCATACAGCTACTATGAAGATTATGGTATTCGAAAATATGGTTTCCACGGTACGAGTCATAAATATGTTTCTGAAAGAGCTGCGGAACTACTTGGTCGTCCGGTCGAAGAACTTCGTTTAATTACTTGTCACTTAGGAAATGGAGCAAGTATTGCAGCTATTCAAAACGGGAAATCAACAGACACTTCGATGGGCTTTACACCACTTGCTGGTGTTTCAATGGGAACTCGTTCAGGAAATATTGACCCAGCTTTGATTCCATTTATTATGGAAAAAACAGGAAAGACTGCTGAACAAGTACTTGATGTCTTAAATAAAGAATCTGGTATGCTTGGAGTTTCTGGAATTTCAAGTGATCTGCGTGATTTAGAAGAAGCAGCGTCTAAGGGCAATGAACGTGCAGATTTAGCGCTTGAGGTCTTTGTGGATCGTATCCATAAATATATTGGTTCTTATGCAGCGCGTATGAACGGTGTTGATGCAGTCATTTTCACTGCGGGAATTGGTGAAAATAGTTCTTTCATTCGTGAAAAAGTCTTACATGGTCTTGAATTTATGGGCGTATATTGGGATCCTGCTTTAAACCAAGTTCATGGGGAAGAAGCATTCTTGAATTATCCGCACTCTCCAGTTAAAGTGATTGTCATCCCAACTAACGAAGAATTAATGATTGCTCGCGATGTTGAGAAAATTAAAAAAGAACGAGCATAATACTTAAAAACCTTCCTTATGGAAGGTTTTTTTATTTGTTTTTTACATAAATGAATTTTACTTTTGTTTATTAATATGATAAACTTATTTTGGGATCGAGGTGAGAATGTGGATCTAAATAAACGAACCTATCAAGAAGTGAAACAAGGATTTTATCAACAAAAAAAACCAATTTCTCTGCAATTATTGTGAGAAAAAATTTGAAGAAGGTCAGGTTTATTCTTTCTCTGGGAAACTCTATGAGGCTAGTCAAGCGATAACGGAACATATTTTGAAGGCTCACGGTGGTAATGCGACCATTCTTAGAGAAGAGCCAAGTAAATATAATACGTTGACAGAAAAGCAAAAAAACGTTACTAAAAGCATTTAGTAGCGGAGAAAAAGATGCTCAAATAGCACTTGAATTAGAACTTTCTGCTTCAACAGTTCGACACCAGAAATTTACTTTCCGAGAAAAAGCCAAGCAAGCGAAGCTCTATCTTGCACAATATGAGAATACGTTTGGAACTGGGGAAGAGACCTCATTTTTCCCCATTCCAAGTAAAGCAAGGAATTTAGATGATCGCTTTACAATAACGGAGGAAGAATCTGCCCAAACGTTAAAGTCCTATTTTGATTTCAGTGAGGGAGTAGTTCTTAAACGTTGGCCTAAAAAGCAAAAGAAAATTATTATTCTCTTAAATCGTATTAAAGAGGAGCTTACTCCGAATAAAATTTACACGGAGAAAGAAATCACGCAATTATTAAAGGTTATTTATTTTGATCCGGTTACTTTGCGCCGCTATTTATTTGATTATGGATTTATTGGCAGAACGCCAGATGGAAAACAATATTGGTTAGAGGAATCTTAATTTTCTTGCCCCTTGAGTTAAAGGAGAAAAAGTATGGATGCGAAAAGAAAAAAAAGAATTACAGCAGCAATATAAAGAAATGAAAACTTATTATGGAGTTATTCAGTTAGAAAATGACCAAAATGGAAAAATCTTTATTGATACGGTTCCGAATCTTAAAAATCGCTGGTCGTATTATGTGATGTCTTTAGATTCCAACCGTCATCCCAACAAAATGCTCCAAGAAGAGTGGAATATTTTTGGAAAAGAGCATTTTAAGTACCACGTATTATTTGAAAAGCCTAATACAGATGTTACAGATATGAAATTTGAGCTGAAGCAGTTGAAGAAAAAGTGGCTAGAAAAATTGCAACCTTTCGACGAACGAGGCTATCATAAAATTGAAGAATTGGATAAATAAAAAAACGAAGCACTAGGCTTCGTTTTTATTTTAAGTTGTAAGTATGAAGTTTAGTTGTATTCTGGTTCTTCATTCCGAACAACTAATACATCACAAGGGGAGTGGCGGATGACATATTCCGAAACACTTCCGATAAGTAAACGTTCAACCGCATTTAAACCAGTTGCGCCACACATGATTAAATCTGCTTGGAAGGCACTAGCTGCTTCTTTTGTGATCGCAGTTTTCGGAGAACCGTATTCAATATAAGTTTCAACTTTAGAAACGCCATCTTTCATTGCATCTTCTTTGTAGCCATTTAAAAGTTCATCTGCATATTCCGTTGCTTTGTCTGCCATGCTTGTATCATAGTTGGCAACAGAAGAAAAAGCTCGTGTATCAATGACATGGACTAAACCAAGCGCACCATCATTTCTTTTAGCAACTTGAATGGCTTTTTTAAAGGCCTGTTCAGCTTCTTTTGATCCGTCAACAGCTACAAGAATACGTTTATACTGTTGTAACATAAAAATCCCTCCCAAAAAATCTATTGAATACTTATATTTTACCCCTTTTTCGTAGAAACAACCATTAAAAACTGGAAAAATTTAAAAAAATATTGGAATTAAGGCTTTTTGGGAAACTAAAAATATTCCATTCAAAAAAGTTGGAGTAAACGATCCTATATGTTTGTGCAATTTAGGTATTTTGTGTTAATATACGAATGTAAGCGGTTAACTAAGGGCCTTAGTACCCACAAAAGGAGAGGTTTTTCATGATTATCGGTGTACCAAAAGAAATTAAAAACAATGAAAATCGCGTGGCAATGACTCCAGCTAGTGTTCTTTCATATGTGAATGCGGGACATACAGTTATGGTTGAAAAGGGAGCGGGTGAAGGCTCGAATTTCCATGATGCAGATTACAAAGAAGCAGGGGCACAAATCGTTGAAAC
This sequence comes from Listeria aquatica FSL S10-1188, assembly GCF_000525795.1. Lineage (GTDB taxonomy): Bacteria > Bacillota > Bacilli > Lactobacillales > Listeriaceae > Listeria > Listeria aquatica. The sequence goes on from NZ_AOCG01000012.1 coordinate 189,580, forward strand.
AGCAAAAGAAACTTGGGCGGCTGAAATGGTTGTGAAAGTAAAAGAACCGATTGCTTCTGAATATCAGTATTTCCGTGAAGGATTACTTCTTTTCACTTATTTGCATTTGGCAAATGAACCTGAATTGACGGAAGCGCTAGTCAAAAATAAAGTCAATACAGTGGCTTATGAAACAGTTGAATTAGATGATCATTCGCTTCCGCTACTAACACCAATGAGTGAAGTAGCTGGGCGCATGGCTACACAAATTGGAGCACAGTTTTTACAGAAGATAAACGGAGGAATGGGGGTTCTTCTAAGTGGCGTACCGGGAGTTGAACGAAGCAATGTAACCATTATCGGCGGCGGTGTTGCGGGGACAAATGCTGCAAAAATTGCTATCGGACTTGGCGCTAAAGTAACTATTTTAGATTTAAACTTACACCGTTTGCGCGAACTTGATGACATTTTTGGTACCGATGTCACAACTTTGATGAGTAACGATTTCAATATTGAAAAGTGTGTCAGAGAATCTGACTTAGTAATTGGAGCTGTTTTGATTCCTGGCGCTCGAGCACCAAAGCTTGTTAAAGAACATATGGTACAACAAATGAAACCAGGTGCTGTTCTTGTTGATATTGCAATTGATCAAGGAGGCATTTTTGAAACGTCAGATCATGTCACAACGCATGATAATCCGACTTATGAAAAATTCGGCGTTGTACATTATGCAGTTGCGAACATGCCAGGTGCTGTTCCACGTACGTCTACGATGGCGTTAACCAATGCAACACTTCGCTACGGGCTAAAATTGGCAAATGAAGGATTAATCAAAGCTGTAACGAACGATTTCCATCTTTATAAAGGGGTCAATACGTTTGAGGGAAATGTAACTTATCAAGCTGTTGCAAAAGACTTAGGTTATGAATATCATGAACTGAGCGCACTTATGAATGCGCCAACGAAATAAAAAAATTAAAAAAAAGGGTTCCTATTAATAGGAACTCTTTTTTGTTTAGACAGATAATAAATCTTTTGTAAACTCGGTTAAAATTTCATAACCTTCACTTGTAACAACAATATCATCTTCAATCCTTACCCCAGCGATTCCTGGTACATAAATTCCTGGTTCAATAGTGAATACCATATTTTCTGCAAGTGGCATTTCATTTGTTTCTGTAATGGAAGGAAATTCATGCACACTCGCGCCTAATCCGTGACCTAAACGGTGTGGGAAATAGTCGCCATATCCAGCTTTTCGAATCACATTACGAGCTGCTAAATCAATCTCTTTTGCAGGAACGCCAGCTTTGACTTGATCAATTGCAGCGAGTTGTGCTTCAAGTACTGTTTCATAAATTCGTTTTTGCTCATCTGAAATTTCTCCAAAAGCAACCGTTCTAGTTGTATCAGATGAATAACCCTTATGAACTACACCAAGGTCAAAGAGAACAAGGTCACCCTTTTTGACTTTAGTTGCACCAGGAGTCCCATGAGGAAGCGCACCATTTGCTCCAGTTAGAACCATGGTTTCAAAACTCATCTTACTAATACCTTTTTTCTTCATTTCATACTCGATTTTTGCAACGATTTCCGTCTCTGTTTTACCCTCAGCAATTTCTGCTATACCAATTTTTACTGCTTCATCTGCTAGAAGAGCCGCTTCCTTCAAAATGCTAAGCTCTTCGGGAGTTTTAATTAGACGTAACATTTGCAACTTATTTTCAATTGAAAGATAACTGGTCGCCTTAAAATGCCCTGAAAATTGTTCAAAGCGATCCACACTCATATGAGATTTTTCAATCGCGATGCGTGTCGGACTTGCTACACGATTTTTAATTTCACGAGCGATGATTTCAAAAGGATTTTCAGTATCTTGATAGCCGTAAACATCATAATTGAACGAACTTCCTCTTGCATCTTCAACTTCAAGAGCAGGAGTGAATAAAAAAGGATCATGTTCACTAAATAGGGCAAGTCCAAGTACTCGTTCATGTGGGTCACTATGATAGCCGGTTAAATAGGCAATGTTCTCAGGATCGGTCAAAAATGCAACTTCAGCACCTTGCATATCCATCCATTCTCTTAATTCATTTAATTTTTTTACCATGACTATTTTTCCTTCTTTCAATCTGATTTTCATCTTCATCATATCATGATTCGAAGATTCCTGATATTGTTTTGTTTTTTCGAAACAGTTGCTTTTCAGTACTAATACAGATAGAATTAAAGTAGTACAGTTTGTTTCCCAATAAATCAATATTTTTTATCAATGTATTAAAACAGTATAAAAAAAGAAAGGAAGTTTTTTAAATGAAATTGTCATTTCACGGTCAATCTTGTATTAAAATTCAAACTGGTGAAAAAACGATTCTAGTTGATCCTTTTATCTCGGGAAATGAAAAGTGTGATCTCTCTGTTGAAAGCGAAACGCCGGATTATATTGCAGTGACGCACGGTCATGATGACCATGTGGGAGATACGGTCCAAATTGCTAAAGAGTCAGGTGCACAAATCATTTGTAATGCTGATCTTGAAGATTTTTTTAGGTTACAAGGAATTTCTAATATCGCTTCTATGCATATTGGCGGAAAACGGCCTTTTGATTTTGGTTCTGTAAAACTCACCCCTGCATTCCATGGTTCATCAACTGTTGTAAATGGACAAGTCGTTAGTTTTGGAATGCCCAATGGGTTTGTCTTTACGATCGAAGGAAAAAACATTTATCATGCAGGAGATACTGGACTTTTTTCAGACATGAAACTAATCGGAGAGCTTCAACCTCTTGAACTTGCTTTTCTTCCAATCGGCGATAATTTTACAATGGGGCCTGAAGATGCAAAAATTGCCGCAGACTTTTTAAAAGCGAAGAAAGTTGTTCCAATGCATTACAACACCTTTCCGCTTATCGCTCAGGATCCCGAAAAGTTTGTTTCCTCACTATCAGCTGGGATTGAAGGGATAAAACTTGAAATAGGCGAGAGTTTAGAAGTTTAAAATAAAAGAAATAGGTGAGTCAATTGGCAACTAAACATGAACAAATTTTAAAATACATCGAAAACTTAGCTGTTGGCGAAAAAATCTCCGTGCGTAAAATTGCAAAAAACCTTTCTGTGAGCGAGGGAACGGCTTATCGAGCGATTAAAGACGCTGAAGTGCTTGGTTTTGTTTCTACCATTAAACGTGTTGGAACGCTGCGAATCGAACGAAAACAAAAAGATAGTATCGAAAAACTCACTTTTGCGGAAATCGTCAATATGATTGATGGGCAAGTACTTGGTGGCCGTGAAGGCTTATATAAATCACTCAATAAATTCGTTATCGGGGCGATGACGATAGAAGCGATGGAACGCTATACAGATGCTGGGAACCTTTTGATCGTCGGTAATCGTGACAGGGCGCATGAACTTGCCTTAAAACGTGGTGCAGCTGTCTTGATTACTGGTGGATTTGACACAAGTGACCACGTTAAACGACTGGCAGATGAAAAAGAATTACCTATTATTTCTACTTCTTATGATACTTTTACAGTTGCTACAATGATTAACCGAGCGATTTACGACCAATTAATAAAAAAAAGAAGTCGTGATGGTAGAAGATATCTTAACGCCTTTTGATGAAACAGCTTATATGGAAACAACGGAAAAAGTAGAAGACTGGCACACGTTGCAAGAAAAAACTGGCCACAGTCGTTTTCCTGTTATTAATAAGGCTTTTCGTCTAGTGGGAATGATCACTAGTAAAGACATTATTGATAAAAATCCATCTGTTTCTATTGAACGAGCTATGACAAGGAATCCGCTTACAGTAGGTCCGAAAATGAGTGTCGCCTCTGTCGCTCATATGATGGTTTGGGAAAGCATCGAAGTGATTCCCGTTGTTAAAGAAGATCTGACATTAATTGGAATCGTTAGTCGCCAAGATATCTTAAAATCGATGCAAATGATTCAGAAACAACCTCAAGTTGGCGAAACGATTGATGATACAATTGCGAAGCAGCTGGATGAGAGAAATGAGGATTCAGGTGAGGTTAGTTACGAATTTAAAGTAACTCCTCAAATGACAAATTCTATTGGAACGTTGTCATACGGCGTTTTTACGCAACTTATTTGTGATGTTGTCCAGCAAAAACTGTTTTCAATGAAAAAACGAAATGTGGCCATTGAAAATGTAACGCTTTACTTTTTGAAGCCTGTCCAAATGGATACGGTTTTACAGGTAAGGCCACGTGTACTTGAGATGGGAAGAAAAGCTGGAAAACTGGACGTAGAGCTTTACTTAGAGGGCATCTTAATTGGAAAAGCGATTGTTGCTTGTCAAATGATGGAACGTTAACGAGAAGATTGGGGCAAAAAGAAAATGAAAAAAGAAATTTTAAAGGCCATTCAAGCCTACGAGACGGTAATACTTCATCGTCATATTCGACCGGATCCAGATGCTTATGGTTCGCAGATGGGGCTTGCGGCTATCATCAGGGCCAGCTTTCCTGGGAAAAAAAGTTTATTCAGTCGGGGAAGCGGAGCCGTCACTTGCATTTTTAGGGCAACTGGATTCTCTTTCAGATGATGTCTATCAAGGCGCGCTTGTCATTGTTTGTGATACTGCAAACACCGAACGAATTGATGATGAACGCTACTCTCTTGGCGATAGGCTCATTAAGATTGATCACCACCCGAATGATGATGCATATGGAGATTTAATTTGGGTAAATACGAAAGCTTCTTCTTGCAGTGAAATGATAACAGCTTTTTACGAAGAATTTTCTGATGAACTCGTTTTGAATGAAACTGCGGCACGTTTGCTTTATGGGGGCATTGTTGGCGATACAGGCAGATTTTTATACCCGAGCACGACGGAAGAAACCTTCCGGATGGCGGCAAAGCTGGTTGAGTTTTCGTTTGATAGGTCAGAACTTTATCAGAAACTTTATGAGGTGCCACTAAATACGATGCGGCTTTCCGGCTATATTTTCGAGCATTTTGAACTAGAAGAAAATGGAGCAGCGACCATTTACATTTCAAAAGAAATTTTAAATAAATTTGGTTGTACTGCGAAACAAGCTTCCAATCTTGTGAGTTCGGTTGAAAATGCAAAAGGACTTAAAGCTTGGCTAATGTTCATCGAAGAAGAGGATGATATTCGAGTTAGACTTCGTTCGAAGGGACCGGTCATTAATGAACTTGCAAAAAAATATCGCGGCGGCGGGCATCCGCTTGCTTCTGGAGCAACCGTTTATACGCAACAAGAAGTTCAAGAAATGCGCGATAAATTAATTCAGCTATGCGAAAATGATAAAAAAGACCTTTAACGGAAAGGTCTTTTTTATACGAACATACTTTCTTTTTCTGCTTTTTCCCGCTATAATAAGAAGTGTCCATGATGAATGTCTAGAAAGGAGTGTGAATAATGGGATTTATTCATTTGCAAGTGGCCAGTGCATTTGATTTACTATCGAGCACGGCACGAATAAAAGAACTTGTTAAAAGAGCAGACGAATACCATTATTCTGCTCTTTCTATGACTAATAAAACTCGCTTTATGGCGTGGTTGAATTTTATAAAGAGTGCAAAAATGCTGGCATAAAGCCGGTTATTGGAATGACTGTGGCCGTTGAAGGTGTTATCCATTCGGGAAATGACTACGAAGTCATTTTGCTTGCCGAAACGACTTCTGGCTATCAAAACTTGTTAAAAATTTCCAGCGCTATAAAAACACGGAATGAAAAAGAAGTTTTACCACTCAAATGGTTAAATTCTTATAAAGAAGGGCTTATTATTCTTTCTCCAGGGAAAAACGGGGAAATTGAACAGCTCTTATTAGAGGGAAAAGAAGAATTTGCAGATGAAGTCGCTCGTTATTATACCGAGTTAGTGGGTGCCGAGTACTTTTACTTAACCTTACAAAAAGAACATTCTACACTTGCAAAACTGATTCAAAATTTCGCCGAAACACGTAACTTGCCAATCACTGTCACAAAGGATGTTCGTTATATTTTGCCACGTGACGTACAAGCAAAAGAAGTTCTTGCGGCAATACGAGATAATACGACAGTAGACTGGGAATCTCTTGAACTTGTAGGCTCTGCTTATTTTGCAAGCGAAGCAGAAATGGAAGCTCTCTACACCACAGATTTTGAACGAAAAGCTTTATTTGAGTCTGGAAAAATTGCTGCACGCTGTCAAGTGGAAATCAAAATGAATCAGCATCTTTTGCCACGCTTTCCTCTTCAGGCGGGTGAAAGAGCAACCGATGCTCTAGCAAAAGTCGCTGTTCAGGGACTAAAAGAGCGAGGGCTTGACGGGCAGTCTGACTATGAGGAACGCTTAAGTTATGAGTTGCGGATTATTAATGATATGGGGTTTGCGGACTACTTTTTGATCGTTTGGGATGTGATGAAGTATGCGCGGGAACACGATATCTTAACGGGACCTGGTCGGGGTTCAGCTGCTGGCTCTCTTGTTTCTTATGTGCTTAAAATTACCGATGTGGATCCTATCCAGTATAATTTACTTTTTGAACGGTTTTTGAATCCTGAACGCGTCACCATGCCGGATATCGATTTAGATTTTCCTGATAACAAGCGAGATGAAGTCATTGCTTATGTGGTTAAAAAATATGGCGAACAGCATGTTGCGCAAATCGGAACTTTTGGAACGCTCGCAGCAAAAGCAGCGATACGAGACACTGCGCGAACATTTGGTTTAAACTCTGTTCAGCTTGCAGAGTGGGCCAAGTTGATTCCGAATTCCCTTGGCATCACGCTTGAAAAAGCTTTAAAGGAAAATCCGCGATTAGAAAAACATATTCATTTTTCAAAAGAAAATGAGATGATTTGGGAAGTGGCTTGTTCGATTGAAGGATTGCCACGGCATATCTCGACACATGCCGCCGGAATTGTGATTAGTGATGAAGCCCTTGTTGATCAAGTTCCGCTTCAACAAGGTAGCCAAGAAGCCTTGCTTACTCAATATGCGATGGGAGATTTAGAAGAAATCGGCTTGTTAAAAATGGACTTTCTTGGGTTGCGAAATTTAAGTCTTCTTGACCGTGTTCTTCGGTCTGTCAATTACCATCGTAACTTAAACTTGACGTTACAGGATATTCCGCTTAATGATGAGAAGACCTTACAACTTTTTAAACGCGGGGACACAACAGGCGTTTTCCAATTTGAATCTGATGGAATTAGGCGAGTCCTTCGAAATCTTGTGCCAACTTCTTTTGAAGATATTGTTGCCGTAGATGCACTCTATCGTCCGGGCCCAATGGAACAAATTGACACATTCATTGCAAGAAAACATGGCAAGGAACAAATCGTTTATCCACACAGAGATTTGAAACCTATTTTAGAAGTCACTTATGGTGTCATTGTTTACCAAGAACAAATTATGCAAGTAGCGAGCACCATGGCTGGATTTTCTCTCGGTGAAGCGGATCTTTTAAGACGAGCCGTGAGTAAAAAGAAGGCTGATGTGTTAAACGAACAACGAGAGAAATTCGTTTCAGGCGCCCTAAAAAAAGGATATCAAGAAACAAGTGCGAATGAGGTTTATGATTTAATCGTTCGCTTCGCTAACTACGGATTCAACCGAAGTCATGCGGCTGCTTATTCGAAAATTGCTTTTCAATTAGCTTTTTTAAAAGCACATTTTCCCGCCGAGTTTATGGCGGCTTTACTAAGTTCTGTGTTTGGAAATGACGCGAAAATCAGTCAATATGTCACGGAAGCAAAAAAATATGGTATCAATATGCTTCCGCCAAGCATTAATCAAAGCCATTATTATTTTCAAGTTGAAGGTGCATCTCAAATCCGCTATAGTTTCCGCGTCATTCGCAAGGTGCCAAATAAATTTGTTTTAGCACTCATTGAAGAGCGGAAAAAAGCTCCTTTTAAAGACTTTTTTGATTTTTGTGAGCGAATTCCACAAAAAACATTGACACCTGCCATTTTAGAAGCATTGATTTACGCGGGTTGTTTCGATGAATTTGGAAAAACTCGTGCCACTTTAATCGGCTCCATTCAAGCTGTTTTACAATTTTCTAGTTTGCTTGGAAACGATGAGCGGGGAATGAACTTATTTACAGCAGATGATGACTTTTTTCAAACGATGAAACCGCGTTATAAAGAAGCGGAAGAGTTTCCAGAAAAAGAAAAACTTGCACTTGAAAAAGAGTATACTGGGCAGTATGTATCAGCTCATCCTGTGACTCGCTACCAAGAAAAACTAAAAAAAATTAGGTGTTACGCCACTCGCAAGTGTTTCAAGTAAGCAGTTTGCTTTGCTGGGTGTTTATGTGCTTTCTACAAAAGTTATTCGTACGAAAAAAGGAGAGAACATGAGCTTTTTAACGGTCTCTGATGATAGCGGTGAACTTTCAGCAGTAGCGTTCCCTGAGGCGTATCGAAACTTTAATTTGATTTTGCAAGAAGGGGAACTATTAGCCTTACAAGTGAAAATTGAAGAACGAAATGGAGAAAAGCAGGCGATTATCAATCAAGCAGAACAGCTCGATAAAATTGAAATTCCTAAGCGTTTATTTATAAAGGTGGAAAGTGATGAACAAGTTCGGCAATTGAAAATGATTTTGAAAGAATTCAAAGGAAATTCAAGAGTAGTCCTACATTATGCAACAACAAAAAAAAACAGTAGAACTCTCAGATTTTTTCTCAATTTCTTTCTCTACAGAACTAGAAGAAAAGCTTGTTAGCTTGCTTGGGACGGAAAATGTTGTCTTTAAGTAAATTTTTTTCATTTCCTAAAAGAAGTAAAAGTATGGTATAGTTTAGAATGGACAAGAGACTTGCGGTGATGAATAGCTGTTTTCAGCTGACTATTGCCGCAATTCGTTTTTTGGCTTTTATGGTGTGAAAGAAGGACTTTTAATTTATTTTATTCATTTTATTACCGCCATAAATCTGATTTAGAAAGCGTAGTAGGGAGGTTTCATCTTTGTTAGGCGATTTATTTACTAAACCAAAGAAGAAAAAATATGCAGCGATCCCAGCAGAAGGGACCAAACATGATGTTCCAGAAGGGATTATGACAAAATGCCCAAAATGCAAAAAGATCATGTATACAAAGGAACTTGAGAAAAATTTGATGGTGTGTAGCCATTGTGGTTTTCATCATCCGATTGGTGCCCAAAAGCGGCTTAGCTACTTAGTAGATGAAGGTTCTTTTAGCGAACTGGATGCTTGGCTTAAACCTGCTAATCCACTAGGCTTTGAAGACTATATGGAGCGAGTGGAAAAAGATCAAGAAAAAACAGGTCTAAAGGATGCTATTCTAACTGGAACCGCAGCTATTGAAGGGGAAAAACTTGTCATTGCTATCATGGATTCGCGTTTTCGGATGGCAAGCATGGGAAGTGTTGTTGGTGAAAAAATTCTCCGTGCAGTTGAAAAAGCAGCTGAGTTAAATCTTCCTTTTGTTATTTTCACAGCTTCTGGAGGGGCGAGAATGCAGGAAGGAATGCTTTCCCTTATGCAAATGGCGAAAACTTCTGCTGCCTTTAAACGCTTCAGTAATCACGGAGGTCTTGCGATTACTGTGATGACCCATCCAACGACTGGTGGCGTTTCGGCTAGCTTTGCTTCTCTTGGTGATTTTAATTTTGCTGAACCAGGGGCTTTAATTGGCTTTGCTGGCCGACGTGTTATTGAGCAAACAGTTCGCGAAGAGTTACCAAAAGATTTTCAGACCTCAGAATTTTTATTAAAACACGGCCAGCTTGATGCGGTTATTTCGCGCTTAGAACTGAAAGAAAAGTTGCGCTTTGTGTTATCATTTCACCACAGAGAACCTGAAGAAGATGAGGAGGGAACTTCCGTTGGCGAATGAAATGGATTTTGAAAAACCAGTTTTAGAACTTCGAACGAAAATTGCGGATCTGAAAGAATATAATGCCAAGTCGGAAGTCGATCTCTCAAAAGAAATCGAAAAGCTTGAACAACGACTTGAAAAATTAGAAGTGGAAATTTATGGGAATATGACAGCTTGGGATAAGTTTCAAGTGGCACGACATCCAGAAAGGCCCACAACGCTCGATTATATTCCGCTTCTATTTGAAGACTTTATGGAACTCCATGGCGATCGTTATTTTGGGGATGATGCTGCTATTGTTGGTGGCATTGCTAAATACAAAGGGATTCCTGTAACAGTTATCGGGCATCAGCGCGGGAAAGATACAAAAGATAATTTACACCGCAATTTTGGCATGCCTCATCCAGAAGGTTTTCGAAAAGCTTTGCGCTTGATGAAACAAGCTGATAAGTTTAGACGGCCAATTATTTGTTTGATTGATACAAAAGGAGCCTATCCGGGACGTGCTGCTGAAGAACGAGGTCAAAGTGAAGCAATTGCTAGGAATTTATATGAAATGAGCGATATGAAAGTACCTATCATTTCGATTGTAATTGGTGAAGGTGGAAGTGGTGGGGCACTTGCACTTGGAGCGGGTAATCAAATTTTTATGCTTGAAAATGCTGTTTTCTCTGTTATTACACCTGAAGGAGCGGCAGCGATTTTGTGGAAAGATGCAAGTCTCGCTCAAAAAGCAGCCGAATCAATGCGTATTGCCGCAAATGATCTCTATGAACTTGAAATTATTGATGGGATTATCCCGGAAATCAGAGGCGGGGCGCACAATGATTTGAAAAAGCAAGCTGAACTAATTGATCAAACGCTTTCGAAGTCGTTGCACACACTTATGGCATTCACAGAAGAGCAACTTGTTGAACAGCGGTATAATAAATTTAAAAAAATCGGGGTTTATGAAGCCTAAAGAGAAGCGTATTGACAGGGTCAATACGCTTCTTCTGTATATTTTTTTACATCAATTCTTTATTAAGAACTTTTTTCACAAAATAAATTTGTATAGACCAAACTCCTCGTTTCTTGCATTATAAAAGCTTTTTTTAAAAGTACCAATTTAAAAAATGGAGGATTTATCCTTAGAAAAGCTTTGAAAAATGCGCTCCTGAGACTTTTCATTTCGAGTGAATTAGGGTAGAATAGTACCGTGTGATGGAAAAATAATCATAGTCTGAGGTGGTAGTAAAAATGAAACGTATTGCGATATTGACGAGTGGTGGCGACGCACCTGGTATGAACGCAGCAGCCCGAGCTGTTGTGCGTAAAGCTATTTATGAAGGTTTAGAAGTTTATGGAATTAATTACGGCTTTCTTGGACTTGTAAACGGAGATATCCACAAACTCGAACTTGGTTCAGTCGGGGACTTGGTTCAACGCGGGGGTACATTCCTATATTCTGCACGTTACCCTGAATTTGCAACGGAAGAAGGACAACTAAAAGGGATTGAACAACTTAAGAAGCATCAAATTGATGGACTTGTGGTTATTGGTGGAGACGGTTCTTATCACGGTGCTGAGGCTCTTACTAAACGTGGTTTCCCAACAATTGGAATTCCGGGAACAATCGATAATGATATTTCAGGAACAGACTTCACAATAGGTTTCGATACAGCGCTAAATACAGTTTTAGACGCACTTGATAAAATTCGTGACACGGCAACAAGTCATGAACGTACATTTATCATTGAAGTAATGGGACGTGATGCGGGAGATATCGCACTTTGGTCGGGGCTTGCTGGCGGCGCTGAAGCTATTATCGTTCCAGAAGTTGAATTTAACATGGATGATATCGTAGGGCGTCTTAATAAGGGACGTGAACGTGGTAAAAAGCACAGCATCATTGTTGTTGCTGAAGGAGTTATGTCTGGAAATGAGTTTGCTGAACGTCTTGCACAATACGGGGATTACCATGCGCGCGTTACTGTTTTAGGGCATGTTCAGCGTGGCGGAAGTCCAACGGCATTTGACCGTGTGCTTGCAAGCCGACTTGGTGCTCGTGCGGTGGACCTTTTGCTTGAAAACCGTGGCGGTTTAGCTGTTGGAATTCGTGAAAATAAAATCGTTGAAAACGATATTACAGAAATTTTAAAAGAAAAACATCAGTTGAATGATGAGATGTTTAAACTAGCATCTATTCTTTCAATTTAAGAGGGAGGGTCACTAAAGCAGTTTAGTGACCTTTTTCAAGTGTAATTTTGAAAATAATTTTTGAAAACAAGAATCATTCTTATTTAGAAAAGAATAAGTTTGATTGTTTTTTCACAAACAACTTGTTTCATAAAGCTGTTACTGGTAAAATGTAATAGATGTGTTTATAATGTGTATATGAATAGGTAGTTCTAGGAGGAGTAGTGAAGATGAAAAAAAACGAAAATTATTTGTACCATTGGACCTGCTAGTGAATCCGTTGATACGCTAGTAAAACTAATTGAATCGGGTATGAACGTAGCTCGACTTAATTTTTCCCATGGTGATTATGAAGAACATGGTGCGCGAATCAAAAATATTCGCGAAGCAGCAAAAATTACTGGGACTCCAGTAGCTCTTTTGCTCGATACAAAAGGTCCAGAAATTCGCACAAACGATATGGCAGGCGGAAAAGTAGAGTTTGCTGAAGGTGATATCGTTCGCATTGCAATGACACCTGTTGAAGGAACAAAAGAAAAGTTCTCAGTTACTTACGCAGAACTTTTTGATGATGTAGAAGTTGGTTCAAGTATCTTGCTTGACGATGGTCTTATCGGACTTGAAGTTACTGAAAAAGATAATGCCAACCGTGAACTCGTAACAAAAGTTCTTAACCCTGGTGTTTTGAAAAACAAAAAAGGCGTAAACGTGCCAAACGTTTCTATTAATCTTCCTGGAATCACTGAAAAAGATGCAAACGATATTCGTTTTGGTTTAGAACAAGGAATCGATTTCATTGCAGCTTCATTCGTACGTCGTGCGTCTGATGTTCTTGAAATCACAAAAATCTTGGAAGACCATGATGCTACACATGTTCAAATCATTCCTAAAATTGAAAACCAAGAAGGTGTCGATAATATTGACGAAATTCTTCAGGTTTCTCAAGGATTGATGGTTGCTCGTGGTGACCTTGGTGTGGAAATTCCAGCTGAGGAAGTTCCGATTGTTCAAAAAGAACTTATCAGAAAATGTAACAAGTTAGGAAAACCAGTTGTAACAGCAACACAAATGCTTGATTCGATGCAACGCAATCCGCGTCCAACTCGTGCTGAAGCATCTGACGTTGCGAATGCTATTTTCGATGGAACAGATGCAATTATGCTTTCTGGTGAAACTGCAGCTGGGGATTATCCAGTTGAAGCCGTTCAAATGATGGCGAAAATTGCTCTTCGCACAGAAGAAGCCTTGATTACGCAAGATAAGTTTGCGCTTAAAATGCATCAAAATACTGATATGACGGAAGCAATTGGCCAAGCGGTTGGTCATACTGCTCGTAATTTAGACGTTCAAACAATCGTTGCCGCTACTCAAAGTGGTCACACTGCGCGTATGATCTCTAAATATCGTCCGAAATCGCATATCCTTGCGGTTACTTTCAACGAACATGTTTGTCGTTCGCTTGCTCTTTCTTGGGGTGTTTATGCTCGTTTAGCAGATCCTGTTCAAAATACAGATGATATGTTTGATCTAGCAGTAAAAGAATCACTTGATTCTGGACTTGCTCAACAAGGAGATTTAATTATCATCACTGCTGGAGTTCCAGTTACCGAAAGTGGAACAACGAATTTGATGAAAATCCAACTAATTGGTGAAAAAGTAGTCAAAGGTCAAGGCGTCGGTCGTGAATCTGTAAGTGGAAAAGCGATTGTTGCAAAGACAAATAAAGAAGCACTTGAAAAAGCAGAACAAGGTGGCATTCTTGTTGTTAAAACAACGGATAAAGAAATCATGCCTGCATTCGAAAAAAAGTGCCGCAGTTGTTGTTGAAGAAGGTGGCTTAACAAGCCATGCAGCGGTTGTTGGAATTAACTTAGGTATTCCAGTTGTTGTAGGTGCAAAAGACGCTACAACTCTTATCAACCATGGTGAAATCATCACAGTTGATTCTCGTCAAGGTGCTGTTTATAACGGAAAAACGGCTACTCATTAAACTAAAGGCTAGACCCATTAAGTGCGGGATTCGTACTTAATGGGTCTTTTTTTTCGTTATGTTTTTTTATTCTCTGTAAATGCGTTATAATAAAGGGATAGAAGACAAACAGGAGTTGATATTTTGAAAAATATGTTTGCTTACTGGGCAATTTATGGGCTCGTTGAATTAATCATTTATGTGTGGTTATTCCAGTGGATCGGATTTTGGCCACTTCTTCTGATTCAAATTTTTTCTACTGCAATGGGCGTTTATATGTTTAAAAAAAGTGGGCGGAACACTTTTAAGAAATATTTTGGACGGGCGAACGGTTGCGCCGTACTTGCTCGATACCATTTGTTTTTTCTTTTCCGCACTATTCTTTACAATACCGGGAGTTTTAACCACTTTAATCGGATTACTTCTGTTTATTCCGTTTGTTAGGCGACTTATTAAACCCAAACTCACAAAATGGTTTGCCAAACAAAATAAGCAGTCAGACCACTATTATTTCGATATGTGACAAGCGGGCTTAGCTAGCTCGCTTGTTTCTCCAATCTTAGTATTCGTTTTACTTATAAAGTTTCAGAAACGTAATAGGTTTATTTTATGCTAAATAGAAATTTTATGCTATAATATTTTTTATCTTATGGAAATTCCTTAAGGTAGCGAAAGGTGTTCATTATGTTTACAGAAAGCATGTTTATTTTTACTACTTTTTTTTAGCGCTTGGAATCGTGGCTAAGAATAATTCATTGATCATTGCTGTTGCAGTTGTGATTGTTCTCAAACTTTTTGCTGGGAACACAAAAATTATAGAAGTGATTCAATCAAAAGGCATTAACTGGGGAGTTACAATCATTACAATCGCTATTTTGATTCCAATTGCAACGGGCCAAATCGGCTTTAAAGATTTATTTGATTCGTTTAAATCCCTCTCAGGTTGGGTAGGTTTAAGTGCAGGGATTCTAGTTTCGATATTATCAAGAAAAGGGGTCGGCTATATGTCGCAAGACCCTCAAATCACAGTTTCACTTGTATTCGGGACCATTCTTGCAGTAGCACTTTTCCGAGGAATTGCTGCAGGTCCTGTAATTGCTTCTGGTATTGCTTATATTGCGATGCAAACGATCACGTTTTTCACCACCAAGTAAGAAGGGAAATAACGTTTATGAAGGAGGATTTAGATGACACTTTCTAAGGGACTTGAAAATGTATATGTAGCAGAGACTTCTATCAGCTCCATTGTTGACGATACTTTAAAGTATGTCGGATATGGTATTGATGATTTAGTTAAAAATAATGTCAGCTTTGAAGAAGTTATTTATTTACTTTGGCATCTTAGACTGCCAAACAAGGATGAATTAGCAAATTTTCAGCTTGAAATTAAAGAACATATGGCTGTATCGGAAACAATCATCACTAGTCTTAGAATGCAACATCATCAGAAACTACATCCGATGAGTGTACTGCGGACAACTGTTTCAATGCTTGGTGTATTTGATACCGAATCCGAGCTAGATGACGGAGAATCTATTTACAAAAAAGGGTTACGTCTACAAGCTAAAATGCCGACAATCGTAGCTGCTTTTTCAAGAATTCGCCGTGGACTAGATCCTATTCCACCCCGTGATGATCTCGGCGTGGCTGCTAACTTTTTGTACATGTTGACTGGCGAAGAAGCTGATCCTCTTTCCGTTGAGGCGATGAACAAAGCACTTGTCTTGCATGCTGATCATGAATTTAACGCTTCTACCTTTACAGCTCGTGTTTGCGTGGCAACTCTTTCCGATGTGTATTCAGGAGTAACCGCAGCAATTGGCGCCTTAAAGGGACCGCTACATGGCGGAGCTAACGAACGTGTTTTTGATATGCTCGAAGAAATAGATCGTGCTTCAAGCAACGTAAAAGACTACATACAATATAAAATTGACCAAAAACAAAAAATTATGGGCTTTGGCCACCGTGTTTATCAAAATGGAGATCCACGTGCCAAACATTTAAAAGCTATGTCACACCTTTTGACAAAGGAAACAGAAGAAGCGAAGTGGTATACGCTTTCTTGCCAAATAGAAGAGTCTGTTTGGGAGCTTAAACATCTGCGACCAAATGTTGATTTTTATTCTGCATCCGTTTACCATGCGCTTGGCATTGATGTTGATTTGTTTACACTCGTTTTTTTCTGTAAGCCGTGTTTCTGGATGGCTCGCGCATATTTTTGAACAGTATCGTGATAACCGCTTAATTCGCCCTCGAGCGATTTATGTAGGTCCTGAAGATCGTAAGTTTTTACCTATTGAAGAACGGATATAAGGAGGAATTTCTAACGTATGGCTGAAAAAATTCAAGTGAATAACGGGGTGCTTCATACACCCGATGAGCCCATCATTCCATTTATTGAAGGAGATGGAACTGGTCCTGATATTTGGCGAGCTGCTAAGCGAGTGCTAGATTCTGCTGTTGACAAAGCATACGGAGGATCACGAAAAATCGAATGGAAAGAAGTTTTAGCCGGCGAAAAAGCTTTTAAACAAACTGGTGAATGGCTTCCGCAAGAAACGCTTGATGTGATTTCTGACTATTTAATTGCTATTAAAGGGCCGCTTACAACACCAATTGGCGGGGGGATTCGTTCGCTCAATGTCGCGCTTAGACAAGAACTAGACCTGTATGTTTGTTTGCGTCCTGTGCGCTATTTTACAGGTGTCCCGTCTCCTGTTAAACGACCTGAAGATACTGATATGGTTATTTTTCGAGAAAATACAGAAGATATTTATGCAGGGATTGAATTTAAAGAAGGTAGCGTGGAAGTACAAAAACTAATTCAATTTCTTGAATCTGAATTTAATGTTAAAAATATCCGTTTTCCTGAAACATCAGGAATTGGTGTTAAGCCTATCTCAAAAAAAGGAACAGAGCGACTTGTTCGCTCGGCAGTTCTTTATGCGCTGAAAGAAAACCGCAAGTCCGTTACCTTAGTTCATAAAGGAAACATCATGAAGTTTACGGAAGGTGCCTTTAAACAATGGGGCTATGAGCTTTGCGAACGGGAATTCAAAGATCAGGTGTTTACATGGAACGAATATGACCGGATTAAAGAAGCAGAAGGAACAGAAGTAGCAGATTTAAAAACAACAAGAAGCTTTAGATGCTGGGAAAATTCTTATCAAAGATTCTATTGCGGATATCTTTTTGCAACAAATTTTAACTCGACCGGCTGAATTTGATGTTGTTGCGACAATGAACTTAAATGGGGATTATATTTCTGATGCCCTAGCGGCACAAGTTGGCGGAATTGGAATTGCGCCAGGTGCCAACATAAATTACCAAACTGGACATGCAATTTTTGAAGCGACACATGGAACTGCACCGAAATATGCAGGGCTCGATAAGGTTAATCCATCCTCCGTTATTCTTTCCGGGACGTTACTTTTAGAGCATTTAGGTTGGAATGAAGCCGCGGATCTAATCACACAATCGATGGAAAAGACAATTCAAGCCAAGACCGTCACTTATGATTTCGCTCGTTTAATGGATAATGCAACAGAACTCAAATGCTCGGAATTCGCGAATGAATTAATCAGCAACTTATAAGAAAGTTCGTTTTTTCTGGGATGTAATATAAAAAGTTTGTATTTTTGTTCGTTTTTAAAAAAGAGCACGACAAACCGTCGCGCTCTTTTTTGGTTTAGACGCTCAAACTATTAATCGCAGGCCAAATTATGGTAAAATAAATGCAAGTGAAAACTTGAAAACGAGGAGGATTTTTCCTGTGGGTAAATTAATTTTAATCGATGGAAACAGTATTGCAAATCGCGCATTTTATGCACTTCCACTTTTAACAAATGAAAAAGGGATTTACACGAATGCAGTGTATGGTTTTGCAATGATGTTAAATAATGTACTAGAAAATGAGAAGCCCGATCATGTGCTTGTGGCTTTTGATGCAGGAAAAACAACATTTCGTCACCAAACTTTCAAAGGTTATAAAGGTGGCAGACAAAAAACACCAAGTGAACTAAGCGAGCAGTTTCCTTTTATTAGAGAACTGCTTGATGCCTATGATATTCCTCATTATGAACTCAAAGATTACGAAGCGGATGATATTATTGGAACACTTGCTAAAAAAGCAGAACAAGATAAGCTTGAAACGATTATTATTACTGGCGATCGGGATTTAACGCAGTTGGCTAGTGAACAAACAACCGTTTATATTACTAGAAAAGGGATCACGGATATGGAAAAAAAACACACCTGAGACTTTACGTGAAAAGTATGATCTCTCTCCAGAGCAAATTATCGACATGAAAGGATTAATGGGAGATTCTTCGGATAATATTCCTGGAATTCCCGGTGTTGGTGAAAAAACCGCGTTAAAATTGCTTCACCAATACGGCGGAACTGTCGAAAGCGTACTGGAACATGCAGGTGAAATATCTGGTAAGAAATTGCAAGAAAAAGTGATGGATAATAAAGATTTGGCACTTTTGAGTAAAGAGCTAGCAACTATCAATACGGATTCACCTGTCGAAGTCAAGCTCTCGGATACCAATTATTCTGGTTTTCAAACAGAAAAAGTCGTTCCCTTTTTAAAAGAAATGGATTTTAAATCAATTTTAAAAAAATATCGAGGGTGAAGCGACTGATGAAGTAGCCGCTAGTGTTCAGGATGTCGATTTTGAGGTTGTAACGGCTCTAACAGATGCACATTTTGCTTCGCCTGCTGCGCTCTACGTGGAACTTGAAAATGAAAATTACCACACAGCACCATTTGTTGGGTTTAGTTTACACTCAAAAGCAGGAACTTTTTTTCTTCACTGCTGAAACGGCCAAGAAAAGTTCGGCTTTTAAAAAGTGGGCTCTTTCTAAGGACGAGAAGAAGTTCGTTTACGATGCGAAAAAAAATAACTGTAGCACTCCACCGACTGGAATTGGAAATAAAAGGGATTACATTTGATGCTATGTTGGCTTCTTATTTATTGAATCCTTCTGAAACCATTGATGACTTCGCGAGTGTGGCGAGGCAGCATGATTTTAGCAATGTTCAAACGGATGAAGCTGTTTACGGGAAAGGAGCTAAATACAAGGTTCCTGAGGAAACAACGGTCGCAGATCATTTAGCACATAAAGCTGTTGCCATTTTTCAACTCGAAAAGCCACTCACACAAGATTTAGAAGAAAATGAACAGATGGAACTTATGACAAGTCTTGAATTGCCACTTTCATTTGTTCTTGCTAAAATGGAAATTTTTGGTGTGCGCGTGGATACGGACCGTTTGTTAGAAATGAAAGCAGAACTTGCTGAACGAATTGATACGCTTGAAAAGTCCATTCATAGCTTGGCTGGATATGAATTTAACATCAATTCGCCGAAACAACTTGGAGTTGTTTTGTTTGAAAAATTAGGACTTCCAGTTATCAAAAAAAACAAAAACTGGTTACTCGACAGCAGCGGATGTTCTTGAGGCTTTGTCTGGACAACACCCGATTATTGAAGAAATTTTAATTTATCGTCAGCTCGGTAAGCTTCAATCCACATATATTGAAGGATTGCTTAAAGTTACGGATAAAAAGACACATAAAGTACACACTCGCTTCAATCAGACACTTGCCCAAACGGGTCGTTTAAGTTCTGTCGATCCGAACTTGCAAAACATTCCGATCCGACTTGAAGAAGGTCGGAAAATCCGACAAGCTTTTGTTCCTAGCGAACCTGAATGGAAAATTTTCTCAGCAGACTATTCGCAAGTGGAGCTTCGAGTTCTAGCGCACATCTCAAAAGATGAAAATTTAATTTATGCTTTTAAGCATGATTATGATATTCATACTAAAACGGCTATGGATGTTTTTCATGTGGATGAGGACCAAGTGGACTCTCTGATGCGACGTCAAGCTAAAGCGGTTAACTTTGGAATTGTTTATGGAATCAGTGATTACGGATTGTCACAAAACCTCGGGATTACTCGTAAAGAAGCAAAGGCATTTATCGATCGCTATTTTGAAAGCTATCCTGCCGTGCAAGAGTACATGCATGAAATTGTACGTCAAGCTAAAGAAACTGGATATGTGGAAACGATCTTGCACCGGAGACGCTATATTCCAGAGATTACAAGTCGTAACTTCAATGTTCGTAGTTTTGCGGAACGTACTGCAATGAATACACCGATTCAAGGAAGTGCGGCTGATATTATTAAAAAAGCGATGATTTTGATGAGTGATCGGTTGGAAAAAGAAAAATTGCAAGCTCGTCTATTGCTTCAAGTGCACGATGAATTGATTTTTGAGGCTCCAGAAGACGAGATTCAGATACTAGAAAAAGTTGTGCCAGATGTTATGGAAAATGCGGTAACACTTGATGTACCGCTTAAAGCGGACGCTGCATTTGGTGACACGTGGTATGATGCGAAATAAAAGGAGTTAATGAAACATGCCAGAATTACCAGAAGTCGAAAATGTACGAAAAACGTTAAATGAACTTGTGATCGGAAAGAAAATTGATCGTGTGACGGTTCATGTTCCTAAAATGATCGTGAATGGAGATCCAGATGAATTTAAATTGGCTCTCGTTGGTGAGGAGTTCGAAGCTGTACGACGGCGCGGGAAGTTTTTGATTTTTGATTTAACGAACTGCTCGTTGCTTGCCCATTTGCGAATGGAAGGGAAATTCCGTTTGAATGAGGATACTGATGAGGTGACAAAGCATACACATATTCGTTTTCATTTTACGGATCACACTGAACTGAGATTTTTAGATGTTCGTAAATTTGGGACGATGGAATGGATTCAAAAGCACGGGGAAGCCGATACAAAATCTATTTTAAAACTTGGACCGGAACCTTTTCCTGGAAGTTTTGAGCTCGCCCCTTTTCGTTCTCGCTTAAAGAAATCGTCGCGCGCCATTAAAACAATTTTACTTGACCAAAAGTTAGTTGCTGGCATCGGAAATATTTACGCAGACGAGATTTGCTACCGGGCAAAGGTTTTACCCACTCGAGCGGCGAATTCGCTTTCTAAGCTTGAAGTAAGCCGGATTTATGAAGCGACAATGGCGATTATGGAGGAAGCTGTTACACTTGGTGGTTCCACAATTCGAACTTATGTGAACTCGCAAGGGGAGCTCGGGCGTTTTCAAGAAAAATTAGTAGTGTACGGGCATGAAGGTGAGCCGTGTCCTACTTGTGGAACTTTGATCGAAAAAATTAAGTTGAACGGGCGGGGCACACATTTTTGTCCGCATTGTCAAAAATAGAGGTGGGAAAATGGGATTCACACTGGGACTTACTGGGAGTATTGCTACTGGAAAATCAACGGTTAGTAAGATGTTGCAAGATGAAAAGATCCCCGTCATTGACGCTGATCTAGTGGCGAGAAAAGTGGTGGAAAAAGGCACGGTTGGGCTTGAAAAAATTGTTTCTACTTTTGGAGATGAGGTGCTTTCGAAGGGGGCGTTAAATCGGGCGAAGCTAGGTGAAATCATTTTTCATGATAGCAAAAAACGGGAGCAACTGAACAAAATTGTTCATCCACTTGTACGAAAAGAGATGCTTCAAGAGCGTGATCGCTTGTTTAAAAGTGGCGAAACATTTGTTGTTTTAGATATTCCGCTACTTTATGAAAGTCAATTAACGGATCTTGTTGATCAAGTGCTTGTTGTCATGACAACAGAAGAGGTAGAGCTTACGCGGTTAATGGCGCGAAATGAGCTTTCAAGGGAAGAGGCACTTGCAAGAATTGCCACCCAAATGCCGATTAGCGATAAGGCTAAGCTTGCAGACTTTGTCATTGATAACAGCGGTACATTAAAAGAAACGAGCGAGCAGGTGAATGAACTTTTACACCAGCTTAAAAGGCATGGTATAATAGAGCGAAATGATGGGAGTGAATGAAATTTGAAATGTCCTTCTTGTAAATATAATGGAACTCGAGTTGTGGATTCACGCCCGGCAGATGATGGGAACTCGATTAGAAGACGACGCGAGTGCGAAAAATGTGGCTTTCGGTTTACGACTTTTGAAAAGGTGGAAGAAAGTCCGCTGATTGTTGTGAAAAAAGATGGCGCACGCGAGGAATTTGCACGAGAAAAAGTTCGTCGCGGCTTGATCCGTGCTTGTGAGAAGCGCCCTGTAAGTATTGAACAATTGGAAGATATTGTTTCTGAGGTGGAGCGCGAACTTCGTGCGTTAGGTGAAAGTGAAATTGATTCCGATTTAATTGGTGAAAAAGTGATGGATAAACTTGCTAAGTTAGATGAGGTTGCTTATGTGCGCTTTGCCTCCGTTTATCGTCAATTTAAAGATATTAATGTTTTTTGTCGATGAACTGAAGGAGTTAATGGACAAAAATAATAAAGGGTGAGAAGCACTTGACTGAATTTTGGATGGAATTACGACCTGTCGATGGGTACAAGGTGAAAGCAGATGGCATTATAACAGAATTTAACCGCAAAGTACTACTTAAGCTGTATCAACCACTCATGGGAGCTCATGCTTTGTCCCTTTATTTTTCCCTTCTTGAAGAAGTGGAAGAAAATAAGCTTTGGAGCAAAGCAAAGCCTCATTCTCAGTTGCTTACGACGCTTGGGATTTCCCTTCAAGCTTTTTTTTGAAGCACGTCTTAAGCTTGAAGGACTTGGTCTTGTTCGTTCCTACAAAAAAGTAGAATTGGATGATCAAACTTTTGTTTATGAACTTTTAGCGCCTCTCACTCCGAGACAATTTTTTGAAGATGGGCTATTAAATATCTATTTATTTAGTCAAGTGGGGCATAAGCGCTATCAAGAATTGCAACAATTGTTTATTGATCAGAAGTTCGATCGGACTGAGTACAGCGAAGTAACGAGAAACTTTCAAGATGTATTTGAACCGTTTCGTTTCGGTAAAGAAACACCTGAAATTCCTTCTGAAACTGAATTTATGGAAGAGAAAACACCAAGCAAAATTAAACTCGACTCAAAAGAATTTGATTGGAGTTACTTTTATCAATTGCTTTCTCCAAATATGCTGAGTCGTGATCAAATTACGGAATCTGTTATGGATACGATTTTGAAGATGCATGCGATTTATCAAGTGGACGAAAAAGAAATGCCTTCTTTCTTATATCGAGCGCTTGATGCACGTGGAACTATTCAACTTGAACAACTTCGAAAAATCATTCGGGAAAGTTATCAACTAAAACATCATGACTTACCTAAACTCGTAACTAGATCAAAAGAAGAAGTGGTGGCGAAAGAGGCACAGTCAAAATCAGAAGTGAATGATGAAGAGGCGCTTCAAGTTTATTTAGAAAGTGTCACACCTTTCCAACTTTTGATCGATATTGCAGATGGTGCTGAACCTGCTGAAACAGACTTACGTGTAATCGAAGAAGTGATGACGAAGCAAAACTTACCAAAACCGGTAATGAATGTATTGATTGAATACGTTTTGCTACGATTAGATGGTAAAATTTCGCGAAATTATATGATGACGATTGCGGCACACTGGAAACGAAAAAATGTAAAGACGGCGAAAGAAGCGATGGAGCTGGCGCTAGCTGAACATGAAAAATACAAACGACTGCAAGAGGAACCTGAAGAAAAAAGAAGGTACAACCGGGCGTCGCAGTTTTCCAGTAAAAAACGAACGGAAGTATTGCCAGATTGGTTTGATAAAGAAGAGACTGAGCCAGCTAGAAGTGAGTTATCGAATCGAGAAAAAGAAGCGCTTGAGGACCAAGTGAAACGAATAAAAAAAACAACTAAAAAGGTAGGTGAACGAAGGTGGATAAAATTGAACGAACGCTTGGACAGCTTTTTAGCGGTCGAGATTTTGAAAAAGAATATAATACGCTAAAGGAAAAGGTGCTTCAGTACGAACCTATCCGGGCGTTTTTAAATGAGCATAAAGACGATGTGACTGAGCAGTTGATCAATCAGAACTTATCAAGCTTATATGAATTCATGACACAAGATGAACAGTTTCGCGCAAAGAAAGAAACGCTCATGCCTGGTTATGCGCCAAAGCTTGTGATAAATGGTGAGTTTATCACGGTGACGTACTATCCGACCCCTGAAAAAATTGAAGCGGATAAGCGAAAAAGTGTGGAACGCCGCATTCGCTCACTCTACATGCCTAAACAAATATTGGAAGCTTCACTTGATCATTTTTATACGGATGAGGAAGAGCGACAGCGCGCACTTGTTGAAGCTTTTGATTTTCTCGAACATTATTCGAAAGATTCGTCTGAACGGGTAAAAGGCTTATATATTCACGGGAATTTTGGCACTGGAAAATCTTATTTGCTTGGAGCACTTGCTCGTGAACTGGCACTGCGTGGTGTAACTACTACGCTCGTTTACTTGCCAGAATTCATGCGTGAAATCAAACAGTCCATCTCGGATAATACGGTTAGTGAAAAAATCGAGTTTGCTAAAGAAACTGAAGTTTTGATGCTCGACGATATTGGTGCAGAGGCCATGACTGCTTGGACGCGAGATGAAGTTTTGGGAGCTATTTTACAGTTTCGGATGCAAGAAGAATTGCCTACCTTTTTCTCATCGAACTACAATATGAAACAGCTGGAATCGCACTTAACATTCACTCAAAATGGGATGGAAGAGCAGTTAAAAGCTAGGCGGATTATGGAGCGTATTCGTTTTCTTTCTAAAGAAGTACAACTTGAAGGAAAGAATCGACGTAAATAAGTAAATAAAAAAAAGCTTGTCAAATTTTCTTTTTGTGCGTATACTAGAGCTAGTTAATAAATTAACAGTGATGATAAGGACAACCATCTTAATGGAACGTTGCAGAGAAGGAGGGGTAGCTGCGAACCTCCAAACCGAAAATTGAGATTGGACCGCCTTTGAACTTCTATCTGGAAAGCTTTTAGTGAGTAATGATAGACGATTCGCTTTCGTTAACAGCGACAAGAGAGAACAAATTTTGTGTTTGTTTGAAATCTTGGGTGGAACCACGAGCATAACTCGTCCCTTGTTTTAAGGGGCGAGTTTTTTTTATTTTCTCGGGGAAAAGTTGTTTTTCTTATCAGAACTAAAATAAAAAAGTAAAGGAGCAGATCGTGATGAAAATTTCATTTCCAGACGGTTCAGTAAAAGAGTTTGAAAATGGTGTATCAACAGCTGATATTGCAGAATCTATCAGCCCAAGTTTAAAGAAAAAAGCTTTAGCAGGAAAAATTAATGGACAGTTGGTGGATCTAGTCACACCGATTGAAGAAGATGGTTCAATTGAAATTGTGACTCCTGATCATCCTGATGCACTGGGTATTTTGCGTCACAGCTCTGCGCATTTACTTGCTCAAGCTGTTAAACGACTTTACCCGGATGCGAATTTTGGTGTTGGCCCAGCTATTGATACTGGCTTTTACTATGATATTGATTTAGACAGCGCCATTAGTGAAGAGTCCTTTCCGCAAATTGAAAAGGAAATGCAAAAAATTGTGAAGGAAAACTTGCCTATTTCTCGTGAAGTGGTTTCGCGTGAAGAAGCGATTAAGCGATTTAAAGAAGTCGGCGACCCATACAAGCTCGAACTCATTGAAGCTATTCCACAAGACGAAACGGTTACTATTTATTCACAAGGTGAGTTTTTCGATCTTTGTCGTGGGATTCATGTTCCATCTACTGGGAAAATTAAAGTCTTTAAATTGTTAAGTGTCGCTGGAGCTTACTGGCGTGGCGATAGCAATAATAAGATGCTTCAACGGATTTACGGAACAGCCTTTTTCTCTAAAGAGGATCTGGATGAATTCCTTAAAATGCAAGAAGAAGCGCGTGAACGTGACCACAGAAAACTTGGTAAGGAGTTAGATCTCTTTGCCAATTCGGCAGAAGTTGGACAAGGATTGCCACTTTGGTTGCCAAAAGGAGCAACAATTCGGCGGGTGATTGAGCGCTACATCGTGGATAAGGAAGAAAGCTTGGGTTATAACCATGTCTATACTCCTGTTATGGCGAACGTAGAACTTTATAAAACAAGTGGGCACTGGGATCATTATCAAGATGATATGTTCCCAACTATGAAAATGGATAACGAAGAACTTGTACTTCGTCCTATGAACTGTCCGCATCACATGATGATTTATAAAAATGACATCCATAGTTACCGAGAATTACCTATTCGGATTGCAGAACTTGGCTTGATGCACCGTTATGAAATGAGCGGAGCGCTTTCTGGTTTGCAACGGGTACGTGGGATGACACTAAACGATGCGCACGTATTCGTTCGTCCAGATCAAATTAAAGATGAATTCAAGCGTGTACTCGAACTCATTCTTGAAGTTTATAACGACTTTAATATTACAGATTACAGTTTCCGTCTTAGCTATCGTGATCCGGAAAATACTGAAAAATATTTTGATGATGATGCTATGTGGGAAAAAGCTCAATCAATGCTGAAAAATGCGATGGATGAAATGGGGATGGATTATTTTGAAGCGGAAGGAGAAGCTGCTTTTTATGGTCCAAAACTAGATGTTCAGGTTAAAACTGCGATTGGAAAAGAAGAAACACTTTCGACTGTTCAACTTGATTTCCTTCTTCCTGAACGTTTCGATCTCACTTATATCGGCGAAGATGGTGAAAAACATCGTCCTGTTGTGATCCACCGTGGGGTCGTTTCAACAATGGAACGCTTTGTAGCTTATTTGATTGAAGAGTACAAAGGCGCTTTCCCAACTTGGCTTGCACCTGTTCAAATGGAAATCATTCCTGTAAATGCGGATGCTCATCTTGACTATGCGAAAGAAGTACAAGAAAAATTGCAACGGGCGAAATTCCGCGTAGAAGTGGATGAACGAAATGAGAAGTTGGGGTATAAGATTCGTGAAGCTCAAACTCAAAAAATTCCTTATGCGCTTGTTTTAGGGGACGAAGAAGCTCGAAGTGGCGAAGTGAATATTCGTCGTTACGGCTCGAAAGATTCGGAAAATATGCCACTTGATCAATTTATTAAGATGGTGAAAGAAGAAGTCGATAAGTTTTAATGGTGAACGCTTTTCCTGCAAATTGTTGTCGGAAAAGCGTTTTTCCGTTATACTAAAACGAGATTAGGAAAAGGATGGGCTAAGTTATGCAAGTACACAACGTCGAACTCGTGATCAGTGCAGTTTGGCAGGAGCAATATCCGGAAGGTGACCTTCCTGAATTTGCACTCGCTGGGCGATCCAATGTTGGAAAATCTTCATTTATCAACCGAATGATTGGTAGAAAAAGTATGGCACGAATTTCGCAAAAACCAGGTAAAACGCAAACGCTTAATTTTTATAAAATCGAAGAATCCTTGTTTTTTGTGGATGTTCCTGGATACGGATTTGCGAAAGTCTCCAAAAAAGAGCGTGAAAAATGGGGCGAAATGATCGAAACCTATATTACTTCGCGTGAACCACTTCGAGCTGTTATTCAAATTGTCGATTTGCGTCATAAGCCAACGAATGATGATGTGATGATGTACGAGTTTTTGAAGTATTATCAAATCCCAGTTATTGTTGTGGCAACAAAAGCAGATAAAATTCCAAGAAGTAAATGGCAAAAAAACGCAAAAGTGGTAAAAGAAACCCTTGATTTTGACGGAGAAGATGACTTTGTTTTGTTTTCAGCAGAGACTGGAATGGGTAAAGAAGAAGCATGGTCATTCATTGAAGCAAAATGCTAAAAAAGAGCTGACTTGTCAGCTCTTTTTCTGTAGGATTCCTTACAAATTTCACAAACTGTGTGATTGAATTAACGGAATAAAAAATGCTAAAATGGAATTAATATAAATTAGGGGGACGTATACATGTATATCCTTTCTGTTGGACTGAACCATAAAACGGCACCAATAGAGGTACGAGAACAGTTCAGTTTTGCTGAAACAGAAATTGACAAAGCGCTTACCGCTTTACAAAATGAAAAAAGTATCTTAGAAAATGTGATCCTTTCAACATGTAATCGCACAGAAATCACGGCGGTTGTTGATCAAATACATACCGGAAAATATTATATGAAACGTTTTCTTGCGGAATGGTTTGGGATGGAACTTGAGGAGGTCGCTTCTTATTTATTTTTCCACGAAGAAAAAGAAGCTGTCAAACACTTATACGCAGTAACTGCAGGACTGGATTCTTTAGTGCTAGGGGAAACACAAATTCTCGGACAAGTTAAGCAAGCATTTTTACAGGCACAAAAAACTGAAACCACTGGGACGATTTTGAATCAATTGTTTCGTGAAGCGATACATTTTGCAAAAGAAATGCATCACCGAACAAAGATTAATGAAAATGCGGTTTCTGTTAGCTATGCGGCCGTCGAAATTGCCAAAAGAATTTACCCAGATTTAAGTGAGAAATCAGTTCTTTTAATTGGAGCAGGAAAAATGAGCGAGCTAGCTTTAGAAAATTTAGCAGGCAGTGGCGTTTCTGAGATCGTGCTTGTTAACCGGACAGAATCACATGCTAAGAACCTTGCACAAAAGTTTGAAAATGCACGAGCAGTGAGCCTAGATGGGCTTGAAATGGCTCTTCAAAATGCAGATATTGTCCTTGTCTCGACTTCGGCAGAGGATTATTTACTGAGCGAAGCGGATATGCGACAAATTAGTGAGACACGTGACTCGCCGATTCTTGTTATTGATATTTCACTTCCTAGAAATGTCGATCCCAAAGCGGCCGATTTCGCGAAAGTCTTTTTGTATGATTTAGATGATCTTGAAGGGGTGATTTCTGCTAATACGGAAGAGCGGCAAAAAATTGTGGCTCGGCTTGAAGCTGAGATCGATATGGAGGCAGAGCGTTTTTTTGAGTGGGAAAAACGTTTGGGGGTCGTGCCACTTATTCGCGAGTTGCGTGAGGAGGCGCTTTTGATTCAAGAAAAAACTATGCAGAGTTTAGAGCACAAGCTACCCGGACTTACAGAGCGTGAATATACGGTGATTGGAAAACATATGAAGAGCATTATTAATCAAATGCTTAAGCAACCAATCGCTGAAATAAAGGAAATGCCTGAAAGAGTAGATGCAGATTCTCAAATTGCGATTTTTAAAGCTATCTTTGGTTTATCTGGAAAAGCTGAAACTGAACAACTGCAAAGTCAAAAAAAATGAGGTGGGCAAATGAAACGGGAATTTATCGTCGGTTCGAGACGAAGCAAACTCGCACTTACGCAAACGAAGTGGGTTATTCGTGAATTAAAAAAACATTATCCTGAGGTAGATTTTAAGATTCAAGAAATTGTAACAAAAGGGGATAAAATTTTAGATGTGACTTTAAGTAAAGTCGGTGGAAAGGGGTTATTTGTTTCCGAAGTGGAAGATCAGCTAGTTGACTCCACGATCGACTTTGCTGTACATAGTATGAAAGACGTTCCGAGCAAGTTATATGAGGGACTTGTAATCGGCGCGATTCCAAAACGTGAATCTCCGTTTGATGTCCTTGTTTTTCGTGAAGTAAATCAACTTGCAGATTTACCTAAAGGCGCTCTCATTGGCACAAGTAGTTTGCGACGTAGCGTGGAATTAAAACGAATTCGACCTGATTTGGAAATTCGTTCAATTCGTGGAAATATCGATACACGCTTACGTAAGTTAGAAGATGAGCAGTTTGACGCTATCATTTTGGCGGAAGCAGGATTAAGTCGAATGGGTTGGCTAGATGAACCCCATTTAAAAAATCGAACGCCTTTCTGCGGAAATCGCACTTCCTGCTGTCGGACAAGGAGCTCTCGCGATTGAGTGCCGCAAAACTGATACTGCGCTTTTAGAGATGCTTGCTTCTATTCACGATGCTGACACTGCATTTACTGTCCAATGCGAACGAAAATTTTTAGAAACTTTAAATGGCGGCTGTGAAATCCCGATTGCTGGTTTTGCAGAAAAAGGTGCTGCAGATTCGCTTTTTTTCAGAGGGTTCGTTGCAGATGCAGATGGAAGTAAACGACTTTCTGTCGAAAAAACAGGAACAGAGCCAGAATTAATTGGACAAGAAGCTGCTCGTGAACTTCTGGATCAGGGGGCCAAGCAAATTATTCAGGAGCTACGCCATGACTGATGCTGTTTTCTTGACGCGTGAAAAAAAGTAAAAATCAAGCAAGTCTTTTGCGCTTACAAGCGGCAGGAATGAAAGCAATTTCGATTCCAATGATTGAAGTAAAACCACTCACTTTTGAGTGGACAGAAAAAGCGCTTCAGGTGGATTGGATTTTTTTTACAAGCCAAAATTCTGTTCGATTTTTTTTTGCAAAAAGTGCGACAACTACCTACAAATATAAAAGTTGCTTCTATCGGAGAAAAAACTTCTGAAGCCCTTGAAAATTGGGGCATTTCGGTTGATTTTGAACCAAGTCTTTATGAAACAGAAGTATTTCTAAAGGAATGGAGTCAAAAAAATGCAGCAGGGACGAATGCTGTTTTACTCCCGCAAAGCAAAATTGCCAAGCCAAGAATACTCCAATTTTTAACTAATCTCGGGATCTCTTGTTTCAGGCTTCCACTTTATGATACAGTTTTACCTAGTGAAGCTTTGACTAACTTAAAAAGTGCATTAGCAAGCTATCCTCATTTTATCGCTGTCTTTGCTAGTCCTTCTGCTTGGAGGAACTTTAAACAAATTTTAGATGATCTAGCATTTCATAAACCTTTTTTCATTGGTTCCATTGGCGAAGTAACGACTCAAGCAATTGAAAAAGATGGCTATGAAGTGACTTTTCAGCCTGAAAAATATCAAATGGAAAATTTAATAGATTTAATAATAAAGGAGTCGAAGAATGATGACAAAAAACTTTGATCGCCATCGCCGTTTGCGCTCATCCCGTGCAATGCGTGATTTAGTAAGAGAAAATGAACTGTCGATGCGTGATTTTATTTATCCTATTTTTGTGAAAGAATTTGGTGAAACGAAAACGGAAGTTCCTTCCATGCCAGGGGTTTACCAGTTCCCGCTAGCTCTATTAGAAGAAGAAATGCAAGAAGTAAAAGAAGCGGGTATCCAAGCTGTAATCTTGTTTGGTATCCCAAAAGAAAAAGATAGTGTTGGAACGGGAGCCTTTCACGATCATGGAGTAGTACAAAATGCCACGCGAATTATCAAGAAGGCTTTCCCTGAGATTCTTGTCGTAGCAGACACTTGTTTATGTGAATTTACCGACCATGGACATTGCGGTCTTGTCCGAGGAGAAGAAATTTTGAATGATGAATCGCTTGAAGTGCTCAAAAAAAACGGCGGTTAGCCAAGTAGAGGCCGGGGCTGATATCATCGCACCAAGCAATATGATGGACGGTTTCGTAACAGCTATTCGTGAAGGTTTAGATGAAGCAGGTTATATTCATATTCCGATCATGTCCTATGCAGTTAAGTATGCCTCCGCTTTTTATGGTCCATTTCGAGATGCCGCAGACGGGGCGCCTCAATTTGGCGACCGGAAAACTTACCAAATGGACCCAGCAAATCGTGAAGATGCTTTTCGTGAAGCAAGTAGCGATGAAGCAGAAGGAGCAGATTTTCTCATTGTAAAACCTGCGCTTTCTTACTTAGACATCGTTCGCGATATTCGGAACACCACGCATTTACCCGTTGTTGCATACAATGTGAGCGGTGAATATGCTATGGTAAAAGCGGCTGCGCACAATGGTTGGATTGATGAAGAAAAAATTGTGATGGAAATGCTTCTTAGTATGAAGCGAGCAGGAGCATCACTGATTATTACTTACTTTGCAAAAGACGTCGCGAAGTATCTGCAAAAATAAAAAATCAGGAGGAAAACCATGAAACATTCAGCATCTAAAAAGGCATTCGATGAGGCCTTAAAATTAATGCCAGGTGGGGTAAATAGTCCGGTTCGAGCTTTTAAATCCGTTGCGGCTGATCCCGTTTTTATGGAAGAAGGAAATGGAGCCTATATTAAAGATATTGATGGAAACCGTTATATCGACTATGTTTTATCTTGGGGACCACTTATTCTTGGACATGCCAACCCGCTAGTAGTTGAAAAACTGACTCAAGCGGTTCGAAAAGGAACGAGTTTTGGAACACCAACGGAAATTGAAAATGAGCTAGCTAAACTTGTTATTGAACGTGTGCCTTCTATTGAAATTGTACGGATGGTTTCCTCGGGAACTGAAGCAACTATGAGCGCCATTCGACTTGCACGCGGTTACACGAAACGCAATAAAATCTTGAAATTCGAAGGAAGCTATCACGGTCACGGAGATTCTCTTTTGATTAAAGCAGGATCCGGAGTTGCCACACTAGGCTTACCGGATTCCCCAGGTGTGCCGCCGGATTTAGCGAAAGATACAATCACGGTTCCTTATAACGACTTAGAAAGTGCCAAGCTTGCTTTTGAACATTTTGGAGAAGAAATTGCTTGTGTGATTGTCGAGCCCGTTGCAGGAAACATGGGAGTTGTTCCGCCAATCGCTGGATTTTTAGAAGGGCTGAGAAAGCTCACAACTAAATTTGGTAGCTTGCTCATTTTTGATGAAGTGATGACCGGGTTTCGTGTCGACTTCTACTCCGCCCAAGGATATTATGTCGTAACTCCTGATTTAACTTGTCTAGGAAAAGTTATTGGTGGTGGACTCCCAGTTGGAGCTTATGGTGGTAAAAAAGAAATTATGGAACACGTCGCACCAGCTGGAACCGTATATCAAGCTGGTACGCTTTCTGGAAACCCTCTTGCAATGACAGCTGGTTATGAAACAATCAAACAATTGACACCACATGATTACGGTAAATTCCGTGCGCTTATTAAACGAATGGAAGAAAACCTCAAAGAAATTGCGGCAAGATATGAAGTGCCAATAGCAATTAATCAAGCTGGCTCCATGTTTGGATTTTTCTTCACGGATCAAAAAGTGATTAATTTTGAAACAGCCAAAAGTAGTGACCTTGATTTCTTTAGCCGCTATTACAAGGAAATGCTTGACCAAGGAATTTTTCTTCCACCTTCACAGTTCGAAGGAATCTTTATTTCAACCATGCACGGAGAAAAAGAAATTGACCGTACGCTTGAGGCATTTGAAACTACTTTTAAACGCTTGAAAAGCTGATTCCTTAATTGACGAGTGAGCTTAATTTTGATAGACTAAGAGCATAATAATACTAAAAAGCGAAGAAGAGGAAGAGTATATGAATTTTTCTTTCCTAGAGAGAAAGTGGTTGCTGCAAACTTTCAAAGAAAATTCATAGAAGGTAGCCTTGGAGCTGTTTTTCTGAACCTTAAAGTAGGAAAAACCGGTGCTAAATCGCATCGTTACTAGAATGAGTGCCGAATTTTTTCGGTAAAAAGGTGGTACCGCGAATCTAAACTCTTTTCGTCCTTTTCGGATGGAAAGAGTTTTTTTGTTTACTTTTAAAGGCAAAATTTGATGGGAGGAAATAGAATGAAGGAATTTGATAACACAGAAATGCCAACAAAATATGAACCGAGTAATGTTGAAAGTGGGAGATATCGCTGGTGGGTAGAAAATGATTTCTTCAAAGCTTCTCGTGATGATTCGAAACAAGCTTACAGCGTTGTCATTCCCCCTCCAAACGTAACCGGAAAGCTCCACCTTGGACATGCTTGGGATACAACACTTCAAGACATTATAACAAGAATCAAACGAATGCAAGGCTTCGATACACTTTATTTGCCTGGAATGGATCATGCTGGGATTGCAACCCAAGCGAAAGTAGAAGCTAAACTAAAAGAACAAGGCGTTTCACGTCATGAATTAGGGCGTGCTAAATTCCTTGAAAAGGCTTGGGAATGGAAAGAAGAGTATGCAGGATTCATCCGAGAACAGTGGGAAAAGCTTGGGCTTGGACTTGATTACTCACGTGAACGCTTTACATTAGATGAAGGTTTATCGGATGCTGTAAAAAAAGTGTTTGTTTCACTTTATGAAAAAGGCTTGATATACCGCGGCGAATACATCATCAACTGGGATCCAGTTGCCAAAACAGCACTTTCGGATATTGAAGTCATCCATAAGGAAATTGAAGGGCATTTTTACCATCTGAAGTATCCACTTGCCGATGGGAGTGGTTTCCTTGAAATTGCGACAACTCGCCCTGAAACAATCCCTGGTGATACAGCAGTTGCCGTGCATCCAAAAGATGAAAGGTATCAACATTTGATTGGAAAAACGATTCTTCTTCCAATCATGGACCGAGAAATTCCAATTGTGGCAGATGATTATGTTGATCGCGAATTTGGTTCTGGGGCGGTTAAGATTACACCAGCACACGATCCAAATGATTTTGAAGTTGGTAACAGACATGATTTACCACGCATTATCGTCATGAATGAAGATGCAACTATGAACGAAAATGCTGGGAAATATCAAGGGATGGACCGATTTGAAGCAAGAAAAGCTATCATAGAAGACTTTAAGGAGTTAGGGCTCTTTATAAAACAAGAACCTCATCTTCATTCAGTGGGACATTCAGAGAGAACAGATGCAGTCGTAGAGCCTTATTTATCTTTACAATGGTTCGTCAAAATGCAACCTTTGGCAAAAGCTGCTCTTGATATTCAAACATCAGAGGAGACAAAAGTAAATTTTGTGCCTAGTCGTTTTGAAAAAACCTACGCGACGTGGATGGAAAATATTCATGATTGGTGTGTATCTCGGCAGTTGTGGTGGGGACACAGAATCCCTGCTTGGTATCACAATGAAACTGGTGAAGTTTATGTTTCTGAAACACCACCTGAAAACGAAGCTGAGTGGACACAAGATGAAGATGTCCTTGATACTTGGTTCAGTTCGGCACTTTGGCCGTTTTCAACAATGGGCTGGCCAGATGAAGATGCCCCAGATTTTAAACGTTATTTCCCAAACAGTGCTCTTGTAACAGGTTATGACATTATTTATTTCTGGGTTTCTCGAATGATTTTTCAATCCGTTGAATTCACGGGAGAACGTCCATTTAAAGATACTTTGATTCACGGACTTGTGCGTGATGCTGAGGGACGGAAAATGTCGAAATCACTTGGAAATGGTGTAGATCCGATTGAAGTGATTGATAAATATGGCGCGGATTCGCTCCGTTACACGCTTTCTACGGGTACAGCACCTGGGCAAGATTTGAAATTCAGTTTTGAAAAGGTAGAGGCAACTTGGAATTTTATTAATAAGATTTGGAATGCTTCGCGGTTTGCTTTGATTAATATGGACGGTCTGAAATATGAAGAAATTGATTTATCGCACGTAACAGAAGTTAGTGATAAATGGATTTTGACTCGTCTGAATGAAACCATTCAAACAGTAACGGCGCTCTCTGAGAAATATGAATTTGGCGAAGTAGGAAGAACACTTTATAATTTCATTTGGGACGAATTTTGTGACTGGTATATTGAAATTGCCAAAATCTCACTATATGGGGAAGATGAACAAAGCAAACAAACCACACGGTCAGTTCTTGCTTATGTTCTTGATCAAACCATGCGCTTACTGCACCCTTTCATGCCGTTTGTAACAGAAGAAATCTGGCAAAATTTGCCGCATGAAGGCAAATCCATTACCGTTGCGAAGTGGCCAGTTGTTCGAGAAGAACAAATGCAAGGTGAAGCTGCACTTGCGATGAAGACGCTTGTCGAAATTATTCGGGCCGTTCGAAATATTCGTTCCGAGGTGAATACACCGCTCAGTAAGCCTGTTGCCATTCAAATCAAACCAAAAGATGAGGCCTACAAACGAATTATCGAAGAAAATCTTTCATATATTGAACGTTTCTGCAATCCAGAATCCCTCGAAATTTCGTTTGACATTGAACCTTCAAATACGACAATGACAGCTGTTATTACTGGGGCTGAAATTTTCTTACCACTTGAAGGTCTAATTGATATCTCTGAGGAAATTGAGCGCTTAACAAAAGAACTTGATAAGTGGAATAAAGAGGTGGCACGAGTTCAGGGAAAACTATCTAATGAACGTTTTGTCTCTAAAGCCCCTGAAAAAGTTGTTCAAGAAGAACGAGCAAAGGAAAAAGATTATCTTGAGAAAAAAGCGTCTGTCGAAGAAAGAATCAGAGCACTCAAAAACGCTTAACTTTAAGCGCGAAATAGCTCCTCAATTTTGCCCGGACTATTTCGCGCTTTCATAGAAGGGAGAGCCAAAGTTTTGCATTTTAACACTTACGAAGAAGCCTTAAACTGGATTCACGGAACGCTACGCTTAGGTATCAAACCGGGGCTCACACGAATGGAACTACTACTTGAAAAGTTAGATCATCCAGAGAAAAAGAACCGGTTTATCCATATTGCTGGAACGAATGGAAAAGGGTCTACCTTAACTTTTATTTCTTCGGTCCTACAAAAAGAAGGATATCGTGTGGGGACTTTTACATCTCCCTATATTGAGACATTTAATGAACGAATAGCCATCAATTCACTTCCTATTAGTGATGCCGATCTTATTCATCTTGCAAATCGAATTGCTCCTATTACAGAAGAAATCGCAGTTGGGGAATACGGACCACCCTCTGAGTTTGAAATTATTACAGCCATGATGTTTTTGTATTTTGCAGAGTTTGAAAAAATTGATTTTGGGATTATCGAAGTGGGGCTTGGTGGCCGACTCGATTCGACAAATGTTTTAACACCGATTCTTTCCATCATCACAACAATCGGACTCGATCATATGGAATTCCTCGGCGACACGATCGAAGAGATTGCCTTTGAAAAAGGTGGCATCATTAAGCCTTCTATTCCAGTCGTTGCAGGTGTACTACAAGATTCTGTCATCGAAACATTAGAAGAACTAGCTATTTCTCGAAACGCACCTTTTTATTTGTACAAAAAAGATTTTGTAGCAGATAAGGTAGAGGACAAGCTTTTGAACTATCGAGATGATTTTGGTGAACTTAAAGCCTTACAGATAGGCCTTGCTGGTGATCATCAAATCCAAAATGCTTCTGTCGCAATTTGTTCACTCCGTTTGCTTGAAGCGGAAAAGTGGATTCATTTATCAGAAGAAGGATTACGAGGGGGACTAGCTGATGCTTTTTGGCCTGGCAGACTCGAAAAAATAGCCCAAAACCCAGCGATTATTCTTGATGGTGCACATAATCCTGAAGGAATTCGTGCACTGATTCAAACGCTTCAACAAACGAACTCAGAAAAAAATTGTTCTGCTTTTTAGTGCTTTACTTGATAAAAATTACGATGAGATGATTCAAGAAATACAAACAAATGTGGATAATGTTGAGTTTTACCTTACAACATTTGATTTTCCTCGTGCCATGGCAAAAAAAGATGTTCTTAAAGTGGCTGAAAAGCACAATCTAGCCCCCGTCTTGGATTGGAAAGTGTTCCTTGAACAGATTTCACCTGAGTTACAAGAAACTCCATTATTTATTACGGGATCGTTATATTTTATATCAGAAGTAAGAAAATATCTTCTTGAAAAAACAAGTACCGTTTAAGGTGCTTGTTTTTTATAATCGCATTTTCGAGCCATATTACCTTTATAAACATTGATTTTTTTAAGGAGAAAGCTCTATTTTCAGTGAAAATAACATCCTTAAAATGCTTTTTTTAGAAAATGACAATAAAAAAATGCCTTGCTATAATAAGCCATATTCATCTAAAGAGGAGCGGTTCCACCTATGTTTTATTTAAACATCTTTATTTTTTCTGCGATTTTGGCTTCATTCATTCAAGTTGCAGCTACTCATTTGCCTCTTAAGCAACCTTTTATGTTTCGCTTCTCCCAGTGTGACTTTTGCAAACGGCGTCTTTCATTTTTTGAAATGATTCCGCTACTTTCATTTATAGCTTTGCGTGGTAAAACTTGGTGTTGTAGCAAAAGACTTTCTTATTCCTATTTTATTACTGAACTCACTTTCCCCATTCTTTTTACATTCCTTGTTTATCTGAAAAAAAGCGCTTCCCATCCAATACTTCCACTCACTTGTTTTGTTTTTCTTTTCTTCTTTTTATTAACCGATCTCGCTTATTTACATATTCCTGACTCCGCAGTGCTCGTTTTCTTAGGGATTATTCTACTAATCCAATTTAAGGAAAGTGTTCCGTTTAGTGATATTTTATGGCAATTCTTAATAAGTTTCTGTTTTTATGGCATTCTCTATTTTATTTTCCGAAAGGGGTTTGGAATGGGAGATACCAAATTACTAATCACTTTAGGAACGGCTCTTGGTTTTAAAGAAAGCTACTGGATTTTCTTTCTTGCGCTGGCTTGTGCAAATCTTTTTTTTGGACTGACAGTTCTTTTTAGGAAAATTCCTTGGAAGACAAAGATTCCGTTCGTTCCATTTCTTTTTACTGGATTTTTATTCTATCTAATTTCACACTAGGAGGCGTTTAAAGTTGCCGTTGAATTCAAAATTAAATCAACCACGTGAAAAACTTGCCCTAGAGGGAGTAAATTGCTTGTCACTTGATGAACTTGTCGCAGTTTTACTGGAAACAGGGACAAAAACAGAATCGGTACAGTTATTAGCTAAACGTTTTATAATGCGTTTTCGTGGGACTTCAGAAATTCAGCAAGCTAGTGTAACCGAGTTTCAAAAAATAAAAGGAATTGGACCAGCAAAAGCTTGCAAGCTTGCTGCAGCTATTGAACTTGGGAGACGAGTTCATAAAGAGCAGCAAGGAAAAGAACGTCTCACAATTCGAACTCCTGAACAAGCAGCACTTCTTGTGATGCCAGAATTACGTTTTTTACATCAAGAACATTTTCATTGTTTGTTTTTAAACACCAAAAATCATTTACTCCATCGGGAAACACTTTTTATTGGGAGTTTAAACATGAGTGTTGTCCATCCTCGTGAAATTTTTCGAACAGCACTAAAAGTTTCTGCCGCATCTGTTCTTTGTTTTCACAATCATCCATCTGGTGACCCGACACCGTCAAAAGAAGATATTTCAGCGACTAAAAGAATACAAGAGTCAGGTGAAATTGTTGGTATTGAACTGCTTGATCATATTATTATTGCTAAAGATAAGTATCTGAGTTTAAAGGAACAGCGCTATTTCTAAAGAAATCATTAAATTTGTTTCTTTTCATTAAAAATAATGCCTTAATTTAAACAGTTATGTTATAATGTAATGGTTGTATATGTGTATAGAGAAAATGCGACACAAACCTTGATTAGCTTGCAATTTACGAGAGCAAAGAATCGTGTCAGCTCAAATTTACTCATATAATGTTAATTTAATGAAAAGGAGAATACAGATGTTTGGATTTGGTAACAAAGATATTGGCATTGATCTTGGAACGGCAAATACGCTTGTATACATGAAAGGGAAGAGCATTGTATTGCGCGAACCTTCTGTCGTTGCTATGAAAAAAGATACCCAAGAAATCGTTGCGGTCGGTAGCGAAGCAAAAAACATGATTGGTCGTACCCCTGGAAATATCATTGCCATTCGTCCCATGAAAGATGGGGTAATTGCTGACTATGATACAACAGCTGCAATGATGAAATACTATATTCAAAAAGCGAGCAAAGGGCTTGGAGCGAGTAAACCTCGTGTTATGATCTGTGTTCCCTCTGGAATTACGGGAGTAGAAAAACGTGCTGTCACAGATGCAACTCGCCAAGCAGGAGCAAAAGAAGCTTACACGATTGAAGAGCCATTTGCGGCGGCAATTGGTGCTGGTCTTCCAGTATGGGATCCAACTGGAAGTATGGTTGTTGATATCGGTGGCGGAACAACAGAAGTTGCGGTTATTTCTTTAGGAGGCATCGTAACTAGCCGTTCGGTTCGTACAGCTGGTGATGATATGGATGATGCAATCATTAACTATATCCGCAAAAAATATAATCTTCTTGTTGGAGATCGTACTGCTGAAATGATCAAAATGGAAATTGGATCAGCTGATCCAGCTAATCTTGATCTTACACCATTTGGGATTCGCGGACGTGACCTTGTAACGGGACTACCAAAAACGATCGAAGTTACACCTCAAGAGGTTAGTGCTGCACTTTCAGATACTATTGCTGCTATTATAGATGCTGTAAAGAGCACATTAGAAAATACACCTCCTGAATTATCTGCTGATATCATGGACAAAGGAATTGTACTTACTGGCGGCGGAGCACTTCTTAGAAATTTGGACTCTGTCATTTCTGAAGAAACAAAGATGCCTGTAATCATTGCTGATGAACCGCTTGATTGTGTGGCTATTGGTACTGGTAAGTCGCTTGAAAACATGGATCTTTATAAAAAGAAAAAAAATGAACTAAAATGGGCACTCGTTTAGTTGAGACAAACTGGAGATCGTTAGCTGCTAATCGAAAAAAGAGGATGAACGAGATGAGGTGTTCGCATGCCACAGTTTTTCCTAAATAAACGTTTGATTGTCTTGCTCATTTCAATCATTGTTCTTGTTGCGCTAGTCGGATTTTCACTTCGTGACAGAGAAAATGCATCGTGGCCAGAGCAATTTGTAAAAGACGTTGTAGGGTTTGGTGAAAATATTGTTTCAAAACCAGTAACCTACGTGTCTAGTCTGGTAGATGGAGCTAAAGACCTCAAAAATACGTATACGGAAAATGCAAAATTAAAAAAAACGCTTAGACGGGGTAGCGCAACTTGAAAGTGAAGTTGCTGACCTAAAAAAAGAGAATAAAGATCTAAAAGATTCACTAAATATCAAAGACAGCATTCGTGATTATGATCCAATCAATGCCATGGTCATTTCTAGGAATCCATCTAATTGGAATGAACAAGTTGAAATCGATAAAGGATCACGTGATGGTGTAAAACCTGATATGGCAGTGATTACGGCTGGAGGTTTAATTGGCCGCATTACAAGTACTGGAGCCAAGTCATCAACTGTTGAGCTCTTAACTTCCAATGATACAAGAAACCGAGTTTCTGCTATGGTTCAAGGAAGCAAAAATGCTTATGGAATTATTAATGGTTACGACGGTGATACCAATTTGCTGGAATTAAAACAACTTCCTTATGATATGAAATTTTCAAAAGGACAAAAAATTGTTACTTCTGGTTTAGGTGGGAAATTCCCTGCAGGTATATTTGTCGGTACTATCGAAAAAGTTGAAACAGACAAAATGGGGCTTTCACAAACTGCTTACATCAAAACTGGCGCTGATATGTACGATATGAATCATATTATCATTTTACAACGTACGGCTGAAACTTCATCCACTTCGAATGATACTGGTGAAACGGATACGTCCTCTTCGACTGGAGGAAATTAATCATGAATGTAAAGAAAACCATTTGGCTTCCTCTAATCATGATTTTAACTTTCATTCTAGAGGGCGTTATCAGCTTAATATTTGCAAAGCCACTTTTTGGCGAGAGTAGAATGTTCATCCCTCATTTTATACTTGTTTTACTTATTTTGATGACTGCTTTTTATCGTAGGAATACAACGCTTATTTACGCTTTTATTTTTGGACTAACTTTTGATATTTATTATACAGGTATTATGGGCATTTATTTCGCGCTATTTCCGTGTATCGTATATATCACAGATAAACTTCTAAAAGTATTGCAAAATAGCATGGTATTAGTTGGTTTAATTACTGTGTTCAACATTATTTTAACCGAATCACTTGTTTACGCTTTTTACGTACTGATTGATTCGACTTCAATGGATGTTGCGACATTTATTGATAAGCGACTTTGGACAACAATTCTTTTGAACTTTGCTTTTTACTTAGTTGTCTTTTTCCCATTTCGACATTTCCTTGTAAAATTGAAAAAGTCGGAAGATCGCTTGTAAAAAACAGCTTGAATCGCTTAGATTTTATCGAGCAGCTGGTAGTTTTAGGCTGTTTAAAGCGATCGGGCTGTTTTTTCTATATAAAGCGATTTTTTTCTGGTATAATAAAAAATGGCGCTGATATATGAAATATTCTACTTTAAGCGCGGTGATGAGGTGAAAACTGGATGAAGAAAAACGTGCAAATTAAAGGAACAAAGAATGGTATTCAAATTGTATTGAAAGATACTGCAAGTATTGAAGAACTTGAAACTGAACTCCTCGCACTTTTGAAAGATCAAAAAGCTGCACCTTATTCAGGAGAAAAACTTCCGGTTCAGGTCCAAATTGGAAACCGACTGTTTTCAGAAGAAGAAGAAAATAGGATTGAAAGTATTATTAAAGAGCAAAGTCAAATGGAGATCAACGCTTTTTATAGTGATGTGATGACAAAAGAAGATGCTAAAAAATGGAAAGAACAGGATCAAATCTTCTCGCTTGCAACGATTGTTCGTTCTGGGCAGGTTATTCAAGTTTCAGGAGATCTTCTTTTGATTGGAGATATTAACCCTGGTGGACAAATTCGATCGAGCGGTAATATTTTTGTGCTTGGTTCCATTAAGGGAATTGTTCACGCCGGTTTTGAAGGCGATGAAAAAGCTGTTGTTGCTGGAAAATTCCTGTATCCTTCACAAATACGAATCGCAGATCAGTCATTTGGTTTTGATAGTGAAGATTACAAAAACATTGAGGATACTGAACTTTTTTCTGCTTATATTAATGATGAAAACAAGTTAGTTGTTGACGATGTACATACAATCAGGAAAATCAGACCTGAAATTACAAATTTTGAAGGAGGACGATAAAAGATGGGTGAAGCAATCGTTATCACTTCTGGAAAAGGCGGAGTTGGAAAAACCACTTCGACTGCTAATCTTGGAACTGCTCTTGCACTCCAAGGCAAAAAAGTTTGCTTAGTAGATATGGATATCGGCCTCCGTAATCTTGATGTTGTGCTTGGGCTTGAAAACCGAATTATTTATGATTTAGTTGATGTCGTTGAAGGCAGATGTAAAATTCATCAAGCATTAATAAAAGATAAACGTTTTGATGATTTATTATTCTTGCTTCCTGCAGCTCAAACTACGGATAAATCTGCGGTTACTGCTGAACAAATGAAAGAATTAATCAGTGATCTTAGACCGGATTATGACTTTATTTTAATTGATTCGCCGGCGGGGATTGAAACAGGTTATAAAAATGCGGTTGCTGGGGCAGATCGAGCAATTGTTGTGACGACACCGGAAATTTCTGCAGTTCGTGATGCGGACCGGATTATTGGTCTTCTAGAGCA
This sequence comes from Listeria aquatica FSL S10-1188, assembly GCF_000525795.1. Lineage (GTDB taxonomy): Bacteria > Bacillota > Bacilli > Lactobacillales > Listeriaceae > Listeria > Listeria aquatica. The sequence continues at coordinate 232,534 of NZ_AOCG01000012.1, forward strand.
AGAAGAAATTGAGCCTCCAAAGCTTGTCATCAACCGGATTCGTACACAAATGATGCAAAACGGAGATGTGATGGACATTGATGAAATCACGTCTCACCTTTCCATTGAACTTCTTGGGATCATTATTGACGACGATGAAGTTATTCGTTCATCCAATAATGGAAATCCCGTTGTGATGCTTCCAAATAGTCGAGCGTCACAAGGATATCGGAACATTGCCAGAAGATTACTTGGCGAGTCCATTCCATTAATGTCGATCGAGCAACCAAAGAAAGGCTTTTTCCAGCGCCTTAAACAATTATTCAGTAGAAACTAAGAGAAAAAGCCTTCACTTTTGTGGAGGCTTTTTATAAAGGAGATTTGCTAGTTATGCGGCAGATACTTGTCAACACACGTACAACAGAAAAACGAATTGCAGTTTTAGATGGTAAAAAAGTTATTGATTTTAACCTTTTTCGTCCTACGGAAATGGTGCAGCCAGGTCAAATTTATTTAGCACAAATTGAAAAAATTGATCGAAAAATCCAAGCTTGCTTTGTCTCGCTTGGATCTGAAAAGGGGTTTCTCCATTTGGATGACATTCCAGAAGAAGCGGAGCGTCATCAAGGCGCTCGGCTTTTAGTTGAAGTCACGCGAATGGGCACAAAAACCAAATTGCCTCTCGTTACTGGGATGATCGAGATTTCTGGTGAAACGCTCGTCTATATCTTCGGGAAGTCCTATTTTTCTGTTTCAAAGCGTATTCCAGATGGACGAAAAAAAAGAGCTTATTCAGTCTATCAAGCCGCACTTAGAAGAAGCGGAAGCTGTGATTCTTCGCTCACGAGCTGAAACGAGTTCGGCGGAGTCGATCCTTGCTGAACTGGAGGAAAAAAGGCAGTTTCTCGCAGATCTCCGTTTCCAGAGTAGAAAAAAGAAAAAAAACCTGGTCTTTTAGTAGATCAAAAAAACGCACTCACAAGGCAAGTCGAACGTTTTAAGCAGCACTATGATATCAGTGAAGTCGTTTCAGACGGAGCTTTCGCGCTTGCAACAAGACAGTCAAACTCACGGACACTATTTACAGATTACGGGGTGGAAACTGAGCTTGAGAAGTGTTTAAATGAATTCGTACATGTGGATAGTGGGGCTTCACTTGTTATTGAAAAAACTGAGGCTATGTGGGTGATAGACGTAAATTCTGGACACTTTTCGGCGACTTCTGATAAGCCAGAAACGGTTTTTCGTGTGAATCAGTCCGTTTTATCTGAAATTATAAGGCAGTTGCGTCTGCGTCAAATTAGTGGTTTTATTGTAATTGATTTTATCGGAGGAATGACGGAAACTCAACACGGAAAAATAGAAGCAGAAATGGAAAAACTGGTGCAAAAGGAACTTATGACTACGCAAATTGCCGGCTTTTCAAAGTCAGGTCTAATGCAACTTACGCGGAAGAAAAAAGAAGTTTCGCTTCTTGAACAGGTAACGGAGACTTGTCCGTCTTGTGGTGGAACCGGGCACGTCAAGACGGCCATTTCGGTTGCTTATGAACTAGAGCGTGAGCTAAGTGCTTTAAAAGACGTCGAACAAGCGGTCATCATCGTGACTGAAGCCGTTTTAGACCAATTTTTAGAGCTTGAAACAGCGTTCAATATACAAGTGGACTGGGAAATTGCAGATGAACCTGTTCCATTTTATCAAATTCGTCGTATCTTTTCTTAAGAGAAACGCGTGTGAGTGATTGACAGAGGGGAGTGCGTGTGCTATGATTTTAATGTTATGTTTGTAGCGCACCACGCTACAACCGCTCAGATCTGGGTTAAGTGTTCATTTTCCGAGCCCCCTGTGATGGCGAGTCTTAGTATATGAGGAGGTGCAAGTATGTACGCAATTATTGAAACAGGTGGGAAACAAATCAAAGTAGAAGCTGGTCAAGAAATCTATGTTGAGAAATTAGCTGGTGAAGTTGGCGATGTGGTTACTTTTGATAAGGTTCTTTTCGTTGGTGGCGATGCTGCAAAAGTCGGAACTCCTTTTGTTGAAGGAGCAACGGTTACTGCAAAAGTTGAAAAACAAGGTCGTGCCAAGAAACTTACGGTTTTCAAATATAAACCGAAAAAGAACTACCACAAAAAACAAGGTCATCGTCAACCTTATACAAAATTAACAGTTGATGCAATCAATGCTTAATTTGAAGGGACGAAACAATGATTTACGTGAATGTTGATAAAAAAAATGAATTGATTACTTCTTTTACAATGGACGGGCATGCCGATTTTGCCGAAAGAGGCAGTGATCTTGTATGTGCGGGAGCTTCTTCTATTGCTTATGGAATGATAAATGCGATTTCAGAAGCAGAAGGATTCGATCCAGTTGTTGAAGAAGATGAAGGGTATCTTCATTATTCGGTTCCAGCTGAGTTCATTAAAAAAGAGGCGGTTCAAATTTTATTGACGGGAATGGTGAATCAATTACGATCACTAGCGTACAGCTATCCTGATCATATTAAAATTAACTCCAAATAGGAGGTGTATGTCATGTTAAAATTTGATATTCAACATTTTGCCCACAAAAAAGGCGGTGGTTCCACTTCCAATGGTCGTGATTCAGAATCAAAACGTCTAGGTGCAAAACGTGCTGACGGTCAGTTCGTAACTGGTGGTTCTATCCTTTATCGTCAACGCGGAACGAAGATCTATCCAGGAACTAACGTTGGACGCGGCGGCGATGATACGCTTTTCGCTAAAGTTGATGGCGTTGTTCGTTTTGAACGCATGGGACGCGACAAGAAAAAAAGTTAGCGTTTATCCTGAAGCTCAAGAAGCATAAGTTAAAGCTGGGACCTTTTGGGTCTCGGCTTTTTTTTTGTGAAAAAAATAACTTGAAAATGCTAGCCCCTTGAAATTTAATGGATTAGTGACATTCAATTTGTGAAAAAATTGCATACTATTTCATTGACAGCGTTTACTTATTGTGTTTTAATGAAATCAAGTTAATGAATTTGTCAGGAGAAGAGATGACGACCAAAACGGCAGCAAGGGGAATTTGCGCCTTCGTTTTGTTCGTCATTCTTTTTTTGAATAAAAAAGTTTGACGTTCCTCAATTTGAGGAATAATGAAAGGAACGTTCATACAAAAATCAAAAGGAGTTGTTGGTCCATGATTGATACAAGTTTGGGGATTCAATTTTTGGGTGAAGTAATTGGCACGGCCGTTTTAGTTCTTTTAGGTGGCGGTGTTGTTGCCGGAGTTTCTTTAAAATCTTCAAAAGCGGAAAACACGGGATGGGTTCTTGTCGCTTTTGCTTGGGGATTTGCTGTTACAATGGGTATTTATGTTTCCGGTTTCATGAGTATGGCCCATCTTAATCCAGCGGTTACGCTTGGTATGGCATTAGCTGGAACATTTCCTTGGAGTTACGTATTGCCTTATATTATTGCTCAGTTTATCGGAGCCTTTATCGGAGCGACGCTTGTATGGCTCCATTACTATCCACACTGGAAAGTGACAGAAGATAAAGCGGCAAAACTTGGCGTTTTCTCGACTGCTCCAGCCATTCGTCATTATACGTCGAACGTTTTTGGAGAAGCCCTTGGAACCTTTGTTTTAGTATTTGGTTTGATAGCTTTCGGTGCTAATAAATTTTCAGAGGGATTAAATCCGATTGCAGTAGGGATCTTAATTATTGCTATTGGGATGAGTCTTGGTGGAACAACAGGTTATGCGATCAACCCTGCACGGGATCTTGGACCACGGATCGCTCATTTTGTTTGGCCTATTTCAGGAAAAGGTGGTTCTGATTGGAGCTATTCTTGGGTACCTGTAATTGGACCATTCCTCGGAGGCGGACTTGGAGCTTTGACATACAATGCTATTGTTAATCAAGATTTTGGAATCTGGTTCTGGCTTGTACTCGTGCTTTTCATTCTTGTGTTGATTCTTTCGATGATGCTTGATAAGAAAAAACAACTTGTATAACATAAGCGATACAAAAAGGATTTTGTTTAAGGAGGAAGTGTAAATATGGATAAAAAATATATCTTAGCCTTAGATCAAGGAACAACAAGTTCGCGTGCGATGATTATTGATGGTGACGGAGATGTAATCGGGGTTGAACAACAAGAATTTGAACAAATTTTTCCGCATCCAGGTTGGGTCGAGCACAATGCGAATGATATTTGGGCATCCATTTTAGCCGTTATTTCCGGTGTACTTATTAAAACGAATATTGAAACGAATCAAATCTCTGGGATCGGGATTACAAATCAACGTGAAACAACAGTTGTTTGGGATAAAGAAACAGGGAAGCCAATTTATAATGCTGTAGTTTGGCAATCACGCCAAACAGATGAAATTTGCCGTAAGTTGCGTGAAGCTGGTAAGGAAGACATGATTCGTGAAAAAACTGGCTTGTTAATTGACCCTTACTTCGCTGGAACTAAAATTCGCTGGATTTTGGATCATGTGGAGGGGGCGCAAAAACGCGCAGAAAATGGAGAATTACTTTTTGGAACCATTGATAGCTGGCTTGTTTGGAAACTAACAGGTGGAAAAGCGCATATTACCGATTATTCCAACGCTTCTCGTACCTTGCTTTATAACATCTATGATTTAAAATGGGATGATGATTTACTCGAAATGTTAAATGTTCCAAAAGCGATGCTCCCCGAAGTGCGTCCTTCTTCTGAAATTTATGAAACAACAGCACCATATCACTTCTTTGGCGAAGAAGTCCCTGTTGCTGGAATCGCTGGTGACCAACAAGCAGCATTATTTGGTCAAGGCTGTTTCGAAAGTGGAATGGCAAAAAATACTTATGGCACCGGCTGTTTCTTGCTTATGAATACTGGTGAAAAAGCCGTTCGCTCTGAAAACGGGCTGTTAACTACGCTTGCGTGGGGAATTGATGACAAGGTGAACTATGCGCTTGAAGGAAGTATTTTCGTTGCCGGATCGGCTATTCAGTGGCTACGAGATGGGTTACGTATGGTTCGCAAATCAAGTGATTCAGAAGGCTATGCAGAAAAAATCGCGTCAACAGATGGTGTTTATGTAGTACCAGCATTTGTTGGGCTCGGAGCACCTTACTGGGATTCTGATGTGCGTGGGGCTGTTTTTGGTATCACTCGCGGAACCGAAAAAGAACACTTTATTCGGGCAACGCTTGAGTCTCTTGCATATCAAACACGTGATGTACTTCATGCAATGGAACAAGATTCCAAAATTGAGCTTAAAACTCTTCGTGTTGATGGTGGTGCTTCTGCCAATGACTTCTTGATGCAATTTCAAGCTGACATTTTAAATGTTCCAGTTGAACGCCCTGAAAATCTAGAAACAACTGTTCTCGGAGCAGCTTATCTCGCTGGACTTGCTGTTGGAGTTTGGGAAGATAAAAATGAAATTGTTAAAAACTGGAAGTTAAATAAACAATTCGATGTAGAAATGGATAACGACACACGTGAAAATCTTTATAAAGGTTGGCATAAAGCGGTTAAAGCAGCTCAAGCATTTGAATAAAAGAAAAAAAACTCAAAAAAGCGTTTTAGACTTTTTTATCGTCTAAGACGCTTTTTTGGTTTTTTCTTTTTTGTTATTTTTGAAAAGAAAAGAAGAGTAAAGTTTGAAATCCCCATTCAATTTATGAAAAACTGTCTTAAAATTCTTGAGAAAAATCGCTTGCGGAATCAGGGTTTATTGTTATAATGAAAGGTAAGACTTTGATAGAACGGAGATTAAAGATGTTTGTAGATCGAGTGAAAATAGATGTAAAAGCTGGGAATGGTGGCGATGGAATGGTGGCATTTCGTCGCGAAAAGTTTGTTCCAAATGGTGGACCAGCTGGTGGTGATGGTGGAAAAGGAGCCGATGTCGTGTTTGAAGTTGACGAGGGCTTACGAACGCTGATTGATTTTCGTTATAAGCGGAAATTTAAAGCTCCGCACGGGGAAAACGGCATGAGTAAAAGCATGCACGGACGAGGTGCGAATGACTTAGTAGTTATGGTTCCACCTGGTACTGTTGTTAAAGACTTAGAAACAGGGGAAGTGATCGCTGATCTTGTCGCAGATGGACAACGCGCTGTCATCGCAAAAGGAGGTCGTGGGGGTCGTGGTAACAAAAGATTTGCAACGCCCGCTAACCCGGCTCCTGAGCTTTCTGAGAACGGGGAACCTGGTGTCGAACGTACGGTTCAACTGGAATTAAAAGTATTAGCTGATGTCGGACTTGTGGGTTTCCCAAGTGTTGGTAAATCAACCTTGTTGTCAATCGTTTCCGCGGCGCGACCTAAAATTGCAGCCTATCACTTCACAACGCTTGTTCCGAATCTCGGAATGGTGGACGTTGGGGATGGTCGTAGCTTTGTAATGGCAGACTTGCCTGGTCTGATTGAAGGAGCAAGTCAAGGGGTTGGACTTGGGCACCAGTTCTTGCGTCACATTGAGCGGACGCGTGTCATTGTCCATGTGATTGATATGTCTGGCTCTGAAGGGAGAGATCCTTATGAGGATTATCTAACTATTAATAAAGAGCTTGAAGCCTATAATCTTCGTTTAATGGAACGACCACAAATTATTGTGGCAAATAAGATGGATATGCCAGAAGCAGAAGAAGCCCTTCAAGCTTTTTCTGAAAAGGTTGGACCAGAAATTGCGATTTACCCTATTTCTGCATTAACGCAAAGCGGTTTAAAGCCGTTGTTAATTAAAATTGCTGATGAACTAGAAGAAACTCCTGAATTTCCCCTTGAGGAAGTGTTGGAGCAGGAAGAACAAAATACGGTTCTTTATAAATTCCATGCAGAGGAACCTGAATTTGAGATCACTCGTGATCCAGACGGTGCTTTTGTGCTGAGCGGAGACAAAGTGGAACGTTTATTTGCGATGACGAATTTCGAACGTGATGCTTCGATTAATCGTTTCGCTCGTCAACTTCGTGCAATGGGCGTTGATGAAGCACTTAGAAAACGTGGGGCAGAAGATGGCGATGTCGTCCGTCTGCTTGATTTTGAATTTGAATTTCAAGAATAATAGGAGGGGGACTGGAAATTTTTTCATGTGTTTTGAGGAAATTTCCTGACCCCTTTTTTCATTTAAAAGGAGCTTGGTGTAAAAATGGATATTGCTTACTTGGGGCCAGTGGCTTCTTTTACTCATAGCGCAGCCCAATATGCTTTCCCAGATGAAAATCTCGTGCCTCTTGGAACGATTCCAGACGCTATTATGGCAATCCAAAGAGGGGAAGTAGACGCTGCTGTTGTACCGATCGAAAATACAATTGAAGGCGGTGTCAATACAACGCTTGATTACTTATTCCATTTTGCGGATGTTCCGATTCAAGCAGAGATTGTTCTTCCAATCGCACAGCATGTAATGGTTCATCCCCAAAATGAAGCGGTATGGAAGTCAGTTCAAAAAGTTCTTAGTCATCCGCAGGGGCTTGCTCAGTGCGCGAAGTTTCTTCATGAACATTTGTATGGCGTGGAACAAATTGCAACCCCTTCAACTGCATACGCTGCAAAATGGGTCAAAGAGCATCCAGATGAACTTGCAGCAGCAATTGCACCTGACCTAGCGGCGGCTCAATACGGTCTTAAAACCGTCCAAGCTAATGCACAAGATATTGAGCTGAATCAAACGAGATTTGCTGTCTTAAGTCGGAAGAAACCCAAACTCGCGCTTCCTGCTGAAGAGGAAAAAACTTCGATTAGTGTAATTTTACCGAATAACCTTCCAGGTGCCTTACATAAAGTGCTTTCTGCTTTTGCTTGGCGAAATATTGACTTGAGTAAAATTGAATCCCGTCCACTAAAAACATCACTTGGAGAATATTTCTTTTTGATCGATCTTTATTCTTCCGAAAAAACAGAGCTCGTGAAAAATGCTCTTTCAGAAATTAATTTACTTGGTGGCGAAACCAAAGTCCTTGGTACTTATCATGTTTTTCGAATTTTAAAAAAACACCGGAGAGGGTTGAATCAATGTGAATAAGAAAAATATCAAGCTTGGGGAAATTAATAAACAAAACTATGAGCAAGTTCAAAAAATCTATCAGCAAGGTATTGATACTCGCAATGCAAGTTTCCAAAAAAACGCACTTGATTTTAAAAGTTTTGATTCCAAATATTTAGAAGCTTGTCGACTTGTAGCATTTGACGAACGAAAAAGGGAAGTAGTCGGATGGGCTGCGCTTCTCCCGGTTTCTGCTATGGAAAGTTACTGCGGGGTGGCTGAACTCAGTCTTTATGTAGCAGAAGCTGCACGCGGATGTGGAGTTGGTAAATTTTTGATGGAAGAGCTGATCCAAGTAAGCGAAAAAGCTGGATTTTGGACGTTACAATCCCTTATTTTTCCGGAAAATGAAGGTAGCCTTGCATTGCATCATGCTTTTGGTTTTAAAACGCTTTGTATCCATGAGAAACTCGGAAAAATGGATGGAGTTTTCCGTGATGTCGCACGTCTTGAACGTCGCAGTTCTAAGTTTTGATGAGAGACTTAAATTTGTAATAGAATGGAGTAAGAAAAAGAATGAAAATTTTATTTATTGGGGATGTTGTCGGCTCCCCTGGAAGAGACATGGTAACGGAATATCTTCCTAAATTGAAACAGAAATATAAGCCCACAATGACGATTATTAATGGAGAAAATGCTGCCGCTGGTCGAGGGATCACAGAAAAAATCTATAAAGGTTTTTTGGAGCTTGGAGCAAACGCGGTGACTTTGGGGAACCACGGTTTTGATAATCGAGATATTTTTGAATTTATTGAGGATGCAAAATATCTAGCGCGACCCGCAAATTTTCCTGAAGCAACGCCTGGCCAAGGCATCGTTTATGTAAAGTCTAATCAGTATCTGCTTGCTGTGATCAACTTGCAAGGGCGGACATTCATGGGGCAAGATTTACGGGATCCTTTTGATGTTGTAAATGATCTCGTTTTTGAAGCACGCGAAAAAACATCACTTATTTTTGTTGATTTTCATGCGGAAACGACTAGCGAAAAGCAAGCGATGGGGTGGCACTTAGATGGTCGCGTGACAGCTGTTGTTGGAACACATACTCACGTACAAACCGCTGATAATCGCGTTTTACCGGAAGGAACGGCTTATTTAACTGATGCAGGAATGACAGGGCCGTATGATGCCATTCTCGGGATGGAAAGAGAAGCTGTATTAAGACGCTTTAAGACGCAACTTCCTACTCGCTTTGAGGTGCCAAAGTCTGGGCGAACTGTGCTGTCTGGATGTCTTATAACACTAAATCCAGATACGGGAGCAGCAACACATATCGATCGGATTTTAATTAATGATGATCATCCGTTTTATGAATAAAGGAGGACGAAATTTTGACAACTAGTCGGGATGAAATTATGCAAAAAGCAGCGGAGCTTCGAGATGCGCTTTCGGCTACTGAAGAGATTTCTTTTTACAAGAAGGCGGAAGAGACGATTGATGCAAATTCGAAAGTTCAAGAAAAAATTGCGAAAATCAAACTACTTCAAAAACAGTCTGTGAATTTGGAGCATTATGGGAAGTTTGAAGCGATGAAAGAAACGGAAGCTCAGATTGAACGGTTGAAGCAAGAAATCGATGATCTACCGGTTGTGCGAGACTTTAGACGAGCACAAGTGGATGCAAATGATCTTTTGCAATCAATTACGCGTGAAATTGATCAAAATGTTACGCGAAAATTAGAAACGAGAGACTGATCAAGCCTTTTTTCACGGGAAAGCTGTTTTTAGGTATGTTATAATAAAGAAGGGCAAAATTGCTGGAAATAGGGGTTGAGTGAACAAAATGGTTGAATACACACCAATGATGAAACAATATTTAGCGATTAAAGAAAATTACCAGGATGCCTTTTTATTCTTTCGTCTGGGCGATTTTTATGAAATGTTTTTTGATGATGCTTTAAAGGCATCGCAAATTCTTGAAATTACGCTTACTGGAAGAGAAGGAGGCGGAACCGAACGCATTCCGATGTGTGGCGTGCCTTATCATTCTGCCAGTGGCTATATTGATACATTGATCGAAAAAGGCTATAAGGTAGCCATTTGCGAGCAAGTTGAAGATCCTAAAACCACTAAAGGCATGGTGAAGCGTGAAGTTGTCCAGCTCATTTCTCCTGGAACTGTGATGGATGAGAAGGGCTTAAAAGAGAAGGAAAATAATTACATTGCGGCTTTTTATGTCTATGAAGATAAGGAATTTGGCTTTGCGTACTCCGATCTTTCAACTGGAGAACTGAAATCTACGGTGCTTTCACTTCAAGACGACCGCCTTATCAATGAATTGTCCACGCTTTCTGCAAAGGAAGTCGTGACGCGTTCAAGCGATGCCAGTTTCATTACAGAAACCGTTCGTGAGCAGCTTGGACTCGTTGTTTCGCTTCATGATGAAGTAGAGCCCACTGCTGAAAGCGAAAAATTGCTTGATCGTAGTACAGCACTTTCTGAACGAAAAGCGGTTACTTTATTGTTGCATTATTTATCTGAAACGCAAAAGCGCGATTTAGGTCATTTACAAAAATCCATCCATTATGAAACAAGCCAATATATGAAAATGGACTACTATTCGAAGCGAAATCTCGAACTTTCTGAATCAATTCGTGGGAAAGGGCGAACGGGTACTTTGCTTTGGCTTTTAGATCAAACTAAAACGGCGATGGGCGGACGCCTTTTAAAACAGTGGATTGATCGCCCTCTTATTGACAGGGAAATGATTGAAACGCGACAAGCTGATGTGGAAGAGCTTATGAAACATTTCTTTGAACGCGTGGAACTTGCTGAAAATCTAAAAAATGTTTATGATTTAGAACGTTTATCTGGCCGTGTAGCTTACGGAAATGTGAATGCAAGGGATCTTGTTCAACTACGAAATTCATTGTTTCAAATCCCCAAAATCAAAGCTAACCTTGGCTCACTTTCGGGGGCTAACAATTTGAATCAACTTGGAGAAAAACTTGATCCATGTACGGAACTTGCTGATTTGTTAGAGCAAGCAATCATTGATTCTCCGCCACTTTCCATTCGTGAAGGCGGAATTATCAAGGACTGTTATGATAATCAGCTTGATCAGTATCGTGATGCGAGCCGAAATGGAAAAACTTGGATTGCTGAGCTCGAACAAAAAGAACGGCAAATTACAGGGATTAAATCGCTTAAGGTTGGATTTAATCGTGTCTTTGGTTACTACATTGAAGTGACACGCGCCAATACGCATTTACTAGAAGAGGGGCGTTACGAACGTAAACAAACCCTAACGAATGCTGAACGTTTTATTACACCAGAATTAAAGGAAAAAGAGCGCCTTATTCTGGATGCCGAAGAAAAATCTGTTGAACTTGAATATCGATTGTTTACTGAAGTTCGCGAACAAGTAAAAAGTTATATTGAACGATTACAAAAATTAGCGAAAGCTATTAGTGAAATTGACTGCTTGCAAAGCTTTGCTGAAGTGAGTGAGCGAAATCATTTTGTAAAACCAGCACTTAGTGAAGATGGGACGCTTGCCATTACGGAAGGCCGTCATCCTGTTGTCGAACGCGTTATGGGTTCGCAAAGCTATGTCGCTAATGATTGCAACATGTCAGAAGATCGTGAAATTCTTTTAATTACCGGGCCCAACATGTCGGGTAAAAGTACGTATATGAGGCAAGTAGCCCTAACTGCGATTTGTGCGCAGGTCGGGTGTTTTGTTCCTGCAAAAGAAGCCGTTTTACCTATTTTTGATCGGGTATTTACACGTATTGGAGCTGCAGACGACTTGATCGCTGGCCAAAGTACTTTCATGGTGGAAATGCTTGAAGCAAGAAATGCAATCGTCCATGCCACAAAAAACAGTTTAATTTTATTTGATGAAATTGGACGAGGTACTGCTACTTATGACGGCATGGCACTCGCACAGGCTATTATCGAATATATTCATGAAAACGTACAAGCGAAAACGCTATTTTCTACTCACTATCATGAACTTACGGTGCTAGATAAAGAATTACCGCATCTTGAAAATGTTCATGTAAGTGCAATTGAGGAAAATGGCAAGGTTGTTTTCCTTCATAAAATCAAAGAAGGTCCTGCTGATAAGAGTTATGGGATCCATGTAGCTGAACTCGCACGCTTGCCAAAAGAATTGATCACACGAGCGGACGAGATTTTAAAGACGCTAGAAACAGGAGAGAAAAAATTGCCTGATGCGACGCCCACCAAGCTCGAGCGGGAAGAAGAAAGTGTGATTGTGCGGGAATCGGTGCAAAATGTGGAATCTGATGATATGCAATTACCACTTTTTGAGATCGAAGAAAAACCTAAACAAACAAAAGCAAGGCAAAGTGACGTGGAAGCGGAAATCAAAAAACTGAATTTGATGCAAATGACGCCACTTGATGCCATGAATAAATTATTTGAATTACAAAGCAAATTGCACTAAAGGATGTGATAAGCTGTGGCACAAATTATCGAATTAACGGATAATCTCTCAAATAAAATTGCAGCGGGTGAAGTTGTTGAGCGACCCGCTTCCGTCATTAAAGAACTAGTGGAAAATGCTATCGATGCCAAAAGTACGATTATTGATGTTCTGATTGAAGAAGCAGGAATGACAAAAATGACGGTAATAGATAATGGAGCAGGGATTGAACCTGAAGATGTTTCAACTGCGTTTAGGCGCCATGCCACAAGTAAAATCAAAACAGAAAAAGATCTGTTTCGTGTCCACACACTTGGGTTTCGGGGTGAGGCACTTCCAAGTATTGCTTCTGTTGCAAAAGTGAAATTAACGACTTCTGCTGGAGACACGGGTACAACGATTGTTATTGAAGGCGGAAAAGAGATCGAAAAGCACAGTGACTCTGCTCGTCGTGGTACAGAAATTACCGTCACAGATTTATTTTATAATACACCCGCTCGTTTGAAATATTTAAAAACTTTACCAACTGAGCTTGGAAATATCACGGATGTAATGAATCGATTGGCTCTTTCACATCCAGATATCAGTTTTCGTTTATCTCACAACGGAAAATCTCTTCTTTCAACAAGTGGAAACGGCGACTTGCGCCAAGTAATAGCAGCCATTTATGGTGTTCAAATTGCTAAGAAAACAGTGCCTGTTCAAGCAGAATCCCTTGATTTTAAAATTAGCGGTTATGCTGTTCTTCCAGAAGTAAATCGGTCAAATCGAAACTATATCTCGACTATTATCAACGGTCGCTACATTAAAAATTTTGCACTTGTCAAGGCGATTTTAAATGGTTATCATACACTTCTTCCTATTGGACGGTTTCCAATCATTGTTCTCGAAATAAAAATGGATCCAATTATTGTGGACGTCAATGTTCACCCAGCTAAGCTTGAAGTTCGTTTGAGTAAGGAAAAAGAACTCGGTGAACTCATTGCAGCAGCTCTTAAAGAAGCTTTCCATAAGTTGCAGTTGATTCCAGATGGAGCGATTTCTAAGCGAGAAAAGCTTCAATCTGAACAGTTGCAAATGTCCTTTGACTCCAATCAGAATATACCGAAGAGATCAGACTCTCCAGATTACGAGGAGACACAGGCACAAGAAAATCCGCCTACTCTGTTTGAGAAACCTTCTGTTCCGGAATATGTTTCTTCTCCTGAAGAGGAAATGTTTGACTCTGAAGCTATGATCGAAGAAGAAACAGTCGGTTATGAGGTTAACGATAGCACACCTGTTGCTGAGGAAAGAAAAGTTCGAATTCCAAAAATGTATCCCATTGGACAAATGCATGCGACATACATTCTTGCTCAAAATGAAGAAGGGCTCTATATTATTGATCAGCATGCTGCTCAGGAACGAATCAAATATGAGTTTTTCCGTGAAAAAATCGGTGAAGTAAGCCGTGAACTTCAAGAATTACTTGTACCCATCGTACTTGAATTTTCAAATGATGAATATGTAAGGCTCACTGAACAACGCGAAAAACTTGAAGAAGTGGGCGTGTTCATGGAACCATTTGGTCAAAATAGCTTTATTATCCGCGCTCATCCTACTTGGTTTCCAAAGGGAGAAGAAGAGGAGACTTTACGTGAAATTGTTGATGAGGCTCTTCATGAGCCAAATATCAGCATTCATAAGCTTCGTGAAGATACGGCTATTATGATGAGCTGTAAAAAATCTATTAAAGCGAATCACTATTTGACGATGCAAGATATGGAAGCTTTGCTGGATACTTTGCGTGAAGCAAGTGATCCGTTTACTTGTCCGCATGGTCGGCCTGTAATTATTAAATATACGACTTATGAACTCGAAAAAATGTTTAAACGAGTGATGTAAACAAAAGGGAGCGAACAACAATTATGATAGAATTATTTGCTCGCCAGCGAATTATTCCTGCGGCACATAATCAAAAGGATATTGAAAAAATCGCAGAACTAAAAAACAGTGGGCATTATATGGTTATGCTCGAAACGCATGTTGCTCAGCTTAAATCACTCGTCACTTTTGCATCCTCCACAGGAAAAAAGGTATTACTTCACGCTGATTTAATTAATGGACTTAAAAATGACGACTATGCGATTGATTTTCTTTGTCAGGAAATTCGTCCAGCTGGTATCATTTCGACTCGTGGAAACGTCATCTTAAAGGCTAAGCAGCATAAAGTGCTCGCCATCCAGCGATTATTCATGATTGATTCCAGTGCCAATACAAAAGGGAAAGCGCTAATTCAAAAAGTACAACCGGATGCGATTGAACTTTTGCCTGGGATACTTCCAGAACAAATAGAGAACATGATTCGCGAAATGAAGATTCCGGTTATTGCTGGTGGGTTAATTGAACGAGAAGAGCAGGTTCAACAGGCACTTCTGGCAGGAGCCACTGCAATTACTACTTCTGATAAGAAATTGTGGCTTGGCTAATGTTAATAAAGTCTATAAAAGGGGTGCTTTCCATTAGAAGCATCCTTTTTTAGTACAAAGCGCAGTCATGTATCTATTGTTTTATAACAGAATAAAGTGTTTTTAGTAGTACAGGATGACTACTATTTTATTTGCTTGATTCCCTCATCTAAGCCTTTGGTAGCGTTTTAATTTTTTTTATTCAAAACTGTAGTATTTTTTCAATAATATGTTAAGATAACAGTAGAAGAAATTATTTTAAATTATTAAGTTCATTTATGCACAAATTTTTTATCTTAAAATACCAATAAAAGTTTTGAAAGGAAGAGCGAAATGGAAAAGGTTATCGGACATGTTCACTCAACGGAAACCATGGGAACGGTAGATGGTCCAGGGGTTCGTTTTATTGTTTTTCTACAAGGCTGCTTGCTTCGCTGTCAATTTTGCCACAATCCAGATACTTGGAAAATTGGGATTGGAAATGAACGCACCGCACAAGAGGTTTTTAATGAAGCTATTAAGTATAAAGAATTCTGGGATGCAACTGGCGGGGGGATCACAGTAAGTGGCGGGGAGCCACTACTTCAAATTGATTTTTTAATTGAATTATTTACACTTTGTAAAGAAGCAGGCGTGCATACAACTATTGATAGCTGTGGAGGTTGCTTTACAAGAGATCCTGAATTCATTCAAAAACTAGATCAGCTAATGGAACTCACAGATTTAATTTTGCTAGATATCAAGCAAATGAATCCAGAAAAGCATCTTAAATTGACTAGTAGACCCAATGCACCTATTCTTGATTTTGCCCATTATTTGCGGGATAAAGACCAGCCAATTTGGGTTCGTCATGTTCTAATTCCAACAAAAACGGATGATCCTACTGATTTGCATGCGCTTCACGACTTTATTGCGACGCTTCCAAATGTGAAACGTGTCGAAGTGCTTCCTTATCATACCATGGGCGTTTATAAATGGGAAAAACTCGGGATACGTTATCCACTCGAAGGAATTGAAACACCAGACAAGGAAACCGTTGAAATGGCCAACGAAATTTTAAAAATAAAATCTTATCTATAAAATAAAAAACGCTTCCGTGTAAGCTTATGCGGAAGCGTTTTTTATTTGCCTAACAAATTTAAGCACCAGTTTTTTTCTGTTAATGTCAATTGATACTTTCTTTGATAAATCTGATAGGGCATTATTCGATTTTTTTTTCATTGGTGGAAGTAAGACCAAGCGTTTCTTGAATCGCGACTAAAGTTTTTTCTGTCTCACGAAGTTGCTCTTCAAGGTAACGGATTCGTTCTTCGAGCAATTCGCTTGTTCGACTCGGGTTTAACCAGTCTAGCTGTAGCTTGATGATAAATTCATCACGTGACACAGGGACTTTTACTGGCGTTTTTGACCATTCTCGCAAAAGTTCAAGTCCCTGAAGAGTAATTGCATAGATCTTTTTATTAGGCTTTCTTTCCTGAAATTGCGTAGTTGAAAGGAGATAGCCATTTTCTTCGAGTTTCGCTAACATCGGATAAATTTGACTGTGGTGCGTATTCTGCATAATTTTTAAACGGTAGGCCAAATCATATCCGCTTGAAGCTTCTCGGGCGATCATTTCGAGTAAGGTATAGCCCAGTAAATTGATGGATCCAGTCAACTGATTCACTCCCCTAGATGGTGATTTCCTCTACATTCTAAACGATATTTAACCGAAATGCAATTTTATACATAAGTAACTTTTTATATATGTAAATATTGACATAAATATTTTTTTGGCATAGAATAAAAAGGTCGATAAATTAGGGAAAGAAGTGGACTTTATTTATGTTAACCGAAAAACAAAAAGCAGCGGGTAAATGGATTACAGCAGCTGCATCTTTACTTGCCTTTATGGGAATTGGGATTGTTGATCCTATTTTACCAAGCATTGCTGAAAGTATCGGAGCAACTCACTCACAGGTAGAACTTTTATTTACCTCTTATATTTTTGTCATGGCGATCATGATGATTCCGATTGGAATTGTTGCTAGTAAGGTTGGCGATAAGCAACTTATTGTTGCTGGGCTCGCGATTGTAACAATTTTTGCATTACTGTGCGGATTTTCAAACAGTATTACAGGACTTTCAATATTCCGTGCTGGATGGGGGTTTGGAAACTCTATGTTTCTCGCGACAGCTATGACCATGTTGATTGCACTATCGCATACACCTTCACATGCCATCGGACTTTATGAATCTGCAATGGGACTTGGAATGGCTTTTGGTCCACTTTTAGGGGGCGTATTAGGAAACTTATCTTGGCGCTATCCATTTTTCGCAACGGCAACATTAATTTTTATTGCATGCTTGCTTGTATTGTTTAAAGTAAAAGCACCAGCCAAAGAAAAAAGCAGTTCCAAAAAAGAAGTACCTATTAAGCAGATGCTACACCTTTTTACTTATAAGCCCTTTCTACAAATCGCAACTAGTGGCATGTTCTATTACTATTGCTTCTTCACGATTTTAGCGTATTCGCCACTCGTTCTTGGATTATCTGCCATTCAAATTGGTTTTGTTTTTTTTTGCTTGGGGACTTTGTCTCGCACTCGGTTCTGCCAAAATTGCTCATGGGTTGGAAGCTCGTTTTAATTCGAAACACGTTCTCAAGTTTACATTAGCTTCTTGTGCCGTTATTTTGGTTTTACTTGGCGTTATTCCTATCTTGTGGATTCGAATTGTTTTAATCATTCTTTCTGGGCTTATTCTTGGTATTAACAATGCTTTATTTACAACAACCGTTATGGAACATTCTCCTTATACAAGAAGCGTGACAAGTGGCGCTTATAACTTTGTTCGCTGGCTTGGCGCTGCATTTGCACCCATTGTTTCAGGTCTTATCAGCGAAATGTTCGGGACAAGCTATCCGTTCATCGTTGCTGCTATTTTGGCAGTTGTAGGAATGGCTTTACTCTTCTTAAAAATCATTCCTGAACATCAAACGAAAACCGTAGAAGCTACAGAATAAATTTTTTTTGCGTTTTCTCTTCGTTGAGAAAACGCATCTTTTAATCACAGATCTAAGTAAGTATTTACTTCAATGATTTCACTTTATTAATGAAGAGGGGTGCTCTAACAGGCAAACTTCTTTTTATTTTGTTAAAAACAGTAATTTATTACAAAATAAATTTTTATCCAATGACTTAAGTTTATTTCAAAAGAAATCTTTTGCATTACGTTTAATCACTATATTTGTAATTTTTTCTATGATACTATACAAGTATAGCCAATAATCATAGCGAAAAGGAGGGAAGAGATGCTAAAAGAGCGAATTAATTTTCTAGTAGAAAAGCAGGGGATGACTCGAAAAGAACTTGTGAGTGGACTAATTACTTTGCCTCATTTTTCAAATATTTTAACAGGACGCTACATTCTGGCCGAGGACTTAGCTGTTAAGTTTGCTGAAAAGCTAGGTGTTTCCACAAATTATTTACTCAAAGCCGAAGATGTTTCTAGTCAAATCTTAAAAGGCGCAGATGAAATTGTGAACCAGATGATTGCCTTTTCAGATATTGACGAAACTTATGTAGTTACGCTTCCTAAAAGCGCGGACGCACTTGTACTTGAATTATCTTCGAAGCTTATGGCGGCTTGTTTTTATCAATTGACCCAAGATCAAGAAAACTATAATCGTTTACATATTCATTATTTGAACTTTTATTTAAAAGAATTTCCCGACAGTACAATCGGACAGTTACCAGCTCCTCTAAAAAAAGCTTTTTATTTTTATAAAATGCAAGTTTTTAGATCAAAAAATGATTATGAAGCCGCAAGTAATTATTGTCATCTGTTACTTCCATTACTCACAGAAAATGCGGAAGCATGGATCGCTGTCAAGAAAATAGAAATTGAAATTCTTCTCACTTTAAAAAAACTTTGAATTAGCGAAAAAACAGTTAAATAAAGCTTTGCACCGAGTCCAATTAAAAAATCTTAAAGCACACCTCCCAAGTTTTTATATTTTGCAAAGTAATTATTACTTTTATTTGGGACTTTTTGAAGAGGCGATCATTAGCTTATCGAAAGCAGAAGAAAATCTGATTTATCTAGATAGTACTCAGATGGGGGACTATCAGGTAATGATTTTTAATAATCGCATTGTCATGCTGATTAAAACAAAGCAATTGATTGAAGCCGAAAGAGAAAGTAAAAGATTCTATGAATTTTTAGAGCAACAAGAACAAATTGAGGAGACTTTTTTTCACGCTTATTATGCTTTATCAAGCGGATATTGCGCTTTTAGGGAAACAGTTCGAACACTTATCATCTCTCATTCAAAAACTCGAACTTGCTCCTAAAACGAATGATCAAAGCTATGCGTTATATTTTTACAAGGCACAAGCTGCGCTTCAAAAAGAAGATTATCAAACCGCTCAGAATCAAGCTGAATTGTGCCTAGATTATTTTGAACATAATCCAATTGTAGAACGTTTAGTGGCATTATATGAACTTCTTGGCATTTGCGCAGAACAAAAGAGGCAATACAAAAAGTCTTCTGATATGTATAAAAAAATCGTGCAATTATTAAAAGAAAGTTAGGTGGATAAAAACAATGAAAAATTTATCTCGTATCTTATGGACATTAGGCTTTATTATGATCTTTGGAACAATTATGTATCTTATTTTTTTCCGAGATACAACAAGTGTAGACTTCTTTGATAACTCGATCTTCAGGATTGGCATTTATGGGGGGATTGGGCTTCTCGTGATTAGCTCTATTATGTCATTCGTAGGAACTGGTAACATGATGCGTATAAAAAACGGTGAAGCAGCACTTGGGATTATTCGTAGCCTCGCTCAAACGGGAACATATATTAATCAACAGCCTCAAGTTGAAATGCAAGTAGATGTTATTAAAAAGACAGGAGAGAGCTTCCAATCCAGTTTAAAAGCGATCATCCCACTCACGCAACTTTCCGCACTACAAATAGGGGCACCTATTCCCGTTGTGACAAATGAACAGCAAAAGGTAGCACTTCCTAAAGCTGGAGAGCCGACGCTTACGCAAGAAGAGATGCAGGAATTGTTTGAAGAGTTTGCTGTAAAAACTGGGATGATGGATTCGGAAGCACTTAAAATTAGTAAAGAAGGCATCACAAGTTACGCGACTGTCATTGGAATGCGTCCCGAAAATAGCATGTCAGATGCAAAGGTAAATGTTTGGTTGGACCTTGAAGTAGCATTAAAAGATAATACCACACAGCCAGTTTCCATTAAGAAAACGGTATTACAAGAGGCTTTAGACCAAGTTCAGCCTGGTAAAGTTATTGAAGTCATTTACTTGGAACATGATCCAGAAAAACTTGTGATTAAAACAAAAAATGTGGCAGGAGCTGTTTTCGGTTCAGCACTAGGCGACAAATAAGAGTCACGACCAGCAGGCAGAAAGTTTGCTGGTTTTTCTTTTCTCAAGTATAATGTTTAACGCATTCGGTAAGTTCAGAATCGGACATTTTAGCTTTTTGCATGTTAGAATAAAAAGGGTCTTAACTGCTTGATATCAGTAATTTCCTAAAGTAGAAACAGACCGTGAATTCACCAATAAGGAGATAAGAATTTAAATGACCTATGCACTTGAAATAAAAGATTTAAAGAAAGTATATGCTACAGGAGTTAAAGCTTTGCGTGGTATCAATTTAAATGTTGAAGAAGGCGATTTTTATGCCCTTTTAGGTCCAAATGGTGCTGGAAAATCAACTACAATCGGAATTATTACTTCTCTAGTGAATAAAACATCTGGACAAGTAAAAGTTTTTGGCTACGATCTAGATAAAGATTTAGTGCGAATGAAACAACAAATTGGCTTAGTTCCACAAGAATTTAATTTCAACCCATTTGAGACGGTTCAACAAATTGTGGTCAACCAAGCGGGCTATTATGGTGTTTCGCGTAAAGAAGCCATAAAACGCAGCGAAAAGTATCTGAAGCAATCCAATTTATGGGAGAAACGCCATGTTCGAGCGCGAATGCTTTCTGGTGGAATGAAACGCCGACTGATGATCGCTCGAGCGTTAATGCATGAACCTCGTTTACTTATTCTTGATGAACCTACAGCAGGGGTAGATATTGAGTTAAGGCGTGAAATGTGGGAATTTTTACGTGAATTAAACGCAAGTGGCACAACCATTATTTTGACCACTCATTACCTAGAAGAGGCAGAAATGCTTTGCCGCAATATCGGGATTATTCAAGCTGGAGAACTTGTAGAAAACACCAGTATGAAAGCACTTCTTGCAAAACTTCAATTTGAAACTTTCATTTTTGACCTGGCTCCTTATGCTCAAAAACCAGAGATCAAAGGCTATAAGAGTTATTTTGAAGATGAACTGACTTTAGCCATTGAAGTTGAACGTGACCAAGGCGTGAATGAAATCTTTGAGCAGTTGACCGAACAAGGAATAAAAGTCCTTTCCT
Source organism: Listeria aquatica FSL S10-1188 (assembly GCF_000525795.1). GTDB lineage: Bacteria > Bacillota > Bacilli > Lactobacillales > Listeriaceae > Listeria > Listeria aquatica. The sequence continues at coordinate 253,811 of NZ_AOCG01000012.1, forward strand.
TGCGCAATAAGTCAAATCGGTTAGAAGAGCTGTTCTTAAAAATCACAGAAGAAGAACACCGAGTGGAGGAGAAAAATGTTTAGTCTTTATTTTACGGCTTTAAAAAGTCTTGCAGTCAAAGAAACCAATCGTTATTTACGAATTTGGGTGCAAACACTGGTACCTCCAGTTATAACAACATCCTTATATTTCGTCATTTTTGGAAATTTAATTGGAAAACGAATCGGGGAAGTCGGCGGGTTTTCCTACATGGAATTTATTGTCCCTGGGCTCATCATGATGTCTGTCATTACAAGTTCATACGCCAATGTTTCTTCGTCGTTTTTCTCACAAAAATTCCAGAAAAATATTGAAGAACTTTTAGTTGCTCCAGTCCCAACACATGTTATCATCTGGGGATTTGTAATCGGTGGTATGGGAAGAAGTATCTTAGTTGGTGCACTTGTGACGCTCATTTCGCTCTTTTTCGTCCCACTTCATGTTTTTTCCTGGACGATTATCATCATCACACTATTAATGACATCGATATTATTTTCATTAGCAGGATTACTAAACGGGATTTTTGCACAATCTTATGATGATGTGTCCATCGTGCCAACTTTCGTTTTGCAGCCTTTAACTTATCTAGGTGGTGTTTTCTATGCAATTTCCATGTTGCCACCATTCTGGCAAGTTGTTTCAAAAATTAATCCGATCGTCTATATGATTTCAGGATTTAGATATGGCTTTCTCGGAACAACAGACATGTCAACGGTTGTTTCCATGCTCATCCTTGTCCTTTTCATTGCCGTTCTTTATTCGCTTTGCTGGTACTTAATTAGCAAAGGACGCGGACTAAGGAGCTAAGTTCTGATAAAAATAAAATGATAACTTCTCAAACTGAACGGGTTCATTAAAATTAAATTTTAGTGAACCGTTCAGTTTGTTTTACAGCTTTTTCTTTAAACTTCTTATGACGTTTGACCCCCAAATATAAAAAAAGTTTTCTCTACTTAACAATGCGTCAATTGTCTTTTGGTTTATAATAAGAAAGCATTTTTGATATAATCTCCATAAAAGAAAAATTAGAAGTCTTGGAGGTAGCATAAAAATGAGTTTTTCTAATATGATCGTGGGAGAAAACGGATTGTTGGCCGAATTACGTTTCTATAACACTTTTAATGAGCGAACCTTTGCAGAGATTATAAACTATGTTGGTGAGCATCTTACGGAGTGGAGATCGAATAGCTTTATACCGGTTTCAGACGCTGTATCTATCTTTAACCTAATTAATGAATTATCTGGTGGAAACCGTTTTTGGAATGAAGAAGTCACACGGCGAGTTGAAGATGCTGTACTTGAATTACAAGAAATGATCAATTCACTAGAAGAATAAGAGATAAAATGTAGGTTTATTAGTCAGTTGGCTCAGTTTATAGTTTATTAGTCGCTTGTGGAGAGCAAAGCAAATAATATCTAGCTACGAAGGTTCTTATCTTAAAACAACAATTAAAGAATAGAGAAGTTTTATGTTGGGGAAGGCAACAGATTATCCTATACTTAAGTTTTAATTTTTCTAGTTTACATAATATATATTATAGGAAGTAATGATAAAAACTAGACTTACTTCAAATAGCATATTCAACTATACTAAACCTAATATACTACGCATTATCATTTTCTAAGACGTTTCAGCGGCTTTTATCTCGGGAATTATACACATGGGTGCATCTAAATGTTTTTAAGGAGCTGATTTTTTATGGAAAATAAAGAAGTTATGCGTGAATTACAACGCTGGCTTGGAGATAATCCTCAATTCGAACAAAATATGGCTTTTCTCGAGGAATTTCAATATTTGATGATGTGCTATCGTAGTTCCATTAAAGAAGTTCAAACTAAACTCGAAATTCTTGCTGATGAGCTCTCACTGCAAAAAAAAACGTAGTCCCATTCATACTATTGAATCCAGAATTAAAAAAACCAAAAAAGTATTGGCGAAAAACTAATTAAGCGTGGTAAAACGATTTCTATTGACAATATTCGAAATGAACTTAACGATGTTGCAGGTATTCGTGTGACTTGTTCTTATGTCGATGATGTCTACGATATTGTCAATATGCTTGTTTCTCAAGATGATGTGGAATTAATTCGTGCAAAAGATTATATTAAAAACCCAAAAGAAAGCGGATACAGAAGTTTACATATTATCGTCGCCATTCCAATATTTTTATCTGAAAAAAGCGAGGTTTTTCGAGTTGAAATTCAAATTCGTACGATTGCGATGGATTTTTGGGCGAGCCTCGAACATTCCTTACGTTACAAAGGTGGAGTCCCTCCTGCAGCTTTCAAACAGCTTGAAGATGCTGCGACTAGTATTTCAAAAATGGAAGATCAAATGCTTGTCATTCGTAAATATATGGAAGATTAGCATATATTTTGCCTAAACAAAAGCACGTCTCAGCTAGAAACGTGCTTTTGTTTACGGTTAATAATCAAAATAGCTAAACGCAATACTAAATAACCAATCATGATCCCACATACATTTAAGAAGATATCACCAGTATCAAAATAACCGACAGCGAAATAATATTGCATCGATTCCACGCCTGTAATCAAACCTAGCGCCAGAACTAGTGCTTGATAGCCTTTTAATTTCCACATCAGAAACCCAATTGGGATAAAGGCTACAACATTCCCTACCGTAATAACTCGTAAATTCCCCTCTACGAAAGGTTTAATAAAGCCGAATGTATCAAATGATAGTCCACGTGTATGAGAATCTTTTGCAAATAGCAAAAAGAATAAACATCCAAAATAAATCAAATAGGAAATGACTAATAATTTTAAGTTTAATTCTAAACTCATTATTTGTACAGCTGCTAAATAAACAAGTGCTGCTGTGATAGCAATCGTTATATAGTCCATAAAACTATAATTCCTCATGAGTTGATTCAAATAAAAGTACATCCAGCCTTCGAAAAAATGAAAATAAAGAAAAACGGCTAGTAAAATGGAGGTTACTGGTAATACTGTCCATGTAAGTATTTTTTTCAATTTAAATTCCTCCTTTAACTAATGATTGTTTCCATTATAAAATAAATTTGTTAAAGAAGTTTTAAACAGCAAGAAAGAAAACTTAAAAATCTTCTTGCAAAAGTGTAAAATTCCCCTTCTCTCCCCCTCATTTAATATAAAACAAGACCCAGAGTCAGCTCTCTGGATCTTGTTTAGGTGTTTTTTTTCGGTTTCTTTTCTAAAAGATGTTCAGCTTGATCAGTGACTCCAAGCACATCTAGGAAAAACATGACAACAGGAATTCCAACAATCAGTCCCCAAATGCCGAAGAAATGTTCTCCAAAAATCAAAATGATAAACGTGTAAAAAACAGGCAGATCCGTTTTTGCAGACATTAATTTTGGATTTAGGACATAGGATTCAAGCGCATGAATCACGACGACAATCAAAATAATATAGAACAAATACTGAACTCCGCCAATTGTATAAGCGATAATCGTAAGTGGAATCATCGAAATGATGACACCTGCAACAGGGATTAACCCTAGTAAAAAGACCATGATCGAAAGCGTCATAAGTTGTGGGAAGCCAAGTATCCACAGGGCAATCGTTGTTAATACGCAGTTCACAATGGCGATTAAAAATTGCGCTTCAATAACTTTACCAAATGTCGCTACGAATTTTTGGCCAAAGTATTTTACTTCTTCATAGATAAATCCAATTTTACTGGTTGCAAATTGATTCGTAAATCGAATTAGTTGGTCTTTTCCTAAAGAGAAAAACAAGCTCAACATTAATGCAATAAACGCATTGAACAACACAGTCCCAATATTGGTTAAATATGTCACGATAATTTGTACGCCTTGCTCGGTATATTTCATCACATCCACTTGGTTAGCAAGATTTACAATATAATTAATAAACTCGTTATTACTATCATCTGTTGTGAAAAATTGGTTGATAAAATTCACTAACTGTTTAATTTGTTCCGTAAGTAATGGTACATATTTTACGACAACAAAGACAAGAGCTAGTGCGATAACCGCATAAAGAATCAACACAATAATTTGCCTATAAATCGAAATTCTCCGTAAAATAAAACCTTCAAGTCGAGTAATCAAAAACGAAAAAAATAAAAGTCAGCAAAATAATGTCCATCATGCTCCGAAGTAAATACAATACAAAAGCGACAAGAACGAAAACTGCTACACGCCGCACACTTCTATTTTTAAAAAAACTGTATCAAACTGTCCAAAAGGTGAAATCCTCCCATTCTAAAATGCCTAAATTCATTGTACCAAATAACTCGGTTCGTTGCATGTTCCAACACAACAAAAAACCCGGCAAGAAACCGGGAGTTTTGCTTCATCAATTTTATTTAGCTACTTCGATGACGATTTTACCTCTCACATGCCCCGTTTCACTTAATTCATGGGCAACCTTCACTTTTTCAAGTGGAAACCTTGCGGCAATCTCTGTTTTTATTTTACCAGCTTCAATATAGTTACGAAGCTCATCTAAATCGGCTCCGCTAGATTTCACCCAAAGCCCTTTTGCATTTGCTCGCTTTTCCTTAGCAAGTTTTGGATCCGGGGCTCCTGCAATAGAACCAATTCGCCCACCTTCTTTTAGAATCGAAAAGCTTTCTATTTGACTTTTGCCCCCGATCAAATCGAAAACGACATCGACCGGTTCCGTATCCAAGCTATCATTTTTTGTATAATCAATCACTTCATCCGCGCCGAGGCTTTTTACATAATCGATATTTTTAGGTCCTGTCGTTGTCACAACATAGGCACCGAGGATCTTTGCAATTTGAATAGCAAAACTACCCACACCACCAGAGCCAGCAGAAATAAAGACACGTTCTCCCTCACCCAGTCCAGCGAAGTCCCTTAATGCTTGATACGCAGTTAACGCTGCAAGAGGAACAGAAGCTGCTTCTTCAAAATTCAAATTGCTAGGTTTTTTAGAAACAAATAATTGATTGACCGCAACTTTTTCTGCATAAGAACCGTTACGACTTGTATCAGCACGTGCATAAACTTCATCGCCAGGCTGAAACATTGTGACTTCTTTTCCAACTTCTTTCACGATACCCGAAACATCGAGTCCAAGAATAAACGGAAAAGGAATATCGATCATTTGTTTCAAGTAACCTTGACGTAATTTCCAATCAATGGGATTAACAGCTGATGCCTTCACTTCAATTAGTACATCATCATCTTTTAATATCGGATCTGGAAAATCATCTACATACTGAAGCACGTTGCTGTCCCCGTATTCATTCATAATTATAGCCTTCATATTATATCAACTTCCTTTCGAATAAAGCATCTCTCAGTACCCATTATTTCCTATTCTAACTTGATTCAAACATAAAAAGACAAGCCATTAAAATCACTTGTCTTCTCCAATGATCTTCACTTCAGTCTCCAGATCCACATCAAAATTGCGCTTCACCGTTTCCTGAACATGATGAATAACTTCCATATAATCGGTTGCTGTTGCAGAGCCAACGTTCACAATAAAGCCTGCATGCTTCATCGAAACTTGCGCGCCACCAATTTGGAATCCTTGTAGGTCACTGTCTTGAATTAATTTCCCAGCAAAATGACCAGGTGGTCGTTTGAAAACACTCCCACAAGACGGATATTCAAGCGGTTGTTTAGCTTCACGCGCTTCTGTAAGTTCTGCCATTTTTGTTTCAATAGGCTGTCTTTCTGAAAGCTCAAGCGTAAACTCAGCACTGAGTACAATATAATCCTTATCCGCAATCGTGCTTTTCCGGTATTTAGCTGCTAATTCTTCACGTTTCAAATGTAATAAGTCCCCTGAGCGTGTCAAAACTGTAGCTGCATCGAGTACATCACTAATTTCCCCTCCGTAAGCACCTGCATTCATATAAAGTGCCCCACCAACAGAACCAGGAATTCCGCAAGCAAACTCAAGACCACTTAGCTGTGATTCAAGCGCAAACCTTGAAACATCAATAATTTTAGCTCCACTTCCAGCGATGATGCGGGTTTCATTTCTCACGATTTCATCCAACAAATCAAGGTGCATCACAACACCACGAATACCCCCATCTTTTATGATCAAATTTGAACCGTTTCCAAGGACAGTTAATGAAATATTTTTTTCATGACAATAATGAACAAGCGCTCTAGCTTCATCGATCGTTTTTGGCATAGCAAACAAATCAGCTTCCCCACCTGTTTTTGTGTACGTGTATTTTGCTAGGGATTCATTTTGTTTGATCAAAAGATCCGGTATTTGAACACCTAAATCTTGCATTAGATTTTCCACTCTTTTCAAAACCTTTCCATTTCAGTTCTTACTTCTAGGATTGTTTGCAATCTCACCTTCTATTTTAACATGATAGCAATATTTTACAAAATAAATCATTATAATTTCTATTTGTCGTCAAAAAATGGTAAATTATAGGATATAAACAGAGATGTCAACCTTAAAAAATAGAAACCGGGAGGATAATATGATTCGCTTTGAAAACGTGACAAAGAAATATGACAATGATTCAGTCGCTGTTGATCACTTAAACCTCAATATCGAAGATGGCGAATTTTTCGTTTTTATTGGTCCAAGTGGATGTGGCAAGACGACCACCTTAAAAATGATCAATCGGCTTATCCCGCTTACAACAGGGACAATTTATATCAACGAAAAACGCATTAGTGATTATGATATTCACGAACTGCGCTATGATATTGGCTATGTGCTTCAACAAATTGCATTATTCCCACATATGACAATTGCAGAAAATATTGCGATTGTTCCTGAATTAAAAAAATGGGATAAACAAAAAATTTACGAACGAACAACCGAATTACTTGAAATGGTTGGACTCGACCCCGCTTTATATCGTGATCGCAAGCCAAAGGAACTTTCTGGTGGCGAACAGCAACGTGTTGGCGTTGTTCGAGCTCTTGCAGCTGACCCGAGCATCATTTTAATGGATGAACCTTTCAGCGCGCTCGACCCCATTTCTAGACAGAAATTACAACAAGATATTTCTGAGCTCCAAAAGAAAATCAAAAAAAACCATTGTTTTTGTTACTCATGACATGCAAGAAGCTTTGGCGCTTGGTGACCGCCTTTGTCTCATGCAAGATGGGAAAATCGTGCAATGTGATACACCGGAGAATATACTAAAAAATCCTGAAACTGATTTTGTTCGTAATTTTCTTGAGTCTGGCAATCTTTTACCAAAAACATTATTTGACCGTTCAATCAAGATTTCTGATTTAATCACTAAAAATTTCTGTACTCAGGCACAAGCAGGAAACGCAAGTGAGGAAAGCCGCCATTTAAAGATCACCGATTCACTCGAAAAACTCGTTACCGCGCTCTCAGATGCTAAGAGTGTCTCTATCGAAAATGAAACAGGCTTGCTAGTTGCAACTATTACAACGAATGATTTGCTGGCCTTCTTATCGAGTAACTTGGAAGAAGGTGTCACTCCATGAATACATTCATCGAGACATTCCTAGACCGAAAAGACGATTTACTTACCGCTTTAATTGAGCACATCCAAATTTCATTTATTTCTCTTTTCATCGCCGTTTTAATCGCCTTACCACTAGGCATCTACTTAACGCGTCATAAACGCATCGCAGAACCAATTATTCAAGTAGCCGCCATTTTCCAAACGATTCCATCACTAGCCTTATTAGGCTTACTTATTCCACTTGTTGGGATTGGCATCGTGCCCGCGATTATCGCACTCGTTGTTTATGCACTCTTGCCAATTTTGCGCAATACTTATACAGGAATTGATGAAGTAGACCCTGCCTTGATTGAAGCTTCTCGGGCCATGGGAATGAATAAATGGAAACGACTTTATAAAGTACAACTTCCACTTGCTTTACCAGTCATCATGGCGGGAATTCGAACGGCTACGGTGCTGATTATTGGAACGGCCACGCTCGCAGCATTGATTGGCGCAGGTGGCCTTGGAGATCTCATATTGCTTGGAATTGACCGCAATGATAATAGTTTGATCTTGCTTGGGGCAATACCTGCTGCTTTACTTGCGATTCTATTTGATTTCGTGTTACGTTTTTTCCAAAAAGCTTCTTTTAAAAGCACTGTGATTACGATATCTTTAGCCATCTTGTTAACTGCAGCCTTGCTGATTGTTCCACATTTTACAAGTGATAAAAAAGACATTACAATTGCTGGTAAACTTGGAGCAGAACCGGAAATTCTGATTAATATGTACAAATTACTTATTGAAGATGAGACGGATTTGAAAGTGGAACTAAAGCCAAGCATGGGGAAAACGAGCTTCTTATTTAATGCGCTGAAGTCTGGTGATATCGATATCTATCCAGAATTCACCGGGACCGTTCTTGAAACGTTCACGAAGGAACCAGCAAAATCTCATTCTGCTAGCGAAGTTTACGAACAAGCTCGAACTGGTTTGGCTTCTCAGTTTAAGATGACACTTCTAAAACCGATGCAATACAATAATACTTATGCCATCGCAGTTTCCGAACGACTTGCTAAAGAATACGGGCTTAAAACGATTTCTGATCTGCGCCCAGTGGAGCAACAAGTAAAAGTGGGCTTTACGGCAGAATTTGCTGATCGCGGCGATGGCTATAAGGGACTGCAAGAAAAATATGGAATCACCTTTAATCATCTTGAAAAAATGGAGCCTAAGCTTCGCTATACAGCGATCCAAGCTGGCGATATCGATGTTTTAGATGCCTATTCAACAGATAGTGAACTGGAGCAATATCATTTGAAAGTTCTAAAAGACGATCAAAAATTATTTCCGCCATATCAGGGCGCTCCTCTAATGTTAACTAAGACATTGCAAAAGTATCCTGAACTGAAAGCCCCACTAAATAAACTGGCCGGGAAAATTACGGATGCAGAAATGCGAAAAATGAATTATCAAGTCAACGTTGATGGTAAGTCTGCCGAAATCGTTGCCAAAAATTACCTTGTTCAACATGATTTATTAAAAAAAATAAAAAATACCCGCTGAAACAAGTCCGTTTCAGCGGGTATTTTTTAATTTCGGATCAATTTAACCATTTTTTCAAGTTTCGGTTTGTAAAATCGACATAAGGCCTCATATTCTTTGTTGAATTCCTGTGCGCGTTTCGGTAAATCCTCATCATGGTCGATTAATAAACCTTTTTCAAGTAGCGGTAACAGAGAAATGATTTGATCAAAAATAAGACCGGCACTCGTATCACTTAAAAGCGCAACGAGTTTCAGTAAAGCTTTTCGCTTAGAGGCAGGAAGTTGTTTTTGATGATCATGAACCCACTTGGCAAGCATTTGACGATTTTTTCTAGTTGCCTCAAGATAGATCGTTTGCGCGTAAGCAGCACTCATAAATAAAACGGACAAATCTTCCGCAGATTTCCAGTCTTCTGGTTGAATTTGACCTTGTTCCTTGATTTTTTCATTTAGTAAACTGATATCTTCCTGATAGATATCCATTTTATGCTGTTGCTGTTTGTAAACTTCAAGCGCTAAGCTAAGCTTGTCAACAGTTGGTTGCATGAAGTCATCAAATAAATCACCGTCATTTAAAATAAGCTGTGTTTGCTCGATTCGTTCTGCTACAATGCTATCACGTTCTTTCACAACATCTGAACGTTTTGAAAGATACTCAAAGTAAAAATTATAGCGCTGTAACTTAAGTACCACTTCTTCTGCTACTTTCCTATCTGCAAGGCTTTTATCAGCATTTAGCACGGCAACTCCAGAAATTTTTCCAAGTTTTGTATAAATCATAACGTGAAAAGATTGATTTTGAGCTTCAATTGTATAAGGCAAAAGATGCTCTTGCTCAAGTAATCGTTTTTGTTGTTTTACTGCTTTATCCTCCATCCTACTCCACACCTTTACTACGGTTATTCGCTAATTCAATTATAACGAATCTAGATAAAAAATTCGAGGGAAATAATTAAAATTCTTTTCATTTATAGTTTACATAATCATATTATCGTCAAACAAAAGTATGAATCAGTAGATAAATATTCAAAATCGCAATAAAAACAGCCACTATCCAAGCTAGCGCTTTTAACCAAAGACGGTTTACAAAAACTCCCATCTTTCGCTTATCACTTGTAAACATAACAAGCGGAATGACCGCAAATGATAACTGCATGGAGAGAACGACTTGACTTAAAATCAAAAGTTCATTCGTGCCCCTCGCTCCATAAAGTGCTGTCACAATAACCGCAGGAATGATTGCAAGAATTCTTGTAATAAGTCGTCTGATCCATGGTTTAAGACGAATATTCAAAAAGCCTTCCATCACAATTTGACCAGCGAGCGTCCCAGTTAATGTAGAATTTTGTCCAGAAGCAAGAAGGGCTACTGCAAAAATGACACTAGCGATACCGCTCCCTAAAACGGAATTAAGCAATTTATAGGCATCTTCAATCCCCGCAACTTCAGTATGTCCAGAATAATAAAATGCGGATGCAGCTAAGATAAGAATGGCTGCATTAATGAATAGCGCGACCGTTAGAGAAAAAGTAGAGTCAATAAAGGCAAACTTAATTGCTTCTTTTTTCCCTTTTAGACTGCGCTCATATTGTCTTGTTTGTACAATGGAAGAATGCAAATACAAATTATGCGGCATGACTGTCGCGCCCAAAATTCCCAGTGCAATATACAACATGGTAGGATTTGTCACCACTTCTTTTTGTGGGATAAAACCGTAAAGCACTTCTTTTATCTCGGGACGGCTCATAAATAATTCGACACCAAAACAAACAAGGATAGTAACCATCAAAGTAATGACAATGACTTCAATGTACCGAAACCCGCGATGTTGAAGCAAGAGCACAAGAAAGATGTCAAGCGCCGTAATCACTACCCCGACAATAAGCGGTAAACCAAAAAGTAAATTTAAAGCGATCGCGCTCCCGATTACTTCTGCTAAATCCGTCGCAATAATCGCTAGTTCGGCCAGTATCCATAAAATAAATGATGTCTTTTTGGAGAAGCTGTCTCGTGATGCTTGCGCTAAGTCGCGACCGGTTGCAATGCCCAGTTTGGCTGCCAACGATTGTAAGAGAATGGCCATTAAATTGGAAATCAAAATTACTGAAAGCAGTGTATACCCAAACTCAGAGCCTCCGGCAATGGATGTCGCCCAGTTTCCTGGATCAACGTACCCAACGGCAATTAAAGCCCCAGGCCCCATAAAAGCAAGCAGTTTGCGAAAAAATGAGGCATTTTTAGGGACTTTTATGGAATTATTCACCTCACTCAGACTCTCTGTTGTTTGTTCCTCTCGCCAAGCTTCCCGTTTATGCTTTGCCACGTTGTTCCCTCCTTGAACTAATGAAAGAGCGGGCGAGAGTTCTCTCCTGCCCGCCCAACGTTATAACGTTATAGCGCTTCTGATAATTTTTTCTTTTTTATTTTTTCACAGGATTAATTGCTCTTTCCACCCAGCCGAGTAGCAAGTCAGTAATGATCGCCATCAGAGCAGTTGGAATCGCTCCTGCTAGAATAATCGCTGTCCCGTTAGTCGCATTCGTCCCACGAACAATGATATCACCGAGTCCACCTGCACCAACGAATGTCCCAATTGCAGCGACACCAATTGCGATCACAAGGGCATTTCGAATCCCTGCCATGATAACCGAAAGCGAAAGCGGAAGTTCTACCATGCGCAGTATCTGCCACTTAGTCATCCCCATCGCTTTTCCTGATTCTAACAACGCTCCGTCAACATTTTGAATGCCTGTGTATGTGTTTTTTAGAATAGGCAGGAGTGAGTAAAGGAAGAGTGACAAGACGACGGTATTTGTCCCAAGACCAAGCACAAGCATTAGGACAGCGAGCATAGCAAGGGCAGGAATAGTTTGGATGATATTAGCAATTTGAATCACCCAATTCGCCAGTCGTTTCTTTCTTGCTATATAAACCCCAAGTGGAATAGCTACAATGCTTGCAAAGAGTACGCCATAAATACTCATTAGAAAGTGGCGCCAAAACTCTTCCATGACATAGCTTCCATTGGTTGCGTAATAGTCGATTAATTGTTTTAGAGTTTCCACTGGTCCGTTCCCTCCTTATTTTTTATCCTCAAAGTAATTATGCTTCTCTAAAAATTCCTTCGCAACGACAGAAGGTTCTTTTAGTTTTCCATCAGCTTGATAGTTCAGACGCTGCATTTCCTCTGTTGAAATGGTTCCAACAAGTTTATTTAATGTCGTTTTGATTTCAGGATGCTCTTTCAAAATTTTATCGGTTGCAAGCGGTGAAGCATCATACGGTGGAAAGAACTTTTTATCATCTTCGAGAACTTTCAAGTTATAAGTTGGAATTCGACCATCAGTTGAATAGCCAAGTGCAACGTCCATTTGTTTGTCCTTTAATGCAGTATAAATTAAGCCGATTTGCATTGGAAAGATTTTTTTTGAACTCAATATTGTAATCTTTCGAGAAAGCTTTATACCCGTCTCCTTTCCGCTGCATCCATGAATTATCTACTCCAGCCGTAAGCTCACCCTGAACAGGACGCATATCACTTATGGTTTTTAAGTTATATTTTTTAGCTGTATCTGCTCGAACCATAAAGGCATAAGTATTCGCAAATCCATAGGAATCAAACCAGGTTTGGTGAAATTTCTCTTTAAACCCTTTTTTTACAGCAGCAAGAGCTTTTTTAGGGTCTTTAATTGGTTCTTCACCAAGCGGTCCAACAAGATCTGTTCCTGTATAACGTGTAGCTGTAATATCAACGTCTCCATTCACCATTGCCTGATGTTGCACAACCGACGAACCGAGATTATTAACTAGCTCCACTTTTAAATCTGTGTCATGTTCAATCATCTGCTTCACAATATTTGATACAATCTGAGATTCTGTTGTCGAAAGGGATCCAACGCGGATTGTCCCTTCTGACCCTCCACCAAGTCCAGGTAACGAACAGCCAGAAAGCAAGGTACCGAAGGATAACAGAATCACAGCAAGTAATGCAAGTGTTTTTTTTCTTCATTCTATTTTTCCTCCTATCCGTTATTTCTTGCGTCGCGAAGTGGTTTTGGTGTCAACGCATTTTCAAGTTTACCTAAGAAAAACTCAACAATGAGCGCGAGGATGGTAACTGGAATAGCTCCACCTAGAATTAAATCTGGACGATAAAGGTTCAAGCCGTTAAAGATAAAGTCCCCAAGTCCCCCTGCTCCAATATAAGAGGCAAGCGTTGCCCACGCAATAATATAAACAGTGGAAAGTCTGATTCCTGCCATGATAACAGAAATGGAATTCGGAATTTCAACATTGGTGATGAGTTGCCAGTTCGTCATTCCCATCCCCTTTCCAGACTCAATCAAGTTCGGATCAACTCCCCTTACCCCGATGAAAGTGTTACGGAGAATCGGAAGTAATGCGTAGATGAATAAGGCAATGATCGCTGGAAAAGTCCCTACACCAAGGATTGGGATAATAAAAGCCAAGATGGCAAGGGACGGAACCGTTTGCAAAACTCCAACCACACCAATGACAAAGTTTGCAATCTTCGGAGAACGAGTCAAGGCAATCCCAAGTGGGACCGCCACAACAATCCCTAGAATAACTGCAGCTAGCGATATGTATAAATGCTGCCAAGTTTGAACAAGCAAATTATGTCCGTTTTCTTGAAAAAAGTTTTGTATCGCATCCATTGATTATTCGCCTCCTTCAGAAGTGGCGACTGTTTCTTTGGTATCAGTTTGCTCAGTATCTTCCTGCTCTTCTCCCCAAATGGAATCGTATACCATGTCTACTAAACTTGCGCGTGTAACAATTCCGACAAGACGATTTTCATCATCAACAACTGGAACATACTTATATCCACGCTTTAAGATCCGCTGAATTGTATCCCTTAGTAAGGCGTCTTCTTTTACATAGAACACATCCCGTTCAAGAATATCTACAACAGAAGTTGCTCTTCTACGCTCAGAATCAATTTTTTCAACATCGATATAACCTTTTAGCACTTGCTTTTCATCAACAACTAAAAGTGTATCTACGCGTTTTTGTTTCATGAGTTGAATAGCCGCTTGAAGTGATTTATCTGCTGTAATGGAAACAGGACTTGTATTCATGATTTGACGAACTTGTGTGACATCTGGTTGCGCTTCGATTAAACGATCTTTTCCTATAAATTCCTCGACAAATGAATTTGCTGGATGCCGCAAAATTTCATCTGGCGTATCAAATTGAACGACCTTCCCTGCTTGCATAATCACAATCCGATCAGCAAGTTTCAGTGCTTCGTCCATATCATGGGTAACAAAAATGATCGTTTTCCCAAGCTCTTGTTGCAAATTTTTAAATTCTTCTTGCAAAGAATCCCGTGTAATTGGATCCAGTGCACCAAACGGTTCATCCATCAAAATCAAGTTTTGTTCAGCAGCTAATGCACGTAAAACCCCAATCCGTTGTTGCTGTCCACCACTTAGTTCATATGGATAGCGATCGAGATATTCTTCTGGTAAATCAACAAGCTTAATTAGCTCCTTCGCCCGCTCTTGCTTTTTCTCATCTGACCATTTCAACAGCTTGGGAACTAACACAATGTTATCTCGAATAGTCATATGAGGCATTAACCCAATTTGCTGGATTACATAGCCGATCGAGCGTCTTAGTTTAACTGGATCTTCTTGTAAAATGTCCTTATCATCAATAAATATTTTACCTTCTGTAGGATCGATCAAACGATTAATCATCTTCATGGTTGTTGTTTTTCCGCAGCCACTCGGACCGATAAAACAAATAAATTCGCCTTTATCGATATCTAAATTGAGATCATCAACTGCCTTTTTTCCACCTTTATAGGTTTTCGAAACGTGTTCAAATCGTAACACTAAAAGCACCTCCGTTAATCATTTTTGATGAAACTCTATCCTGTTTTTTCCCTTGTTGCGCTGGTATGAAACATTTTTAAGGAAAAACTTATTAAAAGCAAGATTTTCAATAAGTAATATTTATTTCAAATCTGAACAAAAACACCAGCGCTAACAGCATAATGAGCCTAGCCATTTTATTCCAAGTGCAAATATTTTTTTTAAAATGAGTGCCCGTAAATGATTCCTTTGTTTTCAGCAGATCGGCTGGATAGCCTTGGAATAAAACCTTGCCCCCAAGACTCCCACCTCTTGGCCCCATATCAATAATCCAGTCAGCTTGGCTAATAATCGTTAAATTGTGTTCCAAAACAATCAACGTTTTCCCTTGTTTTTTAAGCTTTTGGAGCAATTCCAGTAAATGAGCAACATCCTCTTCGTGCAATCCTGTACTGGGTTCATCTAAAATAAATAAATTGGCTTGTTTTTCCGTATCTTCCAGTAGCTTCGTCGCAATTTTAAGCCGTTGCAGCTCTCCTCCTGAAAGTGTATCCAAACTTTGCCCAAGCTGGACGTAGTTTAAGTTGGCATCTTGAAGAGCACCCAAAGCTTCTTGAACTTCAGTAATATCAATCAAAGTTAATGCTTCTTCCACCGTCAAATTTAGCAGCTCATCAATGCTTTTCCCATGCCACTTAATTTGCAAGGCTTCTTCGTTATAACGCTTCCCGTGGCATTTTTCACAACGTTCGGTTACATTACCCATATAAGCAAGATCATATTTAATAAAGCCTTTCCCGTGACATTCCGGGCACGCCCCTTTTCCGTTAAAACTAAATAGCGATACACTTTCACCCGAGATTTCTGCAAATTTTTTTCTAAGAAAATCAAAAACCCCTAAATAAGTCAGTAAATTGGAGCGGTGACTCCCACGAATAGCCGATTGATCAAAAACAACAGAATAAGGGTATTTCGCCGTGAATAGTTTTCGCACAAGCGTGCTTTTCCCAGAACCAGCAAGTCCCGTCACAACCGTCAATGCTTTTTCAGGAAACTTCGCAGATTGCTTTTCAATATTAAAAGCGCTGACTTCTTCTAAAGAATAAAATTTTGTAAAATGTGGCCTTTTTGAATTGAGCGCCGGTCTTCTTGAAAGTGCTTTTGCTGTTACTACGTTTGCTGCTACAAATTCAGAAAAGTTACCTGAAAAAGTAATTTCGCCACCTTTTTTCCCTGCGCCTGGTCCCACTTCTATAACTGAGTCTGCAAGTGCAATGATGTCAGGATCGTGGTCGACAAGAACCAAAGTGTTTCCTTTTTGCTTCAAGCGTTTAAATACCTTTCCAATTCCGACTAAATCTTCAGGATGAAGCCCGACACTTGGCTCATCAAAAATGTAAAGAACATCAGACAAAGCGCTGTTTAAATGTTTCGTCATTTTTAAGCGCTGTGATTCCCCGCCAGATAAAGTAGCTGTCTTCCGGTCGATCGTTAAATACCCTAGCCCAACAGCGGACATGCTTTCAAGCCGATTTCGCAAATCTTTTTGGATAACGGCCGTTTGATCCTCTTTAATCTTCTTCAAAAAACGAAGCAAATCCTCCGCTGACATTTTGGCACAATCTCCAATTGAATGACCTAAAATTTTGGCAGAGCGAACCGTTTCGTTAACACGTGTCCCGTGACAATCCGGACATTCAACGGTGTTCGTTACACGTTTCAAATCAGCTTGATATTTTGCCCCATTTTTTTCAAGTAAGGATTTTCGAATTCGCTCAATCACACCGACATATTCTGCAGTCTTTGGAAAGTGCTCTGTAGGATTTTCCGGCTTACTCCCCGTATCGTAAAGAAGTTTCTTTAATTCCTCCGCTGAATAATCTGAGATCTTTTTATGATTATCAAAATAACCCGATTCCGTGTAACGTGAAAGACGCCACCCTCCAGGTTGAAAGGTTGGAAATTGAATGGCCCCTTCATTCAACGATTTTTCAAAGTCAATCAAAGCAGAAATATTGAAATCTGTCACTTCACCAATTCCTTGACACGTCTTGCACATCCCTTGAGGATTATTAAAAGAATACACCATAGAATAACCAATAAAAGGTTGTGCAAGCCTTGAAAAAAGGAGTCTTAGTCCAGTATAAATATCTGTCATCGTTCCAACTGTTGAACGGGCATTTCCCCCCTACTTTCTTTTGATTGATAACAATCGAAACCGGTAAATTTTGAATGCGTTCCACATCTGGTTCCTCGTAGTGTGGTAAAATTTGTTGAATATAGCTCGAATAGGTTTCGTTTAGTAGACGCTGTGACTCAGCTGCTAAAGTGTCAAACACGAGTGAAGATTTTCCCGATCCTGAAAGACCGGTTACAACGGTAATCTGTCCTTTTGGAATACTGACGGAAATATTTTTCAAGTTATTCGTTTTGGCGCCTTGTATGGAAATTCCTTCGTGCATTCTTCTTCCTCCTCTACGCTCGCTTCTCACAATTCTTATTCTATGCTTTCTAGATAGAAATTCAACCATTACGCAAAAGAACGCTTCTCAAGTGAGAAGCGTTCTTCAATCCTTCCATTATTTAGGCAAAAAAAGTTGCGGTTTGATTTGGAGGATAATTGAGACAACAGCCCCTGCGACAAGGATCGTCGCTAAGCCACTTGCACCATTCATAACAAGTGAAAAGAGTTGAGCGCTCCAACCCTTAAATGCATAAGCGCCCCAAAAAAACAACCCCAGCAACATAGTGCCAAAAATAACGAGCTATGCCTCCAATAAACATGGAACTCCAAGCATAAAACTGAGCTTGCTTCATATTTTTTTGTTTAAGCGCTGCCTGGACATTTTTAGCAAATATTCCAGCAAAAGCAACAAAAGCAAAAGCGAGGATATATTCAATTAAGGCTTGGTTCCAAGTTAGAATATAGGCTTTTCCAGTTAAAAAATGGAGTAATCCCCAAAGTATGCCAGCGAAACCAGCTGCAAAAAAGCCGCGCCGCAAAGCAATCACATACATCGGAATCATTCCAAGCGAAATAGAGAAACTCGAGCCAAAATCAAGTGGAATGAAACTTAGCACCATTGCAATGGCTGCAAAAATAGCGCACTCAATCAAAACCAATAATCGTTTACTTACCATAAAAAATAAACTCCCTTCTTCTTTTGGTCAAAAACGTACCCCAGAAGAAAGCAGTTTTCCGAACTAACTAGAAAAGTGCAATCGCCACAATCCCTACGCTCGTTTTAACGAACAGGTTCAAAGGGTCAGAGTCTCGAAGACTCAATCTCAGCTAGAAGCTCCCCCTGTGGTAACGTTTATGTAGTTTGAACAAATTTATTATAAGGTGAATGCCCCAGAAAGTAAAGTTCTTTCAGCTAGAAACTGCGAATTTCGGCTTGTTTCTTTTTGGAAAGTTTCGATAAAACAAGCTGATAACTATTTGTTAAAATGGCTTTCTCTAATTCAAAATCGATCTGTTGATCTTGTGTTGTCACCACTGAAATCCAGTGTGTTTTATTGAGATGATACCCTGGAATAATTGCTTTATATTCTTCACGAAGACGCTCCGCTTTATCAGGTTCACATTTCGCACTCACAAGCAATTGCCCTTCTTTGTAGTGAATGAGCGCAAACATTTTTTCGCCGACGCGCATCACATGGAAATTCTCTCCAAATGGAAATGTTTCCACTGCGCCTTTTAACGTTAAACAAAAATCGATACGTTTCTTTAGGTTAAATGGGTCTTTTTCTAACATAGCCATTCCCCCTTACTTTCCCATTTTAACATGAGAAAAACTTTATTTACAATTCAGAGCATGTTATGATAAGAGTAATGTGCTTTTTAGGAGGAAAAAAATGTTAACTGTTAGTAACGTTGGACTACGCTATGGCGATAAAAAATTATTTGAAGATGTTTCCATTAAATTTACACCCGGCAACTGCTATGGCTTAATCGGAGCAAATGGCGCTGGTAAATCTACATTTTTAAAAGTGCTTTCTGGGGAAGTAGATTCACAGTCTGGAAGTGTGCATATCACACCCGGTGAGCGACTTGCCGTTTTACAACAAGATCATTTCCAGTATGATGATGAACTCGTTTTAAATACTGTGATTATGGGACACAAAAAGCTTTATGACATTATGACCGAGAAAAACGCTATTTATATGAAACCTGATTTTAGTGATGAAGACGGAATTCGGGCTGCAGAGCTTGAAGGCGAATTTGGTGAACTTGGCGGTTGGGAAGCAGAAGCAGATGCAGCCGTTTTACTAAAAGGGTTAGGTATCTCGCAAGATTTACATGATAAATACATGAAAGACTTAACCGGAAGTGAAAAAGTCAAGGTTTTACTTGCACAAGCGCTTTTCGGAAAGCCTGATATTTTGCTCCTAGATGAACCGACCAACCACTTAGATATCCGTGCGATTCACTGGCTCGAAGAATTTCTCATCAACTTTGAAAACACCGTTATCGTCGTTTCTCATGATCGTCACTTCTTAAACAAAGTTTGTACACATATTGCCGATCTCGATTTCAGCAAAATTCAATTATACGTCGGAAACTATGATTTCTGGTACGAATCAAGTCAATTAGCGCAACAAATGATGGGCGATCGAAACAAGAAAAAAGAAGAAAAAATCAAAGAATTGCAAGACTTCATTGCGCGGTTTAGTGCCAATGCCTCTAAATCGAAACAAGCGACAAGTCGGAAGAAAATGCTCGATAAAATCACGCTAGAGGATATTCAACCTTCTAGCAGACGTTATCCTTTTATCCAGTTTAAGCCTGACCGAGAAGTTGGCAACGATTTATTAACGGTTGAAAATCTGACTAAAGAAATTGATGGCGTAAAAGTGCTCGATAATCTATCCTTTACCATTAACCGCAACGATAAAGTTGCTCTTGTCGGAGACGATGAAGTCGCAAAAACGACTCTTCTTCAAATTTTAGCGGGTGAGATGGAACCTGATTCTGGATCATTCCGTTGGGGTGTCACAACGAGCCAAAGCTATTTCCCGAAAGATAACTCAGAGTTCTTTGAAGACAACAACTTAAACCTCGTTGAGTGGTTACGCCAGTATTCTCCACAAGATGATTCCGAAGCTTTCTTACGTGGTTTCTTAGGGCGCATGCTCTTTAGTGGAGACGAAGTGCTCAAAAAAGTCAAAGTTTTATCTGGTGGCGAAAAAGTTCGCTGTATGCTTTCTAAAATGATGCTTTCTGGCTCTAATGTCCTTCTACTAGATGAACCGACGAACCACTTAGATTTAGAGTCTATCACAGCTTTGAATAATGGATTAGTAGCCTTTGATGGGGCGATGATTTTTTCAAGTCACGATCACCAATTATTGCAAAGTATCGCAACGCGTATCATCAACCTTTCAAAAGAAAACTTTTATAATAAAGAAATTAGTTATGATGGCTACCTAGCAGAAGTGCTAGACGTCGCAGAATGAAAAAGAATCCGCTCAAGCTCTTGAGCGGATTCTTTTATTTTGTTAATTTGATTGTGCCTGTTTCGGTTTTAACGGGATCAGAATCTGATCCAAAATAGCTAAGCCAAGAAAGCGCGACCGAATGAATGGAAGATACAAATTTTAGCTTTTCTAACGGAAAAACAAGCGTTCCTTCGATGGTTTTCCCTGCTTCAACCGTACTCGCATCAAATTCTGAAAGTAGCACATCCCCACCATCAACTTCTATGTTAGAAGCTTTCAATGTTCCTTGATTTGGGTAAGTCGTAAGCTTTTCTTTCCCATTGTTTTTTATAGATAGCTTAACGGAAATACTTCCCGGCATTTCTTTTTGTTCCATCGTAGAGTAAACTGGCTTTTTCTCCACCTTGATCGTTTTAACTAGCAGGTCAATATTATTTTCAGTGGTTTTATGATTTACTTGATACGTTTTTGCTTCTTGTGTTCCAGGTTCAGTAGTTGATTTTCCTGCCGAATAATTTAAAACTTTATTATTCACATCATCTAACTGTTTAAAGTGAAAGAACACGCCGACAATCGATGCGATCATGAGTATCATCCCCGCACCGACTAAAATCGCACCCACTTTTCTTTGTTTCGGGAAAAACAAGATAACAAGCCCAATCACAAACAAAATGAAGGCTAAGATGCCGCCTAAAATAATCCATAGTAACATGTAAAATACTCCTTCTTCTTGCTAATAATTGGTTTAATCATACCATTTGTCACAAGTTAGCGCAATGAAGGTAAGTCCGATGCTTGGGATGGGTAAGCAAAAATAACTGAGTCAAGATCTGCAAGCGTTAGTCCCGCTTTCATTAAAAGGACAACATAATTGATCATGACATCTGCTTCTTCATTGATAAAAGACGCGCCAACAATTTTTTTCTGTGCCTTTTTCGGTTATAATTTTCGCATGACTGAGATATTCATTAGTTCTTCGGTACGTATACCAGTTTTTCATATCTATTTCATTCACATGATAGCCGTCTTTTTCTTGCATCGCTTCTCTTGCCGTCAAACCGATTTCAGCAAGCTTGGGACTCGAAAAGACAACGCTTGGAATTGCAGGATAATGAATCTCTTGTTTCTTGCCCAAAATATACGAAACTGCAAAGTCAGCTTCAAAACTATCTACTGGTGTAAGCGGAAGACCAGGAGTTATAGCAACATCTCCCACCGCTAGAACATGGGGGATAGCTTCAAGCGATTGATTCACAATAATACCGTGCCGGTTCGTCTTAATCCCTGCTTTTTCAAGATTAAGCCGCTCAATATTTGGCTTCCGGCCAGCCGTTGCAAAAACAGCGTCCACTTCAAGCGTCAAGTTTGCCGCAGAAAGCAATATCCCTGACTCTTTTCGCGTAAGTCGCTCCACATCGGTATCAAAGTGAAAATGAACACCATCTGATTTAAGTGAACTGACAAGCATCGCCACGTGATCCTCATCAAATCCTTTTAGCGGGCGGCTATTGTGATGAATCAAATGCACTTCACTTCCAGCCGCATGAGCAATCGCAGCAAATTCAAAAGCAATATACCCGCCTCCAACAAAGGCAATCCGTTTTGGCAACGTTTCTAAGTCCAAAAAATCGTCACTTGTGAGAAAAATTTCGTTTCCTTCAATGTCTGGAATACTTGGTCGTGCTCCAGTTGCGATAATAATATCCTCAGCAGCTAACGTATCCGCATCAACCTGCACCGTGTGAGCATCCAAAAAAGCAGCACTCCCCTTAAACGTCTCAATTTTTGCTTCTTGAAAACCCTCTAAGCGACTTTCTGGAACTGGCTCAACAAAGCTTCTCTTAAAATCTTGCAAATCTTTCCAATCTATTTCCGCAACTTGTTTAATTCCTTTTCCACGTAACCGCTCCGAAAAATTATGAGCTTCCATCGCACCTGCAAGCACCTTTTTAGGATCGCATCCACGAAGCACACATGTGCCACCCCATTCACGCTCTTCAATAATAGCTACTTTTTTGCCTGCTTCATTGAGTGCATAAGCGGCTGACGTGCCACTCACGCCACTTCCGATTACAATTGCATCAAACCGATAATCCATGATTTTCATCCTCTCTCTTTGTCTTCTATCCCTTTTCCCGGATTTCGCTGGATAAAAACAAAGAAGTTTTGAGTTAGCTAAAAAGCTAACTCAAAACTTCTAGACTTCCATAATAATCGGCAAAATCATCGGACGTCGCTTCGTTTGTTCAAACAAGAAACGATTCAGTTGATCTCGAATATCTTGCTTCAATTTCGACCATTCAAACTCGCTATCCTGCAAGTTTTTATCCACGATTTTACTTACTAGTTTTTGCGAATCTTCAATTAAGCGTTCCGACTCACGAACGTAGACAAAACCTCGAGAAATCATCTCTGGACCTGAAATGATTTTTTTGCTACGACGACTCAGCGTGACAACAACAATGAAAATACCATCTTCTGAAAGAAGCTTACGGTCTCTTAATACAATATTTCCAACGTCACCAACGCCCAGTCCATCAATCAGCGTGTTCCCCGCATAAACACGGTTCCCAACCGACATTCTTCCCGCTTTATACTCGACAACTTCTCCTTTTCCAACCACAAAAACATTGGATTTTGGAATACCAACACTATGGGCCAATTTGGCATGAGCAATTAGCATCCGGTATTCTCCGTGAACGGGCACAAAATAAGTGGGCTTCAATAAGTTAAGCAAAAGTTTTAAGTCATCTTGGCTTGCATGTCCAGAAACAAACAAGTCACGGCTCATCGTAAGCACGCGCGCACCAGCACGGTATAACATATCAATCGTTTTTGCCATCATCGTTTCTAAAGAAGGACTTGGTGTTGTTGTGATGTAAACTGTATCTCCTGCTTTAATGTTGACTTTCGGATGGTTTCCTTTTGTCATTAGTTGAAGCGACTGAATAGGTTCCCCAAGATTTCCTGTTTCGATGATCGTAATTTCATCGTCAGGATATTTTTTCATTTCTTTGAATGGAATAATCAAATCATCTTCCATTTTCAGTTTATCTAAGCTGCTTGTGATCTCGACGACGCGTTCCAGTTCTTTTCCGACAATCACAACCTTACGCTTCGTTGCTGCAGATGCATCTAAGACTTGCTGCAAACGAATGACATTGGATGCCACACATGCAACAATAATCCGTCCTTCAGCCGTTCGAAATGCATGGCGAACCTCTGCTTCAATCTCGCTATCACTTGACGTTGTCCCAGGATGTTCAGCCTCCGAGCTATCCGATAATAGCGCTAAAACCCCGGATTCCCCAATATCAGCAATGGCACTAAGACTTGTTTCATAACCTTCATTTGCAGACTGATCAAATTTAAAATCACCTGAATAAACAATGGAACCCTCACTCGTTGCTACAACAATTCCAACAGAGTCTGGAATGGTATGAGTCGTCCGGAAAAATTGGATGTTCACTTTATTAAATTTGATCACACTTTTTTCATCAATTACATGGAAATTTTTTAAACCGCACTTTTCGGTATTCCTTTACAGAATTCTTAGCAAGCGCAATGGTCAATTCAGTTCCATAAACGGGAGCCTTTACCTTTTGAAGCAAATAGGGTAAAGCTCCTATAGCATCTTCATGTCCATGAGAAAGAATAATTGCTTTCACGCGATCTTTGTTTTCTTCTAAATATTTGAAATCAGGAATAACAACGTCGATGCCTAGAAGTTCATCTTCTGGAAACATCAGTCCCGCATCTAAGACAAAAATTTCATCGTCAACTTCGACGACATACATATTTTTCCCGCTTTCATCTACCCCGCCAAGCGGAATAATTTTAATCTGTTTCGCTTTTTTTAGTGGCAAAGCGTAAACCTCCTTTAGCTTTTTTGCGACTCTTCATAAATCGCTTTGAGTTTCTTGCCTTGTTCCTCGTCTAAATCAACCAGTGGCAAACGAACATGACCAACATCAACGCCCATATCATTCAATAAAAATTTCGTCGGAGCAGGGTTTGGTGAACTGAATAAACCACGCATTAGTGGAAGCAGTCTTCTATGAATTTCTGCTGCTTTCTTCACTTCCCCATTCTCGTAAGCTTCAATCATTTCTTTAGTTTCATTTCCAGAAACGTGGCTTAGTACAGATACCACACCTCGGCCACCAACCGATAAAATAGGTAAGGTCAAGCTATCGTCCCCACTATAAACTGTGAAGTCATCCGCTGTTTCTTCAATGATTTGCGAGATATTTTCTAAATTCCCACTGGATTCTTTTACCGAGACAATATTTTCTAATTTTGAAAGTGCAATAATGGTTTCCGGTTCAATATTCACAACAGAACGCCCAGGAATATTATAAATCATAATAGGTAGCGGACTATTTTCTGCTACCGCTTTAAAATGTTCATAAATCCCACGCTGATTTGGTTTATTGTAATAAGGGGTCACAACAAGTGCTGCATCATAACCACCTAAATCCGCTACTTCCTTTGTAAAACGAATCGTTTCTGCTGTATTATTGGATCCCGTTCCAGCGATTAATTTTGCTCGTCCTTCATTTGCTTTAACTACTTCCGTCATTAACTTGATTTTTTCGTCGTGTGACAAAGTAGGCGATTCCCCTGTTGTTCCTGAAACAACTAATCCATCTGACCCGGTTTCAATCAAATGATTGACTAGCCGGTGGATCCTTTTACGACAAACAACATCTTTTTCTGGATGGATGGGCGTCACCATGGCTGTAATCACTTTTCCAAAATCCATATCTATTCCCTCCTGATTTCGCATTTTAGTCTATTTCTAAACAAAAAGTATCATGTAAAGCATTGACTGCTTGAATTAAATCTTCTTCGCTAATCAGTACCCAAATTGTTGTATGACTATCGGCCGACTGCAAAATTTGAATCCCCCGTGCTGCTAACGCACTAACAATTTTGGCCGTGACACCTGGAACACCAGTAATACCTGCCCCAACAATTGACACTTTTGCGCAGTGTTCTGTAACAAAAACCGAAAACCCTTGGTCTTCAAGAAGTGCAACCGTTTGTTTCATTTTTTCTTCCGGAACAGTAAAAGCAATATTTTTAGTTCCTATACTGATAAAATCGAGGCTAATTCCATGTTCTGCTAAAAGGTTAAAAGCTTCTTGTTGCTTATCAGTCGATTCCACTCGTACATTTATCTGGGTTAAATTAGTCACATGAGCGATCCCTGTAACGAGGCGTTCTTTGATGTCAAAATGACTTTCTTCATTTGAAAGTGACGTAACAAGCGTTCCTTCCCCGTCTAAATAAGTAGAACGAATCCGCATCGGAATTTTTGCTGTCATCGCAATTTCAACAGCACGCGGATGAATGACTTTCGCCCCTTGGTAAGCCATGTTACTGACCTCCGCATAACTGACACGTGGAAGGCTACGCGCATGTTCAACAATGCGCGGATCAGCTGTCATCATTCCATCTACATCGGTAAAAATATCCACGAAATCTGCTTGTAGCGCAACACCAAGAGCGGCTGCCGAAGTATCACTTCCCCCGCGACCAAGTGTTGTTATATCTCCCTGTTCATCCACACCCTGAAAACCTGCTACAACGACAACATCTACTTGATCAAAAGCAGCAAGAATTCGTTTCGGGTCCACTTCGAGAATTTTCGCATTTAAGTGCTCACTTGTCGTAAAAATTCCTGCTTGACCACCAGAAAAGCCAACAGAATTTATCCCTGCTTCTTTCAGCATATTGGTAAATACCGCGCAAGAAATCGTCTCTCCAACAGAAAGAAGCACATCCTCTTCGCGACTAGAAAGTTTCGTTTCCTTAGCGCCGATCAATTCAAGTAGTGTATCAGTTGCGTAAGGATCCCCAAGTCGACCAATAGCTGAAACAACGACCACTACTTTATAACCAGATTCTGTCGCACGCTTAATGTGGCGAAAAGCCATTTTTCGTGTTTCTTCACTTTGGACGGAAGTTCCGCCAAATTTTTGCACGATCAAATTCATTTTTAAGAACACCTCTAAATAATTTCTAATTTCACAAGACTTTCAGCAATTTGAATGGAATTCCAGGCAGCTCCTTTTAGCAGATTATCCGATACAATCCACATATGAAATCCCTTAGGATCATCAAGATCATTTCTTACCCGTCCTACGAATACCTCTTTTTTATTTTCTGCTAAAGTAGCCTGCGGATAAACTTGATTGGCTGGATCATCTTCCAAAACAACTCCTGGCGCATTTTTTAAAGCTTCTTGAATAGCCTTAGCAGAAACACCTGGTTCTTCCACTTCGATATAAACAGATTCTGAGTGTCCTGTTACAACAGGGATACGAACACAAGTAGCGGCTACTTTAATAGCATCATCTTCCATGATTTTTCGCGTTTCATTGATCATTTTCATTTCTTCATATGTATAATCATTATCTGTAAACACGTCAATCTGAGGAAGTGCATTAAAGGCAATTTGATAATGTCTTTTATCCCCCTTAACAGGTAAATACTGCGGTGTGAAATTTTCGCCATTTAAAACTGCACGCGATTGATCTTTTAGTTCCCGAATCGCGGAAACACCCGATCCTGAAACAGCTTGATAAGTAGAAACAATAACGCGATTCAACCCAAATTTTTTACGTATAGGTTCAAGCGCAGTGACCATCTGCATGGTCGAACAGTTCGGATTAGCAATAATGCCCTCATGCCCCTTAAGAGCCTCTTCATTCACCTCTGGCACAACGAGTGGGACATCTGGATCCATCCGAAAGGCACTCGTATTATCAATTACAATAGCACCTCTTTTTACCGCTTCTTTCGCAAGCGCTTTAGAAACCGTTCCTCCCGCACTGAAAAGCGCAATATCTACACCCAAGAAACTTTCAGGTTTAGCTTCTTCAATTGTGATTTCTTCCCCGCGAAAAGTTTTTTTCTTGCCCGCTGAACGAGCTGACGAAAGAAAAGAAACTTTTCCAATTTCAAACGAAGTAACTTCTTCTAATAATTTGACCATTTGTGTTCCAACTGCTCCTGTCGCTCCAACAACTGCTACATGATAGTTTTTTGCCATGATCTATTTCCTCCTCCTTGGGAAAAGTGATTCGTTCACTTTAAACTCTTCTTATCATACCATAAAAGCTCTTGCTTCGCAGTTCTTTTAGTATGTCATTCAAAAAAGAATCTTGTCCATCATGGACAAGATTCTTTTTACTTCTCAGTTTGTTTAGATTGCGCTTCACGCGCTTGCGCTACATTATTAACTGGTTGATCCACATGGGAGGTTTCTTTCTTTTGTTCCGCACGTTGTTTTTTGAGTTCAAAATATTTATCAAACACTTCTTTTGCAATGCTCATATTAATTTTCGAATCACTGTATCCATTGCGATATTCCCAAGGCACAACAACAGCAATCGAAATTTCAGGTTTTTTAACAGGTGCATAACCAACAAAAGTCGTATTCCAAACATCAGCCATGTTATTTCCTTCTTTTGGTCCATCATAGAACGCTTGGGCAGTACCTGTTTTCCCAGCTACATCGTAATCAGAAGAAGTAAAAACTGTACGAGCCGTTCCGCTAGAACCATGTGTAACTGCATAAAAGCCCTTTTGCACTGTCTCAATATCAGATTCTGACACACCTAATCGGTTCATAACTTTTGGCTGTGTGCTCGTCGCAAGTGACCCTACCGTATCCCCGCTTGTACTTGGATTGCGAATTTCTTTTAACATCGTCGGAGCAATTCGCGATCCACCATTCGCAATGACAGATGAATATTGTGCGAGTTGGAGAGGAGTATAAGAATCATATTGTCCGATAGCAAAGTCGAGAATTTTACCAGCAGTATCGTCAGAACCTTTATATCCAATTTGTTCCCCAGGTAAATCAATCCCCGTTTGGACACCCAGCCCAAATTGATTATAGTAATAACGCATCTTATCAAAAGTAGATAACGGTGCCCGAAGCGGTCCATCATAGACATATTTTGCTCCAGCCATTTTCATGGAAACTTGGTACATATACGAGTTTGATGAAATTTCAAGAGCTCCTACTGGACTCAGTGTACGCGTACCTTCTCCATTTCGGTTAAACCAAGAACTTTTCGCTTTTGTTCCCTTAAATTTAATCGGTTTATCTGTAAAATAAGTATTCTTTGTTATCGCATCGCTCATAATACCACCAAGGACGGTTGCCCCTTTGACGGCAGAACCCATATTATAAGC
Source organism: Listeria aquatica FSL S10-1188 (assembly GCF_000525795.1). Lineage (GTDB taxonomy): Bacteria > Bacillota > Bacilli > Lactobacillales > Listeriaceae > Listeria > Listeria aquatica. The sequence goes on from NZ_AOCG01000012.1 coordinate 282,295, forward strand.
CGTTGTAAAACTACCTAGTGAATAATCTTCAAATGACCCATCACTATTTAGCTTTTGCCCAGCAAGAGAAAGAACTTCGCCACTATATGGATCCATCGCAACCACAAAAGCACGATCTAATAAGTCGGAACCACTCGATGCCTTCCCTTTTTTGATATTATTTCGAAGAATTTCTTCTACAGCCCGCTGAAAGTCCACATCTACAGATAAAACAAGATCTTTACCTTTGGAACCTTCATTTTTCTGTACAGTTTCAATGATATTTCCTTGCGCATCCATCACACTTTCAGACTGGGATTTTTGCCCGGCTAAAATGCTTTGATACTCAGATTCAAGATAGCTTTTCCCGACGCGGTCATTTCGACTATACCCTTGCGATAAATAGTACTCAGCTTTTTCTTTTGGTAGACCTTCCTTGGCAGAAGAAACCGAGCCAAGAATAGAACGAAGCGTTTCATCGTATGTGTAAAAACGATTCCAGTCTGTTGTTGTATCGACACCAGGTAATTTTTCTAAATTCTCACTTACACGGGCAATTTCTTCATCAGTAACGTCTTTACCTTTGACGATCGATTCTGTCATTGCATAGCCACTAGTCATTTTTTTTATATATTGTAGCGATTCGTTTATCATCGACTGATAAATCAGCTAAATCCTTTTTGGTTACATCTTCCACTTGTTTCTTGTACATCGCAGAAGAATCCAAGTTCTGCTCTTTTGCAGAGAGACGTTTAAGTGACTCTTTTTCATGCGTCAAAATCCAGTAATCTTGCAAGTCCCGTTCTGTTAACTTTTCAGGTTCTACTTTAATCATTTTATCGAGCTTTTTAGCAACCTGTAAAATTTCAGATGTTTTCGTTTTCTCACTGCGTGTGTATGTGATCGTTTTTACAGCAGTATTTCCCACTAAGAGATTATAATTTCGATCGAAAATAACGCCACGAGGTACGTTTTTTGAAACCGTAACATTATCTGTTTCTTCGAGTTGCCGCTTATACGTATCACCTTGAACAATTTGGACAATTCCAAGTCGCAAAATTAAAACAGAAAACAAAATGAAGATAACAAAAAATAAAATATTGAGACGGAGTGGAATCACGGCACGTTTTTTTCTTTTTGATTGGATCTTTCTTTTTTCTAAAATTCAGTTTCACGTATCACAAACCCTCTCTTTGTTTAATGCCTCTTCCTATTGTATCTGAAAACCATCAACTTTTCCACTTTATCCAAATAAGAATTTCATTAAAAAAAGTAAAAGAAAACCACAAGAGAGGAGTTTCATCCTCTCTTGTGGTTTTCTAAAAGTTTTATGGATTATTTAGCAGCTTCAAAACGACGCGCTACTTCATCCCAGTTTACAACATTCCAAAACGTATCGATGTATTCAGGACGACGATTTTGGAATTTCAAGTAGTAAGCATGTTCCCAAACGTCAAGACCAAGAACTGGTGTATAACCTTCAGTAAGTGGAGAATCTTGATTTGGTAAGCTGATGATTTCTAGTTTGCCATCTTTCAAAACAAGCCAAGCCCAGCCTGATCCAAAACGAGCTGCAGCTGCAGCCGCAAATTTTTCTTTAAATGCATCAAAACTTCCGAAAGTGCTGTCGATCGCTTCTTTCAAAGCGCCAGCAGGTTCTCCGCCGCCATTTGGACTTAAGATCGTCCAGAATAAGCTGTGGTTTGCATGACCCCCACCATTATTACGAACCGCTGTACGGATACTTTCAGGAACGCTGTTTAAATCAGCTACAAGATCTTCTACTGATTTACTTGCTAGTTCCGGATAATCTTTCACCGCATCATTTAATTTTGTTACATAAGTATTGTGATGTTTCGTATAATGGATTTCCATTGTTTCTTTGTCAAAATTTGGTTCAAGCGCATCATACGTATAAGGTAGTTTTGGTAATTCGTATGCCACTGTCAATTCCTCCTCGAAAATAAATTTGATTGTCGCAAGCGAAACTAAGACTGTATCTATTGGCTCAGCACATACATCCATAGTACTAATCATGAACATATAAAAAAGCCTTTTCTAGTCCCATCGTTTACACCTTTTAGCCTAACACGATTATACAACTGTTGCAATTTTTCTGCTTCTAGCAATTTCTCTTTGCTTTTAAGCAAAATTCAAGCTATCATTAAGAACAGACAAGGTTGAGATTCGCTATGCGTTATTCTCTTCCCTCTTCAAAAATTTTCAAACAAATATTGTGAGGTGCTGACTACGAAAATGAATATCTTTAAGCGTTTTTGGAGAAGTATTTATTCCCCGAAAGATATTGCAACCTTCCGAAAAGATAAAATAAGCAAGAGCATAACTTATCTTATCGTGCTTGGTTTTCTTGCCTTTTTACCACTCGCTTACTACACGACGACAACGACACAAAATGTGCTTAAGCTGAGCAAAGAATCCTTGCAAAATCAAATCCCAGATTTTAATGTGCAAGACGGGAAATTAGTAACGAAAGATCAAACAGCAGACAATCTTCCAATTTCAATTGATGAAGGAAGCTTACATATTTATTATGATGCAAGCGGAACTCTTGATAAAGATGATATAGATAATAAAATTGGCTCTTATGAAAGTGCTTTTGCCTTTTTATCAAATGGTGTCTACATCACTGCTGGCGGTTTCTCTCAGTCCTTTAGCTATAAAACGCTTGGAATCTCCGACAAAGATGATCTTTTAGAGATGTATGCTTCCGTTACAGATGTGACTAAATATGTGATTCCTTTAATTCTGCTTGTTTTATTCATTATTATGCTTGGAATGCTGTTCTTCCGCGTTGCCATATATGGTCTATTTGGCTACATCTTGACTGGATTTGGACGTGGCGGCGTGAGCTACCGAGAAAACTGGATGATCGCAACTTATGGCATCACGCTCGCAACAGTCTTCAGCATGGTTATGGAATGGTTGCAAATTCAAGTGCCATTTGGAATGGAAATCAATATGGCCGTTAGCTTGATTGTTATTTTCCTTGCGATTCGAACGATTCCACAAAATAAACCTGAATAAAAGTTAAAGATGTCTCTACTAAATTAGAGGCATCTTCTTTTCTTAGAAAAATTTAATCTAAGAGTTAGTGCTTTCCCTTAAAAAAAAGTGATATGATACTAAGGAAAACAAATTCTGAATAGTGAATGTAAAAGGAGAGAATTTCCTTGAACGAGAGAACCTTAAGAACTGAAACTCGCCCAGTTAAAGTTGGTAACTTAACGATTGGCGGGAGCAATGAATTATTTATTCAAAGTATGGCAACAACGAAAACACATGATGTCGAAGCTACGGTCGCTGAGATTTTGAGACTGGAAGAAGCAGGTTGTCAAATTGTTCGTGTGGCTTGTCCAGATGAACGCGCGGCAAATGCCTTAAGTGATATAAAGAAACGAATCCATATTCCGCTTGTGGCAGATATTCATTTTGATTACCGGCTTGCTCTAAAAGCCATTGATGCTGGTGTGGACAAAATCAGGATTAATCCTGGAAACATCGGCCGTCGTGAACGCGTAGAAAAAGTTGTGAATGCGGCTAAAGCAAAAGGAATTCCCATTCGTATTGGGGTTAACGCTGGAAGCCTTGAAAAGAAAATCATTCAAAAGTATGGCTATCCGACTGCTGATGGTATGGTAGAAAGTGCACTCCATCATATCAAAATTTTGGAAGACTTGGATTTCCATGATATTATCGTTTCACTTAAAGCTTCTGATGTTAACTTAGCTATCGAAGCCTATGATAAAGCAAGTCGAGCATTTAATTACCCACTTCATCTTGGCATAACAGAATCAGGGACACAATTTGCTGGTGGAATTAAAAGCGCTGCAGGTCTTGGAGCAATTTTAAGCCGCGGGATTGGGAATACCCTCCGTGTCTCGCTTAGTGCTGATCCAGTTGAAGAAGTAAAAGTAGCACGTGAACTACTAAAATCATTTGGCTTATCTTCCAATGCAGCAACGCTAATCTCTTGTCCCACTTGCGGTCGAATTGAAATTGATTTGATCAGCATTGCAAATGAAGTAGAAGAATACATTTCAAGCATTAAGGCGCCAATTAAAGTAGCCGTACTGGGATGTGCTGTAAACGGTCCCGGAGAAGCTCGTGAAGCAGATATTGGTATTGCTGGAGCTCGCGGAGAAGGTTTGCTTTTCCGGCATGGAAAGATCGTTCGAAAAGTCCCTGAGGAAATTATGGTTGACGAACTTAAGAAGGAAATTGATATTTTAGCTGAAGAATATTTTGCTAAAAAGGCTGCTGAAGAACAAGCAGCTAATTAAATTCACTGTAGCCAAAACGAAACAGATCGCAGCCGCGATCTGTTTTTTCTTGCCAATTTATGGTACGATTAGCAAAAAATAAAAAAAGGAGAATGAAAAGATGGATCAACAGCAAAACTTTCTCGCCGGAGTAAAGGCATGCCTGCCGACTGTTCTTGGCTATGCTGGTATTGGTATCGCGGCTGGAGTTGTCGGAAAAGCCTCACAACTTTCTATTCTTGAAGTCACACTACTTGCCGCACTCGTTTATGCTGGCGCTGCTCAGTTCATTATTTGCGGCATGCTCGTTCTCCATACTCCCATTTCTGCCATTGTCTTGACCGCTTTTCTAATTAATTCACGTCACTTTTTGATGAGCATGGCGACAGCACCGAGTTTCAAAAAAGATTCCTTGTTACATAACCTCGGCATCGGAGCACTTTTAACGGATGAATCTTTTGCTGTCGCGATGAATAAAATAAGTCGAAGTGATCAAATATCTGCTTCCTGGATGCACGGTTTAAATTTAACGGCCTATCTTACCTGGATTTTAGCTTGCTTCGTTGGTGCAGTTCTTGGTGCTTTTTTACCAAACCCAGAAAGTTTTGGTCTGGATTTCGCTTTAACTGCTATGTTTATTGGCCTGCTCTACTTGCAGCTGATAAGCGACAAATCCAAAAAGATACGCCATGCACTACTAGTCATGGCGAGTGTCGCTCTTCTTGTCGTCTTATTTATGCGCTATTTAAGCCCCGAACTGGCTGTTTTACTCGCCACCCTCATCGGGTGCTTGATTGGAGTGGTGACTGAAAAATGATGATTCATGAATATACACTTTTAGCGATTCTTGGCTCTGCCCTTGTCACACTCATTCCACGTGTCTTACCGTTTCTTTTAGTCAGGAAAATGGAACTGCCAGAGTTCTTACTACGTTACTTGTCCTATGTTCCGCTTGCCATTTTGACGGCCCTCTTTATACAGAGCTTATTACAAAAAGAAGCCGGACAATTTCCAAGCGTCAAATTGTTGCCATTCCTTGCTTCCCTGCCAACAATTTTAACGGCTATTTTGACCAAAAGTTTGATCGCGATTGTCATTGTTGGCGTTATTTCAATGGCTGTTCTTCGACTTATTGTATAATATCCTCATTAGCTTACACTATTGTAAGTTAAAAGTGACAAAAATGTCATTTTCTATTCCGAGTAGTATGATAAACTGTATTATGTATTCTTTTTTGAATACAGCTAGTTTATCAAGAAAATACATCTTAGAAAGAGGTTAAAATCGTCATGAATTATGCAACTAACATCAAAAAACTATTTTTTTTATTCTTTTTTTACCATTTTACTATCGATAGCTTTTAAGCTCAACAACATTTGCACCTAAAGCTAATGCAATGAACTACAAAGGAAATCCAAAAGTAGCTTTTCACACAGATGCTAATACTTACTCAAAAAAAAGCGACAACTATTGATGTAATAGGAAAATCACCAAACTCAGTTGGAGTTGCTGTTGAACTTCACAAAAAAGGCGATCCTAAATTTTATCGTCGAATTGATATTAATCGTGCTGGTAATTATAAAGTTTCTTTTAGCTTACGAGGTTTGAAGTCTGGACTTTATGATGTGAAAGTTATTGGCGGGTGGGCACATATGGTATATAGAGCTGAACTACAACATTATTTAAAGGTAATTCGATAAATTTAATTCTTAGTGTTTACTCAATTCAAATGAAAACAGCGTAAAGCGAGTCTGCTTTACGCTGTTTTTTCTTTAGCTAAACAATCCGGGCATTTCCCGTAGATCTCAAATTTGTGCCCATCAATTTCATAATCAGGCAGTGCGTCCGTTAGAAAATCCATCGGACACAACATAATTTCTTTCGTCTTCCCACAGCTTAAACAAATAAAATGATGATGGTGATGATCATGAGAACAAGCTAAACGGAAATTTCGCTCTCCTGAAAGCTCTGTTTCTTCAAAAATGCCAAGTTCAACAAAAAGTGCCAAGTTGCGATAAATCGTATCAAAACTAATTCCTGGAAAATCATCTTTCATATTTTCCTGAACTTCTTTTGCTGTTAAATACCGATTTTTCCGTACAAACAACTCAATCAAAAATTCTCGCTTGTCGGTATGCTTGTATCCGGAATTTTTCATTTTATCCAAAGCTTCATTCACTGATAATGCCATTTTCCTCACCTCGTTTAGAAAGTATCCACTTGATTCGGATTTTTTGATAAATCATCGTCAGGATCAAAATTAAAACCGAAAGAATAACAATTGTTCCGCCTGGCGCTAAATTCAGATAATAAGCACTGATTAAACCGCCTAAAACTGCAATTTCGCCAAAAATAACCGCAATAATGATCGTTTGTTTAAACCCACGAGCAATTCGAATAGCTGCTGCAACGGGCAATGTCATTAGCGAAGAAACCAGTAAAATGCCGACGATTCGCATTGAACTAGCGATGACGAGTGCCACTAAAACCATAAAAATCATATCAAATACTTTAGCGCGAATGCCGGATACCTTGGCATATTCTTCATCAAAAGAAAGTAAAAACAATTCTTTATAGAGCAGTAAAATGACGACAAAAACGAAAATCGCAATCCCTGCAATCGTCCACATATCCGAACGGCTGACGGCACTAACACTTCCAAATAAGTAGCTAAACAAATCCGTGTTGAAACCATTTGCCATAGAAATAAAAATGACTGAAAATCCCATTCCCGTAGACATAATGATCGGAATCGCTAGCTCTTCAAAGTGACGATAGACGGACCGGAGTTTTTCCATTAAAAGAGATCCACCCGTTGCAAACCCGAAGCCTAAATAAAGCGGATTAAGCCCTGCAAGCGGCCCGTATGTCTTACTTAAAAACAAACTGACGGCAATTCCAGCAAGACTGACATGACTTAAAGCATCGGCCATGAGCGAAAGCCTTCGAACAACGATAAAACTGCCAAGTAGCGGTGCAACTACCCCGATAACAAGCCCAACAATAAACGTATTCCGGATAAAATCATACTGAAAGAGAGTGGCAATCACAGTGCGTCCCCTCCTGTTCCGTATAATTATTTCCGGTCACTTCCATTTCCAGGTCCTCAAGATAAAGCCCATAATCACGTGCCGACCCGTCGAACAAAACTTTTTGATTCAAGCTTACGACATGATCCACATACTGGCTTACTGCTAAAAGATCATGTGTCACTAAAAGGAGCGTCATCCCTTCTTCGAGATTGAGCTTCCTAAGTAGCTCATAAAAAGACTGAACATTCCGCGCATCCACACCTACAGTAGGTTCATCTAAAATAAGTAGTTCAGGTTTACTCACAAGGGAACGTGCGATAAAAACTCGTTGCTGCTGTCCTCCTGAAAGCTCCCCGATATTACGATTTAAAAACGCCGTCATCGAAACCTTCTCAAGTGCTTCGTAAATCTCGCGTTGATCTTGTTTATTTAACAATGAAAACAACCCTTTTTTCTTAGTTAATCCGCTAGCTACAATTTCTTTCACAGTTGCAGGAAATGCGGAGTTAAAAGAATTGGCTTTTTGTGAAACAAAACCGATTTTTTCCCGCTCTTTGAACTCACTACTGTCTTCTCCAAAAAGCGAAATCGTCCCCTTCTGGATTTTGAGTAAACCCAGAATTAATTTCAATAAAGTAGACTTTCCGGAACCATTTGGTCCGATCAGCCCTGTGAAACTTCCCTTTTCAATATCCATCGAAATTCCTTCTAAAACCTCTTCTCGGTCATAATGAAAAGATAAGTTTGAAACCTGCAGTACCGCTTCTTTCAATTTGTTCCACTCCTTTAATGCCTTGCTCGCATTTTACATTATAGCGGACTTTTGGTAAAATGTAAATCGAAATCATTTCGATTAAGAGGAAATGTGATTAAACTTTCTTAATTGAGGGAATAACCTTGACAGGAAGGAGAGGAAGACTTTACATATGCAAATCATTTGGATGTTTTTAACTTATTTGGCAATGCTTGCCTTCCATCTTGTTGCAGAATGGCTACCTCTTAATGGAATGACAGCAAATGCAGTAAATAAGGAATATCAAGCTTCACTCTTACCAGCTGATTTCGGATTTATCATCTGGGGAGTGATTTGCCTAGCTCTATTTATCAGCATGATAAGCGTTGCAAGTGGAAAAACTCAAGTCAGTCCAAGATGGGTTCCCACCTTTATCACTAGTAATTTTTTTAAGTATTTTCTTCACGATTAGTTGGCACTACAATTGGATTTTTCTTTCAGTTATCCTTTTGTTTCTTTGGCTTATAGCGATTTATCGTTTATATCAAGAATTAGATTGGCGAAAAAAATGGGTTCGTTTCCCAATTTCTCTTTATTTGGGGGGACTTTCCGTTTCCTTATTGATCGTTTTTGATATTTACTTAGCGAAGATTCATGCCGAAATGGGAAATGCTTTCCCTATTCTTCTTTTACTAATTGGATTTTTAGCTGCTTTTACATTGCGTTACCGGGAACAAAATTTGACCTATCCACTTGCTGTCATTTGGCTTTACGTGAGTATCTTTTTCGGGCAACTAAGAGAAAATACTGGAATCGCTTATCTCGCAGTCCTTCTAGCTATCCTATTAGTTTGCACATATTTTTTCAGACGACCAAGAGTAAAATAAAAAAGAAAAGGCCCGCAGAAACTTCCTGCAAAGCCTTTTCTTTTTATTTGGTAAAAATTTCAGTAAGAACAGGAACGACTTGTTTTTTTCGAGAAACAACGCCAAGAAGCGGTGCTTTATGATCAACAAGCGTTACATGATAAGCTTGTTCGACAGCTTGTGTTTTTTCACCATAAGCAATGCCAACAGAATCATTTGTTAAGATATTTGTTACAACAAAAAGATAAAGATCGAGACCTTTGTCTGCGGTGGTTTTTGTAATAACTGGCTCTACTTCCTCCATGCGAGAAAGCACATCATTTTCGTCTACCACATTGATTTGAGCGATCTCTACTTTTGCACCGCCCATTTCGAATTCTTTAGCGTCAAGTAAAAGTTCAGCTACTGTTTTAGTGCTAACATCCGCTCCAGCACGAAGCATAGCCATACCATACTCTTCAAGGTTAAGCCCCGCAATAACAGCCAGTTCATCGGCTGCTTTTTTGTCTTCTTCCGTACATGTCGGCGATTTAAACAGCAAAGTATCGGAAATAATTGCCGAAACCATTAGTTGTGCTGTTACTTTCGGAATAGCGATTCCTTTTTCATGGAATAATTTTGTAAGAATGGTTGCTGTACAGCCAACTGGTTCAGCTCTATAGTAAAGCGGATCGGCTGTTTCAAAATTTGCAATCCGGTGATGATCAACAACGCTATGTACCGTTACATTCGCAATGTCATCTACACTTTGTTGAGCTTCATTGTGGTCAACAAGGCAAACCGTGCTCACTTCATTCGAAACTGTTTCTACAAGCCGAGGGGCTGATACAGAAGCTTCAGCTAATACAAAAGCTGTTTCTGAGTTTATTTCGCCAAGCCGAACAGCTTCAACTTCTTTACCTTCTGCTTTTTTAAGTTCACTGAATGCAATTGCTGAACAAATCGCATCAGTATCCGGGTTTTTATGCCCAAAAACTAACATTTTTTCCATATTTCCTCTCTCCTTTAACCTCTACTAGTTTATCATTGCGCAAGAATTTTCGAAAGTAGTTCGGGATCAAAAGTCCCATCTCGCAACATCGCAATTTCAAATTTATAAGGCGGCTTCTTATTTTTCTTGTCTTCACCTACATATGGAGTTTCCAAAATCTTAGGCCGATCCATCAATTGCGGATGGTGTACGACATAGTGAAGTGCATCAAAACCAATATACCCAAAGCCAATATTGGCATGACGGTCTTTATGCGCTGCGCGTTCATTTTTACTATCATTGATATGAAGTACTTTTAAGCGATCCAGCCCAATGATTTTATCAAATTCATTAAGGACACCATCAAAATCGTTGACAATATCATATCCAGCATCATGTACGTGACAAGTATCAAACGTAACCGATAAAAGTTCGTTATGCGTGACGCCTTCAATAATTTGTGCTAACTCCTCAAAAGTCCTGCCGATTTCAGTTCCTTTACCTGCCATAGTTTCAAGAGCAATTTGGACATCATGCTTTGGATCAAGTGCTTCATTTAAACCTTTAATGATTTGTTTAATCCCCGCATCAACCCCTTCTCCAACATGCGCTCCGGGATGAAGCACAATTTGTTTGGCTGAAAGCGCAGCTGTTCGCTCAATTTCTTGCTGTAAAAAATTCACGCCCAGTTCGTAAGTTTCTGGTTTAACAGTATTCCCAATGTTGATAATATAAGGAGCGTGCACGACAATATCGTCCATATTGTTTTCTTTCATATGGGCAAGTCCTGCATCAATATTTAGTTCATCAATCGGTTTACGCCGCGTGTTTTGCGGCGCTCCCGTATATATCATGAAAGTGTTGGCTTCATAAGAAAGCGCCTCTTCACTTGCCCCGAGTAACATTTTCTTACCGCTCATGGATACATGCGAACCAATTCTCAACATAATTATTTTTTCCCCCGATTCTTTTTCCGATTTTCGCGCCGTTTGATCTCTGCCATTTTATAATTGATTTTCTTTTTATAACCTGGCTTACGCTTTTGTTGTGCTTTTTTCCGCATTCCAATTTCACGTGGATCAGCGGACTCACGTTTTGCCTCACGTTTCGCACGTTTATTTCGGTCAAAGGTTTCAACAAATTCTCCTTGTTTCAGTTCCATGTGTTTAAATGTGATACCACGCTTTTCAAGTTGATTAAGTTGATCCTCATCACGAGATTCAAAAATAGTAAGGGCAATCCCACTATGTCCAGCTCTTCCAGTTCGACCAGTCCGGTGAATATAAAAATCATTATCTTCTGGAAGCTCAAAGTTAATGACATGGCTAATGCCTTGTACGTCGATTCCGCGTGCCACTAAATCTGTTGCCACGATATACTGAAAATCCATATTTTCAATTTGTTTCATTGCTCGTTTCCGTTCACGAGGTGGCACATCCCCATGTACTTTTGCTACTTTAAGTCCTTCACCCACAAGATACTCGTGAATTTGATCTGCCGTTTGCTTCGTGTTCGCAAATACAATCGCAAGAAACGGCTGGAAAGTTAAAAGAGACTCCTTTAGCAACTCGAGCTTGTTCCGACTTTTAAGTGGAAGCAGCCAGTGTTCAATAGTTTGTGCAGAAACCGCTTCTGGCGCGATATGCTCAAAGCGAGGATTCTCCATGTATTTTTTTCAAAAAAAGGTTTTAATTTTTCGGGTATAGTCGCTGAAAAAACTAACATTTGCAAATTAGGAGGCATTTTCCCAGCAATTTGGTCGACATCATTTAAAAAGCCCATATCAAGTGTCATATCTGCTTCATCAATCACAAGAATTTCAGCAGTATAGACAAAAAGTGCTTTTTCACGAATCATATCATTGATCCGTCCAGGAGTTCCAACAATAATTTGGGGTTGATTTTTAAGCTTTTCGATTGTACGCTGCTTATCCGTTCCCCCAATTAAAAGTTGCGCCGAAATTTCATCCGGACTATGTTTCGTGATTTTTTTGATTTCATGATAAATTTGACTCGCAAGCTCACGACTAGGTGCTGTAATAACTGCAAAAACACCTTCTCTTTTGGGATCAAGTTTTTCTAAGATCGGTAGCAAAAATGTGTGTGTTTTTCCTGTTCCTGTTTTAGACTGTCCGATAATGCTTTCTCCACGCAAAACTCCTGGAATCAGCTTTTGTTGGACAGGGGTTGGCTCATAAAACCCAAGCGAGTTAATCGCTGTATTGATAAAAGGCTTAAAACCAAACTGGTCGAACCTTGTTTTTTTCATAAATTCACTTCACTCCGTTTCAGTTTCTTGTGCCATTATACCACTCCCAGGCGTTTCCTGCGACAAAAAACGAGAAAATCTAGCCAAAAAGTCATTTCTCTTATATAATGAAAATTGTAAACTGCCTACTTAGGAGGAAAAGAACACGGATGGAGATTATTAAAATCAGCCCGCGTGGCTATTGTTATGGCGTTGTTGATGCAATGGTGATTGCTAAAAACGCTTCGCTTGATCCAAATTTACCAAGACCCATTCATATTTTAGGAATGATTGTTCATAATAAACACGTAACCGATGCGTTTGAAGAAATCGGAATTCATACCTTGATGGGGAAAACCGAGAGGAAATTCTTGAACAAATTGATACTGGTACCGTCATTTTTACGGCGCATGGTATTTCACCACGGGTTAAAGAACTTGCAAAAGAAAAAGGGCTTGTAACGATTGATGCTACTTGTCCAGATGTCATGCGGACTTATGATTTAATTTTAGAAAAAAAAAGCAGCTGGCTTTCAAATTATTTATATCGGTAAAAAAGGACATCCTGAGCCTGAAGGAGCATACGGGACCGCGCCAGATGTTGTCCATCTCGTTGAAACGACCGCAGACATTGATGCCTTGCAATTTTCAGCGCAAGATAAAATTTTTGTCACCAATCAAACGACAATGAGTCAATGGGATGTACTTGATTTGATGGATTACATTCATGAGCGCTATCCGCAAGCGGAGAATCATAAAGAAATTTGCATGGCTACACAAGTCCGCCAAGAAGCGGTTGCTGAACAAGCAAAAGGCGCTGATTTAACAATCGTAGTTGGCGATCCACGGAGTAATAATACGAACCGATTAGCACAAGTATCAGAAGAAAAGGCTGGTGTTAAGGCATACCGCGTGGCAGATGTCACAGAAATCGAACTAGACTGGCTGAAAAATGCTCAGAAAGTGGCCATCACAGCTGGCGCGAGTACACCAACGCAAGTAATCCGTGAAGTTCTCATTTTTCTCGATCAATTCGATCCTGCCGATAAAAGCACTTGGGAAAAACATCATGAACTCAATGCCGATTCCATTTTACCACGAGCTAAAAAGAAAAATATGGAAGAAAAACGACGTGCTCGCCTTGAACATTTAAAAAATGGCGGCCGTTAGTTAATACCCAAAAAGGCGCTTTCCTAGTTAGTAGGAAAGCGCCTTTTCATTTGTTTATAAAAAAGTAAACGGATCTGTATTTTTCTCAGACACAACAAGTTCAACTTCGATACCTTGTTCCTTAGAACGTTCTTCAAATTCAGCCTTCAAATAACTTTTCATAACTTTTTCAATGTTATGCCCAGCATCAATAGTTGGTAGCCCAATCGCAAGCAAGTCATGACCAGTGTGATAATAAATGTCCCCTGTGATTAGCACATCTGCACCGCTTCGTTTCGCGTCGTGAATGAATTTATTTCCATCTCCACCAAGCACCGCCACTTTTTTCACTTTTGTTTCTGGATCCCCAATCAGTCGGAGATGTTCGATTGATAAAACGCCCTTCACAATGTCAACAAAGACTTCAAGCGGCATCTCTTTTGCGAGAGTGCCAACTCGTCCAAGTCCCTCTACATGTTTCAGTCCTTCAAGTGGATATAAATCAATAGCCGGTTCCTCATACGGATGAGCCGCCTTTACTGCCTTAACAGCTTGGAGCGCCAAATCTTCCGTGATAATCGCTTCAAGCCGAACTTCGTCGACATGTGCGAGCTCACCTTTCTTGCCTATTGTTGGGCTTGCTTTTTCACTGGGCTTGAATTTCCCTGTTCCCATCACTTCAAAGCTACACGACTCATACTCTGTCCCGATTTGACCAGCTCCGTTATTCATCAAAACTTGACGAACTGTTTCACACGATTCTTTTGGCACAAAAACAACGACTTTCAAGTATTTCTCAACATGCGTCGGTACAATAACCTCCGTCTCTTTTAATTCGAGCAAATTGGCTAATATATCATTAACGCCACCTTTTGCAATATCTAAATTCGTATGGGCTGCATAAACAATAATGTCATGTTTGATTAGTTTGCGAATCATCCGTCCTTGTGCAGTTTCCATATCAATTTTATGTACAGGACGGAATAAGAATGGGTGATGCGCGATGATCATATCCACTCCTTGCTCGATAGCTTCTTCCACAACATCTTCAAGCACATCTAACGTAAACATAATCTTGCGTACCTTTTTTGAAAGATCGCCTAGCTGTAAGCCAGTAGGGTCACTTTCCATCGCCAATTTTCTTGGGACAATTTTTTCAAGCATCGCTACAAATTCATGACCATTTGCCGTTTTCATTTCAACACATCCTCTACTCGTTTTATTTGAGCGTGAAGTTCCGCAAGTTTCGCTTCATTTTCCAAAGTCTTTCCTTGCTTTTCAATGTTTTCCGTGATTTTCTTCCAAGTGTCTCGTTCATGTTGCCATTTAGTACGGAATATGGCATTTTTTTTCTTTTAATAACAAGGGGCCAAAAAACAATTCATCTTCTGAATAATCCACAGGCTCATTCGAACGCTCTAATACTAAAATTTCATAGATTTTATGATCTTCTTCAATTATCTCTTCTGCTGTAATCTGAAATTGCTCACGCGCACCCCACTCGCGTATCCTCTTTGCAGCAATGTTCGGCTGCAAAATTAATCGCTTAACACGGGCGAGCTTCCTTTTGCCATTTTCTAAAATATTGGCAATAAGGGGTCCGCCCATTCCCGCGACCACAACCGTATCCACTTCGTCAGACGGCTCTAGCACTTCAAGCCCGTCTCCTTTTCTAACAGAAATTTGAGCAAGAAGTCCAGTTTTTTCTACTTGATCTTGCGCTGATCGAAATGGACCATCCGCGATTTCGCCTGCAATAGCAAAACTCGCAAAACCTTTAAGGACAGCATAACATGGTAAATAAGCATGGTCACTGCCAATATCCGCAATTCGACTTTGGGGTTCAATAAAGTGCGCTACTTTTTCCAAGCGTTTCGACAATTTTTGTTCGTTCATATAGTCACCTCAAGCATCTTTATCTTTAGCAAACGCCACATCCGAATCCAGAATGTGGCGTGGCTTAAGTTTTTACTCTAAAAAGTCTTTCAATTGTTTACTTCTGCTTGGATGACGGAGCTTCCGAAGCGCTTTAGCTTCAATTTGTCGAATCCGCTCACGAGTAACTCCAAACACACGTCCAACTTCTTCTAAAGTACGTGTTCTGCCATCGTCTAAGCCAAAGCGGAGACGCAGAACATTTTCCTCACGATCAGTAAGCGTATCTAGCACATCTTCAAGTTGTTCTTTGAGTAATTCATAAGCCGCATGATCAGAAGGAGAAGTTGCTTCCTGATCTTCAATAAAGTCTCCCAAGTGAGAATCGTCCTCTTCTCCAATCGGTGTTTCAAGTGAAACCGGCTCTTGAGCAATCTTAAGAATTTCACGTACTTTTTCAGTAGGCAAATCCATTTCTTCTCCAATTTCTTCCGGTGATGGATCACGACCAAGATCTTGTAAAAGCGAACGCTGTACCCGAATCAGTTTGTTAATGGTTTCAACCATGTGAACGGGAATCCGGATAGTACGAGCTTGGTCTGCAATAGCTCTTGTAATCGCTTGACGAATCCACCACGTTGCATAGGTACTGAATTTAAAGCCTTTATTAAAGTCGAACTTTTCAACAGCTTTCATAAGACCCATGTTTCCTTCTTGAATCAAGTCAAGAAACAGCATTCCACGTCCCACATAACGTTTGGCGATACTCACAACTAGACGTAAGTTAGCTTCTGCAAGACGTCCCTTTGCTTCGATGTCACCTTTTTCAATCCGTTTGGCAAGGGCAATTTCCTCATCGGCAGAAAGCAGATCAACTCGCCCAATTTCCTTCAAATACATTCTGACAGGGTCATTGATCTTCACGCCAGGTGGTACACTCATATCCGTCAAATCAAATTCTTCATTTTCTTCTTTTACGAGTTCTTTCTCGTCTGGATCCGCATCATCGTCGTCATCAGCCACTTCAATCCCAACTTGTGTTAGATGCTCCAAAAATTCATCCATTTGATCAGAATCAAGCGTAAAAGGAGCTAATTTGGCAGCAATATTACTGTAGGTTAAGATCCCTACTTTTTTACCCTCTCCAATTAGGGCTTCTTTAACTTGTTCAACTGTTTCAGTACTTTGTTTTACATTTTCTTGTTTTTCACTCATACTGCTGCTTCCTCCTCTCAAAATACTGCCCGCTCACGGATACTCATTTATCCATACCATTATTCGGCAGTTTTAAAACGTTTCACACTATTTTAAAGTTCGTAATCTCCTTTTGCTAACTTCTGACGTAAGGAAATAAATTCCATAAGAGCTTGTTTCGCACCCTCCTGATCCCCTAGACGATCTTTTTCACTAGCTTCTGCTTTCTTTTTGCTTAATACGGTCTAATAAAATTTGTTTTTTTTAAGCTATTAATATAATCCAAGTATTCATCAGAGGTTGCTTCTTCCGGTGTTTCAAGCATAACAAGTTCAGAAACTAAATTTTTCAGTGCCGGATCCGTCAAATAATCCATAAATCGATTTGGATCCGCCCCATTCCCATCTAAATAATAGGCCATTAAATGCGTATATAAAGCTTGAAACTCATCGTGTTGGAACGTGAGCCCATCCAAAAGCTGATGGATTGCAGAAAAAGCCTCCTCACTTCCAATCATCGCTTTCATCAATAGATATTCAGAAGCATGGTAAGCTTGAAGCGTTTGTCTAACTGGCTGAGCACTTACTAAGCCACCATAAAAATCATCAGGAGGTGGTGCTAGGTCAAGCAAAAAATCGTCTTCAGCAGAAACCCTTTTAGAGGAACCTTTTTGCTCCACAATTTTTTGCTGAAGTTGCTCTTTTAAAGCCGGAATCGAGATCTCAAATTCGTCAGCTAGTTGCTTCAAATAAAGTTCACGCTCAACCGCTTGGCTTAATTTCCCAATTTCAGTCAGCGCTTCATCCATATATTGCAATCGTTCTGAATCATTTTGCAAGTTTCGCTTTTTCCGCAAATAAAAGAGCTTATAAGCAGTCCAAGTCATTCGCTCATGCAAATAGACTTCCAAAAAACGTTCAGCCCCGTATTCCTTAATAAATTCATCGGGGTCTTTCCCGCCAGGAAGCGCTAAAACAAAAATCTCCATCCGACTTTTTTCTTCTAATAAAAGTCCAGCTTTATAGGCTGCCTCAATTCCGGCTCGGTCGCCATCATAACTAATAACCGCTCGATTAGCAATCCGGCGAACAAGTCCGATATGCTCTTCTGTTAAGCTTGTTCCCATCGAAGCAATTCCGTTTACAAGACCGGCATCAGCTGCAGAAATGACATCCATAAATCCTTCAAGAAGTAGCACTTCTTCTCGCTTTCTGATTTCTGTTCGGCCTTCTGAAAAATGATAAAGTAGTCGTCTTTTATTAAACAAAGGTGTTTCCGGCGTATTTAAATATTTGGGGCCATTTTCCTGATCGATCAATCGACCCGAAAAACCAACGAGTTGCCCCCGATCATCCGTGATTGGAAACATGATGCGGCTCCGAAAACGGTCCACAACCGAGCCGTCTTCACGCTCAGTCAAAAGTCCTGCTTGGACCGCCAGTTCTAAATCTGCTCCTCGCTTTTCTAAAAACGAAGACACTGTTGCATGGTGATTTGGTGCAAATCCGATTTGAAATTCTGTCATGCTCGCCTCAGTCATGCCACGTTCTTTTAAATATTGTAACGCCTTATAACCTTCTTCTGTTTCCATTAATAGATAGTGATATAGCTTAGCAGCAAGCTGATTCAATTCGATCATTTTTTGCGCTTCGCTTGTCACACGTGGTCCATTTTCTTCTGATTCTGCAAGACTTTCTGGTAGGACTACATCTACATGGGTGAGGTCAGCTGTTTTTTTTTACAGATTCTACAAATGAAAGATGATCATGCTCCATTAAAAACGAAAAGACATTTCCACCTTTTCCACAACCAAAACAATGAAAAATCTGCTTTTCAGGAGATACTGAAAACGAAGGTGTCTTCTCGCCATGAAATGGGCATAAGCCAATATAATTTCGCCCTTGTTTCTTGAGCTTGACGTAATTACCTATAACATCAACAATATCCGCTTGATTCCGGATCTGCTCAATCGTTTCCTCAGGAATTCTTTGAGTCATTGATCGTCAACTCCTAGGAATTTTAATTTCGTTAAAAACTGTTCAAGATTTTGCTTAAAAATTTGCCGATCTTTCTCTGTCATCGCTTTTGGACCTTTTCCATACTCGCCTCTTCTTCTTGCCTTCGCGCGAGATTCCCGCTGTTCAAGGAGTAGTGTCATCATCTCATCTTGATAAATTTCCCCGCGATTTGAAAATACGGTGCATTTTGAAAGCAACATGCTCGCAAGTCCGATATCCTGTGTAATGACGATGTCTCCCTTCTCTGATACATTCACTATCCGAAGATCTGCTGCTTCTTTTTCAGTATCGACATATATCCAGTGTTCATCTACACGGTTTTTACCAAAATGATTATAAGAAGCTACATAAATAACTTCTAAATGAAACATTTGAGCAAGCGATTTGATTTCTTCTTTAACTGGACAAGCATCCGCATCGACAATAATCTTAGGCAAAAACTTCCCTCCTTTTACTTGCTATGAACAAATCAAAAAACGAGCCAAAAACCCGTTTTTCATCTCTACACATTACATGCGGAAAAGAATCCGCAAAAATGAATTATACGAGATTCGTGCACTTTTTTCAAGCGTGTAAATCCCGTATAATATATATATTCGCCATAAAATCAAAAAATCCTTCTTAAAGTTCTAAATTTTCATCAGCAATTTCACCAATATGCATCAAAATATCATTTGCAGTCTCTTCAATTGCTTTATTCGTCACATCAAGCACAAAACAGCCTAATTTATCTGTTAAAATCTTAAAGAATTTCAATTCTTCAGTGATTCTGTCATCGCTTGAGTACATGCCCGCACCGTTCAATCCCATCGAAATTAATCGTTTAGAACGAATTTGGTTTAACTTAGTACGACTAATTTTTAATCCAATAATTTTTTTCGGGTCAATTTCAAAGAGTTCTTCTGGAATTTCAGCTTCTGGAACGATTGGAATATTACATATCTTAAGACCTTTAAGCGCTAAATACTGTGATAAAGGCGTCTTTGAAGTTCGTGAAACTCCAATTAAAACATAGTCCGCTTGAAGAATCCCCCGAGGGTTTCTGCCATCATCATTTTCAACTGCAAATTCAATCGCAGCCACTTTATTAAAGTACGCTTCATCAAGTGAGCGCACACGCCCTGGCTCCGAAAGCGGCTTGATTTTATACGTTTTTTCAAGTTGACCGAGTAGCGGGCCAAAAATATCAATAATCGGAACACCATAAGTTTCGGCTTGTTTATTTAATTCAGTTCGAACTTCTTCGAGTACCACCGTGTGTACAATAATGCCATGATTCACAGCAACAAGATCAACAATTTCTTCAATTAAGTCTTTTGAATTAATATGGTGAAAGCGATGAATAAATTTTGGAGTTTGTCCAAACTGCGAAAGTGCTGCTCTTGTGACCAGTTCTGCGGTTTCACCCGTTGAATCAGAAACGACATAAACTGCTGGTTGGGTCATTTTTTACGCTCCTTTTTATTTAAAAGCAGGAACTTTTTCAAGATAAAGTTCCTGCTTTCTGCTCTTCCTCTATTTTACATGAATAGCATCCATTTCCGCAAATTCTTTGATAAATTCAGCTAGTTCAAATAAAACTTCTAAACGGTTATCGCGACGCTCTTTTTCCTCACTCATAACAAGTGTTGTATCGAAATATTGATCAATCGCTCCCCGCATTTCACGGAAGCGCTCAAGGCGTTCTTTACTCGTTAAGCTTGCAAAATCACGTTTCATTGAAATCAATTCGTCAAACAGCTGTTTCTCTGCTTCGTTTTCAAACAGTTGGTCGTTAATTTCAATATTTTCTTCGTGTTTCTTCGCAAGATTAGCTACTCGAGATAAAGCTTCGATGGTTGGTCTAAACCAGTCTTTTTGAGCACTATCATTTAAAAGTTTTGCCCGTTCCATAATATCAGGTACAAAGTTTGCATCTTCACTCGTGACCGCATCAATGATATCAAGGCGAACTTTTTGATCCTGTAAAAGGACGCGCAACCGATTTTTCAAGAAAGTTTGTGCTTCTACATAAATCTCTTCATCAGAAAGCGTAGCAATACCCGCATTTCTTTCGATAGTTACAATTTCTTTTAGCAATTCTGCAAGTGGCAAATTCCAACCTGTATTCAAAAGAATCCGCATTACACCAAAAGCACTGCGTCGCAAGCTAAATGGATCTTGTGAACCAGTTGGAATCATTCCCACACAGAAAAAGCTCACAAGGGTTTCCAGTTTGTCTGCTATTGCAAGCAAGCTTCCTAATTCCGTTTCTGGAAGTGGGCCTTCTGCAGAAGTAGGCATATAATGCTCTCGAATCGCTGTTGCAACCTCAGGCTTTTCTCCTTGGATGCGTGCATATTTTTCTCCCATGATTCCTTGAAGCTCAGGAAATTCTCCAACGACATTTGTCACTAAGTCAAACTTATAAATTTCAGAGACGCGCGAAACATCTTTTTTATCTGAGTCACTCCATGAAAGGAAATCTGCAAGTAATAACGCAACTTGCTCTACACGTTTCATTTTTTCAGAAAGCGAGCCTAATTTTTCGTGAAAAACAATATGTGAAAGCTTCGCTACTGCATCCTCAATCTTCATTTTCAGATCTTCTTTATAGAAAAATTCTCCATCAGAAAGGCGAGCACGAAGTACTTTTTCATTACCACGAACCACCGTTTCAAAATGCTCATGATTTCCATTTCGAACCGTAATAAAATGTGGTAAAAGTTGTCCTTCCTTATTGAACACAGGAAAATAACGTTGATGCTCTTTCATCGAAGTAATCAAAATTTCTTCAGGAAGATCTAAATAACTTTCTTCAAATCCGCCTTCAAGAACGGTAGGATACTCCACAAGATTGTTGACTTCCTCAAGCAATTCTTCATCTTTTGAAACAATCCAGCCCTTTTCAGCACAAACTTCTTCAATTTGTCCCCAAATAGCCGCTTTTCGTTTGAATGGATCGGCTACGACAAACTCTTCAAGCAGCTTCATTTCATAGTCCTTCGGTTCCGGAATCACGGTTTCATGTCCAAGAAAACGATGCCCACGGCTCATATTTCCTGTTTCTACTCCTGCAACTTCAAAAGGAACCACTTCCTCACCAAATAAAGCCACGAGCCATTTAATAGGCCGAATATAACGCATTTCATTTGCTCCCCAGTGCATGCTAACGGGGAATGTCATATCCGTAATGATTTTTTTGAGTTCCGGTAAAAGTGTTTTCGTCTCAATTCCCGTTACCTTTTTCTCTATATAGATGTATTCTA
>NZ_AOCG01000013.1 GCF_000525795.1 Listeria aquatica FSL S10-1188
TAGAAATCCAGCGAATAGCTTTTCGGAATCTTCTTTTCCAAGCGTCAGCCTTCGAATAAGCATTCAACTCTTCTTCGCTCAGTTTGTTCCAGCTAATCGTTGTTCCTTTATCATATTGATCTAATCTGGTTAAATATTTTTTTAATATACTTCTTCTTATTCATCTAATCCCTCCTTTTCTAGTATAATAGTCTTCGTATGTATTTTTTCGTTACCTTGTATCATTTTCCGCAAAAAAAGCTGACCATTATCTGGTCAGCTTTGGTTTTTTATTCAATTTCATGGTAAGCCGCGTAAACTTCACGTTTTGGCAGATTGCGTTCCTTGGCCACTTGTTTGATTGCATCTTTCGAACTGATGCCATTACGCGTAATCAACTTTTCCACATGTTCTCGGGCAGAAAGTTCTTGCCACCAAGCCGCTTCTTCATCGACTTCTTCCACACCGCTTCCCGCAACAACAAGACAAAATTCGCCGCGAACATTCTCTTCCTTGCTCCACGCCAGCGCTTCTTCCACTGTCCCGCGCAAATACTCCTCATAAACCTTCGTAAGCTCGCGACAAAGCGTAATCCCGCGTTCTGGACCTACTGCCTTCAAAATCGCCTTGAGCGTTTCCTTCAGCCTGTGCGGTGATTCATACAAAACCCAAGTTTCTTTGCGCTTTCCAAGCTTTGCAAGAGTTTCGTCACGTTCCTTAGAACTGCGAGGTAAAAACCCATGGAAATAAAACGGTTGGGGAAGCTGACCTGATGCGATCAGGGCTGTAAGAGCCGCATTTGCCCCTGGCAACGCCACAACGGGTACCCTTTCTTGCAAGGCTTTTGCGACAAGTTCGTAACCGGGGTCCGAGATGGCTGGCATGCCTGCATCGCTCACAAGCGCAATCGTTTCTCCATTTTGCAGTTGTTCGACAAGCTCGTTTTCGCGTTCTCGCTCGCTATACTGGTGGTAACTCACCATCTTCGTATGAATTTCAAAGTGGTTGAGCAGCTTGATCGTATTTCGCGTATCTTCTGCGGCGATCAAATCCACTTCCTTGAGCATTCTGACAGCGCGAAACGTCATATCTTCCAGGTTACCAATCGGAGTTGGCACCAAATAAAGCGTCCCTGCATCTTGATTTTGGAAACTCTTTTGACTTTGCATCTTCACTCCGCCTTCCCTTTCAGATAACTTTCTTTCGCCCTGCGTGACAAGCTTTTAAATGCCGCTTCCGCCTTCATTGCTTCACTTCTCGTTTCAAACTTCTCAAAGTGAATCACATGAACCGGCCGGCGTGTCTTCGTATATTTGCAGCGGATCCCCGCATTGTGCTCCTCTTCGCGCCGTGATACATCCGTCGTATAACCCCCATAAAATGTGCCATCCGCGCACTTTAGCACATAGAAAAAATGTTCATTCGACTTTGCCATATAAAATCTCCTTCACCTCTGCTGTATACTCGCCGTCTTCTTGATGAACCACAATCGGCGGCAAATAGCGAACGCCAGGCCTGGCATCTTTTGTTCCCTCAACGAGCACCATATTGGCATCACGCCCTTCTAGTGGGTGCACGAACTGAATTCGCTTGGGTTCTAATCGGTACTTCTGCATCAACTGCGTTAATTCAAGCAAGCGTTCCGGCCTGTGAACAAAACTTGCTTTCCCACCCTGCTTAAGGAGCTCTGAACTGACCCGAACAGCATCTTCAAGCGTACACATCACTTCATGGCGCGCAATCCGAAAGTGCTCATTCTCATTAAATTTGCTCGTTTCAAGGCTCGCAAAATAAGGTGGATTACAAGTAACTAGCGAATGCTTCTCTTTTTGAAGCGCTGGCGCTGTATTCCGAATATCCGCTTCAAGTACCGTGATCTGGTCTTCTAATTTATTGTAGGCTACACTTCGTCGTGCCATATCTGCAAGTCGCGGCTGGATTTCAACCGCCGTAATCGGGGCTTCTGTATGTTTACTTAACAAAAGCGGAATAATCCCGTTTCCGCTACAAAGGTCAACAATACTCCCTTTGCGCACAGGTAGATAAGTAAAATGTGCCAATAAAACAGCATCTAGCGAAAACGAAAACACTGTTGGACTTTGAATGATCCGCATGTTTTCTGCCAGTAGATAATCCAGTCTTTCGTCACCCTTTAACATCTTTCTCTCACCTTTAAAAAAGCGCCTCTCTCCTTGAGCAAAACTTGAGAGAGGCGTTCTGTTTATTTTTTATTTAACAAAGATAAGCAAAACAAACAATCTTCATCATTTGTCCGCGGACTGCCAAAGTGAATATTGCAAACATGAAAACCTTCTTGGTAGAGCTTGACTAAATTATCGTGTCCTTCGCCCCGCTCAATCATTTGCTGCATGGCTTCCTTGCGTTCTTCTGCCATGACACCTTCGCTCTCGCCTTCCGTTCCCGCAACACTTTCCTCACCTAAACGCCGTCTTAAATAGTCATTTTCAATTTGCAAGCGGCTATTTTCTTCAAGCATACTCCCTAAATTGGTCTTTAATTCGCCAAGCTGCTGGTAAAGTTCTCCAATTTGTTCCTCCATATTGCTTACTGAATCAAACAATGCTTTTTTTATCCACTTTCTTCACCTCAAGACTTTACCTTCTCAGCTAGAAATTCATTATATGGACGCAATTCATCTAATTCGTATTCGAGTGCAAGTTCTTCATCTGGAAGACGCACTTGTAAAACACGCTTCAGCAAATTGATTCCTGTCACTTTTCCTTCTTCTCCGTCTGGTGTCATCACTTTTGTGCCAACATCTGGCATTTCACGTTTCGCCGCTTCGTATTCATCATTTTCATATTTCAAGCAGCACATCAGCCGCCCACAAAGTCCAGAAATCTTCGTTGGATTGAGCGACAAGTTTTGATCCTTCGCCATCTTAATCGAAACCGGCTCAAAATCTCCAAGAAACGTTGAACAGCAAAGCATCCGTCCGCAAGGTCCAATTCCGCCAAGCAGCTTCGCTTCATCACGCACACCAATTTGCCGAAGTTCAATTCGTGTCCGAAAAACGGACGCAAGATCCTTTACAAGCTCACGAAAATCGACACGACCTTCTGCTGTAAAGTAGAAAATAATTTTATTGCGGTCAAATGTATAATCGACATCCACCAAGTTCATCTCGATTTCATGTTCCCGAATTTTTTCGTCACAAAGCAAAAACGCTTTTTCGCAAGAAATATTGTTTTCCTTGACCGATTGATAATCCTCTTTTGTCGCGATACGAATAACATTTTTGAGTGGTAACACAACATCTTCTTCGTCTACCATACGCGGTTCGATAACCGCTCTTCCAAATTCAATTCCTTGTGCGTTTTCAACGATCACCCCTTGATCTTGTTCGATCTCTAGATCGCCAGGCGAAAAATAATATATTTTACCAGCATCCTTAAAACGGACGCCTACGACTTTAAGCAAATAAATGACCCCCTTTAAGCTTTAATACCAGCTCTTCCATCAAAAGCTGTTGATTCATATTGGAATCGAGTTTTCTCTTGGCTTCTAAAACTGTTTCCATATCTTGCGTGATCGCTTGAAGCGAAAATCGAAGCGCATCGCGCCGTAAAAGTTCGGCTTGTCCTGCTGAAATCGGCTCATAACTTTCCCCGAGCATCAAATGAAAGACATCCCGGTAAAGCAGTAACAGCAAATCAAGGCCTACAGCAAGAGCTACCTTATCTTTAAAAAAGCGGCATCCACGTTTCTTGTATAAAAATCAGTGGTTCCGGCCCGTCGTGGTGTAATCCTTCATATAATTTCACAGACGCATTTCGCGCTTCTTGAAAAAATTCATCTTCATTAAGCCGTTTTGCTTCCTGAATACTTCCTGTTAAGCTCGCAAAAATACGTGCTTTTTGCTGACTGATGCCAACTTGCTCTAACTTTTTCACGAGCTGCTCGAAAGGAAGTTCCCGAAAAGCAACCGGTTGAAGCCTTGAAGCAATCGTTGGCAAAATTTTCGCTGGATTAGTCGTTAAAAAAAGTAAGAGCGTTCCAGCATCCGGCTCTTCTATGAATTTGAGCAGACTGTTAGCCGATTGAACGGTCATTTTATCTGCTTCATCTATAATCAAAACTTTTTGATTGGATTCCATACCTTGCTTCATGAGTTCCGAACGTATTTCACGAACTTGATCAATCTTAATGCTCGCACCATCCGGCTTAAGCCAGTGAACGTCGGGGTGGTTGTCATTTGCAATTCGCGTGCAGTTTACACAATGTGAACAAACTTGAACTTCATCCGTTTGTTCTAAACAAAATAAACTTTGTGCAAGCCAAAGCGCCAAACGCTTTTTCCCAACGCCATTTGGGCCATGGAAAAGATAACCATGCGATAAGCGATTTTCGCGCTTACTGCGTTTGAACAGATTCATAACAACGGGTTGCAGTTCCTCTAATTCAGCTTGTAGTCCCACAAAAAACTTCCTTTCCCATTCATTCTTTCCTATTATAACACGACTTATAAATCTCGTCGGTATTTTTAGCAAAAAAACAAAATTGTTACTTTCTTGTCTTTTTTACGCTTAAAACGTAGACAGTTGCTCCATTTCAGCATAAAATGGTGAGGAGCGTAGTGGAAAAGCGAGAACAGAACAAGAAAGGTAGGGGCGTAAAATGAAAGAAATGCAAAAATATATTAGTCAACATTTATTAGAAAATATGGATGATATCATTGAAAAATGGCTAGATTCCATCTACTCTATGAAAACTCCGTATACTAGCCCAGTCTACGAGCCACTTTATAAGGCAGAATTACAAGCTGATAGCAAACAAACCGTGTGCCTAGTCACCTATTTTTTCTCGGATGACCAAGAAAAATTCAATACTGCTTTACACAACTGGCTAGAACATATGTATCAGCGTCGTATAAAAAATGATGTCCCATTGCCTGAAGTCATTATGACACTTGACAAATTGAGACAGCAGGTACTAAATGCTATCGCTGATTTAGCCATTAAACAAGCTGAGATCACAAAGGAAAATTTTGCCAAAACTATTCGTCAAGCTAATCGCGCTTTTGATAAAATCATCGGTGACTTCACGACGATGTATTATACACAAATCGTCGAGTACATTGAAAGCCAGCGTTCATTCATTGATGAAATCAGCGCACCTGTTATCTCCATCACGGATAACATTGCTATTTTACCTGTTGTGGGACGAGTAGATAGAGAGCGTGCTCAACATTTGATGGAAAGTGCGATCAAGCGTTGCAATGAACTTTCGATCGACAGCCTCTGCTTAGATCTTTCAGCGAGTACCACTTTTGATACCGCACTTGCTGAAATGCTCTTCCAATTAAGCAGCGTGACTAAGTTGTCTGGAATCGAACTGGTACTTTCTGGAATCAAGCCGAAGATGGCGCAAGAAATGATTCGCGTCAATATGGATGTCGATATTCCTGCCTATCACTCCTTAAAAGAATTTTTAAAAAATCAATTGTAAAAAAGCTCAACCACATAGGGTTGAGCTTTTTACTAATATCCATTATTTCCCGATCACTAATCTTCTTGTATAAACCGCTTGTCCAGAGTGCATCACTGCATCATCAATCGCCGAAACTAGACGAGCCTGACGTGTCACAGCAGGTGTCCAACTTCTATCAATAATTTCTTCAAGTGAAGATTCTTCTACATTTTCCAAGTATCCTTTTACAAATTGCACACTTGCTTCCAGATAATCAATCAACAAATTTTTATCCGAAACGACCACTTTAGCCGCTTCCTCCGGCGTATGTTGCCAGTCTTGCGTATCATCTGGTAAATCTAAAGAAAATTTATCCGTCCACCCTGCGCTCAGCCATAAGGGTTCCTGGTTTGCAAGAGCAGAAACTTGATAATCGAGCTCACGTGCTGTATGCCAAATCAACCAGGTGACCGATTTAATGAGTGGCTTTGGCATCGTGTTTGCTTCATCTATATTCATTTGTTCTAAAGTATCCAAAAAACGTTCTTGCGCCCGGTCTAAAGTTTCAATAGATAGTTGAGTGATTTTCATAATTGTTCTCCTCCTAGTTTGTTTTCTTTTACAATCTTTTACCACTCTTTATTCTTCCCTCTATTCTAAGAATGAATCATGATTTTCTAAACCCTAATCCGTTTTTTTTACGCTATTTTTCCCATTTAAAAAAACGCTTATCTCTACATCTTTATTTAGAGATAAGCGTTTTTTTGAGTTCTAAGTTACAGCTAAATGATTACAAATTATTTTTTCGATTAACCCACTCAGTCGATAAAGTCATTGCCGCGCGTGCAGCTTTTGTTTGATCTAACGAATTGACCATCACAAAATCGTGAATCATTCCTTGGAATCTTGTTTGAGTCACTTCTACACCCGCATCTCGCAATTTCCGAGCATATGCTTCCCCTTCATCACGTAAAACATCGGCTTCTCCATTTAAAATCATTGCAGCTGGTAAATCTTTCAATTCATCAATAGTAGCTCTTAGTGGAGAAGCTGTAATTTGTGCGCGTTCTTCCTCATTCGTTGTATACTGATTCCAAAACCATTGCATACCTTCTTTAGTGAGGAAATAATTTTCCGCAAATTCATTATACGATTCCGTATCAAAGTTAGCATCCGTTACCGGGTAGTAAAGTAGTTGTTGTTTAATAGGTAACCCCGCACGTTGTTTTGTCATAATAGTCATTACAGTAGCCATATTTCCTCCAACAGAATCTCCAGCAACTGTTAGACGACTAACATCCATTTTCTTAGATTCCGCAATGGCAGATAGTTGTTGTAAAATCGCATAATTTTGTTCAATCGCTGTTGGATATTTTGCTTCTGGAGACAAAGTATATTCTGGAAAAACAACAACGGAATTTGTTCTAACAGCAAGTTCTCGAACTAGCTTATCATGTGTTTTTGCACTACCAAATACCCAGCCAGCGCCGTGTATGTAAAATATAACTGGTAGTACCGCATAATTTCCAGCAGGACGAATGAATCGAACATTAATCGAACCATATTCCCCAGTGTCCATTAACTGATCTTCAATATCCACATTGTACTTATTTACCGGCGATTCTTGTACTTGTTCAAGCAATGCTCTTCCATCTTTTGGGTCTAATTCATAAATACGTGGATGAGGCGCATTTGCCTCACTGAATTCAATTGCCTCTTTTTCTAATGAAATTCTCTTTGTCATAATTAACCACTCCTTTAAATTTATAAACTTATTTTAATCGCACACGATTAAATCGTCAAGGATTTAAACTTGTGTGATTATTTTTTTTGTTCTACACTATAGAAAAATGCTAGAAATGGAGCCATATCTTATGAATTCTAAAAAGAAATTACCGCCTTTAAGCGACCATCTTTGTTTCTCACTTTACGCTACATCACGCGCTATTCAGCGTCTTTATCATCCTACTTTAGAAAAAAACGGCCTAACTTATCCTCAATATTTAATCCTTGTAACACTGTATGATTTGAAAACCGTCTCACTGAAAGAATTAGGAGAAAAATTGGACTTATCCAGCAATACTTTAACTCCTCTTTTAAAAAGAATGGAACAACATGGTTTGGTCGAACGTTTGCGGAGCAAGGAAGACGAGCGTGTTGTTAGGATTACTATTACAGACCTAGGTAAATCCAAGCGGGAAGAATCTTATAATCTCCCTGATATTCTTTTGAATCGCTCTAGTTTAACTCCTGAGGAAATGAATGAACTCATTCGACTGATCGGCCGTTTATATGAAGATACTCGAAAATGATTTATCTGTAGACTCATATATCCTTGTATTCATGTCATATTTAACCGTGAAGAAACAAGTTACAAACTATACCAACAAATATGAATCTTGGAGAGAACTCAAAAAAGAACAGAATTGCTATAGATTCCATTTTATATGTGGATTCACTAAGCGGTTTCTGTTCTTTTAATTTGATCAATTATTCTTATTCCAACTTTTCCCATATCCATAGAAAGCAAAACATTCTTTTAGCCATAAAAATCACAAAAAAGTTCAATCAAAACTTCCAGTTTCTCACTAAGTGCTTGTAATACCATTGTTTCGCTCATCTGTATTCCAGATTATAAGATCTATCTCTATGTACTAGCTTCCTAAAAGAAACAAGAAGTAAAAATCCTATTTTTTGTTTTTACAAGCAGTGTGCTTACGAAGAGTGTGGCGTAAGATAGCGAGTATTGCATTGAGGTTTTTTACTTGATAAATCACGAATTGAATTTCTACAGACTTTTTTTTCGCTGTATTTCTTGATGCTCTCTTCGCTCATAACGATGATACGAATGCTTACGATTCCGAAAAAGTTCTAAGGCTCTCCTTGTTAAAATAACAGAGTAAGGGACTCCTGCTCCATTGTAAACAACCGTTAAAAATCCGTGTCGATTCAAGCGTTTCAAATTATGGTAGTGCGCTTTTAGATAGCCTCGATCTTTTTCTACGTGACTTTCATAAAGATAAATCAATGTCTGATAATCTATTTCCTGTAATCTTTTCACCTTTCCATCTCCTGTGTATTTTTTCACGAAAAATTATACGCTTTTTATAAAAAAATATAATTTATTACATATATAGGTCATAATTTACAGAAAAAAGAAAGTTAATACAAAAAAAAGTCCAGAACTCTAAATTCCAGACCAAAAACTTTATCATTTATTAACTCTGCCCTTAAAAACCCCAAGTTCGAAGCGCATGTGCCACACCGTCTTCATTATTGGTTTTCGTAATGTAACGCGCCAAGCTTTTTATTTTCTCTGTCGCATTTCCCATCGCAACTGGCACTCCTGCAAATTCGAACATTGACACATCGTTTTCGGCATCGCCAAGACACATCACTTCGCTTGGCAAAATCTCCCATTTTTCACTAAGAGCTTGTAACGCCGCTCCTTTACTTACATTTTTATGCAGAAATTCCAAATTATAGGGCACACTGCGGACAATATAATAACGCTCCTTGAGCTCACCCGTAAGCGCCACCATCACTTCTTCAATTTTTTCCGGCTCATCAAGTAGCATCACTTTTGGAATTCGAATCGCCTCACTCGCTTCGCTTACGAGTTGCGAATAAAGCGGCATATTCAAAAGTAAAGAGTCACGCGCCGTCAATATTGAAATTTCGCGGTGTGGTACATACATTTTTTCCGCATCAAAATACGTCACATGGGCCGAATGCGCATCGCAAAACTCAAAAATTTCTTCTAACTCTGTTTTGTTAAGCGCTTGATCTGCCACAACTCGCTTCGTTTTCGTTTCAAGCGTCATCGCACCATTCATCGTGACCGCTACATCTCCTTCACGAAGCAAACCAAGTTCCGCAAGACTTTGGTG
The DNA here is from genome assembly GCF_000525795.1 of Listeria aquatica FSL S10-1188. GTDB lineage: Bacteria > Bacillota > Bacilli > Lactobacillales > Listeriaceae > Listeria > Listeria aquatica. The sequence continues at coordinate 9,300 of NZ_AOCG01000013.1, forward strand.
AATCCCGTCAAGCGGTCGCCCCGTGCAAAGCACAATCTTGATATCTCGTTTTTTTGCTTCTCCAATCGCCCGCTTTACTTCCTCCGTGATCTCATGCTGGTCGTTCAAAAGCGTTCCGTCAATATCAATTGCCACTAGTCTAATCATTCTTCTCCGCCTGCTCCTCTCCAGAAAAACCGTCCCCTAAAGTGTACGCGAAGTTCCAAAAGCGTGCAAGTTCCCGTTCTAAAACCTTTGGGCTAGAAACGGACTTCCAGTTTTGCCAGTGCCTCGGAAATTCGCTTACGTAGCGCGGCTCATTAAACCGCTGATCAATTAAAAGCACGATGCCGCGATCTTGTTCGCCTCGAATCACTCGCCCCGCCGCTTGAAGCACCTTGTTCATCCCAGGAATCTGATAAGCATAACGATACCCAGATGCCATCTCGCGTTCATCAAAATAAGCCTTCACAAGGTCAAGCGCTCGGTTTGGCTGCGCCAAACCGACACTCACAATGGCCGCCCCGATCAGCCTTGTGCCCTTTAAATCCACACCTTCCGAAAAAACACCGCCTAAAATGGCAAATCCTGCTACAGCGTGCCCTTCCTGAAAAGCCTCCACAAATTCTGTTCGCGCTTCTTCTGGCATGTTAGGCTCCTGGATACGTGTTTCCACATCTGGATGGGCATCCGAAAAGCGTCTGTAAACCTCATCCATGTAGGCATACGACGGGAAGAAAAATAAATAGTTGCCACGCTTAGCTTCAACCATCTTAAAAAGCGTTTCAGCAATTGAAGCGTAGCTTGATGCCCGTCCTTTAAAGCGGGTATCGATATAGGATAGCGTTAAAACTTGTAAGTGTTCCATCCGAAATGGCGAAGGGAAGCTCAATCGACTCGTATCCGTTTTTCCGCCAAGTAATTTTGTATAGTAGTCGAGCGGGGAAAAAAGTAGCCGAAAATAGGATGCTTCCCGTTCCAAGTTCCATTCGTTCCGCGAGCAACTTCGACGGATCCAAGCAAAGCTGTTTGATTTGGGTATCTTTTTTTGCTTCCACGAGTGTTTGATAGTGTTCATCGTAAAATTCAGCAATCTTGCCGTAAGACCGTGCTTCAAAAAACAATTCCAACACTGCTTGATGCGTATCAGTTGAGATTTCTTTTCCAAGCCATTCTTGCGCGACTTCCTGAAATGCATAAACTTTTTCATTAAATGATTTGAGCGCCTCTTTTTGCACCCATTCCCCTGTCTCTGATGTTACTTCTTTACTGATTTCTAGCATTTTTTTTATTCAGCTGATCAAGCGCCCGGTGAAGTTTTTTATCCTGTTTAGGGACTTTCCGCAACACATCCAAAACTTGCCGTTTAGAAAGCGCCGCCGAGTACATTTCTTTTGCTCGGTCAACGAGATTATGCGCTTCATCGATCAAAAACGTATAACGACCATTCGTATCTGCAAAAAAGCGTCGCAAATAAACGGTTGGATCGAAAACATAGTTGTAATCACAAATAATTAAATCTGAAAAAAGCGCAGCATCAAGCGATAATTCAAACGGACAAACTGTGTGCTTCCGCGCATACACTTCAATGACTTCTCTTGAAAGCGTATCTTCATGTTTTAACAAGTCAAATAAAGCTAAATTGATACGATCAAAATAGCCGCGCGCAAATTCGCAATCCTCAGGGTTACAGCGGCGTTCTGTTAAAAAGCAAATTTTATCTTTCGCCGTAATCGTCGTGCTTTTAAGACGCATTTTTTGTCGTTTCAATTCCTGCACGGCATCTTCTGCCACTTGACGGGTTGCCGTTTTGGCAGTCAAATAGAAGATTTTCTCAGTCTTCTCTTCACCAATCGCTTTAATGGCTGGAAAAAGTGTCGAGATAGTCTTTCCAATGCCTGTTGGTGCTTCACAAAAAAGTTTTTCTTCCGCAGCAATCGTTCTGTAAACTGCAATCGAAAGTTCGCGTTGCCCTTTGCGATAATCTGGATAGGGAAACTCAATGTGCTTAATCGTTTCCTTGCGCTCTTCCCGAAAATCATGCATCAATTTGGCAAATTCAGCAAATTCCTCAATTAGCTCCTTGAAAAATTGCTCCATTTCAGCAAGTGTCATCGTACGTTCAAATCGTGAAATAGCCTCTTCTTCAAGATGAAAATAAGTCAGCCGCAAGCGAATACTTTCTTTTTTTTCTTGGACTGCATAAAAATAGCCATATAAAATCACTTGCGCCCAGTGAACCTCGCCTCCTTCACCTTCAAAATCTATCGTCGCCACATGGGTTGTTTTGATTTCATCAATCAGTTCGCCGTCCACAATCCCGTCAGCACGACCATGGATGCAAAACTGGATCCCTTTTTCTTCACATTCAAAGGCAAGTGGAACTTCACTTTCATAGCCCTCACCCGCTTCTTTTTGAAGTTTTTTGTGGATTTTCGTTCCTAAAACCGCCCGGTCTGGCTCACTCATCCGACTATCAATGCTGCCAGATTTTTTCACAAACTCCACTAAATGCCGCACCGAAATTCGCACCTCTGCCACATTAACCACTCGTTCCGTTTTCTACAAGTTTATCACAAGAACATTCGTTCGTAAACTAGAAACGGGGAGTTTGGCTAGCCCACCTTAAGCGGCTTGACCGAACTCCCCGTTTCTTGCCTTACCAATTTATTTTCTCTTCTCCTAACTCCTCAAGCATGGCATTAATCTGGCTGAATGGCTTGCTGCCAAAAAAGCCACGATTCGCCGAAAGTGGGCTTGGATGGACGCCCATCAAAATTTTGTGCTGCGAGTTCGTTACAAGCGCAGCCTTTTTTTTCGCGTCATTTCCCCAAAACACAAAAATGACAGGTTGCGCTCGGTCGTTTAAACTGCTAATGATTTGATCGGTGAAGGTTTCCCAGCCTTTCTTGCGATGTGATCCTGCTTTTTTAACGCCATCAACGGTCAAAACGGTATTAAGTAACAAAACGCCTTGCTCTGCCCAATCCGTTAAATCGCGTTTCGTACGCTTAATGCCGAGGTCACTTTCAAGTTCTTTGAACATATTTCGAAGAGATGGCGGAAATTTGGCTTTGTCTGAGGCTACCGAAAAGCTCAAACCGTGTGCCTGTGATTCGCCGTGGTACGGGTCTTGCCCGAGCAAAACTACCTTTACGTCCTCATAAGGCGTTAGCTCAAGAGCCCTGTAAATATCCTCTTTCGCAGGATAAACCGTTTCTGTTTGATAAGCTTGCTCTACAAATGCCATTAGTTCCTGAAAATAAGGTTTTTGTTTTTCTGTATTTATCAGTTCTTGCCAGTTCATCACTCTTGCCTCCTCGTCTTTTCTAGTATAGCGAATCAAAAAGCTCACGCCAAATAAAAACAGATATTCACACATTGGACATTGTTTTCTTTGATAATCGTTACTTAGTTCCGGTTTAGTTAGGCGAATTTGTTCTAATCTCAAGTAGGTAGTCAATAAAGGAGGAAATATCATGCAATCATTAAACTGGCAAAGAATTATGCAAATCATCGTTGTCTTTCTATTTGGTTTTTTTGCGACATTTGTCTTTTTGGGGAATCTGATGGACTTCAATTCCAATTATGAATTTGTCCGCCACGTTCTTTCAATGGATACAACGTTCAAGGGGAACGATTTAATGTGGCGCTCAATCAATAATCACACAATCTGGCTCATCGCTTACTGGGGGATTATCATCGCAGAAGGTGTTGTCGCTTTCCTTGGTTGGTTCACAGCCATCAATCTCTTGCGGGCTTACAAAAAACCAGCAGCTGTATTCAAATCCCGAAAATGGTCTGGCTACTTGATGTTCATCCTCATTTTCCTAATCTGGTATGTTGGTTTTGTCGTAATCGGCTCCGAATGGTTCGCCATGTGGCAATCCGAGTCGTGGAATGGTAAAGAAACCGCAATGGGAATCACACAAGTCGCACTCGGAATGCTGATCGTGTTTATGTTTCCGGAAAAGGATTCCGCCGAATAAAAATCAAAAATAGAAACCGCAATGACTCGCCTAAATAAAAGGCAAATCATTGCGGTTTTTGTTTTTTTAGACTTTCTCCCACCTGAAGCAATCGTGTTTTTCGTAATAATGATATAGTCTTTTCCGGGAACCAAAATGAGCATGATAACTAAAAGTAAAAAACCATAATAATCGATCATTTGCACCCCCACTTTCTTGGTTGGTGTTTTCCTAGTAACATAATGATTTTACGGATTTAAATGCTTTTTTGTTTTCTTCTCTGAAAATCAAGCGAAGGCATTGACATTATGCCCGGTTACTGGAATAATGAAAGTATTTAAAACTTAAAAAGGAGTGTTTTGCTTTGGCATTTTATTTTAGTGAACCGTCTCGTACGTTTAGTGAATTTTTACTCGTTCCTGGGTATTCCTCTTCCGAATGTATTCCAACAAAGGTGGATCTTAAGACACCGATTGTAAAGTTTAAAAGAGGTGAAGAACCTGAGCTTACGATGAATATCCCGTTAGTCTCTGCAATCATGCAAGCTGTTTCGGGCGATGAGATGGGAATTGCACTTGCTAAAGAAGGCGGCGTTTCGTTCATTTATGGCTCGCAATCCATTGAAAGCGAAGCAAAAATGGTTGCACGTGTTAAAAATCATAAAGCTGGTTTTGTTGCGAGCGACTCCAATATCCGTCCTGATCAAACACTGCAAGATGTTCTTGACTTGAAAGAAAAGACAGGACACTCCACAATGGCTGTAACAGAAGACGGCAGCCCCAACGGAAAATTGCTCGGCGTTGTCACAAGCCGTGATTACCGCGTAACGCGCATGAGTCCAGACGAATTAGTTCGTGACTTCATGACACCGTTTGAAAAACTAATCACCGCACAAGCAACAACAACGCTAAAAGAAGCCAACAATATCATCTGGGACAACAAACTGAACGCACTCCCACTAGTAGATGAAAATGATCATTTAGCTTATTTCGTTTTCCGCAAAGACTACGATTCCAATAAAGAAAACCAGCTTGAACTGCTCGATAAAAACAAAAGTTACGTTGTTGGCGCAGGAATCAACACACGTGACTATGAGGAACGTGTGCCCGCACTCGTTGAAGCAGGTGCTGATATTCTTTGCATCGACTCGTCAGAAGGATTCACTGAGTGGCAAAAGCGCACGCTAGACTGGATTCGCGGCAAATACGGCGATACAGTAAAAGTTGGTGCAGGAAATGTTGTAGATCGTGATGGTTTCCGCTTCCTCGCTGAAGCAGGTGCCGATTTCGTAAAAGTTGGTGTTGGCGGCGGTTCAATCTGTATCACGCGTGAACAAAAAGGAATTGGACGTGGACAAGCAACTGCTGTCATTGATGTTGCTAAAGCGCGCGATGAGTACTTTGAAGAAACCGGTATCTACATTCCGATTTGTTCCGATGGCGGGATTGTTTATGATTACCACATGACGCTCGCACTTGCAATGGGTGCAGATTTCATCATGCTAGGACGTTACTTCTCAAGATTTGATGAAAGCCCAACAAACAAAGTCAACTTAAACGGCACGTACATGAAAGAATATTGGGGTGAAGGCGCTAATCGCGCACGCAACTGGCAACGTTATGACATGGGCGGCGATAAGAAGCTTTCATTTGAAGAAGGCGTGGATTCTTACGTTCCTTATGCCGGTTCGCTAAAAGACAATGTGGCCATCAGCTTAAATAAAGTTCGTTCCACAATGTGTAACTGCGGCGCGCTCACGATTCCTGAATTACAACAAAAAGCGAAAATCACACTCGTTTCGGCGACTTCAATCGTTGAAGGTGGCGCTCACGATGTTGTTGTAAAAGACGCTTCAAACCAAACTATGAATTAAACGCAAAAGAAGGCGAATCAACTGATTCGCCTTCTTTTTTATTCTGGCGCGTTAGCAAGCGACCAAGTGAGTGTACTTGTATAAGAACCTACTTTATTTCCTGCAGGAATCGTTAAGGAAACTGAGTTAGCTCCTTCACTCGTTTTAAATTTCCCCTTCCATGTCCCCATTCCTTCATCTACGCCCGACCGTAATAAGGTCTTAGCTGATGTATCACTCACACCGTAAGTTTGAGCAGAAGGGGTTGGCGCAGCTGATGTATTTGTTTCATCCGCTGCTTCTGGGGTGATTTGTCCGATGCTTAAAACAGTGCCCGATAGTTGTTTCGTTTCATCTTCATTATTTTTAAAAGGTGTCGCGCTAAGTTTAAGCGTCCAACCTGCACCGCTTCCTCGATTGTCCGTCACTTGAACAAGTGGATTAGAATTTAAATCTGGTAAAGTAAGGGTTGAACCAGAAATTTCAACTTCTCCAAACAGAAAATTAGGTACATAGTCGATACTTAGCGGCCCTGCATTACCTGTTTCTGTCCCGTCTTCCGGCTTTACTGTTTCTTCCGGATCTAACGGAGTTACTCCCCCTGTTGGGCTAATAAGTTTTACTGTTCCAGAAGTTGTTGCTCCCTCTACATCTTCCGCAAAGACCTGGACGCCTCCGCTTGTTAGTACCACACATCCTACTAAACTAGCTATCAATAATTCTTTTTTCAAATTCTTTCTCTCCTTTTTACTCGTTTTAAGGCGCTTCAATCAGCTGCCACTCAATTGTTGCTTGATATGTTTCAGCATGTAGCCAAGGAGCAAGTTCTAAATAAAATCCTGCCTCTCCTGCTTGATTTACCTGCGTTATTTCCTGCGAATCAGTCTGCAACAACTCTATCCCCACTTCATCAATCACACTTTGTTCATGAGCCCCATTCTGATATATAAAAGCATCACTAGGAAGCTTGTGTCCTGCGGCGCTATTAAATCCGGCCTTTGTTCCATCCGCCGAATCAATCAACCGGGCACGAAGCGCAATATTAGATTTTTGAATTCGCTTATCTTCAATTTGAATCGGACTAAGGGCTGTCTTTACTTTCATTTTTTTCTCAGGAAGAGCAGTTTCTAACGTAAAATCTTGTGGAGCCGCACTAAACGAAACTTTACCATCCACTAAAAAAGTAAGATGAGCTTTTTGAGACGTAATACCCTCGCTATCTATCGCATAAAGTACAACGTCGTGTTCACCAATCGCGAGTTCATTTGTACTTAAGCTCCATTCGAAATTTTGCGATGAACCCGGCGCTGAATTTTCTTTAGTACCAAGCTCAACAGGCTCGCCACCATCTAATTGATAGAAAAACTGTACATGATTGCTATCTTCATCCCGCCAAGTCACTTGGAAGTTTGCATCACCTCCTTTAAAAATCGTTTCTGCTTCATTGACAAGCGAAAAATTTTCGATAACGGGAACGTTTTTTTTTTGGTGAGGACAGACTGAATGGTTGCACTTTGGCTGACGAGATTCGTCGCTGTCACTTTAAACTCATGCTCGCCACTTGCTAGCGCTGCAATTTGCTCAGCTGAAAGCTCTAGGCTCCACGCCCCGCTCCCTGTCGAGCTGTCTACTTTTTCTTGATGAATTTGTTCCCCATCCAAGTAGTATTCCAAGTTTAAGCTTCCCTTGTTAAGATCCTCAAAGCTTCCCGAAATAGCTTTTGCTTTGTCCGTATCTAGCACTTGCCAGTCTTGATCCTCAGAAAAAGCAAGTTTCGGCGCGACATTTGTTACTGGAATCATTGTAAATTCTGGGGCAGAAACAAGTGCGTTTTCACCATTATATTGTGAAGTTAACGTAACCGGATCACCTGAGATATCAGACGTGAAATGCCCCTTATAAGAAATCACCATCTTGGAAGGTAAATCACCTCCAAGTCCTAAAGTCGGGCCAGTTGTCCCCTCTACCGGAAAGTTTAAAATGCCATCTACAAGTATTGAATCATCAAGCGAATAACTTTGAGCTTGTCCACCTATAAATGCAGTGGCAGTAATACTACCCGGTTCTAGTACAAAATTAGGATCCCCTGTGAAAATCGCCTTTACTTTTTCCCAGTTCTGCTTTCCACCGAGATATTCCACCGAATAGTCGAAACGTAAAGTTTCATTTGTATGGACCTCATCCCCATCCAAAACTTCTTGGGTACGCGATTCGTTATAAACTTCAATCTTCGGATCTACTTCGACTAAATTGGGGACCTCTTGAAAAACAACTTTCTGTGGTGCCGCATAGGTACCCGTTGAACCTGTAAATCCCCAGTATACTTGCGTATTTGTTGCTAACACACGATTATACAACTCTTCATAAGGTACGTTGACAACAGTTGAGTTATCGATAACATATTGAAATTGCTTGCTCTCTACATCCCAATCCACATCTAACCGAATCCATTTATCGTCTGTTAAAAGATAACTAAGCGGATCATGATGAGCAATCGCGCGCTGAGTGTTGAACCAAGCCCACCAGCTTGTATATTCTGTTAAGTCACCTGGCCAAGTATAAGCAATATGTTGTCCCTTATTTGTGGTCGGCAAATTTTGATCAAACCAGCCATCGTTATCAGTTATATTGCTAAATAAATCAAATTCAATCGCCAAACTATTTAAAATCCCAACAGAATTCTCATTGCGTTGCTCTCCTAAATAACCAATAGATGAAGCATTTGATGTAAACCAGGTCGGCGAATCTGTTACAGCTTGAAAAACGAGTGCCATCCCATCTCCAACATTCGCGACATTTTCGCCAAAATATAGATAGGTGGACAAATGAAAACTTTTGGTAAAATCCAACAAATTGTTATTCGTGCTCCAAATAGAACCGATGGAATTACTAGTATTCGGCGTGATAGTTACAATTCCGTTTTCATCAACAGAAGAAGTCGAACCTTCTTTTATTTCAAAGATTCCATCCATTTTCTTAATGTGCGCAGGTGGTTCAGCCGCTGCTTGCACTTTAATTCCAGATGCAGTCACACTCCCTAAAACAAAGCCTAAACAAGCCAACCATTTAACTGCCTTCTTCATTTTTCCTTCTCCTTTTCAGTAAGACAAAGATAAGGATGGCAAGAAGCAAGAGAACCGCAATACCAATAATCAAGACATTCAGAAAATTACTCTCGTGTTTTTCTTCATCTGTTTGCACCTGCTTAATTTGATCGCCTGAGATCGTGAAATCCTTTTTCAAATGCCAGACTTCATTTTCGCCTTTGACGGTCAAAGCATAGCTGTATTTTCCGCTTGGAAAGTCATCTAGACTAACCTTTTCAATTAATTGATAAACGGAATCTGGCGCCATTGAAAATGTCCGCTTCTTGATTTCTTGAATTTTCTTGCCCGAGTGATTTCGGATCTCTCCTTGCAATTCATATTGCGAGAGTATCCGCGAAGCCTCATTCGTTAGTCCAACACTTATAGCGGGGAGATCGTTCCATTTTGTTAATTTCGGCGTTTTTAAAGCGAATTGTTGCTCTTCTTCTTCTTCGTCCACACGCACTTTACAGCCAATAACATAGGCATATTGATTTTTTATCGAAACGCCTTCTTTTTTATCATCCACTTGCTTCGCTTGATTTTTTTCATGAATATAAAACCCACCAAGTAACACGCCACTAAATGCTTTTTTAGGAACTTTTAGCGTAAATGAAACAGTCCGTGTTTCATTTGGCTTAAGCGTTACTTGCTCCTCACCTTCCAGCAATTCTTCTATTGAATAAGGTAAACTTGTGGCAAGCGAACTCTTATCGTCTCCACTGTAATCAATGTCCCCACCTGTCCCAGTCCGAGCAGTATGCGGCTTAATTTCAAGCGTTAGCTCCTCACTTCTAGCATTATGCACCCGAAGTTGCAAGGTTTGCCATTCCCCCGGTTTCACCAAAAGATCAAAGTAAGTTTTCGCTTGATCTATTTGGTTATCTGGAATGATAGCTTCAACGTAATAGGCCATATCGGAACTTGTATTTTTCGCTAACGTTTGTGCTGGATATATTAAACAGAATGCTATTAAACAAACTACGATATAAAATATTTTTTTCATTCGATTCTTTATCCCCTTATACTAAATACTAATTTGCATGCGTTATTTAAAAATCAGAAAAATATACATATATGTTTTATGCAACTTTCAATTGTACAGGTTTGCTAAAGCCTTGTAATTAATTTGCCATGGCATATTTTCTTGTGTAATAATATCTTTATCTTTCAAATTTTGGATGCTCCTTGAGGCCATATTGCGTGAACAACCACTTAATTTGGCAAGCGTAACGATTTTAATCCATTTAGGTAAAATAACTATTCCTTGTGCAATTTCCTTTCCAAACTGTTCAACCAGTTCTTGTAAAACGGAAATCACTCGCTCTTCTGCTGAAATTAATACTCGCTTCGTTTGCCTGTACGACCATTTTTGCGCCTTGCCTAGCTCCTGCAAAAAGAAGTTACTAAGAAGATGTTTTTGCTCCAAGTAATTTAGAAATTCACGTGCATCATATTCACGCAAAGTTGTTTGTTCTGCTGCTTCAAGTGCCATTTCTCCTATTTGATTATCCTGCGGATCAATCGCATAGATATAATCATCCATTTTAAAACAGCGAAGAAAAGTACTTTCATTACATAAGATGAGAGCACCCCGATCAATCAGTAAAATTCGATCTTTTTCAAGAGGCATTCGATCACCTTTTTGAAAGTGACGTTTTTTACCAGTCAATTCTTGGCGCACCATATTTTCGATAAACTTGTCTTTTTTCAGTATCCGATAGTAATCCAAATATTCCATTTTTACACCCCAATACTTTTTTTTCAATTTTATTGTGGGTTAGCACTTGGATAGTATTGTTTTCGAAGAATTTCTTTGTTATATTAAAGTATAATTGTAATTTTCCTACGTGTTTATATGCAACAAAGTAAACTTTTGTGCAAAACCCTAGTCATTTATGGCGATTTTATGTCAAAATATAAATAAAATATTTTACATTTCTTATTTTAATGATAGTATGTTTTTTATCTCGCTGAAGAACATTGCAACCATGATTTTGCACTTATTGTCATTTTTTGAGGTGATCAAATTGAGGCTATTCATCATAGAAGATAATTTTTTACAAAAAGACTATTTGGAAAAGACACTTACTACATTTTTAGAAAAGCGACCGATTACAGTTGAAATCGAATCGTTCTTAAATGCAGATGAATTTCTGAAAGTGCACAAAATTGACAGTATTAAACGCACAGATGCTTTTTTGCTTGATATTGATTTTAAAACGCGGATGGATGGAATTGATTTGGCTGAAGCGATTCGTGACAAAAATGCTTATTGCTCCATTTATTTTGTCACTGGGGATGAGCGTAAAGCAGAAGAAATTATCAATCGCGGAATCCTCCCTTCAGGTTATGTCATTAAAAATCCAGAGCGGATTGAAACAGTGGAAGAACAACTGATTGAAATTGCTCAAAAGCTGATTTCGGATGCTCAGTCACATTCAAGCGTTTTTGAAATCAAACAAGGGAATTTGTCACGTTTTATTGATATGAATGAAATCATTCTAGTTGAAAGCATTCCACACCAACGAGGTTACCTGAGACTACACACGCTAAAGGAAAATATTATTTTTCGATCGTCCATTAGTCAGCTAGCCCCTCAACTAAATACACCTTTTATGATGACTAATCTAAAGTCCTACATTCTTAATCTCAACCAAATTCAATCAATCGATAAAAAATCGGGTTATGTGCAGTTTCGTTCTGGCTATGAAATTGTCGTCAGTAAACGGATCATAAAAAAAAATCCTAGATGCTTTCGATGAGCTCTATTAATGTTCATCGTTCTAGAAAAAGGGAGTGGTTTGCTTGTTTATTATTGCAATTAATTACTCGTTGAATCTACTCTTCATTATCTTTTTTCTAAGTTACAAACTTCTTTTGAATAAACGGCAGACAACGATAATGCTTTTTTCCATTGTTGTCCTTTTTGCTATTCTCTATTTTTTCGGTGACTTTTTCTCGATCAGCTTCGATCTTGCATTTATGTTTTTACTTATCTTCACATACTTCTATCTATTTACCAAAAAATGGCTATTATCTGCTATTTTATTGATCACTGTATACACTCTAAACGGTTTTGTTTGGTTTTTAACTTTTGATTTTTCACGTTTGTTTTGGACAGAGCCTCCACTGGTTTTAGCGGTGATTAACTTTCTTCTCACCGTGCTGTTTGCATTCATTCTTCGCCAACTACTCAAAAAATTTAACTTTTATGCGATGTTTGATCATCTTGTAAAAAAATACTATTTGTTTTCATTTATTTTAATCACGGGGCTTTTCATCGTAAACGCTATTCACTTTTTCTATCCTTGGCCAACTACTTTTGGAAATCTCTATAGTTCTCTTATTATTTTTCTTTATTCAACAAACGGTATCATCTTTACCGCTTTTTTCATTCGAAGTGAACTAAGCCAAGAAAAATTAAATCATTTAGCTAGCCAATCGGATTACTATAATATACAATCCGAAAACTTGCATGACTTTAAACATGATTACAACAACATTTTGCTTTCGCTTGCGCTCCACATTAAAAAAAAATGAAAACGAGGAAGCTCTGCGCCTGATTAAAGATCAAACACGCTATTTTAATGATAATATTTTCGATCAAAATGAAACGGCACTACTCAAAATTGGTGTTCCACCCGTCCAAGGTTTATTGAAACTTTATACAGATAAATTAACGCAAGAAAGCGTCCCTTATTCGCTCGTCGTTCCTGATACGATTAATTACGTTGGGATTGATTTAATCGACTTTATTCGGAGCTTTACAATTCTTTTAGACAATGCGTTCGAGGCTTCAAAAAGCGCTCCAAGCCCCTTTATTGAAATCAAATTGGTGCATTCGGATGGAAATTTGGTAGTTACTGTCGAGAATCAAATTGACCCAAATGTTTCGATTGATACGGATAAGATTACGAAAAAAAAGTTTTACGACGAAGCCTAATCACAAAGGACGCGGTCTCGGCATTTTGTTTAAAATTATGGATCGTTATGATTATACGGAAGCGTCTATTCAAGTGGACAAGACAACATTTATTGCTAGATTTCACATTTATTCGTTGTAGGCTTTTTAACAGTTTCTTGAAAAAGGTTTAATCTTATTTACGTAACTTTCACTTGTTTCTTGTTGTTATTCCCTTTCGGCTTTGCTAAAATGTAGCTGAACGTTTGTTGTTAAGCGTTTACAAAAAGGGGAAAGGGAGAGTATGCTTGTGAAAAACTGGAAGAAAAAAAATGGCACATTTAGTACTCGCAACAAGTTTGATTTTGGGAATGGCTTTACCATTTAACGGGGGTAAAGCAGTTGCAGCTGAACCGCTTGTTCCGGTTCAATTTTTAGGGATTAATGATTTTCACGGAGCGCTTGATACGGCTTCTAAGGATGCTTCTGGAAATGCGATTGGTGGAGCGGACTTTCTTTCTGCTAACTTAGATCTTGCGCAAGCTGACTTTTTGGCTCAAAATCCGGGGGCTGATGCGGGAAACTCAATTCGTGTTCAAGCTGGAGATATGGTTGGCGCAAGCCCCGCTGTTTCAGGGCTACTTCAAGATGAGCCCACGATGAAGGCACTTGATGCGATGGACTTTAAAGTTGGGACTCTCGGAAACCATGAATTCGATGAAGGGCTGCCTGAATACAAACGAATTTTAGACGGGGTTGCAACAGACAAGTTCGGACCAATTGTTGAGAATTATCCACGTGTACAAAGCAAGATGGAAATTGTCGCAGCAAATGTTGTTGATAAAGGGACAACGAATGTTGCCGAGGGCTTTAAGCCTTATACCATTCAAAATGTCGGCGGGGAGAAAATTGGCTTTATCGGAATTGTGACGACTGAAATTCCAAATCTTGTGCTTGCAAACCATATTAAGGATTATGATTTTCTTGATGAGGCGGAAACGGTTGCGAAGTATGCGAAAATTTTGCGTGATCAAGGGGTCAATGCGATTGTGGTGCTTTCGCATGTTCCAGCGCTTTCGGATGGGAATCCGAATTCAGGAACGGGGAAAGATGTAAACGGCGAGGCCGCTAATATGATAATGAAAGTCAATCAGCTCGATCCAGAAAACTCGGTCGATCTTGTTCTTGCCGGACATAATCACCAATATACGAATGGCATTGTGGGGTCTACGCGGATTGTGCAAAGCTACAACAACGGAAAGGCTTTTTCAAATGTTACGGGAGAAATTGATCCAGAAACAGGAGATTTCGTGAAAACGCCGGATGCGAAAATTACATATAATACGCGTTCGGTCACACCGGATGGCGCTATCACGGCGATCACAAAAGATGCAGCTGCACGGATCGCGGATACGATTAATGAACCGATTGGAAAAACAGAGAATGGAACGATTACTCGGGAAACAAACCAAAGCGGTGCGGCGATTGATGCGAAAGAGTCTGCCCTTGGCAATTTGATTACGGATGCGCAACTTGAGATGGCAGAAAAAGCGGGCGTGAAGGCTGATTTTGCGATGACCAATAACGGTGGTATCCGCGCTGATCTTGTGACGGATGCGAATCATCAAATTACTTGGGGGGCTGCTCAAGCGGTTCAGCCATTCGGGAATATTTTACAGGTGGTCGAACTGGACGGGGCTACGATTCTCGAAGCGCTTAATCAGCAATATTTAAGTGATGAGCGGTATTTCTTACAGATTTCGGGATTGAAATATGAGTTTACGGATACAGATGACCTCGAGCATGCTTACAAAGTAGCGAATGTGACCACTAAAGATGGGGAGCCGCTTGATTTAAGCAAAACTTATAAAGTTGTGATTAACGATTTTCTTTACGGGGGCGGGGATGGTTTCTCGGCGTTTACCAAAGGAAAACTCGTTTCAGCGATTGATCCTGACACGGAAACGTTTATTAATTACATTAAAGACCAAACGGCGCAAGGAAAACTCATTTCAGCGAAAGAAGAGGGTCGTAAAACTTATAAATCCGCAGAACAGTTAGCAGAGGAAGCGGTAAAAGCGATTCGGGATGCGACTCGTTTTGATAAGTTGACCGACAAGGATTCTTTTTTGACCGGTGTTACACTTGGCGGGGCTTCGCTCACTGTTGAAAAAGCGGATATAGCGAAAGCTGAACGAAGCTTAAAAGTCTCACCTGCTGTTTCTAGTACAGCTGGTCCATCTGGCGCATTTAAGTTGGCGGTCTCTTCGCTCAAGCTTGCTGCGGGCGACGAACTGACGGTGCACGTGACGGACAAGGCTGGTAATAGTGCGGCTTTCACAGTTCAAGTTGAAGCGAGCGATACCGAAGTGAAGCCGGAAGTCCCAGATTCTAGCGACGATCCTGTCACGAGCACGGAATCGAAGCCCCAAGAAAAACCTTCTTCAACTACTCCTGCAGGAAACAAAGGCGTCCTCCCTGCAACAGGCGATTCTGCGGGTCTTGCTTCGCTTGCAGGAATCTTCCTTACCAGCCTAGCTCTATATCGACTTAGAAAACAATAATCATTTTCTTTGCACAACTTGCTTCTTTTTGAAGAAGCAGGTTGTGTTTTTTTTATGAACACTTTTCGTTGAATGCCTTCAAAAACGGGTATAAGAAAATAAAAGAAAGGAGCAAAGTTATGAAGAAAATGACATTAAGTGAACGGCTCAACGTCTTGCGGGCAGGCGTTCTCGGAGCAAATGACGGGATTGTTTCGGTGGCTGGGATTGTTATCGGGGTAGCCGGTGCCAGAACATCAACGTTCACAATTTTGATTTCCGGTATTGCAGGTCTTCTTGCTGGTGCACTTTCGATGGCAGGCGGAGAATATGTTTCAGTGAGCACTCAAAAGGATACTGAAAAGTCGCTTGTCAAAAAAGAGCGGGAATCCTTGAAAACAGATTATGAAGGCGAATTACAAAAACTAATTGAAATTTATAAAGCGAAAGGTCTGTCTGATGAATCGGCGCATCAAGTGGCTTCTGAACTGATGAAAAAAGACGCACTTGGCGTGCAAGCTCAAGAAGTTCTTGGTTTTAAGTTGAACGATTATGCTAATCCATTCAGTGCAGCGCTTTCCTCCCTGTTTTCATTTTCAGTAGGAGCTATTTTGCCACTGCTTACGATTACTCTTCTTCCAGCTTCCATTCGAATCTGGTTTACATTTGTTGCTGTGCTAGTGGCGCTTGCCATTACTGGATATACAAGCGCTTATCTTGGAAATGCTCCAACAAGACCAGCTGTCCTTCGAAATTGTTTCGTGGGCATGCTAACCATGGTTATTACATATATTGTCGGACATTATGTGGGCATTTAACAAAATCCAAACGAAAAGCGAAGGAGCACTAGCTCCTTCGCTTTTTAACGAACCATTTCTGTTTCCCGGAAAACTTTCCGCCAAGTCGTTGCCAAAATGATCGCACAAACCGAAAAGGCCAGAAGGTCAGCAATCGGGAAGGCATACCATACGCCTGATAAACCAAAGAAGTTTGGCAAAATGAGGAGTAGCGGCACAAGACAAATAATTTGCCGCATCAGAGAAATAATAAAGGAAATCCGCGCTTTTCCGAGGGCCTGATAAAGACCACCACAAACAATTTGGAACCCAATCGTCGGCGCTGCCAGTAGCATGATTCGGAGCGCTTCTTCACTTTCTGCAATCAAAACTGGGTCAGATGAGAAAACTCGCGCTAGTTCTGCTGGGAATATCTCTGCAACCGCAAACGCGATGAGTGACAAAATCGTCGCAACGAGCATCCCTAGTTTCACCGAATGACTCACGCGCCCAAACTGCTTCGAACCATAGTTAAAGCCAACAATCGGCTGCATTCCTTGTGTTACCCCATTAATTGGCATGATCGCGAACGATGCAATTCGGTTGGCTACACCGAACGCCGCAATCGCCATCGTCCCTCCATAAATTTGTAGCATCCAGTTAACCGCAATCGTAACAACACTTCCAGACGCCATCATGACAAACGATGGGAAGCCAATTGCCACAATCCGCAAACCAATTTTCATATCCATTCGCAAACTAAAACCTTTAAGGGATAACGTGCTTTTACCCGATAAAAAAATAAAAATAATAGCCAAGCTGCTCCAATCGCTTGCGCAATAAGCGTCGCAAGCGCTGAACCGCGGACGCCCATATGAAGTCCCATAATAAAAATTGGATTCAAAATCATGTTGATGACTGCTGAAATAATCATTGTAAGCATGGCTGTTTTCGCATTTCCTTCTGAACGAACAATGTTATTCATTCCCATCCCGAATGATTGGAATACAGCACCAAGTAAGATGATTTCTAGAAACTCTTTTGTCATTTGATGAATTTCGGCTGGTGCACCAAACATGGTAATCAGTGGATCAATAAAAATAAAAGTTAAAATAGCAATAAGTATACTTGAAAAAATGACTAGCCAAATAACCTGGTGGAATACCGTGTTCGCTGTTTTTTGTTCGCCAGCACCGAGCGATCTAGAAATAATTGATGCGCCCCCGATACCAAACATCGCTGCCATCGCCATCAAAATCATCTGAACTGGGAAGGCAATCGAAAGCGCCGCAACCCCATTCGGTCCGACACCATATGAGACGAAAATCGTGTCGACAATATTGTACATCCCCATAACGAACATCCCTACAAATGCAGGAATGGAAAGCCTCGCCATCAAAGAACCAATACTATCTTCACCGAGTCTTCTACTTTGTTCTTTCATACACTTTCCTCCTTTTTAGCCGCACAAGTTGCGTTTTCTGCCATTTGGACGACCAAACGAAAAAATTCCGACCTTTCTTGCTCCGAAAATCCTGCTGTTAAACAGTCGTTCCACTGTTCCGTTAGCCCCTCTATTAACGTTTTTTGCGCCAACCCCTTTTCTGTTAAAAAAATACGCTGGATACGCTTGTCTTTTTGATCTTGCTCACGTCGCACGAACCCGAGCTCCATTAGCCGTTTGATGTGTCTTGTCACGTTTGCCTTATCAACTGAAAATCGCTTCACAAACGCTTCTTGAGCAAGTCCGTCTTCCTTGTAAAGCGTGAACAAGTAGCGGAGTTGTCCAACACAAAGTCCCGTTTCCGCCAATCTGCTGTCTTTGAAAATATGTTCCGAGCGATGAATCATCGCCATTGATTTTACAATTGCTTCATGTCTTTCTGTCAATTAAGTCGCCTCAAATCTTACTATTTTCGCAATAAAGTTGCGCAGTCAACTAATCTAGTTTACTAGAAATCAGTTGGCCATGCAACCAATTTTTAAGAAAGCACAATCAAGGCATAAATAGGTGGATTGCGTTATAATGAATGAAAGCGTTTTAAACAAGGAGGAAGACTGATGAAATTTTTTATTGATACGGCAAATGTAGACGAAATAAAGAAAGCAAGTCGCATGGGATTTATTGATGGTGTCACAACCAATCCTTCTTTGATTGCAAAAGAAGGACGGGATTTTAAAGAAGTGGTAACAGAAATCACTTCGATTGTTAACGGACCGATCAGTGGGGAAGTGGTAAGTTTAGAAGCCGATAAAATGGTTGAAGAAGGTCGGCTTGTAGCGGCTATTCATCCAAATATGGTCGTTAAAATCCCTATGACAGGTGAGGGCATGGCTGCCGTCAAAACGTTACATGAAGAGGGAATTAAAACGAATGTCACACTCGTTTTCTCAGCTGCACAAGCGCTACTTGCTGCACGTGCTGGCGCTTCTTACGTCTCTCCTTTCCTCGGTCGACTAGATGATATTGGTCAAGATGGATTAGAACTCATCAGTGACATCGCAGAAATTTTCGCTATCCATGACATCAAAACAGAAATCATTGCGGCAAGCATTCGCCATCCAATCCACGTAATCGAATCCGCCAAACTTGGTGCAGATATCGCAACCGTGCCGTTTAAAGTATTTGAACAAATGCTAAAACACCCACTGACGGATATTGGAATTGATAAATTCTTAGCGGATTATGAAGGGACTAAAAAATGAACAAACATTTCATTGTAAAAAAAGCCCATCATCCAGATGTTGCTAAGCCACTTTTCGCGAATAAAAATGAAGAAATCTGGGTGTTTGATGAAGATAAAACGTATCCTGGGTGGATGCTTTGTAAAATCAAATCAAGTGGCGCTGAAGGCTATATCCCAGAACAAATTATTGCCCGCGTTCCAGATAGCAAGTCGGGAACCGTTTTGGAAGATTATTCCGCACGCGAGCTTGATGTTAAGCCGGGTGATAAGCTTGAAAGCAACCGAGAATTAAACGGCTGGGCGTGGTGTATCGATGAAGATGAAACGGCTGGCTGGGTTCCACTTGAAAATTTGAAGGAAGAATAAAAAAGAGAGTTGTGCTTTTTGCACAACTCTCTTTTTTTTATTTACCTATAATTTACTCTCCCTTCAGCACTAAAAACTAATCCGCACTCCCTTCTTCCCAGCAAATTATTTTCAAACCTTTTCAAACTATGAAATAATAGAAGAGAAAATCGCAGGAAATCAGGTGAGAATTTTGAAAGATTGGAAGAAAAATCTCTATATTGTTTGGATTGGTTGCTTTTTAACGGGCACCGGACTTAACCTGATCATGCCTTTCCTGCCTCTATACGTAGAAGAACTTGGCATCCACGATCCCGACCAAGTCAGTCTTTATTCAGGTGTCGCGCTTAGCTCGACTTTTTTTTGTTTCTGCCATTATGGCACCGATTTGGGGGAACTTGGCCGATCGTAAAGGGCGCCGCTTAATGCTCCTTCGCGCTGCACTCGGAATGAGTATTGCGATGATTTTGATGGGGCTTGTCACAAACGTCTTTCAGTTCATCGGACTGAGACTCCTCATGGGAATCTTCTCAGGCTACATCTCGACAGCGAATGCGCTAATTGCCACACAGGTGCCGCGCCACAAGAGCGGCTATGCTCTAGGAACACTTTCAACAGCAGCCGTTTCTGGCGTTTTAATCGGGCCACTAATTGGGGGATTCTTGTCCGATATCTTTGGGGTTCGTCCCGTCTTTTTCATCACCGGAACACTAATCGCCGGAAGCTTCCTTTTGACGCTGTTTTTTGTAAAAGAGAATTTTACTCCGGTCGAGAAACAGGAAGTCCGCTCCTTCAAAGAAGTCTTTAGTGCCCTTCAAAACCCGAAACTCATTATCATTTTATTTTTCACTTCGATGATTATCCAAGTCTCAAATAACGCGATTAGTCCGATCTTAACGCTTTACGTCCGCGACCTTGCCGGAAACATCGCAAATATCGCTTTCATCAGCGGGATGATCGCCGCCGTCCCCGGCGTCGCTTCCTTACTTGCAGCCCCGCGCCTCGGCAAATGGGGCGACAAAATTGGCACTGAACGAGTCTTGCTCGGCGCTTTGATTGGCTCCATGCTCCTGCAAATCCCAATGGCGTTTGCCGAGACACCATTTCAATTTGGCGTTTTGCGCTTCTTGCTTGGAATTGCAGACGGCGCGCTTCTCCCAGCCGTTCAGTCTCTACTCTCAAAAAATGCACCGCGCGACCTCACTGGGCGGATTTTCGGGTACAACCAGTCCTTTCTTTACATTGGGAATGTCATCGGACCGCTAATTGGCTCAAGCATCGCCGCCCATTTCGGCTATAGTGACGTTTTCCTAGCTGTCGCCGTCTTCATTTTGCTAAACGTCTGCCTCGTGGCTATTTTTAACCGAACGACTCATCACAAGAAACAGGAGGAATGATTCAGATGGAACAAATCGATCAACTTCGCACGGCCGTGCGCGCCGCAAACCAAATTGTCTTTTTGACAGGCGCGGGGGTTTCCGTGCCTTCGGGGATCCCGGATTACCGCTCAAAAAATGGGCTTTATGCCGGAAAGCACAATCCAGAATACTTATTAAGTGAGGCTTGTCTCGCAAATGAACCGGATGTTTTTTATCAATTCGTCACAGAAAATATGTATTATCCAGATGCCAAACCGAATCCCATTCACTTAAAAATTGCTGAGATTGGCGAAGAAAAAAAACGTCACAGTGGTTACACAAAATATTGATGGCCTTCACGAAGCAGCTGGGTCAAAATCAGTTGTGGATTTCCATGGTAGTTTGTATCACTGTTACTGCACGAAATGCGGCCAAACCGTCCCAATCGAAACGTATTTAAAATCGGATAGCCATCAAAATTGCGGTGGTCGAGTTCGGCCGGATGTTGTGCTTTACGGGGAAGGCATCGCCGCTGATGCCATCCAAAATGCCATCCAGGCTCTGCAAACTGCGGATCTTGTCATTATTGCCGGGACGAGTTTCAAAGTCAGCCCGTTTTGTAATTTGATTGATTACAGGAATCCTAAGGCAAGCGTTTTTGCGGTGAATAAAGAAAATATTTTCTTGCCCTTCCCGCATACAATGATCAAGGCGGACGCCCTCCAGGTCTTCAAAAAACTCTGAAAATAAAGCATGCTTTTTTGACCAAATGGTTGATTGCATGGTAAAATTTGGATAGCTGGATCTAATTCTGGCTATCCAAATTTTCTTTTAAGGAGTGGTCGATTTTATGTCACCTGACCCCGAGAGTCAGCAGATTATCTTTCAATTAATTCTCATTTTAGTTCTTACGCTACTGAATGCCTTTTTCGCATCAGCTGAAATGGCGCTTGTTTCGCTTAACAAAGGACGCGTAAAAAACCAAGCCGAGCAAGGAGATAAAAAAGCAATCAAATTAGTAAAGCTGCTTGATGATCCTAGTAACTTCCTAGCGACCATCCAAGTGTGTATCACGCTAGCAGGTTTCTTCTCGAGTGCTTCGGCAGCAACAAGTATCGCAACGCGGATTGAACCGGTTTTTGGTGGAGGAGTCTTTGCGAAGGAACTCGCCATTATCGTTGTTACAGTTATTTTGTCGTATATTACCTTAGTTTTTGGTGAACTTTATCCGAAACGAGTCGCTTTACAGAAATCTGAGATGATTGCGCGGCTTGCAGTTACACCCATTCGTATCGTGGGGTTTCTACTTCGTCCGTTCGTCAGGTTCCTCTCGTTTTCAACAAATGTTCTTGTAAAGTTGACGCGGATGGACAAAACGGATGAAGAAGATAAGATGACGCGTGAAGAGATGCAGCTGCTTGTCGAAAATAGCGGGAAAGAAGGCGTAATTGAACAAGAAGAGCTCAGCATGCTTCGCGGTGTGTTTGAACTTGACGATAAATATGCGCGAGAAGCAATGGTGCCACGGACGGATGCGTTCATGCTCGATATTGATATGGCGCCGGATGAAATTTGTGACTTGCTACTGAATGAGAATTACTCGCGAATTCCGGTTTATAAAAATGACGCGGATTCGATTGTAGGTATTCTGCACTTGAAAGATTATTTCGCTGCAGCACGACAAGTCGGATTTGAAAAAGTAGATATTCATTCACTCATCAAAGACGCCTATTTTGCGCCTGAAACAATCTTCATTGATGATCTTCTGAAAAATATGCAGAGGACGCGAAATCAAATGACGGTGCTAATGGATGAATACGGCGGTGTGGCAGGTCTCATTACCATTGAAGACATGCTTGAAGAAATCGTTGGCGATATTGATGACGAATATGATGATTTAACTAATGAGTTTACTAAAATAGATGAAAACACCTATGAATTAGAAGGTATGTTTGCGCTTGATGACTTTAATCGCATGTTTGATGTCGAGCTTCCTTCCCGCGGTGTAGATACGATTGCAGGTTTCGTACTCACTCTGATCGGGAATATCCCGGAAGACGGCGAACAAGTTGTAGCTGAATATGAAGATTTCACATTCACAGCGCTCGAAATAAAAGAAGCGAGGCTAGTTTCCATCAGGGTCGAACGGGCAAAAAAGCCCGAAGCTGAACCTGTAAAGCTTGAACTTGCTTAACGTAAAGACAGAGCGGCGTTACCGCTCTGTCTTTATTTGCTAGGGGAGGTATCATAAAGTGACAAATATCAAAGAGATTGCAAAGCGTGCTGGGGTTTCTGTTACAACCGTATCGCGGGTTTTAAATCAACATCCTTACGTTGCAGCCGACAAACGCGAACGCGTCGAAGCTATCATCCATGAACTGGATTACATACCAAACCGCAGTGCGATGAATCTAGCGCGCGGAAAAACTAACACAGTTGGCGTCATTTTGCCGTATACGGATCATCCTTGGTTCGATAAAATCACAAGTGGAATTCTCGAAGCGGCTTTTCGTGAAAAATATTCTGTCACGCTCCTACCAACGGGTTACGACCCTAAACGAGAATTGAAACACCTCGAAATGCTGAAAACCAAACAAGTGGATGGCATCATCATCACTTCTCGGGCGAACCCTTTTCAATCCTTACTCGAAGTAGCTGAAGTCGAACAGCTTGTTTTTTGCGAAGAAACCGAGCAGCCTGAGCTTTCCTGTGCGTATATCAATCGTTTCCAAGCCTTCCAAGATGGCTTTCGCTTCATCCAAAACAAAGGCTATCAAAATGTCGCTTTCACAACAGGGCGAACAGATCGCATTAGTCCGAGCACGCAAAACAAAATTGCCGCGTTTGAGGAAGTTTTTGCGACCAAAGCGAATCGCGCCAATATGCTCAACAACTGTTATGACGTTTCGGACGGGGAAGCCGCCGCCGAGTATTTCTTGGAAAAAGCGCCTGTAAAGCCAGATGCGATCTATGCGACAGGAGATGAAGTCGCCGCGGGAATCTTCGCTTACGCACGGAAAAACGGTTTGCGAGTTCCTGAAGATCTGGCGATTTTAGGGCAAGAAAATTTGCCGGTCAGTGAGGTCTTGGAGATTTCGACGTTGGATCATCATTTGAAACGGCTTGGAACGGCTGCCTTTTCGATTTTCCATTCTGACAAAGTGCAGAAACAAAAAATCCATCATGAACTCGTTAAACGAAAATCTTTATAAATTTTCTTAAGGATCACGCTTGACATGAAACCCGTTTCATCATTTACAACTAAGATATAACATATGAAGAGGGTGAAAACAGTGCAACTTGAAGGAATCTGTAAAGTCCATTCTGGAATTGGCATGGAGTATCAATACGGGGAATTTTATATAGACCGAGATTATCTGGTATTTGAACAAAATTATGGTTACAAAATGGGAAAGCGACACACCTATCCTTTGCAAACCTTAGAGAACATTGCGCTGATACCAGAAAATGGCCAAGTTTATTTAACATTTAGCTGCGAAAAAACCTGTTTCGAGATTACGGGAACGGAAGAAAAACTATTTCCCTTCTATGAAGCGCTCCACACGAAGCAAGGGCTACCAAAAACTAGCACACCGCAACCGAAAAGAAGCCGCTACACAACACACCACCAATACTTTTTTTCAAAATGAGGAGGATCGAGATGTATCAAGCGATTGTTTTCGATGTGGATGGCACCATTTTAGATACCGAAAAAGCGGTTTTGCATTCCTTGCAATCGGTTTTAGCAGAAGAAGACCAATTTTATACACATGAAGAATTACGATTCGCGCTTGGCATTCCAGGTGAAAAAGCGATTCAGCGTTTAAATATTCAAAATGAGGAAGAAATCCTCACAAAATGGATGGAACGGGAAGTCCAGATGGCTAGCGAAGTTCAGCTTTTTGATGGAATCGAGGCTGTGCTAGCGCAAATCCCAGAAAGTGGTGTCGTCACTTCCAAAAATAGTTATGAGATGAAAAAAGGATTTTACCTATTTGGAATTGGTGACTATTTTCAAGCGATCGTTTGTGCAAGCGACACAGTGAATCACAAGCCACACCCTGATCCGCTACTTAAAGCAATAGAACTTCTTGCAAGAAACCCGCAGGAAGTGCTTTACGTCGGTGATTCGCCTTACGACATGGCTTGCGCCCATTCAGCCGGAGTCGATTTTGGTTTGGCGCTGTGGGGAGCAAAATCCGAAAAAGGCTTTGAAAAAGCCGAACATGTCTTTCGGCAGCCAAGCGAGATTTTAACACATGTCGCCATCCAAAATGAATAGCTAGACTAAAAAAAAGGAAGCCTCTTTACGAAGCTTCCTTTCTTGCTTAAACGCTTGTAAAACCGCCATCTACAATAATGTGTTGACTCGTCACATAAGTTGAAGCATCCGAAGATAAATAAATGATGGTGCCGTTAAGCTCTCCTTTTCTGCCGTGTCTTGAGGCCGGTGTCAATTGATTATAGAGCTTTATGAAATCTTCATGCTTAAATAGCGAATCGATCGTCATTTCTGATTCAAATAACCCAGGTCCTATAGAATTGACTGTAATATTCTCTTCCATATAAGTAGCAGCCATCCCCATTGTCAAACCGCGCACAGCCGCTTTTGAGGTATTATAAGCATGCCTTGCGAGCTCATAACCTTTATCTGCCACAACGGCATTAATGGACGCTAAATTCACGATTTTCCCATACCTTTGTTTTCGCATATGTGGAAGTACAAATTTAGACATTAAATACATCCCTTTCACGTTAACTTCCATCGATGTATCCCAGTCTGCCTCTGAAAGCTGATCGACCGTTCCCATAATCGCGACCCCAGCATTATTTAATAATATATCGATTTTTTAAAAAAATGTTCCACAACTTCTGCTACTGCTTTTTCAACACTATGTTCATCCGTAACATCGCATACAATCGGAATAGCTTTTCTTCCTTTTGCCGTAATTTCCCGCGCCACCTCATCTAACTTTTCTTTTCTACGCGCAAGAAGTGCCACATCAGCCCCGTAATCTGCATAACAAAGTGCCGCGTCTCTTCCTAAACCACTTGAAGCCCCAGTTACGACTGCCACTTTTCCCGTTAAATCAAACATATTGTTCATAATGATGCCTCCTTGATATGATTTATTGCACCATCATGGTAACAAATATATTTATACGGTTAAAGAATATGATACCCTGATTCCACCTAATTCCTCATTAGAAAAATGGCCATACTGGTCAAAACTCCAATCAAAAGGCTCCATTTTTCTAAAACACTAAATTTCCAAAGCTTTCCACCCGTTTCTTGGTTAAAAAATGCATTTAACGTGATATAAAAACGCGAAAAAGAACCATTTCCATCCACTATGGCACTAGTTTCGTTTGTCACTTGCTTTCATCCTTTCTTTCATTGTCTAACCCCCAAGCCCTTTTTAATTTAACTGAACCAACACTGTAATTTGCAGTAAATATTACTATCTTTAATTTTCTTTCAGTTATTTTCATTTACTAGCTTTCCCATATATTTTCATCTTTATTATTTAAAACTGCTTCTATATTATTATTTTTTAAAATAACCATATAATCATATGGAAGGGCTAGAAATTGAATGAATTCAGGTCTTTTCTTCAAAAGTTCATAAGCGTATATTGCATATAAATCTTCTTTTCTCTCGCCCTCTAATTTTTGTACAAAAGGATTTGACATGTAGTCATTTGTCTTTATTAAAAAGCAGTTTTGAGCCATCTCCTCCAAAAAATAAGTAGCCCATGCAACTTGAAATGAAAACCCATTAACTATCATGCTTGGTCAATCTTCTTTAAAGTTGAATTCGTTTTTTTTAAATTCTCTTGTTCACCCTCAGGATCTAGCAAAATAGCATGTCTACTTAAATTTCTTTTTATATTTCCACTACTCAGTTAAGTTCGCCAAAAACTCTTTAAAACTAGAAAATCCTTTCAAAAATACTGGCTCTAATTCAGAAGATTCTTCGTGTTTCCATACCCCAACAGCAGGAGACTGTTCTCTATCTTTAAAACTTAAACAAAGAAAATCCCCTCCAAACAAGCTTGCAATAGGCAATAATTCAACTCCGACTAAATCCTCATTATCAGTTAATCTATCTTCAATCTGGGATAGCACAACATCTATATCGTACATACCAAGCTCATTGTCCTCACTATCTTCTAAAACACATAAAAATCTTTCAATCACATACTCATGTGAAGAAACAGTAAAAACATTTGTAATTGGTACTGCTCCATTATATTTGGAAATAAATGTCACATATTCAATTGGCAACGTCACTTTCCAGTAATGTTCTTCTTTTTCTATATCTTTTTGAGTAGGTAAAGGTAAAATTATGGATGTTTCTTCAATTTTCATAAAACCATCTCCAAACTATTTTATTATCTTCCGCTATCTGCCCACATTCCTACAGTTCTGCCACCATTATGACTTGTAATGTTGTGTACGCCAAAATCTACAAGCTCCATTTTACCAGGAATTTCAGTATGGTGCCATGTTTTGCCAGGACGACTACCACCAATTTGTTCATTTAACCAATCGAACTGTTCCTTATCTGATTTAAGCCACAAATCTTTAGGTAAGTCAATAGTTTCTTCAACTACTCCTGCGCCTTTAAAATCCGCAAATCCATATTTCATGTTTTCTACAGGAGTCACTTTTACATCAGGTATTAAGCCCTCATTTACAGCCATTTCTTTTATCAGTTTTTTCTGCTTAATTGATAAATTTTCTCCTCCAGGAATAGATTTATTCCATGACCATTTTTCATTTTTAGATACTATTTCAGCATATTTCTG
This sequence comes from Listeria aquatica FSL S10-1188, assembly GCF_000525795.1. Taxonomy (GTDB): domain Bacteria; phylum Bacillota; class Bacilli; order Lactobacillales; family Listeriaceae; genus Listeria; species Listeria aquatica. Next base: position 36,609 of record NZ_AOCG01000013.1, read on the forward strand.
AGAGTAACTTTGTAAAGCATCATCAAATGATGCCTTACCATTAACAAAATCGTCAATTAAATTAACATTAGCCTCGCTGGCTTTCTCACTTGCCACTCCGCGTCTTCCGCTACTCAAATTCAAATCATACTTCCGCAAGACATCTTTCATTTTCTCCGTGGCATTTGTGACTTTCGAAGTCCCACCAGCCGGAAGCGCCCCAAATCCATCAGCGGCGAGTTGGCGTCTTGAGTTCAAATTCAAGTTATTCTTGAAGTTGTCTGCCACTTTTCCAACTTCGTCGAGCCCTTTGATACTCTTTTCAATCCCCGTATGTACTGCTTCTTTTACCGTTGTTTTTAAACTATTAATCCTTGTTAAGGCTTTGCTTTTCCCTAGTTTAATCAAGTCATCCGCTTTAGACGGAATACTTTTCACACCATGCAAAAGATTGTCGCTTAAACTCGCTAGCTTCGTGCCTGACCGAATGGCTTGCGTGCCTCCTGAAAAAGCTTTCATACCCGGTACAATATCCAACAGCGAAAAGGCTCCACGCATGACACGTTCTGAGGTATCCATTTCCCGACCCGTTAACCAATCTTTCCCACTCACTGCCGCACTCATTTCTAAACCACCATAAGCCAAACCTAGCGCAAGTCCTGCTGGCGGGCAGAAAATACTCACGCCCACAATGGCAACCGTCGCCACAACATTCACCCAGAACTCTTTCTTTTGTTGCTCATCTTTAATCGAGGTGTATTCAAAAGCACGGGAATTGATCATGGCTGAGCGAAAATCTTTTTGACTCACATCTTGATCTTTATTTTGCCGTTTCCATTCTTCATACTGGACTTTCATTTGATCCGCATAATAATTATCCCCACTAAACAAATCGTCTAAACTGACTTCCTTTTTGGGAACTTCAATCTGTTCTTGCGTATAACTATTCGCATAGCTCGTGACAGTTGTTGTCGCACCAATCCGATTTTTCGTTGTGAATTTTGAAGCATCTAAGTCCCGCATACCTTCCACAAATTCGTCTAATGCTTCATAAAAAGGTTGGTCAATCTTGTCTTCTACAAGGTTCCCCGCTTCTCCTGCAAAGTCGTGTAAAACTTCAAAATCTTCATAGAGTGCTTGGAGTTTGTGCTTGTTATCTGTGTGAGAAAAAGAGATCGCACCATCTGCATCCAATCTCGCAATATCTTTTTCCACTTCCTCTAAGTTTTTCGAGACGTCCTTTAAACTGTCTATAGCCCCTTTTCCCCAAGCTCCTTTTCCAATGAGGTTTCCGATGCTTTTTTCTGCTTTTTCAAAATCATCTTCCTGATAATGAACATCTTTCACCAAATGCATTCACCTGCCTGTCTCCTTTTTTCTACCCATTTAGTTTAGCATAGGAAAGGAAAAGAAGATGTGGACATTTTGTGAATTTTTCTAACGATTACACATAAAAAAAAGACCAACAAGTTATATCCTTGTTGGCATTGCCTTACACAGATTTTCAAATTATTCAAAATAACATACCTCTAAAACCCCCAGATCCCTTCTCAAGACTTCGTATCTCTTGTCATTTTAATGGTACTCATTTATTCAATAAGCATAACATGTCTTTCTCTTAAAACATGGGATATTTCGTGAATGTTTCTGGTATTCGAATATAAAAAAAGACTGCAAGCTTCTTCTTCCAAACGTTTAAAAACGCCGAAAAAGCTCCAGTCTCAAGGGTTTGGCACCCAATGGGTTATGAGGGTTCGAACCCCCGACCCGCTGATTAAGAGTCAGCTGCTCTACCAACTGAGCTAATAACCCGTGAAAAATTTGTCAACAGACTAATTCTACCACTTTCTTTATTTTTTGCAAGCATTTTTAATAAAAAAGCCCGAACCAATGGTTTCTTGCCCCCATTAGCTCAAGCTTTTCCTTTTTTATTCGCTTAATTCTTCGCGCTCGTTTTTGTGCACAATCCGCGATTTACGAATATAATAAACGATCAACACTCCAACAAACCAGAGTGGCGTAATAAACAACGCTACACGAGTATCTTCTGCTAGCGCTAGGACAACAAGGACAAATGCCAAGAATACTAAGATCGCATAATTCGAAAATGGATAGAGTGGCATCTTGAATTTATTTTTCTTCGCTAGCTCGGGACGCGTCTTCCGATATTTCAAATGTGCGAGTACAGTGATACCCCAAATGAAGATAAAGCATACTGTCGAAACACTCGTCACAAGTGTGAATACCCCTTCTGGCATGATATAGTTCAAAATAACCGCAATTAAAATAACAATCGACGAGAAGAATAGCGCATTGGATGGTACTTTGTGTGATGTTAATTTGGTCATTCTTTTCGGCGCATTTTTCTCTTTTGCAAGTGAATAAACCATTCGACTTGTACTAAACACTGCGCTATTGCAGGCAGACGCTGCCGATGTTAAAACAACAAAATTGACAATCCCTGCCGCCGCTGTAATTCCCACCGCTGAGAATACTTGTACGAACGGACTTTCTGCAGGATTGATTGAGTTCCACGGATAGATACTCATAATGATAAGTAGTGCCCCAATATAGAAAATCAAAATCCGGACGGGAATGTTGTTGATCGCTCTTGGGATAACGTGTTCCGGATCTTCTGTTTCCCCCGCCGTCAAGCCAACTAGTTCAATCCCCACAAAGGCAAATACAACCATTTGGAAGGATAAAATAAACCCATTAGCTCCGTTCGGGAACCAACCCCCGTGGCTCCATAAATTTGTGAACGTTGATGCTCCCGCATCTGTTGAGAAGCCTTTGATAATCATGAATATGCCAATTACGATAAGTGCCAAAATGGCAATGATTTTAATTAATGCAAACCAGAATTCCATTTCTCCGAATAATTTTACAGTCGCTAAGTTCATTACAAGTAGAAGGACAAGAGCAATTAGCCCTGGTACCCATTGTGCAACATTTGGGAACCAAAATTGTGTATAAAGCCCTACTGCTGTCAGATCGGCCATTGCAATCGAAATCCAACAGAACCAATACGTCCAGCCAGTTACAAATGCTGCCGCGTTTCCAAAATAATCTTGTACAAAATCTACAAACGAATGGTAATTTAAATTTGAGAGCAAAATTTCACCTAATGCTCGCATGATCAGAAAACAAATTGCTCCCGTAATCATATAAGCAAGTAAAATAGATGGACCAGCCAAATGAATGGATTTACCTGAACCAAGGAATAATCCTGTACCAATTGCTCCCCCAATCGCAATCAGCTGAACATGCCGGTTTTTCAAACCACGAGATAGTTCTTGTTTCTGTTCCATTATGTACTTCCCCCTCATTATTCTTGGGCCTTGCTTAAACTCTTTGCTGCCTTACCAATTTAAAAAAAAAGCTTTGTCAAAACAGTTTCTTCTCTACTTTTATCATAGCTTAAAATAGAGATTTTGCAAAATAACAAGAATGTAGTAAATTTCCCCTTTCACAATGTAAGCGCTATCAATAAAAGAATTTTACCATACTCTATTCTTTTAATGCAATAAAAACACTTGCGATTTTTTCGACTTTATTCCTTATGAACATGACAAAATAGCTATTTATTCAGGTTTTATAAGCAAAATTTACAATTTAATTGCAAAAATAAAACGGCTTCATTTTAATACTGATAGATTGTGAAATTTTTAATTAGCTATTATTGGGATTTATTTCCCGAGAAATAATGATAGATTCAGAGTGGAGATAGACCAATTTTCTTTGAACAAAAAAGCGCCCGCAAAATAGCTGCGGACGCATCTTTTTAAAGATCAAGCAAGACGCCACACGCTTTTTACGACATGCGTCTGGTTTCGATCCGGACCAACGGAAAACATCGAAACTTGCACGCCAGTAAGTTGCGCGATTCGTTCCATATAATGACGAGCGTTAGCAGGAAGCTCATCTAACGATTTAACATCTGTAATATCTTCTGTCCAGCCAGGTAATTCTTCGTAAACTGGCTCACAACGTGCAAGATCTTTTAAACTCGCAGGAAACTCTGTAATTGTTTTTCCGTCAAGTTTGTATGCTACACAAATTTTAAGCGTTTCGATTCCAGTTAATACATCGAGTAAAGTAAGTGACAAATCCGTTAGCCCACTCACGCGGCGAGCATGGCGAACGACAACACTGTCGAACCAGCCTACACGGCGGGCACGTCCAGTTGTTGTTCCGTATTCATGACCGACTTCACGGATCCGTTCACCCGTTTCATCGAATAACTCAGTTGGGAATGGGCCGTCACCAACGCGAGAAGTGTAGGCTTTTGCAACTCCAACAACATGATTGATTTTCGACGGGCCTACGCCGCTTCCGATCGTAACGCCACCAGCAATCGGGTTGCTTGAAGTTACAAACGGATAAGTTCCTTGGTCAATATCGAGCATAACGCCTTGCGCACCTTCAAATAAGACCCGTTTGCCTTCATCAAGCGCATCATTTAAAACAACCGAAGTATCGCAAACATATTCTTTAAATTCTTGACCATACTCGTAGTACTCATCCAAAATTTCTTCTAGCGAAAAACCTTCAAGTTCATAAAAACGTTCCAACAAGCGATTTTTCTCTTTCAAATTTTGCTCTAGCTTCTCTTTAAACGTTTCTTTATCTAGTAAATCAACTACGCGAATCCCAACACGAGCCGCTTTATCCATATAAGCCGGGCCAATGCCCTTTTTCGTTGTACCGATTTTATTTGCACCTTTTCGTTCTTCATCTGCTTCATCAATCCGAATGTGGTAAGGCAGAATCAAATGTGCACGGTTTGAAATCCGTAGATTCCCCGTATCGATCCCTTTATCATGTAAATACTTCAATTCCGTGACGAGTGCTTTTGGATCAACGACCATCCCGTTTCCGATTACACTAATCTTATCCTTATAGAAAATTCCTGATGGAATCAAGTGAAGCTTGTACGTTTCACCATCAAATTTAATCGTGTGACCCGCATTGTTCCCACCTTGATAACGCGCAATCGCTTCCGCATTCTCCGACAAGAAATCCGTAATCTTACCTTTTCCTTCATCGCCCCATTGTGTTCCGACAACAACAACTGAAGACATGCAAACACCTCTTTTAATAATTTAAGCCTGACTAAACAAGCTCCTTATTTCCATTCTCCATTGTACCGTCTCCCTTGCTATTCGTCAATCAATATCACGAACGATTTTTTTAGCAAGAAACTTAATGTTCGCATTTTATAATTTATCGCCCTCAGTGCGCTTCCGCAAGCCTACCATCTTCAATCCGAACTACGCGATCACACAAATCAAGAACCCGCTCATCATGAGTGACCATAACAGCCGCCTTATTTTCACGTTTGACTTCCCGTGCGATCATCTCCACCACTTTCCGACCACGCTCCGAATCAAGACTCGCCGTTGGCTCGTCCGCCAAAATCACCTCCGGATCATTCATCAGCGCACGTGCAATTGCTACGCGTTGCCGTTCGCCACCAGAAAGCCGATCTGGATACTGATTCTTCCGGTGCATAAGCCCGAGTTCCTCTAACAAACCAAGCGCACGTTTCTTCCCAACTTTTCGTTCGCCGTTTAAAACTGGAATTACAAGTAGCTGATCGAGCACCGTCAAATAGGGGACCAGATTGGCACCTTGAAAAATAAAGCCGATTTCTTTAAGCCTTGTTTCCGTTAATTTCTTCTTGGATAAATTTGTGACTTCCTTCGCATCAACGAATACTTGCCCCGAACTTGGCGTAAGCAGCGCTCCTGCGATGGAAAGAAATGTACTTTTGCCTGACCCAGATGGACCAACAATGGCGACAAATTCACCTTGTCCAACCTCTAAATTCACATTTCGCAACACTTCAACCGTCGTTTCCCCATCGTGATAAAATTTCGTTACATCTTTAAAACTCAATTTTGTCGTTTGCATATCAGTTTGCCCTCCCAATCGCTTCAAGCGCATCGACCCGAACAACGCGGCTTAATGATAATATTGAACCTAGCACAGCCATTAAAATGAATAGCCCCGAACAAAACAGTGCCGTAAGCGGACTTAAATTAAAAGGCATGCTATCAGGAAGTGCAAGCGCCATAAGAAAAGTGAGCGCATTACTAATCACTAGACTGACAAAAGCTAGAAAAACTACTTGAAAAACAATACTTCGTGCTAAATAGCTCGTTTTTGCTCCGACAGCCTTAAGCACACCTAATTGGTTCATTTTTTGAATCGTAATCACGTAGAAAAATGCAGCCAATACGAATGCGGCAATTACAAACAGAAATACAATCATCATAAGAAGCGAGCCTTGCTCCTCAGAGTAACCTGGAATATTTTCAAGCACTTCCTTTTCACTTGCATAAACCAGACCGTTTTGCGTAAACCCTTCACCGGACCCGTCTTGTAAAGCAACCGCATTATATGAATTTGCCCCGCTTTGTTGTAGCTTCTTAAAACTATCAAAATTAGTATAAAGAACAGGCGTATGGCTATACGTAGCATTTTTTGCGAAACCAGTAATTTCAAAAACCGCTCCACTCATCTGATCTTTCACTTTATCTCCAAGTTTGTAGCCACTTTCTTTGAGTTTCTCGTCTGCAATCACAACATTTCCTTGGTTTTCTGCAAGCGAACTTCCAGACACTTTTTCTGGCACCAAGAAACGGCTAGGATCAATACCAAAAAAAGTCACGTCTGTTTTTTTTCGCTGCACTCGGCTTTGTGACCGTAGTCATTTGAACACCCAGCGCCGTAGCGTTCTTCCCAAATTTTTCTTCCGCTCGTTGAACCTTCTCTTCCGAAAGGCTCGAACGCGTCAAACGATTATCCGAATCTTTCTCAACTAAAAACCCCGTTGCCTTACTCGACTCAATCGCTGAACCATTATCGCTAGCAAGTCCATTTGCAAGCCCCGTCACAAATAATACGAGCCAAGCGATTAAAACCATAATCAAAACGACTAGCGAAAATTTTAATTTTGCATGTTTCAATTCCTTTAATGCTAAAAACATTCCGTTCACTCCTTTATCTTACCCTCTTACTGTAAGATACCAGTGTGAACAGAATGTGAACTTCCGATTACAAATTTGCCTTTTTGAGCCAAACAATAAATTCCGTTCCAAGACCCGCTTCACTTCTGACCGCAATCGACCCGCTAAAAAGCTGGATGATCTTTTCGACAATAGATAAGCCTAATCCGCTTGATTCCCCGCTACGCAAGCGAGATTCATCTCCCCGATAAAACCGTTCAAAGACTTTTCCAAGTTTTTCATCCGGAATTGGCTCTCCGAAATTCCAAACGCGAATTTCGACCCAATCCCCTTGCTCTTTGCTTGAAATCTCAATTGAACCATGTTCCGGCGTATACTTCACCGCATTCGAAAGCAAGTTTTGCCAAACTTGTTCGATCAATTCCGCATCCCCTTGCACCTTAGCATCTGACAAGTCCATCGTCAGGCTAAGTTCCTTCTCCTGAATTTTCCACTCAAACATCCGGATGGCCTTCTGAATCGCTGGAGCTGGATCCACCGTTTCCTGCCCAACCATTTCCGTTTCCTTATCCAAAAACGCTAGTAAAAGCAGTTGTTTCGTTAGCCTCGAAAGCCGCGCCGTTTCCTGTGATAAAAGCGCCAAGTAAGATTTCCGTTCTTCTTCCGTAAGTTTATCCTGCGCAAGAAGTTCTGCAAAGCCGTGCATCGAAGTTAGCGGCGACTGCAATTCATGAGAAACGTTCGCCACAAATTCCTGGCGCGCCGCATCAACTGCCGCGAGTTCATCCGTCATCTTAGTAAAAGAAGCTCCCAGTTGCCCAATTTCATCTTTGCGCTTCGTATCAAGTTTGACATCAAAATCCCCCGCCGCGATTTTTTCCGTCGCCTTCGTCAATTTGCGAATCGGCTTTGCAACCATCCGCGTACTAATAAATACCAAAACAATGCTAATGAACGCCGTAAGCACCAAAATCAATGCAAAGAAAAATCGCAACTCGCCAAATTGCGCTTCTTGATCGGGACGCACAAACAACGCTTTCGTTCCATCTTTTGTCTCAATTGGAACGCCGATGGAATTTTTTAGCTGATTGTCAAAAAAGCCCGTCACAAATAAGCCTCCATCAAATTGATCGATCCCGTGATACGTTTTTCCATCCAGCACTTGCTTAATAATGGATGGATCGAGCTTTTTCACCCTGAAATCGCCACCAAAATAGCGCTCTTCTGCCTTCCCGTCCGTCAAAAGCAACTGATAACCCATATCCCCCACTTGTTCTAGGTAGCTTGCGAGATTAAGCTCTTCATTTTTTTGATAAAAATCCGTCACCCGCTCAGTCACTTGCGTTACCTTCGCATCATTGATCGGTTTCAACTTCCACTGATAATAAATATTTGCGAACAAGAAACCAAGGAAACTGCTTATAAACATTACTGCAAGCGTGACTGCAACGAACTTGCCATAAATCGACCTTGTCATTTAAGTTCCTCCAATTTATAACCCAAACCGCGCACAGTCGTGATTAAAATTCCGCTTTCTTGCTTAAAATGATCGCGCAACCGCTTAATATGTACATCTACTGTACGATCAGCCCCATCATAGGCTTTCCCCCCAAATTTGTTCAATCAATTCTTCCCGTGTGAAGATTCGTTCCGGGAAACTCGCAAGCTGATAGAGTAGCTCAAACTCCTTCACTGGAAGTAACCATTCTTTTCTGCCAGCTTTCACTGTATAACTTCCTTTATCAATCGTTAAATTTCCAACTTCAATCATTTTTGCACTCGCCTTCTGAAACCGGCGCAGCAACGCACGAATCCTGAAAATCAATTCCTCTGGTTCAAACGGCTTCGTCAAATAGTCATCTGTTCCCGCTTCAAATCCCTTTTCTTTGTCCAGCAACTGATTTTTAGCAGTCAACATAATAATCGGAATATCATAAAATGTGCGGATATGCTTCGCAAGTGAGTAACCATCTCGTTTTGGCATCATCAAATCCACGATTACAAGCTCTGCCGCATGTTCCTCAAGTAACTCCAAAGCTTCCTCTCCATCACTTGCAAGGATTGGTTCAAATCCCTCTGTGCGCACATAATGCCCCACAAGTTTTCGAATCGCCTCATCATCATCTGCAATCAACACCTTGACCATCTATGCCATACGCCCCTTTCTTGCCTATATCTCTTCCCATTATAAACGAAAAAGACAAGAAAGCTCGAGAACTCTTGTCTTTTCCTCCTATTATTTTTTTGAAATAGATTCCCGTTCCACTAAAACATCACAAGGTGCGTGGATGGTTACGTACGAAGCGACACTTCCTAAAAGCATCCGCGCAAGCCTTGACTGACCAACCGCCCCAACTACGATCAAGTCCGGGTGAAAATCCTCTTCAGCGATCTCTACGATCCGTGCTTTCGGCGAGCCATAAACCACTTCTGCGTTTACCTTGCTAAGTCCCATTTCCTCAGCTCGCTTTCGGTAATCCTCAAGTAATTGTTTCGAAGTTTCCGTAAATTGGTTAACCGTCGCGCCTCCGTCTGCTGCCGTAACATTTGCAAAATAAAGCGTATCGACCACATTGACAATCAAAAGTTCCGCGTGGTTGCGAAGCGCAACTTGAACTGCCTTGAAAAAAGCCGCTTCCCCGCTTTCCGACCCATCAACAGCCGTTAAAATTCGTCCATATTCTTTCATCATCAGCGTTCACCCCTTCAACTTTTGCATTCCCGCAAATCGAACTAAAAAAACCTATCTGTTTAAAGAGGATAAAATCGTCCTCCAGAAACAAATAGGTTTTTCGTTAAGCTCCCGGTGGCGCCATTGCATCATCATAACGCACTTCGAGATTAACAAATTTATTATATTCTTTCACAAAGGCCAGTTTCACGTCTCCAACCGGACCGTTACGCTGTTTCGCAATGATGATCTCAATCGTTCCATCATTTTCCCCTTCACGGTCATAGTAATCTTCACGATACAAAAACGCGACGATATCCGCATCTTGCTCGATCGAACCCGATTCCCGAATATCCGACATCATCGGCCGCTTATCTTGCCGTTGTTCCACACTCCGTGATAACTGCGAAAGCGCGATAACAGGAACCTCAAGTTCCCGTGCAAGCGCTTTGAGTGACCTTGAAATCTCAGAAACCTCTTGTTGTCTATTTTCGCCACTTCTACCACTACCTTGAATAAGTTGCAAATAGTCAATGACAATCATCCCGAGACCCGCTTCCTGTTTCAAACGGCGACACTTTGAACGAATTTCATTCACACGGACACCAGGTGTATCATCAATAAAGATCCCTGAATTCGAAAGCGTGCCCATCGCAATCGTAAGCTTCTGCCAATCATCATTCGTCAGTGACCCTGTCCGCAGATTCTGCGCATTGATATTTCCTTCCGCACAAAGCATCCGCATCACAAGCTGTTCAGCCCCCATTTCGAGACTGAAAATCGCCACATTCTCATCCGTTTTCGTCGCCACATTCTGCGCGATGTTTAACGCAAAAGCCGTTTTACCAACAGATGGTCGAGCTGCCACAATAATCAAGTCATTGCGCTGAAAACCCGCTGTCATATTGTCGAGCTCATGGAACCCCGTTGGAATCCCTGTGATATCGCCTTTACGATTATGCAGCATCTCGATATCATCATACGTCTTAACGAGAACATCTTTAATATTCTGGAACGCACCAACATTTTTCCGTTGTGACACTTCCAAAATACTTTTTTCCGCTTCATCCATGAGCGAATCCAGCTCATCCTCGCGCGAATAACCATCCGTTGCTATCTGCGTTGCCGTTCGAATCAAACGCCGTAAAAGCGCCTTGTCCTCGATAATATGCGCATAATATTCAAGGTTAGCCGCCGTCGGAACAGAACCCGCCAGTTCCGTCAAATAAGGCAATCCGCCTGCATCTTCAATCCGACCACTTGCAGAAAGCGTTTCATATACCGTAAGGACATCTACCGCTTTCCCGTGATCATTCAAATCGAGCATTGTCTCAAAAATCAATTGATGCGACTGCCGGTAAAAATCCTCCGGCATTAATATTTCAGAAGCCGTAATCAGGGCATTCGGTTCAAGAAAAATGGCACCGAGAACAGCTTTTTCTGCCTCCACATTTTGTGGCGGCGTACGATCTTGAAAAGTATCCACTGACACTACGCTCCCTTTCCAGCTAAATTATTCTTCTCCAACATGCACCTTGAGCGTCGCCATCACCTCATGATGCAATTTCACCGGAACATTCGTATACCCAAGTGAACGAATCGCATCAGGAAGCTCTAGTTTACGCTTATCAATTTTAATACCTTCTTCTTTTTGCAGAGCTTGAGCAATTTGTTTTGACGTAATCGAACCAAACAAGCGACCACCCTCACCAGATTTCGCTTTCAGTTCAACCGTTAGCCCTTCTAATTTCTCTTTAAGCGCCTTCGCTTCATCTAGCTCTTCTTGTGCTATCTTTTCTTCCTTTTTCTTCTGGCCGCGTAGGGCACTCATATTTTGTGAATTCGCCTCAGCCGCGTAACCATTTTTAATCAAAAAGTTTTGCGCATACCCATCCGCAACATCTTTTATTTCGCCTTTTTTCCCTTTACCTTTTACATCTTTCAAAAAAATAACTTTCATACCTCAAGTCTCTCCTTTCCAATAAGCGTCAATCGCCTCAATCAGTTCTTTCGTTGCTTCTTCAATTGTAACACCCTTAAGCTGCGTAGCGGCATTTGATAAATGTCCACCACCGCCAAGTTTTTCCATAATCACCTGAACATTAATTTCACCAAGTGATCTGGCGCTAATCCCAATCATCTTATCCGGTCTAAGCGTCACAACAAACGACGCCTCAACGCCTTCCATCGAAAGCATCGTATCCGCCGCTTGAGCAGCAATCACCGTGCCATAAACCTCATCCTCAGCACCTTTTGCGATCGCCATCCCATCATGATAGATCTCAAGCGCCTCAACTAAACTACTACGCTGTGCAAACGTCGCCAAATCTTCTTTCAAGAAATTTTGAACGAGCACCGTATCTGCTCCAAGCGAACGTAAATAACTAGCGGCATCAAACGTTCTCGATCCGGTCCGCAAAGTGAAATTTTTCGTATCCACAACGATTCCCGATAAGAGTGCCGTTGCTTCGATTTTGCCAACTTGTTCAAGATCTGGCTGATATTCAAACAGCTCCGTCACAAGCTCTGCAGTCGAAGAAGCATACGGTTCAATATAAACGAGTACAGGATTCTCGATAAACTCTTCAGAACGCCTGTGATGGTCGATCACGACCACATTCGAAGCTGACTCAAGCAATTCTTGATTGATTACCATTGACGGCTTATGCGTATCAACAATGACGAGCAAGCTTTTATTGGTAATATTTTCATTTGCTACTTGCGGCGTCACAATGTTTTTAATAACATTCGGATACTCTTCAATTTCGCTCATCAGCCGTTCAACATCCGGGCTCATCTTCCCTGGTTCCACAACCACATATGCACTGCGGTCGTTCATCTCAGCAATACGCATCACACCTAAGCTTGATCCGATGACATCCATATCTGGAAAGCGGTGCCCCATAACAAAAACTTGATCGCTTTGGCTAATCAGCTCTTGAAGCGCTTGCGAAATCACCCGCGCCCGAACCCGCGTCCGTTTTTCCATCGGATTGGTTTTCCCACCGTAGAAGCGCACGTGACCTTCTGGTTCCTTGATAACCACTTGGTCGCCGCCACGTCCTAATGCTAAATCAAGCCCAGATTGTGCAAGGTCAGCCAAATCAATCAAATCTTCTTCTCTGTGCCCGATACCAATACTCAGCGTTAATGGAATATTTTGTTTCGAAGTTCGCTCACGGATACGGTCAAGAATTTGAAATTTCTCTTCTTCTAATCTATCAAGCTTCTCTTCGTTCAAGAAAGCGATGAACCGATCAGCATTAATTCGCTTAAGGTAAATCCGCCTTTCTTGCGCCCAGTTTGTTAACATCGTCGTAACGAGACTATTCAAGCCACTTCTACGCCGATCATCCATCCCCTGCGCCCATTCATCGTAGTTATCCAGAAAAATAATCGCAAACACAGCTTTTTCTTCGCGATATTTGGTGTTGAGTTCATAATAATCCGTTCGGTCATAGAGATAAAGAATCCGCTCTTCTCGTTTAATGATCGTATCAAAGCGTCGATCTTTCCAACTGATTGTCTGGATACCTTCCTTGCCTTCTTCTTTAATGACAGAAAGGAATTCCGGTCCCACTTCTTCGAGGGAGTCGCCGATAACGCTTTTGTTATCAAAATACTTTGTCATGAACGGATTAACCCATTGAATATTATAATTTTCATCATACAGCATAATCCCCATCGGCATTTCAACGAGTGCATCTTCCTCACTTCGCTTAATCCGGTAGGTTAAATTAGAAACATAATTCTGCACATCCTGGTTCAAGCGGTGTTCAAAGTAAAACATCGCTGTAATCAGCACGATACCAGCTACAAAAATAACAATGGAGAGCCACCAAGCGTAAAAAAAAGGTGATGACACACAGAATAATGGTCGCAGCAATTAAGCCATATAATGGATATTTAAGCATTCTTTTTTTCAAAAAAAGCTCTGCATGTTCCATTCAGCTCCCTGTTCATTAATGAAATCTTTCATTCAGTCCAAAATTACAGTTACTCATCTTACCATTTTACCTTTTCTCTCCGCAAGATTCAAATAATGTAAAAAGAGCCGGTTCTATTTGAAAAAATAGATGCGGCCCTTTACTACAACTGAAGTCCCTTAATTAATTTATTTGACGCAATACATTCTTCACCATTTACCATCGTAATTGTCCCCGTTTTCATGTCCACCTCACTAATATTATCTTTATTGACAAGGAAAGACCGGTGACACCTATAAAAGGGTTCCCCCAAGCTATTTTCAATTTGCTTTAATTTGGCATAAAATTCAACTTGCCGATTCTTGCTATGCATAACAACCCTGTGAGTTTTAGGTGATGTTTCAAAAAAGAGAATATCCTCCATTTTTTCATGAATAACTTTTTTATCTGAAACATGAAATGTAAAATAGTTACTCGTATTCGAGTCATCCTCCAGCCTTTCCTGAACACTTTCCAAGCAAGCCCGAACACGTTCTTTCACATCCGAAAGATTATCCTTCACAATGTAGTCCATTGCTTCGATTTTATACGTAAAAGTCAAATAAGTCATTTCAGCATGCGTTGTAAAGAAAACAATAAAGCCACGTGGGTCCAACTTGCGAATTTCTTTGGCCAACTCAAATCCATTAAAGTCCAGATGATTCAAATCAATATCAAGGAAATAAAGCCCTAATCCCATTTTCTTTTGAACAGCTTCCAAAACTTCATCTGGATTTCCTGAGGCAATTTCAACTTCCATATCATAATGTTCAAACATAATTGCATCATTGATATATCCAACAAGCCGTTCTCGTTGAATCTTATTATCTTCACAAACAAAAATCGGAAGCATAATAATCTCCCCGCTTTTCTACATGATTTCTAGTTCCTGAATAAACTCTTGCTTCTCTTCATCCAATTTCGTATCAAGAGCAGCGTTTGAATATTCTTGTAATGTCCCTCTCAGACTAGACAAACCTATTCCTCGATTTGTCCCCTTAGTTGAAAATCCATCTTCAAAAATCTTATATACAGGCGGCATGTTCTTCGGAATACTATTCGCAAATATCATCGTCGTTGCCTCTTCTCTTTTAAAAATAGCAATCCGAATAACTGGCTTTTCACTACCGATCGCAGCTTCCACCGCATTATCTAATAAAATCCCTGCCACTTTACAAAGATCAACACTTGGCATATTAATGGAATCGATCTCTTCCGTCACTTCTACACCCACATCAATATTCAATTCTTGCGCCCGAATCAATTTGATAGCAAGCAAACCCTTTAGTTCTGTAACATGAATATTTTGCAATGCAGAGATCCGGTAATCATTGGTTTCAATCTGTTGGTTAATGGGCACGATATTTTTCTCAAAGTACTTTTTAAGACCTTCCATGTCATTTTCATCAATATAACCAGCCATGCTTGATAAAATATTAATATAATCGTGCCGAAAAACACGCATTTCATTGTGTAACTCTTCAAGCGTGGATGTATATTCTTGAAGTTGCGCGAATTGTTCTTGTTGATTTTTCATTTTAATTTCCTGAACAGCTGATTGTAGTACCAAATATAGCATACCAATCAAAATCGCAAAATAAGCTAGAAAAATAATGGTGTTTAAGCGAACAATTTCTTGGACAAAACCATCCGCTGCACTGAAGAAAATATTTAAATGATAAATTAACAGAGTCAGCAAAATGATCGCTACCGTTATAAAACCATATTTTTTCTGATTAATATAGGAATATAGATCCCATCTGTTTACAAATTTTCTAAGAATGAATGCCATTAAACAAGCTATTAACATCATGCTTATCGCATAACCAATTGTAGTGTACAAGCGCCTATACAATTCATCTCCAAAGAAATGGAAGATTATCAAAAAAACATTATTAAATAAATAATCACTTAAAATAGAAATAATAAATGTTAACGACGCAATCGTTACAGAAAGGAAAATCGTTTGCTTTTTGTACAGCAAGGCTAAAACATAGATGGCTATGGTAAGTAGATTAACCCAATATGAGATCACAAGAAATAGAGGGATTGCAACTATAGTAGTTACTAAAACTACAAAACCCTCTAGCCAACTAAATATACACCTAGTTAAGATTTGAACGACAATGAAAAAGCCGATTGTTTGAATTGAAATGGCTAATAATAAATTAAACGTAGTAGAATCCATCGATGGCCTCCGCATTCGAGATACTTCAATATCAAAACTATCTTAACACATTTTTTCCATTGTCGAAATCCTTTTAAATTATTTTATTTTTTCTTTTCAAGTTTGTTTACAAGTGGATTTTTCGGTTCATAGGTAACACCAAAACAAGATTTTTTCATAGAAGTATCTGCGATCTTAAATGCTTTATCTTCCAATTTTCCCCCTACAAGCTTCATTACTTTGTTATTCATAAATTTCATAGTTATTTCTCCTCCTATTGAGTAATTTATAAGTTATTGGGTGTATACACACCATTTGATAAAACGCTCCAAACATGATGAGTGTCTTTACTTCTGGAATTGGGACAAGGAGCGCTATAATCATCAAAAATAATGCACTTAGCACGGCTTTGTTTCTAAGCTGTTTCCTATTCCCTTCTCCTAAAAGCGGCAAACTCTCTGTATCAGCTGGCGCGTACCAAAACATATTGAGCGCAATAATTGCGAAAACAAGTACGACGATCCAATTTGAAGATGAAACGTGCTGCAAGAAAAATGGCGCCAGTACAAACGCAACTAAGCTAGCAAGCGTACAGTTTAAACTCTTAATCGCATGCAATCCAAATGAATAACGCCTCACAATCAAAAAAAGAAAAAATGAACAATCAGCGTTTCAAAAAACACGCCCATGAGAAGGGAAACTAAGTAAACTAAACCGATTTTCATCGTGTTAATTAAAATAACTTCCATTCCGTATTTTACTTTTTCGTAGCTTTCTTCATCTTCTTGAAAACGTTCTTTTGAGATGAGCTTCTCCGCAATTCTTTCTGTTAGAGGAACTTTGTTCACTAAACTGCTCAAATTTTTCACCTCCATCTCTATTTTACAACGAAATAAGCAATTATAACCAAAAATGTAGTGAAATGTCTATTTTTGGTCGCGAATGACCAAAAAATGCCATTTTTTCCAATTTTTTTACATAGTATTTTCAATATTCGATTTAAAATACAAACAAATTTACCTTCTAATAAAAAAACTGGCTTTGGATTTTCTGTAAATCCAAAGCCAGTTTGACTTGTATGCTTATTTTTCTTCCGCAACAAATGGAAGTAGTGCCATTTGACGAGCACGTTTAATAGCAACTGTTAATTTACGTTGGTATTTCGCACTTGTACCTGTTACACGACGAGGTAAAATTTTACCACGTTCTGAAACGAATTTTTTTAGTAATTCAACATCTTTATAATCGATGTGTGTGATTCCGTTAGCCGTAAAATAACAAACCTTTTTACGACGACGTCCGCCTCTGCGTCCTCCAGCCATGTTTTTCTCCTCCTATCTCTCAATAAAATCTATTTGCGCATTGTTTTGCCTCTTCTCAAATTAGAATGGAAGATCGTCATCCGAGATGTCGATCGGTTTCCCATCACTTGCGAATGGATCATTATTTGCGCGATCATAACTTTGAGATGAAGATTGCTGGTTCTGATTGTATCCACCGCCAGCGTTATTATTGCTATATCCACCACCGGAATTTCCTTGGTAGCCACCGTTTCCGCCATTATGCGTCGCGTTTTTAGGCTCTAGGAATTGAACACTTTCAGCAACCACTTCTGTTACATAGACACGTTTTCCATCTTGACCTTCATAATTCCGAGTTTGAACTCGACCATCAACGCCTGCTAAACTTCCTTTTTTAAGGAAATTCGCTACGTTTTCAGCTGGTTTTCGCCAAACTACGCAATTAATGAAATCGGCCTCCCGCTCTCCTTGCTGATTCGTAAAAGTACGGTTAACAGCAAGTGTAAACGTTGCAACAGCAACACCTGCTGGAGTATAACGAAGTTCAGGGTCTCTGGTTAAACGGCCTACTAACACCACACGATTCATCATACAGAACCAACCTCCTCTCGTTTAATGGAATCAAAGGGCAAGCCCTTCGAAAATAGGTCTTATTCTTCTTCTTTAACAACGATATGACGAATAATGTCATCCGTAATTTTAGCGATACGATCGAATTCGTTAATACCATCTGCATTTTCAGCAGAGATTTTCACGATGTGGTAAATTCCATCATTGAAGTCTTGGATTTCATAAGCCAAGCGACGTTTACCCCATTCTTTTGATTCGATGATCTCAGCTCCGTTCGAAGTTAAGATTCCGTCAAAACGTTCTACCAACGCTTTTTTCTCATCTTCCTCGATATTCGGACGAATGATGTAGTTAATCTCGTAATTTTTAGCCATCTACTTTACACCTCCTTGTGGTCTTAGCGGCTCTGATGCGAAAAATCGCATCCTCATCGTTTTAAAGTGTATCACTCCTCTGCGATAAGAACGAGCAAGGAATAATTTATAATTACTCACAATAACAAATTATACCACAGGAGTAGACTTGCTTCAAACATTTTCTTGAACATTTTCGGCCCAACAACCGTTCTCCTTTTTTAAGTATTCATTTAGCTTCTATTTGTGAACTTTTTGTGACAGTTTCTTGCATATAGCCGCATACAAAATAAGCTTTTTATGCAATAAATGTATAATTAGAATTCTCCCGTTTTTATATGCTAGTTTTTTCAGTACTTAGAACTATTTGTCTAATTATCTCATAATTGAATACTCCTCCGAAAACAGCAAATCACTCTCCTGCACTGAGAGTCAGATTATGTTAAAATTTGAAAGCAGCTTATTTTGCGGAGGTCTATACTTTTGAGAAATTTGTACTTATTAGCTATTTTATTTTCATTGCTTTTCTTTGTCGGCGCTCTTTGCTTACAAAAAAAAAGAAGATGTCGTGACACAGAAATCTTATGACGCTTTTTCTATTGATCGCCTTAAAAATATGTTATCAACAGATCATGTTAGCATTAGTCCTGCCTCTATTAATTTAACAGGCAATCAACTTTATTTTAATATTCCACTTTCTTTGAGCCCCAACCTCTATAAGCAGATGGCTTCTGTGGAACATTTCGGAATGCAAGTTGAGCTACCACATGATATTTATATACTTAGCACACTAGAGGAAGCCTCCCTATCCGTTGCCTCTCAAGATATTCGCTATACTGACAAACACTTTCTTGAGGTTTCTTTTAAAGTTCCCTTAAACCATTCTGTCCTTGCTTCAAAAGAATTCACTAGTTTACTACAAAATAATTTAAAACTCCATTTAAGCTTTACTAACGCCGAAAACAAACCTATTGCTTCATTTCGTGATATTGAAACAGAATTTACTTCCTAACAAAAAAGCCGAAAGGAGAAACTCCTTTCGGCTAGCTGAATCTTCAATTCCGAATCAAATAGTCAAATGCACCTAAACTTGCTGTTGCACCCGATCCCATTGAAATGATAATTTGTTTATAAGCGCTGTCTGTGCAATCTCCGGCCGCAAAAACGCCTGGAACATTCGTTGCACCGCGTTTATCAACAACGATTTCTCCTGTTTTGGCTCGCTCTACAGTGCCTTCAAGCCATTCTGTATTTGGTACAAGACCGATTAGAATGAATACACCTTCTAAATCGAGGTGAACTTCCTCATTTGTTTCACGGTCAACGTAAGTAAGTCCGTTTACTTTTTCAGTACCTGTAATTTCTTTTGTTTGAACATTCGTAAGTACAGTAACATTTGGAAGCGAATGAAGCCGCTCTTGTAGAATTTTATCTGCTTTTAATTCCGACATGAACTCAAGAACGGTAACATGGTTAACGAGTCCAGCAAGATCAATTGCTGCTTCAATTCCGGAATTCCCACCGCCTACTACGGCAACATTTTTTCCTGCAAAAAGTGGTCCATCACAGTGCGGACAATAAGCCACACCTTTGTTTTTGAATTCTTTTTCGCCTGGAACATTAATATTCCGCCATCTCGCACCAGTTGAAAGAATAACGGTTTTGCTTTTTAGCACGGCCCCATTGTTTAGCGTGATTTCAGCTAGCTCTTTTTTCTCAAGCTTCGCTGCACGAACGGTTTTCATTACATCTACGTCGTATTCATTGACGTGTTCTTCAACTGTCCGCATGAGTTCAGGACCTTCAATGTACTTCGTCCCAATCACATTTTCAATCCCCAAGGTTTCTAGAACTTGTCCGCCGAAGGTTTCTGCGACGATCCCTGTTCTAATGCCTTTACGGGCAGCATAAATAGCTGCACTTGCTCCAGCAGGTCCACCACCTACGACAAGAACGTCATAAGGATCTTTACCTTCAAATTCGGAAATATCAGCCACTCCAACTATTTTTTCAAGAATCTGTTCAATCGTCATGCGACCATTGCTAAATTCTTCTCCGTTAAGAAAAACGGTCGGAACGCCCATCACATTTTTGGCTTCGATTTCAGGTTGGAACATGCCACCTTCAATCATCGTATGTGAAATAGATGGGTTAAGTACGCTCATAATGTTTAAAGCTTGAACAACATCTGGACAATTATGGCAAGATAAGCTGACATAGGTTTCAAAATGAAGTTCTTCTTTAATTGATTTAATTTGTTTAACTACTTTTTCAGAAACTTTTGGTGCACGTCCACTCACTTGAAGTAAAGCGAGTACAAGTGATGTGAATTCGTGACCAAGTGGAATGCCTGAGAAGACAATTCCTGATTCCTGATCTTTTTGGTCTACGCTAAAACTTGGCTTGCGGCTAAATGCGCCTTCAGTCATTGTAATTTTAGGAGACATTGCTGTGATTTCTTCGACGAAATCGGATAACTTTTTCGAGTTTTCACTAGCATCCAAGCCGACACGTAAAACTAAATCGCCTTCTAGGAGCTCTAGATACCCAGCTAGTTGTTTTTTAATTTCTGCATCCAACATATTTTTGCGCTCCTTAAATTTTTCCTACAAGGTCAAGACTTGGCGTTAAAGTTTCTTCCCCTTCTTTCCATTTCGCAGGGCAAACTTCACCAGGATGTTTACGCACATATTGGGCAGCTTTTACTTTATCAATCAATGTACTTGCATCACGTCCGATTCCATCTGCATTGATTTCAACTGTCTGAACAATGCCATCTGGATCAATAATGAATGTTCCACGGTTAGATAGTCCTTCTTCTTCATCAAGCACATCAAAGATTTCGGAAATCTTATGCGACGGATCTCCTACCATAATGTAATTAATTTTATTAATGACATCTGAGGAATCGTGCCAAGCTTTATGTGTGAAGTGTGTATCTGTGGATACAGAATAAACTTCAACACCTAATGATTGAAGTGTTTCATATTGATCTTGCAAATCCCCAAGTTCTGTCGGGCAAACAAAAGAAAAATCAGCTGGATAGAAACAAACTACGCTCCATTTTCCTTTTAAATCTTCAGAAGATACATCAATAAATTCACCTTTATGATATGCTTTTGCTGTAAATTCCTCGACTTCTTTTCCAATTAATGACATTTAAAATTCCTCCTTCAAGTTATCTATAGGATGCAAAGTAACCCTTTACTCCTTTATTATCGTGAATTTAGAAAGCAATGTCAACTGTTAATTAAAGTATTTATTAAATTATAATTACTATCAAGTGAAATCGGATACAAGAAAAGCAAATTCCAGAATTGGAACTTGCTTTTTCGAACGATTATTTTTGTTTGGTTCCTTTCTTTGCAAGCTTTGCGCGCAAGAAAGAAACAAACATCGGGATGAGTGATACGATGATAATTCCAATGACAACAATTGAGAAATTCTCTTTGACAATGGGAATATTCCCGAAGAAATAGCCACCAAGTGTACAAAGGAGCACCCACACGGTTGCACCTAAAAGATTGTAATTGAGGAAATAACGATAATTCATTCGGCTTGCTCCAGCTACAAATGGCGCGAATGTGCGGATAAATGGCATAAAACGAGCAATGAAAATCGTTTTCCCGCCATGTTTATTAAAGAAGGCTTCAGCTTTTTCCATTTTTTCTCGGTTAATAATTTTACCAAACCAGCTACCTTCTGGAATGCTTGTTCCGATTTTTTTACCGATATGATAGTTGACGGTATCGCCTAACACTGCAGCCAGCCAAAGAACAATGACAAGCGGGACGATTTTTAAAATAAATCCGTCTAAGACCGCTAGCGCCCCTGCTGCGAATAGTAATGAATCTCCCGGCAAAAACGGGAAAATAACAAGTCCAGTTTCAACAAAGACAATAATAAATAAAATAACATATGTCCAAATGCCAAATGTATTAATAATTTCTACTAAATGCTCATCAATATGCAAGATAAAACTAATTAACCAAGAGATAAAATCTACCAAGCCTTCACTTCCTTTTCATGTATTGTGTCCATTTTAACATAGCTTTTTCCAAAATTTATCATTCTTAGGTGTGATTTAACGAAATTTTAACAAACGTTAATAATGGTATAGCATTTTACAATTGTCAATAAATTGCCACATTTTTTCGCATCAAAACGTGGTATGATAGATACACAGGATTTTACTGTAATATAATTCATTCGAAGAAAAATAACGTCTTACAGGCACAAGACGTTATTTTTTTGCGCAAAAAAGAGAGGCACGCCAGAGTGGCGCACCTCTCTTTTGATTTTACTCTTCACCAAGCGCGATTTCTTCTTGGTTGATTAAAGCGATTAAACCGCCTAGGCCTAGAAGCATGATTGGGACTAGGAACATTACCGAAACGGACATTGTTCCACCAATCGCTGCAGCAATCATGAATACTGCCCCCATACGCGGTTTGTGAGCTACAACGAATGAGCCAACAAGACCAAGAATAGAAAGAATAAGCGTACCAGCTGTTAGTAGGTAGAAGAAAAACGATTCTTCTTCTAAAGCTTGTGAAATGCCAGGGATAGTAAGTACCATTAAACTAAAAGCAATGGCGAGCGCTGACCCCAAAAAGCCAAGTAATCCTTCTAATTTCATAAATAACTCTCCTTTTTTATGCTTTTATTCTATGTTACCACCTCTCCTGCAAGAAAACAATAAAACGCCTACATTTTAAGAAAAGCTTGGATTTCGCTCGCTGCCTCTTCATCTAGTACAACGGTCAGATTAGGATGCATTTGTAAAATAGAAGACGGATGTTCATTCGTAACGGGCCCAAAAAATGCTTTTCGAATAGTTGCAGCTTTTTTTTCGCCCATTTGCAAACAACACAATTCGTCTACTTTTCATGACGCTTTTCGGCCCCATTGTGACGTAAAAATCAGGAATTTTAGATTCATCTCCACCGACTTCACCGATCATCACTTCACGCATGCCAGGCGTTGCATCACTTTCAACACGTGATGTCGCGCACTCAAATCGTGTGGTTCCTGGAAGATTCCCACAAAAATGACCATCTTCGCCGATGCCAAGTAAAATCAAATCTAGTCCGCCATCTGCTGCAATTCGCGCATCTTGATTTTCGTAATTTTTTTCATCAAGAACATGGATGTTGGCTGGGTCAATTTTAGCTGGGCTAAAGAATAGATCATTTAAATGCGACATTGTCACGCCAAATTCTGCCCCTTTCACAGGGATCTCATCAAAGTTATAATAATGCACATTATTCAAATATGATTTATTTCGAACAGCTTCTGCCAAGTACTCATACATTTTAACGGGAGTGCTCCCAGCTGTGATCGCCAGATTGACTCGTTTTTCTTGCAACATTTCCCCAAGCAAAATATGTTCGGTTGTTTTACTCATCGCGTCATAATCTCGTTCCACAATTATTTTCATCTTGTTGCCTCCTCTACTTTTCTGATTCGCCCTTTTCGACGTAGCTCATATCATTGATCGATTCAACATGGAACTTTCCATCTTTATAGCGAATTTTCGTCACGCTGGCATTTTCAAACGGCGCCCCGTGATAATCATCTGTTAAAGTCGAAACTAAAGCTCCAATTGCCATCCCATGACTCACTAGCAACACATTTCCGCCACCTTTGTCGGCTTGTTTTTTGGCAATTTTAGTGAGCTCCTGCTGCATTCTTGTTTGAACCACCGGGTAAGTCTCGGCCATGCCTGTATCATCCAAGTTTTGCAACTTTTCAAGACACTGCTCAATAGTGATTTTTTGCTCCGAAACAGCTTTCATAAGAGCTGGCTGATCTGGATAACCTAACTGTTTGGCGATATCGCCCCACATATTTGCATCCAGATCGCCTTCGTATTTTCCAAAGCAAACTTCACGTAGTTTCTTGCTTTCATTCAACTTCAAATTCTTTTGTCCTTGTGTTCCCAAAACGGCTTCCGCGGTTTCGCGTGCTCTTCCCGAATCACTTGAATAAACTGCGTCAAAATGAGTTTCTTTCAGGCCTTTACCAAGTTGTTTTGCGACTTCTGTTCCGGAATCAACGAGCGGTGAATCAGCAAATCCTTGAACTCGCTTTTCTTGATTCAACATGGTTTTCCCGTGGCGCGTCACATAGATCACAACGTCTTTATCAGCTTTTTTAGAAGCAATAGTATCTTTAGCTGCTTGTCCCGAACCGCATCCAGATAAAATGAGTAGTACACTCACACAAGCTATCCAAACTTTTCCCATTTTTTTCTTCATTTTATAAGCTCCTTTTATATGACAAGTGTGATTAGGCGGTCGCCTACTTTAACATTTTGGTCATCTACCACTAAAATATCCAAATATTTATCCGAATTCGTGATAATCACTGGTGTTGTTACATCATAACCAGCGGCTGTAATTTTCTCGATATCAAATTCTGAAAGTAGCTCGCCTGCTTCAACACGATCACCTTGCTTAATGTGTGTTGTAAAATGTTCACCGTTTAATTGAACGGTATTTAATCCAATGTGGATGAGCACTTCCGCGCCTTCATCAGTTTTAATGCCAATTGCATGCCCAGTTGGGAATACGGTTGTCGCCACACCACTTGCTGGAGCAAAAACTTTACCTGCTTGCGGTTTTATGGCGGTTCCTTTTCCGAGGGCACCAGATGCAAAGGCCTCATCTGGCACTTCAGCTAAAGTGATGACTTCGCCTTCCATTGGACTTACCAAAATTTCTCGCTCAATAAGGGTTTCGGTTTCACGGTTTCCTGCTTCTGTTTCAGCTTTTGCGTTGGCTGGATCTTTAAATCCAAAAATCAACGTGAGCACGGCGCCGATGATAAATGCTACAACGATCGCAATAATCACCATCAGCACGCTGAACCCGATTGATCCACCCGGTTTGAAGAAGTTTGGAATACCGAAAATACCAAGACCACCCATGATATAAGATTTTACGTGCGCCCCGCCAATAATCGCGCCACCAATGGCACCACCGATACAACTCATAATGAATGGTTTTTTAAGCGGTAGTGTAACCCCATAAATTGCAGGTTCGGTCACCCCGAAAATACCCGAAATGAAGGCAGGAACACTAAGAGATTTTAATTTTTCGTTTTTCGACTTGATCATAACTGCGAGTACCGCACCAATTTGAGCGAAGGATGCCGCGAAACTCATCGCCAAGATTGGATCAAAGTGCATTTGTGCCAAGTTGTTCATTGCGATTGGAATAAGTCCCCAGTGCAAGCCGAAGATAACAAAGACTTGCCAGAAGCCACCCAGTAAAAGGCCGGCTATGATTGGGCTCAAATTGTAAACCCAGATGGTTGCTGCGCCTAGCAATTGTCCAGCCCAAGTTGCGATTGGACCAATGATTAGGAAGGTTAGTGGTACAACGATCAAAAGAGTAAAAAATGGCACTAAGAAAGTTTTGACTACATCTGGAATGATTTTTTTCATCAAGTTTTCAACTTTTGAACTGAACCAAATGGCAATCAAAATTGGGATAACGGAAGAAGCGTAGCTCATCAAAATGACAGGGATTCCAAGAAAGGTCACATGAATTGGTGAAGCGATGACTGTGCCTTCAAAGAGTGTATAAAGCGGTTTTCCTGCCATAATTCCTGCAAGTGTCGGGTAAACCATCGACGCCCCGATGGCCATCCCCACAAAAATGTTCGAACCGAATTTCTTACTTGCTGTATAGCCAAGGAAGATTGGGAAGAAGTTGAACAAGCTATCTCCGACTGCATAAAGGATCTGATAAGTTCCTGATTGCTCGGTTAACCATCCAAACGCAAGGAACATAGCAGCAAAGCCTTTAATCATACCAGTTGCAGCTAAAACACCGAGAACAGGCGTAAATACACCCGAAATAAAGTCAATGAAACGGTTGAAGATATTTCCTGTTGATTTTTCTTCGCCAGCATTTTCTGGATTGATGCCAGCTATTTCAATAAACGTGCTATAAACATCTGGAACGTTATTTCCGATAACTACTTGATACTGACCGCCACTTTGTACGACGGAAACGACACCATCTAAAGCTTTAATTTTTTCAGTATTGGCAATTTTCTCATCTTTAAGTTTAAACCTTAGCCGTGTTACGCAGTGAAACACGCTATTGATATTCTCGACACCTCCGACATTTTCTAAGATGTCCTTTGCGAGTGCTTCATACTTTTTCATCTCTTGAACCATCCTTTCTTATTTTTGGGCAAAAGAAAAACCTAAACTCATCCGAGGAATGTGCGTCAGAAAACGACACAAAAATTCCCACAAATCAGTTTAGGTTTTGCCCAAAATTGGTAACAATCCTTTTTGATAATCCAACTATATCATATGTGTAAAACGCTTTCAATATTTTTTCGATTTATTTTCGAATTTTTAAAGGGTGATTTTACTCACTAGAAGTGTTTCAAAATAGAAAAAGCCTCTCTTGCTGGTTCTTGCATCAGCAAAAGAAGCTTTTATTTCTAATCTAAATCTGTTCCATTCGAAGCGATTACTTTTTTGTACCAATCAAATGATTTTTTCTTCGAGCGATCGAGTGTTCCGTGCCCCTCATTGTCGCGGTCAACGTAAATAAAGCCATAGCGTTTTTTCATTTCACCCGTTCCCGCGCTCACAAGGTCGATACAGCCCCAAGGTGTGTACCCAATGAGTTCAACCCCGTCTTCCATTGCCTCACGCATCTCGCGCACGTGCTCCCGTAAATAATCAATCCGGTAATCGTCGTTGATCGAGCCATCCGCTTCCACTTTATCAACGGCGCCGAGCCCATTTTCCACGATAAACAGCGGTTTTTGGTAGCGGTCATAAATTTCATTCATCGTAATCCGCAGTCCGATCGGGTCAATTTGCCAGCCCCATTCGCTCGCCTCTAAATACGGGTTTTTAAGCGTTGCAAAGACATTTCCTTCTGTTTTATCAAGAACCTCGGGGTCAGCACTTGTTAATTTTGATGAGTAATAGCTAAACGCTACATAGTCCACTGTGTGGTCACGAAGTACTTCTAAATCCCCATCTGCGATATTCAACTTGATATTTTTTTCCTTGAAAAGTCGCTTGCTATAACTTGGATAGTATCCACGCGCCTGCACATCCACAAAGAAATAACCTTCCCGGTCCGCTTCAAGCGCTGCAAACACATCTTCAGGATTTGGGGTATTGGGATAAGTAGACCCAGCCGCAAGCATGCATCCAATTTGATTATCTGGATTGATTTCATGCGCGAGCTTCGTTGCGCGCGCGGATGCCACAAGTTGATGATGGATCGCTTGGTATTTTAGTTCTTCTGGATTTTCTACGCCTGTTATGTCCATACCGCCACCGAACATCGGAATGTGCAAAATCATATTGATTTCGTTGAAGGTCATCCAATATTTAACTTGGTTTTTGTAGCGCTTAAAGATGGTTTCACAGAAGTTAAGATAAAAATCAATGGTTTTGCGGTTAGCCCAGCCGTTATAGTCTTTCATGAGTCCGACTGGTGTATCAAAATGGTTGATGGTGACAACAGGTTCAATGCCGTATTTTAAGCATTCTGCAAATACGTTGTCATAAAATTCAAGGCCTTTTTCATTTGGTACGGTTTCGTCTCCATTTGGAAAAATTCGCGGCCAACTGATTGACAAACGAAAGCATTTGAAGCCCATTTCTGCAAATAAGGCAATATCTTCTTTATAGCGATGGTAAAAATCAATGGATTCATGACTTGGATAATAGTCATACGTGGTTTCCATAGCTTTTTTAGGGTCTTGAAGCGCGTCCCAGCGACCTCCTTCGGCTGCTGGAAGTAAATCAACGAGAGACAGCCCTTTCCCATCTTCTTGGTAAGCGCCTTCGCACTGGTTTGCTGCAACTGCTCCTCCCCACAAAAAACCGTCAGGGAAGCGTAAATCTTGTTTTTTCATGTCTTGTTCTCCTCCTATCTTGTCTCTAGTTTCACTATAAACTCTGTAATGCATTACAGAGCAAGAACTTTTTTTGAGGACGATGAAAAATCCATGCGTTATGTAGTATGCTCCTAAAGTTAGATTTTTTGATCTGACTTACTTTAGAGGTGCGCTATAATATCCGAATGACATACTCATTCCACTCTATTTTGATACCTTTAAAATTTATCTACAAATCCGAAAATATGCGTACAAACGAAAAATTCGCATTTTTTCCACAATTACGAGAGCGTTTTTGTGATATAATGTGTGCATAAAATTTGAAAAGTTTGTGAAACTTAGATTAAAGGTGGGTAAAATATGGACTACATAAGGGAAATAAGAAAAAAAGTAGGAAATGAAAAAATTATTTTAAATTTTGTAGGCGGATGTATTAAAAATAGTGTAGGAGAAATTTTACTTCAAAAAAGAAAGGATAGGAATGTTTGGGGGTTTCCAGGCGGAGCTATTGAATTAGGAGAATCCATTGAGGAAGCTCTTGTAAGAGAAATTTTGGAAGAGACGGGGCTTCAAACTAAGATGAAATCCTTAATTGGTATATATTCCAAATATGAAGATAGTTATCCAAATGGTGACAAAATCCAACCCATTTCCTATTTTTTTGAACTGGAACATCTTGATGGAAAGTTGTCTACACAAGATGAAGAAACATTAGACCTTAAATATTTTAAAGAAAATAAGATGCCACTGTTAGTTAACAAGCAACATGAAGATTTTTTTTACAGATTTAAAAAAATTATGATGGTCAAGTATTTATTAGATAGGAATCTAAATGCACTGAAATTTTTATTAATAAACTCTTCTTCGCTGATTTCAATTTGATAACCTGGTTTCGTTTACAACACCATCTACAAAAAATTGAATTTCTTCATCTGTCAACTCGCCACCATTACGTTTATGGTCAATTACATCGATCATTCTCATGTCTCTTGCTCCCTTTCATAATCTATTAATGCTTGTGCTAGTGCTAAATCAATTACTGCATGATTAGCGTAACCTGCTGTTAACACGGCATTTACACCTGCAAGTTTCGCAACCCCACTAGCAACTAAGATTGAATAACGTTTTTCTTTTAAATCAGATAACTGAATGCCAACCGTTCGTTCATTTAATTTTTCATCTACCAATTCGCCGTCTTTATTAATAAAGCGAGAAACAATATCTCCAACTGCATGGTCTTGCAAATTTTCTTTTTGACCTTCATCAAAATAGCCTAATTGAAATAATAAGGCACTTTTACGAACGGTTCCGACGCTAAATATAGCAATATTAGCTTTTTTTCCACAATCCAAAACCGCTTTAATAAAACGATCTTGCTCGACCATTTCTTTTGTCACTTGATTATCAAAAATCGTTGGTAGCGGCAAGTACTGCGGCTGTGTATGATAAACGCGGCCTAATTCATTAATGCTTTCATAAGCATAAGTTCGTTCATTTTCAAAGTTAACGCTTCCTTTTAATTGTACAACTTGAACGCCTGGGACCTCTTGATTCTCCATTCTCGTGGTTACAGAATGAATCGTCTTCCCCCAGCCGATTCCGATAATATCGTCTGGCCGAACGATCTTCGTTAAAAAATCTGCCGTATAAGCGCCGACGCTGTTAATCGACAACGTTTCACCGTTAAAATTTGACGGAACGACCATGATTTTTGCTCCATATTTTTGAGACAATTGCTGCGACAGCTCATCAGCGTTTAATAGCGGGTTAAAAAATTTGGATTTTAACGAGTCCACTATCTCTAGCACTTCGTAATAACCGGGAAATGGTCGGGCGAGAAAGATTCAATTTTTTTGCAATGGCAGCTTGCCCCATATTTTCTTCATAATAAAGGTGTGCTACGAGCAAACTTTGCTTGATTTTTTTCTTCATCTGTCATTATTATCCTCTTCCTCCCCGTCTTCCCTTTAGTTTAATTCTGTTAAAAAGCTTGTTCCTACTTTGCTGCCAGAAACGCCGAAGTTATCTGTTACCGTAGCGCCCAAATCAGCAAATGTTTTGCGAATGCCTAAACTGCTTCCTTGTTTCAAGCTTGGCGAATAAGCTAAAAGTGGCACTTGTTCGCGCGTATGGTCGGTTCCTTTAAAACCTGGATCATTGCCGTGATCTGCTGTTATCATCAACAAATCATCCTCTTTCAAATTCGTTAAAACCTGACCGAGACGTTCATCAAAGTCCATCAACGCTTGTCCAAAACCAATCGGATCACGGCGATGGCCATACATGGAATCAAAATCCACTAAATTTACAAAACAAAAGCCTTTGAAGTCTTTTGCCATTACATTATCTAAGTGATCCAGGCCATCCATATTGCTTTCATTATGATAAACTTCATCTAATCCTTGACCGGAAAAAATATCATTGATCTTACCAATCCCAACGGTATGAATACCAGCAGCTTGCAGGGCATCCAAATCAGTTTTACTGGTTGGTTTTAATGCAAAGTCATGCCGATTAGCAGTCCTTGTGAAGTTATCTTTGTTTGTTCCCACATATGGTCGAGCGATAACGCGTCCTACTACATATTCAGGGCCATTCACTAAGCTACGAGCAAACTCACAAATTTTGTAAAGTTCATCAACTGGGATGATTTCTTCATGCGCAGCAATTTGTAATACGGAATCACCCGACGTGTAAATAATCAAATCCCCAGTTTCTAGCTGATGTTCTCCAAGCTCTTTAATGATTTCTGTTCCAGAAGCTGGTTTATTGCCAACGATTTTGCGGCCTGAGAACTCTGAAATCTTGGCTAGTAGCTCATCCGGGAAACCATTCGGAAAATAACTGAGCGGCTCTGTAACAGGTAGCCCCATCATTTCCCAGTGCCCATCCATGCTATCTTTCCCTGCGGAAATCTCTGTCATTTTACCATAACAGCCAAGCGGTTGTTCCGCCTTCGCCACGCCTTCAATCGCAGTGTCTCTTAGATTTGATAAGCCTAATTTTTGCAAGTTTGGTAATTTTAGTTTTCCTTGATACGCTTCACCAACGTGACCTAACGTATCCGATCCCACATCCCCAAATTTGTCTGCATCCGGTGCAGCTCCAGTTCCAACAGAATCAATAACGATCGCAAAAACTCGATTGTACTTGTTCATGAAAAATTCTCCTTCTCTATTAAATTACTCCATTACGTGGTTTCGTAATTGAGCGAGGGCCCTTATAACATCCACTTAAACTAGCTTTAAGTAGATGTTTTCGCTATTTCTTCTTATATTTTACATGGAAAGTCTAGCTTAAGCTAATATTTGTTTTGTTGCACTCACACCGAGGCGGCTAGCTCCAGCTTCAATCATTGCCATCGCTTCGTCTTTAGAATGGATACCCCCAGATGCTTTAACGCCTAATCGATCTCCGACTGTTTTGCGCATCAAAGCAACATCTTCTACTTTTGCACCAGCTGAACTAAATCCTGTTGAGGTTTTCACATAATCTGCACCAGCTTTTTCTGAAATTTCACAAGCAGCTACGATTTGTTCGTTGTTCAAGTAAGAAGTTTCAATGATGACTTTTAATAATTTACCAGTTTTGTGAGTTTCTAAAGCCACGTCATGAATATCTTTTTCAACTTCACTGTGGTTTTGAGCGATCAGTTCCCCAATATTTAAAACCATATCAATTTCTTCAGCGCCATCTTGAATGGCAACTTGTGTTTCAAAGACTTTTGATTTTGTCGTTGTTGCTCCAAGTGGGAAACCTACAACAGCAATCGGCTTCACTGTCGAACCTTTTAATTGTTCCGCAACAAACGGAATCCAGTATGCATTAACACATACAGAAGCAGTATTATATTCTAGTGCTTCTTTACAAGTCACTTCAATATCAGCTTTTGTTGCGTTCGCTTTTAAATTTGTGTGATCTAAATATTTGGCTAAATCTGCAGTCGTTAAATTCATTTTTGAAACCCCTTTCTTTTTTTACAAACTCATCATAACATAGCGTTTTACATTTGTAAAATTTATTTTTGAACTTTTGTTCATAAAAGAGAGTAAATCATTTAAAACCTTGACCAAGACTTGCTTTTCAACCAATAAAAAACAGGAATTCAGGAAATAAAATAATCTCCTGAATTCCTGTTTTGTTTAATTCATTACATCAAATGGTTCATGTGACCGATTTCCATAACCCAATAAGAGCCGATGACAACTACGATCGCGATAAACGCTGCGAAAAGAATGTTGCCGACTTGGATGCGGCCGTCTCGTCCTTCTGTCATATGCATGAACATAAGGAGCTGCAAAGCTGCTTGAATGAACGCAAAGATGAAAATGATGACTAGCTTCACACTATATTCTAGTGAAGAATAAAGTGCTACCCAAACAGCTAGTAAAGTTAATACGATGGATAAGATAAAGCCAATGATATGCTTCCACGGGATACCCGATTCAGCATGGGCGCTATTTGTATTTTTGTTTTCAGCCATTTAGTTCACCATCCCTAACAGGTAGACACCCGTGAAGATGAAAATCCAGACAACATCCAAGAAGTGCCAATATAAGCTTGAAATAAAGACTTTGGATGCTGCACGTGGCGTCAAACCGCGCATTTTAATTTGAATAAGGATAAACGTAATCCAGAATAAGCCGATCGTTACATGGGCGCCGTGGGTTCCAAGTAAAACGAAGAACGAAGACCAGTATGAGCCGACTTTCATCGTCACGCCTTCCATAATGTAATGTGCAAACTCATAGATTTCAAATCCGACAAAGCCAGCACCTAGAAGTAAGGTGATAATCGAATAGACCATCAACATCTTCGTATTGCCTTTACGCATTTCACCGATTGCTAAGCCACAAGTAAAACTACTCGTGAGTAGCAGGAATGTCATGATGAGTACAAGCGGTAGTTCGAACATTTCTTTTGGCGGATGTCCCGCATTCGAACCAGCTTTCATCATCACAAAGTAAGTCGCAAAAAGCGTTGCAAAAAGCGCAATTTCTGCACCAAGGAAAATCCAGAAACCAAGAATGTTCAGTCTCCCTTGTTCAGATTGATACTCAAGCGGAAGGTTCGAATTTGTTTTTACAGATTCCATGGGTTACCCTCCTTTACGCCCGTTTCACGTTCGTGAGCGGCATGCTCTTCTGTCGCACGAATTTCTTCAACTGAAACATGATAGCCTTCGTCTTTTTGGAAAGAACGATAAATCATGCAGCCAAGTACTCCAAGACCTCCAAGGAGTCCAAGCCAGTACCAGTAGAAGACAAGGCCAAACGCGCCGATGAAGAAGAAGACAGACATCACAAATCCGAGCATTGTATTGCTTGGCAAATGAATAGGTTGATAGTTTTTATCGTCCAAGTAAGACTTGCCTTCTTGTTTCTTGTTCCAGAAATCATCAATGCTGTGCCATTCTGGTAGGATTGCAAAGTTATATTTTGGTGCGATCGCAGAGCTTGTTGCCCACTCAAGTGTACGTCCTGCTCCGTCCCATGAGTCGCCACTAACTTCACGTTTTGAATGTTTGAAGCTGTAAACGATATTCCAGCAAAGAATTAAGAATGCTACTCCCATCAGGAATCCTCCGATAGAAGAAATAAAGTTCAAGGTTGTCCAACCGTCTCCTTGTGTATAAGTGTAAAGTCGACGTGGCATGCCGTCTAACCCCAAGAAATATTGCGGGAAGAAGCAGACATTAAAGCCAACGACAAACACCCAGAAGAACCATTTACCAATTTTTTCATTCAGCTTGTAGCCGAACATTTTCGGATACCAGTAAATTAAACCGGCGAAACAAGAGAATACAGTTCCTGCGATCAACACATAGTGGAAGTGAGATACAAGGAAATACGTATTGTGATATTGATAGTCAGCCGCAGCCATGGCAAGCATAACTCCGGTTACACCACCGATTACAAAGTTTGGTATAAAAGCAAGTGACCAAAGCATCGGCGTATCAAAGCGAATCTGACCTTTATACATCGTAAATAGCCAGTTAAATATTTTAATCCCAGTCGGTATCGCAATCATCATTGTTGTGATTGAGAAGAACGAGTTAACAAGTGCGCCTGATCCCATCGTAAAGAAGTGATGGACCCAAACAATGAAACTTAGAACGGAAATAACAACGATGGCAGCAACCATGGCTGGATATCCAAACAGTTTCTTTTTCGAGAAGGTAGAAATAACTTCCGAGAAAATCCCGAATGCCGGCAGGATAACAATGTATACCTCCGGATGTCCCCAAACCCAGAAAAGGTTGGCCCACATCATCGGTAAACCACCGTTTGCCAGTGTAAAGAATGCTGTCCCGAATAACCGGTCAAATGACATGAGGCAAGCGCCACTGTCAAAACTGGGAATGCAAAGATGATGATTAGAGAAGTGATCAAAATTGTCCAAGTAAACATTGGCATTTTCATCAGCGTCATACCCTTAGCTCTCATCCGCATGATCGTGACAAAGAAGTTGATCCCCGTCATCAAAGTCCCTATCCCGGCTATCTGAACCCCGAGTAAGTAAAAGTTAATTCCATAACCTTGACTAAATTCTTCTGCAAGAGGTGCATAGTTTGTCCAGCCTGCTGCTGGGGAACCACCAATTACAAAGGACAAGTTGAAAAGCATTGCCCCCATAAAGAATGTCCAGAAACTCAAATTATTTAAGAATGGGAATGCAACATCGCGTGCTCCAATTTGAAGCGGCACCGCAATATTCATTAACCCGATAACAAACGGCATCGCCATGAACAAAATCATGATCGTTCCGTGCGTTGTAAATACTTCATTATAGTGCTGTGCGTCTAAAAATTTCATTCCCGGTAAAGCCAGTTGGGTACGCATCATGAGCGCATCCACGCCACCCCGGAAAAACATTAAAACAGCAGATATCAAATACATAATCCCAATCCGTTTATGGTCAACGGAAGAAATCCATTCTTTGAAAAGCCATTTCCATTTTTTCGTATACGTTAATAGCACGACAATCCCAATACTGACGAGTGCAATCGAAACTTGTGCACCTAAGATCAGAGGGTCGCCAGTGATGATAAATTCATTCCATTTCATGTTTTAGTTTCCCCCTTTAATGGCCCTCATGGTCAGATTCTTTTTTTATTGAATTCGTTCGTTTGGATGTCGTCTTCCATTTTTTTCATTTCTTTATCATAATGCTTATCTGAGTGATATTTCTCACCGTTTTTAATGATCATCGGATCCATGTTATGGCGTTCAAATTGCGGATTTGTAACCGTAACTGGACGCGCTGGCTTAAGCGGTTTATCAGAAATTGTCACTTTTTCGTTTGGATTATGCGGATTCGTTAACTTGTAACCAAAACGTTCATACGCATAAAAGACATACTCAGGATCTGCTGCCACATCAACAAAGGCTAAGTGGGTTCCTGAATAACTCTTCTCTTTCGAGCCACCTGGAATAAGCAAGCGATCATAAATATCTTGTGTGATGAGTGGAGAGTCAGCTTTTGTTTTCTTCGCCCACGCTTTATATTCGCTTTCAGATTGTGCGATCACATCAAAGCGTTGCTCATGGAAGCCTTCTCCGTTAAAGTTCGCATTACGCCCTTTATAAGTTCCTTCTTCATCAGCTTGTAAATACAAGTTCATCGTCATACCAGTCATGGCATATTTTTGACCACCTAGTTGCGGCACCCAAAAACTTGTCATTGTATCTGCGGATGTTAATTTAAAGAGAACTGGTCGATCTGTAGGAATATGTACATAGTTGACAGTCTCAATGCTTTCATTTGGATAACTGAATATCCATTTCCAGTCCACACTTGTCGCATAAATCACAACTGGATCCTTATGCGATGTAACTTTTGGAGCTTCTTCACCCGCATAAATCGTTTTTACAGTTGGAATTGCAAGTGCAATAACGATTATGATTGGAATAAGCGTCCATAAAATTTCTAATTTACGGCTCCCGTGCATATTTGGTTCGTAGTTCTTTGGATTTTTTCGTTCACGGTATTTAAATAAAATAATCGTAAGCAACACAAAAATGGTTAGCACGATCAGTAGCATAAAGAATATCGAATAGATAATTAGATTGCTCTGATCTTTCGCAACCGGTCCCTTTGGATCTAGTACCGTCAAATCACCACAGCCGCTTAAAACAGCCAGAAATCCAGCAGAAACGGCAAAAAGTAATGATTTCAGTATCTTTGACACCCTAATCCCCTCTTTCCTTTTGAAGTATACAGTTCGTATAACGCGCAAAAATATAGTATGATTCCTAGTTTGTTTTCTACTCCCGCAAAGCATGTATTCGATTATTTTCACAAACTTCTCAAGCAATAAAAAACACTATGTGCATATTCGCTTAATATTATAACCTATATCTATCAATTATTCAAAGACTGTACATATTAATTTTTTCACAAATAAAAAAAAGACCCGACCTAGTGAAAAAAGATCGAGTTTTTAAGCCTTATTTTTTGATGTTCACCTGTCCAGTACGAAATGGTAGTGGCATAATTCCTGTTTCTTGCCACGCACTTTTGACTTTTTCTGCCGCTCTAGAGTCAGGTAAAAAAGCAATACCGCAATCGCCGCCACCAGAACCAGAAGATTTTCCTGCGCCAGAACAATCGACCGCAATTTGCGCTAACTTTTCAAGAAGCTCCGTTTCAATTTGTACCCCTGCCTGCAAGCCAAGATTTTGAAGTAAGCGTCTATTTTCTTTGATAGCCTCAAAAGCCATTGTTTGATCTTGTTTTTCTAAGCCCTCTAACAGCCTCTGAACAGCCGCCGATGAATCATCTAAAAACTGCTTGTATGCCGCTGGACTTTTTTGTTTAAACAATTGAATTTCAGAAACAAGTCGTCCCGTACTAACAGGTTTCCCCGTCCAGCCAACTAAAAATGGCCAATCAGGCATCGTTAACCGTTCAATTTTTAGCGCTGGCCAATCATTTTTAATGAACCAATCTAAAGATTCATACGGGAGATGTCGCTTAATCCATTCCTGATCAAAAGTTGTATAGGCAATGAAACCACCATACATACAAGAAGCAATGTCGCCACAAGAGCCGTTTCCTTGTACAACGAGATGCGAAAGAGCAGCCAGTTTAAATCTTGTCAGTAGATCGGTATTTGGTGCAAATTTTTCAAGTAGGGCATCCACAACAGCTACTGTCGCCGCCGCACTTGAACCAAGTCCATATTTAAAACCGGAAGCATCAATCAATTCTGTTTGAATCGTCATTTTAATTGGCGTAAGCGAAATTCCCTGAGCTTTCAAATAAGCTGTTACTGTATTGATTGCTTCGGCTGTAAATGACCAGTGCTCTCCGTCTGTCTTTAGCTCTTCGCCCGTCTTCCAAGTCACTTGATCCTCATAGTGTGGGATTTTAAGTTCATTTTTTGGTGCGTCTTCAAGAACTAGCGTAATGTAGCGATCGACCGCAGCTAAAACAGCTGTATGTCCAGATTCCACCACCGCATATTCACCTGCTATATAAAGTTTTCCAGGAATTTTTAATTTCC
The DNA here is from genome assembly GCF_000525795.1 of Listeria aquatica FSL S10-1188. Lineage (GTDB taxonomy): Bacteria > Bacillota > Bacilli > Lactobacillales > Listeriaceae > Listeria > Listeria aquatica. Next base: position 73,985 of record NZ_AOCG01000013.1, read on the forward strand.
ATTTTCATTCTGAATCACCTTAGCTCCTTCACCTGCGTGACAAATTAAAACACGACCAACCAGTGGCTCAACTCGACTGGCTACTTTTTCTTCGTCTTGCTTTAGGCATACAATTTTAACATTAGGTCCAGCATCCATCGTAAAATATGCTTCGATTCCATCAGCCCGCAACTTTCTCACAGCTTCCATCACAAGAAGTGATTCCTGACTAAAATATGTGAACGGTGGATTCGCACTCAAAGTTGTAGCGTGCATTTTCATCGCATTGTGTTCCAAAATTTCGCCAACTTGCGTGAAATCAGAATGAGCAAAAGCTTTCTTTATCAATTCCAAATCGAGTTCAGCCGTTTTCGTCCATTCTCCAAAAAAAGGGGAGGTCTGAACTGTTTGTTTCATTCCATCACGACTGGAGATTTTTTTAGGCTGATCAGACACAATCGCTACTACAACAGCCAGCTGATTCGTTAACTCACTTTCAAAAGGAACCGCATAAGAATCTGACCCGTCTGTGTTTTCACCTTTTTGCCAAATCGCTAAACCACCAAAAATAGAGCGACTTGCTGAACCCGAACCAAGTCGAGCAAGCCGAGATAATTCCATTTTGGAATCGTTACGGGCAAGCGAAGCAGAAGCCGCCACCGCAAGCGCTGCAAACGCAGAAGCAGAAGAAGCGAGACCTGCCGCAGTAGGCACATGGTTTTCCGAATGAATGACCGCACGGGAAGCAATCCCAAATTCACTTCGCAATACATCCAAATACCGCTGAACCTTTGCATCTTCACGTTCCACACCGTTTAAAACGAGCACATCCTTTTTCTGTGAATCATCCCATTCAAAGGTGGTTTCCGTAAAAAACTTATCCAAAGTAATTGATAAACTGCTATTAGAAGGTAAGATTAACTTTTCGTCCCGTTTTCCCCAATATTTAATAAGCGCTATATTGGTGTGAGCTACCGCTGTTACTTTCATGCGTTCCTTCTCCAATCGTAAAAATCCATTCTTCGCTAGCACCCGCTGCATGCAGAGCCTTCACTAACGATTCTGCTTGCTTTTTGCTAGAAACAAGAGCAACCATACAACCGCCGCGTCCGCCTCCCGTTAGCTTTGCACCTGCTGCACCATTTTGTAAAGCTACACGAATTAACTTTTCAAGGCTCGAATCACTGACCGTAAGTTCCTCCAAAATAACTTGCGCTGCATTCATCGCTTTTCCAACTTGCTGAATGTCCGCTGCACCCTCAAGCTGCTTCCTTATTTCCCGGGAAATATTTCCAAGATCATGAATCATTGGCTTGAATTTTTCAGGCTGCGCCTCAATCAACCTTCCAACATCCGCCACCGCTGCACGTGTCTCACTGGGAATTCCTGTATCTGCCACCACTAAAAATAATTTTTCATGAAAGTGCATCGTTTCAAGCGACAGATCTCTTTGAAACCAAACTGGTTTTTCAGTCACAACTGTGACAGCATCAATTCCGCTAGGATTCCCATGTGCCAATTTCTCAGATTGATTCACAAATTCGAGCAACGTCTCATCCGTAAGTTCCTGCTTAAAATAAGCAAACAAAGCCCGTGCCACGCTCGCAGCTACTGCAGCACTTGAACCAAGTCCGCGTCCGATCGGGATTTCAGTTAAGACACGAATTAGAACCGGTTCCGTTCCAATATCCTTCAAAATAGCTTCAACCATTTCTTTAATGCCAAAGAGAATAGGGGGCATATTATCTAGATCACCTGTGAAAAAAGCAGACGAAAATTTTGTTTTTTGTTTAGTAGGCAAAACTTCTGTTTCAATGACAGCCTGTGAAAAAGGTACAGCAATTGCAGGTTCACCATAAACAACAGCATGTTCGCCACATAAAATTAATTTTGCAGTTGCACGTCCTGTAGCCAATTGGCTCCATTCCTTCCTGATTTTAGAATAACGTTGTGACAATCCAAGGTGCTGCATAAAGCGTCATAAACAACACACCAAAGTTAATTCCTAGTCGACTAAGTGCACCCGATACAATCGCAACAAGAAGTACACCCATCATATTAATAAATCCGCCATCCATGTAGCTAAGCATCATGACAAGCGCAATAAACAGTCCTAAAATCGCTTCATGCGGAATAAATTTAAACACGAAACGACAAATTTGCTGGGAATACTTCATGATAACATAATATGTGAGTCCAAGTCCTACAACTGAACCGACAATAGTCGCAATCGTAAACTCTGACATCGTGAGCAGGTGATGCATATTTTTCTCTAACGTAAAGACAGGAGGGGCATTAAAGAGCGGGTTAGCCGGCCCAATCGCGACAGGCGACAAAGGAACCCCAAGTGCAATAAGCGGAATCAAAAGACCAGCTAAATAAGTCGAGTGTGCCAAGCCTTCCATGCTAGCAAGTGCAATCTTCGCCTTTTTAATTGGATCTTTCACTCGGCTCACAACCGCTTCACCAAACAATACTGTCATTCCAACTGGACTCATGAAAAAAGTAAAACAGCCAGCGATAGAAGTTCCAAGCGTTGCCCAAGATTCTTGTTTGGTCAACACTTTGAAGGGATTAGGAAAACCCTTTTGCTTTTCAGCATTTGCAATCACAATCTCACGTTTTTCTTGTTTCGGCAGTTTTTCTCGATGTTCTTTATTCAAAAGAGAAATCATACTAAAAATCATCGGACCAATTGTGATTCCAAGGAAAAATGAAATCGTGATCGTCTTCGTCTCTGGAACCGCGCCAACGCCCCAATACAAATAACGCATTCCCTCGATAAGCAAACTAAAAGGTAAAATAGCGAGCAAAGATAAAATTTTATTTTTACTTACTAAGGCAAGAAATATAGCGCCGATAAAGAAAACAGGGGCCGAATACTTCGTAATCACTTCGGATAGCGGCGCCAGAAGACCCGCCAAAGCTAAACTAATTGGAACAGCCACAATTGTTCCAATCGCAGCACCAGAAGCCATTTTGCGTATTCCAACAACCGATTGACCAGCCTCCTTTAGGGTGAGCCCATAAGGAACCATTGGCGAGGCCATAACCCCACCTGGTGTTCCTGCAACAGCGACAGGTACTGCATCCGTCAAATTCAGCGTCACAACAGCTGAAACAAAAAAAGCAAGCACAACCATCGGCGAAACGCCAAGTAAAACGAGAGCAAGAGTCACAGGAGCTAGTACCGCTGTTTCATCTGTCCCGGGAGCAATCCCGATAATCGTGTAAATTCCAGCTGCCAAAACGGAAGCGATAATCATCTCAATTACAAGTTGAAGCGTCATTTTTCATTCGCCTCCGTCTCTTCACTTTCACGTAGTGTTCGTTTTGGCTTAATAATCAAACTGGAAATAATAAAGCCAATGATGGCACCGCCAAGCCCAAAGAAAAGGGGCATTGGTGCTTTCCCAGGAGCTATAAAATAACCACCCATGGTAAATCCTATACAAATAATGATTGCAAGAATCAAATCTTTTATGTTTACAAGATCCGCCCAAATTTCAACATTTTGCGGATCCTTGTTTTTCTTGGTCATTCTTTCTCCTACTTTCTGCACAAGGTTTGCTATTAAATTAGACTACTATGATAATGATAATCATTTCACTGCTTTTTTTCAATCTTACTTAACTGTAAATTTTTATCCATAAAAAAATGGGCGACACATTGAGATGTCTCTCAACGTGCCACCCGCATGTAAGCTCATTATTCTTCTGAGTTTGGTCCGTCTTCAAAACTTTCATCTGGAACTTCTGTTTTTAAGACTTGAGCATCCAAATTTTCTTCCTCTTCGTCAAAGATTTCTTCATCTTCTTTAGGAACCTTAGCAACAGTAGCGACTTTTTCGTTTTCATCCAAACGAATCAGTTTCACACCCATCGTGCTTCTTCCTGTTTCCGAGACCGTTTCAACTTCAAAACGAATCAATACACCATGAATCGTCATCAGCATGATATCTTCATCGCCAGAAACAGTCTTCATTGCAACAAGTGGTCCGTTCTTATCAGTGATTGAGACCGTTTTAACACCCATACCACCACGATTGCGAAGCGGGTATTGTTCAGCAGGGGTTTGTTTCCCGTAGCCGTTCTCCGTCACGACAAGCACGTTCTGATCGTCTTCAAGCACTTCCATGCCAATAACCTCATCATCGTTATGAAGACGAATTCCGCGCACTCCTGCAGCCGTACGACCCATTACCCGGATGTTATCTTCTGGGAAGTAAATGGATTGACCTGCTTTTGTCGCAATAATCATCTTCTTACTACCATCAGTCATCTGAACAGAGATGAGTTCATCATTTTCACGAAGATCAACTGCACGCAAACCACTTTGACGGATATTCGCAAATTGCGAAAGGGCAGAGCGCTTCACAACACCATGTTTCGTTGCAAAGAACAAATAATCGTCATCAGTGAATTCACTTAAATTGATCACCGCATTCACTTGTTCTTGGCTTTCAATACCTAGCAAATTGATAAGTGGAATTCCTTTTGCTGTGCGCCCGTACTCAGGAACTTCATATCCTTTCGCCCGGTATACTTTCCCTGTATTCGTAAAGAACAGGAGCGTATCATGCGTGCTTGTAGCGACAAGGTGCTCAACAAAGTCATCTTCATGCGTAGACATCCCTTGAATACCACGACCACCACGGCGCTGACTCCGATACGTAGAAAGCGGTAAGCGTTTAATATAGCCTTTTTTCGTTAACGTAATTGCCACTTCTTCTTCAGGAATAAGGTCCTCATCTTCAATGCTGACGAGGTCTCCCGTTAAGATTTCTGTGCGGCGTTTATCGCTATACTTCTGTTTTGTTTCTTCTAATTCTTCACGGATAACTTCAAGAATACGTTCATCGTCAGCTAAAATAGCCTTCAGTTCATTGATTAGCTGCATCAAATTATTGTATTCTTCCTCGATTTTCTCGCGTTCCAAACCTGTTAAACGTTGTAAACGCATGTCGAGAATAGCTTGAGATTGCTTTTCTGATAGGCTAAATTTAGTCATCAAACCTTCTTTAGCAATTTCAGTTGTTTTCGAACCCCGAATCAAACTAATCACAGCATCAATATTATCAAGTGCAATTCGTAAACCTTCAAGAATATGCGCACGTGCTTCTGCTTTACGCAAATCAAATTCAGTTCTGCGACGAATAACGACTTTTTGATGTTCCAAATAATGATATAAAATTTGTTTTAAATTCAATACTTTAGGATGATTGTCAACAAGCGCCAACATGTTAATCCCAAAAGTAGTTTGTAGAGCCGTCATTTTATATAAATTATTGACAACAACACTCGCGCTAATATCACGGCGAACTTCAATCACAATCCGCATACCTGAGCGGTCAGATTCATCATTCAGTTCAGTGATCCCGTCAATTTTCTTTTCACGAGCCAGTTCAGCAATTCGCTCAATCAGTCGTGCCTTATTGACTTGATAAGGTAGCTCTGTAATTAAAATGGTTTCTTTTCCATTGCTCTTTGTTTCGATATCTACCCGAGCACGAACCGTGATAGATCCACGTCCAGTTTCATAAGCCCTTCTAATCCCACTACGTCCCATAATGAGACCTGCAGTAGGGAAGTCAGGCCCTGGAATGTGTTCCATCAATTCGCGAATCGTAATATCGGGATTATGACTTAATGCAAGGACCCCATCAATGACTTCACCAAGATGATGCGTCGGAATGTTTGTAGCCATCCCAACTGCGATCCCTGATGAACCATTAACAAGCAAGTTTGGAAAACGTGCCGGTAAAATAACTGGTTCTTTTTCTGAACCATCATAGTTATCTTCATAATCAATTGTATCTTTATTGATATCTCGCAAAAGTTCCATCGAAATTTTCGACATCCGTGCTTCCGTGTAACGCATCGCTGCCGCCATATCCCCATCGACAGAACCAAAGTTTCCGTGTCCATCAACAAGCATATACCGATAACTAAAATCTTGCGCCATCCGAACCATTGTGAAGTATACAGCAGAGTCTCCATGTGGGTGATACTTACCGATCACTTCCCCAACAATACGAGCCGATTTCTTATAGGCTTTGTCAGATGTCATTCCTAAATCGTTCATCGCATATAAAATCCTGCGGTGAACCGGTTTAAGACCATCACGCACGTCAGGAAGAGCACGAGCTACGATAACGCTCATTGCATAATCTAGGAAAGACGTTCGCATTTCTTTATTTAAATTTACTTCTTTAATTCGATGATCTGGTGTTTCTGCCATTATAGCGAAACCTCCCTTTCCAATTCTAAGCTAAATCAGATTTGATTATTTCCCAGGAAATAAAATTAAATATCCAAGTTTTTAACATACTGAGCATTTTCTTCGATGAATTTCCGACGCGGCTCAACTCGGTCACCCATAAGCATTTCAAATGTTTCATCTGCATCAATAGCATCATTAATGCTTACTTGTAGCAACGTCCGGTTTTCAGGATTCATTGTCGTATCCCAAAGTTGTTCCGGATTCATTTCTCCAAGACCTTTATAACGCTGGATAGCATATTTTTCATCACCCAGTTTTGCCAAATAATCATCCAATTGCTCATCTGAATACACATATTCAACTTGTTTCCCGTGTTTAATTTGATAAAGGGGAGGCTGAGCGATATAAATATAACCAGCATCCACAAGCGGACGCATATAGCGATAGAAAAGTGTGAGAAGTAGCGTCCGAATATGGGCACCATCCACATCGGCATCCGTCATGATAATTAGTTTGTGATAACGTGCTTTTGAAACATCAAAATCGCCACCAAAACCAGTTCCCATTGCCGTAAAGATTGTTCGAATTTCTTCATTCGCTAAGATTTTATCGAGACGTGCTTTTTCAACATTCAAGATTTTACCACGAATTGGAAGAATCGCTTGGAAAAGTCGATCTCGTCCTTGTTTTGCAGAACCGCCAGCTGAATCCCCCTCAACGATATAAAGTTCACTAATTTCTGGATTTCTAGACGAACAATCCGCAAGTTTTCCTGGTAAATTCGAGATTTCAAGCCCAGTTTTTTTTACGAGCAACTTCACGTGCACGTTTTGCTGCTAGACGTGCACGTGATGCCATGACGCCTTTTTCTACAATTTTCTTACTAACATCTGGGTTTTCCAACATGAATTTGCTCAAAGCTTCCGAAAAAAGTTTATCGGTGATCGAGCGTGTTTCTGAATTACCAAGCTTCGTCTTAGTTTGTCCTTCAAACTGCGGATCAGGATGCTTAACGGAAATAATCGCAGTTAAACCTTCTCGCACATCTTCACCAGACAAGTTCTCATCATTATCTTTAAAAAGTTTATTACGTCGCGCATAATCATTAATCACACGTGTAAGTGCTGTTTTAAAGCCAGATTCGTGCGTTCCTCCTTCATACGTGTGAATATTATTAGCAAAAGAAATAATTGAACTTGAGAATCCAGAATTATACTGAATAGCAACCTCAACCATAATGCCATCACGTTCACCTTCAATATAAATCGGCTCATCATGAATAACTTCTTTTGATTGATTCAAGTGATCAACGTAAGATTTAATTCCGCCTTCATAATGATATTCCTTTTTCACTTGATGTTCGGCGCGTTTATCTTCAATTGAAATCATTAATCCACGGTTTAAGAAAGCTAATTCTCGCACACGCGTACGTAAGACTTCATAATCAAATTCCACTGTTTCAGTAAAAATTTCAGGATCTGCCTTAAAGTGAACAATTGTTCCACGATAATCCGTTTTGCCTTGATTTTCAAGATCTGTTACAACATTTCCTCGTTCGAAACGTTGATAATATTTTTGCCCATCGCGGTGTACATAAACTTCTAGCTCTGTTGAAAGAGCATTAACAACAGAAGCCCCAACGCCGTGAAGACCACCAGATACTTTATAGCCGCCGCCGCCAAATTTACCACCGGCGTGAAGAACTGTAAAAATAACTTCGATCGTTGGGCGACCTACTTTTTCATTAATTCCCGTTGGCATCCCACGACCATTATCTTGAACGGTAATACTATTATCCGCTTCAATAGTAATTTCAATTTCTGTACAAAAACCAGCTAAAGCTTCGTCAATGGAGTTATCGACGATTTCCCAAACTAGATGGTGAAGTCCACGTTGACTGGTCGAACCGATATACATACCAGGCCGTTTTCTTACGGCTTCTAATCCTTCTAGAACCTGAATTTGATTATCATTATAGTCCGAAGCATTTTCATGTACATTTGTAATATTTTCTTCTGACATCTAAGCTTCACCGCACTTTCTCATTTTCTATTATATCAACCTAAAATTAGGATTTTTTTTATGTGACCACTTTCTACTTCAAAAGTAGTAGCTTGTTCAAGTTTTGCATGTTTAATCCCGCTCACACTTGTTGTCGTAACAAAGGTTTGTACTTTGCCAGAAATCGCCTCAAGCAAATGAGACTGCCTGTAGTCATCGAGTTCGCTTAACACATCATCAAGCAAGAGTAGGGGATATTCTTTTGTTTCTTCATGAATTAAATCAATTTCAGCAAGCTTTACCGATAACGCTGTCGTTCGCTGCTGGCCTTGCGAACCGAACACCTGTACATTTTGTCCATTAACATAAAATAGAGAATCATCCCGATGCGGTCCGATAAGTGTGACGCCTCGGTCGATTTCTCTTTGCCGAATGGTTTTCATTTTTTCAAGTAGTTTTTGTAAATTATCTGCGTCCTGATCAAGTGAAACAGAAGGTTTATATTCAATCCGCAAACTTTCAAGCCCACGCGAAATGTCGTGATGAATCGGAGCTGCATAAGCTTGTAACTTTTGAATAAACGCAGATCGCCTTTCAGTTAATTTAATAGCAACCTCTGCAAATTGCTCATCTAGAATGCCAAGCATGACTTCATCAAAGTTCTTTTTCATTTTTGCTTGCTTTAAAAATTGATTTCGCTGATGTAAAATACGCTGAAAAATACTTAAATCGTGTAAATAAACAGGTTGCATTTGACCGATTTCCATATTTAGAAAACGTCGCCTCACACCTGGGGCACCTTTTACAAGAGTTAAATCTTCTGGAGCAAACATGACTACATTTAAGTTTCCAACATATTGACTCAATTTTTTTTTGTTCAATATGATTGACCTTTGCTTTTTTTCCTTGTTGCGTAAGCGTGAGCTCTAGCGGAACAGTTTGACCATGTTTTTCAATTCGGCCACTAATCTTCGCTTCCTCTTTATCCCACTGGATAAAATCTTTGTCATTTGTCGTCCGATGTGACTTGGCAAGTGAAAGCATTAATATGGCTTCAAGTAAGTTTGTTTTTCCTTGAGCATTTTCTCCAAGAAACACGTTGATAGATGGGTCGAGATCGAGTGTAAGTTCATCATAATTGCGGAAATTTTTAAGCGTTAATTGTTTTAACAGCATATTTGTTTCCTAAGATTGTTCAATCTTAACTTTTCCTTTTCCGGGAACTAAAATGACATCGCCATTCCGCAGTTTCCTGCCACGTCTGTTGTCTTGTTCACCGTTTACATAAATCGGGTGTTCACTTAGAAATGCTTTCGCCATTCCCCCAGATTCAACAACGTCAAGCATCTGCAAAAGCTGTCCCAGTGTTACATAGTCACTGTCTATTGTTACAATATTCGCCAAAATCTCACACCCAATCTATTTTATCGCTATCTTCTATTTTACTAAAGTTTGCCGATAATTACAAAGATTATTTTCTAAAGCATTGTTTTTCGGTTTTTTATTAAAAATAATGGGGGGATACTATTTAAGTAAAAAATGAAATTTAAGGCTAATATGGCGCTTCTATAAAAAACACATAAAAAAAAGCCCACCAAAAATTGGTGAGCTTTTTTATCAATTAATAAGTTCGAACTGGTGTAATCAATTGTAAAATTTCGTTTGGATTTTCCGCATCACGTGGTCGAAGTACAAAAGGTCGCATTGTTCCAGAAAATGAAATCTGAATATCATCGCCTTCAAAAGCACGCAAGGCGTCCATCATATATTTTCCGTTAAATGAAATTTGTAGATCTTCACCCGTAAAGCTTTGGCTAAAGAGTTTTTCTGAAACATTCCCAATTTCAGGGGAGTTAGAAGAAACTTCTACTTGTCCATTTTCAAGTGTCGAAAGTTTGATGACATTATTCCGGTTCTCTCTTGCGAGTAGGGAAGCACGATCTATAGCTTGTAAAAATGCCTTTGCATTGATAATGAGCTCTGACTTCGTTTCAGCTGGGATTAGCCGTGAAGTATCAGGATAGCTTCCTTCTAGTAAACGTGAATAAAACAACAAATCTTTTAGTTTAAATAAAATTTGGTTGTTAGCTAGGATGATTTCAAGTGAATCAGAAGCTTCATCCAAAATTTTGTTTAGCTCAGATAAACTTTTTCCCGGAATGACAATGTTGTATTCTTCTTCTTCAGGAGCTTCAATAGGAATTTCGCGAAGCGCAAGTCTATGACTATCCGTTGCAACAGCTGTGAGCATTCCGTTTTTAATGATCCAGTTAACCCCGGTAAGTACAGGACGAACTTCAATCGTTGAAACAGCAAAAACAGTTTGACGAATAATATTTTTAAGTACATGAATTGGAATTCGTATTTGTTTTCCTTCTGAGACTTCTGGAAGTTTAGGATACTCTAAAACATCTAAACCATTAAGTGTAAAGAAAGCTTGTCCAGAACGAATTGTAGTTTGGTTATTAGCAGTTACTTCAATTTCAACGTTTTTATCTGGAAGTCGTCTTACAATATCACCGAAATATTTGGATTGTAAAACGATGCCTCCAAAGGATTCTACTTCAACGATAACTTCATCTTGTTCAATAAGTGGTATAAAAGCTTCAATGGAAATATCAGAATCACTACCAGTTAAGGTAACACCTTCGTCATTTACATCAATTTTGATCCCTGTAAGAATTGGAATCGTTGTTCGAGCAGAAATAGCACGTGTAACTTCATTAACAGCATTGACCAAATGATCTCGATCGATGACAAATTTCATGAAAAATCCCCCGTTCATTTTTTATGATGTTCTTTAATTAATTAATAAGAAAATCGTAATAATAGTAATAGGCCTTGTGGATTTGTGGATAAGTGATTAAAACCATTTTTCTTCTAAGTTTTCCACATGTGTATAACCAGTGGAAAACTAGTGTTCATTTATCCACAGTATCCACAGATTAATTTTTACGCAGATTTTTTTCTATTTCTTGGATATCATTTTTTAAAACTTGATCGCTTTTAAGCATCTGCGAAATTTTTTCGTGAGCATGAATGACAGTTGTGTGATCACGACCGCCAAATTCATCTCCAATTTTTGGAAGTGAAGCATCGGTTAACTCTCGTGACATGTACATAGCTATCTGTCTAGGAAAGGCAATGCTTTTGGTTCTTTTTTTTAGCTTTGAAATCTTCGAGTTTCACATGGAAATACTCACCAACAGCTTCTTGGATACCGCTGATTGTGATAACGGAGGTTTTAGCATTTGGAATAATGTCCTTTAAAGCTTCCGCTGCAAGTCCAGCTGTGATGTCCTTATTGACAAGAGAAGAGTAAGCAACAACACGAATTAGTGCGCCTTCAAGTTCCCTAATATTCGAATCAATTTGGTTCGCAATATAAAGCATCACTTCATTTGGAATATCAAGCCCGTCCGCTTTCGCTTTTTTCCGCAAAATTGCAATCCGCGTTTCAAGATCGGGCGGAGTGATATCAGTGATCAGCCCCCATTCAAAACGTGAACGAAGCCTATCTTCAAGAGTTGGAATCTCTTTAGGCGGTCTGTCACTTGAAATGATGATTTGTTTTTGTTCATCGTAAAGTGCATTAAATGTATGGAAAAATTCTTCCTGCGTTCCTTCTTTACCGGCTAAAAATTGAATGTCATCAATTAAAAGTACGTCAACATTGCGGTATTTTGTTCGAAATTCTTCTGTTTTGTTATCGCGAATGGAGCTGATAAATTCATTGGTAAATTTTTCGCTGGATAAGTACATCACATTTGCATTGTCTTTGTGTTCTTGCACGTAGTGACCAACAGCATGCATCAAATGCGTTTTTCCAAGTCCAACGCCTCCATAAATGAAGAGTGGATTGTAAGCTTTGGCAGGTGCTTCTGCTACGGCAAGCGAAGCTGCATGTGCAAACCTGTTACCGGAGCCAATAACAAATGTATCGAAGACATATCTTGGATTTAACATATGTTTGGAGTTATCAGGATCATTTTCATCCGGTAAGTTTTGATTTTGGGGAATCGGCTTGTAATCAAAATTTTCTTCTTGTTCGCCGTCAATAAAGCGTACATCATAAGAAGCTCCCGTTACTTCTTGTAAAATATTAGCGATGAACTGCGTGTAGCTTTTTTCAAGCCAGTCACGAACAAAATTGTTAGGCGCCGAAATGACAAATGTGTTGTCTTCAAGAGAATGTGCAGTAGTGGATTTCATCCAAGTATCATAGCTTGGCTTGCTCATATTCTTTTGAACAATTTCAAGTGCACGTGTCCAGATCTCTTCTATAGACTGCAAAAAATTTCCCTCCCTTTTTCTGTGGACATGATTTTAAGGAAGAAAAATAACAGGGACGCTTTTTCAAAGTTATCCACAAAACGGTAAAAATAGTGGATAAAGATATCCAGACCCTGTTAAGAAAATATCCACAACAAGAAATAATTATGTGGATAACTTTATTTTTCCTCAACTTATTTACTATTCAACACCTGATATCTTATCAAAAAAAGGCTTTGATATCAAGGACTTTCAAAAAATATCCACAAATTTATCCACTTGTAGAAAAACGTTACCCACAATCTGTGGGGTTGTGCATAACTTGTGTGTAACCAGTTTATAATTTTTCTTGCTTTATCTATTTATTCACAACTGATTTTTATGCTTCTGTGGATAAAAGTGGATAACCTCACATAATTATCCACAGTTTCGTGATTTAAGCAAACAAAACTTTTTAAGAAGTTAAGAAAAAGTTTGAAGTAAAATTTTGCTTTTTCCTATAAAAGAGGGTTTTTTTAAACTTTTGAAATATGATATGATTAAGGGCGAAGTTTTTTCGTGCTCTATTGACAAAAAACGTTTATTTCCGTACAATATTTAAGACTGTCTAATAGATTTAAATCAATTGGACCCATATAATGGGAGGTGTTACAAAGTGAAAAGAACATATCAACCAAGCAAACGTAAAAGAAAAAAAAGTACACGGTTTCCGTGCACGTATGAGTTCTAAAAACGGCCGCAGAGTGTTAGCAGCACGTCGTCGTAAAGGAAGAAAAGTATTATCTGCGTAGACCACTGATACGGCTCAGTGGTTTTTTTTATTGTTTTTATGGAAAAAATCCATTTTTGATTGAAAGCGGACAACACACGCAAAAAGATGGGAGACTATATGAAAAAAGAATATCGGATCAAAAAGAATGATGAATTTCAACGAGTGTTTAAGAAAGGGAAGTCATTTGCCAATCGACAATTTGTCGTGTATAAATTAAGAAGAGAAAAGGAAGATACGCATTTCCGAATTGGTCTTTCTGTCAGCAAAAAAATTGGCAATGCCGTTTGCAGAAATCATGTGAAACGTTGTATTAGACAGACATTCCATGAGCTTGAACAGGAGATCGAACAAGGAAATGATTATATTATTATCGCCCGAAAACCGGCGGCCAATATGGATTTTCATGAAATTAAGAAAAGTTTGATTCACGTCTTAAAAATTACAAAAGTATTGAAAAAGACCAGAACGAGCGGTTCAAAATGAATTGGAAATTAAAAAAAGGCGGGGAGGTTACACTTGTTGAAGAAGAAAAAGAACCTGAAGAAAAAACTCTTCGTGATCGGACTTGTCATTGCTTTAGTCACTGTACTTTCAGGTTGTGGCTACTCAACTGATCCAATCACAAAAGACTCACCAGGATTCTGGAGTCATTACATTGTCTTTCCATTATCTTGGGTGATAAGATGGTTTGCTGATGCCTTCGGTGGCAATTATGCGGTTGGAATTATCGTTGTTACGATTATTATTCGCTTAATTATTATGCCACTTATGATTAAACAGCTAAAAAGCCAAAAAGAAATGATGAAAGTTCAACCTTTACTTAAAGAGCTGCAAGGAAAATATGCTTCTAAAGATAATGAAACAAAGCAAAAATTGCAGCAAGAAACGATGCGCTTGTATCAAGAGCATAATATTAATCCGATGATGGGTTGTTTGCCGCTTATTATTCAAATGCCAATTTTGATTGGTTTTTATCAAGCGATTAGCCGAACAGCTGAAATTAAGACGGATTCATTTTTATGGATGACACTTGGTCAGCCTGATCCATTTTATATCTTACCGATTATAGCTGCGATTACAACATTCCTATCATCAAAAATTTCTATGATGGGACAAACACAACAAAATAAAACGATGGCGATGATGATTTATTTCATGCCAGTTATGATTTTATTTATGGGGATCACACTTCCATCAGCGCTTGCTCTATACTGGATCATCGGGAATATTTTCACGGTCTTCCAAACACTTTTAATCAATAATCCTTTTAAAGCCAAAAAACTACAACAAGCTGAAGAAGCTGCTAAAGCTGAAGAAGCTCGTTTGAAGAAAAAAGCAGAACATATGAAAGCTTCAAAAAGAGGAGGTAAGAAGAGAAAGTGAGAGATATAACTGCACAAGGTCAAACCGTTGAAGAAGCGATTCAAAATGGGCTAAAAGAACTAGAACTAAACCGTGATCAAGTTGAAGTTGAAATCATGGATGAAGGTAAAAAAGGCATTTTTGGAATCGGTTCGCGTCTTGCGATGGTCAAGGTTATTGAAAAAGAAAACAGTGTAAAAATCGTCACGGAATATATTTTGGATGTTGCTAAGAAGATGGGGGCAGAGATCTCACTCGAGGCAAAGGAAGAAGGAAAAGATGTTTACGTGCAAATTTCTGGTGAAAACCTTGGAGTTTTGATTGGAAAACATGGTCAAACTCTTAATTCTTTGCAATACTTGACTCAACTAATTGCCAATAAACAAAGTGAGCAGTTTAGAAATATCTTTGTCAATGTCGGTGATTATCGTGAACGCCGCTATGAAACACTCTCTAATCTTGCAGAAAAAATGGCCGGGAAAGCACTAAAAACAAAAAGTGCTGTTCATTTAGAGCCGATGCCATCTTTTGAAAGAAAAATTATTCATGCTGTTTTAAGTGAAAATGAAAAAATAGAGACGCATTCAGAAGGACGCGATCCTTACCGCTATGTAGTGATTAAACCAGCACGTTAAATTAAAAAGCCACGCAAAATTTTGCGTGGCTTTTTTATTGGAATAAAATAGGGAGTTGTGCTTGAAAATCATCATGGTGATTCGATGGAATCGAGCATGTAGTTAGTTTTCCATTTGGCATTAGCACGGCTTCTGTAAGTAAATTTCCATGAATACAACCGGTATCCAGATGGATTTTATTTTTTAATCGGAAAGCATTCTTTGCGGCAACATGACCGAAAAAATGATAAGGATGATTTTCGTTCGCCTCTTCAAGCAAAAATAGCAATTGTTCTTCTGTGGGTCTAGTTCGGTCTAGATGAAAATTACGCATTTTTCGTAAGGACTTTTTATCGAGTTTGCCAAGATACTTGTTTTTGCATGGTGCATGGGTAGCATAAAGGGAAGCTCGATCTGAGATAAGTCTATAAAAGGGCGCAGAATGTTCTACAAGTGTATTAAATTTGGCATGTAAATCAGGATCTTTTTCGAGCACAGGAATGGAATCAAAAAAAACGGGAAACGATTTCTTCATTGGCATTCTTAATTTTTCCTTGCAAATAATGATACACAAAGGATTCATGATTTCCAATTACAAAATAAAAGTGCTCCAAGTTTAAATAAAGGAATTCAAGAATGGCTTTCGTGTTTTTTCCTTTATCGATCGAATCGCCAAGTAAAATAAATTGGTGAGAGGGGTCAGGTCGTTTTATGATTTTTCCTGATGAGTTGAAGCTGAATCCACTTTTTTCTAGCAAGGTCATAAGTTCTTCTAAACATTCATGAGTGTCACCAATGATATGGTAGGTTTTTTCAGGCTCAAGGAGATATTTTTTGAGTTGATCGCCATTTGATTGAACCGAAAAGTTTGAAATCGGTAAAGAGAATGTATGTTGATTAGAAAACTGTGAGCTTACCGGTTTGGATGGTGAATTTAAAAAGATGGCTTCGAGTTGATATTGGTTTTCTTTAGCCAATTTTTCTATGTTCTCTTGTAATAAAGCAGAAGGTTCTTCTTCCATTTGAATTAAAATATAATCAGCCGAAGCTGGGAATGTGGTGGCTTTATTTAAGTCGCTTAGAAAGTTTATTTGCTCTGTGTCTGGGAAAAACTGAATGGTTGTATAGTAATTTTTGGAAGGCTCATCATTTCTTAAGGCAGACATAAATTGCTGTTCAATGAAAGAAACCGTTTCGATTGAGGCTTTTCCAAAAAAGAGGAAAATCGTATGGAGTTGGGTATTGAACTGTAAATTTGTTTCGACCAATATAGATTCTCCTTTCGATGTTTCACGTGAAACAATTAGAACTTTATATTTAATTATAGGTTGAGAAGAATTGATTTTCAAGTTGTCTAACTAGATGCTTCAAATTAAAATTTTATTTCAAAATCGAATTTTATGATATAATCAAAGAAAAAACAAGGAAGAAATGGCTATGACAAATGGAAGTATTATCAATCTTATAAGTGGAATTCTTGATACGTTGCCTAAGTCGGAGCAAAAAGTAGGGCAGGCGATTTTAAATGAACCTAATTTTGCTGTCAAGGCGTCGGTACAAAGTCTTGCTAAGAAAGCAGAGACAAGTGCGGCAGCTGTTATTCGATTTTCAAAATCGTTAAATCTAGATAGTTTTCCGGAGTTGAAACGACAGCTTTCTATGGAATTAGCAATGCCTAATAGAACAGGATACTATGATATTGAACCAGGTGAATCCTTTGATTCGATTCGTGAAAAGTTGGTTTCAAATGTTAATCAAACAACGCAAGATACGGCAAGTCAATTAAAAGAAGAGGCCATTATCCAAGTGTGCGCTGAGATGGAACAAGTTGAAACAATTTATGCTTATGGTGTCGGGGCTTCGTGGCTTATTGCAGAAGATATTGCTCAAAAGTGGTTGCGTGCAGGGAAAAATGTATTCTTGTCGCAAGATCCGCATGTTCTTGCTATGGCTTTTTCATCTGGAAAAGAAAATAGTTTGTTTTTTGCAGTTTCCAACAGCGGGGAAACTTCTCAGGTGCTTGAACTTGCAAATGAAGCGAAACAAAGTGGTTTGAAGGTGGTTAGTTTAACACGAATTGGAAATAATAAGTTGAAAACCATTTCGGATTTTGTGCTTGAAACATCTCGGGCTCCTGAAGCTGAAATGCGAAGTACGGCAACGAGTTCCAGACAGGCACAGCTGTTAGTCATTGACATTTTGTTTTATTATTTTGCATCGAAACAATATGATGAAATGATCACGCATATTAAAAAATCACGAGAAGCAACTAATCGTTTTCGAGAAAAGTAAATGAAAAAAGCCACATTTGATTTTATTCAAATGCGGCTTTTTTTAATTGAAGCGCAATTTTATTTTTTGACCAGCAGAAATATAGGGGAGGCAATCAAGGTAGGATGGCTTAATTTGGCCAATACAATTAATTTTCTCGTTAGCTTCTAAAGAAACTTTTGTAATGCAGATTTCACCAGAATAACGCCCATATTTTTGATTATCAATAGTAATGGTTCCAACTGGTCGACTAGTTGTTTGTCTTACTGCTAATAGAAGCGTGTTGAAGCAAATTCGACTCTTTTCTAACCGAATTAAATCGCGCGCGTCGTCCATTCGATTTTGGTCTCCTTGAATGAGGTGTTTTTTTATTGGAGTTGGGACAAAATCAGCTAATTCTGCTTCAAGGGAGACCGTGTTATCAAAAGCAAGATTTTGCCAAAATGGAAAATGTAAAGGATCGAGTGCGGGATCACCAATGTAAACATGGTCAACTGCTAAGGAGAATAGTTCCAAAGTGGCTGCGTAAGGACTTGCAAAACGATGCTTTTCCAAAGTTGGAAGCCCCGCATAAAGAGGTAAACGTTTTTGAGAATCACCTGGTACGAAAGCCGAAATTTTGAGACCATTTCCGTGCAGAAAGTGGTTTTTTTTGATTGAAAAAGGCTTCGCTTAAACCAGTTTCTGGCTTGGGATAGTAGTTGTGGAAAGCTTCGATATTTTCCATATGAGCATGAGCTTCTTTTAACTCATTTAAAAAAAGGTTGATCTATGGTACTAGCATTTAAATAAACGGTTACTTTTTGTGAGAGTAAAGCAATTTGCTGAATGCCAATCCCATAATCAATTCGTAAGCCGGTTACGCCTATTTCATGGATTGCTTCTGCATTTTCAAAGCTTAGTTGAATTTTCTTTAACGCATTTTCTGAAATATCTAAGATGAGAGTCATATTGTTTTCTTGAGCAGCTTTGCCTAATTCTTCTAGACGAGCTCGGTAATCTATTTTACTTTCTTCTGGAATATGTAGTGAACTGAAGATGGATGAAAATCCATTTTGATGGGCAGCTTGAACAGTTTCTGAAACGTTATCCAAATCCTGTAAATAAAGACTAATTCCTAGCATTTTATAACCTCCATTCTTATTACTAAGTATATGACTTGTGAAATAAAATTTCAATTAAATATTACAAAAATAAAATAAAATATTGAAATTTTATTTCAAAAGTTTTATAATCAGTTTGTGAGGAGTGATCGAAATGCTTGAAAATTTATCCACAGAAAAGCAAAATTTGAAAACGCTTAACTTAGATACATTAAAAGTTGAGGAAATCTTATCTATAATGAATGAGGAAGATGGAACAGTTGCAGCGAGCATAAAGCCAGCGCTTCCTGAGATCACCAAAATTGTAAGGGCTGCCATTTCAAGTTTTAACCGGGGAGGTAGACTTATTTATATGGGAGCTGGTACAAGTGGACGACTAGGCGTACTCGATGCGGTTGAATGTGTACCAACATTTGGTGTTAGGAAGGAGCAAGTGGTTGGACTGATTGCTGGAGGAGACAAGGCGTTTGTTGAAGCAGTTGAAGGCGCGGAAGATTCTACCGAGCTTGGTAAAGCAGATTTAGAAGGTATTTCTCTTACGGATTTGGATACGGTTATTGGAATTGCCGCGAGCGGCCGGACACCTTATGTGATTGGTGGCTTGGATTATGCACGAAGTATTGGGGCTACGGCGGCTGCGATTTCTTGTAACAAAGACGCTGCCATCTCGCAACATGCGGAAATCGCAGTTGAAGTCGTGCCTGGAGCGGAGGTTTTAACTGGATCAACTCGGCTTAAAGCAGGAACGGCACAGAAATTAATTTTGAACATGATTTCGACGGCTTCGATGGTCGGGATCGGCAAAGTTTATAGGAATTTGATGGTAGATGTGAAACCAACGAATGAAAAATTGGAGGAACGTGCTAAACGAATTATCATGGAAGCGACGGAATGTGGCTATGAAACGGCGGAAAAAGTTTATTTCAATGCTGGAAAACAAGTGAAAACAGCGATTGTTATGATTTTGACGGGAAGCAGTAAAGAAGCTGCTGAACAAAAACTTGAAGCTTCAAATGGTTTTGTAAGAAAAACAATTTAAGGGGTTGAGTAGGGTGTCAAAGGAAGCAGAAATCGGCAGAAAAATCTTTGAAAATGTGGGCGGCAAGGAAAATGTTTCGCGGATTGCACATTGTATGACACGAGTTCGATTAGGGATTCGTGACCCAGAAAAAGTGGATTTAGATCAATTGAAAAAAGTTCCTGGTGTTTTAGGTGTTGTGGAGGATGAGACCTTACAAGTTATTGTTGGACCGGGAGTCGTTAATAAAGTCGCAGCAGCGATGGCAGAAGAGGCTGGCGTAAAGATCGGTGAAGTCATCAATGAAAATTTGGATGCGGAACAAAAATCTGGGAAAGAATTGGTGGAAGAAAAAGCGGCTGAAACGAAGGCAAGTATGAAAGCTAAACAAAATAATCAATCGAGTTTTAAGAAGTTGCTAAAATCCATTTCGAACATTTTCGTACCGTTGATTCCTGGTTTTGTTGGAGCGGGTTTAATTGCTGGTATTGCAGCGATTTTGACGAATAATATCACAGCTGGGAATTTAGACGCAGGAACATGGACGCAGTATGTGGATATTTTGGGTGTTATCAATAAAGGGATTTTCGCGTTTCTTTCAATTTATGTTGGGATTAATACAGCAAATGAATTTGGTGGAACACCAGTTTTAGGTGGTGGAATTGCTGGTATTACAATGTTATCGGGGCTTGCTGATGGGCATACGATCACGAATATTTTTACAGGAGATGCGATTTTACCGGGACAAGGTGGAATTATTGGAGTTTTATTTGCAGTTTGGTTAATGTGTGTGCTTGAAAAGAGCTTGCGCAAATTTATTCCAAATGCCATTGATATTATTGTGACGCCAACGATTGTTATGCTTGTAATGGGGCTTATTACGATTTTCCTGATTATGCCAGTTGCAGGATTAATTTCAGAAGGACTGGTTTCGGCGATTAATTGGACGATTGAAGTCGGTGGGCTATTCTCGGGCTTTGTACTCGGCACATTCTTCCTACCGATGGTGATGTTAGGTTTGCATCAAGTGTTGACGCCTATTCACGTGGAAATGATCGCACAAACGGGTGCGACATTACTCCTTCCAATTTTAGCAATGGCTGGCGGCGGACAGGTAGGAGCTTCGATTGCACTTTGGATTCGTTGTCGGAAAAACAAACCGCTTGTAAATATGATTAAAGGTGGACTTCCTGTCGGGATCTTGGGAATTGGTGAACCACTTATTTACGGGGTTACGGTTCCGCTTGGACGGCCATTTATTACTGCTTGTTTAGGTGGTGGAATTGGGGGCGCAGTTATTGGGGCTTTTGGAAACATTGGCGCCATTGCTATTGGCCCATCTGGGGTAGCACTAATTCCATTAATTGCAGGGGGACACTGGCTAGGTTATGTTATCGGTCTTCTTGCTGCTTATCTTGGTGGTTTTGTTTTAACTTACTTCTTTGGCACACCTAAGGACGCCATGGAAGCAGTGAATGAGTAAATTAGATGAATTGGAAAAGTTGAACTTGATTGCTTGTCAAGTTCAACTTTTTTTTTGTGGAAAAAGTCTATAGCGATGTATTACAAGGGATAGTGCTTTAAGCATTTTATATTAATTTAGATGACTCTCTAGAACTTGATTTTATTTTTTTGCTTCAATGATAGAAACATTTTTCCACTGCTTCATAGAAATTAATTTTAACTAGTTGACAAACTTTCTATATTGTATTACTATGTAGTAGAACTTAACATTACTATATAGTTGATGGGAAGGAGGAAAATCTGTTTGCACGTAGGACAGATGACAAATTATGAATGGAATAACTGAAATGTTAAAAGGAGTTCTTGAGGGAATTATCCTTGAAATCATTAATCGCAAAGAAACTTATGGTTATGAAATTACGAAGATTTTACAGGAATCGGGTTTTGAAGATATTGTAGAGGGAACGGTTTATACAATTCTCCTGCGGCTTGAAAAGAAAGAACTCGTTGAAATAACCAAGAAAAAATCGACAATGGGTCCCGTACGAAAGTTTTATTCGCTTAGCGATGCGGGTCGAGAAGAACTAGAAAATTTTTGGAAAAAATGGGAGTTTGTTTCGTCGAAAATTAATAAATTGAAGGAGGAACAAGCATGAATTTCTGGGATAGAATTACGGGAAATGATATTACAAGAGATTTGAATGATTTTAAGTCGCGAGTTGAAAAGTTGCCGGATGATTATCAGGCAGCTTGGGAAGAAATCACATTGAACCTCATGGGGCATGCCGACTTTACAGGTCGTAACCTTATCCCAATTCTTGGGGGAGTGCTCAGTTGGTTTGAGGAAACGGCAGCGGATGGACAACATGCGCAGGAAATTTTGGGAAACGATATAAAAGGATTTTGTGTGGCGCTCGCTTCCGAAGAGGGAGCGAAGTCATTACGTGACAAGTGGCGCGATCAACTTAATAAAAATGTTGCGAAAAAATTGAATCAATAGGAGGGGTGAAAATGGGTTTACAGGAAATTCTGGCTGAGAAGAAGGAATGGCGCAAACATATGGCGCGTGTAAATGCTCTGCCACGAGATTACAAGGTGGTTTATAAGGAAATCCAAAAGTATCTTTTTAAAGTTGGACCAATGGAACTTGTAGATGGAATTGAGCCACTTTCTGCTGTTTTGGAACTTTTCGAAGAGGGCGCAGCAAGAGGTGATGAGGTGCTTACTGTCACTGGAAAAGATGTCGCTATATTTTGCGATCAGTTAATTCAAGATTCGAAAACGTATAGTGACGAGTATGAAGATAAGGTGAACCAAGAGGTAAAGAAAGCTTTGGATAAAGAAGCGAATAAAAAAAAATAAATAAGTTGAAAAAATCATCTCACATGTTTTAGCGTGAGATGATTTTTATTTGAGAACGGCTTATCAAAAGGTAGTTTCGTTCAGAACACCGGTTTAAACTTATGTTTTTTCGGGCAAGAAGTAAAAGAATGGCTTCAATTTCTGGGGGGAACAGAATGAAAAAAGTTTCTGTAGTTTTAATTGGCTATACGTTAGTACTAAGTGCGGTGATTGGTGTTGTCGCTGCCTTGTTTTTAGCAATCGTCCATTTTTCGACAGATTTTATTTGGGAAAAGTTACCGAGAAGCTTGCACGAACCAAGTTTGTATCCGCTAATCATTGGCATAATAGGGGGGCTCCTTGTTGGTCTTATTCAAACGAAACTTGGTGCTTTCCCATATACGATGCACGAAAACATGGCCGAATTTAGAAAAACAGGACGAATCGAATACAAAAATCGGCTATGGAAAACGATTCTTGCCGCGTGGGTTATTCTTTCTTTCGGAGCAAGTTTAGGTCCAGAAGCAGCTTTAGTTGGCATGGTCGGCGCAATGATAACTTGGCTAGTTGAACATTTGCGGATTAATTTAGCGAGCAAAGAGGAACTCGTAAATTTAGGAATCGGTGCGATGATGTCGGTTATTTTCCTAGCACCTTTTAACGGGGTCGTCCAAGATATTGAACATAAAAATCCAGTAGAAAGAAAATTACCTAGTTGGTTACGTTATTTACTTTCGATTGTAGCTTCGTTTTGTGCGCTTGCTTCCTTTGTTTTAGTAAAACATCTTTTGCCGCTTCCAGAAAGCATCTTTGGCATTCGACTATCAGACCATTCTATTTGGAATTGGCAAAATCTCATTTTTGCACTTCCAGTTATCATTCTTGGCGTTTGTTTCGCTTTTTATTTTAATGGTCTCGAAACACTCGTAAAGCGAGGATTACGATTCGTGCAAAATAAGTGGGTGCTTGCGTTAATTGGAGGTATAAGCATTGGGCTTTTAGGGATGGTATCTTCTTACTTTCTGTTTTCAGGAGAACATCAGCTGATTGAGATGTCGAGCGAAGTAACAACGTATAGTTGGCTGTTTTTGCTACTAATTGCACTTGGAAAACCGCTTCTTGCTGCAATTTGTGTAAATACTGGCTGGAAAGGGGGGTTAATCTTCCCGGCTATTTTTGCGAGTAGCGTGATGGGCTACGTTGTCACTTGGCCACTTGATGGGCACATTGGATTTTTACTGACTATTTTTGTTGCTGCCAGCTGTTCTCGAATTGTCGGCAGCCCGCTTCTTACTAGCTCTATTTTGCTGTTCGTTTTTCCACTACAGTTCTTTCCATTTATTCTACTTACATCATTTTTAGTTAGTCCTAAGCGGGTTCGCGAACTACTGCATAAAGAAACTAAATCTTAATACATAAAAACAGGCAAGAAACCTTATTTTCTAGTTTCTTGCCTGTTTTTTAATGGTCCCGACTGGTCTCGAACCAGCGACCCCCACCATGTCAAGGTGATACTCTCCCAACTGAGCTACAGGACCAAGTTTAATTTTATAATAACGATTGAGAGGCAAGCTGTCAACTAAAGATTAGGGCTTTGTTTTTTTGTAAAAAATGATATGATAGAACAAAAAAGGAGGTTCCGCAATGAAAATCGTCATCGCTCCAGATTCTTTTAAAGAAACGCTGTCTGCTGATAAAGCGGCAATGGCCATTCAAACAGGGTTCCTGCGTGTCTTTCCTGAGGTGGAATATCATCTTTTGCCTGTTGGTGATGGCGGAGAAGGCACGCTTGACGTGCTGGCTAAAACTTTGCATGCTGAACGAAGAATAGTTTCTGTTACCGGGCCATTTTTAGAGCCGGTAAACGCGCAGATCGCTTTCATTCATGCTGGACAAACGGCTTTCATTGAAATGGCTGAGATTTGTGGATTGCAACTTGTACCAGAAAACAAGCGTGATCCGCTCACCGTTTCAACAAGAGGAGTCGGAGAGATGATGAACTATGCGATGGGTCAAGGCGCTAAGGAAATCATTATCGGGGTTGGGGGGACCGCTTCCAATGATGGCGGAATTGGTATGGCAGCGGGACTTGGATACGAATTTTTCGATGAACTGGGAAACTCTGTTTTGCCTATTGGAAAGAATTTATCGCGAATTCACACAATGAAAAATAATAATGTGAGGACACAGTTAGCTCAAACAAAAATTCGTGTCATCACCGATGTAACAAATCCTCTTACAGGTCCAAATGGCGCTACCTTTGTATTTGGCGGGCAAAAGGGATTAAATGAAGCAGAGATGCCTCAGGTCGATCAAGCGATGGAAACTTTCTATAACCGCTTTTTTGGTGTTCCAAAGAATCCAGGAGTAGGGGCTGGAGGGGGAATGGGCGCGGGTCTTCTTAAATTTGCATCGGCTGAACTAAAACTTGGAATTGACTATGTAATTGAGCAGCTGCAGCTTAAAGAAATATGTACTGATGCGGATTTTGTTGTCGTTGGTGAGGGCAGAATGGATGGACAAACGTCAAGTGGAAAGGCGCCGCTTGGTGTCGCACGGGCGGTACCTGATGGGATTCCGGTCATTGCTATTTGCGGAAGTGTAACGAAGGATAGTGAAAAATTTTATCAGCAGGGAATAACGGCTATTTTTCCAAGTGTTGCTTCAGTGAGTACCTTTTCGGAGGTGCGCCAGGATGCCGAACAAAATTTAGTAAGGACAGCTGAGAATGTCGCAAGGTTGTTGAAATATGCCAAATGAATCTAAATTGTTTCACGTGAAACATATTGGACTCTTTGCGTAGAATTGAGGAGTTAAAGATGGAGCCAAAAGGAAAATTTTTCATGTATGCCGTTATGAATGCAACGGTATTCATGCCTTATTTATTTTTTATTCTAGTTGGAAACTTATATCATGGTTGGCTAAATGGTTATGCGTCATTAATTATTTTTTATGTCTTTAAATCAACAGGAACTTTCTTGTTCAATGCCTTTAATTATCAAGCAAAGGCAAAGTCGCTTTTACAAGTTTTAATCGCTATGGGGGTTGTTGGATCAGTATTAGCTAGTCTTGGCTCTTTTGACGCTCTTTGGATTGAAATAGGGGCTATATTGATTGGAATATCAAGCAGCATGGCGCTCCCGGTTTATATTACTTTGCAATATCATGACCATTTTTATTACGGCAGAAAAATGTCTAATAATAACTATTTGCGAGCGCTTTTTGTAATTATCTTAGCCCTTGTTATTGGGGGGATTTTAGCACAATTTCTTTATCCTAGTCTGGCCTTTCTTTTTTACGCAGTGCTCCTCTTGATTACATTTTATTTTGTTAGTCGCTTGCCTAATTATGAAGTGAAGACACGAACTGGAGATGCCTTTCTAATTCGCCCATTTCTTGTTTTTTTTTGCTGCATCATTTATTCTATTTCTATTTAAAGAAGCTCGAACTATCGAGTCTACAGATTATGTGTTCTGGGTATTTGCAGCCGCTTTAGCGGGTATTTTGATTTTCATTGGTGCGGGTCTTTATTTAATGCCAAAAATGAAACTGAAGCTAGCGCCGTGGATTTTATATTTCTCTTTTGCTCAAGGTGCTGTAATGAGTTTTTCATTGCTTTACGGAACATTTGTGGCGCTTGCCGAAAACAATTTCAAGTTTATGTTGTTTGGCGTTTATATGGTTTATTTCTTAGGAACTCTCTTTTCACTTGCAGTAGAGCCGCTTGTTAAGAAAGCGTGGGGGAAACGCCCTATTTTATATTTATACAGTCTAGGAATTGCTTTAAGTTTTGTTTTGATTGTCATACCGAGTTGGACCAGCATCAGTATTGGAATTTTTGGCGCTTCTCTGTTTTTATCAATGCTAAGTCGTCATCTAAATCGATCAGCGTATGCTACTGCCGCAAATGAAATGCAAGATGCCAGTTTATTACTTCGAAGCAGGTGGACAAAACTAGGTAGCATTTGCGGACAGATTTTCTTGATTTTCTTGCTATTTGCAGGTAGCTTATTTAGCGCTTCGCTTGATTTTAAACGAGTTATTGCAGCTTTTAATGGTGCGGGAAATATGTCTGGAGATTTATTTTTCGATTTTGCGGGGACAGCACTTGCGGCAGCGTTTGGTATTTTATTATTTATCTTTGCGGGGTTACGAAAATATCGGGAGATTGTTAAAAAATGAACAGTTAAGCTTGTTCACTTGACGATTCAGATGGAATGGCATAATCTGAATCGAGAGGTGAGAAATGTGGCGATTATACATGCAAAAGAAGACGACTTTGATCAGATTATTGCCAGTCATTCAAAAATTTTACTTAATTTCTGGGCAGAGTGGTGTGCGCCGTGTCGCTGTTTTTGGTTAACTTTGGATCAGTATGCAGAAAGAGAAAATGAGGATATTCAAGTTGTTAAAGTTAACGTCGATAAGCAAAGAAAAATTGCTGATCGGTTTAAAGTCAAAGGAATCCCGAATTCATTTGTAATCGTGGATGGTGAAGTGAAGGGACGAATAACGGGAACAGTGAGTTGTGATGAACTTATGAAACAAGTAGAAACTTTTATTGCGGAATAAAAAAAAGCCTTAACTGCTGCGCCTTTCAAGAAGGGCTTGTCAGTTAAGGCTTTTTTTTGTAACTTATTTAAACACGCGGAAGCGTTCTTCGTCTGCCATGAATTCTTTTTCACCAGGTTCACTAGCGATGTTACCAAATGGCATTTGTGCACGCAAGTTCCAGCTTTCTGGAAGGTTCCATTCGGCTTTGACTGCGTCATCAATAAGTGGATTGTAGTGCTGCAAGGAAGCTCCAATTCCAGCGTCTGCGAGAGCTACCCAAACAGAGTGCTGCGCAATACCTGTTGCTTGTTCGGACCAAATAGGGAAGTTTTCAGCATAAAGTGTGAAATCTTTTTGATATCCTTTGATCACATCTGTATCTTCGAAAAACAAAACGGTTCCATATCCAGCACGGAAGGAAGCGATTTTTCCTTCAGTGGAGGCAAAATTTTCAGCAGGAACAATAGCGCGAAGTGTATCTTCTACGATATTCCAAAGTTTATCATGGTTTTCGCCGAATAAAAGAACAGCACGTGAAGTTTGTGAATTAAACGAAGATGGACTGTGCTTAATAGCTTCTTTTACGATTTCTTCGATTTCATCTTGGGATAATGATACGTTTTTATCAAGCGCATAGATTGAGCGGCGCGATTTGATTGCTTCTAAGAATGAGTTTGACATAGGAATACCTCTTTTCAAATGTTATTTACTTACTTTAGTATAGCGACTAATTTTTTGGATTGCAACCCTTTGTTTTTATGTAAGCGCTAAACCTACTCAGATTCTAAACGAAAAAAAATTTCAAATAAAAAAAGTTGCAAACAAGAACGTTTGTTCGTATAATAGAAATAGAAAGAGGTGATCACAATGGTTTATGCTATATCTTTAGATAAACAAGTCGAAGTAACGAATCCAGCAGTTCTTATCGAAAAGCCGCAAGTTGATTTAGTGGAACAGGAAAGCTTTTATATCACCTTGTCTGATGCAATCAAGCGAGAATGGTTAGTGCGACTGAACTTTTTTGAAGAAGCAAATGTGGCGAAACTAGAGTTGGCATCTTTTGAGGATTCGGAAGCTTTCGTCGGGCGGGGTGTTGTTCGCGAAATGGATTTAGTGCCATTCGAAATGGATCCTGAAACACAAGAAATTCTTTTTCGCGATATATTTGGGCAGATTTACCCTGTTCAATTTGATGAAATTATAAATATTGAGTTGCTTTAAAAGCTAGCTAAAGGCAGATTCTGGGCCTTTAGCTAGCTTTTTTGACTTTTTATAAATATTGTTATATGATTGTTAAGACAATTATTGTTATAACAATTAATTAAGGTGTGGTGAAATGATGAGGCAAAAGTTTGATGAATTTTCCTTTCAAACAACAAAAATCGCGAAAAAAAATGCACTTATTTCTTTCAAGAAGCTTGGCAGATCTAGAAGTAACCCCTGAACAGTGGACGATATTAAACATTATTCAGCAAAAGGCACCAATTTCACAAAAACAGTTAGCCGAACTCTCAGAAAAAGACACGCCAACGGTTAATCGGATCATTGATGTCCTGTTGCGGAAAGACTTAGTGATCCGCAAAACAGATGAAGTAGATCGTCGAAAAACCCTGTTAAGTTTAAATGAAAAGGGAGAGAAGCTAACTTCTGTTTTGCAAGAAACGGTAGAAGAGGCTTGTAAAAAGATGTTTGCCGATTTTTCCGAACAAGATTTGCGAACTTTTGCTACTTTGTTAAACCAGATCGAGAATAATATTGAGTAAGAAGGGATTTTTTGGAAAGTAAAACAAAATTATGGACGAAGGATTACATTTTTTTACTGATAGGAAGTATTTTTCTATATGTTGGATTTATGGTATTTATGCCCACTTTGCCCACCCAAATTATTAAGCTTGGGGGTTCGCAAGTAGAAGCTAGTCTTGCTGTGGGTGTGTTTTCAGTAGTAGCGCTTCTTATGCGTTCTATTTCAGGAAGCTGGAATGATCGATTTGGCTCTAAAATGCTCATTTTGATAGGTTTTCTAATTTTAATTGCGACAACGGCTAGTTTTTATATTTCAACAGTTGTTTTAGCTTTGCTTGCGGTTCGTTTCATTCAAGGAGCAGGCTGGGGGATTAGCACAACCTCTATTGCAACGGGCGTTTCTGCAATTGTTCCGCCTAACCGAACGGGTGAAGGAATTGGGTTTTATGGACTGACAACAGCGCTTGGAATGTCACTTGCCCCCGTTGTAGCCATTTTGATCATGAATTATTTTTCATTTAATACGCTAATTACTTTTGCACTGGTCATTTTAGTCGGTACCTTTTTACTGCTTTCGCAAGTTCGAATCAAGCAAGAAAAAGTGAAAAAAACCGGGAAAATACAGCTTTTCGAGAAAACGGCGCTGTTGCCGGCTTTTTTATGTCTATTAATGGCTATCCCACTTGGCGGAATTCAAACTTTTATGATGGTGTACGGTACAGAAATACATGTTGAAAATACATGGATTTATTTTCTAGGACAAGCCATTACGATACTTTTAAGTCGGCTTTTTGCGGGTCGGTTATATGATACGAAAGGACATTTCGTTGTTGTAGTTCCAGGTGTCTTTGCTATGATACTTGGGATTTTATTGCTTTCCTTTGCTACGGGTGCGTGGATGCTATTTTTTGCGGCGCTGGCATTTGGACTAGGCTACGGGATGACACAACCCGCTTTACAAGCGCTGACAATAGATCGAGCTGCTCCAGAAAACAAAGGTGCTGCAAACGGAACCTTTTTATCAGGCATGGATATCGGGATGGCGATCGGAAGCTTTGGGCTCAGTATTGTCGCAACGTATAGCAACTATGCCGTCATGTATCGTTCTGCGATTTTAGCCCTTGTTTTATTCCTTGTAATTTACTGGATGGTCTTTAGAAAAACCAAATAATTGGAAACAAGTACTTTTAGCTAAAAGTACTTGTTTTTTTAGGAAAGGATTTCTCTTTAATTTTAGTGGTCTTCTGTTATAATATACGAAAGCCTTTGATTTTTTATTTATTCTAAAAATTGTGTCTTAATGCACAAATGAAAGAGTGCTTTTAAAAAATAAAAAGGAATGGGAGCGAGTGGGAAATGGAGCAAATCTATAATTTTTCAGCTGGGCCAGCAGTGTTACCACAACCAGTTTTAAAACAAGTGCAAGAGGAACTGCTTTCTTACAAGGGATCAGGCATGTCGGTCATGGAACTCAGCCACAGATCCGAGTGGTTTGAAGAAATTTTAGCAGGAGCAGAAGTGTTGCTTCGCGAATTAATGGGCATTCCGGATAATTATAAAGTTTTATTTCTACAAGGAGGAGCAAGCCTTCAATTCACAATGGTGCCACTTAACCTAGCACATAGTAAAAAAGCAGCCTTTGTAAACACTGGTTCCTGGTCGCAAAAAGCCATTCAAGAAGCACAAAAATTAACGGAGGCCGTTGTAGTGGCTTCTTCTGAAGATCAAAATTTTCATTACATTCCAGAAATTCTGGAAGTACCAAAAGATGCTTCCTATTTACATATTACGACAAATAATACCATTGAAGGAACGGCTTTCTTCGATATTCCGCAATCAGAAATCCCGCTCGTTGCAGATATGTCTTCCAATATTTTATCGAATGATTACCGTGTAGAGGACTTTGGGTTAATTTATGCTGGTGCGCAGAAAAACATTGGTCCAGCGGGATTAACAATCGTCATCGTACGGGAAGACTTGATCGGGCAAGTTCCTGATCTTCCTGTGATGCTAGATTATGCGGTGCAGGCAAAAAATCATTCCCTATACAATACCCCACCAACCTTTGCTATTTATGTGGCAAAGCTTGTTTTAGAGTGGATTAAAAGCGAGGGCGGCGTAACAGAAATGGAACGACGAAATCGTGAAAAAGCGGCTCTTTTATATACCTACTTGGATCAATCCAAAATTTTTTAGTTCTTCTGTAGAACCTGCATTCCGCTCACTCACAAATATTCCCTTTCATACAGGAAGCGAACAACTAGATGCGCTTTTTTTTGCAAGAAGCGAAAAGACAAGGCTTCATCAATTTGAAAGGGCATCGCTCAGTCGGTGGTATGCGAGCTAGTTTATACAATGCCTTCCCAATTCTTGGCGTCGAAGAATTTGTTCACTTTATGGAGGGTTTCGCTGTTAAATATAAAGGGGGAAAAATTTATGTTTAAGATTGAAACGCTAAACGCCATTGCAGAAGAAGGACTTGCAACCTTCCATTCCGAGAAATACAGTGTGGATCAAAATGCGGATCCTGATGGATTACTGCTCCGTAGTTACAGCTTACACGACTTTGAATTTCCGAAATCGTTGAAAGCCGTCGCGCGAGCAGGAGCGGGCGTTAACAATATCCCGCTTGAGCGTTGTTCAGAGCAAGGGATCATCGTGTTTAATACGCCGGGCGCGAACGCCAATGCTGTTAAAGAACTGGTACTTGCAAGTTTATTCATGGCAGCGCGTCCAATTATTGAAGGATGTGCCTGGGTTCGCGAACTTGAAGGGGAAAACGTAGCAGCCAAAGTAGAAGCGGGGAAAAAAGCTTTTTCGGGAACAGAATTACAAGGCAAGAAACTAGGGATTATTGGACTTGGCTCAATTGGTGCGCTCGTTGCTAATGATGCGGCTGCACTTGGAATGGAAGTAATGGGGTTTGATCCTTACATATCCGTGGATACAGCTTGGAAAATTTCACGAGAAGTCAAGCGAGCAACTGAACTCGAAGAAATCTTAACGACTTGCGATTACATTAGCGTTCACGTTCCACTCAGGGAGAATACACATCAAATGTTCAATGCTGAAACGTTGATGTTACTTCGCTCGGATGCCGTACTGCTAAACTTTTCTCGAGGTGAATTAGTGGATGAAGCAGCGATTTTAGATGCGCTTGATCATCAAAGATTACGACTCTATTTGACAGACTTTGCTACGAATTCGCTACTTGAAAATAAGCGTGTCCGGGTGCTGCCTCATTTGGGTGCATCAACTGCTGAAGCAGAAATCAACTGCTCGATCATGGCAGCACGAGAATTACAAGCATATCTCGAAACGGGTAGTATAAAAAACTCGGTGAACTATCCAAATGTGGAAATGCCTTATAATGGCCATCCACGAATTGGCGTTTGCCATCATAATATTCCCAACATGGTAGGCCAAGTTTCGACGATTGTCGCCAGCCATCAAATTAACATTCTTGACTTGACCAACCGCAGTCGTGAAGGCTATGCTTATACGCTACTTGATTTAGAACAAAATGAAGCAGTAAATCTGGAACGTATTAAAGAAGACTTGGAGAAAATTGAAGGAGTGCTCCGCGTTCGTGTCATTGAACCGATTGGAGTGACCATTTCCTAAACTATTTCCCGAGAAATAACAACGTGATGGAGGAGGAAACAAGTTGGTAAAAGTAAGACCTTTTAAAGCAATCCGACCGAAGCAAGATTTAGCGCACCAAGTGGCATCGCTACCTTATGATGTTTTAAATAGTGATGAAGCGCGCGAACTGAGCAAAGAAAATCCCTACTCCTTTTTGCATATCGACAAGGCAGAAATTGATCTTGATAAAACCCTTTCGCCCTATGCAGCGGAAGTTTATCAAAAAGCAAATGAAAACCTTGAAACCTTTTTAAAAAAACGGGTGGCTAGAAAAGGAGGAACTAGATTCTTACTATTTATATGAATTGATAGTTGGCGGAAAGTCGCAATTAGGTTTAGCCGCCGTGACGTCGATACAGGATTACACAGAGGGGATTATCAAGAAGCATGAGTTTACACGTGAAGAAAAAGAACTTGACCGAATTCGCCATATTGATGCTTGTGATGCGAATACAAGTCCCATTTTTCTTACGTACCGAGGAAAACAGAAATTGACAGATGCGCTTCACCGTTATGCGAATCAAAATGAGCCTTTATACGACTTTGTGAGCTTTTATGAGGTTAGGCATCGGGTTTGGCAAATTCAAGATCAGAACTTGGCAGAGCAAATCGGAGAGACTTTTGAGGCTGTGCCGGCGCTTTACATTGCAGATGGGCATCACCGCACGGAATCGGCCGTCAAAGTTGGCTTGAAACGCCAAGAGGAGCATCCGGATGCTCCTCTTGATGCAGAATTCAATTTTTTCCTTTCAGTGCTGTTCCCAGCGGAGGAGCTTTCAATTTTGGATTATAATCGCGTGATCCGGGCGCCGCTTCCAGATGATTTCTTGGCGCAAGTGGAGGCGGCATTCGATGTGACATCGGCGCAGCAAGAGGCGTTCAAGCCGCAAGAAAAGCATCAATTTGGTATGTATCTGGATGGAGTCTGGTATGGTCTCAAAGCTAAACCAGAAACTATCCCAAGTGATGTGATTGGCGGGCTCGATGTTTCAATTTTGCAGGAGCTCGTACTCGGGCCCATCTTTGGTATTAAGGATGTGCGCCGGGATGAGCGAATTGATTTTGTGGGCGGGATTCGTGGCTTGGATGAATTAAAGAAGCTTGTGGATAGTGGAAAATTTCATGTGGCTTTTGCGATGTTCCCGCCGCAAATGGAGGATTTGCTCAATGTTGCGGATGCGTTTCAAATTATGCCACCAAAATCAACTTGGTTTGAGCCCAAGCTTTTGAGTGGCTTGTTTGTGCATCAATTGGAGACAAAATAATTAAAGTGTGCCTTGAAAATAAGAGGCATACTTTTTTTGTGGATAAAATAAAAAACGGTTGTTATCCACATGTGAATAAGTTAAAATAGAACATATCAATTGTGGATAATTAAATAATGCTGATGAATGACTTGAGCTTTGGTCAAAGCAGAGTGAATGGTTGTGTAGTCGCAAGGAATTTATTCGGACACTTTTAGCCCGAGCTTATTTGGCTTACAGAAGAAAGGTGGGAGAAGAATGGATTTGGATACTATTGCTGCTATCTCAACACCGCCCGGCGAAGGAGCCATTGCTATTATTCGATTAAGCGGCGATGAAGCGATTCAGATAGCGGATCGTATTTTTTATGCCAAAAATCGCTTGGCGGATGTAGATAGTCACACGATCCATTATGGACATATTAAAGAAAATAATGAAACAATCGAAGAGGTCATGACTTCTGTGATGCGAGCACCACGAACGTTTACGAGAGAAGACGTCGTTGAGATCAATTGTCACGGCGGGATCGTTGCAGTGAATCGGGTTTTACAGTTGCTATTAAGAAGTGGCGCCCGGCTTGCTGAACCTGGAGAATTCACAAAGCGCGCCTTTTTAAACGGAAGAATCGACTTGTCACAGGCAGAAGCGGTCATGGACTTGATCCGTGCAAAAACAGACCGGGCGATGGGTGTTGCGCTGAAGCAAATGGACGGAAATTTGTCGCGCTTGATTAGGAATTTGCGGCAAGAGATTTTGGACGCCTTGGCGCAAGTGGAGGTCAATATTGATTATCCGGAATACGACGATGTTGAGGAAATGACGCAGAGAATGCTCGTCGAAAAAACACTCCTTGTGAAGGCGTCGGTTGCGCAGTTACTTGAAACAGCACAGCAGGGGAAAATCTTACGGGAGGGGCTTGCTACAGCCATAATTGGCCGACCAAACGTAGGGAAATCTTCACTGCTTAATCAACTTATTCAGGAAGAGAAGGCGATCGTGACGGACATTGCGGGAACGACGCGTGACATCATTGAGGAATATGTCAATGTGCGTGGGGTGCCGCTTCGTTTGATTGATACGGCTGGTATCCGCGAAACGGAAGATATCGTTGAAAAAATCGGGGTAGAAAGATCTAGAAAAGCATTGCAGGATGCGGATTTTATTTTGCTTATGCTCAATCAAAATGAACCACTTACTGAGGAAGATCGAGCGCTTTTTGAAGCAGCGCGAAATCACCATTATGTGGTGGTGTTAAATAAAACGGATTTACATCGGGAAATAGATATTACTCAGGTGCAGGCGCTTGCAGGTACTAATCCTGTTGTTGAAACGTCGATGCTTACAGAAGGCGGAATTACGGAACTCGAAGAAGCGATTAAGAAACTATTTTTTACGGGTGAAATTGATGCGGGTGATGCGACTTATGTTTCCAATACGCGACATATTGCGTTACTTCACCAGGCTGCGAACGCGCTTGATGCGGTAATTGAAGGCGTTGAAGCAGGAATGCCGGTTGATATTGTACAAATTGATATGACAAGAGCGTGGGATTTACTCGGTGAAATTACGGGGGATTCTGTTCAAGATGAACTTTTGGATCAACTCTTTAATCAGTTTTGTTTAGGTAAATAAAGGAGATGGAAGGAAAAAATGCAAATTTATGAAGCTGGTCATTATGATGTGATCGTTGTGGGTGCTGGGCATGCTGGCGTTGAAGCTGGGCTTGCAAGCGGCCGTATGGGCGCGAAGACGCTTATGTTGACGATCAATTTAGATATGGTCGCATTCATGCCTTGCAACCCGTCAGTTGGCGGCCCAGCAAAAGGTGTTGTCGTTCGCGAAATTGATGCGCTCGGCGGCGAAATGGGACGAAATACAGATAAAACTTATGTGCAAATGCGGATGTTAAATACTGGTAAAGGTCCTGCTGTACGTGCTTTACGTGCGCAATCAGATAAATGGGACTACCAACATGAAATGAAACATACAATTGAAAAAGAAGAAAACATTACGTTAAAACAAGGCTTAGTTGACCGTTTAGTTATAGAAGACGGGGTTTGTCGTGGCGTCATTACAAACAGTGGTGCAAAATACATGGCAGATGCCGTTGTTTTGACTACCGGTACGTTTTCTCGTGGTGAAATTATTGTTGGAGATTTGCGCTATTCAAGTGGTCCAAACAATCAACAACCCTCTATTAAGCTCTCAGAACATCTTGAAGAACTGGGCTTTATTTTACGTCGCTTTAAAACGGGGACACCACCACGCGTGAAATCCAGTTCCATTGATTATGAGGAAACAGAAATTCAACCAGGCGATGAAAATCCACGTGCTTTTAGTTATGAAACGACTGAAATGCTGCTTACGCAGTTGCCGTGTTGGCTAACCTATACGAACGAGCAAACGCATGAAATTATCAATGCTAATTTATCGCGTTCGCCAATGTTTACAGCGACGAAAAAGGGGACAGGTGCTCGTTATTGTCCATCTATTGAAGATAAAATTGTGCGCTTTAGTGATAAACCTCGGCATCAAATTTTCTTGGAGCCTGAAGGTCGTAACACGGAAGAAGTTTATGTGCAAGGTCTTTCTACAAGCTTACCTGAAGACGTTCAAGAAAAAAATGCTTCGGACGATCCCGGGTCTTGAAAATGTTGAAATGATGCGTGTCGGCTATGCGATTGAGTATGATGCGGTGATGCCGGATCAACTTTGGCCATCACTTGAAACAAAATTGGTACCTGGGCTTTTCACAGCTGGACAAATTAACGGAACAAGTGGATACGAGGAAGCTGCTGGGCAAGGTTTGATGGCAGGGATCAATGCATGTCGTAAAATTCAAGAGAAAGATCCTGTTATTTTAGGGCGCGACCAAGCTTACATTGGCGTTTTGATTGATGACCTCGTAACGAAAGGCACGGAAGAACCATATCGCCTTTTAACTTCGCGGGCTGAATATCGCCTCCTCTTGCGCCATGATAATGCGGACTTGCGGTTGACTGAACTGGGTCATGAAATTGGGTTGATTAGTGATGAGCGTTATGCGCGTTTCCAAGCGAAAAAAGCAGCGGTTGAGGAAGAGAAGCGGCGTCTTGAAACAACGAGAATTAAACCGACAGAACAAGTACAAGCGATGCTTCGTGAACTGGGTTCTGCTGAACTTAAAGATGGCGTTCTAGCGGCGGACTTTTTACGTAGACCGGAAATGACTTATGATCAAATTATTGAAATTGTTCCACGTGAAACATTTGTGTCTTGGGATGTGGCGGAACAAGTGGAAATTCAAATTAAATATGAAGGTTACATTGAAAAAGCTTACCAACAAGTTGAAAAAATGAAGCGCATGGAAGATAAAAAAAATCCCGGAAAATATTGACTATGATGCGATTTTTGGCTTGGCTACGGAAGCGGTTGAAAAACTTAAGAAAATTGAACCACTGTCAATTGCGCAAGCAAGTCGAATCAGCGGGGTCAATCCGGCAGATATTTCTATTTTGTTGGTATATATTGAACAAGGAAAAATTGCAAAAGTAAAGTGAGGGAAAAACGTGAATCCAGAACAATTTCAGGCAAAGCTTGCTGAAGCGGGAATCTTGCTAACGGAAAAACAAATGAGGCAGTTTGAGCGCTACTATGAATTGCTCGTCGAATGGAACGAAAAAATGAATTTGACAGCAATTACGGATAAGCAAGAAGTGTATTTGAAGCATTTTTATGATTCTATTTCTGCGGCTTTTTATGTGCCATTTAATGAGTTTACTACTGTTTGTGATGTTGGGGCAGGCGCAGGTTTTCCGAGCCTTCCGCTGAAAATTTGTTTCCCACATCTAGAAGTTAGTATTGTTGATTCTCTAAATAAACGGATCACGTTTTTAAATCATTTAGCAGATGAGTTAAAATTGACGAATGTTCATTTTTATCATGATCGTGCAGAAACTTTTGGTCAAAATAAAGTACACCGCGAGCAATTTTCTCTAGTGACAGCTCGTGCGGTTGCTCGAATGAGCGTGCTTGCAGAACTGTGTTTGCCACTTGTAAAAAAAGATGGTGTGTTTTTAGCAATGAAAGCTCAACAAGCAGAGCAGGAGCTTGAAATAGCTAAAAAAGCGATCGCTGTTTTGGGTGGGAAAGTGACGGAGCATTTTGCCTTTCAACTTCCTGCTGAAAACAGTGAACGAAACCTCTATGTGATTCGGAAAGCAAAAGAAACACCCAAAAAATACCCTCGTAAAGCAGGACTTCCAAATAAACAACCGATTGAATAATGTTTTTCCTGGCTATTTCTGCTAAAATGAAAGGAAGAGTACAAACTTTATTGTGAGATAAACTGAGAAGGGACGATACTCCATGGCTTTTTCACTTTTTGGGAAAAAAGATAAAAACAAAGCGGACGAGTTGGTAGCGCAGGATTTGACGCAACGAGTGGAAGAGATTCCATTAAATCAAATTATGCCCAATCAATTTCAGCCGAGGACTGTATTTGATCAAGAAAAAATTGAGGAACTTGCTGAAACGATCAAAATTCATGGCTTGATTCAGCCAATTGTTCTCCGTGAAATGGAGGAAAACAGCGAGGAAAGTCGATATGAGATTATTGCTGGGGAACGGCGTTACCGGGCAGCTGTTTATTTAGAAATGGAAACAATTCCAGCAATCGTTCAGGAATTTACGGATGATGAGTCGGCGGCGCTTGCTTTGATTGAGAACTTACAAAGGGAACAACTGACGCCAATTGAAGAGGCTGTAGCTTATCAAAGCTTGCTTGAAATGAATGGTGTCACGCAAGAAGCCTTAGCGAAACAAGTTGGGAAAAGCCAGTCTGCTGTCGCAAACAAGTTGCGCTTGCTTAAATTGCCAAAGGGAATTCAAGAAGCGGTTCTTGCAAAAGAAATTTCTGAGCGTCATGCAAGATCCTTGTTAGCGCTTGAAAGTGAAGAAGATCAATTGAAAGTTTTGGACAAAATTCGAGACAATCACTTGAATGTGAAGCAAACAGACGAACTGATTCGTGAGTTTTTGACGAAAAAAAGATGAAAAACCGAAGAAAAAAGCGAATTTACGACTTGTAAGTAAGGATGCTCGAATTGCTTTAAATACGATTAAAGAATCAGTTTCGATGGTACAAAAAGGCGGAATGGATTTAAACATCAATGAACAGGAATCGGATGATTTTTTTGAAATTACCATTCAAATTCCTAAAAATAAAAAATAAGAGGGGAATCGAGAATGAAAATACTACAAATTATTTGGCAGATTCTGGGTATCGCTTGTTCAGCGATGATTTTGCCTTCTTTTGTCACATCAATTACAGAAGCTATCTTAAGGTTACAACCGCAACGCATGGTCATTTTTTTTCATCTATCCATTAATGTCTGCGAGCCCAACAGCAGAAATAAGTAATGCACGAGCTATTTTTACAGCTGGAATGGGATATCTGATGTATATTATCGCTTTTATCTACGTTTTTTGGTTAATTCGAAAGATTATGGGTTGGTATAAAAAAGCAAAACAATTAGATCAACAATCAAATTAAACAATCTTCCTTTGAAGATTGTTTTTATTTGTATTTGGGGTTATCAGGTGCAAAAATCGCCTAAACAAAGTAAAATTAAAGTGGAAGGAAAATGATGAGGAGGTAAGGGAGATCATGGCTAAAATTATTTTTGTTAAAGACGAGGAAAATCAATTCCAAGCTTACGATTTTATACACGATTTGATTGAAGAGCAGCCATTAATGGCAACGCTTTTATTACAAGGGATATTTGATCTAGAAAACGCTGAGACACGGCGCTTAAGTACAGGTAAACAAATCGCGCCAGATATTCATCTTTCAATTGGGAAGAGTCAAGCCTATTCTCTTCAATCTACACGAATTGAAACGACTGTCGATCAACCGCTCCACGAACTTAAATTACATTTTAAGGATCGCAATTGCCGCTTAATTTATTTTACGGCTTTTTCAGATTCCGAAACGTATTACTGCTTTATTAAGGGTTACTTTAAAGATAAAAACCCCTTTACGGATCAGATGGGAGCGTATCGCGAAGAAGCAAAACGTATTTTCTTAAGTCGAACTAATTCTGATTTAAGTATCGGTAACGATGCGTATAGCTTTGATTCGCTGAAGGAGCTTGCCTATGAAAACGAAGGCATTGTTCATTATCTAGAGAGCATCTCAGCAATGCTTGCTCGAGTGATCTTTGCAAAGCGAATTGAGAAGAAATGGTCACAACTTGACTTAGCGTTGAAATCTGATTTATCGCCAACTATTATTGAGCGCATTGAAGCAGGGGACCCGGATTTAACTTTGCGTATGTATCAAAAGACCTGTGCGGTTTTAGAGATTAAACTTTCATTC
The DNA here is from genome assembly GCF_000525795.1 of Listeria aquatica FSL S10-1188. Classification (GTDB taxonomy): domain Bacteria; phylum Bacillota; class Bacilli; order Lactobacillales; family Listeriaceae; genus Listeria; species Listeria aquatica. The sequence continues at coordinate 113,948 of NZ_AOCG01000013.1, forward strand.
GATTACAAATAAGCTAAAAGACCTACGAACGTAGGTCTTTTTTTGTTTGGATAAAAATGTAAATGTTTCACGTGAAACAATTTTTTTGGTCGAAAAATAAAATTTTAGCTAATTTAAGAGACGGATTGAAAAAGTTTTGGTAGAATAGAAGTTATAGAACTGAGAGATCAGGAACTTAATAAGGGGCTGGTGAAGAAAGTGACCAAAATTATTGCACTTGCGAATCAAAAAGGCGGCGTTGGCAAGACGACATCTTCTGTCAATCTTAGCTCTAGCCTAGCTTTTTTTGGGAAAAAAAGGTCTTGCTAGTAGACATTGATCCTCAAGGAAATGCCTCTAGTGGTGTTGGTATCAATAAGGGAGAAATCGAAAACTGTATTTATAATGTATTAGTAGACGATGTTCCACTTAAAGATGTGCGTGAACATACGGAACTAGACAATCTTGATGTTATTCCTGCTACTATCCAGCTTGCTGGAGCAGAAGTTGAACTTGTTCCAGCTATCTCTAGGGAACTTCGTTTAAAGCGAGCAATTGATACAATAAAAGATGAGTACGATTACATCATCATTGATTGCCCACCATCCCTTGGATTGCTGACACTAAATGCGTTGACAGCTTCAGATTCTGTTTTGATTCCTGTTCAATGTGAGTATTATGCGTTAGAAGGCTTAAGTCAACTTTTAAATACAATTCGAATCGTTCAAAAACAATTGAATGCTGAATTGCAAATCGAAGGTGTATTGTTAACAATGCTTGATGCACGTACGAATTTAGGTATCCAAGTTATTGAAGAAGTCAAAAAATACTTCCAAAATAAAGTATTTGATACAATTATTCCTAGAAATGTACGTTTAAGTGAAGCACCAAGTCACGGTAAACCAATTCTTTTATATGATCCAAAATCAAAAGGGGCCGAAGTTTATTTAGAATTAGCTAAGGAAGTGATTGCAAATGGCTAAAGGGCTTGGAAAAGGAATCAATGCGTTATTTAATACAGTAGATACAGATGAAGAGACTATTGTAAGTATTGCGCTTGATAAGGTGGATGCGAATCCATTTCAACCACGAAAAAACTTCGACAAGAAAGCTATTCAAGAATTGACGGATTCCATTAAAATTCACGGTGTGTTGCAACCCGTTATTTTAAGGGAGAAAAAGGATCGCTATGAAATTGTAGTGGGAGAGAGAAGATGCCGCGCGTCTGTTCAAGCGGGTCTCAAAGAAATTCCAGCGGTTGTAAGGACATTAAATGATCAAGAGATGATGGAGCTTTCTGTCATTGAAAACCTGCAACGGGAAGACTTGTCAGCGCTTGAAGAAGCTGAATCCTATGACTTTTTAAATGAAAAACTTAAAATTAACGCAAGCGAAACTTGCAGAACGCGTCGGGAAAAGTCGTCCATATGTGGCTAACTTTATTCGATTGCTTTCTCTTCCAGATGAAGTTCAAGATATGATTCGTACTGGAGAATTATCTGCGGGGCACGCTCGAGCATTGCTTGCTTTAAAACAAAAGAAAAATATTATTCCACTGGCAAAGAAAACAGTGAAAGAAGAACTTACTGTGCGCCAACTGGAAAAATTAGTGACAGATATTAATGAGAATGTTTCACGTGAAACAAAGAAACCAAAGAAAGTACCGGTCTTTATTCGTGAAAGTGAAAATCAACTGCGTGATAAGTTTGGAACAGCGGTTTCGATTAAACGAACGAATAAAAAAGGTAAAATTGAAATTGAGTTTTTATCGGATGATGACTTGGATCGGATTTTAGAAATTTTAGATGTACAATTTGATGATTAAATAAAATTTGTGAAGAGGATAGAGATGGAAAGTAAAAAATTCGAGTTAAATGATATTGTAGAAATGAAAAAACCACATCCTTGTGGAAGCAATCGTTTTCGGATTATTCGAATGGGAATGGATATTCGAATCAAGTGTGAAGGTTGTGGACACAGCGTTTTGCTACCAAGACGAGAATTTGAAAGAAAAGTAAAAAAGATTCTTCCAAATGAAAAATAAACAAAAAGACCTATCAAGTGGATTTTGATGGGTCTTTTTGTTTATTTGGATTTACAAAAAAGATAAGCTGATTAGTTGCCTTGGAGCGAGGATTTCTTTATCATAATGAATATCATTTAATAATCATTTTAATTAAATGAATAATCTTGCACATGGAGGGATTTAATTTGACCGAAAAGAAAAATTTAACGACTAATCAGGGAGTACCAATCGGAGATAACCAAAATTCGATGACGGCAGGTTTCAAAGGACCAACGCTTCTTGAAGATTATCAGTTGATTGAAAAACTTGCTCATTTTGACCGTGAACGAGTTCCAGAACGTGTGGTTCATGCACGTGGAGCAGGGGCACACGGAAAGTTTGTAGTTAAAAATAGCATGAAAAAATATACAATGGCACATTTTTTACAAGAAGAAGGACAAGAAACAGAGGTTTTTGCTCGTTTTTCTACCGTTATTCACGGGCAACACTCGCCTGAGACGTTGCGAGATCCACGAGGTTTTTCGATCAAGTTTTATACAGAAGAGGGAAATTATGATTTTGTCGGAAATAATTTGCCTGTATTTTTCATTCGTGATGCGATTAAGTTTCCGGATGTTATTCATTCGCTCAAGCCAGATCCAGCGACGAATATCCAAGATCCAAATCGTTACTGGGACTTCATGAGCCTAACGCCGGAAGCAGTCACGATGCTTACATATCTTTTCAGCGATGAAGGGACACCTGCTTCTTACCGTGAGATGCGCGGTTCGAGCGTACATGCTTTTAAATGGATCAATGAGGCAGGAAAAACGGTTTATGTGAAGCTACGCTGGCAACCAAAAGCTGGGATTGTCAATTTGACGACCGAACAAGCGTCTCAAATTCAAGCAAAAGAATTCAATCATGCAACACGAGATCTACATGAAGCTATTGAAGCAGGGAACTATCCAGAATGGGATTTGTATGTCCAAGTGCTTGATCCAAAAGACCTTGATCAATTTGATTTTAATCCACTTGACGCAACGAAAGATTGGTTTGAGGATGTTTTTCCATACGAACTTGTGGGCACAATGACATTAAATCGCAATCCTGAGAATGTCTTTGCCGAAACAGAATCGGTAGGCTTCAACCCCGGGGTTCTTGTAAGAGGTATGCTCCCGTCAGAAGATCGATTGCTTCAAGGTCGCCTGTTTTCTTATTCAGACACGCAGCGTCACCGTGTGGGACCGAACTATCTGCAACTGCCGATTAACAAGCCGAAAGTGCCGGTTACAAACAACCAGCGTGACGGCTACATGCCAGTTGGGCAACAAACGAGCTCGATCAATTATGAGCCGAATAGTTATGATTCAGAGCCGAAAGAAAATCCGGCATTTGTTGAGCAAGAACAAGAAATTCGCGGTGATATTTCAGGCAGACTTGCGGCAGAGAAGCCGAATAATTTTGTCCATGCACGTGAGGTTTGGAACCGTTACTCGGAAGGGGAACGAGATGCGCTTGTGAAGAACATTGTGGACGACTGGGAAACTGTTCGCGAGGATATCAAGATTCGTAACTTGCGGAATTTCTATCAAGCTGTACCTGAATGGGCTGAACGTGTGGCCGCTGGAACGGGCATTGAACTCACAAAACATATTGTTGACTTGAAAAAATAATTAGCAAGATTTTTATTTGGTTGAAGGGTAAGATACTTTGCTGAATTAATCGTTAATAAAAAGTCTGGGAGGTAAATAATCCCAGACTTTTTTGTTTTATTTTAGCTTTTACAAGTGAATTTTGTGTCAATTTTCTAAACAGAGACTGACCTGTTTGTAGGTATTCTCATAATTTACATAACTCATTTCATGGTTTGTGTCAATATTTTTTTTTTGAATGAAAGGGACGTAAAAAAAACAAAGTTCTCATAAATAGTATACAGATTTCTAATACTTTCATTGTTATACTTTTTTATAAATCTTAACTTCTTTAACTTAGGAGTTATTTAAAGGAGTGAGAATTATGGAAATTTGAAGAAGATTTTATCTGTTTTTTAAAACAGTTGGATCACAATTTTTTGAAAACACAGAGGAAAAGGGGACAGGATATGAAGAAAATTTTATCAGCATTAGTTGTTGCAATGCTAGTTTTTCTCACTATTTCACAAGCAATCATGCCTTTTAAAGCAAAAGCTGCAGAAACAGGAGTTACGCTAGAGGTAGGTACTGAACAACAACTGAAAGATGCACTAAATAATGATTTAGTGACTAAAATCGTTTTAACAAATGATTTAGATCTAAATGCTACTATGAATTATACAGTCAAACATGATGTAACGATTGAAGGTGGAAACCACAAAGTTGCACTTAACAATAGCAGTTTTGTGAGTGATTTGTCTGGAGCAGCAAGTGTCGTTTTCTCTAACATTAATTTTACATCGACTTCTAGACCTATCTTTAAAACAAGTGTAGTTAATTACTCGGTCACGTTAGAGAACATAACTCTAAATGGCACTGAAGCCGTTTCGAATACAAATGGGACAACTTATGTAAAAGGAAATAATAGTATTACTACTACGGGAACAACTGACGTTTTCAGCGTGAAAAATCTTATTTTTGATAATGCATCAACAACAACTATCAAAAATACGGGAACTGCAAATACTATTCGAGCTTATTCATCAGGAAATGTACAAATTAACGCGGGGGCTAAATTATCAATTGATTCACAAGCAATGGGGATCTATCTAAGTGGTTCGCAACAGGAGCTTATTGTCGGGGACTCGGCTACTCTTGATGTTGTAAGTAGATATGAAGGTGTTAAAGGTGTAGATGCTAGTGCTACTTTCTCTACTGGAAGTAAAGTAAAACTAAATTATCAAAAAGCAAGCATTTCTTCGAACTCACGAATCTACATCAATCAAATAACAATGACAAAAAGTGCATCAGTAGAAGCACTTTCTTCTCCGATTGCTTTATATGCAGTACAAATTTCTCCATCAGGAAAAATAGTAATGGATAGCGTGGCTTATTTTGACTTCAGAAATGAAAATCCCGCTGGTTTAGCTCTTTACATGGAAGGTAATGGTGGGATTCTTCAAACGACAAGCCAAAATATAGCAGCATGGGAAAAAGGAACGGATATTTTAGGAACACCTAAATATACTTGGAAGAATCTAACATCGCTTACAGATATTTATGGAAATAATAGCGAGGTTTCAACAACAAACGTTCCAGCTTTTACAACAGAATTTAAAAAATCAAAATTTCGAAAGATTGTCAAATGGATCCATTACGAATGATAAGCCTGTTATTAATGCAGCAGATAAGACGCTTAAAGTTGGGGATACATTCGATCCAAAAGCAGATGTCACAGCGAGTGATACAGAAGATGGTGACTTAACAAGCGCAATTGAAGTTACAGCGAATAATGTAGACACATCAAAACCTGGTACGTATGAGGTTACTTATAAAGTAACGGACAGTGATGGCAACGAAACTACAAAAACCATTACAGTAACAGTAGGTACAAATAACAAACCAGTCATTGAAGCAGCAGATAAGACACTTAAAGTTGGAGACACATTCGATCCAAAAGCAGGTGTAACAGCAAGCGATACAGAAGATGGTGATCTAACAAGCGCAATTGAAGTAACAGCGAATAACGTAGACACAACGAAGGCTGGAACTTACCAAGTAAGTTATAAAGTAACGGACAGCGATGGGAATGAAGCAACGAAGACGATTACGGTAACAGTAGGTACAAATAACAAACCAGTCATTGAAGCTGCGGATAAAACCATCAAAGTTGGGGACACATTCGATCCAAAAGCAGATGTAACAGCGAGTGATGCAGAAGATGGCGACTTAACAAGCGCAATCGAAGTAACAGCGAATAACGTAGATACAACGAAAGCTGGAACTTATCAAGTAAGTTATAAGGTAACAGACAGCGACGGAAATGAAGCAACGAAGACAATTACGGTAACAGTTAGCACGAATGACAAGCCTGTTATTAATGCAGCAGATAAGACACTTAAAGTTGGGGATACATTCGATCCGAAAGCGGGTGTCACAGCAAGTGATGCAGAAGATGGCGACTTAACAAGCGCAATCGAAGTAACAGCGAATAATGTAGACACAACGAAAGCTGGAACTTACCAAGTAAGTTATAAAGTAACGGACAGCGACGGAAATGAAGCAACGAAGACGATTACGGTAACAGTTCGCACAAATGACAAACCCGTTATTAATGCAGCAGATAAGACGCTTAAAGTTGGGGATACATTCGATCCAAAAGCAGGCGTAACAGCAAGCGATACAGAAGATGGTGATCTAACAAGCGCAATTGAAGTAACAGCGAATACGGTAGATCCAACAACGGCTGGCACATATAAAGTGACGTATAAAGTGACAGACAGTGATGGCAACGAAACAACGAAGACAATTACAGTTATAGTTGAAAAAGAAACTACGGGAACAATCACAGCTAATGACTTTACAATTGGAACGGATAGCTATGTAAAAGGTACGTATACGGGTGATGTAGCAAAAGTTCAGCTTGTAGTCAATGGTGAGGCAAAACAAGCGATCACAGTAACCGGTAATGCATATCAATATTATGCGAAAGACAAAATTTTAAATGCAACAGATGAAGTTTATGTGGTTGCGCTTGATGCAAACGGCAAAGAATTAGATCGTGCCCAAGTTAATGTGAAGAAACCGACTGCAGGGACAATTACAGCGAATGATTTTACTATCGGAACGGATGGTTATGTAAAAGGTACGTATACTGGAGATGTAGCAAAAGTTCAACTTGTGGTTAATGGTGAAGCGAAACAAGCGATCACAGTGACCGGTAATGCATATCAATATTATGCGAAAGACAAAATTTTAAATGCAACAGATGAAGTTTATGTGGTTGCGCTTGATGCAAACGGCAAAGAATTAGATCGTACCCAAGTTAATGTGAAGAAACCAACTGCGGGAACAATCACAGCTAGTGACTTTACAGTTGGAACGGATAGCTATGTAAAAGGTACGTATACGGGTGATGTAGCAAAAGTTCAACTTGTGGTTAATGGTGAGGCGAAACAAGCGATCACAGTAACCGGTAATGCATATCAATATTATGCGAAAGACAAGATTTTAAACGCAACAGATGAGGTCTATGCAGTAGCACTTGATGCGAATGGCAAAGAATTGGATCGTGTTCAAGTTAATGTAAAAACGCCAACCGCAGGGACAATTACAACAAATGATTATGTGTTAGGTACGGATAGCTATGTAACAGGTGATTACACAGGAGATGTGGCGAAAGTTCAACTTGTAGTCAACGATGAAGTGAGACAAGCAATTACGGTAACAGGAAATACGTATCGCTACTATGCTAAAAATCTAATTACAAGTGTTACGGATGTCGTTTATGCGGTTGCGCTCGATGCTAACGGAAAAGAATTGGATCGCAAGCTGGTAAATATAGTCCAAAAAATAACGACTGGTACAGTTGTTCCAAATGATTTTCAAAAAGGCACAGACAACTATGTAACAGGCACAACTACAGGAGATGTAGCAAAGATTAGCATCACTGTAAATGGTACGGAGTTTTCTAAAATTCCAGTTCAAGCAGATGGAACATTTAGTTATTATGCGAATAATAGAATCCTCCAAGTAACAGATAAAGTTCTTGTGAAGGGTTACGATGCACAAGGAAATCTGTTAGACAGCAAAGAGGTAAAAGTAACAACGAAAGCTGATACAACTGGAGAAATTAAATTAGATTCCTTTAAATTAGGGACAGATAGTTATATCACGGGATCTTACACAGGGGATATTGCAAAAATTCGTGTCACAAAAGCTGATCAAACATATTCTACAATCCCAGTTTCTGGTGGTACATTGAAATACTACGCTAAAAATATTGTAGCATCAGCAACAGATATTGTGATGGTTGAAGGATTGAATTCAGCAGGCAAAGTAGTTAGTACTAAACAATTAAATATTTATACTGCTGACGGAACAATCACAGCTAATTCCTTCCAAATTGGAACGGATACCTATGTAACGGGTACCTATACTGGTGATGTAACTCGAGTGGGATTAGAAGTTAACGGTAAAGTTCAATCGGCTATCCCAGTGACGAATAATGCATATCAATACTATGCTAAGAACTTAATTACAAGTGCTGATGATGTTGTTTATGCTATTGGGTACGACTCGCTTGGTAACGAGTTAAATCGCGTTCCAGTATCAATTGCAGGCTTGGCTCCAGTAACAGGAACAATTACACTTGATGCATTTAAAGTAGGAAATGACACTTATGTAACTGGCGCCTACACGGGTGATATAACTAAAGTTGCCCTAGTTGTTAATGGCAAAGAACAAGCCACTATTCCTGCAACAGGTAATGCGATTAAGTATTATGCAGCAGACTTAATTACAAGCAAAGATGATGTAGTTACCATGATTGGATATGCAGCAGACGGCAGACAGGTAACAGAAGCAACTCTATCTTTGTCTGAGGTGACAGGTACAATTGCTGCGGATAGTTACAAAATTACAGACGGTTATTTGACAGGTACCTATACAGGAGACGTTTCTCGTGTTTCTGTAGAAATCAATGGCACTGAACTCAAAACTATCCCAGTTTCAGCAGACAATACGTATCGATATTATCTCAAAGGTCAAGTAACAAGCACTACAGATACTGTAAAAGTATACGGAAAAGATGCTTTAGGAAATGTTCTTTCTGAAGCTACTGTTACACTTACAGAATAATAAAACAGAATTAAATTAAACTAGCAGGAAGCGTTTGTACTTAACGAATTGTTCGAGTGCAAACGCTCTACTGCTTGATTTTATAGCGGTAAGGTAAATAGTTTAATAAAAAATTAAATTTACTTTGCGCGCAAGAAATTCGTATATGAGCAAGGAGCGGTTTATCGATGAAAAAAAGAACGAATGGCATCATATTATTACTGTTTTTGATGGCAGTTGTGTTAGTTTCGACTGCTTGCAGTAATGATTCGAATGCCAAAGATAAGAAAGAAGAGAAAAAAAAGTTCAACGAAGACAGAATTTGTCACGAAAACAGTTAACAATATGAATATTAAAATTAACTCAATTAGTACGACAGATAATGCAAAAGGTAATAAAAATATGATTGAGATTAAAATGCTTATTAAAAACAAAGATTCCGGCGAAGTAAGTATTGGTGCTGGGGACTTTAAGATTAAAGCTGGTAAAAAAACATATGAGGTCTATCCGCAGGGGAATAACTTTGGAGACGTAATTAAGGAAGGTAAAGAATTAACGGGAAGTGCTTTTTTTGAACTGCCAAAATCAGTGGAAAAAGGACAGCTAGTTTATGAAATCAATCAAAAAGAAGCGGCAAGTTGGGATATTACAGTCCCAGAAGCTGAATAACTTGGGGGAGATATCGTGAAGATTGAAGTTTTAGGATTAGGTTATATCGGCTTGCCGACAGCTGTTATGTTTGCCAATCACAATCAGGATGTTTTAGGTATTGATGTTAATCCAAAAGTGGTTGAGTCACTAAAGAATGGACAAGTTCACATTGAGGAGCCAGGTTTGCAAGAAGCTTTAACTAGTGCAATAGAAAAAGAAAGATTTCGCGTAGGATTGACCCCTGAGCCAGCAGATGTGTTTATCATTTCCGTTCCAACACCTAACCATGATGATCTAATGAAATCTTGTAATTTAGATTATGTTTTATCTGCTGTTGAAATGATCATTCCATGTTTAGAGCAGGACAACACAGTGATTGTTGAATCGACAATTGCCCCTCGTTCCATGGAAGATTTTGTAAAGCCTTTAGTTGAAAAAGCGGGCTTTGTCGTCGGAAAAGATATATTCCTCGTACATTGTCCAGAGCGGGTGCTGCCTGGGGAGGTGCTTCAGGAGCTGATTTATAACAATCGAATTATTGGTGGGGTTACACCTGCTTGTACTTCGGCAGGAAAAAGAGTTTATGGTGTATTCGTAAAAGGTGAATTACTAGAAACATCAGCCTCTGTTGCTGAGATGTCCAAACTGATGGAAAATACGTATCGCGATGTTAATATTGCGCTAGCCAATGAGCTCGTTAAGATTTGTGATCATATCGGTGTCAATGCTCTTGAAGTCATTGAGATGGCAAACAAGCATCCACGAGTTAATCTACACTCGCCGGGACCTGGAGTTGGAGGACATTGTTTAGCAGTGGATCCATATTTTATTGCAGCAAAAGCTCCAGAAGAGTCGCCGCTTATTCAAACCGCAAGAGGAATTAATACATCGATGCCAGATTTTGTTATTGAGAAGGCAGAACATATTCTGGCTGGCAAAATGAGAGCGAAAATTACAGTTATGGGTCTTACTTACAAAGGAAATATTGATGATATCCGTGAGAGTCCGGCTATTGAAATTTATCAAAAATTGTTATTAAACCCTAATTATGATGTTGTTGCATATGACCCGCATGTTCAAGCGGATTTTATTGAACCAGATTTAAATCAAGCTCTATATCAAGCAGATTTGGTCTTAGTATTAACGGATCATAGTGAATTTAAACAGTTATCGTCAAATGATTTTTCAACGACTAATCAAGCTATTGTAGTTGATACGAAGAATGTTTTAGAGCTTTATCGAGAAGATAATCATTACTTTAATTTGGGAAATATCCATAAGGCAGAATATCGTTTGTTAGAATCTTAAAATAAAAAATTAGGGAGTTATAGAAATGCAACAAGAAATTACTAAAATAACTATTTTTCTTCCTACAAAAACGGAAGTGCGGCTAATTTGAAAAAAAGAATATTAATCATTACACAGAATTTCCCACCCGAAATTGGAAGTGCGGCCAATCGGATGAAGGGAATTTGCCAAGCTTTAAATGAAGTTGCTGATGTAACCGTTTGGACAACAGAGCCGCATTATCCACAAAAAGACCTTTATAGACAGGCAGATTTTTGGGAAGAGCTCCCTCAAGATATAAAAATCAGACGTATCAAAACGACAAGCGCCAACTTTGAACAAAATTTTCTTCGTCGCTTTTTGTTGTATTTAGAGGTTCTTTTTTTGTTTTTTTTAAATTGATTATTAGAGAAACAGAAACTTACGATATCGTTTTTGTAACTTCTCCGCCACTTTCTATACCTTTTATTGGTCTATTGGCTAAGCGCAAGTTTAAGGCGAATTTTGTTGTGGATATTCGTGATTTATGGCCGGAAACGTTACGAGCAGTAAAAGGGATATTTCCAAAGCTTCTTCGTTATCTATCTTACCCTATAGAAAAGCATATTTATCATCGGGCAGATAAGTTAATTATTAATAGCGAAGGTTTTACCGAATATATTCAAAAAAATTGTTGGCGATAAGCGGAAAATTTATTTTTTACCAAATGGTCTTACAGATTTCGAACTTAGGCCAGCACCTGCTTCAAAAAAAAGAAGAAAAAATTACAATTGTTTATACGGGAAATATGGGAATAGCACAAGATATAGACAGTCTATTTCACCTTGCGAAAAGCTTTCAAATGAATAAAAAAGTAAGGTTTTTACTAATTGGTTATGGAAGAAACTATATGGAAATCCAACAAAAAATTAAGGAAAAAGGCTTCGAAAATATTATTATTAAACCGCCGGAATCACGAAAAAGGGTATGGAAAAGGTTACAAGAAGCCGATATTGCTTATATTGGGTTGAAAGAACATCCGGTGTTTGAAACGGTCATACCAGGAAAAGTGATTGACTATATGGGAGCTTCTTTGCCTATTATCGGTGTTGCTTCTGGTTATTCAAAACGGATTATTGAAGAAGCACATTCTGGAGTTGTTTTTCATAAAGAGGACCAGCACGAAATAACAGAAAAACTTGCTGGGCTGATTGAAAGTCAGGAGTTGCGAAAATTTTATGGGAAAAATGGAAATGAGTATGCTCATCAAAATTTTAATTGGCAGACAAATAAAGGATTGTTGTACAAATTTATTTTTGAGGATTAGTGATGAAAAAAAAGGTCACAATGTTTGTTTGGAATGAATTTACAAATGATGCGAGAGTACTTCGGGAATGTACAGCGCTTCAGGAAGCGGGCTATAGTGTCTATTTAATTGCGCTAAAGAGCAAACACAAACAGCCAGCTATTGAAAAGCGAGAAGAAGGGTTTCATATACATCGCGTTGATGATCGCATATTGCCTTTTCGTACGGAGTGGCTTTATTTAATTGCATTATGTATAGCTTATATGGCGCCTCTTGTTGGACTTGTATGTGCATTTTTACTTTTACTATTTTCTAAAACAAAAGTGCGTTTTTTGATACGTAAATTAATTTTGATTAGTAAAATGATTATTTTAGGTATGAAGGCTAAAACAGATATTTATCATGCGAATGATTTAAACACGCTATTTCAAGGTATCATCTGTGCGAAATGCAAACATAAAAAACTAGTGTTTGACTCTCACGAAGTAAATACGAGTCGTTCAGGCTATGATTCAAGAATCTATCAAATTGCTGAAAAGGCATTTATTCGCTTTCCTGACTGTGTTATTCATGAAAATTATACACGGGCAAAGTATATTCGGAGAATTTATGGATTTACCCCCGAAGTCATTTATAATTATCCTTTTTTTCAAGAAGGTATAGAAAAGATAGATTTGCATAAAAAAACTTAATATACCTAAAAACGAACCTATTTTACTTTATCAGGGCGGATTACAAGTTGGTCGGGGATTGGAAAAATTGCTGAAAGCTGTTCCTCTTATCAGGTATGGAACAGTAGTATTTATTGGTGATGGGAAACTAAAAAAAGGTTTAATGGATGAAACAGAACGGGCGGGTTTAGCAAATCGAGTAAAATTTTTTAGACAAAGTACCAGTTCAGGAACTCCCGCTTTATACAAGATCAGCTTATTTAGGCTTCCAATTATTAAACAATACTTGCTTTAATCACTTTTCGGCTGCTTCCAATAAATTATTTGAGTATATGATGGCAGGCGTACCTGTTATAGCCTGTTCTTTTCCTGAAATGAAAAAAAATCGTGAAGCAGGAAAGAGTGGGAATACTCGTTGATTCGGCTGATCCGGTTTCTATTGCTAATAGTGTGAATGATTTGGTTGAGAATCAAGAATTATGGCGTGAAATGAAAGAAAACGCCTTAGAAGCTAGAAAAATTTACAATTGGGATAAAGAAAAAATCAAATTTTTAGCAATTTATCAGAAATTAAGTAAGGATGAGAAAAATGATGCGTAAACAAAGCGAAATAAGCAAGTTACCTATTGAGTTGGAGCTCGAAACTCATATTTATGAAGAAATTTCGCTTAGATCGGAAAACCGACGTTTAGAAAGTGAAGTAAACGAATATAAGCAGCAGCTACAGAAAATTACTAAGGAAAATGAAGTTTTAACTAAACAAAAAGAACAAATTTTTTTCAGAGTTTAAGGACCTTCAAAATACTCTAAAACAAGAAGAGAGTTTTCGTGAACAATGGAAAGAAAAACAAGCAGAGTTAAGCGAATATAAACAGAGAACTTTTACACTTATTGAGGATCAAAAGAAATGGTTAACCACTATTTCAGAAACAATAACGAACCTCACGAATGAGCGAGATGACATGGAAGAAAAGTTACTTAAAAAAGAAGAGGCATTACAAGTTTTATTAGAAAAACATCATAAAATGATGAATACAAAAATGATGAAATGGACTGGGGAATATTGGAAATTACGAAAGAAGATAATATCAAAAAACAAATAACAAGCTTTTATAAACAGTTAAACACATTTCAAGCTGAACTTATTTCTGATATACAGCCAAAATTAGTTTCAGATACAGACTTTTGTAACGATAAGAATTGGTGGTATGTGAAACAAGAAGGGTTACATGCATATACGCTTGAGGGAGATCTATGCTTTGCAAATGCAGATGATCGATCGAATTATGCCTCTTTTATAGAACCAAATGTGGCCTTTTCCAGATTACCCAAACATAGGATTCAAGTACTGCCGGAAGAAACAATTGCTATACATTTTCAAGCTGAATATTCAGAAGGCTTGTCAGTAAAACTGGCAATTATTGAATACAGTAAAAGTGAGAAAGAAAAAACAACGCTAGTTTCATTAGAGAAGGAGCAGTACTTGACGGTGGGTAAGAATACAAAATATCTTCGTTTTGCATTTAAAATTACAGGAAAAGGTATTGTTCGTGTGAAACAAGCAGTTATTGAACGGGTTTTTGAGAGAAAGCAAGTAAAAGAAATTATCGTGAATCCAATTGAACAGATAAAAACGTTCCGTGAATTAAAAGTGGCCTGTATTTTTGATGAATTCACGATGATGAATTTTCAAAAAGAGGTAGAACTTATTACTTTTACTCCTGAAAATTGGCAAACGGTTTTAAGTGAAAATACCCCTCATTTTCTATTTGTTGAATCAGCTTGGCATGGAAATGCGGGCGCGTGGGAGTATCAAATAGGAAAATATGCAAATGTTAGTCGTGAAAGTTTGTTTGCACTACTAAAGTGGTGTAGGGAGAGGGAGATTCCAACTGTATTTTGGAATAAAGAAGATCCCATTCATTATGACAAATTTATTGATACTGCTAAACGGTTTGACTATATCTATACGACTGATGCAAATAAAATACCTGATTATAAAAAACAAGCAAAGCATGAAAAAGTTTTTGCATTACCATTTGCAGCGGAACCGAGTCAGCATAATCCCATTCAATTAGCCAAAGCACGTGAAAATAAAATATGCTTTGCAGGTTCTTATTATGCCAATCGTCATTTGGAAAGAAGACAGATTATGGATACCATGCTAGAGATCTGCCAAGAATTTGGATTAGTTATTTACGATCGAAATTTTGAGCGGCCGGAGCCTGAATTCCGTTTTCCAGAAAAGTTTCATAAGAATGTAGTTGGCAGTCTGAGTTATGATGAAATTGATAAGGCATATAAGGGATATCGTTTTATGCTGAATGTGAATAGCGTGGTTCATTCACCAACAATGTTCTCAAGGCGGGTATTTGAAGGTTTAGCCTCAGGGACGCCTGTTTTGAGCAGCTATTCTGAAGGTATTGAGCGTATGTTTGGAAATCTTGTCATGATATCGGAAAAACCAGATGAATTACGTGCACAGATGCGGGCACTTCTAAAAGATGAGACAGCTTATTTCAGAAAATCTTTAGAAGGAATTCGTGAAATTTATGGGAAACATACGTATAAGCATCGTTTAAATTATCTATTAGGAAATATGGGAGTTCATTTACCTGTTTCTACGAATTCTGTATGTGTGATGGCAATTGTTCGTTCTGAAGATGAAATTAAAAAAGCAATTGCAATGTTTGAGAAACAAAGTTATCAAAATAAAAAACTTGCTTTGTTCATTCAAAGTGTTGAAGATTTTTCGAATATCAATTTTATCTTTAATCATTATAAAACAGAACGTATATCGTGCTATTTGCTTTCATATATGGAAAATTATACGGACTATAAAAAATTATTAGGCACAGATTTCATGACATTATTGAATAAAGAACATTTTTATGGACGGTATTATCTAGAGGACCTCATGTTGGCGTCTGTGTATACGGATGCAGATTTTATTGGGAAAGCTACTTGTTTTCAAACAGTTGGTAAAAAATTAGTACTAGAGAAAAATGATTTGGAGTATCTATTTGTAAATGAGTTATTTCCATCTCGTTCAGTTGTTCGAACTGATTATAGATTCCATAAAAATATGAAAAAGTTACTAGAAAGTTTTGCTAAAGATGAGACTTTGGCGGTTTACGGACGTTTTGGAGCTAAAATGTTTAGTATCAACCGATTTAATTTTATTGAGAAAGCTACATCTCTTGATGAAAAGTGGCTTAATCAAGTGGAAATATAGGGGGGCAAGATGAGCAGATTACGTATTTTATTGTATGGAGATATTGATTTAAACTTCATGGATGGTTCTGCTGTTTGGTTGGCATCTATGGCACCAATGCTCGCGCTAAGCCCAAATATACAAGTGGATTTATTACTTAAAGCAAAAGAGCAAAATACACATTTAACGGGTGCGTTAAAGGAGATTCCGAATGTTCATTGTATTCAGCCCTTTAATAAATTTAGTCATCAGATTCTGTCTAAAAATGCACGACTTTCTGTATCTGAAGCAGTCCAGATTATGCAGCAACTTCATGAAGAGAATAATTATGATTTAGTGATTATACGGGGCTTTAATTTGGTTCGAGAAACTATGAAGTATGAAATGTTTCAAAAAATCACAGTGCCTTACTTAACCGATTTTAAACATGATGAGCGTTCTACAAAAGAAGAGCGCGCAGATTTAAAACGCGTTTATGAGCATTTTGATCATCTTTTTTTGCAGACAAAAGAAACAAAAGAAGCCTTTAAAAAGCTTATCCAGGTTGATGGAGATAAAATTCAGCTATTGTATCCGATGATACCTGACACCCACATTCAACCGACTTTTAGCAACAAGCATTTTAGACTGATCTATAGTGGTAAATTTCATGAAGATTGGCATACGGAAGAGATTATCTCTGTAACCAAAAAATTAGCAGCTCGGGACAGCCGAATCCATACTCAAGTTGTAGGCGATAAATTTCAGGATCGCTTAAGAGAACGCGAAATCCAGCTTCGAATAAAACAAGAGCTTAATAACACGCAAGCCATTGATTGGGTTGGAGCTGTTTCGAGAGAGGATTGTCAAAAATTAATTGAAGAGGCAGATCTTGGAATTAGTTGGAGAAGTGCAGCACTAGATAATGATGAAAGTGTGGAATTATCTAGTAAATTGCTTGAATATGGCAGATTGGGTAAGCCAGCTTTAGTAAGACGAACAAAAATGCACGAGGCATTGCTTGGAAAAGATTATCCACTCTTTGTTGAAACAGAGGCCGATTTTATCGAAAAGACAGAGATGGTTTTACGTGATGAGGATTTATATAGAGAAGCAGCGGTTAAAATTTATGATGCAAGCCAGTATTTTACATTTAAAGCAGCTTATGATCGGTTGAAGACATTTATTTGGTCATTTAAGAAAGCGCCGATAAAAATTGTTTTTGCTGGACATGATTTAAAGTTTGCCACGATGTTAATAGAGTATTTTAAGGGAAATCCAGCTTTCGAAGTACAACTCGATGTATTTTCCTCACACGAAAAACATGATGAAAAACACAGCAAAGCTTGTCTTGAATGGGCAGATGTTATTTTTTGCGAATGGGGCTTAGGAAATCTTGTTTGGTATGCTGAGCATAAAAAAGAACATCAAACATTGATTGCACGTCTTCACTTCCAGGAAAAAGACTTAAAGTTTCTTCGGCATGTTGATATGAATAAAGTAGACCAGTTTATCGTCATCACACCATATATGTTGGAAGAATTTTACAATATTTTTCAAATTCCACGGCATAAAATGTGCTATATCGACAACCTGATCGATGCCGAAAAACT
This sequence comes from Listeria aquatica FSL S10-1188, assembly GCF_000525795.1. GTDB lineage: Bacteria > Bacillota > Bacilli > Lactobacillales > Listeriaceae > Listeria > Listeria aquatica. Next base: position 131,384 of record NZ_AOCG01000013.1, read on the forward strand.
TGATTTATCTAAGCAGGAGAATAGTCGCTTCCATTTAGGAATATGTGGTATTTTACCGGCGCGAAAAAGAGTAGACTTAGCACTTGATGTATTTGAAGAGCTGTGGCAAGAAAACAAACAATATAAATTATTTATTAAAGGCAAAAGGCCAGAAGAGGTTTCATGGCTAATGGCAAGATCGCAAGAAAGAGACTATTATAAAGCAGTTTCGGAGCGAATTGAACAAGCTCCCTGGCGAGAAAATGTCATTTTTGACCCACATGGCAACGATATACCTGAATGGCTTCAGAAAATAGGCTTTTTACTTTCACCAAGTGATTACGAAGGATCACATGTTTCGATTTCTGAAGCTATGGCTAGCGGGTCAATACCGATTATTCGCAACTGGAAAGGTGCTGATACAGTATATCAATCACGTTATATTGTTTCGGCTGTAAAAGAAGCTGTTACTGCTATTAAAGAAGGAAAATGGCAGAAAGCGGATGTGGAAGAAAGAAAAAAAATATGCATGGCAAAAATTTGATCGAAAAAAAAATCGTAAAGCAAGTTGAGACTCTTATCATTGAGATGGTCCAAAAAACAGTTTAAGGAGAAAGAGATGAAAAAAAGAATGAAAAAGAAAGTAGAAAAACAAACGGAATTAATTCAAAGTGTAGAAGTTTTTTTTAGCAGGAGATAACCTGCAGACGAAATGTCTAATTGCAAAAAAAAGAACCAAAAACATCCTATTCTTTTGCGTTTTATATTTATAAAAAAGGACAAGCAGAGGCAGTTGCTAAGTCAAAATATACGCCATTTGATACAAATCAAGTAAAACTTTCAGAAGGCGGTGAATACCGAGTGAAAGTTTTTGTTAAACATAATGAAACGAATAAAATTACTACAAAAATAAGTCAACCAATTCAAAAAACGCAAGTTTCGGACATTTGAAGGGATGCGAGCAGATAGATGTTACACGGCAAACATTTTCAAAATGGTAGCAAAACGCTCGTAATTGTTTTTCAAAATGCTGCAAAACCCTTAAACGAAGCGATTCCAGCTATTTTCAATAACAAATGTGATCAAAAACAGGTTGCAGAAATGCACGAGCGGTATACATGGATTAAATTTGCGGAGCGTGTAAAGGAAGCTGATTATCTTTTTATTAAGGACCACTTTTCAAGTGTATACGGTTGGTATTTTATTGACTCGGGAACTTTTATCTATGAACAATTGAATACGGAGCTTACTGCATTTATTAAGTCTCATGGCTACCAAAAAGTCATTGCATTTGGATCAAGCAAAGGTGGGACAGGCGCTTTGCTATACGGGTTAATTAATCCCCTTATTACACACGTTTTCTCGTTAGTGCCACAAATTCATGTAGCAGATTTTATTAATACACTTTGCCCTGACGAGAAGCGCTTATTTTTTGCTGATAATACTGCTTTTGAGGAGCAGGTAAATCAGATTTTTTTATTCGCCTCAGTTATATGAACAAAAAAACAACATCTGCAATTTATTTTTATACAGGGTTACTGGATATTCAGTTTAAGCCGCTCCTTCAATATAGAGAGTTTCTGCAAAAAATGGGCATAGCGAGTAAATTGTTTTGCAACAGGAGTAATGAACGACATACAAGGCTTGTGAATCAGTATACCCCGTTTATTTTTGGGGTTTTGGAAGACTTGATTCGAAGTGAGACCATGCGAACAGAGCAGGAAGCGGTGCAATTAGGGATAGATAGTTACATTTTAAAAGCAGAGTAGAAAGGGCGATGTTTGGGTTGAAAGTGAAAATGGGTGAACTGGAATTTAAGCGAAATAAACTTTTTATGACCTTTGATATTAAGAAAAGCTTTGGGAAAAGTTATGAATATGCCTACTATATCTATCAAGACGATCAAATTACTGAACGAATTTGGTATCAGGATGCGCAAGCAAATATGCGATTTTCAGTTATGCCTATTTACAGCGGATCCTATCAAATTCGTTTATTTATTAAAGAAAACGGAGAGATTATTTTTAATGAGTTGTCCAATCTTTTGTGGATCGATGCAATCCACAAAAAAACAAATTGAAACTACTTTTCCCAAAGAAAAGGTCTTCTTTAGTGATAATCCTGTTAAATATGTTTTTCAGAAGGCAAAGAAAGAATCACGTTATCTAATCCTTTCCTTTTCGGGTCTCTATTCAACAGAATTTCGGGGTGGTCCACCAGTTTATAATCATATGCGGACGCTAACACCAGTCGAAACACATAAATTATTTATTTTAGATTCTTACCTCGATCAATTTTGTTATTATGTTGGTTTTGGTGGCGAGGAGGATTTTGAAAGAAGCGTGATAGCCCTTATTACAATGATTGCAAATGAATATCAAATCCCGCCTGAAAATATTATTGCAACAGGTTCTAGCAAAGGGGGAGCAGCTGCTCTTTATTATAGCTTTAAATATCATTTTGGAAAGGCTGTGATTGGAGCACCTCAAGTTTATATCGCGAAATATTTGGATCAACGTGCAAATTCAGACTCGATGAGACAACGATATAACCGCTTACTTGGAAATGATTTGCAATTTGGAAAATTGTTTTGGGATGGATTAATTTTAAATCAAGTTACACGGCAAACCGTATTTCCAGAACTACATTTTCATGTGGGTGAAGGAGATTTTCACTATTCGCAGCATCTCAAGCCACTATTTAAGCTATTTAATGAAAAAAAAAATCAATTATACACTTGATCTTGGAAAATATGAGAAGCACAGTGATACTGGACTTTATTTTACATTATTTTTATTGGAAAAAGTTCAGGAAATAGTCATGAGAAAAGAGGAACGAAGTTGAAGCCTTTGTTGTCATGGGGGAAAATTCAAATTTTAAATATTGATAAAGTCATACGTATCGCTCAATTTGACCAAAAGGCAAATCATCAAAATCACATGTTTGGTTTGTTTTGGGAATTTTTGAGCCCGGCCATTCAGATTGTCATTTATTATCTTGTTTTTGGCATTCGCTTAAATGGTCAAACCGTTATACATTCAGATATTCCTTATATTTACTGGATGCTAATCGGACTTATTCCGTGGTTTTATATGAGTTCAAGCATCGTATCGGGTGCAGGCTCTATTTGTCAAAACCTGGGACTCATTGCCAAAACGCATTTTCCAATTGAAATTTTAGGTCTCATCAATTAAAGTTCGTC
>NZ_AOCG01000014.1 GCF_000525795.1 Listeria aquatica FSL S10-1188
CGAGCCATTTAATAGGCCGAATATAACGCATTTCATTTGCTCCCCAGTGCATGCTAACGGGGAATGTCATATCCGTAATGATTTTTTTGAGTTCCGGTTAAAAGTGTTTTCGTCTCAATTCCCGTTACCTTTTTCTCTATATAGATGTATTCTACACCTTTTATTTCACGAAAAGTAAGTTCATCTGGTGCGACTCCTTGTCCCCGAGCAAAACCTTGCGCCGCTTTTGACCAGTTGCCGTCTTCATCAAATGCAATTTTTTTTTGCCGGCCCTTTTGCCTCTTCCACGCGGTCAGCTTGCTTATCAGAAACGTCTTTTACAAGTACTGCAAGTCTTCTCGGAGACTGGAAACTCATCACTTCCCCGTGTTCAATTTTTTGCTCTTCAAACCACTCGGTAGCTCTATTTTCAAGTTGCTTCGCAGAATCTGAAATATATTTTGCAGGCATTTCTTCTAAACCAATTTCTAATAAAAAATCCTTACTCATGCGTTTTCTCCTCCTTTATTAAGGGGAATCCCAGCTTCTCTCGTTCCTCATAAAAAGTTTTCGCAATTCGTCTAGCAAGTCGACGGATTCGACCAATATACTGAGCTCTTTCTGTTACAGAAACAACCCCTCTTGCATCAAGCAAATTAAAAGTATGTGAACATTTTAAAACGTAATCATAAGCCGGGAATACAAGCCCCACTTCCATTTGGTTACTGGCTTCTTGTTCATACGTATCAAACAATTGAAGTAGCATTTCCGTATTCGATGTTTCAAACGCATATTTCGAGTTTTCATATTCTGCTTGATAAAAAATATCTCGATACGTAATCCCCTCTGTCCACTCAAGGTCAAAAACGTTTTCCTTGTCTTGAATATAGCTCGCAAGCCGCTCAACGCCGTAAGTGATTTCAGACGTCACAGGAAAACACTCAATCCCTCCCACTTGCTGGAAATAAGTAAATTGGGTGATCTCCATTCCATCTAGCCAAACCTCCCATCCTAGCCCTGCACAGCCAAGTGATGGGTTTTCCCAGTTATCTTCCACAAAACGAATATCGTGTTTCAAAGGATCGATCCCGATTTTTTCTAGTGAGCCCAAGTATAGTTCCTGAATGTTGTCCGGTGAAGGTTTCATCACGACTTGGAACTGGTGATGCTGAAACAGCCGATTTGGGTTTTCGCCATATCTGCCATCTGCCGGGCGACGTGAAGGCTCCACATAAGCGGCCTTCCACGGTTCAGGTCCAATCGCTTTTAAAAATGTATAGGGGCTCATCGTTCCGGCACCTTTTTCAACATCATAAGATTGCAACATGATGCAGCCTTGCTCCGACCAATAGTCTTGCAACGTTCGAATCATTGTTTGTAAATTCATTTTCCCACCTCCGAATAAATATCCAAAGCACATAAAAACTCTCGCCTCTATATGCCTGTTTTGCATATAGGGACGAGAGATACTCGCGGTTCCACCCTATTTGAATCTTCACAACGAGAAGATTCCACCTTCTTTAATCATGCTCCGAAATGCCTTTCAAAACCAGTTGATCATCGGCTCTCACTATCCCGATTTCGCTAATAGACCAGCGCTCGTTTCTACTCCTTTTCATCTTTGCATGTATTATTCTTCTTATCCTTAAAGATAAAGGATAAGAAGCTTTTTGTCAATCCTCATCCTTTTTCTCAAGTATGCCACTCCATTTTGACATATCTCGTAAAAATTTCTTACTTTTCAAGTACAGGCCAGATTTTTCATCATAATACGTATCAATAGCTTTTTCAAGCCAAGCTTTCGTTTCCGGCTTCACGTGAATTTCACCTAATCGATCAATCCGAAACATATAAAAAAGGCGCAACAATTTCACTACATTTTCGGGTAAATGCATCCGGTAAGGATCTCTTTCGAAGCATCGATGACATACAAGTCCGTCACTTGCACTAGAAAAGTCAAAATGTCCTTCCGTTTCGCCACAAATAGCGCACCGGTCCATAACCGGATAAAGTCCAAGTAAATTCAGCATCTTCATTTCAAAAATTTGAGTTAAAATTTGAGCATCATAACCTTCATCAATATCACGCAAAATCGCATAAGCAAGTTCAAACAGATATTCATTTTTTTTGTCTTTCTTCCGTTGCCTTATCAAGTAATTCACAGACAAACGAAGCGTAAGCTGTTAAAAAAATATCTTGTTGGATACTTGAAAAGTTATGAATCACATCGCCTTGTTGGAGTGTTACAAGCCCTCGTCCACCGAAAAAAGAGAACATTCCTGTTGTAAACGGTTGGGTAACGGCTGCTAAACGACTTTTTCCTTTTTTAGCTCCACGAGCCACCATGCCGATTTTGCCAAATTCTCGTGTAAAGACAACAACAATTTTATCTGACTCTCGGTAACTCGTTTGCCTTAAAACGATTCCCTCCGCTTTTTCCACATCGCAGTCCTCCCTTTATTCCACTTTATTATTATAACAGAAAATTTCTTTTTTTATTCCCCTTGTTCGTTAAAAATGATACAATGTCGATATTGAGTGAAAAAGGAGTTTATCAGATGGTTATCATTGGTATTTTAGGTATTATCGCATTTTTTGCATTTGTACTTCTTATCATGGGAATCGTTTTTTTATTTTTAAAGATAAGAAAAGTAACCGCTATCTGGTTTGTAAGCACTGGAGGAGCCATTCTTTTGATCAGTTTGTTTGTCTTTAGTGGTACCTTTCTTTATTACATCAGTCAAGAAACAAGCAACGGAGTTCAAGTAGAAGATTCCACAACAGCATCTTCTGAAGATGAATTTTACGAGGACTACGGAGATGAATATGAAGAACTTGAGTTCGGTGCAAAAGGAATTTCAACTGAGGAAGCAAGCGTACAAGTATCAAAGCCACAGATTCAAAAATTAGATGAACGGGGTTTAGACAAAGCCTACGAGATTTCAGTGACCATAAAAAATAATAGCTCCGAACCCATCTACATTTCTGCAAAGGACTTCTACCTTTATAATTACGGCAAAGATGACTATCCCAAAGTTTTGAAAAAAGATTACTTCCACGAAAAAATTGAAGTGAGTAAAACAGCATCCTTTAAAATCTATTATAAATACATCGGCAAAGGGGAACTTGAAGTCGAATATGACAATTTAATCTGGCATGAATGAGCCAAAAGACGCGCTTTTTTTGCGCGTCTTTTTTTAATACTCAATACTCATCTTGATCAAAGCCATAGTCCTGAAGATAGTGTTCTTTATCCCGCCAATTTTTCTGAACTTTCACCCAAACTTCAAGAAATACTTTAGAGCCGAGTAAAAGTTCAATTTCCTTACGAGCACGCATACCGATTTGTTTCAACATCTGTCCTTGTTTGCCAATAATAATCCCTTTTTGCGTACTACGTTCCACAATAATCGTGGCCATAATCGTTAACTTTTCTGTTTTTGGATTTTTTTCAATTCCTTCAATGACAACAGCAACGGAATGCGGTACTTCTTCACGTGTCAAGCTTAAGACTTGTTCACGGATAAGCTCTGAAATGATAAAGCGCTCCGGGTGATCAGTGATTTGATCTTTCGGATAGTACATCGGCCCTTCTTCTAAATGCTCTATGGTTTCCTCGAGCAAATTAGGCACATTGTTTCCTTCAAGTGCGGAAATTGGAATGATTTCTGCAAAATCAAGTTTTTCTTTATAAGTTTCTATTAGTTGGATAAGTTCATCCGGACTGACTAAATCAATTTTATTGATCAATAGAAAAACAGGTGTATCCACTTGTTCGAGTTTTTGAATGATAAATTCATCTCCACGACCAAGCCCAGCATCAGCGTCAATCACAAAATAAATTAAGTCAACTTCTCGGAAAGTATTTAGCGCAACTTTCACCATGAAATCACCCAGTTTATGTTTCGGCTTGTGGATCCCTGGTGTATCAATGAATACCACCTGTGCATCTTCCGTCGTATAAACCCCTTGAATCTTATTCCTCGTAGTTTGCGCTTTGTCGCTCATAATCGCAATTTTTTGTCCGATGATTCGATTCAGTAAGGTTGACTTTCCAACGTTTGGTCGACCTACAATTGCAACAAAACCAGATTTAAATATATCGCTCATGATCCATATCCCCCGCCATAAAAGCACCTGGAAGAAGATCAGCTACTGTTACCTCTGCCACGTCACCCTTTAAATTTGTTAACACCACCGGCATATCCGGTTTACAAAACTCGCTGATTACTTGCCTGCAAGCTCCACAAGGCGAAACTGGTCCATCAGTATCAGCTACGACAACAAGCTTTGCAAATTCTCGCTGTCCTTCTGAAACAGCTTTAAAAATGGCTGTCCGCTCTGCACAGTTTGATAATCCATAAGAAGCATTTTCAATATTTGCCCCGAGAATCACTTTGTCGTCTTCTGTCACGAGTGCCGCGCCAACAGGAAACTTTGAGTAAGGCACATAAGCAAACTCGCGAGCTTTTTTCGCAAGTTCAATAAAATTAGTTTCTCTCATACTAGGAAACTCCTATCTATAAATGGAATAATTGCCAAAAAATAAGGGATAAAAATAGTGAGCCCAATGATGGCCGAAATTGTTGCCATAATCAAAACTGCGCCAGCAGCTGCATCCTTCGCTTTTTTAGCTTCTGGAAGGAATTCAGTTGTGATCGTATCGATCGTCCGTTCGATAGCCGTATTGAGCGTTTCAAGTGCTAAGACAAGACCGATACAAAGCAGTAAAATAAGCCATTCCACCTTGCTTACTTGAAACAAAGTGGCAAAAAGAAGAACCAAAAAAGCTGCCGTCACGTGGATCTTCATGTTTCGTTCTTCTTTTAGCGTGGTCTTAATACCACAAAAAGCATGTTTAAAAGACGCGAGATAACTGCGACTACGTTTATATTTCCTATCGTTTGAGGCCATAAGCATCCAACACTTCTTTTTGCAAACCAAACATTTTTTTCTTCGTCTGCTTTTTCCATGTGATCATACCCAAGCAAGTGTAACAAGCCGTGTACGGCAAGAAAGCCAAGTTCCCGATCAAATGAATGCCCATACTCTTTCGCCTGCTCATTTGCTCGCTCTGTTGAAATAATGATATCCCCCAAGTTTCTTGGCAGTTGATCTTCTTCAAAAATAATCGGCATCTCATCTTCGCCCAGTTCTTCGAGCGCAAACGAAATAACATCTGTTGCGGCATCTTTTGACCGGTATTCACGATTAATTTCTCGAATCCCGGCATTGTCCATAAATGTAACTGACATTTCTGTTCCTGGATCAAGCTTCAAGTAGCGAGCAGCAAACTCTAAAATATCTGCCACCAATTGCTGTTCTTTTTCTGGAAGTCGTTCTGTCTCATCAATTAAATCAAGCTCAAGTGTCGCCATTAGTTTTCCCCCTTCACATCATCTGGATATTGAATGCGCTGATGATAGATTCCATTCAGCGTTTGATTCAAGGTTTCGCGAATTTGTTCGATTTCTTTTAAAGAAATGTCACATTCTGAAAACTGTCCATCCAGGATTCGATCACGGATAATCCCGTCAATAATTTGTTTGATTTTTTCTTTCGTCGGATCAACAGCGGCACGCACAGCTGCTTCGACGCTATCTGCTATGTTGATAATTGCTACTTCTTTTGTTTTTGGTTTCGGACCTGAGTACCGAAATTCAGCTTCTTCCGTATCTGGATTTTCTTCTTTTTCTTTCAAGTAGAAAAACTTTAGTAAGGTGGTGCCGTGATGTTCAAGTGCAATGTCAATAATTGGTTGCGGCATATGATTTTCTCGCAAAATTTCTGCACCATCCACGGTATGCGCTAAAATGATATCTCGACTTTGCTTAGGCGTCAACCGGTCATGTGGATTAATTCCTTGGAGCTGATTCTCAACAAAATACGGCGGCCGAAGTGTTTTTCCAATATCATGATAAAAGCAACCAACGCGGGTGAGCAACCCATTTGCTCCAATTTTATCAGCACACGTTTCCGCCAGATTAGCAACCATCATGCTATGGTGATAGGTTCCAGGTGCACGCATCAAAATCCGTTTCAAAAGTGGGTGATTCGGATTAGCAAGCTCCACAAGTCGGCTAGTGGTTAGCACTCCAAATAAAAATTCAAATAACGGAATCAACCCGAGTGCCAAAATAAAGGCTCCAACGCCGCCAGCAAACGCATAAAACATCGATTCAAGAGTGCTTTCACTCCAAATCGTTGAATTATTAATGAGCAGTAAGAAAAATACACATAGAATATTAAAGGCTCCGACGATCATTCCGGACCTAAAAATCGCAATCCGCCTAGAATAGTCCCGTAGCGAAATAATCGCAGCAAAACCGCTCAGTAAAATAAACGGCGTGATGAGACTGCTCACAACACTTGTTTCATGCGATTGAAAAGCAAACAAACTTGTCACTGAAATAAATAAAAGACCCAAAAAGGCATAACGTTCTCGTAATAATATTTTTAAAATAACCGGAAGAAACGCGGCAGGAAACAAGAACGAAATATTACTCAAATTAGCTGACTCAAGCACCCGAATCACAAAAAGCAATATGAGCGTCAAAACGAAAGCCACTCCAAAAATCAGTAAGGTTTGTTGCCGTTTTTTGCGTGACATTTTCGTTTTGGTTGTAAAGAAATAAAGAATCGAAGCCAGTACTAAAATTAATAGTGCGTAACCGGCATATTGTTTCACGGGCATTTTTTGGTCTAAAAGATTAAGCAACCCAAGTTGGCGATACGTTTCTCGGTCGATAATCTGCCCTTCTTGGACAATGACTTGCCCCTGTAAAATTTTCTCAGGAATAACACTCGCTGCAGCTTCTCGCTTACGGACATTTGTTTCTTTTTTGTTGTAGGTTTCGTTTGGCACAATGGCGTAGGAAACAAGTGTTTTGGCCGCTGATCTAAGAGGAGCTGGAATGCTTGAAAGCTCGATATCATCTCGCGCTTGCACTTTCTTTGTATTTAAATTGGATTCACGGATACTTTCACCCATAACCGTTTCAATTTCAGTTGAAAGAGTTTCTTTGGCTGTAGTTAAATCTTTAGGGTTAGCATTTAAAAACCGCAATAAAACCTCATCTGAAATACTTGATGTGATTTTTTCAGAAACATTGCTCGAGAGTTTGTCTTTTAGCATTTTTAATTTATCCGAATTTGAAACCGACTCTTTTTTATCCGTTTTTTCTTTTATTTCCCCTTGTACTTCGCTTACATATGCGAAAAAGGAGTTTATTAACGAAACACGATTTTGAGCTGTTTCTCGGTTAAAAGTATAAACATCCTCGACCGATTCTCTTGCTGCCGTTTTTTCCTCATCGGTTTTCTTCGTATCAATCACCGTTTGCGGGGAACGAATAGTGCGATCCGCAACAGAAAATAACTTCGCGTTAAAAGATTCAGGTTTGGTCATTTGAATCATCAAAATATAAGAAGCAAGCATCAAAATGACAAGAATAGCGGGAATGATGAATTTTTGTCCATATTTTCCATAAAAATGGTTCCATTTTTGCATCATACAAATCCTGCTCCTTTAGTTTCGTTCATACGCTTTAATGATCTCAGCAACAAGCGGGTGACGCACCACATCGTGATGTTCAAAATAAACAAAGCCAATATTTTTCACATGGTTTAAAACTTGCTCGGCGTTCACAAGCCCACTTACTGTCCCCTTTGGTAAATCGATTTGTGTCATATCACCGTTTACAATCATTTTTGACTCATAGCCCAAGCGAGTTAAAAAACATTTTCATTTGAGCGATCGTTGTATTTTGCGCTTCATCTAAAATGACAAAAGCGTTATCCAAAGTACGACCACGCATATAAGCAAGCGGAGCGATTTCAATCACACCTCGCTCCATAAGCCGTGTCGTATGTTCAAGCCCCAAAATGTCATAAAGCGCATCATAAACTGGACGCAAATAAGGATCGACTTTTTCTTTTAGATCACCTGGTAAAAAGCCAAGACTTTCCCCTGCTTCTACAGCGGGACGAGTCAAAATGATTTTGCTGACTTTCCCTTTTTTCCAAGCATCGATCGCCATAACAACCGCGAGATAAGTCTTCCCCGTTCCAGCTGGACCAATTCCAAACACAATGTCAAAGCGCCGTACCATTTGCATATATTCGCGTTGTCCAAAAGTTTTCGGACGAACGGGTTTCCCGTGAGCATTTTTTGTAATTTCATCTTCAAAAAGCGTGCCAAAATATTCGAGTGTCCCGCCTTTTTCCATTTTCACAGCTTGCGCGACATCCCTCCCATCGAGATGGTTACCATTTTTTAGTGCAGCAAGAAGAGCTGCAATGACATGTTTGGCATGCTTCACATTTTCTTCTTCTCCACTAATTAAAATTTCACCACCACGTGAAACAAGACTCACAGCAAGGCTTTCTTCAAGCACGTTTAAGTGAGCATCTTGATTTCCAAATAAGTCACGCACATCAATGCCTTCATTTAGTTCGATGGTTTCTTTATAGGATCCGTTTTGCATTCTCTAACCCCTTTGTCTTTTAACTTCCTTTGTCCTCCCCATTATACACGAAAAGAAGGCAGAATAAAAACCGCATCTACCTGCAAAAGACCAATTTCTCTATTTTTCTCGCATAAAAAAGACTAGCCGAAGCTAGTCTTTAAAGTTTTATGAAAGATACTGTTTTACAAATTTATTCACTGCATTTCCGTCGGCTTTGCCTTTTACTTTTGGCATAATAGCGCCCATGACTTTCCCAAAATCAGCCTTAGACGTTGCTCCGACTTCTGCAATTGTTGCTTTTACAATCTCTTCAAGCTCATCATCCGAAAGCTGTTTTGGTGAATAATCCTCAACAATCTCGATTTCAGAACGAACTTTTTCAGCTAGATCATCCCTGCCAGCTTTTTCAAACTCAGAAAGAGAATCTCTGCGCTGCTTCATTTCGCGCGCAAGAACAGTGATTTCATCATCAGGGGAAAGCTCTCCACCATGATTGATTGCTTCATTTTGCAAAGCAGATTTTAACATCCGGATAACAGAAAGTTTTTCTTTCTCTTTATCACGCATAGCTTGCTTCATATCTTCATTTAACTTGTCAAGCAGTGCCAATGAAATCATCGCCTTTAACTATTAGAATTTGCGTTTTCTAGCTGCTTCTGATTTTTTCTTGCGTTTTACGCTTGGCTTTTCATAAAATTCGCGCTTTCTCGATTCTTGCAAAGTTCCGCTTTTAGAAACAGTACGTTTAAAGCGACGAAGAGCATCGTCAAGCGATTCGTTTTTGCGAACTACTGTTTTTGACATCTCTCTTTCCCTCCCTCCGACACTTACGTAGACCCAAAAACTGGATCCATATAAGGCTTCAGAATGCCAACATGCTGTTAGCAGGCTTTTAAAGCTTAACAGAAATAGCATTCACTCATCTAAAATTATAGCGGAAACTCAAAAGTGCGTCAACATGAAATCACTAACTTTATGCATTTTTATTCTAGATTATTCATTTTCACTTTTCCCGCTAAGCTCAAAATAAAACGATGCCGCAGCTAAAAGATATAACGGTGCCGTTTCTGTCCGTAAAATTCTCGGTCCCAGTCCAGCAAATCTTGCGTCGAGCTCCCTAAGTTCTGCCACTTCTTGCTCTGAAATCCCGCCTTCTGGACCAAAAACAACAAGCAATCTCGAGCCTTTTGGCATTTCCTGAAATACTCGCGCAAGACTTGAGCTTTCACCTTGCTTAGCGCTTTCTTCGTATGCACAAACCACAAAATCAAATGCTTGAATCTCGGACTTAAACAGCGCACTTAAACTAGAATGATAGCGAAGAAGCGGAATTCGTTCCCGGTGTGATTGTTCCGCCGCTTCTTTTGCAATCCGCTCAAGCCGTTCCATTTTTTTATGCACCTTTTTTTTCGTCCCACTTTGTAACCGATCGTTCTGCTTGAAAAAGCAAAAACTGAGCCGCACCTAGTTCAGTTCCTTTTTGCACGATCAAATCAAGCTTATCTCCTTTTGGGAGGCCACTTGCAATAGTTATTTCAACCGGTAGCTCACTAGTTTTTTCTACAAAGCTAGAAACAGCCAGTGTGACTTCATCTTCTAAAATTTCCTGTAAAGTAGCCCGTGCAACCTTTTCATTTGAATCCACAAGCCAAACCTCATCCCCCGTTTTCATCCGCATAACACGAACCATATGATGAAAATCATCACCAGTAATTGAAACAGGTAAGTCCTTCTCCATGACTTGATCAATAAAATAACGTTGCATAGCTTAGTCCTCGCTCCGTTTGGCTATGATTGCCACCCAGTCGCCTTGCTGTCTCGTTTCAAGTACAACAAGAGAAGCTTCGATCAGTGCCTCACGAACCTGTTCAGCTTTATTTTCAATAATCCCAGATGCGATAAAATGGCCACCGGGTTTAAGTAACCGGTAAACATCCTGTGGGAAAAGTAAAATGACTTCCGCTAAAATATTCGCGACAATCAAATCTGCTTCTTCTTCGATTCCATTTAACAAATCATTTTGGCGTAACTCGACTTTTGTTTCTACATGATTTTGCTTCACATTTTCTCTCGCCGCTCGAACTGCCACTTCATCCAAATCGAGCGCTAAAACCGACTCTGCTCCAAGTTTGGCGCATAAAATTGCAAGCACCCCAGATCCTGTTCCAACATCAATCACTCGGTCATGCGCCTGTAAAAATTCACTTATTGCCCGCATCGAAAGCTGTGTTGTTGGGTGAGTTCCCGTACCAAAGGCCATCCCTGGATCAAGTTCAATCACGAGTTCGTCTTCTCTTTTCTGATAGTCTTCCCAAGTTGGAGAAACGGTGATCGATTCTGTAATAGCAACTGGATGATAATACTTTTTCCAAGCTGTTGCCCAGTCATCATCGTTAACATCATTCACAAAAAATTTAAGCTCACCAAGCGGAATATCAAATTTTGCAAGGTCAAATAATGCTTTTTCAAGCTCTGGAATCCCCGCAACAAAGTCTTCCGTTTTTAAAAAATACGCTTTAATAATAACACCATCATCTGGATAATCGTCACGATTTAAAGCATAAATTTCGCCAAATTGATTTTCTCTTTCCTTAAAAAAGTCCGCCACATCTTCAATTGAAACGCCACTTGCTCCGTATTCATTCAATAAATTGGCAATTGGTTCCACTGCGTCGTTTAGTGTATGTACTTCAACTTCTGCCCATTCCATCACGCATAAGCCTCCTCGGATAAAAAAGCGGATGTTGAACAACCTTTTTCAACGTCCGCTTTTCATTTTTTTACTCGCCTTTAAAAGCTTTTTTCATTTTATCAAAAAAACCAGCATTCTGTTCATCTACTTTATTCCCTGTAGTGCCAGCAAATTCACGTAAAATTTCTTTTTGTTTTTCATCTAGTTTCTTCGGCACAATGACTTTTACAGCCACATGCTGATCTCCTGTCCCGCTTCCACGTAAATGAGGAACACCCTTACCTCGAAGTCTAAATGTTGTCCCCGTTTGTGTACCAGCAGGGATTTTCAGTCTTACCTTTCCATGGACAGTTGGCACATCGATCTCATCTCCAAGTGCAGCTTGAACAAACGTGAGCGGCACTTCAACAAAAATGTCATCGCCATCGCGCTCATAGAAATCATCTGGTGCAATTACAAAGACGACAAATAAATCACCGTTTGGTCCACCGTTTATTCCAGCTTCTCCTTCACCGGCAACGCGCATTTGTTGGCCATCATTGACACCTGCAGGAACTTTCAATTTGATTTTCTTCTTCTTAGTTACACGACCGGATCCATGACAAGTTGGGCATTTTTCTTTAATTTCTTTTCCAGTCCCGTGGCAATATGGACAAGTTTGCTTGTTAACAATTCGGCCAAACGGCGTATTTTGTTCCACATTAATGCTTCCTTTACCATCACAGTGCGAACACTTTTCCGGATGTGTTCCTGGTTTGGCCCCAGAGCCGTGACAAGTCTCACAGTTTTCCTCACGAGGAATTTCAATTTCGGTTTCTGTTCCAAACACAGCTTCCTTAAATTTCAACTGCATCGTATATTGCAAGTCATTTCCTTGGCGTGGTGCATTCGGATCACGCTGTCTTCCGCTGCCTCCACCAAAAAATGTATCAAAGATATCTTCAAATCCAGAAAAACCACCTGCTGATGAGAAGCCGCCTGCTCCACCACCAAAACCTTGGTTAGGATCAACATGACCATATTGATCATACTGCGCCCGTTTATTTTCATCGCTCAGCACTTCATAAGCTTCCGAGATCTCTTTAAATTTCTCATCCGCACCTTCTTCTTTATTGATATCCGGATGGTATTTTTTCGAAAGTTTCCGGTAGGCTTTTTTTATTTCATCCGCGGTTGCGCTTTTCGAAATACCAAGCACATCATAATAATCACGTTTCGCCATCCGCCATCACTCCTGTTCTTTGTTTTAATCCTAGGGTATTGTACCATAGATAGTTAAATAAATATAGCGCATCTCAGATAAAAAGCCAAAGCCACAGTAGACTTTGACTCTTCATCCGATTTCATGCATTTTAAAAACTTACTTATCTTCTTTTTTATCGTCATCGTTGATTTCTTCAAAATCAGCATCGACAACATCTTCGCTACCATCAGCAGCATTTGCTTCTGGATTTTCACCTTGAGCTTGTTGAGCTGCAGCTGCTTGCTCATAAAGTTTGACAGATAGGCTTTGAACGATTTCATTGAGCGCATCTGATTTTTCTTTAATGGCATCAAAATCTTCACCCTTAAGCGCTTCTTGAAGTTCATCACGTGCTGTTTCAGCTTTCTTCACTTCATCAGCATCAACTTTCCCTTCAAGTTCTTTAAGTGTTTTATCCACAGTGAAGATTAATTGATCCGCATTGTTTCGCGTTTCTACATTTTCTTTGTTCTTCTTATCTTCTTCTGCATTTGCTTCAGCATCTTTGACCATACGATCGATTTCGTCATCTGTTAAACCTGAAGAAGATTTAATAACGATATTTTGTTCTTTACCCGTTCCAAGATCTTTTGCACGAACGGTCACAATCCCATTTTTATCGATATCAAACGAAACTTCAATTTGAGGTACACCACGTGGCGCTGCAGGAATATCAGCTAGTTGGAAGCGACCAAGCGTTTTATTATCTTTCGCCATTGGACGTTCTCCTTGAAGAACGTGAATGTCAACAGCGGGTTGATTATCAGCAGCCGTCGAGAATACTTGAGATTTTGAAGTTGGAATCGTTGTATTCCGTTCAATTAGAGATGTCATAACGCCACCCATTGTTTCAATTCCAAGCGATAATGGAGTAACGTCAAGTAGAACTACATCTTTAACATCGCCAGTGATAACACCACCTTGAATAGCAGCACCCATCGCTACTACTTCATCAGGGTTTACACCACGATGAGGTTCTTTACCAAGTTCTTTTGTGATCGCTTCTTGAACAGCAGGGATACGAGTAGATCCCCCAACAAGAATCACTTGGTCGATATCACTTGCTGAAAGACCAGCATCTTTAAGTGCTTGACGAGTTGGTCCTACTGTACGTTCTACAAGATCACTTGTCAATTCATCAAATTTTGCACGAGTTAAGTTAACTTCTAGATGAAGTGGTCCTGCCTCACCAGCTGTAATAAATGGAAGTGAGATTTGTGTGCTCATAACCCCAGAAAGATCTTTTTTCGCTTTTTCTGCTGCATCTTTAAGACGTTGAAGAGCCATCTTATCTTGCGAAAGATCGATTCCATTTTCTTTTTTAAATTCAGATACGAGATAATCAATGATTTTTTGGTCAAAATCATCCCCACCGAGATGATTATCTCCTGCAGTCGAATGAACTTCAAATACACCGTCGCCAAGTTCAAGAATGGATACGTCAAATGTACCACCACCAAGGTCAAATACAAGAATAGTTTGGTCTTTATCCGTTTTATCCATTCCATAAGCAAGTGCTGCTGCTGTTGGTTCATTAATAATACGTTCTACTTCTAGCCCAGCAATTTTCCCTGCATCTTTTGTTGCTTGGCGCTGTGCATCATTAAAATAAGCAGGAACAGTAATAACTGCTTTATCTACTGTTTCACCTAAATAATCTTCAGCGTAACCTTTTAGATATTGTAAGATAATCGCACTAATTTCTTGAGGAGAATAATCTTTTCCTTCAATTGTTTCTTTATAATCTGTCCCCATGTGACGTTTAATCGAAATCACTGTATTAGGGTTTGTGATTGCTGCACGTTTTGCTACTTCTCCAACTTGTCGTTCACCATTTTTAAAACCGACAACTGATGGTGTTGTGCGTGCACCTTCTGGATTTGGGATAATCTTTGCTTCTCCGCCTTCTAAAACTGCAACAGCAGAGTTTGTTGTTCCTAAGTCAATACCAATAATTTTACTCATAATTCATTTCCTCCTGAAAATTCAAATTCTGTTTTTATTCGTTTACTTTTACCATTGAAGGGCGAATCACCCGATCTTTAATTTTATAACCCTTTTGAAGTTCAGCCGTTATTTCATTGCTTGGCTTCGTTTCATCTTGGTCTTGAATCACTGCTTGGTGGAAGTTTGGATCAAACTGTTCCCCAAGCGCCACAATTGGCTCAATTCCTTCTTTTTGAAGAGCATTTATGATCTGGTTGTGTACCATTTCCATCCCCTTCAAAAGCGCTGCCACTTCTTCACTATCAGAGCTTGTTGCAAGAGCTTTTTCAAAACTATCAAGTGCAGGAAGTAAATCGGTAGCAAGGCTTTCAGAGCGATACTTAATTGCAGCTTCACGATCGAGGATATTTCGTTTTTTTCACGTTTTCAAAATCTGCTTGTAAACGTAAATAGCGATTTTCCGCTTCTTCAACTTTTTCCTCTAAGTCAGCAACTTTTTTTTACAAGCTCAGCAACTTGATTTTGCTCATCTAATTCTTCAACTGTTTCTTCAGTTTCTTGCGTTGCTTCTTTTTCGATTTCTTCTTCAATTTTAGTTTGCTTATCTTTTGGTTCAGACACAGAAATCACCTCTTAGAAAAACCGTAGTTTTCCAATCCTTTCTATTTTTGGTTATCTCGATATAATTTGGTTAAAACTGATGTCAAATCTTTGCTGAAAACATCGACGAGTCCCATCATTCGAGCATATTCCATTCGTGTTGGACCAAGTAAAACAATCCCGCCAACTCGCTCATCTTCAATATGATAAGTCGCTGTGATGATGCTTAAATCATTCAGCAAGTCATTATTCCATTCACGACCAATTTTCACTTGAATCCCATCAGGAATATCGCGGAACAATTCATGTATTCCCTCTTCTTCTTCAACTAATCGTAAAAAATCGCGAATTTTTGCAACATCATGAAATTCCGGTTGATCTAAGATATTCGTTTTCCCACCAAAATAAATTTTTGAAGGGCTAACGTTACTTAAAGTATCAAACACAATTTCACCAAGGCGTTCCGAGTTTTCAACGTGCCAGCTTAGTAGCTCTTGAACTTCAGTCAAAATCCGGTTCGAAAGCTCGTTTAGTGGTACACCGATCAAACGATCATTTAAGATATTAACCGTTCGTTCGATATCTGAAAGGGTTACATCAGTCGGCAAGTTAACTAAATGATTATCAACGTGCCCCTGATCTGTGATCAAAATCAGCATGGCCTGCGAATCACTAATCGGAACAAAACGAAAACCGCTTAATCTGTTTTTCGCTGTTTCTGGTCCGAGAACAATCGACGTGTAATTCGAAAGTTTCGAAAGCATCGAAGCTGAATTTTGAATCAACTGTTCCGCTTCATAGTGATCAGCAGCAAAAAGCGAACGAATCAATCTCTTGTCCTCTTTCGACAACGCTTTAGGTTGCAACAAATAATCCACATAGAAACGATAGCCTTTTTCAGAAGGGATACGTCCAGAAGATGAATGCGTCTTCTCAATAAAGCCATAATCCTCGAGCACACTCATTTCATTGCGGATCGTCGCCGAACTATATGGCAACTCGCTTTCCTTTATCAAATTCTTTGAACCAACTGGTTGGACGGTCCAAGTGAAATGATCGATGATTGCCCGAAAAATCTGCAATTGCCTTTCCGTCAACAAATCTATCACCTCTTTTTAGCACTCGAATAACTTAAGTGCTAAATACAAGTATAAATTTACCAAACAAATCGGCGCTCGTCAACTGAAAACACTTATTTTCAGACCGAAGACCGACTTATTTGGTCAAAATTGGTCAACCATGCGATTTACAAGAACTCTCGAAAAACATTATTTCCTAAAAAACGTCCCGCTCTTGTTAATTTTACAAATTCTGTTTCGGAATCTAGCCAGCCTTTTGCACTTGTTACAGCGATAGCTTGCTCAAAAATACTTTCTAGTTCATTATCAAACTTCTCCAAGAAACGTTTTTTATTCACCCCTGAAACTTTTCGTAAGCCTAAAAACATTTCTTCTTCCATTTCCTCCTTTAAAGACAAATCTTTTGTTTGAAAAGTGGGAAGCAAGTTTTGCTTTAGAGGTGCCATATACTGTTTTAGAGGACCAAAATTGCTGTAGCGCGTATCTTGCAAATACCCATGCGCACCAGCGCCGAATCCAAAATAATGTTCATTGCTCCAGTACACAAGGTTATGACGAGACTCGAAACCAGTTTCAGCAAAGTTACTGATTTCATATTGTTTCTTCCCAGCTTTTTCCATTTCCGACATCAAATAATCATACATGTTGGCTTCAGCATCTTGACCTGGTAAAATCAGCTCGCCTTTTTGCATTAAATTATAAAAAATCGTTTTCGGCTCCACAATAAGTGAGTACGCAGAATAATGCGGTAAATCAAGCGCAAGCGCCTTGCTGAGCGTATCTTTAAAATCCGCTTCCGTTTGCCCAGGCAAGCTAAAAATCAAGTCAATACTTACATTTTCAAGCCCAACCGTTTCAGCATTTCGAATCGACTCATAAACATCCTCTACCGTGTGGATGCGACCAATTTTTTTTAGCAGCTCCTGATTAAAGCTTTGCACCCCCATGCTCAGTCGGTTAACACCGCTATCCTGCATAGCGCGCAATTTTTCAACGGAAAGATCACCTGGATTTGACTCAAACGTAAATTCCACCTCTTTTGAAAGAGGGAAGATGCGTTGTACAGCTTCACAAAGTTTTTCAATTTGTTTAGGCGTTAGCGTCGTTGGCGTTCCTCCGCCAACAAAAACCGTTTCGATTGTCTCCAGTTCCTTTCCTTCCGTTCTTAGTTCCATTTCCCGAATTAAAAGGTCCACATATTCGTCGACTGGTTGTCCTTCCAAAAAAACCTTATTAAAATCGCAATAATAGCAAATATGCTCACAAAATGGAATATGAATATAAACCGCAGTGTTTTTTCTACGGGAATGTTTTATTTCATCCATCACTAAATTCCTTTCTAAAAAAAGATGCGCACAAAGTTCGTGTCGCTTAAGAGATTCACTGCTATTTTAACACAAGCAACAAATCTTGTA
Source organism: Listeria aquatica FSL S10-1188 (assembly GCF_000525795.1). GTDB lineage: Bacteria > Bacillota > Bacilli > Lactobacillales > Listeriaceae > Listeria > Listeria aquatica. Next base: position 17,424 of record NZ_AOCG01000014.1, read on the forward strand.
TAACACACGAGCGGCTTTATTTCTGATTGTGTTAACCGAAAAAATAAAGCAACCCAAAGAAAAAAGCACCCGTTTTATAAAAACAGTGCTTTCGTCTCTTAAACCCCATCAAAAAGATTCAAAATGATTTTTTTCATTGGAAACCTTCACAAGTGACATAATTCCTGAGATTAAAAATAAAATCCCTGTTATCCACCCGTAACTAAAAATACAAAGTGCACCAATAACAATCAGCGCGATTGACCAGCCTTTGATAGCAGGTGTTCCGTTTTTCATTTTAAAAGCAGCAATAAAGCCAAACACACATGCCGCAATTGCAAGTACTAATGAAAGACCAATGAACCCTGCGCCAAAGGTAATGCCAATTATATCATCACTTGACATCATCATTTGATCCATTGAGCTAGCAGTAGCTGCAAAAAGAATAAGAAGCAAAAGTGGCCCAGTTATTAAAATTCCAAGTGCGGCTAAACTTGCTCCAATAATTGTCATTACAAATTCAGGTTTTCGATTATTCATTTTGTATACCTCTTTCTAAGTGTCATACACACATTATATCGGAATGAAGTTATTTTGAATAGTAGAAACCAGCAAATTTTAATTTACATTCAAGAATGAAGTTTCTTCCCACGAGCTTGGAACTCCCAGAGCACTTTAGCATCAGGCTCTAAAAACAGCAAATTTGGATAACTTTGTTCATTCAAATAGCGTTTTGTGATTTCATCAAAGCGAATGTCGCGCTTTTCTCCCACTTGAACAAACCAAACATCTGCACCTTGCCCAGTAAAGCGAGTAATGACATCAAAATCAACTGGATTTTTTGAAACCAGTAAGTAGCGCTGACCAAATAGAGGTAGCTTCATGAACCAACTTACGTCATTTGACCGGGCGACGACTTCACCAATCAAAATCAAAGCCGGATTTCTTAAATCGCTAGCCGCAACTTCTCTTTCAATTCTTGCAAGCGTGCTTTTTATCATTTTTTGTCTGCCATAACTTCCCCAAGAAATCACAGCCACATGCATTTCACTTGAAATCCCACCATCTAATAGCTTACGAACAATATGCGGCAAATTTTCCATGCCCATGTAAAAGCAAGCTGTTCCGTGCCTTACAAACGAAGCAAAATCATCTTCTGTGAGCGCTCCAGTTTTCCTGTGAGCCGTCGACAAAGTAACGTGGCTACTCGCTTCTCTATCCGTAAGTGAAATCCCTGCATAGCAAGAAGCTGCGGATGCGGCTGTGATTCCAGGGACCACTTCATAAGCAATTTTCGCTTTTTCAAGTTGTGTGATTTCTTCTGCTACCCTTCCAAAAATCCCTGGGTCTCCGCCTTTCAGACGAACAATCACTTGATTTTTCTCCGCTTCTTGGACAAGCCTCTCACCGATTATTTCTTGACGCATCGCATGACGATCCGGTGACTTTCCGCAAAAAACCAGTTTGGCCCCCTGCTTCGTATGATAAAGCAACAATGGATTCACCAAACGATCGTATAAAACAACATCCGCTTGCTGTAATACCCGTAAAGCTTTTAGTGTTAATAATTCTGGATCTCCGGAGCCTGCACCAACTAAATAAACTTTACCCATCTCGGTTACACCAACACATAAACTTTTTTTATTTTCGATGCACACATCATAGGTTTTAACGCAACCTTCGTCAGGTTCTTGGACTTTCCCGTCTACAAGTGAAATTTTATAATCATGTAACGGACAAAAAACAAACTCACCGGACACTGTTCCTTCAGCTAGTGGTCCTTGCTTATGCGGACAAACATTACTGATAATACGAACTTCTTCCTCATTCAAGCGAAATACAGCCAACTTTTCCCCATCGATCAAGCACTCATAGCCGATTTTTTCTGGCAAATCATCGAAATTCGCTATAAACTTTTTCTGCTTCATCACTTTTGTTCCCCGCTTCCTACTGTATATAGTTTTTGCTGAAGTTCTGTGTCTTGAATCGTTTGATGCCATGGTTCTTCTCGTTTTCCCGCTTTTTCTAATTCTGAAAGAAGTTTCGCCCGTTCTGCTTCATCTAAAAGTATTTGCTTAACGTGCTCAAAGCCAAGGCGATCGATCCAAGGCGCTGTTCGCTCTGCATAGATACCTGTTTCACGATAGTATTCAAGAAACGCCCCGCAAATATCTATCACTTCTTCTTCTGTTTCTACGGTTGTAAGGAAATGGCTTTCTTGAACAGTCGTTCCGCCATTTCCCCCCAATATAGATCTGAAAGCCGTTTTCGACGCCGATCACTCCAAAGTCTTTTACGCAACTTTCCGCACAACTACGTGGACAAGCTGACACTCCCATTTTAAATTTATGTGGTGTATCAATGAACTCATAGCGTTCTTCTAATTGAATACCAAGCCCCATGGAATCTTGGGTGCCAAACCGGCAAAAATTCTTGCCGACACACGTTTTCACCGAGCGAACAGCTTTTGCGTAAGCTTCGGCTGCGCTCATATCAAGGTCTTTCCATATTTTTGGTAAATCTTGTTTTTTGACGCCATACAAACCAATTCGTTGACTTCCTGTAATTTTCACAAGCGGAACATCGTATTTTTCCGCGGCTTTTGCAATTAAAAGCAATTGTTGTGGATCTGTTTTTCCACCTCGCATACGCGGAATCACCGAATACGTTCCATCGTTTTGAATATTGGCATAGAGACGCTCATTCACATACCTTGATGCTTTTTCGTCTTGATGTTCCTGCGGGAAAGCGACATTCAAATAAAAATTGATGGCTGGCCGGCATTTGGAACAGCCTTCTGGATTTTTAAAGTGCAATTCTTGATAGACTTCTGAAACAGATTTCAACCCTTTTTGATGGATTTTAAGAACAATTTCGTCTCGCGTTAAATCTGTGCAGCCACAAATTCCTTTAGAAGTCGTTGGAGCTTCCTCGCCAAGCGCATAACTTAATAAATCAGCAATCTTATCCTTACATTTCCCGCAAGAGCCTCCTGCTTTGGTATGCTTGGTTACATCCGAGACACTCGTTAAATTTTTGTCTGCGATGGCTTGCATAATTGTTCCCTTAGTAACACCATTACATCCACAAACCGTTTCAAAGTCATCCCAACTTGTGACATCATTTAGCGCCTCATCTTCTCCATTTGCGGCTGCAAGCAAGCTAATCGGGTTCAAATCTGAAATGTCTAGTTTCTGTGTAATCAATTTTAAAAAAGCGATTTTCTTCGGTGGTATCCCCGTAAAGTATCGTCCCGACTACTTGATTGTTTTGGATAAAGACTTTTTTATAGCAATGATTCCATTCATCATAAGCTTCAATTGTTTTAATGTCATCTCCTGCTTTAATGCAGCCCGCAGAAAATAAATCGCACCCAGAAACTTTAAGTGCTGTATAAGTCATGCTGCCATGATAACCATCCGTTTCACGACCTGTTAACGAATCCGCAAGCACTTTCGCTTGTTCATAAAGTGGCGCTACAAGCCATAACAAACTCCACGATGTTCGACACATTCCCCAATAGCAAAGATAGAAGAATCACTTGTCGCAAGATAATCATTTACACAAATCCCTCGCCCCACCTCAAGTTCCGCTTCTTTTGCAAGAGACGTTTCTGGACGAATCCCAATGGACATGACTACTAAATCTGCTTCAAGTTCACTCCCGTCTGCAAAAGAAAGGCCTGTTACACGCTTTTCTCCAAGTATTTTTTCAGTTTTAGCACCCATTTTAAATTTCAAGCCTTGCTTTTCTAAATCTTCCTTCAAAAGTTTGCCTGCTTTTTCATTTAATTGAGTTTCCATCAGCCAATTTTCAAGGTGGACAACTGTAACGTCCATCCCTTGATCAACGAGCCCCTTGGCCGCTTCAAGCCCTAATAAACCACCACCAATGACTGCTGCTTTTCTATACGTGCTGGCAGCCGCCATGATTTTCTCTGTATCTTCAATGGTTCGAAAAGCTACAACTCCATCTAAATCTGCACCTGAGATAGGTAAAATAAACGCACGTGACCCTGTTGCTAAAATACATATATCATAAGAAATTTTTTCTCCATGAAGTAGTTCGATTTCTTTCTTTTTGGGATTCAGATGCGTTGCACGATTATCTACAAAAAGCTCGATTCCCATTTCTTGATACCAATCAAACGGATTTGTGATGATTTCTTCAACGGTCGTTTTTTTCTGTAAAATATTGGAAAGCATAATGCGATTGTAGTTTGGATACTTTTCTTCGCCGATAATCGTAATTTGATACCGTTCTGGCTCTCGTTCAAGGATCTCTTCGATTGTTCGTACTCCCGCCATTCCATTTCCAATTAAAACTAATTTTTCTTTTTCCATCTGTCATCCTCCTATTGTGACAAAGTGAACATTCACCTCGACAACTTCACAACCAAAGAATAGCACGAAAGAAAACCTAGTTATATTAGGGAAATACCTATTTTAAATGAAAGGTCTTTTTCAAGTCTTCACAAAATGTTTTAGTCGCACGTGGATCTTTGAAGCGATGCGAAATGCCTAAAGTAAAATCCCCTATTTCCACAAGTCCAGTGTTTGTAAAATCACTGTGTGCGGGCGTGCTGACATCATTTACCCATTGCCACGTTTCCGCATCGTTCGCGATTTCCTGGTTAATTTCTTGATGATTTGTACAGGCAAAGACTAGTTGCGCCCCATTTAAATCTCCTTTTTGATATTTTCGTCGCTGTTGTTCAATTTTAAAATGTTCTGGAAAATCCGAACAAAAACCAGGAGATACTACGAAAATATTTGGTACTTCATCAAGTTCTATTAAACGTCGAACTTTTCGTGAGGCAATCCGTCCGCCACCAATCACGACTACCTTCTTTCCTGCTAAACTTAAATTAACCAAATAGCTCATTTTCGATCTCCTTTCGAATTTCTAGCCCAATTCCTTTTCTGATTCGCGGATCGAGCGCCAAACTCTTCGTAATTTCATAGTTCACATCCATCAAATCTAGCATTTCCGATGCTTCACGCCGAATTTTCCCTACTAGAAAACTGTCTTCCATCAAAAAAAATGGACAAATGACAAGACGATCCACCGCTTTAAAATCCATCCGCGCTAGTTTTTCTAAATATGTTTCCGTACCATGTACAAAGCCGAATTCTACGCTTTTACCTGTTTTTCGAGCTAATTTTTCTGTTAGTTCATGTACTCGTGTAGAAATGTCTGGATATTTTGCCGAACCGTGTACGACTAAGAAAATCAGCATCTTTTCTCGCCCTCTAGAACAAGGAATACGACTTTCAAGAATCGGCAAGAGTTCATCATTTGCTTCAGCAAGAGGGGGTAAAATCTGAAAAGTGAGATCTGTTTCAGCTTGCTTTATAGCTTTTATAGCACTCGGGATATCTTGGCTAACGTGTGTGCCGGTAAAAAGTAAAAGCGGTACCACAAAAATCAGCTTACTTCCTGCTTCTTTTAAATCTAAAACCCCTTCAGCCAGTGTTTTTTCATTTCCTTCTAGAAAAGTAAGTTGTTGTTTAAAGCAAGGGATTTCAATCGTCATTTCTTGAAAAAAACTTTTTTCATTGCTTGATTGTTTTCTTGCGATCTACTTCCGTGGGCTACAAATAAAATACCTGTTTTTGCCATTTTGACACCTCTTTTTCAAGTTTGATCATAAAATTTTATGTATTAAAATACTATTAGGGATTTACCTACGATTTTAAAACTAGATATATAAATTTTGCTCCAATATGTTATGAATAAGCATTAAAAATGTTATTAGGCTTGCTAAAAATATGACACAACTACCCGTAATCATTATAAAAACATATTTTGAACGTATTCCAAAATAAAAAATAGCGTTTCCAAAAAGAAGTAAAATTATAGTCGCACAACCGACAATTTCGTACCAAAGTCATCCACATTTTTCCCTCCTCTCATCTTCTTCATTTTAGCCGCTGAAAATTAAGAATTTACAAAGAGACCCACAAACTAAGTCTAAAATTTCTTAATGGAACATAAAAACACCGTTATTTACCGTAGCTTGGCTACAATAAATAACGGTGTCATAGATTCATACTCAAATAAACTATCAAGAGAGGTTCAATGAAAAATAAATACTGCCAGCCCATAAAGTGCTAGACCGCAAACTCCCTATACGCTTCGCTTATTTTTTTCTTTTTTCTTGTTGCTTATTTCCTTTTCAGATTGTTTGTTCATCGCATTCATCATTTGATTGATTTTCTTTTGAGACGGTTTTTGGTCCCATTTGCGCCATCATCATTTGAAGCATTTGCTCATTGACAGGCGGATTATTTTTCAAATAGTTCATCATGTAGCGTCTTGCAATGAAGAAGCCGCCAGCCAGTCCAGCAAGCAAGCACACAAGACCGACAAGAATGTAAATCCACATAGTTTCTTTCTCCTCCTTGAACGAATATACCTATTCTATTGTACTTGATTTAACTTGAACAAACAACTCTTTTTTTACAAACAAAAAAAGCAGAAGTCAAGTCCTACAAACCTAACTTCTACTTTTCCAATTAAAGAGTTTCTACTAATTTTACAATATTTTCTACTGTGAAACCATACTCTTCGATAATGGTTTCACCGGGAGCAGAAGCACCGAAACGATCAATTCCAAGTACTTTTCCGTCTAAACCAACATAACGTTCCCAACCGAAGCTTGCACCCATTTCAATAGCCAAGCGTTTACGGACTCCATTTGGAAGGACGCTTTCTTTGTATTCAGCGGATTGTGCTTCAAACAAATCAAATGATGGTACAGAAACGACAGAAACATCCATACCCTTATTAGCCAAAGCAGTTTGAGCTTCTGTTGCAAGGTGAACTTCTGATCCACTTGCAAGCAAGATGGCATCTGGCATTTCTTTCTTCGATTTCGAGATCACATAAGCGCCTTTTCTGACGCCTTCATCCGCTAGTTTATCGCTATCTTTAAGAACAGGTAAGCCTTGTCTTGAAAGAACAAGTGCGTGTGGTTTATTATTCGACTCAATCGCTATTTTCCAGGCCGCATTGACTTCATTTCCATCAGCTGGACGAAGTACGGATAAACCAGGCATGGCACGCAAGGACGCAAGCTGTTCAACAGGCTCATGCGTTGGTCCATCTTCCCCAACAGCCACACTGTCATGCGTAAGTACATACGTGACCGGTAACTTTTGAATCGAGGCTAACCGAATAGAAGCACGTAAGTAGTCCGAGAACACGAAGAATGTCCCACCATAAACTTTTAAGCCTTGGTGCAAAGCCATTCCATTAAGCATTGTCCCCATAGCAAATTCGCGAACCCCAAACCAAATATTGCGATTTTCTGGGTGTTCTTTCGTAAATTCACCGTCCGACTTAATCATCGTATTATTCGAACCTGCTAAATCGGCAGAGCCACCAAACAGATATGGAATTTTTTCAGCAAGCGCATTGATTGCTTCCCCACTAGAAGCACGACTAGCAAGAGCTTTATCGCCTTCATGGTAAGTTGTAAATAAAGAAGCAAAGTCCGCTGGTAGTTCCCCGTCAATACTTTGTTCCAGTTGTTTAGCAAGTTCAGGGTAAGTTTGTTTATAAGAAACGAATAAATCGCTCCATTCCTTTTCTGCTTTTGCTCCGCGACGAGCAATCGTTTTGCCAAACCGTTCATACACTTCATCCGGAACATAAAACGTTTCTTTATAGTCCCATCCATAAGCCTTCTTCGCAATTTCAGTTCCTTCTTCACCAAGTGGGGCACCATGAACTTTATTTGTTCCAGCATTTGGAGCTCCGAAACCAATCACCGTTTTCACTTCAATCAAAGTAGGTTGCGAGGTATTTTCTTTCGCCTTTTCAATCGCAGCAAGAATTTCATCCGTATTATTTCCATCTTTAACAAGAAGATGTTCCCAACCATAGCTTTCATAACGAGCCTTAACATTTTCAGAGAATGAACGATCCAAATCCCCATCCAGTGAAATATTGTTGGAATCGTAAAGCACAATTAAGCGACCTAATTTTTGATGCCCAGCAAAACTAGAAGCTTCCGAAGAAACGCCTTCCATTAAGTCACCATCACCGCATAAAGCAAATGTATAATGGTCAACAATATCAAAGTTTTCTTTATTATATAGTCCAGCAAGGTGACGTTCTGCCATCGCCATTCCAACTGCCATCCCAATTCCTTGTCCAAGCGGTCCAGTTGTTGCATCAACACCATCTGTATGACCAAATTCTGGATGCCCAGGGGTTTTTGCTTCCCCACTGGCGGAAATTCTTCAAGTCTTCTAAACTAACTTTGTAACCGCTTAAATGAAGCAAGCTATATAATAGCATTGATCCGTGTCCTGCAGAAAGTACAAAACGATCACGATCAAACCAATGCGAATTCGCTGGATTAGCTTTCAAAACACGTGAAAATAGTGTGTATGCCATTGGTGCCGCTCCCATCGGTAAACCAGGGTGACCTGAGTTGGCTTTTTGAATCGCATCAATTGACAAAGTACGAACTGTATTAATCGCTAATTGATCTGTTTTATCAAACAATTGAAACATCCTCTCTTGTTTTATTATCAACTCTATCTTATTTTAGTCCTAAACTAGGAATTACTCAACTAAAAACGCGTAAATGATCATTATTTTTGTTCATTTGCGCGTTTTTGCTCATTTGATAAATTGTTATTTCTTTTTGCGTTTTAGCTCCTTTACCTTGTGAGGTGTAATATCATTTCCTTTTGGATCAATGATCTTTGTATTTTCAATCGTTTGACGCATGTGAGATCGAAACGACTTCACATATTCCTCACGAAGCGTTTCTTGCTCGATTTTTTCATCTGCTGTTAACCCTTCCGTTTTCTTTTTACGCGAAAGTTCATTAATTCGATCGATTTTTGCTTTTTCTAACATAGCCCTCATCCTTTTATTTAAAAAATAGCTCCCTATCAAACAAAAAAGAAAGCAGTTTTCACTACTTTCTTCATTATACATGAATGAACAACTCTTGTCTTTTATGGGTTACTCATTTGCAAGTTGAATTGTCGTATCCGTTTTAATTTGCTTTTCTTTTACGGGAATCACAAGACTTTCCCCCGCTTTTATCTCATTAGAATCTAAATTATTGTTTTTTTTCTACCCAAGCTACAAAGCTAGCCTTATCCATTTTTGCCTCATCTGCATGTCGTTCTGCTAGCTGCCAAACAGAATCCCCTGACAAAATATCTACTTTCGAATAATTAGACTGATCTGTTGCACTTGTCACAAACAGAAAAACAACCCCCATAACGATTGATACGATAACGAAAATAACAGCAATATAATATTTATCCCAAAATTGTTTAACAGTCATTTTTATCCCTCCGAAAGAATATATGTTCGCTTTTTTATTATTATAGAACGGTTGTTCGGTTTTGTCAATAAAAAAATCGAACCTTTGTTTGCATCTATCAGAAAGATTTGCTATACTTAATTTAGTTAATATTTATAAATAACGGGGTGAGACCATGAAACTGTCCAAACGACAACAAGACATTTACGAATTTATTAAATCTGAAGTGAAAGAAAAAGGCTATCCACCTTCCGTCCGTGAAATTGGTGAAGCTGTTGGACTTGCTTCAAGTTCAACTGTTCATGGACATCTTGCGAGGCTTGAAACAAAAGGTTTAATTCGACGTGACCCAACAAAGCCACGCGCCATTGAAATCCTTTCAATGGAAGATGAAATCCCTGCTCCTGCGGTTATTAATATTCCATTAATTGGTAAAGTAACTGCTGGGATGCCTATTACTGCCGTTGAAAACGTTGAAGATTATTTTCCACTTCCCGAAAGCATGGCTTCCGGTGAAAAAGATATCTTTATGTTGGAAATAGATGGTGAGAGCATGATCAATGCTGGCATTCTTGATGGGGACCGAGTTATTGTTAGAAAACAGAGCAATGCAACAAATGGTGAGATTGTTGTGGCAATGACTGATGAAAACGAAGCCACTTGTAAACGTTTCTTCAAGGAACAAAATCATTTTCGCTTGCAACCAGAAAACGATAGTCTTGAACCCATTATTTTAGACAACGTAACCATTCTTGGAAAAGTTATTGGTTTATTCCGTGATATAAGATAAAAAAACGCTCCTTTTAGGAGCGTTTTTTTTATCTTTAGAAAAGCAGCCGATTTTTTTAAATCGGCTGCTTTTTTTTTAATAAATTTCTAAGTATTGATCTCTTTCCCAAGGATGAACAGCCGTGCGGAACATATCACATTCAATTTCTTTTGCTTCAATGAAATGTTCATAAATGTGTTCTCCTAAGCCTTCACGAATGGCTTCATCTTTTGAAAGTTCTTTCATTGCATGAGAAAGGCTTTCAGGAAGATCATAAATTCCCGCTTCATGGCGCTCTTCTTCATCCATCCCGTAAATGTTGCGATCAACTGGTGTTGGAGGTGTTAAATTATTTTTCACACCCTCAAGTCCGGCTTTAAGAAGCACGGCCATTGCTAGATACGGATTAGCCGATGGATCAACACTTCGAAGTTCTAGTCGTGTACTTAATCCGCGAGAACTAGGAACTCGAATAAGCGGGCTACGGTTTTTACCGCTCCAAGCAATATAGCACGGTGCTTCATATCCTGGAACAAGACGTTTGTATGAATTGATCGTTGGATTTGTAATCGCTGTATAACCTTTTGCGTGTTTAATCATTCCTGCTAAAAATTGATAAGCTGTTTCGCTTAATTGTAGTTCGCCATCTTTATCATAAAAAGCATTTTCTTTACCTTTGAAAAGCGACATATTAAAGTGCATCCCTGACCCGTTCACTCCAAATAGAGGTTTTGGCATAAAGGTCGCGTGCAAGCCATGTTTTCTCGCAATCGTTTTAACAACGAGTTTAAACGTTTGAATGTTGTCACAAGCGGTAATCGCATCTTCATATTTAAAGTCAATTTCGTGCTGACCGGGAGCAACTTCATGGTGGGAAGCTTCGATTTCAAAGCCCATTTCCTCTAATTCAAGAACAATATCTCGACGGCAGTTTTCGCCAAGGTCCGTTGGGGCTAAATCAAAATAACCACCTGAGTCATTTAGTTCAAGTGTTGGTTTTCTGTTTTCATCTAGTTTGAACAAGAAAAACTCTGGTTCTGGTCCTAAATTAAAATCAGTAAAACCTAACTCATGCATTTCTTCAAGCACACGCTTTAAGTTCGCGCGCGGATCTCCATCAAATGGTGTCATATCTGGGTTATAAATATCGCAAATCATACGAGCAACTTTGCCTTTTTTCAGCTGTCCAAGGGAATACAACCCACGTATCTAAATCTGGAAATAGGTACATATCAGATTCTTCGATGCGCACAAATCCTTCAATTGATGAACCGTCAAACATCATTTTGTTATCTAAGGCCTTCTCTAATTGACTAACAGGGATTTCCACATTTTTGATTATTCCAAGAATGTCCGTGAATTGAAGACGAATAAATTTTACATTTTGCTCATCTGCGAAGCGAAAAATATCTTCTTTTGTATAATTTGCCATACTAAATCCTCCCGAATCATTTTTTATATTAACTTTTTAAAAAGTAAATACCAAATTTCAACTCTATTAAAGTTTTGGATATTGGTTCTTTTGAATATCCGTTCCCTTAACAAAGCGACCAGCTTGTTGCATTTCTTTTCGCAAAATTTTGCGAACATCTTCATCTGTAAGCGGAGTCTTTGCAACTTGTTCTTGCATTTTGTACATTTTCTTGATGCCCGCGATGTTTAAGCCATCATTTAAGTAGTCCTTGATTTCAAGCAATGTATCAATATCCTGTAAAGAATAATGGCGATGATTTCCTTCATTCCTTGCTGGATGTATTAGACCCTGATCCTCATAATATCGAATCTGCCGGGCAGTTAAGTTTGTCAGTTTCATCACCGGACCGATTGGAAAAAGCGGCATAGATCTACGAATTTCCTTTTCACCCATAGCCATCATTCCCTCCATCTTTTTTAGGATAGTTGCATTATATAAGATGTCATTTCTTTTGTCAAATTTATGTAAGATTATCTAACACGTTTGTTTTATAAAAAAAATACGAGCAAATACTGCTCGTATTGTATCTAAAGTTATTTACACGAAAAAAGCTCATTGACAGCTTCAGAAACAGCAATTTTCACATGCTCATAAGTCAGCCCACCTTGGACATAAAGCTCATAAGGCGGACGAATGGGTCCATCTGCCGTTAATTCAAGACTCGCTCCTTGAATAAAGGTTCCTGCTGCCATGATTACGTCATTTTCATAGCCAGGCATATAAGCACCAACTGGTAGCACATGGGCATTTACCGGTGAAAATTTTTTGAATTTCTTGTGCAAATGTCACCATTTGAGACTCATCATGAAAAGAAACACTTTGAATTAAATCTGTCCGCTTTACATTCCATTTTGGTTTCGTTTCAATCCCACAAAGTTCAAGAAGAGCAGCAGTAAAACGCGCTCCTTTAACAGCTTGCGCAACTACGTGAGGCGCTAAGAAGAAACCTTGATACATTTCAAGCAGACTGTAAAGCGACGCCCCAGCTTCAAGACCAATTCCTGGGGTAGTTAACCGGTATCCGCAAAGTTCAATAAGGTCTTGGCGCCCAGCTAAGTAACCACCAATTTTCGCAAGTCCACCCCCTGGATTTTTAATCAGAGAGCCTGCAATTAAATCAGCTCCCACATCTGTTGGCTCAAGTCGCTCAACAAACTCACCGTAACAATTATCAACAAAAACAATAACGTCTGGATAAAGCGATTTAACAAAGCGGATCATTTCTTCAATTTCGGCGATCGAAAAAGAATCCCGTTCTGCATATCCTTTTGACCGCTGAATCCCCACCATTTTTGTTTTCTCTGACAGTTTCTGCTCAACCTTTTGCCAGTCCACTTGATTGTGAGAAAGCGGAATGGCTTCGTAATGGATTTGAAAGTCTCGAAGCGAACCATTCCCCGCTTCACCACGAACGCCGACGATTTCTTCTAATGTATCATAAGGATCCCCCGTTATATAAATCAATTCATCGCCGGGGCGAAGCACTCCAAAAAGCGCTGTGCTGATCGCATGAGTCCCTGAGATTAACTGCGGTCGCACAATGGCTGCTTCGGTGTGAAAAACAGAACGATAAACACGTTCGAGCGTGTCGCGCCCCTCATCATCATAGCCATAGCCTGTTGATGGATTAAAATGAAAGTCACTTACTTTATTTTCTCGAAAAGCTGCAAGAACTTTTGCTTGGTTTTCCTCAGCAATTTGGTCGGTTTCACTATTCCATTCTTGAATCATTTCTTCAGCTTGTTGCTTTAACTTACTTACTTTTTCGTCCATTCGCTTTCCTTTCTTACTTCTTTGTTTTGTTCAACACAAAAAAGGCAGGAAAACCTGCCTTCTAAGTTTTATTTTAGTCTTCTTGATTAAGCGCTACATTTTTTTTGTGGCGAGAATGTTGAAATCGCATGCTTAAAAACAAGTTGCTGCTTTCCTTCAACATCAAGAAGAACCGTAAAATTATCAAAACTTACGACACGTCCACGTAGCTGAAAGCCATTAGTTAAAAATACTGTGGCTAAAATTTTCTCCTTACGAAGTTGATTTAAATATTGATCTTGTAAAGCTTGTCCACCTTTGCTCATGTTTCTCTCTCCTATCTCTCTTTAAAATCAATCACACAAAAAGGATTGCCAGAAGACCTCTGTCTCTGTTTCTAAAATTTATACCCTCATTTATAAGAATCAAACGGATTTGCCTTTAAAAATTGACTGATACAAGCATTTGCTTTTTCTTCAGTCAATTCCTCCAATACGTTAATCCAGTGAATCTTCATTCGGTTCCTAAACCAAGTCATCTGTCTTTTGGCAAAATGACGCGAATTCCTTTTTATTAGCCAAACAGCTTCTTCTTCTGTTAACAAGCCATCGAAATGTTGAAACAATTCTTTGTAACCGATGCCGCGTGTTGCAGGCATATCTCCTAGAGATAAATCGAATAAAGCTCTTGCTTCTTTCGCTAATCCAGCTTCCATCATTTGATCAACTCGTCGATTAATTCGGTCGTAAAGTACAGAACGCTCTAATTCAAGGCCCAAAAAAAGAGGCTCAAATTCATCTGATAGCTTCGTTTCTACTTGATATTCGCTAAAAGGTCTACCTGTCAACTTAATCACTTCAAGCGCACGAATGACACGTCGTTTATTGTTAAAATGGATTTGTTTTGCACTTTTAGGATCTTCAGCAAGTAGCCTATTATGAAGTGTTTGCGCGTCCATTTCTTCCAATTTAGCTCGGTACTCAGAATCTTCTGAAACGGTCCCAAACGAATAATTATAAAAAACCGATTGAATATAAAGACCTGTTCCACCTACAATAAAAGGAAGTTTGCCTTTTGAATGAATCATCCGAATTCTCTTCTTCGTTTCATCTTTAAAGGCAGAAGCTGAAAAAAAACTCGTTTGGTTGGACGACATCAATTAGATAATGAGGAATACCACGCATTTCGTTTTCTGTGATTTTAGCCGTTCCGATATCAAGCCCCTTATAAACTTGCATAGAATCACCGCTAATGATTTCACCTTGCCATTTTTGAGCAAGTGAAACACTAAGTTCGGTTTTTCCAACAGCAGTCGGCCCGACAAGAACAATGACTGGAATTTTAGTCAAACGAAAAAACCTCCTTTTCGTCTATTACTAATTTATCATGAAAACGACTGCTTGGAAACTCTTTTTTTGCTTAACAGTGCTTGTTTAATACAAAAGCACGCTCCTAATTCATCCTAGGAACGTGCCCGTACTTTTCTAAGTCTTTCGTCATTTATTCACTTTTTCTATCATGCCAATCCGCTGGTTCGCGCGCATCTTTAATTTGTGTATCTAATTCAACCTGCAATTTTTCACGCGTTTTTTCATCCCAGTGGAATAACCGGTTCATTTCTTCAAACACTGCATCTTTCCATTCAAGTAGATAAGGCATATCGAAAAGCAAGTAGCCTGTTCTTCTAAGCAAGAAGTCAACTGGGTCTATCACCGATTCATGATAGATTGCATAGTGCAATTCTGCATACAAACTATTCGGAAGTGTATCGATACCTTTTTCCTTATGTTCCTGTGCATAAGTAAATAATTGATCGATATTTGTTCCAAAGCGTTTTACCACTTCACGAGCTTCTTCGAGTGACCAACCAAAACGGTTAATGGCTTCTTTAGCTTTCTTATCAATAAAGCTTTCTAGGTTGCCCGAGCCGCCAATATCTCCACCAGAAATCGGTAAATGTTTAGTTTGCACCGATTTAAATGTTTTTCCTGTTTCTTTACTCAAGCCTTTTGAAATATCATCTAGAAGTTTTTCAGCCATCTTTCTGTATCCTGTTAGTTTACCTCCAGCCATTGTAATTAAGCCACTATCAGAGAACCAGACTTCATCCTTACGAGAAATTTCAGATGGATCCTTTCCTTCTTCATAGATAAGAGGTCTAACACCAGCCCAGCTAGATTCCACGTCTTTTTCTGTCACGTGTACATCTGGGAACATATAATTAATCGCTTTAATGACATAATTGTGATCTGATTCAAGCGCTTTTGGATTGATTGGTGATTCATCATAAAATGTATCCGTCGTTCCAACATATACCTTTTTATCACGTGGAATCGCAAATACCATCCGACCGTCTGGTGTATCAAAATAAACGGCTTGTTCCATCGGGAATTTCTTCTTATCAATAACTAAGTGAATCCCTTTTGTCAGACGCAGATGTTTATTATTATGGGAATAATCCAATTTACGAACCTTATCCACCCATGGTCCGGCGGCATTTATTACGCGGTGACCATAAATATCATACACTTTTCCGGAAAGACGATCCGTAACCGTTACTCCAGAAACTTGACGTTTGTCATCATAAATAAATTGTTCGGCTTTCGTATAGTTAATTGCTTTCGCCCCGAGTTCAACTGCTTTTTTCATCACTTCAATAGTTAGTCTCGCATCATCCGTTCGGTACTCCACATAGTAACCCGAACCTTTTAGCCCGTCTTTTTTCACGAATGGATTTTTAGAGAGCGTTTCCGCTTTCGACAAAATTTTGCGGCGCTCACTTTTTTTTAACACCTGCTAAGTAATCATAAAGTCGAATCCCAGCAGAAGCTGTTAATTTCCCCATATTTCCGCCTTTATGGAACGGTAGCATCATCCATTCTGGCGTCGTAACATGAGGCCCATTTTCATAAACGATCGCCCGTTCTTTACCAAGCTCTGCAACTTCTTTTACTTCAAATTGTTGTAGGTAGCGCAAACCACCGTGTACGAGTTTCGTTGAACGACTTGATGTCCCGCTAGCAAAGTCATTCATCTCAACTAGAGCAACTGTCATTCCACGTGAAACTGCGTCTAGCGCAATCCCAGCTCCCGTAATTCCACCACCAACGATCACTACATCAAATTTTTCATCTTGCATTTTTCTTTCAATCGTTTCTCTGTCAAAAGCTGAAAATAATTGTACCATGATTTTTCCCCCTTCATATCTCGTTAACGCATCTACTCACCTATTCGCCTTTTCCACTAAATACACCTTTTGAAACGCAAAAAATAAAGTAAAGCTTACTTGCGAACAGAAAAAAAAGAGACCACAAAACAGACGAATGGATCGTCGTTTGTAGTCTCTCTAATCTCAAATAGACAATTTAACTATTAACTTATATCCATTATAACCAATCTTTCTCAAAAGAGAAAGCATTTTGTTTTCAAAAAATAATTCTGTAAAATTTTATAGTAAAATAGAACTAATAGCCAGTGATGAATTTTAATAAACGATTCAAATACAATGTTTAAAAAGCGCTTTTATTTTAGGCGTATTTTCCTTTTTTTGTATCTAAGGTCTCAAAATGTTAAAAAAAAGCACCTTTATCCGTTACAGTATACCGCTTCTGTGGTATTATTGATGGTGACTTAAAAATTACTTAAATTGAAATTACTGGGATTGGGAGATGTTATTTTGAAAAGAACTGCTCGTTACAGTAGAAAATACGTTCCAAGTATTGATGGGCTTCGTGCACTGGCCGTTTTAGCAGTCATTGCTTACCATTTGAATTTTTCTTGGGCCAAGGGCGGTTTTATTGGCGTTGATATATTTTTCGTGTTATCTGGTTATTTAATTACAAATATTCTATTAACACAATGGGAAACTAAAAATACCATTGATTTAAAACAATTTTGGCTTAGACGGATTCGAAGATTATTCCCTGCCGCTTATTTTATGATTATCTGCGTAGTTATTTTTGCGGTTTTATTTAATCGAAGTTTACTACCTAATCTTCGCGGTGATAGCATTGCTTCTTTTTTTCTATGTAAGCAACTGGTGGTTCATTTTCCATAACGTATCTTATTTTGATTCGTTTGGTGTCCCATCACCATTAAAAAAATTTATGGTCACTTGCAATTGAAGAACAGTTTTATTTAATCTGGCCTCTTTTCTTATACGGATTTCTTCGTTTTATTAAGAATCCAAAGTGGCTGCTAAGAATCATCATTGCTCTTGCCATTTTGTCTGCAATTCTAATGGGAATCCTTTACACTCCTGGTAGCGACCCAAGCCGGGTCTATTATGGAACGGATACTCGCCTATTTGATTTATTAAGTGGTTGTGCCCTTGCCTTTTTATGGCCTTTTAATCGACTCAGCCCTAAAATACCAGCAAAAAGCCGCCTTACACTCAACATTGCTGGTACAATTAGCATCATTTTATTCTTTGTATTTGTTTATTTCTTAAGTGAATATCAAACTTTCCTCTATCGAGGCGGTCTATTTTTAGTCGCTCTTCTAGGCGTTATTATGATAGCAACGATTTCTCATCCATCTTGTTACTTAAGTCGCGTATTTAGTCTTAAGCCGCTACGCTGGATAGGAACACGGTCTTATGGCATTTACTTGTGGCATTATCCGATTATTACACTAACAACTCCTGTGACTGAAATCGGTCAACCAAGTATTATGCGACCTGTTTTACAAGTAGCAGCGACTTTTATTATTGCCGAACTCTCGTATCGCTATTTAGAAACACCCATTCGAAAACATGGTTTTTTCAATTTCATTCGCTCGTTCCGTTACAAAAATTATTTCGTATTTAAAAGTAAACCTGTTGGCCTTTGGGCGTCTATTCTCGTCCTCGTTCTTTCAGTTGGCACTTTCGCACTCGGAATGACGGGCATTTTATCCACTGAAACAAAAGCAGAAACGAAAAAAAACAACAGTGAAAACTTCTAATCATGGTGAGAAAACCAAAGTGCCTCCTAAAAAGGAAAAACAAGATACAAAAAAACAAATCAGAAACATCGAATAATGGCGCACAGCAAAACAAACAAGAAAACAAGCCAAATCAAGGAGCGGTTCCTCCTAAAAAAGATATGCCTTATCCTTATAAGCAAACATTAGCACTCGGCGATTCGATTATGATTGACATCGAACCCTATTTAAAAGAAACTGTACCGAATGTGACGATTGACGGAAAAATCGGGCGACAACTATCTGATGCCATTGGTATTGCGCCAAGCTATAAACAATATAACACCAGTGATAGCGCCGTAATTATTGAACTTGGAACAAACGGCCCATTCACCGAAAAACAATTAAATCGTTTATTAGATCAATTTGACGAGGCTCATATTTACTTTGTGAATTCCCGTGTTCCACGTGGATGGGAACAAGAAGTGAATGCTGCAATCAGTTCTGCCGCGGAAAACTATCCTAACTTAACGGTTATTGATTGGTACTCGCTTGCCAAAGTAAACAGTAGTTATTTTGAACCTGATGGAGTGCACTTGAAAAAAGAAGGTGCCAAGGCTTATGTGAACTTACTTATGCAAGCCATCAAGAAATAAAAAAAAACTCTTTTCCAGTCATTGGCTGGAAAAGAGTTTTTTTTATGCAAACACTTGCGACCAATTTGCGCGTTTCGCTAAAAACTCACGTGCAAGTTCTTTTGCTCCTTCTAAACTGTGACTTGCGGCAAAACCACATTGCATCTCATTGCACGCAGGTACTTCATCTTGTATTAAAACATCCTTTAATGTTTCCTCTAAAATACGAAGAAAATCTTCATAGTCATCATGGTTGATCATGGAAACGTAAAAGCCCGTTTGGCAGCCCATTGGACTAATATCAACGACTTTATCCGAATGATTTCGCGAAAGTTCTGCCATCAAATGCTCAAGTGAATGGAGCGCTGGCATTTCCATATGCGCCTTATTAGGTTGCTTAAAGCGCACATCATATTTATAAATCTCATCCCCGTGCATGCCCTTTTTTACACCAGCAAGCCTCACATACGGCGCCTTCACCTTCGTATGATCCAAGTTAAAACTTTCTACATTCATTTTTTCACTCATAAAAAAGCTCCTCTCCACAATCTTTTAAGCTAGAAAAACCGACCAATCTTTTCCTCGAATAGCCGGTTTTCAGCTGTTACAAATTTGTTTCTCCAGGTTCTTCTTTAATCTCAGGAATCTCTAACCAAGCATCAATCGGTTTCCCTTCTAGTGCCTCGTCGACAACAAACGAGCCATTAGAATATCGATCAGCTGTCCGCACATTTTTCAACTCCACTTCAACAAATTGTTCCTTATCAGTTTCAATCATCAGGAACTCATCACTTGCAGCAAGGAAAACGCCAAAAACGCGATGCGGACTATTTTTCAATTCGCGAAGCATGATCAAACCTCGTTTGGCACGTGAAATTGGTTCAAATTCTGTAAGCTTCATTTTCTTCAGTGAACCGCGCTGTGTCAACAAGAAGAGTTTTTTCGTTTCTTCTCTCGGGATAACAACGGCTCCACTTACTTCATCACCGCTCTTTAAGTTAATGGCCTTTACACCTGCTGTTCTTGCACCAGAATCAGGCACTTCATCAACCGCATATCGCAAGCCGTAACCAAATTTACTTGCAAGGAAAACGTCTTCTGATCGATCAATCAAGTCAACACTTAAAAGCTCATCGTCCGCTTTTAGTTTAATCGCCATCATCGATTTCGAGTAGCGCTGAGGTTTGTAATTTGCAATAAGCGAGGCCTTGATCATACCAAGACGCGTTACAAACAAGAAATATCTTGCATTATCAAACTTGGAAATGCCTTTAGCCGCGATAATTTCTTCACCCTGGCCTAAGTCTCCTGCCAAATGGCTGATGTGGTCTCCCAAATTTTTCCAGCGCATTTCCGGTAGCTCATGCACTGGCCGGTAAATGAAATTCCCGCGATTTGTAAACATTAACAAGGAATCCATAGTATTCAGCTTTTCGATAAAAATCGGATGATCCAAATCCTTCATAGCTAAATCTTGGCCATTCGAAGCACTATAAGATCGCATACTTGTCCGTTTCACATAGCCTTCTTTCGTTACCGAAACGACAACATCTTCACTTGCTACAAGCACCTCTGTGTCAATCTTAATTTCTTCAATCTCAGCTTGAATTTCAGTAAGACGAGCTGTTTTATATTTTTTCTTGATTTCTTTTAGCTCATCTTTCAAAACAGCAATAAGCTCACTTGGATTCTGCAAAATTTTCTCAAGCCGACTGATTTTTTCTTGCAATTCCTTTGCTTCTTCTCGTAGTTCAGTAATATCGGTATTTGTTAGGCGATAAAGTTGCAAGGAAACAATCGCTTCTGCTTGTTTTTCACTAAAATCATAGCGATCCTGCAAATTCAGTTTCGCATCACGTTTATCTTTTGATTCACGAATCAAGCGAATCACTTCATCAAGAATCGAGAGAGCTTTCATTAATCCAGCTAAGATATGCTCGCGCGCACGCGCCTTCCGAATATCAAATTCTGAACGTTTCGTAATGATTTCTTTTTGGTGGGCAATATAAGCATCAAGTAACGAGATTAAGCCCATCAAAACGGGACGCTTATTAAAGATAGCTACCATATTGAAATTATAGCTCACCTGCAAATCCGTATTTTTGAATAAGTAATTCAAAACCCCTTCTGCATTCGCTTCTTTCTTTAGTTCAATCGCAATTCGAAGGCCAGTTCGGTCTGTTTCATCACGAACTTCCGAAATTCCTTCAATTTTTTTTATCGATTCGGAGTTCATCAATCCGTTTAACAAGACTTGCCTTATTGACTTCATACGGAATCTCATAGACAGAAATTTGCTTTCTACCCCCGCGAATATCTTCAATCTCGGTTTTCGAGCGAACCACAACTCGCCCTTTCCCAGTTTCATAAGCTTTTCTGATCCCATCAGCACCTTGAATAATTCCGCCAGTTGGGAAATCCGGTCCTTTAACGATTTTAAGCAAGGTTGAAAGATCACATTCTGGGCTATCGAGCCGCTTGATAACTGCATCAATAATTTCCCCCAAATTATGTGGCGGAATATCTGTCGCATACCCAGCAGAAATCCCTGTTGACCCGTTGACAAGCAAGTTTGGAAACCGCGCCGGAAGTACCGTTGGCTCACTCGATGTATCATCAAAGTTGGGTACAAAATCCACCGTTTCCTTCTCAATGTCGCGCAAAAGTTCAGCAGCAATCGGAGCAAGCCTTGCTTCCGTATAACGCATCGCAGCAGGCGGATCTCCGTCCACACTCCCATTATTTCCGTGCATTTCAATTAAAACATTGCGCACTTTCCAGTCTTGACTCATCCGAACCATTGCATCATAAACAGAGGTATCACCATGTGGATGGTAATTCCCGATAACGTTTCCGACTGTTTTGGCCGACTTACGGAATCCCTTGTCAGCCGTATTGCCTTCTTCGTTCATCGCGAATAAAATCCGTCTTTGAACGGGCTTCAGTCCATCACGCGCATCTGGAAGCGCACGTTCTTGAATAATGTATTTACTATAACGGCCAAAACGGTCGCCCATTACCTCTTCAAGCGCTAAATCTTGAATTTGTTGTCCAGGTGTATTGCTCAAGATTCATCCGCCCCCTCTACCATATTTTCATTGTCTAGAATATTTGAATCATCTTCGAGGCTAAATTCTACGTGAGACTCAATCCACTTCCGGCGAGGCTCAACTTTATCTCCCATAAGTGTTGCAACACGACGTTCTGCTCTTGCCACATCTTCCATCCGCACCCGAATCAAAGTTCGTGTTTCCGGATTCATAGTTGTTTCCCAGAGCTGGTCGGCATTCATTTCCCCAAGACCTTTGTAACGCTGAATCATGTAGCCTTTCCCAATTGTTTGAATCGCTCCATCCAGTTCGTCATCAGTCCACGCATATTCAATCACTTCTTTCTTGCCGCTTCCCTTGCTTACTTTATAAAGTGGAGGCAAAGCAATGTATACCTTCCCCATTTCAATGAGCGGGCGCATATACCGGTAAAAGAAAGTGAGAAGTAAGACTTGAATATGTGCCCCGTCAGTATCCGCATCTGTCATGATAATAATCTTGTCGTAGTTGCAATCTTCTACTTCAAATTCTGGACCAACACCAGCACCCACCGTGTGAATAATGGTGTTGATTTCTTCATTTTTTAAAATATCTTGGAGTTTTGCCTTTTCAGCATTAATGACTTTCCCGCGAAGTGGCAAAATAGCTTGAAAATGCCGATCGCGTCCTTGTTTAGCTGATCCTCCGGCTGAGTCCCCCTCAACCAGATAAAGTTCGTTTCGGCTTGCATTACGAGATTGCGCTGGTGTCAGTTTCCCAGAAAGAAGGGTTTCCGAGCGCTTCCGTTTCTTGCCATTACGCGTTTCTTCACGCGCTTTTCGAGCTGCTTCTCGTGCTTCTCGTGCTTTGATCGCCTTTTTAATGAGCAAACTACTTGTATCTGGATTTTCCGCAAGAAAATAAGCGATGTGCTCAGCAACCACAGCCTCCGTTGCCGCACGTGCTTCTGTCGTTCCTAATTTTTCCTTCGTTTGCCCTTCAAATTGGAGCATTCGCTCGGGTACGCGAACTGATAAAACAGCTGATAAGCCTTCACGAATATCGCTACCTTCAAGGTTTTTATCTTTTTCCTTTAAAAGTCCAACTCGTTTTGCGTATTCATTAAAGACACGAGTCATCGCAGAACGCATTCCAGCTTCGTGAGTTCCCGCATTTGGCGTCCGAACATTGTTAACGAAGCTAAGCACCGTTTCCGAATAGCCATCGTTAAACTGAAAAGCCATTTCAATTTCGATATCGTTGCTTTCACCTTCAAAAGCAACAACAGGATGCAAGACATCTTTTCCTTCATTGATATATTCAACAAAGTTTTTGACACCTTCTTCAAAATAAAATGCTTCTCCCATGCCAACACGTTCATCGATTAGTTCAATTCGCAAACCTTTAAGCAAGAACGCGGATTCGCGCAGACGTTCTGATAAGACTTCATAGTTGAACGAAGTGACTGGAAAAATCTCTGGATCAGGCTTAAATCGGAGTGTCGTTCCTGTATCTTTTGTTTTACCAATTTTAGTAAGCTTACTTACCGGTTTCCCGCCATGCTCAAAACGTTGTTCATAAATAGCTTGGTCACGGTGAATCGTCACCGTTAGCCATTCCGAAAGTGCATTAACAACTGATGAACCTACGCCGTGCAATCCACCACTTGTTTTATAACCGCCTTCTTGACCAAATTTCCCACCAGCATGCAAAACGGTCAAAATAACTTCTACTGTTGACTTTCCCGTTTTATGCATTCCGATCGGCATACCACGACCATGGTCGGTTACACTCACGCTTCCGTCTTCATGTAAAATTACTTTGATTTCTTTCCCATATCCATTTAATGCTTCATCGACAGAATTATCGACAATTTCATATACTAAATGATGAAGTCCACGTACATCAGTTGATCCAATATACATTGCAGGTCTTTTCCGAACCGCTTCCAGTCCTTCCAGTACCTGAATAGAATCATCGTTGTATTCACTTTTTTTTCATCCATTCAAAACTCCTTTCATCTTCATCCTGCCACATTTTCTTAAGTTGTTCTAAAAGCCGTGAAAAAACAGGCCCAGAAAGAACCTGTTCACCTGTTAATGTTCCATTTCGCGGTAAGCTACCTTAATGCATTTGTCCATAATCACTGGGTAATGATTTTCTAGAAGTTCATAAGCTTCTTCGTTAAAAAGCCCAAGTTGTGCCCAGAAAACATCAGCATCTATATTTAGGAAATCACGCGCAATCTCTGGTAAAAACTCAGAACGCCGAAAAACATTGACAATATCCACATGCTCCTCAATTTCGCCAAGGCTTGCTACCGTTTTCTCCGAAAGAATTTCTGTCGCCTTTGGATTTACAGGAATAATTCGATAACCCGCTCCCTGCATAAACTTAGCAACCTTATAGCTTGTTCGTTCTGGATTATCACTTAACCCAACAACCGCAATGGTTTTTGCTGATTTTAGGATCGTATCAATTTGTTGTTTACTCGGGTTTTGCACGCTACTTGCCCCTTTCCTTTGAACAAGAAGTTCGTTCGCTTTTTAACGTTTCTATTCAAAGTACTATTTTATCGTTTAAATGCCTCATTGTAAAGCCACTAACCAAGAGTTCGCTAAAAAGAGGTAGCAAATTCCTCGCTTTTTCACCATTTCGATGTAAACTATGCTATAATTCATAACAGCAAATACCGTTACAAAAGGGGTTTTAAAATGATTACCAAATTGGTGTTACTGTGCCTCGCCGCATATATCATCGGATCCATTCCGTCTGGCCTTTGGATTGGAAAGCTATTTTATAAAAAAGATATTCGAGAATTCGGTAGCGGAAACTTAGGTGCTACAAACTCATTTCGCGTTCTCGGGGTAAAGGCAGGTTCTGTTGTCACTGTCATTGATATCTTAAAAGGATCACTTGCAACGCTACTACCGTTTTTCTTTTTACCACAACTTGATGCCCATTTTATGTTGCTAACGGGCGTTTTTGCGATCATTGGGCATAGTTTCCCTATCTTTGCTAGCTTCCGCGGGGGAAAAGCCGTCGCTACTTCTGCCGGTGTCGTGCTCGCTTATGCACCACTTCTATTCATTGCTGCTATCGTTGTCTTTCTTTTAACACTTAAGATCAGCAAATATGTATCTTTAAGCTCAATGGTTGCAGCTGTTGCCGCATTTATCATTTCCCTTTTTATGGGTGATGTGATTTTAATCGTGCTCATCACATGCTTAGCTTTATTCATTATTTGGCGGCACCGTGCTAATATTAAGCGAATTCGAAATGGCGAAGAACCGAAAATCACTTGGATGTAAGATGTAAAGCAAAGGAATTCAGCGTACCTAAGTACGCTGAATTCTTTTTTTATCCAAGTTGAATGCTGTATTCTGACGTAAAAATGGCTTCAGGATCCAAATGCTCGATTCCCGCTTTATCTCGAAGCTCAACGGACTCCCCAATACTATCTGCGATTCCAAACCAGGGTTCTATACATAAAAATGGTGCACCGTCCCCTGGTGTCCAGATGCCAACAAAAGGAAAATGAGGGAAGGAAACCTTAACGAAATGTGGATGTTTTTTCGAACGAATAGCTATTTCATTTCCATTTAGTCCTTCAAAGATAAGCGCATCGTTTTCAAATAAGGAATAGTCAAGTGCTAGTGTCTCAGTTTTTTCATCGGCTAGCGGCTTTAATTTCCCACTGCGATAAGGTCCTTCAAGTAAAAGTGTATCAAGTTTTTCTTTTTGACCAAAATCAAGATAGTAGTCCTCAAATTTCGTTCCTTCTGTAAGTGGAACGTTGAATGCGGGGTGCGCACCGATAGAAAAATAAATTCGCTCTTTGTCTGTGTTTTCAACTTGATACTCAACTTGAACTTGATCCTCAAGTAGCGTATAAGTAACTCTTAAGCGAAAAGAAAAAGGATAGATGAGTTTCGATTTATCATCAGCCTCTAGCTCAAGTATGGCTTGATTTCCGACTAATTCAACTGCAGTAAACGTTTTGTCCCGTGCAAAACCATGTTGCGTTAAGTGAAAGGCCTCCCCATCTACATAATAGGTATCGTCCACTAAACGGCCCACAGTCGGAAATAAAATTGGTGCATGTCTTCCCCAAAATGCTTTTTCGGCATCCCACAAATAGTCTAGTCCTGTTTTCTTGTGGTAAATTCGTGTTAGTTCAGCTCCCTGTTCCGTTAATTCAACAAGTAGCGACTCATTTTCTAATTTAATCATTCCGTATCTCCCCTCAAATGAAACCGATCAATTTGGTCCCATTTTCCTTCTTCTTCCAAAATTTTCAGTTGAATATCACCGAACAAATCATAATGAGGTAGATCCTTATGCCCGTAATCAATATAATTTTCCGGTAAATGATATTTTCTGCCCCATCTTTTTAAGGCTTCAATGTCAGCGCTTGCAGCTTTCGTCACGGTTTTAGAATTAGGAAACCGGTCATCAAGCCAGTAATGTGTTAAAAGCGCAACCTCACCTTGTTCTGCCTTTTTTTTAAACGCTATTAATTCCTCACGTTGTACACCAAAGGCCATTTTTTTCATCCTTCCTCAAGCGCTTGTAAATATTTTTCATGCCAGTCTTTTAACTCTCGTTTTAGCGCAACCGGTTTAAAATCGTCTTTTGTTACACAAACGTGTTTTGTCTCACCTGTAATTGCAATTTCGCCACTATCTGCATAACAAATTTCATAGCCATATGTGACGCGTAAGCCATCGTAGGCTAATAACCAAGTCTTAACAATCGCTTCTTGCCCGTAACGCAGTGGTTTTCCGTAATGAATCGAAACATCAATAACTGGCGATAAAAAGCCGAGCTGCTCCATGTCATAATAACGGAGGCCGAGGCTTTCTTCGATGAAGTGGTTCCGCCCAAGCTCCATCCATACAAGATAATTAGCGTGATAGACAACGCCCATTTGATCCGTTTCTGCGTAGCGAACTTCTATTTTGGTTTCCGTATATAACATAAACTGGTCCCTCCAAAAAACAATATCCTTTTCTATTTTAGCAAATTATCGGAGAAAAAAGAAATCTGAGCATAATAAAAAGCCCCTTGCTTTCTAGTTGCCTAGAATAGTTCTAGAAAGCAGGAGACTTTTATCTTTAAATTTAGCTATTTTTTAGTTTTTCAAGTTCAACTAGGAATTTATCATTTAATACACGGATAAAGGTTCCTTTCATTCCTAGTGAGCGTGAATCAATGACGCCAGCACTTTCTAATTTACGAAGTGCATTGACGATAACTGAACGAGTAATTCCTACGCGGTCAGCAATTTTAGAAGCTACTAATAAGCCTTCTTTTCCATTTAATTCATCAAAGATGTGTTCAATTGCTTCAAGTTCACTATATGAAAGCGAGCTGATTGCCATTTGTACGACAGCACGGCTACGCGCTTCTTCTTCAATTTCTTCCGCTTTTTCATGTAGAATTTCCATGCCTACAACAGTGCTTCCGTATTCAGCAAGTAAAAGATCATCATCTGTAAAATTATTTTCCATACGTGATAAAATAAGAGTTCCAAGGCGCTCTCCTCCGCCTAAAACAGGAACGATTGTTGTTAAACCTTTGGTGAATAAGTCAGTATTTTCAATTGGGAAAGCAGTATATTGGCTTGAAACTTCTAGGTTTGCAGAAGTTTCATTCACATTAAACAAACTTTGTGTATATTCTTCCGGGAATTGACGTTCAGAAAGCATTTGTTTCATACGTTCATTTTCAATGGGTAAAATTTCTGAATAACCAAGAAGTTTTCCTTTACGACTAACGATATACGTATTGGCTTCGATCACATCACTCAGTGTATCTGCCATTTCTTTAAAGTTAACTGTTTTTCCTGAAGTATTTTGTAACATTGCATTAATCTTTCTTGTTTTTTCTAATAAGCTCATAATTAGCTCCTCCTAAAATTTTATAAAATAAATTGGGTCAAATCTTTGCTTTGCATAATCGAATCGAGTTTTTCATTTACATATTTTTCCGTAATCGTCACTTGATCTAAGTTGATGTCAGGTGCTTCAAATAGCAGATCTTCAAGTAATTTTTCAAGAATCGTGTGAAGACGTCTAGCGCCGATATTATCTGTTTCTTGGTTGACTTGAAAAGCAATTTCAGCAAGTCTTGCAACAGCTTCTTTTGTAAAAATAAGTTCAATACCTTCTGAACGAAGCAGTGCTTTATATTGCTTAATCAGTGCGTTGTCCGGTTCAGTTAAAATCTTGACAAAATCTTCTTGCGATAATTTATCAAGTTCAATTCGAATCGGAAAACGACCTTGGAGCTCAGGAATTAAATCAGATGGTTTCGACATATGGAAAGCTCCAGCCGCAATAAATAAAATGAATTCTGTATTCACAAGTCCATATTTCGTCACCACTTGAGACCCTTCGACAATCGGAAGAATATCACGCTGAACTCCTTCTCGCGATACTTGAGCACCATTTCCGCTTTCTTTTGTTGCGACTTTATCGATTTCATCAATAAAGATAATTCCTGTCTGCTCAGCTCTTCTAACAGCTAATGCTGCAACTTCTTCTTGATCAATGAGTTTTGAAGCTTCATCTTCAAATAAGATTTTCTTAGCTTCTTTCACCGTCACCCTGCGTTTCTTTTTATTTTTCGGCAAGAGACTAGAAAAAGCTTCCTGCATACCTGCTAATTGATCCATTCCCCCGCCACGCATCATGTCAAACATCGGATTTTGCTGTTCGGTAACTTCGACCGTTACCATCTCATCATCAAGTTCTCCGCGCTCTAGTCGATACTCAAGCTGATTACGCTTTTGCTTCAACGTTTCATCAACGGGTTCACTTTCTTCTTCTGAAGAACGAGACGCATTTTGAAACAACGCTTCAAATGGATTTTGTGAAGTCGTTTGTTTTTTCTTGTCTGCTGGGGCAAGAAGCTTAATAATTTTCTTTTCAGCATTTTTTTTCTGCTTTAAAACGAACCGTTTGCATTTTTTCTTCTTTGACTAGTCGAACAGAAACTTCTACCAGATCACGAACCATTGATTCAACATCACGCCCAACGTAACCCACTTCTGTGAATTTCGTAGCCTCTACTTTCGTAAAAGGTGCTTTGACGATTTTTGCAATTCGGCGCGCAATTTCTGTTTTCCCAACACCAGTTGGACCAATCATTAAAATATTTTTGGGAATGATTTCATCACGCATCGCTTCATCCATCATCATTCGGCGATAGCGATTTCTAAGGGCAACAGCGACTGATTTTTTAGCGCCGGTTTGACCAATGATATATTGATCCAGTTTTTCAACAATTTGACGTGGTGTTAATTGAGAAGTTGCTCCATTTTCCACCTCTATCACCTCTTTATAATTCTTCTACGATAATGTTGCCATTTGTAAAAACACAAATCTCTGAAGCAATTTCAAGGGCATGTTTCGCAATTTCTTTTGCTTCCATATCCTCTCCGATGTGACGCATGAGTGCACGACCAGCAGCAAGTGCATAATTCCCACCAGAGCCGATTGCAAGGATCCCATCATCTGGTTCTATAACTTCCCCTGTTCCAGAAACGAGTAACAGAGTTTCTTCATCCATTACGATTAACATGGCTTCTAGTTTTCGAAGCGCATTGTCACTGCGCCATTCTTTAGCAAGCTCAACAGCTGCGCGTTCAAGATTCCCATTATATTCATTTAGTTTACTTTCAAATTTTTCAAACAACGTAAAAGCGTCTGCAACTGAACCTGCAAAGCCAGCAATCACTCGGTCGTGAAACAAACGTCTTACCTTTCGAGCCGTATGCTTCATCACCACTGATTCACCAAGTGTTACCTGCCCGTCACCAGCCATTGCACCCTTACCATTATGCTTAATAGCAAAAATTGTCGTTGCATGCAATTCCATTAGTCAACTACCTCCTATTTTTCATGCCCGAGGATGATGCTTCATATAAGTAGTTTTGAGATGTTCTTTAGTAACATGGGTATAGATTTGTGTAGAAGATAAACTCGCATGTCCTAAAAGTTCCTGAACCGTTCGCATATCCGCTCCATTGTTCAAAAGATCCGTTGCAAACGTATGACGCAACATATGCGGATGAATCTTTCTTGTCAAAGCTGCTTTTTCGATGGTCTTCGTTAAACAATAGCGAATGCCACGTGTTGAAAGCGGATCGGCGTAGTGATTTATAAGTAAAGCATCATGATGTTTATGATATTTGTTTGAAAGAATAGCTCGTCCCTTTTCAAGATATACACTAAGCGCATCCTCTAAAAAAGAGCCATATGGAACATATCTTTCTTTGTTTCCCTTCCCTTTAATCAAAATAGCTTGATAGGTATTATCGATGTCCGAAAGCTGTATCTGCGCGGCTTCAGAAACACGTATCCCAGTTCCATAAAGCAGTTCTAGAATAACACGATTACGAAGTGTAAGTGGTTCATCATTTTCATAAACGACCTGAAATAAAGCTTCCATTTCTTCGTTATAGAAAAACTTTGGAAGCCTGAGATCTTTTTTTTGCGTGCGAGACATATGTAAATGGATTGTCAGAAATCACACCCTCACGAATCAAAAAATGATAAAAACTACGCAAACTTGAAATCTTTCGTGCGACAGAAGTGCGAGAAAATTGTCGTTCATTGAGCATAGTTAAATATAAACGAACAACTAAATAGTCCACCTCCGTGAAGCTTTCAATTGCTTGTTGATTTAAAAAAAGTTTGAAAATCATGAATATCCTCAAAATAGGCAATTTCCGTATTATCCGAATAGTTTCTTTCCACTCGAAGATAATCCATAAACTTGGGTAAAAACTGCTCTTCTTCCATGATAAATCCACCTCTCAAACAACTCCATCGTAACACAAGGAAAAGCGAGTTGCAATAATTTTACGCATTTTTCACAACATTTCCAATTAAATTAGAATCCGCGTCAATTCAAGCGATTTGAAAGCTATAGTCAATCTGTCAAACCTACTGTATAAAAGTTGGACTATTCAAACAAATGAAATCAAAAGAAGATAAAGGCTAGCACACTAGCCCTTATCCATTATAGTCGTTTTATAATTCTTCTGCAACACTTTTTATAGCAGCTAACGCTCTTTCAGCTAATTTAGCATTGCGTTCTTGTTTAGCACGAATTTTTTCAGGTAGTTCTGGGAACAAACCGAAGTTTACATTCATCGGTTGAAAGGTTTTGGTATTCGTAGAAGTAATATAATTAGCCATACTTCCGATCGCACTTTCTCTTGGAAACACAATTGGTTCTTCCGAAGATACAAAGCGCGCAGCATTAATCCCAGCGGCAAGACCACTAGCAGCTGATTCCACGTAGCCTTCAACCCCTGTCATTTGACCTGCAAAGAACAAATCCTTACGAGTCTTTAATTGATAGGTACTTTGCATCGCCTTCGGAGAATTAATAAATGTATTCCGATGCATCACTCCATAGCGGATAATTTCCGCATTTTCTAAACCAGGAATCATTTGAAAGACACGTTTTTGTTCGCCCCACTTCAAATGAGTTTGAAAACCTACCATATTGTAAAGTGTTCCAGCCGCATCGTCTTGACGAAGCTGAAGGACCGCATAAGGACGTTTTCCAGTCTTTGGATCTTCAAGGCCAACTGGTTTAAGAGGACCAAACAGCATGGTTTTAATCCCACGTTTCGCCATCACTTCAATTGGCATACACCCTTCAAAGAAAACCTCTTTTTCAAAGCTCTTTAACTCAGCAGTTTCTGCACTAATCAAGGCTTCATAGAACGCAGTAAATTCTTCTTGTGTCATTGGACAATTGAGATATGCCGCTTCACCTTTATCATAACGAGATTTTAAATAAACTTTTTCCATATCAATACTATCTTTTTCGATAATTGGAGCTGCCGCATCATAAAAATACAGATAATCTTCTCCAGTAACTTTGCGAATTTCTTCGGCTAACGCTTCACTCGTCAGTGGACCCGTTGCAATAATTGTCGGGCCTTCTGGTATTGCTGTCACTTCTTCGTTAAAGACCGTTACAAGCGGATGATTTTTCACTTGTTCAGTTACATAGCCGGAAAATTCATGACGGTCAACAGCGAGCGCACCTCCAGCCGGAACAGAAGCTCGATCAGCCGCTTTTATAATAATCGAATCAAGCATTCGCATTTCTTCTTTGATAACTCCAACCGCATTTGTTAAACCATTTGCACGAAGTGAGTTCGTACAAACTAGCTCAGCAAATTTATCCGTATGGTGGGCTGGCGTTTGCTTCACTGGACGCATTTCATATAAATGCACTTTTACTCCACGCTTCGCGAGTTGCCAAGCTGCTTCACTTCCAGCTAAGCCCGCTCCAATTACATTGACCGTCTTTTCCAACTAACTTCCTCCTTCGATCAGATCTCCGCCTATTTTTGTGTTTCTTCTTTGTAATCACAATTCGTACACTGGACTTGAACGCCTTTTTTCAATTTCTTCTCAACGAGGGCATGCTCGCCGCATTTTGGACAAGGCCGTTCAACTGGTTTATCCCAAGAAACATAATCACAATCTGGGTACCGATTGCATCCATAAAAAATTCGGTTCTTCTTGCTCTTTCTTTCAATCACTTGACCTTCCCGACATTTCGGGCAAGTAACCCCAATTTCTTTTACAATAGCTTTTGTATTACGACATTCAGGAAAACGACTGCAAGCTAAAAACTTACCATATTTTCCCATTTTATATACCATCGGAGCTCCGCAAACATCACAATCAATTCCTGCGGGTTCATCTTTGATTTCGATTTTTTCCATTTCTTCATCGGCGCGTTTTACATGTGGTTCAAATTGTTTGTAAAACTCATCAATGACTTTGATCCACTGCATTTTACCGTGCTCAATTTCATCCAGATCATTTTCCATATCAGCTGTAAAGCTAACATCTAAAATTTCCGGGAAATATTCAGAAATCATTTCATTCACAATTTCTCCAAGTTCAGTTGGCGCAAATCGCTTATTCGTAAGCGAAACATAATTACGACGCTGGATGGTATCAATCGTCGGGGAATACGTAGAAGGTCTACCTACCCCAATTTCTTCCAAAGTACGTACCAGTCTAGCTTCTGTGTAACGTGGAGGTGGCTGTGTGAAATGCTGACGCTGTTCAAGCGACTCCGAAGTAACTTTGTCCCCTTTTTTTCAGCTCAGGTAAAATATTTTCTTTTTCTTCTTTATTGTCATCGTTACTTTCCACATATACCTTCATAAAACCAGCGAACTTGATTTTCGAACCGTTTGCTCGAAAGCGAACGCCATTATTTTCCATATCAACACGCATAGTATCAAGAACAGCCGGTGTCATTTGGCTTGCAACAAATCGCTCCCAGATCAAACGATAAAGTCGAAGTTGATCCCGACTTAGATATTCTTTCATTTCTTGCGGCGAACGCAAAACACTTGTAGGTCGAATAGCTTCGTGGGCATCTTGTGAACCTTTTTGATTCTTATCTTGCCGTTTTTTCTTGCGGGCAAAATCTGTTCCATAATTTTCTTCAATGTAATTATACGCTTCATTCGTTGCTGTATCAGAAATCCGAGTAGAATCGGTACGCATGTAAGTGATTAACCCAACAGTCCCTTGTCTACCAAGTTTTATTCCTTCATACAATTGTTGAGCAAGCATCATCGTTTTACGCGTTCTAAAATTCAGTTTACGTGCAGCTTCTTGTTGCAGTGATGAAGTTGTAAAGGGAGCTGCTGGATTACGAAGTCTTTCCTTTTTCGTAACATCAATTACTTCATAATCTTTACCTTTAATTTTCGCCATGACTGCTTTAACATCCGCGGCATTTTCCAATTTTTTTCTTTTTTACCATCTACGCCGTAAAAATTCGCTTGAAACGATTTACGACCTTTTTTGAAATTCCCATCAATTGTCCAGTATTCTTCAGGTTTAAAGTTATTGATTTCTTTTTCACGATCAATAATCAAACGAAGTGCAATCGACTGAACACGTCCTGCACTTAAGCCTTTTTTGATTTTTTTCCAAAGAATGGGGCTAATGTTGTAACCCACAAGTCTGTCAAGCACCCGCCGAGCTTGTTGAGCATCAACAAGATCCATGTCAATCTTACGCGGATGTTTAAAAGATTCTTTCACTGCATCCTTCGTAATTTCATTAAAAACAACCCGCAGGTCATCTGTCTGGTCAAGCTCTAAACTATTCGCTAAATGCCATGCAATAGCCTCTCCTTCTCTGTCGGGGTCAGCTGCGAGATAAACTTTTTTTAGCTTTTTTAGCCGCTTGTTTCAATTCTTTTAAAACAGGTCCTTTACCACGGATCGTAATATATTTAGGCTCAAAGTTATGTTCAAAATCAACGCCCATCTGGCTTTTAGGCAAATCGCGAACATGTCCCATCGAAGCTTTCACTTGATATTTTTTTCCGAGATATTTTTCAATTGTTTTAGCTTTTGCTGGTGATTCTACAATAACAAGATAGTCTGCCATGTATTCATTTCCTCCCTAATTGGGTCAAATAAACGGGCTAAATAAACAATCTTCCTTTTATTTTTTGCCTCGTTTTACTGTTCAAATTATCCAAAGTGTTCGAACAACTTGATTCAGTAGTCAATAATAGCCCGTAAAAAAAAAGTTTGTCAATCTATATATTTCTTCAACTAGATTTTACGCACTTAATATAGAAGGTTTTTGTTACCCTTTAGCAAACTTATCTCAAAAATTTTAGAAATGCAAGCTAAATCCCCTTTTTCTCATGAAAAATTAATCCATTTACTTAAAATAAGAAACTTTCGACAACCTGTTGAGGATTCGCAACAAGCCTCGCCCCCTCCATGATAAGATCATGAGCGCCTGCCGATCCATCCGAAAAAATATTTCCTGGAACGACAAAAACTTCACGATTTTGCTCAACAGCATATTGAACAGTAAGGAGCGCACCGCCTCGCGATTTTTCTTCCGTGAGTAATACGCCTCTAGAAATTCCACTTAATAGCCTGCTACGCTCCTCCAAAAAACGCGAGTCAAATGCAGTATCAGGCGTATATTCAGTTATCGTTACCCCCGTTTGTTCAATTTTTTCCAGTAATTGCCGATTATTTTTTGGAAACAAAGAGTGATGGCCTGACGCTAATACGCAAACGATTTCGCCTCCCATTCTAGCTGACGTTCTTAAAACTGTTTCCTCCGTTCCATTTAACGTGCCCGTAAGCACTCCAAATTTCGACTTCATGAGTCCATTTGTAAAAAAACGCGTAACAGCTTTTCCATAAGGGCGCATTTGATGCGTTCCGATTACTGTAATGAGTTCTTTTTCTAGTAAAGAAAAATTCCCCTTACCAAAAAGAAGTGGCGGAGTAAAAGTGATTTCACGCAGCAAACGCGGATAATTGTCATCATCATAAAAAATGATTCTTCCCCCTTCCTCAAAAAAAGCTTGAAAATCAGTCGAATTTCTTTTAATCCATTTCCGTTCCTCGCTTGACAAAAGAGTTGAAATTTCTTTCTTAGATTGGTGAGCTCGGTAGCGAGCAAATAACTCTGCTCGCCTTCTTGCAGGGAGACTTGCAAGCTCTCCCCATTCTGCATGATTCATTTTAAAGTTCATCAGATTGACCTCCTTTTAGCCATCTTACTGAAAGTTATCAAGAAGGTAAAATCCGC
Source organism: Listeria aquatica FSL S10-1188 (assembly GCF_000525795.1). Lineage (GTDB taxonomy): Bacteria > Bacillota > Bacilli > Lactobacillales > Listeriaceae > Listeria > Listeria aquatica. The sequence goes on from NZ_AOCG01000014.1 coordinate 52,890, forward strand.
AAAAATGCTTTTTAAGGCTAGCAAAAAAGCTGTCCTTTAAAAGACAGCTCATTATCAAACTTTCATTTGATTTTTCATAACAAATAGTTAAGCAAAAAACGATTTTACTGGAGCGAAACTCACACGATGAATTGGACAAGGTCCAAGTTTTTCCAGACCTTCAAGGTGCTTTTTCGTTCCGTATCCCATATTATTTTGGAAATCATATCCCGGATAAATCAATTCAAATTCACGCATCATCCGGTCTCGTTCCACTTTAGCTAAAATAGAAGCTGCAGCAATGGAAATGCTCTTAGTATCGCCTTTAATGATCGAGCATTCTTTTTCGGAGTGACCAAGTGGCATGGCATCGATTAACGTATAGTCAGGAGGGGGCGAAAGCTTCTCTAAAGCCTCTTTCATCGCACACTTTGTCGCCTCGTAAATGTTGATTTCATCGATCACTTCATGAGAAACGACGCCAATCCCATAGGAAATCGCTTGTTTTTTGATTTCTTCACTATAAAAAAGACGCTTCGTTTCACTGAGTTGTTTCGAATCATTCATTCCTAATAGTTCAAAATCCTCCCGCAAAATTACCGCTGCAGCGACAACAGGACCAGCAAGCGGGCCTCTTCCCACTTCATCAACTCCTGCAATTTGCGAATACCCTTGCTCTCTGTAAAACAGCTCATAAGCTTTCATTTGTTCAAACTGTTCGTGCAGCTTTTTTTTGCTTATCTAAACGTTTTTCAGCTGCACTTACAAGTTTGATTATCCCTTTCCGTGAATCTTCTCGAAAGCTTAGCAATTCTTCCTCAGAATTCACCGCAGCAAGTAGCCGTTTCACTTCAGCAATCGACATTTTCTGCATGTTTCATCTCCTCTTTTTCTGGAAAATCAAAAGAGAGTCTTCCCACTTTTTGTGTTCGAATCTCACGTACCACAAGCTCCGCTGCACGCCCGTAATCCGCTTCACCGTATCTATCAAGAAACCCTTTCCGTTCTGCAATTTCTTTCAGCCACTCAGCCCCAGTATCGCTCTTAGACGCGACTTGATTCCACTGTTGAAACTGATTGGGGTAGTGCGTATGGATAAAGGTTAAACCAAACCCTGCAATATCTTCCATGTTTAGCAAATCGTCCTTAATCGCACCAGTTAAAGCTAGCTTATAACCCACTTCTTGATCTTCAAATTTCGGCCACAAAATCCCTGGTGTATCAAGGAGTTCCAGTGCCTTCCCAACCTTTATCCATTGTTGCGCCTTCGTCACACCCGGTTTATTTCCTGTTTTGGCAATATTTTTCTTGGCAAGTCGGTTAATCAAAGTGGACTTCCCGACATTTGGAATCCCCAAAATCATTGCTCGAATAGCCCGAGGTCGCATTCCGCGTTCTCTTAAGCGAGCGAACTTTTCTGCCATTAAAGCCTCAGCAGCCTTTTCAATCGCATGCATGTTCTTTCCTTGCTGCGAGTTCACAGCAACCGCTATAAGTCCTTTTTCTTTAAAATGTCGAATCCAAGCTTGTGTTACCTTTTCATCTGCCATGTCTGCTTTATTTAAGATGATCACCCTTTTTTTCTGATGAATAATCTCTTCAAGCATGGGATTGGAAGATGAAACAGGAATTCGTGCATCCACTAACTCAAAAATCACATCTACTAACTTTAATTTTTCCGTCACTTCACGGCGCGCTTTGGCCATATGACCTGGAAACCACTGAATTGTCATCATCTATACTCCTACTTTATAATTTTTGCATTATCAATTGGCCAGTAACTAAGTGGTGCAGTTCCAAGGACTTTGCTTTTAGAAATCGGCCCGACAATACGACTATCACGGCTAGCTCTTCTATTATCTCCCAAAACAAAATAAGTATCTTTTGGAACTTTACCATCTTTTAGCATTTCTTTCGTGCTATAGTTTTCCGTTAAATAGCCTTCCTTCATCTTTTTTCGATAAGTATCTAAATAAGGCTCCTCATACCTTTTCCCGTTCACATAAAGCACATCAGATCTATATTCAATTTCATCGCCAGGAAGCCCTATAACACGCTTTATATAATCTGTCTTTCCTTCACGAAACACAATCACGTCAAAACGTTCAATTTTGTCAAAGCGATTAATGATAACTCGATCCCCGTCCCGTAGCGTTGGCATCATCGAAACACCATCAACCATGATTGGGACAAATAAATAAAAGCGAATTATCAGTGCTAAAATTATCGCCACGACAAGCGCCCAAATCCACGCCCAAAGTGTTTTTAAATTTTTTTTCTTTCACAACTTGCACCGCCTCAATCAAACTTCCGAGCCTCTATGTGTTATTATAAACGAAAAAAAAGCTCGCTGAATAGCCAAAAATCCGTGAAGTAGCTTCACGGATTTTCCATTATATTTTATTTTTTGCCAAAGTTCATAACAACACCATCTACAGCGGATGAATTAATAAAGCCAAATATTCGACTGTCCATGCTACCTTCACGGTTATCTCCCAGAACGAAAAGTTTACCATCAGGAACCGTTGTGGAACCCGTGATATCTTTCAGCGTAAAGTCACCATCACCATCTCCTGGCTCTCGGTAGGTCTTCATGTCCTTCGCCAAATAAGACTCATTTTTCTTTTTGCCATTCACATAAAGCGCACCGTTCTTAAATTCAATTTTATCGCCTGGAACTCCGATTACACGTTTGATGAAATACTTCCCTTCATCTCCCGTTGATACCGGTGCATCAAACACAATTTTATCAAATCGGTCAGGTTTTGTTATCTTTTCAATAAAAATCCGGTTACCATCTTCATACGTAGGGTACATTGACATGCCATCAACTTTTACTGGTGCAAATACAAAAGTACGCACAAGCATTGCAATCCCAATTGCAACTAAAATGACAAGTACCCAGCTAAGAATTTGTCTCCAAATGGATTTTTTCTTTACTTCTTCTGTCATAAAATTTCTACTTCCTCTCAAAATAAGCCTGCTTCTCGTCAAATAGTTTTTTCTTATTATCCCATTAATCATTTTGATTGTAAAGAAAACAAGTTTGCTGGCTATTTCTTAGCGTTTTAGTGAACTGCCAAATGAAATAACTTTTCCAATTACATCATCTTCACTAATAAAGCCGATGTAGCGACTATCTTTGCTGATACGCCGATTATCACCAAGAACGAATAAATGATTTTTTGGCACAACTTTTGCATTTTTAACTGCAGGCAAATCTTCAAGTTTGAAGTTATTCGTTAAATAGCCATTTGCAACTTTTTCTTTTTCCCCTTCTAAATACGGTTCATCATATTTTTTACCATTAATATAGAGGGTATCTTTTTTGTATTCAACCTTATCTCCTGGAAGCCCAATCACTCGTTTAATGTATTCTGCACCTTTTTCATCAGGTGCTGGAAAAACAATAATGTCAAACCTTTTCGGCGTTGAAAGTTTATTGATAAATAAATGTTCACCATCATGAAGTGTTGGATCCATGGAATCTCCGTAAACCGTTACCGGCGAAATCAAAAAATAGCGAATCGCAAAAGCTACTACTAAAGCGATAATTATCACTTTCAGCCAACCGAAGATAGACGAAAAAAAAAGTACCTTTTCCTTGTTCTTTTTTCATCCCTTCAATTCCTCTCTAAATGATTTTATTAAAGTATAGCATGAAAAATAGGTGAATCAAAGAAACACTCCAAAAAAGCAAAAAGCCAGCACTTTAATAAAAAATGCTGGCTTTTTCCTCATGCTGAAGTTTTAGTCGGGATCAGAGAGCCATCATTTAGCTGCATCTGTGGATATTCTTCTCCCGTCACGGCTTCTTTCGTAATGATACACTTCACGATATCATCTCGAGATGGAATCTCAAACATCACATCAAGCATAATACGTTCAATAATGGAACGAAGACCACGCGCACCAGTTTTTCGGTGGATCGCTTCTCTAGCAATTTCAAGAAGCGCTCCGTCTGTAAATTCAAGTTCAACATCATCTAGTTCCAACATTTTTTGATATTGTTTAACAAGCGCATTTTTAGGTTGCGTTAGGATAGAAACCAGTGTTTCCTCATCCAATTGTTCAAGCGTTGCGATTACTGGCAAACGTCCGATAAACTCAGGAATTAAACCAAACTTGAGCAAATCTTCCGGTACTACTTTTGAAAGATAAGTTTCATCTTCATTAAGCACTTCATTTTCAGTGCCAAATCCGATCACTTTTTCTCCCATACGGTTTTTTACGATTTGTTCAATTCCGTCAAAAGCACCACCAACAATAAACAAAATGTTACTTGTATCAATTTGAATAAATTCTTGATGCGGATGTTTTCTTCCTCCTTGAGGCGGAACACTTGCTACAGTACCTTCTAAAATTTTAAGAAGAGCTTGTTGCACACCTTCCCCCGAAACATCTCGAGTAATAGAAGGATTTTCCGATTTACGAGCTACCTTATCAATTTCATCAATGTAGATGATGCCTTTTTCAGCTTTTTCTACATCAAAATCCGCCGCTTGAATCAGTTTTAGCAAGATATTTTCAACATCTTCCCCAACGTATCCCGCTTCAGTAAGCGAAGTCGCATCTGCAATGGCAAATGGAACATTTAGAATACGTGCAAGCGTTTGAGCAAGGAGTGTTTTCCCGCTTCCTGTAGGACCGATGATACAGATATTACTTTTTGAAAGCTCTACATCGTCCTCTGTTGATTCATTGGAATTAATACGCTTATAGTGATTATATACCGCAACAGAAAGTGCTTTTTTTTGCTCGTTCTTGACCAATTACATAATCACTTAAAATCGAACGGATTTCATGCGGTTTTGGTACATTCCCAAAATCGACTGCTTCCGATACGTTCAGTTCTTCTTCAATGATCTCGTTGCAAAGTTCGATGCATTCATCACAAATATATACGCCTGGGCCAGCAACAAGTTTTCTAACTTGGTCTTGTGTTTTTCCACAAAAGGAGCACTTAAGTTGACCTTTTTCATCATTAAATTTGAACAAATTCACTTCACCCCTTCATATCAATGGAATCGAGGTTTTCCAATTCCTTGTGATACTAATGATAGCACCACCACTTCAAAAATACTACTCATCTGATTTATAAAAAAGAAAGGACATGAGAGTCTTCTCGTGTCCTTCTTTCACAAAAAACGATTTTCCTTCTTATTTTTCGACAGCACTGTCTACTAAAAGATCAATCGCTTTACGGATTTTAAGGTCAGCTTTTAGTTCACTCAAGTCACCAAGCGCTTGACGAACCGCATCTTTTTCCATTCCGTATTTTTCTGCAAGCGAGCTTACTTCTTCATCGATTTCAGCTTCTGCTGGCTCGATGTTTTCTGCATCAGCAATCGCTTCAAGAACTAAATTCATTTTCACGCGTTTTTCAGCGTCTTTTTCCATTTGTTCATGCATTGTTTCTTCTGTTTGACCAGTAAATTGGTAGTAGAGCTCTGGTGTCAAGCCTTGAGCTTGTAAGTCTTGAGTAAAGTGGCTCATCAAGTGATCCGCTTCATGATGGATCATTGCATGTGGAATGTCCACTTCTGCACCAGCTACAGCTTTTTCAAGAACTTCATCTTGTTTTGCTTGACTCGCTGCATCTTCTTTTGCTTCTTTTAGACGCTTAGTCGTTTTTTTCTTTAAGTTCTGCCACTGTTTCCACTTCAGAATCGATATCTTTTGCAAGTTCATCGTCCAGTTCAGGAACTTCCTTAGTTTTGATTTCATGAACTTTTACTTTAAATGTAGCAGGTTGTCCAGCTAAATCTTCAGCATGATATTCTTCAGGGAAAGTGATCGAAACTTCTTTTTCTTCGCCAGCTTTTGTTCCAACTAGTTGTTCTTCAAAGCCAGGAATGAATTGACCAGATCCGAGTTCAAGCGAATAGTTGTCCGCTTGTCCACCTTCAAATGGTTCACCGTCTTTGAACCCTTCAAAATCAATGACAACAGTATCGCCATTTGCTGCTGGCTCATCTTCTTTTACGACAAGATCAGCTTGACGCTCTGTTAGATTTTTAAGTTCTTCTTCTACTTCTTCGTCTTTAAGTTCAGCATCTTGTTTAGCAACTTCTAGTCCCTTATAGTCGCCAAGCTTAACTTCTGGTTTTACAGTCACTTCAGCTGTTAGTTTCCAGTTTTCCCCTTTTTCCATAGATTCCACATTTACTTGTGGCGTATCGACAGGATCGATTCCAGCTTCTTCTACAGCTCGAGTATAGACTTCTGGAAGGATGATATCAAGAGCATCTTGATAAAGCGCTTCTTCACCAAAGCGTTGATTAAAAATTTGACGTGGTACTTTTCCTTTTCGGAATCCAGGTACGTTTAAAGTTTTACGAACTTTTTGGAAAGCTCGGTCAAGACCTGTTTTAATTTCTTCTTGATTAATTTCAAAAGAAAGGGTTCCTACATTACCTTCTTTTTTTTCCCATTTTACTGACATGGTTTTATTCCCTCCATCATCTATTTAATTAAATGTAAATAAGTTCATGACAAGTTTCAGCCATACCCCTATATTTTAACATAAAACCCACTTGATGAAAACAGGAAAGCCGATTTAGAGTAAATAATTTTGTTGATGTTCCTCTAAATTTCGAATGAAAGAAAGGGCTTCATTCAGTTCTCGTGTCGGTTCGATATCCAAGAAAGCGCCATAAAGATCGCTTGCAAACAATAAATAAGCATCTTTCCAGAGCGCGGCATCCCTTGGCTCAAATGTAAAAGGATAAAGCATGAACGCATGATGCTGAACGGTTTGCAGTAGTTGCTCAAGAAGTGTTGGGTTTTCACTTTCGAGTCGCTCTTTTAACAAACTCAAAACCTCGTTTGCAAACGCATCTTCCCCTAGAAAAGAAACATCAATAGGATTAAACTCCCCCTGAAGCCCTAGCTTACGAACTTCAAACAACTGATTTATTTTTTGTTCTTGCAATAACTCGAATAAAATAGATTGGACAAAGGGTGATGCTGCGTTATCTTCTAACACGGTTTTGAAACTCTCTACAAAAGGCTCAATTGATTCAAGCCTGATTTTTTGTAAGAATTCTAGTTGCTCAGCTACTGGTAAACGAGTCCAGTTTTCTCTTTGTGCTTTTGTCACTAATTTTTTGGGAAACGGAATCACATTATGGTTCGATTGCTTCGTATCCGTTTCTACTTGTTTTTCTTCTTCCTCAGTAAAATAGCGTACCAATGAAAAATAAGTATCCATTTCATCTGTGTTCATATAGGAAAGCGCAAGTTCCGTTAAAATTTCCTTATTATAACCGTTCATGGTTAAAAAGGATCGCCCAATGTGTTTTGCCATTTCATTTTCGCCAGTTTCTGTATACAGACGAACAAGACCTCTTGCAACCAGTTCATTACAAGGATCTAATTCATACCGATTTTCTAAAAAAGTAAGTGCTCTCACTTGTTCTTCTTGATTTAAAATGTGATGTTTTCCCTCCAACCAATTTAAAATGAAGGTTGGAAAGTCTTTCCCCTGATCGGTCATCGTTCGAACCCGCCCCTATTCACAAGATTGCTCGTTAAGCTAATTTGCTTTATTCTATATTTCCTCTGTTACGTTGTCAAGTTCACAACTGCACAATTCAATTCCTATTTCTTTCTAATGTCATCTGAATGAAACTATTTTATCATACGAAGCTATTGATAAGTAGAAAAGTATGACAAAATGTCGATTTTTTGTAACATTTCAAGCATTCGATGAAGGACGGCTTCATAATAACAAAAAAAACACGGCACAATGTACCGTGTTTTCTTTCTTAATCACAAAAGTCACTTAAATCACAGTTTAGAATCTCACTCAAGATAACCGCATTTTGATAAGAAAGCCTCACGGTTCCTTTTTCCACATTTGCATAGCCGCTCGTATATTTATATCCCATTTTTCGAGCGACAAATGCCTGTGTGATTCCCTTACTCAAGCGGATCTCTCTGATTTTGGCTACATTGATATTCTTAGTCTTTAGTTGATCCATTCATCTAGCCTCCTAACACATACTGAGTTGTCTATTCTATTCTATCAACACGTTATGCATTTGTCAATAAAATTAAACTTCGAATTGTGTTGTTTTATTCTTATTTTGTGTATATTCATGTATAATAACTACGAGGAGATGATAAACATGACGAACCTAAGCAAACAGCTCACTCTTTTACGGGAGAAACAAGGCTGGACGAAAAGAGAAACAGCACGTCGCCTTGGATTAAAAGCCCCGTCGACTTATGGAAATTGGGAATATGGCATTCGCGAACCCGATCTTTCCATGGTCAAAGAAATTGCCAGTTTATACGATGTTACAGTCGACTACTTAATTGGCGATACAAATTCTTTAAAAGAAAAATCTCGAAAACCCCCTAAAGACATCCAACTGGAACTAGAAAATTTGGCTACCGAACTAGAAAGTCCAACCCCCTTTTATCTAGGCGCGGACATTTTGAAACCCCACACTTCAGCTTTCTTGCAAAAAAACATTTATTTCATCTTGGAAAATGCCGAAAAAATCAATCAATTAGATGGAGTAAACTCAAATAAAAACTCTAAATAAAAGACAATTTGTGTTTTTATTGGCTTTATAGTTTCATTTTGTGTATAATTTAGGCGAAGGGGTGAATCATTTGGTAGGTTTTAGTCAACGTTTGAAATTATTAAGAGATAAAAAAGGCTGGTCCAAAGTGGAGACTGCACGTAGGTTAGGTTTAAAAGCGCCTTCTACATATGGAAACTGGGAATATGGACTTCGTCAACCTGATCTTGAAATGGTGGCAAAGATTGCCGAATTGTTCGGTGTTAGTGTGGATTACTTATTAGGAGAAAATAACATCCCTTCCTACGACCTCGAAACTAAAGAAAAGCAAGCCGATATCTTATACCGTTTAGAAAAAATTTGTGAGGATATTGAGTATGAGTCCGGCTTGCAGCTGGGCAAAAACACATTATCTGAACCAGCTGGTGAATACATTTTAGACAGTCTCGCCTTTATGATTAAACAAGCTAAAAAATGGAATCAAATTGATGAAACGCCTAAATCCTAGGCGTTTTTTTCTTTTCTTGCTATTAAATATTTAGTTTTTTTTGTAGTACAATGGATGTATTCTATTTTAAAGGAGACCCGCTATGCGAAAATCACTTCATTCATGTAAACGCATTGTCGTTAAAGTCGGCACAAGCACATTGATGCATTCTAACGGGAATGTCAATTTACGCACCATCGAAAAACTCACCCGCGTCCTTTCAGAATTGCGTAATGAGGAAAAAGAAGTTGTCCTTGTTTCTTCTGGCGCAATCGGCGTTGGACTTAGAAAACTTCAACTTGAAACGCGACCTACTTCGATCCCCGAACAGCAAGCAATCGCGGCTGTTGGTCAAAGTGAACTGATGCATATCTATTCCAAGCTCTTTGGAGAATATGGTTATCCAGTTGGTCAAATCCTCCTTACACGCGACGTTACAGATTATCCTACTAGTCGCGAAAATGTCATCAATACTTTTAATACACTTCTCAACCAAGGCATCATTCCCATTGTCAATGAAAATGATACTGTTGCTGTCGAAGAAATCGAACATATCACGAAATACGGTGACAATGACCGCTTGTCTGCTATCGTCGCTAAACTTATCAATGCTGAACTTCTTATCATGCTTTCTGATATTGATGGCTTTTATCACGAAAATCCACTTCTAAACCCTGCAGCTGCTATGTTTGATGAAGTGCATGAAGTCACTGATGAACTCTTACAACTCGCTGGCGGCAAGGGCTCTGAATTTGGAACTGGTGGCATGCTAACAAAACTTGCAGCAGCAGACTATTGTTTGAAAAATGACCGACAAATGGTTCTCGCAAATGGAGATGACCCAGATATTATTTATGACATTATTGCAGGAAAAAAAAATCGGGACGTTGTTTACCAATTTAAAACAGGAGGCATCCTCTCATGAATCCATTCGTTGATCTTGGAGAAAAAGCACAAAAAGCAAGTAAATTTCTCGCTCTTTCTGACGCGGCAAGTAAAAACCGTGTCCTTGCATCTTGGAGTGCTGCTTTACGCAACAAAACCAAGCAAATTTTAGCCGCTAACCAAAAAGATCTGGAATTAGCAAAAGCACAAGGTATGAAAGAAACAATGATGGACAGGCTACTATTGACCCAAGAGCGACTTGATGAAATCGCAAATGGGGTAGAACAAATTATCGCCCTTCCCGATCCAATTGGAACGGTTGATGAGATGTGGAAAAATGAAGCCAACTTAAATATCGGCAAAAAACGAGTTCCGCTCGGGGTAATCGGAATCATTTATGAATCTCGCCCCAATGTGACGGTTGATGCTGCCGCGCTTACATTTAAATCAGGAAATGCAGTGATTTTACGAGGCGGGAAAGAAGCTTTCCATTCGAATCAAGCCCTTGTTAAAGTCTTACAAGATGCTTCTAAATCAGCCGGATTTCCGAAAGAAGTCGTTCAATTTATCGAAGATACCTCTCATGAAACTGCCCGCGAATTTATGAAGTTAAATGAGTACTTGGATGTTCTTATCCCTCGAGGAAGTGGCAAGCTCATTCAAACCGTTGTTGAAAATGCTACCGTTCCTGTCATCGAAACGGGTGTGGGCAATTGCCATATTTATATGGATAAAGCGGCTGAAATGGACATGGCTATTGATATTTTGGTGAACGCCAAAACTTCTCGTCCATCGGTCTGCAATGCGGCTGAAACCTTATTAATCCACGAGGACATCGCTCCCCGTTTCTTGCCAGAAATTGAAAAACGCCTTGCTCCGTTTGCTACCGAGCTTCGTGCAGATAAACAAGCCGGACAGTTCTTAGAAAATTTTGTACCAGCGACAGAGGCTGACTTCGAGACTGAATTTCTTGATTTTATTTTAGCGGTGAAGGTCGTCTCAAACATTGATGAAGCGATCGCACATATTAGTCGGTACGGCACCAAACATTCGGAAGCCATCATCACAAGTGACTACTTTGCGGCAAATCAATTTCAAAATGAAGTGGATGCAGCGGCTGTTTATGTCAACGCCTCTACTCGCTTTACGGACGGCTTTGAATTTGGTTTTGGAGCAGAAATCGGCATCAGCACACAAAAACTTCATGCTAGAGGGCCGATGGGACTACGTGAATTAACGACCACTAAGTATGTTATTTTTGGTGAAGGACAAATACGTTAAAAAAGAAGCGAACGTTACCGTTCGCTTCTTTTTTTGTTCTATCCAGTTTATAATATCTGTTATGACGGTTTCTTTCCCAACTTCGTGTATCAATTCGTGCCTTGCTCCTTCATATAATTTATAGGTCACATCTTTAACCCCTGCTTCAGAAAGTTTAACCGCAAGTTTCGGTATGTCTTTCCCATAATGCCCTACTGGATCTTCTGTTCCAGACAAAAGTAACACGGGAAGCCCGTTAGGCACACTCCACACATTTTCTTTAATCTGCGATGCTAAAATCGCTCGAAACAATGTATCAAAAAAACCGGAAGTGCCGACAACTGGTCCGCAAAGTGGATCCTTCGCAAAAGCTTCTTGCACAAGAGGATCACGTGATAACCAACTATATGGATGCTTTTCATGGAAAGTATGATTAAAGCCCAAAAAAGCTAGCTTATTTAGCAAATGATTTTTACGTGCTGGATATTTTTTTACAAAATGACTTGCAAGCCTTGTAGCTGCAGCAAGAAGGAGCGTTGGCTGTAAACCGCTTCCGGCTAGGATAACTCCGTCCAATGAATGGCGTGTGATGAAAACGCGCGTGATGTAGCTTCCCATACTGTGTGCAAAAATAAAATAAGGCAAGTCAGGAAATTTTTGTTCCATGTGATGCTTGACGATTTCCTGATCTTGTAGCATCATTTCAAGCCCATTACTCGGCTCAATATGCCCAAGCTCTGCCTCTGATTTCGCGGTTAAGCCAAAACCACGATGGTCATCTGCCACAACAAGATACCCCGCTTGATTTAATTTTGAAGCTAGTTCCGCGTATCTCCCACTATGTTCGTTCATCCCGTGGACAATCTGCACAATGCCAACTGGCTTTTCAACCTCAGACCATTCCCGAATGAAAATCTCATCCCCATCATATGTAGCTAGTTTTTGTTCTTTTACCATGTTGTTTTATCCCCCTATGCGCTTTTTATCATTATACCCATGTTATACGTTTTCATAAACTTGTTAAAATAGGTCTTTTGGAGCAAACGTTCAAAACCTCACCTTCGATGGATTTATTTTTCGTTTTATGGAAAAACTTAATTGCTCACAAATTCACATTATGATATTCTATCAAAGAAGGAGCTGATGAAAATGAATCAGAGTTTAGCACATTTACAGATGTTTGATTATTTACTTAAAAAATACCGGGATAAAGAGGTTTTTCCAGATAGCAAAATGGTCGTAGAAATTGATGGCAAGCTTTGGACAGGAGATTTCATTCACTTAGATGACTGTCAAATTGTCGAAATCGACTGGGATGATCAGCGTTATACACGTGTTCCAAAAACACGTGCAGCGATTAATGATGAATTCGATATGAGCATTCAAAATTCGAATGTCAATGTCAGTGAAAATCGATTAGATGCAAAGCTTGCTAAAATTAAAAACTTGGAAATCCTTTATCAAGAAATCACGCAATTTGTGAGCCAAATCAAAAATGAAAGCACTTCGCTAAAGCCCTATTTATACGGAGCTTACTGCCTTGATACACGTGTTAAGTTGCCTTTCCTTGATGTGACTGGAAAAGCTATCCAAGTCGTTGCTTTAAGCAAATAAAAAGTAGACGCGTTTCTCAAAGTTATTCGAGAAGCGCGTTTTTTATGCAGTTACCGTCACCTACTCTAACCCATTATTTTGTATTTATTTACTAAAAACGAAAAAAAATGGTTGCGCTTTCAGTTTCTTTATAGTATATTTTGATTACAGAACTTGTATATACAAGTTAAAAAGGAGGAAAAGTCATGGCAAAATATGCAGATGACGCAAAAGCGCTTTATGAACTCGTTGGAGGCAAAGAAAATATTTCATCTGTCACACATTGTGCGACGCGGATGCGCTTTGTTTTGCAAGATCCAGATCAAGCGGACATCGAAAAAATTGAGGCTCTCGCTTCTGTAAAAGGTACATTTACACAAGCTGGTCAGTTTCAAGTGATCATTGGAAATGATGTCCAAGAGTTTTACAATGAGTTTGTTTCTATAAGCGGAATTGAAGGCGTTAACAAAGAAGAAGCTAAGACAGATGCAAAGAAAAATATGAGTTTACTACAACGCATGCTCGCAGCTCTTGCAGAAATTTTCACTCCGTTAATTCCTGCGATTGTCGTTGGTGGATTGATTTTAGGTTTTAGAAATGTCATCGGAGACATTAAGATGCTTGAGGAAGGTACAAAAACGATTGCCCAAGTTTACCCTTTCTGGAATGGGACTTATAACTTTTTATGGTTGATTGGGGAAGCGATTTTTCATTTCTTACCTGTCGGCATCACTTGGTCGATTGCTAAAAAAATGGGAACAACACAGATTCTTGGGATCGTTCTCGGGATTACCCTTGTCTCTCCGCAACTTTTAAATGCCTATGCTGTGGCTACAACAAAAGCAGCTGATATTCCATTTTGGGATTTTGGATTTGCACATATTCCCATGATTGGATATCAAGCGCAAGTGATCCCTGCCATGCTCGCAGGTTTTATGTTAGCCTATCTTGAAATTGGACTACGTAAAATTGTTCCTAATGCTGTTTCTATGATTGTAACTCCTTTCTTCTCTCTTGTTCCAACTGTACTCGCGGCTCATCTTATTCTTGGACCGATTGGTTGGAAAATTGGAGATGTCATTGCAAATGTCGTTTACAGCGGTTTAACAAGTTCACTTAGTTGGTTGTTTGCGGCTCTCTTTGGTTTCTTGTATGCCCCGCTTGTTGTAACGGGACTTCATCACATGACAAATGCGATTGACCTTCAACTCATGAGCCAGTTCCATGGAACCAATCTCTGGCCAATGATCGCCTTATCCAACATCGCGCAAGGATCTGCAGTTTTGGCTATTATTTTCTTGCACAAAGGAAACGAAAAAGAAGAACAAGTTTCCATCCCAGCAACGATTTCTTGTTATCTCGGAGTCACAGAACCCGCCATGTTCGGGATAAACTTGAAATATCTCTATCCTTTTGTAGCTGCGATGATTGGTTCGGGCATTGCGGCTGTCATTTCCGTTTCTAGTGGGGTTATGGCAAACTCGATCGGTGTTGGTGGGATTCCTGGAATTCTTTCCATCAAGCCGCAATATTACTTGATTTTTGCGTTTTGTATGCTTATCGCCATTGTAGTTCCATTTATGCTTACGGTTCTGTTCCGTAAATATAATATTTTAAATAAAGTCGATCAAGCACCGATTCGCACATTCGGAAAACGAGAATTCCGAACAGATTCCAAAAAAGCTAGCAATCTTTAATGAAAGAGGTTTAATGATGGTCAATATAGCCGATAAAACGATTTATCAGATTTACTTGCGTTCTTTTTATGATTCAAATGGAGATGGCATGGGAGATATTCCAGGCATCACAGCTAAACTGGATTACTTAGAGAAATTAGGTGTGGATTTAATTTGGATCAACCCTTTCTATCCTTCTCCCCAAAATGATAATGGGTATGATATTTCTGATTACACTGGGGTAGATCCACGTTTTGGAACGATGGAAGACTTTGATGTGCTCATTTATGAAGCGAAAAAGCGCTCGATTGGTATCATGATTGATCTCGTGTTGAATCATACTTCTACAGAACACGAATGGTTTCAACAAGCACTTCGAGAAAATCCTAAATATCGTGATTTCTATTATTTTTAAAAAAGGAAAAGGCGCAAAGAAAGAACTCCCACCAACAAACTGGAAATCTAAATTTGGAGGCTCAGCTTGGGAAAAGTTACCCTCCTCAGATGATTTTTATTTGCATCTCTTTGATGTCACGCAAGCAGACTTGAACTGGTCAAATCCAGAAGTTCGTGAAGCCCTTTATCAAGTCGTAGATTTTTGGGTTCAAAAAGGCGTTGAAGGGCTCCGGCTCGATGTGCTCAATTTGATTTCAAAACCGGACAAGATGGAAGATGATTTCATCGGCGACGGGCGCCGCTTTTACACAGATGGCCCGCACATCCATGAATATTTAAAAGAACTTCATGCAAAAACGTTTAGCAAGAAAGGTCTAGTCACAGTGGGCGAAATGTCCTCGACAAGCATTGCCAATTCGATTCGCTACAGCAACCCTGCGGAAAAAGAACTATCGATGGTTTTCCATTTTCATCATTTAAAAGTGGATTACAAAGATGGAGAAAAATGGCAACTCGATCAAGTTCGTTTTGCTGAATTAAAAGAGCTCTTTCACACCTGGCAAGTGGATATGGCGAGCGGAAATGGTTGGGATGCCCTCTTCTGGAACAATCATGATCAGCCCCGAGCGTTAGGACGTTTCACTTCGGACCAGCCGGAATTTCATTATCAAGCGGCCACGCTTCTTGCCGCAACGATCCATTTGATGCGAGGTACGCCCTACATCTACATGGGAGAAGAAATCGGGATGATCAATCCGCGGTTTGAACATATCGAAAGCTACAGCGACATCGAAACGATTAATCATTATAGATTGCTTCAAGAGGAAGGCTTGTCTGAGCGAGAAACTATGGAAGTGATTCAAGCGCGTTCACGTGACAATAGTCGGATTCCAATGCAATGGGAAAATGATGAGAAGGCTGGCTTTACGACGGGAACGCCGCTTTATTCGGTTTCGGATAGTGTTTCTTGGATCAATGTTCGGGATGCGCTTCAAGATCCAGACAGTATTTTTTACTTTTATAAGAAACTGATTGAACTAAGGAAGACGCATTCTGTGATTCAAGTTGGCAACTATACGCCTTACTTCGTTGACGAGGAACGTGTCATTAGTTACTTACGCGAAAATGAAGAAGCAACTTTACTCGCTGTTCATTATTACGGAGAAGAACCTTATAAACTGGAGCTTCCTGAGGCCTTTCTTCAAGGTGAAATTTTACTTTCGAATGTGAAGCGAAATCAATTAGCTAAGCACATATCTTTAGCGCCTTATGAAACTTTGGCTGTTCTTTTACCCAAATAAAACGAAAACAAGCCTTCCAAAACGAGGGCTTGTTTTTAACGTCTTCTGGCAAAATCAATGAAACGAAAGCGGTCCAACCTATGGCGCGATTCTGTGTACTGGAAAAGCGTTGTATCTTGCAAAAAAACGGCACTTCGGACAACAACAACATGTGTATCTTCTTCTAAATCAAGCCACTTCTGGTCTTCAGCCGTGATAGGCTCGACGGTAAATTCTTTTTGCGCGTAGCTGATTTCATAACCAAGCTCTTGCTCCAAGTATTCATAAAGCGAGTTTGCTAGTTGCTCCTCAGTAATTTTCTTCATGCTAGGTTCCAAAAGAAAATCTTTATCCAAAATAACGGCCTCGCCTCTCAAATAGCGGACACGCTCAATGTGCCAGGCTTTTGCCCCATCTGGTAGGGAAACATATTTTCTTACTTGTTCAGGTAGCTTTTCATAATCATTTTTGATCACGCGTGTGACGGCGTTCATATGCTGCTCTTGATGCAATTCTTTGAAGCTTGTCAAACCTGAGACAGGAAACGAATAGCGCTCCCGGTCTATCACGATGGAACCTTTTCCCTGCATTTTTTGGATAAAACCATTTTCTAGTAGGAGAACAAGTGCCTTGCGAATGGTCTCACGCGATACTTGGAATTCCTTTGCTAACTCATTTTCACTTGGTAGGAGTTCTCCCGCCTGATAAACTTTTCCAAGAATTCGATTTTCAATCTGCAAATAAATATCATAGTATTTTTTTTTTATTCAAATTCCTCACCCGCCATTATTGTAGCATAATTATCTCCAAAAACCACTATTTTTATGGTATAGTGGAATTAGATGTAGGCGCTTTTTTACTACGAACTAAAATTTCAGAAAGGGGCATTCGAAGATGAAACAAACAGAAAGCGAAAAGCCGCTGGTTATCAAAATTGTTATCAGTGTTTTAGTTGGTCTATTTTTACTTAACCTTATGCCGATCTTAGCTATTTTTGGTTAACCGCATGCTTGCCAAAATTTAGATTCTATGCTAATTTAAAAAAGAAAATTAAATGGCTTTTTATGGTGAGACAGTCACGGGAACCGGAAGTTCCCTTGATGCTTTTTTAGAAAAAAGACTCCGTTGATTCAGAAGGATCTTCGGGGTATTTTTTTGCGCTCACTATGCAAGAAAGGAGATTGATTCATGACAAAAAAAATGGGCATTTACTTTTGGAAAAATTATTATTGGCGCTTTTATCTTTTCTCTTGCCGTTAATATTTTTGCTATTCCCAATCATTTAGGGGAAGGCGGCGTAACAGGGCTCACAATGATCCTTTATTATGCTTTTGGGATAGCACCTGCGATTACGACGTTGATTTTTAATGGGATTTTACTTGTGATCGGTTATAAGTACCTCGACCGACAAACGATTATTTTAACGATCATCGCTATTCTTTTTACTTCCCTTTTCTTACGACTTACTGAACCGATTGCTTTTCAAACGGATCAAACGATTATTGCTGCTATTTTTGCAGGCGCCCTCATGGGATTTGGGATGGGACTCATCATGCATGGTGGAGGAACCACTGCTGGTAGCGCCATCCTTGCTAAAATTGCCAATAAATACCTAGGTTGGAACACAAGTTATGCCTTACTATTTTTTGACTTAATCGTTGTGATTCCCTCTGTATTTATTATCGGCTTCCAAAATATGTTATTTACGATTCTCTCCCTCTATACTTCTACGAAAGTACTAGACTTTATTCTTGAAGGCTTCAATCCCAAAAAGTCAGTTACGATCATTTCGGATCAATATGAAGCGATCGCAAAAGAAGTGGATTTAAAGATTGGTCGTGGAATGACACTTTTTGATGCTGAAGGCTACTACACAAGACAAGGCAAAAAAAATTCTTTATATTGTGATCAGCAGGCAACAGCTCCTGCCACTCACAAAGATCGTTAACAAACACGATGAAAAAGCCTTTTTCATTATCAATGACGCGCAAAGTGTGGTTGGCGAAGGGTTCACAAAACAAATCACAAGCGAATAAAGTTTTAAAAAGCGGAAGCAAGAGTTGCTTCCGCTTTTTTGTGGATTTAATCTTCAGTTCCGTCCGATTCTTGAAGTAATTGATACATTTCTTCACCTTTTTCTGTCAGCTCATAATAAGGCTTTTGACTAGCTACTTCCCCACGTTTCAAATATGCTTTCCATTCCAGCCAATAAACCGTATGTAGAAGTTCCGTTTTGGAGTGGTAGCGAACTCGTTTTTCATTCAATTGTTTCAAGGTTAATTGTGTGATTTGGGTTTTTGGATGATAATAGGCAGCTCTAAGAATCACAAAAATACTGTCTGCATTCGGAACTTTCATGGAATCACTTTCCTTCTTATGTTCTAAAGTTCTTCTTTCAAACCAAGATGGCTTTCTTAGAGGTTAACCTTTTAGGGATTGCCTATCTCCATTCCCACTTTCCACTAAATTGAAACGCCAAATGCCTTACCTGCATATCAATATATGATTTCTGCATGGCGTATTTTCTCGATGGAAACTATTTGAATAGCTCCCTTTTTTTCTTGTACATAAATGCGGTTTTCTAAAAAACTAATGACCTTACCAGTCAAATCAGCTTCGTACATGTGCTCTTCATTCAGTTCTGCCATTTGCAGTGAGACAACGCTCCCTTTCGAAAAAGCCTCTTCAAGAACCTCACCAATTTGTTCAAGGCTCATCTCTGTTTTTTGCCACAAAAATTTGCTTTCGTTTTTGGCTCTCTTCCTCCATTTGTGCGGTATGATCCGATAAATAAAAACCCGACCATTTCATCATTCCACGATCTATATACGTTTTTTTTTACTTGTCTAAGCCACTCTTCTGCTTCCTTTTCCCGCTCATTCATAAGACTTACAATCCAAACCGTCCATTCCCCCTGCATGTCCGCCAACAAGTGTCGCACGCCGCAGTGCTGTTGCTCCTTCAAGCAGGGAATGAGCATAAAAAATAGAAGTGAATGAGTATCTACTCCGAATTTCTGAGATCGTTTGGTCAATCGCTTCTTCGCGTATTAAAAGATCAGGGTCTTCAAATAAACTGAGTTGAAAAGCAGAAACGGGCTGTAATTTCCCAATATAAAGGCTAATGGTGCGAACCTCAGTATGATTCCAATATTTTTGAAACAAGCGATGTACATACTGTGTTAAACGCTTGCTATGGTTGGTTGGCGGTATTTTTATTTGATGAGATAAACTACTCCGACGCTTTCCATCTTCATAAGCATACTGCATGTGCAAGCTTAAAACCGATCCTTCTACTTGTTTTGTCCGCAAGCGCTGTGCCAGCTGAACACACATTTCAGCCAAAACGACTTGAATTTTTCCAGCACTTGTATAGCCTCTTGGAAGGACCTGTGAGTTTCCAAGAGATTTTTCTTTTGGCTGATAGTTTTCTTTCTCCGCCAAAACAGAGCGATCGATCCCCCAAGCATGCATGTAATATTGGAGCCCCATCACACCAAACTGCGTCTTTAATAAAAAGGGATTGCTAAGTGCTAAGTCCCCAATTGTATAAAGACCTAGCTGATTCAAGCGAAGTTCCATTCGCTTGCCAATTCCCCAAAACTCACTTAGCTTGAGCGGCCACATTTTAGTTTTGACATCTTCATAGCCCCAGTGCGCGAACATGCCTGCATTTTTCTTAGCTTCTACATCCATACAGACTTTTGCAAGTAAGACGTTGACAGATAATCCAATCGTCGTGTAAAGCCCTAGTTCAAGAAAAATTTCTTGCTGAATCATGTGACAAACTTCTTCAGGGCTTTCTCCAAATAAATGATAGCTCTTCGTTAAGTCTCCAAACTGTTCATCAATGCTATAGACATGAATATCTTCATCAGCCATATAGCGTTTAAAAATAGTTAAAATTTTCTTATGATAGGTCATATATAATTTCATTCGTGGTGGCGCAATAACTAACTCTGGATGTTTTGGAACATCAAAACCTCGGCAAACATTCGATACGCCCAGTCTTTTTTTAGCAGCAGGACTTGCAGAAAGTACCAGTCCACTCGTATTCCTATCTCCGCTCATAACAACGAGCATGGTCGTCATGGGATCAAGTCCGCGCGCGAGACATTCTACACTTGCATAAAAACTTTTTACATCTAGGCAAAATACATGATGAAGGGGTTCGTCTTGATAATATAGCACCCTTCTCACCTCTTCTAAAAAATTCATTTCCTATAAACTTATTATACGAACGCACGTTCTTTTTCGCAATAGGAAAAAACACACATTTTTGATAGAAAAAATTGATTGAACATAAAAAATGAGTCAAAGTTCAGAGAACCTTGACTCATTTTTATTGTTATCCTTTTACATTTAACGGCTTAGTACCAGCCATATTGTTCGTGGTGTGCTTTCGCATTGCTCCATGAACCATAACGGCTTTGTACGTAACTATTGGCTACACGTTCTTGGTTAGCTTGAGAATAGTCACCTTTCAAATATGAATTTGTTAGTTGATAGCGTCCGATATATTTACCAGATGCGCTTCTTGCACCGTAAGAACCACCAGATTCTCTTTGCGCAATCCATTCCTTGGCTTGTTGATCACTTGAACTCCCTGTATTGGCTGGTTTAGCTTGAGTTTGAGTTTGCTGTGTAGCTTGTTGTTGTCTTGGTTGGCTGCTTTGCGTTTGGCTTTGGCTAGGTGCTTGTTGCTTTTGCGTAGTTGCTTGACCTTGGCTTGCCGCGGCTTGAGTTGCAGGTTGAGCTGTTTGAGTTGCTCCACCATTTCCAACTTCTAGCGATTGACCAACATAAATTAGGTTAATATTAGCAATCCCATTTAATTGGGCAAGATTAGCGACAGTAGTGTTGTGTTCATTAGCAATTTTAGATAACGTATCCCCTTTTGCAACGCTCACTGATTCAGCGTTTGCTAAATGACCTCCTACAACCGTCGTTACTCCTACCGTTAATGTAGCTACAGCCATCTTTAGTACGTTTTTCTTCATTATTAAAAAACCACTCCTTAATTTTTAATGCGAACTAATCATAACACACTAACATTTCAAATCAACTACTGATTCATTTCATATTATTTCAATATGAAGTCAGCCCTCCGATTTAGTTCTTTTTCGGAAAACAGATCTTTCTTTCCAATTTCCTTCCAAAATAGCTTGGTTATCACTTCCTTCGATCACTTGTTCCGTTTCTCTTGGCATGAAATTTTTTTAATTATTCTGCCTTTTTATTTTCCAGTAAAAAAAAAGAAAAAAAATCGATATTTTGATGATTTTTAAGCGCTTTCTTGATTTTTTTTATTCTATTTTTCTTGAAAAAAAGAAATTTTTTTCTCCCTCATTTAGCCTATTTGTGAACAAATAAATATAAAAAAACGACCGGTAGCAAATAAAAAATTCGCTTTCAGTCGTTTTTTAAAAATTTTTTATTTTGATAATTCTTCCGAAATTTTATCGAGATTCCATTTCATCATATCATAATAACTATCGCCATTTTCCCCTGGTTTTGCAACTGAATCCGTGAAGATTTTTGCATAAATTGGAATACTCGTATCTTTTGCAACTGTTTTCATGGGCCTGTCGCTCACACTACTTTCGACAAAGAGCACCGGCACCTCGCTATCTCGCAATTTTTTCACCAGATTTTTGATTTGATCTGGCGTCCCCTCTTCCTCCGTATTGATCTCCCAAATATAAGCAGAAGGAATTTGATAGGCTTTCGAAAAATATTTAAAGCACCCCTCACTCGTGACAATTAATTTTTTAGTAGCAGGAATCGCATTAAATTTTTCTTTGGCTTTTTGATCGAGCTTTGCAAGTTTACTAATATAGTGCTGCAAATTTTTCTGATAATAGGAAGCATTCTCCGGGTCTTTCTTGGAAAGTTCTTTTTCAATATTTTTAGCGTACTGAATTCCGTTTTCAAGGTTGAGCCAAGCGTGGGGATCTTCTTTACCTTTTTCCCCTTTTCCCTCCAGATAAATAACTTCGACACCATCACTTACTGCAAAGTAATCTTGATTTTTCTTCTTCTTCGCATTCTTCATCAATTTAGTAAACCAAGCATTTCCTCCCGTTTCCAGGTTGATGCCGTTATAAAAAATCACGTCTGCTGTTGAAGCTCTTCTGACGTCTTCTGGAAGTGGTTCGTATTCATGGGGATCTTTTCCAACTGGAACAATACTATGAAGTTTCACTCTATCTTGTGCGATGTTTTTTGTCATATCTGCTAGAATCGAGTTCGTTACAACTACCTCTAATTGATCTCCCTTCCCATTTGATGTGTCTTTTTCACCTGAGCAAGCAGTTAAAACTAACAAAAAAAAGAATCGGTAGTAGCCACTTTATTCCGAGTTTCCCATTAATTTTCATCGATTTTAGCCTTCTTTCTTAAAAATTTTTTGTTTCGGCGACAAGAAAAAGCTAAGTGCAAAGAACAATGCCGAAGTAAGTACAATACTCGAACTAACTGCAATATTAAAACTATAACCGATAAATAACCCAACAAAAGAAGCTAAAGCACCGAGAAAAGCAGCCAAAAACATCATTTTCTTTAAGCTAGTCGAAAATAAGTAAGCGGTCGCTGCTGGTGTAATTAAAAGTGCAACAATCAAAATCGTTCCAACACTTTGCATCGCCGTTACTGAAACAAGCGTTAAAAGTAGCATCAATAAATAATGATAAAACTGAACTTTCATTCCGAGAGCTTTTGCCATGAGAGGATCAAAAGAAGTAATCAAAAGTTCCTTGAAAAATAAAAGAATGACTGCCAGAACGAAAATAGAAACCCCGATTGTAATCATTTTGTCAGCATCTTGGACCGCCAAAATATTTCCAAATAAGATATGGAACAAATCCGTTGAACTATTGCTACGCCAATTAAAATGACACCAAGAGCCAGAAAAGAACTGAATGTAATCCCAATCGCAGTATCTCCTTTAATAACACTGTTGGATTTAATATAGGTGATCATGATGGATGCAAGCAGCCCGAAAAGAATCGCCCCGATAAAAAAAATTAATCTCTAAAATAAAAGAAACCGCCACACCGGGAAGAACAGCATGTGAAATGGCATCTCCCATGAGCGACATCCCTCGCAAGATAATAAAGCAACCAATGGTCCCTGAAACTACGCCAATGACAAGTGAAGTGATTAAAGCATTTTGCAAAAAATGAAAATTCTGCAAACCGTCTAAAAAGCTCGCAATCATGTTTCACTTCCTCCCTTAATAAAAATATTTTCCCCATATGCCTGTCGCAAATGCGCTTCTTGAAAAACCGCTTCTGTTTGTCCAGTTGCAATCAAGCTACGATTGAGTAAAATGAGTTGATCAAAATACTGCTCCACTTTGCTTAAATCATGGTGCACAATCAAAATCATTTTTCCGACTAGTTTGAGCTGTTCGAGTGTTTGCATAATAATTTGTTCACTGATTGCATCAATCCCAACAAATGGCTCATCCAAAAGGATCACTTCACTATTTTGAACAAGGCACCTTGCGAGAAGGACTCGTTGAAATTGACCACCAGATAATTCACTAATTTGTCGATTAGAAAAACGTTCCATCTGAACCATTTCAAGGGCTTGTTTGGTTTTTTCCCATTCTTTCTTTCCTAAGCGTTTAAAAAGCCCGACTTCTGGATAGGTTCCAAGCGAAACACATTCTTTAACAGTAATTGGAAAAGTAAAATCAATTGCACTTTTTTTGTTCTACATAAGCTATTTTTTTCAACCATTTTTTGGTTGGCACTCCGTTTATCGTGATTTGACTCGTATAGGGAACAATATTTAAAATGGCTTTCAGTAAAGTGGATTTGCCAGCTCCATTAGGGCCGATAATTCCTGTTATCGTCGGGCCAACAAGAGAGAAACTGATTTCATCAAGCGCCCACTCCTCACTCGAATAGTGAACACTCACTTTTTGTAAATCCAGCATTTTATCATCCTTTCACAAAAAAATTTACGTTTATTGATTTTTGAACCTTATATTATAGAAGAAACTCGTCATTTTTTTTACAATTCGGCAGTTTGATTTTGGACTCACGACTTATATTTTACTATAAGAAAAAAAAGTTTCCTTTGTCAAACTTTTTATGTAAAAAAAGAAGAAAACCTATGTCGTTTTCTTCTTTCTCTATCTTAAGATTCAAGATTTAAAGTTAATAGTGGAATTCTCACTTGATATTTGGCTAGCAGAGTTTGATTATAGTCATCTGCATTTTCTGTATTGCCACTTAAGAAAACAGGTGGCACGAAACCTGCTTGATGCATGGCCGTAATGGCTTCCGCAAATAGACTTTGTAAAATCGCTGCACCTGTCACAGAAGACGTCGCAGCAAACGGAACGGGGAAGTTTTCAAGCTGTAATACCGCGTCTCCTTTTACAGCTTTATTATCAATCACAAGATCAGGAACATCACTTAGTTTTAGTCCAGAAACATGCCGTGATGCTTGTGTTCCAGAATAAGCTTTTGACGTTATCCCAATAACATATGCGCCCTTTTGCTTAGCGAAAAGAGCCACATCAATAGGAACGGGGTTTCTTCCAGAGGTCGAAAGAACAATCATCACGTCTTCATTGCGAATATCTTCTTTCGACATAAAACGTTCAGCATAATCGTTTTTCCGTTCTAACACAGAAGACTGCGCTGCTCCTTCATGAAGCATAAGCGGCTCATGTAAAATAGGGTGAATCGGCGCTAATCCGCCGGCCCGGTAAAAAACCTCTTCTGTTAAAATATGAGAATGTCCGCACCCAAATAAGTGAACGATTCCTCCTTCCTGAATAGCCTTAGCAACTTTTTCCCCCAGCTTCTCGAATGTTCTCCTTTTCTTCCAGTTGAATGGCTTCAAGCATTCCAATCGCCGTATTTAAATAGGCATCAATCATGAAATCCCTCCTAATTGCTCAAAAATGCGTTCAATTTCAGCTTTTTTGGTTCGTCCAGTGACTTTATCGATAGTTGCCCCAAAAATGTGCGGCATAAAGAATGGGATCCCTGTTTCAGCTACATCAGTCATAATAGGCACAATATTATCCCAGGCAATTCCGCCAGCAGGTTCGATTCCATAAATCCCACGTTCACTTGCGACTTTTGCTAAATAAACAAGCTCCGCGAGATGTTCCGTTCCACGGATGCTCATCAATTTAATTGATGGAATCTGATGTTCAAGGCAATAATCAACTAATCGTTCCACTTCAATCGTGCCCCCCGTTGTAAGCCTTACTAGGCCCACTTTCCCAGAAGGTCGTACGAGAGCATTGGCATAAACTCCATCAACTAGCTGAGCAAAGGCTGCGGTTTCAAGGGGTTGGTTAATGTGGCAATCCCGGTCAAGCTCAGCAATCGAAAGAACAGCTCGAAAGTTCTCGAATGCCCCGCCTCCACCAAGTCCTACGCTCACAATGTTACTAGCACGCTTTAGCTCGCTTAGTCGCGCAACTGCGTCTTCTGCGCTATCAAAATCACTCGCTACAATTCCAGGAACCGCGTAACCTTCTGAAGCACTCATGACTTCCTTCGCATTTTCCGCATCTTGCGCTAAAAAATTAAATAGTGCAAAATCATGCCATTTCTTCTGCTTTTCGAATTTTGTCTTGTTCAATTTCAATCAACTCCAAACAGGTTTTTAATGTGGTTTCAATTAAGTATTCACCTTTTTCAGCGGTTGCAAGAGTCGCCTCTCCAAGAACAGCGCTTTCCGTGAAATTTTGCCAAGGCATAGGCGTATAATCAGCATCTAGTGGTAAAGTCGGAGGATCATCAATTGCTTTTTCCATCTCCACATGTTCTTTCGCTAGATAAAGCATTAAGGAGGTTTCAATCTCACAAGCGTGAATATACGTATGATGATTCGCTTTTCCTTCTCGCACGTCTGCTGCTAATTTTTGAATATTCGGATAAAAAATATGGAGCACATGCATATCCGGATGTTTGAAAAAGAGTTTACGTGCCCCTTCTTTGAGCGCGGTCATGTTCCCAAGATGCCCGCTAATTAAAACAAACAGTCGCACGCCTTGTTTATAAAGACCCTCCCCGATTTCAAAGATCATTTGGATCATCGTTTCATTCGACAAACTCAGACTGCCCGGGAAGTCCTGCAAACTGAAAACTTGTCCATATGGTAAGACAGGTAACACTAGGCCTTTTTTCTTGTCCGCTATTCGGTCTGCATATTTTTCCGCCAGAATATTATCGGTTTCAAGTGGCAAATGAGGTCCATGCGCTTCAACTGCTCCTATGGGTAAAATTACGGGAGTGGTTTTTGTGATTTGTGCGGCGATGTCATAGGAATTACAAGCTGCAAATTTCATTTTGCTTCCTCCTTATTTTTTAAATGTAAAGCAACGAGCCGGGTTATCTACGAAGAATTTTTGAATCAAGCTTTCGCCATCAAACCCATTTTGATTCGCTTCATGGGTAAAGCGGGGTACCCATTTTTTCTTGATATACTCAAGCCCTGGTCCAAAATCATAGTGTTTGTAGTATGTTTTACGTGCGGTATCTCCACTCACAAGAATCTGGTCTTCATAACCTTTTTGAACGAGGTTTAAGATGGCAGCAATGCGTGCGCTTTCAGGTGCATATTTGATTTTAGCAATCCCATCAAAGGATAAGAAGGCGCCTGTTTTCGCTACTTGTTCATGATAATAAGGATCTAAATTCCGGTCCATATGACCAATCGAAAGGTATTCAAGCGGAACACCTTCTTCTTTTAAAATTTCAATTTGTTCAAGTGCCATTGTTCCTGCTTCTGTATGCGAATGAACGGGTGCTTTCGTTTCATGATGGGCACGTGCCACAGCGCGAATCGTTTTTTCTTCAAGCGGTGTAATTCGGTTATAGCCCGTTCCAAACTTGACTTGTCCCGCTTTAAAACTCGTTCCTTCAAGTCCTTCTTCGACTTCTCGCACGACAAATTCTGTCAACTCGGAAATGGAAGCCGCTTCGATCCAGTCGTAGTAAGTCTCATAATTCCCAACTAATTGCTTAAGTTCTGGCTTCATTTTTCCTGTCCAAAGAAAGCTCTTATTAAAGCCCGCTGTTCCAACAATTTGTACGCCTGTTTCTTTCGAAATTTCTGCTACTTCGCTCACATGACGACCGTAATCAACGGCGGTTGCATCAACGATTGTCTTTCCACCTAGGTTTTTAAAATCTTGCACATCCAGTTGTGACTTTTCTTTATCATCGAGCAAAAGATCATCTTCCCCTTTTTCTTGCCAAAAAGATGGGGTACAAACAATATGCTCGTGTGAATAGGTAAATCCTAGTTCTTCTGGTTTAATATCTCCAAAAAAAGTACGAATATAGCTCATTTTTGCTTCCTTCCTTTCAAAAAACCTCTTCACGAAATGGCGGAAGAGGTTTTGGTTATTAAAAAATCAGTTTCGCCAACATACTAATGATTGGACCCAATATGAACATGTCACTATCAGCCGCCCACATCGCTGTATCAGGGACAGTCGTGTTTATGAAGAAAGTTACCATCAAATATTGTCCCCAAGCGACGACGGTTGCGGTTAAGAATCCACCAATCAAGGCACCACGTACGCCACCGGTTGAATTTCCGAACACGCCTGCAACAGCTCCGTGGAAAAAGAGTACAATCATCGTTGGTACAAAGACATAGCCAACTGTGTTTCCGAGAACAACAAGCCAAATGATTGCTCCGACAAAGGCTCCAAGGAACCCTATAATAACGGAGTTTGCCGCATAGGGATACACAATTGGTGCATCCAGCGCTGGTTTTGCCCCGGGTACAAGTTTAGTCGCAATTCCATTAAAGGCTGGTACAATTTCGCCAATAAACATCCGAACCCCTACTAAAACAACGGCGATCCCAGCTGCGAATGTAAAGGACTGAACAATACTGTAAACGATAAAGCTTTGGTTTCCTGCTTGTGCAATTAGTTTTTCTGCTCCCGGTGTTTGTTTTACCATCAAGATAATCGCACCAATAAGGAATAAAATCCCCATCGTAAGAGCCGTAATAACATTCGAGTCTCGTAAAAATTCTAGTTTTTTCGGTAATTTGATATGTTCTGCATCATTTTTCTTGTTTCCAAATACTTTCCCAAGTAGTGCAGAAAGAATCGCAACACTTGCAGAAGTATGCCCGAGTGCTACATTATCATTTCCAGTAATTTTGCGTAAAAATGGTTGAACGAGTGCTGGTTGGAAAGTCCAGTAAAGTCCCATGATGACAGCAAGGAAAATGACAAGCGGCCAGAAAGAAACATCGCCACCAGCTGCTTGAACAGTGATTCCTGCAAAGATGGTTGTCGTCCAGAACATCATATGTCCAGTTAAATAGATATATTTAAACGGTGTAAAGCGTGCTAGTAAAACGTTAACTAAGAAGCCTAGAGTCATGGCAAGTGTAACTGCACTTCCAAACTCCAAATTGAATTTCTCTTGCCCTAAAAACCCGCTAAGTGGGGCAGTTTCAAGGCCGAAAACTTCTTTCCACATTGGCTCAAAAATCCCGAGAGAACCTGTTATGACAGCTGCGCCGGCATTGATAATTAAAAATCCGATAATCGCTTTAAACGTGCCGCTAACAACCTGACTCAAATTTTTCTTTTGGAGAAGTAATCCAAGTAAGACGATAAATCCGAGCAGAATAGCCGGCGTTCCAAAAAAGTTGTCGGCAATCCAAGTAATGATCTCCATTTTTCATCCTCACCCTTTTCTTTTCGTTAAATCGCCCCGCTAAGAGCTTGTTTGATTTCCGCGTTATCAAAGTAATTATTGACAATCACGACTTTTGCGCTTGTTTCACCAAGTGTTTCCGCAAGTTCTTGACTTGTTACAACGATATCCGCAGACATGGATCGTGCTGCTGAAACGTCGATATGTTCCACATCAGCTTCTACTTCCATTTCACGAAGTACATTTTCGACGTTCATCCGTAAAATCAAACTTGTTCCTTGACCTAAACCGCAAACTGTTAAAATTTTCATTTTAATCCCTCCAAAATCGGCCGAATCTCTTCAAAATTTTGAGCCGTCATAAGTCGTTCGATATTTTCATTTTGACTGAGAAGAGCCACAATGTTTTGAATTACTTTCAAATGTTCTTCACTTGATGAAGCGGCTAAGCCAAATACAAGTCTCACCGGATCGTTCGCTTTATGTCCAAAAGAAACACCGCTAGAAAGCGTAACAAGCGAAACCGCCGATTTTTCCACTCCATCGGTTGGTCTTGCGTGGGGAATTGCCACATATGGTGCAATCACAAAGTAAGCCCCATTTTCATGGTAAGATTCAACCATTTTTTCTATATAGTTTTCACTGACATAGCCCTTTCTTTGAAGCAATGTTCCCGAAAGCCGGATCGCTTCGTCTGCATTTTCTGCAGTTTGATTGAATGACAGTAAATCTTGGCTTAAAAATGACATCGTTTCTTCATCCCTTCTTGCTAATTGATAGCGCTATCAACCTCTTACAACTCTTATTATAAAGAGAAAGCGCTTTATAAAGAAGTCCAATTCTTTTCTTTTGGAAAGTGCAAAAAGTAGACACTAAAAAAAACAAGCTGAGCAATTCAGCTTGTTTTCTCCTGGATAAACTGTGCCACTTGCTTAGCATCAGGATATTGTTCGATAAAAGTGAGAAACGCATGCTTCATAATTAATTCCGTTAATTCACTAAGCGCATTAATATGCGTATAGGAATCAATCGAAGAAAGCACAATTAAAAGTTTAACCTGATCCTTTGATTTCTCGGAAAAAGCAACCGGTTCATCGAGCAAAAGTAAACTCATTCCCACGCGGAAAGCCCCATCCGTCGGGGCCGCGTGCGGTAGCGCCACTCCAGGTGAAATCACAACATAAGGGCCAAGCGTTTCAATCCCTGTAATCATGGCATTTGCATAACTCTGCGAAATATAGCCTTCTTCAAGAAGCGGCTTTGCAGCAAGCTGAATAGCTTCTTGCCAACTTGGCACGTTTTCTTTAAACTGAATGCGCTTAGCTGGGAGCAAATCGGAAAGCTCTGGTGAAACTTCGCTCACATCATCAAGTGCATTTTGGAACAAAATCGTTTTTAAATTTTGCGCAAGCGCCTCGCGATTTTCCACTTTTGCATATTGATCAATCACATCTAGCACACTTGCAAGCATCCGTGCATTCGAATCACGCTGAGCCACGTGCGGCATAATTTCTTTTAGAAGCTGTTCTTTTTGCGGTTCCGTTAAAATCGGACTCACGATAAAAGAAGGAATATCCGTGAGTACTGGAAGCGTCGCAACAATAAAATCTGGTCGATAAGCCTTTTTCTCAAATTCTCTCAAAGAAATCGGCTCCAAAATTTCAATTTGTCGATCTGTAAAAAGCTGCTTTAACTGGCGCTCGATCATCCGCGAAGTGCCAACACCTTTTGAGCAGACAATCAATAATTTTTTACGTTCCACGAGCACACTCTTTTTGCGTGATAAGAAACCACCAAATAAAATCGCAACATAAGCAATTTCATCTTCTGGAAGAGGCTTTTCCAACAGCTCCGCAAACGGCTCCATCACTTTCCGAGTAATCTCATAAACCTCAGCATATTGCGATTTAATATCTGATCGAAGCGGATTAATCCACTCGATCCCAAATAAAATCCGGTAATATGCTGGCTCTAGGTGCAAAAGCAAATCACGCCTTAGCCGCTCATGATCCTCAAAATTCACACAAGCAAGCCGTTCAAATTCCGCTATCATCTTCTTCACAGCCACTTTCAAATGCCTTGCCACCTCAGAATCCCCTGAAAGTCGATTAGCCCCCAAGAGCAGTCGTTCAAGAAACGCGAGTTCCGCTTCATTCCAGGCCACAAAACGCGGCATTCTGCGGTAAATCTCCTGCGCCCACTTTGTTTGATCGACAAGCTTCCCTTCCAAAACATGTCCTTGCTGCATGCGAAAGCTAAAAAAGCTAACAATCAAACTGAGCCTAGCTACAACTTCATCCGTATAGCGCATCTCAAAAAGCTTTTCCAGCTTAACAATCGCGCGAATTGCTTCATTTTCCAACTGCAAAAAATCCGCATCATAATGAGGCGCTTTCGTTCGGAGTAAATTTTTCATCTCCATTTCCGATTCAAAAGCTGGGCTATTCAAACAATGTCGCAAGAAAAATTGACGAATTTGCGCTTCATCGCCCACGATTTCATTTCCATTCTTCCTACTGTATAAAAGTCGGAGCCCTGCCTCACTAAGCTCTGCTTTAATCTGCTTCAAATCTTGCAGCGTAGTATTCCGGCTCACTCCGTTCGCCTTTGAAAGTGTTTCTTCAACCACACGCGCATCCGTAGCAAGTAGAAAAAGAAGTATCCGTACTTTCCGTTCGGCCATAGTAAAATCAACGTTGTTTGTATCATGATTTTCGATCAATCGTAGAATTTCTTTCTTTTCGTCTTCTGGCACATAATAGCCTTGCCTGCGTACCACCTGAATACCACTAAAACCAACCTGTTCCAGTTCAAAGTTCGTTTTTTCAATCTCATATTGTAAGGTTCGTTTCGAAATCCCCAGTACTTCTTGTAATTTTTGTGAGGCTATATAGCCGCGATTTTCAAGTAAATAATGTAGCAACTTAATTTTTCGAATATCAAATTGAATCACTTTCCATCAAACTCCCTCGAATCTCATTTTTCAACTTTCACACATAATGAAACCCTTTTCAAAATTAGCCATTAATCCTAGCATAGTGGAAGTGGAAAGACCTGTCAAACTGAGGTTTTTTGTAAAATAAAAAAGCGATCGTTAGAGCATGGTCATTCTCAGTAAAAGAAAAAAATAAATAAAGAGCTCCTATTCTTTATGAGGAGATGAAGTTTTTATAAGAATAAATCAAATAGTAATTTTGCTATTTTTTTAATCGATGATATAATAAACGCTTAGATTAAAAAAGGAGGTGCTGTTATAATTTTTTATTCATGGATTAAAATTATGATTCCGCCGTTTCCCTTCAAAGGATGTTTTTTTCATACTTAACAAATAATCAATTTAAGGAAGATTATAATGAAAAAAACATCCAAAAAAAACAATAATAAAATAAGTTTACCTTTACTGGTCTGTTTAGTAGGTTTCCCTCAGCTAAGCGAAACTATCTATACACCTTCATTAACTGAGATTGCCCTAAAATTCAGTACCACTCTCAATATTTCTCAAATGACTCTGAGTATTTACTTTCTAGCCTTTGCCATCGGAGTAGTATTTTGGGGAATTGGTTCAGATTACTTTGGACGAAGGAAGGCAATGAATTTTGGAATATTTGTCTATATAGTTGGTAGCGTTCTTTGTCTTATAGCAAATAACATAGTCCTACTATTTATCGGTAGATTTATTCAAGCCTTCGGTGCAAGTACTGGATCAGTCACTACTCAGACCATTTTAAGAGATAGCTATACTGGAACAGAACGGCATCAAATGTTTGCTAAAATATCAGCTGTTTTGGCATTCTCCCCTGCGCTTGGTCCTCTTATAGGTGGGATTGTCACACAATTTTATGGTTTCCGCGTCGTCTTTTTTGTGCTAGTGGTTATGGGGATGCTTTTGCTTTATTTTAGTTTGAAGAATTTACCAGAAACGGCAAGTGATACGCAAGCTAACCTTAATTTATATAGTATGTTTAGGATTGCTAAAGAAATGATCTTAGACCCTCATACTGTAATTTTCGGTTTACTTATTGGCTTATTTAATGGGATTATCTTTAGCTATTATTCAGAAGCACCTGGAATTTTTATTGATACGTTTCATTTTACACAAAGTCAATATGGATTTATGGGATGCGTCGTTGCATCAGCAACCATGATTGGGGCGTGGCTATCTAGTAAATCATTAAAAAAGAGAAATGCCGTGCAGACAATTAAGGAAGGACTCGTTGTATCATTTATCTCAACATTATTTTTGATAGCAACTGTGTTTATACGATTGAGCACTACAAGTGAGCTGATATTATATATATTGGGGATATTTTGCTTACTTGTTGGAATTGGAATATCATTGCCAAACTGTTTAAGTTTAGCACTTATTCATTTTCCAAAAACAGCAGGTACGTCAGGAGCTTTTTTAAGTTTAGGATATTATCTAATTGTCAGTCTTTGCACATTTATAATTGGAGTAATCCACACAGGCTCATTGCTTATCTTTCCAATATTTTGTGCGATTATTCTTGTTATAGCGCTAATATTCGTATATTCCCTAAAAAATAAAAACGCGATGAATAATCAATAATTAAAAAAAGGCAGGATCCCTAAATTCTATAGGGATCCTGCCTTTTAATTTAACTTAATTAAAACCTAGTCATCTAATTTTCTACTTGCCAAATTAAGCCCTGCTCATTCTTCAAAGGATAAAGGAAAATCTACTCAGAATTTAGATGGGAGAAGAAGTATACACAACAAAGATTGTCATGCAAGAAAAAACTAAGCCCTCTAGTGTATTTTTTATTTTTACGAATACGAAAAAACCTCCTACTAAAATAATTTCAACATAGATTTTTATTCCCTATGTTCTTTTTAGGAGGAGCCATTCAATGGAAATTGAGAGCCAACTGATTCATTTATTTCTATCAGTTTTTTACTTTATGCACTTTACAGGCTAAGCCGGTAAAGAGAGTGATAACAATGATTCCCAAAAGACACATAAAGCTTATCTATTCCTTTTTTTTTGCATCTGAAAAAACAATATTTACTTGTTGACCAAATTTTTCTTCTTTCATAGACTAAAAAGAAGCGTCTTTTTAGTCTTCCACCGCAACTAACCCCATCCTCTTTTCTATCTAGTCATTCTTTGAAGTTATTTTCACTCCTCATTAAAAGATAGGATAAACCAATAAACACTTCTTCCTGATATTCTTTCAAATAGGTGTCATGCCAAGCTTGACCTCGTTTAGTTAAGCAGTATTCATGCTCATTCCCAGGCAAGCGATATACATATTTTTTAGTCTCTAACCAATACAAAGTCGTTAAGAATTGATTCTTTGTTAGTCTTTTCAATCCTTTAGACTTTCCCAAAAACCAATTGAAACAAAATACCTCATCCTGCAGTAGTTCCAATACCATTTCTTTTTCTTTTCGACTTGGCTCTTCCATTTATACTCCCCTCAAATTCATCTCAAATTTATCGGGGTAGTCTTGGTATCAACTAAAAAGCGCTTCCAATAAGTTTCCAAAAAAAAAACAGCCTGTCAATTTCAGAAGACCGTTTCAGTGAGTTTGATGTAGCACGGTTTATTCAAAAACATTTTTCTAAAAATACCTAAAAAAGTACGATCTCTTGAAGTAAGTTCATTGTAACACAAATAAATAACATCATTTATGAATATTTTGTGAACAAATAAGAATATTTTGCGAATAAGCAAGAGATATAGAGGGTTACACTCGGAAATAATCATCTTCATTTTCTATTCAATAGCTTTGTTGCTCTGTTTTAATCAAAAAAAAATCACTGCCTTTGAGTGAAGGAAAAAATTAGTTGAACGCATAATTTATGCATATCAAATACTTTCTTTTATTTCGACAAGGAGGAACCACAATTTATATTACCGCAATAGTTGTATTTGAATTTGACAGTATGGATGAATAGTTGATTAATCAAGGTTATAATATTAAAGTCGTTCAAGAACGATTAAGACATAAAAAACACACTACTACAGCAGACATCTATAGTCATCTGTTAGAAAAGACTGATGCCAAGGGTTCAAAATCCTTTTTAAGAATCTCTGCCCAGTTAAGTAGTAGTATACCTCCAAAGTTATTGTCCTGAGAGGGATTAATAGGTATTGGTGTAATGCGGTTTACAGATCCTGTGCCACAAATAATGCCACAAACTAAAGCCCCGACTTTTGTCAGGGCTTCATTCATGCTTTTTCTTTCTATACCAATTTATAAAATAGATACTCATTTCTTGAAGAACAAAATAGGCAAATAAATATGGAGTCATTGTATCAAATCCCCATTTTAAAGAGCATAACACATATACAATAGTCACGATCAACGCTCTAATATAAAACATTCGGCTACTTCTCATTGTCTTACCCCTTATTTACTGCCAGACTCGAACCGTTAATAAGTATTTACATTGTTTATTCAATAAAAAGTTATTGTGTGTTTTTTGCTTTTTTTTCGATCTAACAAATACTTTCCCACTACGCTTACAATAAAAAATAAAATGAGAAAAGACCTAGCGTTATCTATAACTTTACCCATTGACACAAAATATGACGCTATCAATAACACAACAAAAACCATTCCAAAAACAGAAAATGCATCATCAAGTGCTTTTTTCATCATTTCATCTCCCTATTACTGACTATTGCCTACCAGCTCTCCCACACAATATTCCATTAAAATAGTTATAATCAAACCAGATTCCGTGTTTAATTTTTGCAGCAGACACACTTACACCTGCTAGTGCACATGCAGCTCGAACAATCTTAGCTGGTGCATACACTCCAGAAATAGCAATCCCGCCAGAAATAGCCCACTTTAAAGTTCCTGCGCTGATTTTTATCCTTGCGTAGTTCCAGTGATAGTCTATTCTAGTCACTCCTGCTTTTCTTAACATGCTTTTAGAGACAGTATTTACTTCTCCTGAAGGAGAGATGGCATATACATCTTCATTATGGTTATTCTCAGAAAGCTTTAATTGTCTATTTGTTTCTTTAATGTAATTTTCAACGACGTTCACACGCTCTGTACTCATAACATTCTTGATAGTCATATTCAGTTGATATTGTTTAGTTTCTTTATTGTAGGATACATACCTATCCACCAACATCGTCTCGGTTTCTGTTAAAGAATCATTTTTTATTTGATCATCTTGCTTGTCAACTTCTACAAGATTTTCAGTTGAACTAGCCAGTGCTGTACTAGGAAACGGTAAAATACTAATAACTAATCCCCCTACCAATAAGTTGCGTATCCATTTCTTTTTTTTGTGTTTTTTTCATGCTGATTCCTCTTTTCGTTGTTTTATGTTTTGTTACCAAAAAAAGTATAGCATGAAAATATTCTGAAAAACCAAAAATATCGTAAAATGTCTGATTATTATCGCGAATGACTAAAAATCAATAGATTTTATGTTTTTCTGGATTTTAGTAAGAATATTTAATTTTTATTTGTCATAATTTTCATCTTTTAGACACAGAAATAACTTCGCCCAAAAAAGCCCGACTTTTGTCAGGGCTCGCCAATATCCATTCTACAAAAATAGGAATTTAAAAGTTTTCTAACATATCTTCTTGTTTCTCAAAGACTTCCGTCACTTTCTTGCCAAAATGTCCTTTTACTGCTTCTTGTAAGTGGCTGCTTGTCTTCGAAACGGATGTTTTTGCCATTTTTATTTCTTCTTTCCCGGTTTTTCGAACTTTCTTGTCGGCCGCTTCTCCCGTCCATTTATTTTGCATGCCCAAAGTTCGGACTCGTGTTTTCTGATTGCTTTTTTGAAATTCTTTCAGTAGGTCTTCCAACGCTTCTAGCAACTTGTATCACCTCATTTGTTTCTCTCTATTTGCCGTAATTCTTTATGAAACTGTTCCTCTGCATATTCCGCTTTCTGTCTTACTTCCCGCTGTTTCTCCTGTAAATCTGCTCGATAATTCGTTTCCAACTGTTCGATTTCCCTTCGAGCCATTTCTAGAATGTCTGTACAGTCTTCTTCGTTTTGTCGAACCTGGTAGCATATTGCTTCATAAGTCTGCTGAGCGATTTCTTCCCCTTTTTTTCTGAAAACGATGAATAGCTTCTGCTTGCTCCTCAAGTTCTTGCATTTGTCGCCTGTAATCTGTTCGCAACTCTTCTTCGGTTTTCATCTACGGACCTCCCACTCATCCCAATTGCTGCGCTAATTCGTGATCCTTTTGTTTGAGAGCCTCTATACTTTGTTTGATTTCATTGGCTAAATCGTCAAATTTAGTGCTCATTTTCTTTACTTTATTGATTTTTTTCTGATAAGTTTCACAAAGCTCAATCACTAGTTTTTTCTCCGTGCAACCTACGCTTTCTAATTCTGCTAAAATTTCACTTTCTGTGAGCATATCTCCCATTTGGCGTGCTTCTTGTAGCGTCTTTTTCCAGATCTTTTCGACTTTGTCCATGCCGTCTTGGTACACTTTTATGACATGTGCTGTGACCGCTTTAAACTCCGCCACGGCTGTTTCTACAACAGCTAATGCTCGACTATCATCTAAATATATTTGTTCATTCGTCGAGATGCCTCCACCACTTGCTTGGAATTTCTTTTGCATTATTTCGAGATCATATAACTTAGCTATGTACTCGGTCATGGCATAGCGTTCTGCTTGTTGGACAATGGCTTCTTGGTTATATTCATTATTAGGTATCTTTAGTTTTCCATCTTTATCAAACGTCCAATTACTTAACTGATGGTAGTCTATCGGATTTAAGTGCGTCCCCATTTCCATACTTACTTTGATTTCTGCACCTGTACCATCGCCTCCGAAGTTTCCAATAACATCTGCACGATTCCGATAATTCGTTAACATCCCTGGATTCTCTTTGATCCACTTTTTGGCTTCCTCCGATAAAATATTCGATGGGTCTGGACCATTAAATCCAACATTACGCCACTCATTTTCAGCAGCGACCATGAGTGCTAAGTATTCTCCGAGCGAGTGTCCAGTTGTTGTAATCTTTGAATTAGAATAGTCTTTCTTCACTTGGGCAGCGAATTCTCGTGCTGTTATTGCCTGTCCGTCAACTTCTGTATTTTTAAAAGGATTAAGTGGATTTTGATCTAATTTTTCTTCACCTTTTATGACGGTTTCTAAATCTGTGTTTCGATCTTGTGCATCAGAAAAGTTTGTTCCTGCATAAGCAATGACCACTTCTGTCGTGTCCACTTTCCCATTTTTATCAACTGGGGCAACAGCCATGGCTTGCATGCCATTTTCTGAGTTGTTTTCTGTTTTTAAAATTTTATACTTGGTATCTCCAAACTTTCTGTAACTTCCTTCTTTCAACGTTGGCGCAT
The DNA here is from genome assembly GCF_000525795.1 of Listeria aquatica FSL S10-1188. Taxonomy (GTDB): domain Bacteria; phylum Bacillota; class Bacilli; order Lactobacillales; family Listeriaceae; genus Listeria; species Listeria aquatica. The sequence goes on from NZ_AOCG01000014.1 coordinate 90,971, forward strand.
ACTCTTTGTGCTTCGGATCTAACCAATAAGCTTTATCACTCAAATCCTTATAACTTTTATCTGTAACAGTCAAAGTTCTTCCTCCGATTCATTAGAGTATATAACTTTAACTTTATCCGTAGTTATTCCTTCTTTTTGAACTTTTTCATTTTCTATGCCATAATCACTAATTTTTTCCTGATTTTTTGCAAAACCATAGTCAAAATAAGCAGATTCCCCTTCTTTACTGGTCATTGTCACAACTATACTATATGATCCTGTCATATTATTATAACCAATCCGTTCTATTTTTACTTTTGCTACATTAGCAAAAGTCTTTTTCAAAGCTTTCACTGATTGCTTTTCTACTTCTAATTCTTTTTGTTCTTTTTTATTATCCATATACATCTTCCCTCCAACAATTGCTACAACTACAATAATGATGACAATAAGCGAAATAAAAATAATCCAGCCCTTTTTCATCTCATTCCTCCATCTAGTTTTCTCTCTTTAGCAAAAGTACCTCTTAAAGTATACAATAAGAGGCACTTTTTTTGAAATTAAAATCCAAAGTTTTGAGAAAGTTGTTGATCTTGTTCTTCCACAGCACTGGCTGTTTTTTGAAGTTGTTGTTCAATTTGGTCCATCAAGTTCGCAAATTCCGTTACTTTTGGTTTTAACTGATTGAACTGGTCATCAAAGCGTGCAAAAGCTTGTCCTTCCCATTCACTACGAAGTTGTTCTTGGGTTTGGGATAAGCGTTGTAACATTTGCTCGATATCCCGTGCGCTTGTTCCGTAAGTTTTCGCACGGTCACGCAATTCTGCCGGGGTCATTCTGATTTGTCCTGACATGACATTCATCTCCTCTTTATGTATTGTTTTCTTGCAAGTATAATATACCATATTTTAGAAATGAAATTGTGTCGATTTAATGAACTTTTTTAGCGATGCCCATACAAAAAAGGCCTCACTCGTTAAGTGAGACCCATCTGC
>NZ_AOCG01000015.1 GCF_000525795.1 Listeria aquatica FSL S10-1188
CGTTCTTTCATATTCCTTGTCTGGTGGCTATGGCGAGAAGGTCACACCCGTTCCCATCCCGAACACGGTAGTTAAGCTTCTCCGCGCCGATGGTAGTTGGGGCTTCCCCCTGTGAGAGTAGGTCGCCGCCGGGCAAGGTGTTATTTTGGAGGTTTAGCTCAGCTGGGAGAGCATCTGCCTTACAAGCAGAGGGTCAGCGGTTCGATCCCGTTAACCTCCACCATAAAGCCGGCTTAGCTCAGTTGGTAGAGCAACTGATTTGTAATCAGTAGGTCGCGAGTTCGACTCTTGCAGCCGGCACCACTTTTATTGTTAGACTTACGTTGTAAGTCAGATAATAGGAAGAGCCGTTAGCTCAGTTGGTAGAGCATCTGACTTTTAATCAGAGGGTCGCAGGTTCGAACCCTGCACGGCTCACTTTTGCGGGTGTGGCGGAATTGGCAGACGCACCAGATTTAGGATCTGGCGCCGCGAGGCGTGGGGGTTCAAGTCCCTTCACCCGCACTTTTATATTGCGGAAGTAGTTCAGTGGTAGAACATCACCTTGCCAAGGTGGGGGTCGCGGGTTCGAACCCCGTCTTCCGCTTTTAGCTAGTCCCCGATGCCGGGGTGGCGGAACTGGCAGACGCACAGGACTTAAAATCCTGCGGGTAGTGATACCCGTACCGGTTCGATTCCGGTCCTCGGCACCATTATTATTGTTTTATGTTGCGCCCATAGCTCAACTGGATAGAGTACCTGACTACGAATCAGGCGGTTGGAGGTTCGACTCCTTCTGGGCGCGCTTTTTATACGGGAAGTAGCTCAGCTTGGTAGAGCACTTGGTTTGGGACCAAGGGGTCGCAGGTTCGAATCCTGTCTTCCCGACCATGTTTTAAATATGTTCTTACCTTAACTTTGGGGCCTTAGCTCAGCTGGGAGAGCGCCTGCTTTGCACGCAGGAGGTCAGCGGTTCGATCCCGCTAGGCTCCACCAAATTAACTTAAAAGTAGCATCTATCTACAGAAATTCTTTTTATGGCGGCGTAGCTCAGCTGGCTAGAGCGTTCGGTTCATACCCGAGAGGTCGTGGGTTCGACTCCCTCCGCCGCTACTTTATTTCTTGGACCTTTAGCTCAGTTGGTTAGAGCAGACGGCTCATAACCGTCCGGTCGCAGGTTCGAGTCCTGCAAGGTCCACTTGTCATCTCATTTTTATATCATGGAGGAATACCCAAGTCTGGCTGAAGGGATCGGTCTTGAAAACCGACAGGGGTGTAAAAGCTCGCGGGGGTTCGAATCCCTCTTCCTCCGTTTTTCTTTTATTCATATGACTAGTGGACAAATTTTATATTATCGTCGCGGGGTGGAGCAGTCTGGTAGCTCGTCGGGCTCATAACCCGAAGGTCGCAGGTTCAAATCCTGTCCCCGCAATTATGGTTCCGTGGTGTAGGGGTTAACATGCCTGCCTGTCACGCAGGAGATCGCGGGTTCAAATCCCGTCGGAACCGCCATTTGGCTTGGTAGCTCAGTTGGTAGAGCACTTGATTGAAGCTCAAGGTGTCGGCAGTTCGATTCTGTCCCAAGCCACTTTAAACTTTTGCCCATGGCGGGTGTGGCGAAGTGGTTAACGCATCGGATTGTGGTTCCGACATTCGTGGGTTCGATTCCCATCATCCGCCCCTTGTCATTTTTAATTTTATATGCGGGTGTAGTTTAGTGGTAAAACCACAGCCTTCCAAGCTGTTGTCGGGAGTTCGATTCTCCTCACCCGCTCTTTTATTTGGGGCCTATAGCTCAGCTGGTTAGAGCGCACGCCTGATAAGCGTGAGGTCGGTGGTTCGAGTCCACTTAGGCCCACTTTATTCCACAGTAGCTCAGTGGTAGAGCAATCGGCTGTTAACCGATCGGTCGTAGGTTCGAGTCCTACCTGTGGAGTTCCTTTTTAGAAGGATTTATGATAATTATGGAGAAGTACTCAAGTGGCTGAAGAGGCGCCCCTGCTAAGGGTGTAGGTCGTTTACGCGGCGCGAGGGTTCAAATCCCTCCTTCTCCGCCAGTTTAGGCCCGTTGGTCAAGCGGTTAAGACACCGCCCTTTCACGGCGGTAACACGGGTTCGAATCCCGTACGGGTCATTTTAAGACAATGCTTAGGTTTCTAGGCATTGTTTTTCTTTTAGTTAAAAAAGGAGGGGATTTCTTTGCAAAGTAAGAGAAAAGAGTTTTGGATTTTAACAATTATTGTGGCTATTTCGGGTCTTTCGCAAGGACTTCTTTTACCACTGATTTCGATTATTTTTGAAGAAAATGGGATTAGTTCTGGCATTAATGGCTTTCACGCTACAGGGATTTACATTGGCGTTCTTTTGATTTCACCGTTCATTGAGGCCCCACTACATAAATATGGATTTAAGCCGATTATTTTAATGGGCGGTTTTTTAGTTGCTATCGCTTTATTGTTATTTCCAATTTGGTTTAATTTGTTTTTCTGGTTCTTCCTTCGATTAATTATTGGCGTCGGGGACCATATGCTGCATTTTTCTTCTCAGACTTGGATTGGAGCAATGACAGAGCCGCAAAAACGCGGAAGGAATATGGCCGTTTATGGATTGTTTTTTTCACTTGGATTCGCAATTGGCCCGCAATTAGTTAATTTGACACATATTAGTCCAAATTTCCCTTTTTATGCTTCTGGTGTTCTCGTATTGATAGCTTGGTCGTTGATTTGGTTTATTCGGAATGAATTTATTTCTGAAGGAGAGGCAATACGTAAGATTTCCTTTTTTGCGAGCATGAAGCGATTTTCTGCAGTGCTTAAATTTGCATGGGTGGCTATGATTCCACCATTTTTATATGGGGTGCTTGAAACAGGCTTGAATGCAACGTTTCCGATTGTTGGCTTACGAGACAATATGAATACGTTTTTAATCACGTCTATTATTTCTTCTTTTTCAGTAGGGACGATTTTATTCCAAGTTCCGATTGGGATTTTTAGCGATAAAATGGGACGAGGAAAAGTGTTACCCATTCTTACTTTTTTTAGGAAGCCTTGTCTTTTTCTCGCTTGCTTTCATCTCGGTAGATTGGCTTTTTCTGGCCTTCTTTTTTGTTCTAGGAATTCTTGTCGGATCACTTTACTCGCTTGGGCTGTCTTATATGACCGATTTGACGCCTGTAGAACTTCTTCCTGCTGGAAACATTTTGGTGGGGATGTGCTTTAGTATGGGGAGCATCCTAGGCCCAAGTATAACAGGAGCGCTTATTGGGATGCTTGGTTCGGTAAGTTTTTATTATGTGATTGCTATTTTGCTTGCGCTTGGAGCATTGGGCTTATTCACACAAAGAAAGAAAATGGCATAAAAAAGCAGTCGTATTCGTTTGATCACATGAATACGACTGCTTTTTGTTTTACATAAATAGATTCTTTTGAAGCAAGCTTAATAAGTACGCGATAGCCAGTAATAGACCAAAAAAAAGTGATGGCTTTTGATGTGGCTTTCATAGCCGGCATCATTGTTACGGGATCGCTCTTTCCAATGTAACCTCGAACTGCTCGGATAGCTTCTCTTGCACTAAGCAGGATAATTAGAGTCCAGTAAGGAGCATTCATCCAAATGATTAGTGAAAGTTCGAAGACATAAGCGAATAAAAAGGCTAAGGCGAACAGCGTGGTTCCTGCTTTACGTCCTAAAAGAATTGCAAGTGTGAGGCGTCCGCTTTTTTTGTCAGGAATGAGATCTCGTAAACTGTTTGCAAGCAGTAGGTTACCTACGAGCACCATTACTGGAATGGATATGTATACGATTTCTTTTCCAATGAATTCTGCCTGAATGTAAAAAGAAATAAAGGTAATGATTCCTCCCATGAAAAAGCCTGCCATGATCTCGCCAAATGGTGTATAGGCAATGGGGTAAGGGCCACCAGTATAAAGATAGCCAACAAGCATACAAATTGCGCCAAGCAAGCCAACATACCAGTTTAGTTCTATGGATAAATAAATTCCGCCTAAGATAGAAAGAATATAAAGGAAAATGGCAAGGAATAAAATAAATCCTGGGCGCATGCCGTTTCGAACAATGGCGCCTCCATTTCCTACTGAATGTTCGTCATCATGTCCTTTTTTGTAGTCGTAGTATTCGTTAAATAAATTGGCGGATGTTTGTATGAAAAAACAGGCAATCAGCATGACAATGAAACGTAAGAAATGAAAATTTGTATAGCTCATTGCAACGGATGTACCTAAAAAGACGGGAACAAAAGAGGCAACTAAAGTGTGTGGACGAAGTAGTCGCCACCATTTTTTGAATCCAGATTCTTTTTCAAAAACTTGTTTTTCATGAGTTGCCATTTTTTTTCGCTCCTTTTTAAACGGTCTTTCTTCATTTTAGGGAAAGAATCGTATTTCGTCAATCGTTAAGAAAGAAAGCGAAAATTAGGCAGGAAGGGTTCACTTTTGATATAATAGAAAGAGTGTAGTAAAGGAGAGATGAGAAATGGGAATCACATTACCTCTTGCTTTATTTGAACAAGCAAAACGTCATGCGACAAAGGACGAGCCAGCGCTTCTTAGTTTTGTTCATGAATTTACGTCTGATGTTTCACCGCTTGTTTTATATCAGAAAGCAAAAGATGCTTTTTCTGGAGAACGATTTTTTTTGGCAAAATCCTGAAAAAACACTTACACTTGCAGGTTTTGGTGTAACTGAACAATTTTTAGCTCAAGATAAACAAAAAGATGGATACAAAGGTCTTGAAGATAGAATCCGTGCTCTTAAGGTTAGAACAGTTACGAATGCAACGGACAAGCAAACTGGTCCTCTTTATTTTGGTGGCTTTGCTTTTGATCCTGAACGTGAAACTGGAAAAGAGTGGCAGGTTTTTAAAGATGCTTTGTTTTATTTGCCGCTTTTCATGGTCACAAAAAAACAGGAAAAAGTTTTTCTGACAGTGAATGTTGTGATTTATCCAGATGATGAAACCAATAAATTTGAAGCTGTTCAAGCTCAGTGGGAAAAGATTGCAAACGCAGCTATTCCGAATTTAGAAGTGGATACTCTGGTTTCTGCTAAGGAACTAGAGCCAGATGCTTTTTTGGAAAATGCAGCGGAAATTGTTAGTTTGTTGCAAGGTTCCGAGGATTTACATAAAGTTGTTTTATCACGGAGGATGGGTCTTCGTTTCAATCATCAAGTAGATAGTGGGGCTATTTTGGAACAAATGATTAAAACACAAAGTAGCAGCTATTTCTTTGTGCTAGAAAAAGGTTCGGCACTGTTTTTCGGTGCAACGCCAGAACGTCTTGTTTCTGTCTCAGATGGAGAAGTGTATTCATCTTGTGTTGCTGGGTCTGCCGCTCGTGGGAAAACGGAGGCAGAAGATGAAAAACTCGGAAATGAGTTGCTTACGGATGCGAAAAATTTGCGTGAACATCGCTACGTGGTTGACATGATTGAAAATACACTTCGTGAGTTCACAGATGATTTATCGGTTTCAAGTGAACCGGTACTCTTAAAAAATCGTGATATCCAGCATCTTTATATGAATGTGAAAGCGAAAAAGCGCTCAGATGTAACGATTACAGAAATTGCTCGTGCACTCCATCCTACGCCAGCGCTTGGCGGCGTACCGCAGCAAATGGCGAAAGCAATTATTCGAATGAAGGAAACAGACGATCGAGGTTTATATGGTGCACCAATTGGGTTTGTCGATATGGACTTTGAAGGTGAATTTGCGGTGGCAATTCGTTCTGGACTTGTTGTGGATTCGTTAGGCATATTGTTTGCCGGTTGCGGGATTGTTTCGGATTCCGTACCTAAACAAGAACTAGAAGAAACACGAATTAAATTTCAACCGATGCTAAGAGTACTAGGGGGAACGGAATTATGACAAATCATCAAGAAGCGATGACAGCTTATTTAAGCGCTTTTGTTGAAGAATTGGTTCAAGCAGGTGTAAAGGATGCTGTGATCAGTCCAGGGTCTCGTTCTACACCACTTGCGCTTTTATTTGCAGAGCATCCCACATTAAAAATACATGTGGATGTGGATGAACGTTCAGCCGGTTTTTTTGCACTGGGAATGGCGAAAGCCTCCAAGCGTCCGGTTGTGCTTCTTGCGACTAGTGGAACAGCGGTTGCTAATTATTTTCCAGCAGTTGCAGAAGCGAATTTGTCACAAGTTCCACTGATTGTTCTTACAGCAGACAGACCACATGAGTTGCGAAATGTTGGAGCTCCTCAAGCGATGGATCAAATTCACTTGTTTGGAACGCATGTCAAAAGTTTTACGGATATGGCGCTTCCAGAGGACTCAGATGAAATGATTCGCTATGCGAAATGGCATGGTAGCCGTTCGGTTGATATTGCGCTTAAAACACCACGCGGTCCAGTTCATGTCAACTTCCCGCTTCGAGAGCCGTTGATACCTGTCTTAGAGCCTTCTCCTTTTGCAGAAACGGATAAAAAACGACATCATGTGCATATTTATTATACGCATGAGGTACTTGAAGAAGAAGCTCTTTCTAAGATGGTACAGGCTTGTAGTGGGAAAAAAGGTTTGTTTATAGTCGGGCCGCTCAATAAAAAAGAAATTGAATCTAAATTTATCGAAACAGCAAGGAATTTTGGCTGGCCTATTTTGGCGGATCCACTTTCTGGACTTCGCTCTTACGGAGAGCTAGATGAGCTTGTTGTGGATAATTATGACGCTTTACTGAAAAGTGATCGGTTTAAAGAGGAGATAGAGCCTGAAATTGTTATTCGTTTTGGAGGCATGCCTGTTTCAAAGCCACTGAAAATTTGGCTAGAATCTCTTTCTCATGTACGCACATTTGTTGTTGATCCAGGAGCTGCTTGGCGAGACCCTGTGAAGGGCGTGACGGATATGATTCATTGCGATGAGCGCTTTTTATTGGATGCTTTGAAAGATGCGCCTGTAGAACAACCAGATCATTGGTTGGGACGGTGGCAAAGATATAATCTTGAGGCTCGGCAAGTTTTAGAGGAGCATATGAACTCAGTTGTGAGCCTTGAAGAAGGACAAATTGTGTATGAACTTAGGAAACAGCTTCCAGAGGAGTCGGGATTATTTATTGGCAGTAGCATGCCGATTCGTGATGTGGATACGTATTTTATGCAGACGGATAAAAAAAATTAAGATGCTTTCGAATCGTGGGGCAAATGGGATTGATGGTGTGGTTTCCTCTGCACTTGGAGCCAGTACGGTGCTTCAGCCTATGTATCTTTTAATTGGCGATTTGTCTTTCTATCATGATATGAATGGCTTACTTATGGCGAAAAAGTACAAGTTAAATTTGACTATTGTTGTCGTGAACAATAATGGAGGCGGGATTTTCTCGTTCTTGCCGCAAAGTAAGGAATCAAAACACTTTGAAACTTTGTTTGGAACAGCAACGGATTTAGATTTTCGTTATGCTGCGGCTCTTTATGATGCGAATTATGAAGAGGTGTTTGCAGCGGAAGCTTTTCGTGATGCGCTAGATAAAGCGGCTTATCATAAAGGACTTGATATTATTGAAGTGCATACCAATCGACATGAAAATAAGGCGGGACATGATTTGCTATGGCAAAAAGTGGCTGATATGGTTGAGCGTGAATCAAAATGAATTTGTTTTATGAAGTGAAGCGTTTTGGACCGGGCCCAGTATTTTTAATGTTACATGGATTTACGGGAACGCATCAAACGTTTGATGAAATGCTAGAATATCTGTCATTTGGTACGGTGATTCTGCCTGATTTACCGGGGCACGGGAAATCGGTTTCAAAAGACTTAGCCGATTATTCTCTTAAGGAGACAGAGAAAGCTTTGCTCGCTATTTTCGAAGCGGAATGTCCGGGTGAAAAACCGGTTGTTCTTGGCTACTCGATGGGAGGTAGGATCGCGCTTGCGCTTGTTGCAGACTATCCGGATGCTTTTTCTGGCCTTGTTTTGATAAGTAGTTCTCCTGGGCTCTCATCAGAAAAGGAGCGCCGCTTGCGGCGCGAGAAAGATGCACACTGGGTGGATTTACTCCGCACAAGTGGTATAAATTGCTTTGTGCAAAACTGGGAGCGTCTCGCTCTTTTTGAATCTCAGCGCGAACTCCCAGTTTCTAGTCAAAAAAAAAATTCAAGCTGAACGGCTTGGGCAAGATGCGGAAGGTCTAGCGAAAAGTTTAATTGGAGTTGGCACGGGTGCGCTTCCGTCGTACTGGGATCAGTTAGGAGAGATCGGTCTTCCGGTTTTACTTCTTGCTGGTGAGAAGGATTTAAAATTTACACGGCTTGCAAATGAAATGCTTGAGAAACTGCCGAATCGGGTTTATCATGAAATAGCGGGTGCTGGTCATGCTTTACAGCTTGAGGCACCAGAAGAGACGGCACGAATAATTCAGCGCTTTTGTAAGGATTATTTATAGGAGGGGTTAGTTTATGGTGAACTGGACAACGGAAAAGGAATACGAAGAGATCAAATATGAATCTTTTGAAGGAATTGCGAAGGTGACAATTAATCGTCCGCATGTACATAATGCATTTACGCCCAAAACGGTGATGGAAATGATGGATGCGTTTAGTATTGCTCGTGATGATGAAAAAATTGGCGTGATTATTTTAACGGGTGAAGGCGATAAGGCTTTTTGCTCGGGCGGTGATCAGAAGGTTCGTGGTCATGGTGGTTACGTAGGAGAGGATCAAATTCCACGGTTAAATGTGTTAGATTTACAACGTCTTATTCGAGTGATTCCGAAACCTGTTATTGCGATGGTTGCGGGCTGGTCCATTGGCGGCGGTAATGTTTTACAACTGGTTTGTGATATTACAATTGCGGCGGATAATGCGAAGTTTGGACAAACGGGGCCAAATGTTGGAAGCTTCGATGCAGGATATGGTTCAGGCTACTTGGCGCGTGTGATCGGTCACAAGAAAGCGAAGGAAGTTTGGTTTATGTGTCGTCAGTATACGGCGGATGAGGCGCTTGAGATGGGCTGGATTAATACGGTTGTACCGCTTGCTGAACTGGAGACGGAAACTCTTTCTTGGGCGAAAGAGATGCTTAAGAAGAGTCCAACGGCGCTTCGTTTTATCAAAGCAGCCTTTAATGCGGATACGGATGGACTTGCGGGCATTCAACAACTTGCCGGGGATGCTACTTTACTTTATTATACGACGGATGAAGCGAAGGAAGGACGCGATGCCTTTAAGGAAAAACGCGATCCAGACTTCGATCAATTTCCGAAGTTCCCGTGATCGAAATGGAAAATTGGCTTAAAATGCGAGCGCAGCTTTCGGGTGAGAAAACTGCGCTTTATTTTGAAGGGAAGTCGTTTTCGTTTGCGGAGGTATATGAAACGGCAAGGACATTTGCGATGCGACTTGCGGCTTTTGGAATTAAAAAAAAGAGATTTTGTAGGTTTGCTTGGTCAAAATGACGCAGCGACCTATTTTTGGATTCATGCGATGGGATTAATTGGCGCGATTCCTGTTTTTTTTGAATAACCGTCTCTCGGTAAGTGAAATGAATTATCAACTGGCGGATAGTGGGGCGAAGCTTTGTCTATTTCAGGATGATTTCGCGGAAAAAGCAGCGGATTTAAAGGTGTCTGTACAGGCCTTTTCAGCGCTAGAAGCTACTCCTGGCGCAGTTTTTCCCGAGGCGAGCTTAGACTTAGCGGATGTTGCTTCGCTTATGTATACGTCAGGCACAACGGGGAAGCCGAAAGGGGTCTTGCAAACATTTGGGAACCATTTTTTCAGTGCGACAGCGTCCATGCTTAATTTTGGCTTTCAGAAAGAACGTGATGCGTGGCTTTGTGTGGTGCCGATTTTTCATATTAGTGGGCTGTCGATTTTGATGCGTAGTTTGATTTATGGGATGCCGGTTTATTTGGAAAGAAAATTTGATGTGACGAAAGTGGTACCACTTCTTGAAAGTGGGAAAGTGACGCATATTTCTGTTGTCTTTACCATGTTAAAACGTTTGCTTGACTGGGAGCCGACCATTCAGGTGCATCCCCATTTACGAGTTGTTTTGCTTGGTGGTAGTGCAGCTCCGGCCGAAGTAGTGTCAAAAAGTTTAGAGCGTGGTTTTCCACTTGTACAGTCGTTTGGAATGACAGAAACGGCTTCACAGGTTGTTTCACTTTCACCTGAAGAGGCTCACGGCAAAATTGGTTCCTCGGGGAAAATCCTTTTTCCTTCTGAATTAAAGATTGTAAAGCAACAGGAGACAGACCGCGACGGGGAAATTTGGATTAAAGGACCGACGATTTTTGCGGGATATTTATATAACGAAAGCGCAACGAAAGAGGCTTTTTCGGATGGTTATTTTAAAACGGGGGATATGGGCTATCTGGATGAAGATGGGTATCTATTTGTATCCGAACGACGCAGCGATTTGATAATTTCTGGTGGTGAAAATGTCTATCCAACTGAGGTTGAGCATGTGCTGTTAAGTTTTCCAGAAATTTTGGAGGCGGCAGTTGTCGGTGAGAAAAATGCAGAATGGGGAGAAATTCCTGTTGCCCATCTCGTCGTTCGCTCAGAAATTGACCAGAAAGCTATTTTAACGAGGTTACAAGCGCAACTAGCTTCTTTTAAAATACCAAAACGATTTGTTTTCCATGAAACCCTCCCAAGAACGGCTTCTGGCAAAATTCAGCGACACAAATTGAAAGAAAAGAATTAAAGAAATGAGGAACGTACATGTCCGACTTGAAGGGAAAAGCACGTTTAGAAAATCCGTTTTTAAATAAAGGACTTGGATTTACTGAGCAAGAACGCGAGTTTTATGGGTTGTGCGGATTACTGCCTGGGAAAACTCGGACGCTACTTGAACAAGTGGCACTTGAATATGAACAGCTAAGCGAGCTCTCGGATAACTATGCAAAAAATAAATATCTGATGTCGCTTTATCATTCAAATCGTATCTTGTTTTACCGGCTGATAGAAGAACATATCGAAGAGTTATTGCCGGTTATTTATACGCCAACCATCGCGGATAGCGTAATGAATTACTCGAAAGATTTTGGGGAAAAGACTGAAGCAGCTTTTCTCGACAGCGATCATCCAGAGTGGATTCAGTCAGCTCTACTAGAAGCAAGTAAGTCTTTGGAGCAAGTGGATCTGCTTGTTATTACAGATGGCGAAGGAATTCTTGGCATTGGAGACTGGGGCGTTGGTGGCGTGATGATAGCCGTAGGAAAGCTTGCAGTTTATACGGTTGCTTCTGGAATCGATCCTAGACGTGTTTTACCTGTCGTGATTGATAATGGGACTAGTCGAGAGGAACTTTTAAACGATCCAAATTACGTCGGCAAGAAAAAACCGCGATTAACGGGCGAAGCCTATCTTGAGTTTATTGATAAGTTCGTTGAAGAGGCAAAGAAGGCCTTTCCTGGCGTTTTATTTCACTGGGAAGACTTTGGTCGTGAAAATGCCAGCGTGATTCTTGAACGATATAAGAAGCAGCTCACGACGTTTAATGATGACATCCAGGGGACTGGTGTAATGATGGCTGCTGCGACACATGCAGTGAGTAAAGTGACACAAACAAAACTTGCTAATCATCGCTATTTAATTTTTGGTGCAGGAACAGCAGGTGTTGGTGTTGCGGAGCAAATTAAACTTGAGTTAGTTCTTGCTGGAATGAGTGAAGAAGAAGCGCGCAACCAGTTCTATTTGATTGACCGAAATGGTTTAATCACGAGTGATATGACTGATTTAACGGTTGGGCAACAAAAGCTCGCACGTGAAGAAGCTGAATTCTTGGGGCTTACAGATCTTACAGAAATCATTGAGCGTGTAAAACCTACCATTTTGATTGGTACAAGTGGTCAACCAGGTGCTTTTACAAAAGAAAGCGTGCTAGCGATGTGTTCTTATCAAGAGCGACCTGCTATTATGCCAATTTCGAATCCAACGCATTTAGCAGAAGCGAAAGCAGAGGATTTGATTCAGTGGAGTGATGGTAAAGCGCTTGTTGTTACAGGGAGTCCTTCAAAACCAGTTCAGTATAAAGGTGTTTCTTATCAAATCGGACAAGCGAATAATGCCTTGCTTTATCCAGGACTCGGGCTTGGCATCGTGATTTCTAAAGCGAAGCGAGTCACTGAGGGGATGCTTTCAAGTGCAGCAAACAGCTTAGGGGAATTACAGGATTTAGAAAGTCCTGGTGCTTCTCTTCTTCCTCCTGTAAAAGAGGTTCGTCGAGTTTCACAAGCTGTTACAGAAGCGGTTGTGGAAGCAGCCATTCGCGATCAAGTGAACACCCGACCGATTTCAGATGTGAAGCGTGCTGTTCAAGAAGCTATCTGGAAAGCGGCTTATGAAGAATAATAAAAAGCTGGGGTCAGCCTAGACCCCAGCTTTTTTTTAATAGTTTAATGCTTCTTTTAATGCTTTTAAATTATCGTTCATGATGGAAAGGTAATCGCGATTTTGGTGAATGTCTTTTTCAGTTAGTGTTTCAAGATTATGAAGGGTTAATGCTTTTGTATCTGTTTCACTTTGAATGACATCAGCAATTTTAGAGTTTGTATTTTGTTCGAGCATGATATAAGGAATCTTGTCTTTCTTGATGGTTTGAACAATGGTTTGCAGTTTCTTTTGAGAAGGTTCATCACTTGTTGAAATTCCAGCGATTGGAATCTGATGCAAGCCATATGCGGTATTCCAGTAACTATATGCCGCATGTGCCGTTACAAAATCTTTATGTTTTGCATTTTTCGCCATTTCTGCATAAGAATCATCGAGCTTTTTAAGTTTTTCAACGGTTTTTTTTGTAGTTTTCTTCAAAAGTTGCTTTTTGCTTAGGCATTTCTTTCGTGAGCCTATCTCTAATCGTTTTTGCCATTTCTTCCATATATTTTGGATACAGCCAAACGTGTGGATTGATATCGCCGTGCTCATGCTCATGTTCTTCTCCTTCGTGCTCGTGTTCGTCATTTTCAAGCGCGGCATCTGGATCTTTCGGAAGGTCGAGCTTTTCTGCGAGCGGAATAAAGGAAACCTTTTCTTCTTTTAATGTTGATTTTGCTTTATCAACAAAGCCTTCCATTCCAAGACCAATGTAGAAGAACAAATCGCTATCCGCGAGTTTTAACATATCTTTTTGTGTTGGTTCGAAACTATGCGCATCTGCACCAGCCGGGTAAATACTTTTCACATGAACGTAAGAACCACCAATTTGTTGTGTTAAGTAAGTGAGAGGATAAACAGTCGTGTAAACTTGAATCTTTCCATCTTCTTTTTTCGCTTCACCTGATCCGCCGCATGCAGCAAGCAGTAAAACGAGAATAAGTAAAGGGGCTAGCAATTTTTGCCAGTTTTTCATCGGTAATACTCAACTCCTTAAATCAAAATCATTCCGTTTTGAGAATCAAAAAAATAAATCGTAATCAATCCGATTTATCATCCGTAATTGATATTACAGGAAAAAAACGGGGAAAGCAAGTGTTTTTGTAGAAAAAAGAAAAACTGTCTGCTGAAAGACAGTTTTTTATGCTATATTAATGGTGGTGACGCGAGTTTGAAGAAGATTTTTTTGGTGGTACGGGATCGAATCCCCCTTTATGGAAAGGATGACACTTTAAAATTCGACGGATGGTTAAATAACTGCCCTTAAGAGCGCCATGCGTTTGAATTGCTTCGATGCCATATTCAGAGCAAGTTGGCGAAAAGCGGCAAGAAGGTGGCGTAAGTGGTGAAATGAATTTTCGATATACGCGAATCAAGCCGACTAAGATTTTTTTTAAACACGAAATTCACCTTCTAAATTTTACTAAGTTAAGCTTATCATATTTTTAAAAAAAAAGAAAGGGACGATGATTGTGTTCAGTTATCAGGATGCATACGGGAATGATGTGAAAATTCATTTTGCACAGTCGAAAGAGGAACAAAATGATGTCCTTGTTATCCCACATTATGAAGGAAAGTGGCTTTTTACGGAACATAAAATTCGCGGGCTTGAATTTCCTGGCGGGAAAGGGGAGGCGGGAGAGGATAACACAACGACGGCGAAACGAGAACTAATGGAAGAAACAGGCGCTATTCCTTTTGAATTTGTTTTTGTAGCTGACTATGAAGTGGCTTCTTCAGAACGTCCGTTTACAAAGCGTGTTTTTTTCTGCGAAGTGAAACAAATTGTGCCACAAGAAAATTATCTGGAAACCACGGGTCCTAAGCTTTTAAAGGGACATTTACGGAAAATCGTTCAAAGGGAAGCTTTCAGTTTTTTTATGCGGGATGAGGGCATGCAAGAAATTTTAAAAAAGACTTGATGAGATAGTGGGCAAAAAAGGGGATTTTCTGCTATGATAGAAAATAAGAATTGGAGGGATCCAGATGGGAATGCAGCTTGAAGTTAATACGATGGTCGTAACAAAAGGAAATGAAGAAAGAATTGATGAAAACTTGTTCAAACTCGAAAAAGCAGGCTACCGAATTTATCCACTGGATATTGAAATTGAGCTCCGCAAAACAAAAGACGGCGAAACAAGCGGCATGGTGATCCCGCGTAAAGTTGTTTGGGAAAATGATGTAACACTACTTACATATGAACTTGTTTCGTTAAATTCAAGCAACTAAGAGGAGGCAACGAAAATGCAACAAAAAGTTGGAATTATTGGATGTGGGCACGTTGGTTCAGATGTCGCTTTTTCACTCGTCACGCAAGGGATTTGTACGGAACTCGTTTTAGTAGATCAAAAAAGTGAGAAGGCGAGCAGTGAGGCTATGGAGCTTCGGGACATGTTGTCTGCTACGCATTCTTACACGAAGGTGATTTCTGGAGGCTATGAATTGCTCCGAGACGCCTCTGTTATCGTGATGGCAATTGGACCAACAACGCTGCTTGAAAAAGACCGGATGGAAGAATTGAAAGAAACAAGTGCAGCCGTGCGTTCGATTGTACCTAAAGTGATGCAAACGGGCTTCAATGGGATTTTTATCAATATTACAAACCCTTGTGATGTCATCACACAAATCATTGCAAAAGAAAGTGGGCTTCCAAAGAGACAGGTGTTTGGAACAGGAACTTCACTTGACACTATGCGGATGCGAAGCGCACTTGGAGAGCATTTTCAAGTTTCACCGAAAAGCATTTCAGGCTATGTCCTCGCAGAACACGGGGAATCCCAATTTATTGCTTGGTCAGGTGTTAAAGTCGGAACGAAACCAGCGCTTGAATTGCTTTCTTTAGAAGAACGTGCAGAGTTCAAGGAAAAAGTGCGGGCTAGAGGTTGGAATATTTTGCTTGGAAAAGGTTGGACGAGTTTTGGTATCGCAACAGCGGCAGCTCGACTTATTGCAATTATCCATGATGATGCACGTGAAGTACTTCCGATTTCTGTTTATGATGAAAGCGAAGGTGTATATGCCGGACGACCAGCTGTTATTGGTCGAGATGGGGTTTGTCAGATTTTGCCGCTTGAACAGTTGACGACAGAAGAAGAAAAACTGTATCAAGCATCTTGTGCCGTAATTAAACAAGCTTTTTCAACGGTTTACACGAAATAATGAAAAACCAGACAGAAATTTTCTGTCTGGTTTTTCATTATTAGTTTTAAGCTTGTTCTTTTTTTCGCTGAATCAAGCGGACAAGACTGATAACAAGCGAAACAACATATTCACCGAAACTAGCAAAAAAGAGGGCGATAGCAATTTCCGTTTGCTTTAGGCCGCCGCCATAAAAACTGATGAAAAAAATAATTCCACTTGCAATCAATCCAATTGTGGCTAAAAAATATTTGAACCATTCTAGTTTGAATACGAATTCAAAAAGTAGCATGGCTACAATAAATCCGGCCAAAAGAATTAGAGTAAGTATAAATAAGCCCATAATTTAACTCCTTTATTGCTCGCGTTCGAACAAATTCTATTTTTAATATCCTTAATCATACCACAGGTTTAAAAATATGATAAGGGGAAAAATAGGAAGAAGGAGGTTTTTATTGTGCGATACCGGGTTTTATATGATGGAAATTGTTCTTTCTGCAAGTGGGTAAAAGGCTATGTAGAAAGGCTAGATACGCAGGGTCTATTATATTTCGAAAAGCTTCAAGAAGATAGCGGTAGTTATTTTAATCAAACTGATTTATTAAGAGAGCTCCATGTTGTATCGGAAAATGGGCGGATTTATCGTGGCTTTTCAGCGGTTCGGCGCATTTTAAGGGCACTTCCAATAGTCAAGTGGGGGGCGTTAGTTCTTTATTTACCGTTTATCCCCATTTTAGGCGAATGGTTATATCGTCTTATTGCAAGGAACCGTGGCAAAATTTGGCGTTTTATTCAAAACATACGTAGAAAATTTCGAATTTGTTCAAGAAAAAATCATGCGTTTCCTGTATAATAAAAAAGAATCTTGAAAATGAAAGTATGTGAAAGAATGCGTTTACCCTTTGAAGTTGCTTTTCAAATCATCGAAAATGTCTATCGAGGCTCATCGAATATGAATGAACTAATTAATGATCGTGCAAGAAACGGAGGGAGTGCTCTCAAAAACAAGACGGAATTTTTGCTTGCCGTGTATGAGCTTGAAGAACTTGGCTTGCTTTTTCGCTACCGGTCGAATGACGGTATTCGCTATAGCCGATCTGAGAAGGGGGAGGCGTTTTACCACCGCTACCGAGAAATGAAGCAGGAAGATTGGCCGGACTTTTTAGCAGGGCAGGAAGGGATTTCCCCTTGATTTTCGTTTCGTAAACCAGTATACTTAAAGCTAGTTAGTTGTAAAACTAAAATAAATATCTCTTATCCAGAGCGGTAGAGGGACTGGCCCTTTGAAGCCCAGCAACCTACACTTGTTGTAAGGTGCTAACCTGAGCAGGAGTTTTCCTGATCGATGAGAGTGAAGGTAATGAAATGATACGCCTTTTCTCTATGCGCAAAAACTTAGAGAAAAGGCTTTTTTTCTTTGCTGCACGCGAATGGTAGAGAATAAAAGGAGGATACAAGAATGACTGCGAAGCGTCATTTGTTTACGTCAGAATCTGTTTCTGATGGACATCCGGATAAAATTGCCGATCAAATTTCAGATGCGATTTTGGATGCGATACTTGCAAGAGATCCGGATGCGCGCGTGGCTTGTGAAACCACGGTGACAACAGGACTTGTACTGGTTGCTGGCGAAATTACAACGTCAGTTTACGTAGATATTCCCAAAATTGTACGGGAAACCATTAAAGAAATTGGCTATACACGAGCTAAATACGGGTTTGATGCAGAAACTTGTGCTGTTTTAACGGCCATTGATGAGCAGTCTCCAGATATTGCTCAAGGGGTAGATGAGTCTCTTGAGGCAAGAAGTGGGGAAGAAGATGAAGATGCTCAAATTGAAGCGATTGGTGCTGGAGACCAGGGCTTAATGTTTGGTTTTGCGACGGATGAAACGGAGGAGCTTATGCCGCTTCCAATTTCTCTTGCTCATAAACTGGCAAGAAAAATCGCGGAACTTCGTAAAGAGGGGACAATTGATTATTTGCGCCCAGATGCGAAGACACAAGTTACGGTTGAGTACGATGAGGAAAATAAGCCAGCACGAATCGATACGGTTGTTATTTCAACACAACATCATCCCGATATTTCGCAAGAAACCATCGCAAAAGATATGCATGAACAAGTCATTCAAGCCGTGATTGATCCAGCGCTTCTTGATGCAAAAACGAAGTACTTCATCAATCCGACCGGTCGGTTTGTGATTGGCGGGCCGCAAGGGGATGCTGGGCTTACGGGTCGAAAAATCATTGTGGATACTTACGGCGGCTATGCACGCCACGGTGGGGGTGCCTTTTCCGGGAAAGATCCAACGAAAGTGGATCGCTCTGGCGCTTATGCCGCGCGTTATGTTGCTAAAAATATTGTGGCTGCTGGACTTGCAAAAAAGGCAGAAGTGCAACTGGCTTATGCGATTGGAGTTGCTCATCCAGTCTCAATATCCATTGAGACTTATGGAACGAGTATGTATAGCGAGCAGGAACTCACGGAAGCAGTTCGCGCCAACTTTGATTTACGTCCAGCTGGGATTATCAAAATGCTTGATTTGCGCCAACCAATTTATCGCAAAACGGCTGCTTTTGGACATTTTGGAAGACACGATTTAGATCTACCTTGGGAACGAACGGATAAGGTCGATGATTTAAAACGCTTTTTAGAAAAATAAAAGAAAGGAGACGCCGGCGTTTGTTTGGCGTTTTCTTTTTTTTGAGAGTAGTAATTCACCGTGCAAAGCGAGCGGCTTTATGTTATGATAATCTTTGTGTAAACTGTGAATTAATGAAAAATCAGATAGAGGAGAAATGTCTCAATGTGTGGATTTGTAGGATGCGTTCATGACCGCATTGCTGAAATAACAGGTGAAGAAAAGCAAACGTTTAAAGAAATGAATGATATGATCACTCACCGCGGACCAGATGATGAAGGATACTATACGGATGAGCATATTCAATTCGGTTTTAGAAGACTTAGTATCATTGATGTGGAAAATGGTCATCAACCGCTTACGTATGAAGATGAACGCTACTGGATTATTTTCAATGGAGAAATTTATAACTATGTGGAATTACGTGAAAAGCTAAAAAATGAAAGGTATGACTTTTGAAACAGAAAGTGATACGGAAGTTATCATTGCGACTTATGCGAAATATAAAGAACAAGCTGCTTCTTATTTGCGCGGGATGTTTGGATTTGTAATTTGGGATAAGCAAGAAAATAGTGTTTACGGGGCACGTGATCCATTTGGAATTAAACCTTTTTTCTATGCGGAAGAAGATGGCAATTTATACCTTGCTTCTGAAAAAAAATCTATTCTTCATGCGCTCAAAAATCAAAATTTGGATGAAGTTTCTTTGCAAAACTACATGACTTACCAATTCGTTCCAGAACCGGACACATTAACAACAGAGGTGAAACGCTTGCTTCCTGGTCACTACTTCACGAAAAAAATTGGTGAAGAAATGGCCTTTACGCAATACTACAAACCAGAATTTGCGCCCGTTCAAAAATCAGAAGATATGTTTATTAAACAAATTCGTGATGTATTATATGATTCTGTTAAGGTGCATATGCGTTCAGATGTTCCTGTAGGTTCTTTTCTTTCAGGTGGTATTGATTCATCCATTATTGCAGCGATTGCAAAAGAATATCATCCGGCAATTAAAACTTTTTCTGTTGGATTTGAACGTGATGGATTCAGTGAAATTGATGTGGCGAAAGAAACAGCTGATAAACTTGGCGTAGAGAACATCAGCTATGTGATCACTCCTCAAGAATATATGGAGGAGCTTCCAAAGATCGTTTGGCACATGGATGATCCACTAGCAGATCCAGCGGCAATTCCACTTTATTTCCTTGCACGTGAAGCAAGAAAAGAAGTAACGGTTGCGCTTTCTGGGGAAGGGGCCGATGAGTTTTTCGGTGGCTATAATATTTATAATGAACCAAATTCCCTTTCGATGTTTAACAAAATGCCTGGGGTATTTAAATCTATGCTAAATGGTGTTGCTAAAGTGATGCCAGAAGGAATGCGAGGGAAAAGCTTCCTTGAACGCGGAACAACACCGATGGAAGAGCGCTATATCGGAAATGCAAAAATGTTTACAGAAGCTGAAAAACGAATTTTACTTCCACGCTACGAAGAAGGTCATGATTATACAAATATCACGAAGCCGTTTTACGATGAAACAAAGGGCTATAACCCAGTAGAACGGATGCAATATATTGATATTCATACTTGGCTTCGTGGAGACATTTTATTAAAGGCTGACCGAATGACGATGGCGCATTCTCTTGAAGTGCGTGTACCTTTCCTTGATAAAGAGGTTTTTGCAGTAGCTAAAGAAATTCCAGCTTCACTGAAAACAACGAATGGGACAACGAAATATATTCTCCGGAAAGCTGCTGAAACTTTTGTCCCTGAGCACGTGCTTAATCGTCGTAAATTAGGCTTTCCTGTTCCAATTCGCCACTGGTTAAAAGCAGAAATGAATGAATGGGTAAAAAATATCATTCATGAATCAGAAACAGATCATTTGATTAATAAGCAGTACGTGCTTGATTTGTTAGAAGCACATTGTGCAGGTAAACATGACTATAGCCGTAAAATTTGGACGGTTGTAATCTTCATGATTTGGTATTCTATTTATGTAGAAGGAAAATACGATTTTAGTAAATAAGAATCTTGGTTTCATAAGCCGGTAGCAATTAATTGCTACCGGCTTATTTGGCTATGTCTTGAGTAAAAGTCACTCAAAAAACCAATATTTTCGTTTTGAAAAGCATATTTTTGACTCAGAAAAGGTGAAAAAGGGGGTAAAGAATAAGCATAAAGGAGGAATTAAATTTATGTTAGGATGTAGTAGTTTTACATTTGGAGCAGAAGACAACACACAATTCTTATCAAGAACCATGGATTTTTCTATGTATACAGATAGTGGGGTCGTCATCGTACCAAGAAATTTTGAAATGGAAGTAAGACAAAATGAGCTTCGTAAAGGGAAATACGCCTTTTTAGGAATGGCGGCATATAAATTACAATTTCCTATTTTTTATGATGGGATTAATGAAAAAGGTGTGGCAGGTGCGACCCTTTATTATCCTGGATTTGCAACTTATACGGAGAAGAAAGATGCAAGGGGCGGCGTTAATCCACTTCGTGTAGTCAGTTATATTCTTGCTAATGCGGGTTCTCTTGATGAAGCCATCGCACTTTTTGAGACAATTGAAATTATCAATGAGAGCAATTCAATTTTAGGCGTTGTACCTCCACTTCATTATATTTTTTCGGACAGTACAGGGCGTTCTATTATTGTTGAACCTGATCCAGATGGAATTAAAATCCATCAAGATACGATTGGAGTCATGACAAATAGTCCAAATTATGAATGGCATGAAGCCAATTTACGGAACTATATTGGCGTGAATCCAAGATCAAAAGAACCCATTCAAACTTCCACGAAGACTTTTTCACCATTTGGACAGGGAAGTGGGACCTTTGGGCTTCCTGGCGACTACACGCCACCGTCTCGCTTTTTACGAACTGCCTATATGAAGTTTTACGCGAGTGAGCCAAAAAATGAAATCGAAGGGGTTACACAGATTTTTCATATGCTTGCTCCGGTTGAAGTTCCAAAAGGAGCCGTCATTCATCAAAATGGGCACAATGATTATTCAGTTTATATGACAGCCATGTGCACCACATCGCTACGTTATTACTTCTGTGAATATGATAACCGCAGAATTAAATGCGTCAGCTTACACCAAGCAGATTTGAGCAATGAAAAACTGGAGATTTTCCCTCTTACGATGAAACAGGAAATTGATTTTTTAAACGCTGATTAAATTGCATGTCAAATACCACTTATAATCTAAAAAGTCCAGAAAACAAGGAGTTCCTTGTTTTCTGGACTTTTTTTTAGCGCTTTTCAATTGCCACGACGAAGGGAGGCAGATTACGCTGATTAATGAAACCATATTGGAGTACGCTGAATTTTTCTTGTGGGAGATGAGAAACATAGTTTAAGATCGCTTCTTTTTCAAGTTTTCCTGCTTCGTGACCATGATAGATGACCAAAATGACAAGTCCACCCACCATCAGTTTTTCAAGTGCGGCAGAAATGCTCTCGAGAGTAGATTCTTCAAGGGTCGTAATTGACTTATCTCCTCCCGGCAAGTAGCCGAGATTATAAATGACCGCTCGCACGGGTTCGCTCACATCAGCAGCTAGTTCTGCATGACTTTTTTTTAAAGAGCAGAACTTGATTTTTGCAAGAAGCTTCGTCAAGGCGTGCTTCTGTTTTCTCAATTGCGGTTTGTTGTATGTCGTAGGCGTAAACTTTACCATTCGGTCCAACGAGCTGCGCAAGAAAAAGCGTATCATGCCCGTTGCCACAAGTTGCATCAATGACGACATCCCCTGGGAAAATAACTTTCCTTAAGAGCTGATGACTGAACGGCAAGATGCCTTCTAAATTCATGCGTGCACCTCACTAAATTTTTTTCCTTGATAACTATCCCGCCAAATTAGTTCTTGATCAATGGCGTTTAACACTTCAAATTTATTCAAGCTCCACATCGGCCCAATTAAATCATCCACACCACCGTCTCCTGTGATTCGGTGAATAACCATTTCAGGTGGCAAAATCTCAAGTTGATCGCAAACGAGCTTCACATAATCCTCTTGTGTTAAAAATGTTAAATCGCCGCGTTTATAATCTTCTACCATTGGCGTACCACGTAACAAGTGGAGCAAATGGATTTTGATTCCTTCTACACCGCTTTCCGCCACTTTTTTTAGCTGTTTCAAGCATCATTTCAGGCGTTTCTTTTGGTAGACCATTAATAATATGGGTACAAACACGAATACCACGCCCTTTCAGCTTGCGTACACCTTCAAGATAACAATCATAATCATGTGCACGATTGATTAATTTCCCTGTTTCATCATGAGCGGACTGCAAGCCGAGCTCTACCCAAAGATAAGTTCGTTCATTCAACTCAGCTAAATAATCCACGACATCATCTGGAAGGCAATCGGGACGTGTCGCAATGGAAAGCCCAACGACACCTTCTTCTTTTAAAACCACTTCATATTTTTCACGGAGTACTTCAACAGGAGCATGGGTATTCGTAAACGCTTGGAAAAAAGCGATGTATTTTCCGCTTTTCCATTTGTGATGCATTCGGTCGCGAATTTCGGCAAATTGCGCGGATAAATCAAAATTTCGATCACCAGCAAAGTCGCCTGATCCAGCGGCACTACAAAATGTACAACCCCCACGCGCAACTGTACCATCGCGGTTTGGACAGTCAAAGCCGCCATCAAGTGCGACTTTAAAAATTTTCATTCCGAATTCTTGTCTAAGGGTATAATTCCAAGTGTGGTAACGTTTATTATCGAGACTATAAGGAAATGGATTTTCTTTCTTCAAGGTTTCTCAGACTCCTTTAAATTCATTGCTTCTAGTTTACCATATTTTTAAGTTGACGAATAAAAATAATTTTGATATTATAATTACACTTTCACTTGGTAAAGTGCTAATACACTAAAATACATAAAAAGGAGTGCATACACAGATGACAAAGCAAAGAAAAATGGGCTTTTTCGTTTTAACAGCCCTCGTGATCGGAAACATGATGGGGTCTGGAATCTTCATGCTTCCAAGGCAAATGGCTGAAGTAGCTAGTCCGCTTGCAACCTTGCTAGCTTGGATTTTTACAGGTGCCGGTGTTCTCATGATCGCGCTTGTATTCGGCAATTTAGCCGTCAAACGACCAGATTTAACAAGCGGTGCACAAAGTCATGCGTATGCATTCTTTAACCGTCCTAAAGCGAAACAAATGGCAGGATTCATCGCTGTGTGGAGTTATTGGGTGGCGAACTGGGCAGGAAATGTCTCACTGATTACCTCGTTTGCTGGCTACTTATCGGTATTTTTCCCGATATTAAATAGTCGAGATTCTTTTGTTGAAATCGGCGAGTTCACGATTACAGAAGGTCAGGCGCTGACCTTCGCCGTGTGTACCGTCTTACTTTGGGGCATTGCCTTTATCATTTCAAAAGGTGTAAGTGGCGCAGGGAAAATTAATTTAGTTGCGACGGTTGCGAAGGTGGGGGGATTTTTCCTTTTCATTATCATCGCTGTTTTCTCTTTCCAATCGGTTAAAATGGGGGCTTTTTATCACCCTGTCTATGATAGTTCAGGATTAAAAGAAGGCTTGCTTTCACAAGTAAACAGCGCAGCGATCGTCACACTTTGGGCCTTTATTGGTATTGAATCGGCATTAATGTTTTCTGGACGTGCTAAGTCAGGAAAAGCTGTTCAAGCGGCTACCATTACAGGACTAGTTGTTGCAGTGATGTTATATAGTTTGATTTCGATTTTAGCGCTAGGTCTCATTCCAAAAGAAAAACTCATTGGCAGTGCAAGCCCACTTGCGGATGCGTTAAATTCGGTGATTGGGAGTGGAGGCTCCGCCGTAATGGCAATTCTCGCTTTGATTTGTCTATTTGGTTCGGCCATTGGTTGGGTGATGATGAGTGCAGAAGCTCCATACCAAGCAGCAAAAAAAAGGTATTTTCCTTCCCTTTTTAAGTAAAGTCAATAAAAATGGAACACCGATACGTTCTCTCGTGCTTACATGCCTTGCATCACAGTTTTTTATTTGTTCCACGCTTTCTGGCGATATCGCAGTTGCATATGACTTTGTTGTTAAAGTTTCCACACTTGCTTTCTTAATTCAATACTTTATTTCACCAATTTTTCAACTTAAACTCGTTTTTTCGGGAAGTACGTATGAGAATTCAAAACCTATAAAACGAATAGTTGATGGAGTGATTGCTATCCTTGCTTTAGGTTATAGTCTTTGGATTATGAAAAGTGGTACGGAAAATCTAACCATATTCCTATTAAGTGCGGGATTATTTCTCATGGGTTTCCTGCTTTATCCCCTTATGAAAAAACAAACAGTCTTGCCAAAAGACTAGAAATCAGCTACAATAGTTCTTAATCGAATATGGAAACGACTAAAGGAGTAGTAATCTAAACTTTGGGAATCTAAGAGAATCAGCGGCTGGTGGAAGCTGATCGATGAGTTGGGTGAACTTGCCTTTTTATAAATCGTACGTTATCCGCGTTAAGGAGCAAGAAGTTGAGTGAAGTAATCACTAATTTGGGTGGTACCGCGGGAGAAGACCTCTCGTCCCATAGCCGTTATAGCTATGACGAGAGGTCTTTTGTTTCATGTTCAGACGACTTATTTTCGTTTTATGAATAAAAGAAAAAAAGGAGAGAATTAAGGATGACTTTTAACCACAAAGAAATTGAACCGAAATGGCAAAAGATTTGGGATGACAAGGCGACCTTTAAAACCACTGAGGATGCATCAAAAGAAAACTTTTATGCGCTAGATATGTTTCCGTATCCATCAGGTGCAGGCCTTCATGTAGGGCATCCCGAAGGTTATACAGCAACGGATATCTTATCACGAATGAAGCGGGCCCAAGGATACAATGTACTTCACCCAATGGGATGGGATGCCTTTGGTCTTCCTGCTGAACAATATGCGATTGATACAGGAAATGATCCAGCGGAATTTACGGAACAAAATATTGCAAACTTTAAGCGCCAAATTAAATCTCTAGGCTTTTCTTATGACTGGGACCGGGAGCTAAACACAACAGATCCAAACTATTATAAATGGACACAGTGGATTTTTGAAAAGCTGTATGAAAAAGGATTAGCCTATGAAGCCGAAGTGGCTGTTAACTGGTGCCCTGCACTTGGAACTGTGCTTGCTAATGAAGAGGTCATTGATGGTAAGAGTGAACGTGGAGGTTTCCCTGTCTACCGGAAGCCAATGCGGCAATGGATGCTTAAAATTACAGCTTATGCGGATCGTTTAATTGATGATTTGGACCTTGTAGACTGGCCGGAGAACATCAAAGATATGCAGCGCAACTGGATCGGTCGCTCGGAAGGTGCTGAAGTTAGTTTCCAATTAGAGGGACGGAAGGAAAAAATTGAAGTTTTCACAACGCGTCCAGATACACTTTTCGGGGTAACTTATGTGGTTTTGGCACCTGAACATGAGCTTGTAGAACAAATCACGACCGCTGAACAAAAAGAAGCAGTTGAAGCTTATAAAAAACAAGTTGAACTAAAAAGTGAACTAGAACGAACAGATTTAGCAAAAGAAAAAACTGGTGTTGCAACTGGGGCTTATGTAGTCAATCCTGCGACAGGTCAAAAAATCCCAGTTTGGGTTGCAGATTATGTGCTTATTCAATACGGGACAGGGGCTGTTATGGCGGTGCCAGGGCACGACGAACGCGATCACGAATTTGCCAAGCAGTTCAACTTGCCGATTTTTGAAGTTGTAAAAGGTGGCGACGTTCAAAAAGAAGTTTATTCAGGCGATGGTCCCCATGTTAATTCTGATTTCCTAGATGGCATGAATACGGAGGAAGCAATTCGCACAATTTCTGACTGGCTTGAAAAAGAAGGATTTGGGACACGGAAGATCACTTACCGCTTACGTGACTGGTTGTTCAGCAGACAACGTTACTGGGGTGAACCTATTCCTGTTATTCACTGGGAAGACGGGGAAACAACACTTGTGCCAGAAGACGAGCTTCCGCTACTCCTTCCAAAAACAACGGAAATTAAACCATCAGGGACAGGAGAATCTCCGCTTGCAAACTTGGAGGACTGGGTAAACGTCGTGGATGATTCTGGCAGGAAAGGACGCCGTGAAACCAATACGATGCCACAATGGGCGGGATCAAGTTGGTATTTCCTCCGCTATATCGATCCAAACAATCAAACAGAAATTGCAGATAAAGAAAAGCTTCGTGAATGGCTTCCAGTCGATGTTTATATCGGCGGGGCTGAACATGCGGTTCTTCACTTGCTCTATGCGCGTTTCTGGCATAAATTCTTGTATGACATTGGCGTTGTTCCAACAAAAGAACCCTTCCAAAAACTGTTTAATCAAGGCATGATCCTCGGGGAGAACAATGAAAAAATGTCGAAGTCACGTGGAAACGTGGTGAATCCAGATGATGTCGTAGATAAATATGGAGCGGATACTTTGCGCCTGTATGAAATGTTTATGGGACCACTTGATGCTTCTATTTCTTGGAGTGAAAATGGACTAGAAGGAGCCCGGAAATTCTTAGACCGGGTTTGGCGTTTATTTGTAAATGAAGCTGGACAACTTAGTGAAAAAGTAGTTTCTGAAAATGATGGAAAGCTTGAAAAAGCCTATCATCAAATGGTGAAAACAGTCACACAAGATTATGAAGGACTTCGTTTCAATACCGGAATCTCCGCCCTCATGATTTTTGTGAATGAGGCCTATAAAGCCGAAACAGTTCCAAAAGCGTATGCTTTTGGCTTTATCCAGCTACTTGCTCCAATCGCCCCACATGTTGCAGAAGAGATTTGGGAAATCTTCGGACACAGCGAATCGATTTCCTATCAAGCTTGGCCGACATATGACGAAAGCAAACTTGTAGAAGATGAAGTAGAAATCGTTTTGCAGGTTAATGGAAAAGTAAAAGCGAAAGAAATTGTTTCTAAAACAATGTCGAAAGATGAACTTGAAAAAGTTGCACTAGCTAATGAGCGCATTCAAGCTGAAACGGGTGGAAAAACCATTCGTAAAGTCATTGCTGTTCCAGGAAAATTAGTTAATATTGTGGCTAACTAAACCAAAAAACAATCGAGTAGACCGATTCATCGGATGAGCTCGATTGTTTTTTTGATTAAAAAATGAAGGAGAATGATTGATTTTCATTTTAATCGAGCTATTACTGATAATCACAAATAAGAAACATACAAATAGTTAAAAGGAATTTGAAGTACGAAGTGTCCATACCTATGAAGCGGAATTCTACTTTTTCTATATTAGGCTTGTATCTTTCGAGAGAAGCTAACCGGTAGGCGTATATTTATTGACGTCTAAAGCCGATTGTGATATAGTTAAGGGCAGTGTTAATACACACGTATAGTGACAAAAGAAAGGGTGCTTAAAATTTAAGTCTTTCCTTTGAATGATCTATACGGAGGGCGGATTTGTCCGCAAAATAAAACCAATAGGAGGGAATAACATGCCTGTTATTTCAATGAAACAATTGCTAGAAGCTGGTGTACATTTTGGACACCAAACACGCCGTTGGAACCCTAAGATGAAAAAATACATCTTTACGGAACGTAACGGAATTTACATCATCGACCTACAAAAAACGGTTAAAAAAGTAGACGAAGCTTACAACTTCATGCGTGAAGTGGCTGCTGACGGAGGAACTATCCTTTTTGTCGGCACTAAAAAACAAGCGCAAGAATCTGTGAAAGAAGAAGCAGAACGTTCTGGTCAATATTTTGTAAATCACCGCTGGTTAGGTGGAACACTTACAAACTTTGAAACGATCCAAAAACGTATCAAACACCTTAAGAAAATTGAAAAAATGGAAGAAGACGGTACTTTCGAAGTTCTTCCTAAAAAAGAAGTTGTTCTTTTGAAGAAAGAACAAGAAAAACTTGAACGTTTCTTGGGCGGAATTAAAGATATGAAGGGTCTTCCAGATGCACTTTTCATCGTAGATCCTCGTAAAGAACGTATTGCGGTTGCTGAAGCTCGCAAATTAAATATTCCGATCATCGGTATTGTAGATACTAACTGTGATCCTGATGAAATCGATTATGTTATCCCTGCAAATGATGATGCAATTCGTGCTGTTAAATTGCTTACTGCAAAAATGGCTGATGCAATCATTGAAGTGAACCAAGGTGAAGAAAACGTAGAAGCGGCTGTTGAACAAACTCAAGTTGAAGAAACAACTGAAACTGAAGAAACAACAGAAGCTTAATTTTGTTAAAACACACAAAAAGGTGATAAGATGATATGCTTATCACCTTTTTTAAAAGTACTTTATTGGAGGGAAATAAAAAATGGCAAATATCACAGCTCAAATGGTAAAAGAATTGCGTGAAAAAACAGGCGCTGGAATGATGGATTGTAAAAAAGCGTTAGTTGAAACTGACGGTGACATGGAAAAAGCAATCGATCTTTTACGTGAAAAAGGAATTGCAAAAGCTGCGAAGAAATCTGACCGAATTGCTTCTGAAGGAATGACTCATGTAGTAAGTAATGAAAAACATGCGATTGTTCTTGAAGTTAACGCTGAAACAGACTTTGTAGCGAAAAACGACAACTTTAAAGAACTTGTTGAAAAACTTGCAAACCACTTGTTAGCAGTTCGTCCAGCGAGTCTTGAAGATGCGCTTAAAACTGAAATTGAAGACGGTGTGACTGTTCAAGAATATATTACAGAAGCGATCACAAAAATTGGTGAAAACATTTCACTTCGTCGTTTTGACATCACTGAAAAAAGTGAGAACTGTGCATTCGGTGAATATATTCACATGAATGGACGTATTGGTGTTGTAGTTCTTCTTAACGGTACAACTGATTCTGCTGTTGCAAAAGATATTGCAATGCACATTGCTGCGATTAATCCAAAATACATTTCTCGTGATGATGTAGATGCAGATGAACTTGCACATGAAAAAGAAGTATTAACACAACAAGCTTTAAATGAAGGAAAACCTGAAAATATTGTTGAAAAAATGGTAGAAGGTCGCTTGAAGAAATGGTTAAGTGACATCTCCCTTCTTGATCAACCATTTGTTAAGGATCCTGATGTGACAGTTGGTGAATTTGCGAAAAAACATGGTGCAACTGTTGAGTCGTTTGTACGTTTCGAAGTTGGCGAAGGAATCGAAGAAAAAAGAAGATAACTTTGTTGAAGAAGTTATGAGCCAAGTGAAAAAAGACCAGTAAGAAATTTTGATTTTTAATGATTTTTAAAACCCGCTATTCGTTGGTAATAGCGGGTTTTTATTTTTTTCAAAATCAACTAAAAGCAATAAAAATGAAATCATTCGGGGATTTTTCTACCCTTCAAAAAAATCCCCGAATTGTTATTTGTCTGACAATTGTTCGCTAATTATATCGACTAGCTGACTTGTGCCTTGTTTAGTTGAGTGCGTATAATAATCCGTCATAGACAAATTTTTTGTGCCCCACAAATTGTTGGACATCTGCTTGATTGGCTCCAGCAAGTGCCGCTTGTGTGACAAAGGAGTGATGGGTACGTGTGGGTGCAGTATATGCGCTCGATTGGTCGTTTAGCTTAGGCATGTGCTGGACAAGCTAGCGCAGATAATAGTAAAAATGCGGACAAGTATGGAACCTTTAAATAAATAGAATTGCCTTGCCCTTGTGGGCAAGGCTTTTTTAATTTTTGAGAGATGTTTAAATGAAAAATAGACTTGCTTTTTACTTACTTAAGAATTATTATGAAATTAAGAAAAGAACCGTCAAAATGGAAGTTCTGCTAGGAACGAGTACTGCGATTACGAAATGTCGGAAAAACTTTCCGAGGTTTTAGAGGTATGTTATTTTGAATGGTTCCAAAACTGACCCCACTTCAAAACAAGACTCGTGACAGTTTTAGAGGTATGTTATTTTGAATGGTTCCAAAACCCCTTTAACGTTCTCAAGCAGTAAAATGCGGTTTTAGAGGTATGTTATTTTGAATGGTTCCAAAACTTGGGGAGCAGATACACCGAACAGACCAAGGTTTTAGAGGTATGTTATTTTGAATGGTTTCAAAAGAGGAGTCAGATGGGTCTCACTTAAAAGGTGAGACCTTTTTGTATGGGCGTCGCTAAAAAGTTCATTAAATTGACACAATTTCATTTCTAAAATATGGTATATTATACTTGCAAGAAAACAATACATAAAGAGGAGATGAATGTCATGTCAGGACAAATCAGAATGACCCCGGCAGAATTGCGAGACCGTGCGAAAACTTACGGAACGAGCGCACGGGATATTGAGCAAATGCTACAACGCTTATCCCAATTACAAGAACAACTTCGTAGTGAATGGGAAGGACAAGCTTTTGCGCTGCTTTGACGATCAGTTCAATCAGTTGAAACCAAAAGTAACG
>NZ_AOCG01000016.1 GCF_000525795.1 Listeria aquatica FSL S10-1188
TTTTTGGGAACTTCAATCTGTTCTTGCGTATAACTATTCGCATAGCTCGTGACAGTTGTTGTCGCACCAATCCGATTTTTCGTTGTGAATTTTGAAGCATCTAAGTCCCGCATACCTTCCACAAATTCATCTAATGCTTCATAAAAAGGTTGGTCAATCTTGTCTTCTACAAGGTTCCCCGCTTCTCCTGCAAAGTCATATAAAACTTCAAAATCCTCGAACAAACTTTGATATTTGCTTTTATTATTCGTATGTGAAAATGAAATGGCGCCATCTGCATCCCATCTCGCAATATCTTTTTCCACCTCTTCTAGGTTCTTGGAGACATCTTTTAAACTATCAATCGCCCCTTTACCCCAAACGCCTTTGCCGATTAAGCTCCCAATGCTTTTTTCAGCTTTCTCAAAATCCGCTTCAATGTAGTGGACATCCTTCATCCTTTATCGCCTCCAATATTCAGCGACGCGATAATTTTTTCGCCCACTTCTTGGTCAGCTTGAATCATCGCATTTAACGTCTCAAAAACAAGTGATGATGCACGGGAATAGTGATCTTGTAATTCCAAAACGCGATCATTCGCATCGGATACTTTCTTCATCGCTTTTTTTTGCTTTTCCGGCCGTTACATAGTTTTGTTGATTGATATTCTTAATCGCCGGCGCAATCACCGATTCGAATTCATTCGCGATCGCCATTAGTTCATTCGCAATGTGTGTCAGTTCATCTGGATTGATTGAAATCGTTCCTGAACCGCCCGCTCCACTAAATGCCTGTTGTGCCATTCTCTAGCGCCTCCTTCACTGGAAACTTCAATTCGCGGTAAAGCTCATTCCACAGCCAATAACCGCTCACTTGATAATACGCCTCACGTACCACGTCAACCGCAATCAACCGCTCTTTCCAAACAAACAAGAAATACTGCTGATAAAATTCACGATTTTCTTCCACACATGGCTCCTCGTTTACATGAAAATATTCCATACTCAAAAAACGTTCATCTGGCTCACTTAGCGCAGCTAACTCCGAGTCTTCCGTACTCAGCTTACGCATTAAAAATGATTTTTCTTCTTCCGACAACGTTCTTTTAAGTAGCGGGAACTGCTGGGTAAGAAGTTGCAAAATGAATACTTTATCCATGACTTCAAACCGGTAAGAAGAATCTTCTTCCACCTCAATCAGCAAATACGCGTTCTCTGAATCCTCATCCCGAAACCCGAACATAAATTGATTGAGCCGAACATACGACTGACAGTGCTGATAGTTTTCGAGAGATTCGACAACGAGTGCGCCTCCATCTGTCAGTTCGCCAATTTCATTCAAAATCCCTTTCGCTTGAAGCGCCTCATAGCCTTCACGAAAACCTTCTTCGCCTTGCAGCTGGAAAACCGCTCGGTCTGGTAAACCGAAAACGGATTCCCCGCCAAAAGCAGAAGCAATCAAAAATAGTTCTTCTACACGAAAAGTATCCTGTGCTGTCATAGTCGTTTCACCTCACGTACTTGACTTGATTCTTCAAAGTCAGCCTCGAATTCTGACAATTTCTGTAAAGCTTTTCTTTGCTTCTTGTAACGTGATTTTACTTCCTTGTGGTATTTTTCGATTAACTCGATGTAGGTCAAGAAACTATCCCGCGTTTTCCCGTCCCACTTTGCACTTGCTACATAGGAGGTCAGGTCAGAACATTTTTTTTTGCGTTTCGCGGAGGGAGTCTTCTACGATTTTAGCCTGCGCTTTTGCTTCCGCAACTTTACTTGCTTTGATCTTCACATTACCCATTCTTTAGTCGCTCCTCCCGTTCTTTTCGCTCTTTTTCTTTCTTCGCCTTTTCAACTGCCGCCTCGTGAATTGCCTGCGCCTTGTATTCTGTATACTTGTCGTAGGCTTTGTTTTTCGCACTGACGAGCTTCGAGCGTTTATCTGCTTCGCTACTGATATACTTAGCTAGCTTCGCAGTTAGCTTCTCCCGTTTTGGATCGAAATCATTAGAAGGGAGCTTGCTGTTCGACATGTTTGGTACAGCGCTTTTGTAACTATTGAACGTTTCTTTGGCTTCTGCCATCTTATTATCATGCTCCCGAATCGCATCTTTCAATAAGTCATGCAGTTTATCATAGTCATCTCGTTTCTTTTCTGTTGGCGTATTAAAAAAACCAAATAAACCCATTCCATCTCCTCCTTCTTAAAGCGGAGCAACAAGTTTAATCCGCTCAGCTTGCCCTTGTCTGATATAGTAAGCTTCATATGGTGGTAGCGGCTGTTCTTTATAAGGCTTGTTCATGACTTCAAGTACGTTTTGGTCGATGATTCTACCAACTAAGATGCCGACTTTTTGTTTCTTGAACATTCCCGAAACTTCATCATAAGCCCTATAAATTTGTCCGCTCACAGCTCCAGCAACGAAGTAGATACCCATCTTCTCACCCTGTTCTACAAGTTTTTGAAGTGGCTTTTGCGCATCTATCGAAACATTTTCAGCTAAATAAGCCGTATCCGTTACAAGCACAACGATTGGCTCAAATTGCTTCGAAAACTCTTGGAGCGATATGCCCGTCGACTGAATTTCACGCCAAGCTTGTTCACGGTTGTCAAATGCCGCTGCAAGCTCTCCGATAATAGATGTAAAGCTTGCCTCATCACTTGCATACAAATCAACTTGATTTTGATAAGTTCCAAAGCGTGATGAACTATTATCAAATAACGTCACCTGAATACCTGTACTCTTCACAGCCATTTCCAAAATGGATTGCATCGACCTTTCCACAACATCTGGTGAGTCTGCAAGAACGAGCGTATGGCCACGCTGATTTAATGATAAGTCAAACGGCTGAACATCCTCGAAATCAACAGCAAATGGGATTCCCCCGTTTCTGAGCATCTCGGTAACTTCTTGTTTCTCTAAGTATTCCGCAATCGGCAGAACATCTGGTACCATCGGAATCGCATCCGGCACGCTACCTGTCCACGCTTCGCTCATCCGCTTACTTTCCGCCTGTACATTTTCAATAATCTCAAGCGTATCTGCCCCCGAAACCGGAAGTGCCGTTTGGAACGAAGTTGGGTTTTCAAGTTTCACAAGTCCACGCCCCGCGATTTCCTCAATCGTCAGGTCGGTTTTTCCTACAATATTGCGTGGTTCCGTCGGGTCGATCATGTAGAGCGCAATCTGCGTCTTAATATTCGCAAGCACTTGGATCCGAATCGCATTCGAACGCACTGCACTAATGGCAAGATGAATCCCAACACCTGCACCTTCACGCGCCACTTGCGCAATCAGTTTCTCAAAATCATCTTTATACGGCGCTTCTGCAACTGAGTCAAATGCATCAATCACAAGCAGAATCGAAGGAACCTCTGTCCCACTTGCTTTTTCATACATACCAATGTTCGCAACCCCGTATTCGCTTAGTTTTTGCTTCCGAACTTTAAGTTCACGCGTAATCCGGCGAATCAGTTTTTGCATCTTGATTTCTTCATCCACCATGATCGTATCCGCAACCTGCGGCAAATCTTTAAGTGGCAGAAGTCCATTTGTTCCTAAATCTAGCAAATAAATATGCAAGCGTTCTGGGCTATGCTCGCGAGCAAGACCCATCGCAACTGTTTGAAGGAAAGTTGATTTCCCGTATCCCGGACTTGAAAAGACGGCCAAGTGTCCATCTTTCGCAAGATCAAGTGTAAGAGGTTCTTGCGCTTGCATTTCTGGAATATCTAGGAAACCGATTGTCGCATGTAGTGGCGATTTTTCACGTGCCCATTCCGACATGTAATCCACAGGATGTAGTTCTGGCAAGAAAATTTGTTCTTCAAGCGGTGGAAGCCAAGGTCGAGGTAATGGCTCAATCCCCTCTGCCTCCGTATATTCATGGATATAATCAATGACAGCATCAAGTTCAGAAGGGAGCTTCGTTAAATCTTCTTTCTTGTCTAATCCGCTCAAATCTTCTGTTAAGATATCATATTGTCCCAGTTCATTAATCGCATAAATTGTCGTATCGAGATAATCTTCATCTTCTTTATCCGGCACATAATCCGCACCACTCCATGCACTTTGGAACAACTCATAAATTTCATTATTTCCGACTTGCAAGTACGCTCGACCAGGAAGCGTGATATCTGCTGCATCTGGCGTTTTCAAAATTTCATTTGAATCACTCGCATTTTGCACCTTAAGCGCCAATTTGAATTTCGAGTTCGACCAAATTTGGTCATCGACAACCCCACTTGGTTTTTGCGTCGCAAGAATCAAGTGGATTCCAAGCGACCGTCCAATCCGCGCCGTCGAAACAAGTTCCTTCATAAATTCCGGTTGTTCTGATTTGAGTTCGGCAAACTCATCTGAAATCAAGAATAGATGAGGCATCGGTTCGCTTGCTTTGCCTTGTTTGTATAATTTTTGATATTGGTTGATGTGATTCACATCATGCTCACCAAATAAGCGCTGACGCTTTTGTAACTCCGCTTTAATCGAAGCAAGCGCACGCATTGACTGCGCACCATCCAAGTTCGTGATCGTTCCTAGCAAATGCGGCATGTTTTTGAATAAGTTCGCCATCCCGCCACCTTTATAGTCAATCAACAGAAATGCCACTTCATATGGGTGGAAATTAACAGCAAGTGAAATAATATACGACTGGATAATTTCAGATTTCCCTGAACCTGTCGTACCCGCAACAAGCCCGTGTGGCCCGTGCGCTTTTTCATGTAGGTTTAAATTGACAATGTCATCTTTTCCGCGTAGCCCAAGTGGCACAGCCAAGCTCTTATACGTTTCATTTTGTGTCCAGCGATTCCCGATATTTAATTCTTCCACGCGCTCCACATTATACATTTCGAGGAATGTAACTGCCTCAGGAATCGAGTTTTTCAAGTTTTGAAGATGATTGAGCGGCGCAAGTGCACGCGAAATTGTTTCCTTATCGAATTCTTCCGGTAAGTGATCTGGGATAAATGTCCGGTTCACAAGATCACCCTGCTCAAGAATGATATTCCCACTTCTATGGTCACGAATATCAACAACCGTCCGAACGTGTTCTGGTAAGCTTTGCATGACATCTTGAACAAAAACAAGTGAAACCCCAAGTTCTGATGGATCCTCATTAAAGAATTCCATCACCGTGTGGTCAAGCACAAGTTTTTCATCTGTAATAAGCACGACATAATGCGGTGCGAAAAATAGTTTTTCATTTTTATTCGGTCTTTCTGCAAGTGCTTGTTTCCGCTCTTTCAAAATTTGGTAGAGTGAATTTAACACTTGATCTCGCGAACGCTCATGATAAACAAAGCCGCGAACATTTACATCACGCAAATTCGCATGCGGAAGCCAGCGCATCCATTCCCAGTTTTCTTTTTCTTCTTCCGGGAAAATCGTCACAAATTGCAAATCATAATAACTATGAAATAGTGCTGTTTGCATGACAAGCATTTGCAACTGTTCTAAAACGAGTCCACGTGGACCAATATATCCGACAGGCCCATTCATTAAGTCTGTCGCAACTGGAACATTATTCACATCCACATATTGCCCTTTGAGACGACTAGCAGCATCCGCAAGTGGATCCTTATCTTGTGAAAACTCTTCTTCTTTATAATCTACAGAAAAACTGATCGGTTCTGTCCCAGTCCCTACTCGAAAAGTCAGGAAATCATGATGTAATCTCGTTTTTTCATAAATACGCGAATCTACACGTGTTGCCATTTCGGCGATTTCTTCAACAGAAGGATAATGATAAAGCAATGCTTGACGTTGCTTTTCACTTGCCTGATGAAAATCTTTCGTACGACGTTTCAAATATAAATCGTAGCTTTCCTCGCGTTCTTTTGTCTTTACTTTAAATTCTTTGCGATTTTTAATATATGTGACAAGCGACATGATAACCGTCATCCCTGTCATCGCAAGTGTCATTAAGATGTAGATCCCACGCGGTTGAAAAATCGAAATCAGTACCGTGATCGCAATCATCACAAGCGGAGGTAAAATCAATTTCAAAAGTCCCTCTGATGGCTTCGTAGGTGCCGCAGAAGGTTTTGCAAGCGTAAACTTATCCTCAGGCGCACGATAAATGATCCGCGGTGAACGGTGATAGTCTGGATAGTCCGGTCCAAAAGCATTATCGGCTGAGAAAAGTGGAGCAAGATCTGTCGAAATACGAGACTTAACCGCCGCAATTGTTAAATCATCTTGACCGACTGTGAGGGTGATCCCATCTACATAGAGTTGATCCCCATTTTGAAGGTCAGCTCGTCCTGTCAAGCGTTCAAAGTTGTGATAAACTTCCCCAGCGAAAACCTGCACAGCAAAAATGTCTTGTTTGTCATCTCGCATAAATACAAAATCCGCATCCGTACCCGAAAGCACCACATCATTTTCTTTTCCAGCACCAAAAGTCAGTACGAGTTTTCCAGCTGTGTCAAAAGACTGCACATCCACATTTTCTGTTAAGTAAAGTGACAACCGTCCGTTCTCGCCTACTTCAAGTTCTTGCTTTTGGTCAAATTCAAGTGCCGTGTTACCTGCCATCCACACTTCATCTTCAAAGCGCACGTCCACTGTTCCGGGAAACTCCGGATAAAAGACTGCTGCTTCCTTGTTACCGCTAATCTCCGTCACCTTATCAGGAGACACATGTTGTTTATGACAAGCTTTCCCGTTACTAACAATAAGTAAAGTATTCTGTCCCATCTTCATTCTCCCCTATTTGGATTCGGAATCATCTTTCCCGTTAATTTTTTCCATATATTTCTTCAGTTCCGCTTCAATTTCTGATTGTTTCTTCACAGACTCATTACCTGAAAGCGTCTTGTCATTTTGAACTTCTTCCAGCTGTTTCGTAAGTGCATAAACCACCAGTTCATTGTCCTGAAGTCGTTTTCCAGAATCAAGTGACTCATCAAAGTCACCGCGTCCATTATAAATCCAGTAAAGCAGATATTGTTCATCCGATTTCAAACTAACATTTTTCATGATGTTCTCTTTACGCTTATCATCGAGCTTTTCTCCTTGTAAATAAGAATAAGCTAGCTCATACTTCGAAGCTTGAGGTAATTTTTCAGGTTTTTCATTCTCTAAATCTGAAATCACCTTTGTATAATCCGTTTTAAGGAAGTCCTCATTCGCCAAAAGCAAGTCATTTTGATAAGGCACTTTGAAGAACGCAAAATAAACCACTGGTCCCGCAAGCAGTAGCGTCGCAATAATAAATCCAACCGCAAGCCCCCTAAACATCCGGAACCGTTTCTTTGGAATCAACATCATTTTTCGTTTCGAATCTGTCAATTCTTTTTCAAACGACTCTTGCAAGAAACTTTCGATTTCCTCTGTCGTCTTTGCGTCTGCTAGATGCCGCTCAAAATTAGTTCCCCGAGCGTTTTTAAGGGAGCCAGCGTATAAATTATCAAATTGATACTTCTTCGAAAACATTGCCACACAAAGCGATTGATATTGCTTAAAGAATAGTTCTTCTGTTAAGTCATAAGGATGAATGATTCCTTTTAAGCCACGGTGAACAATTTTCGGCATTAAATTTTCATCAAAAATAAGATTTCCAGGGTGAAGGAAAAACGTAAAACGCGTTCCAATCAGCGCTTTTAAATCCGCAACATTTTTAAGGGCGCGCAGTTTATCTTTTCGCTCCATTTTACTGACCTCTTCAAAGCGATACATGGTCTCCCCAATTTCATAACAAAACGTATAAGTTTCCTTTTCATGCTCAATTTTTACTGGAACAAAATATAGCGACGGTTTTGTTAAAATTTCAAGCTGAGCAGCATCTTTAATCCGCGTACGGGATTCAACAAAGCTAACGCGCCACTCATTCTGTTCATAGTTAAAATCATATGTAACACCATCAATTTCAATTGTACTTTTCATCATCTCGGCTCCCTTTTATAAAATTTCTAAGATGTCTCCATTTGTAATTGGATAATCTACCATTTTGTCATCATCACTTAATAAAATCCCTTTATTAACAGCTTTAATCGAACATTTCGAAGCATCTGGCATCTCAATTTTGAGCGTTTCTTTTAGATTATCAATCAAAGCCCTTACCGGCTGACCGACTGGAATGCGTAAGTCATAAACTTCCGCACCCCACTTCGAAAAATCCACCGTCACATTTAAATGTGTCTCTTTCGCCATCTCTTAATCCTCCCTTACTCCATGGTATTTTTACTTGCAAAATAAATTCCACCACCAAGTGCGATAACAACTGCACCAATAATCGCAATCAATGACTTTGATTCTGTACTTTTTCCTTTTTTATCCTGAACATCTTCCCCCACTTCAGAAGCTTGAGTCGTATTCGTTTTCTTGA
Source organism: Listeria aquatica FSL S10-1188 (assembly GCF_000525795.1). GTDB lineage: Bacteria > Bacillota > Bacilli > Lactobacillales > Listeriaceae > Listeria > Listeria aquatica. The sequence goes on from NZ_AOCG01000016.1 coordinate 8,310, forward strand.
AAAGTTCCTCCTGTGTGGTTTTCGCTGTATCACTTTTCACTGCTTTCCCTGTAAACAGTTGATCCTGCATCTCCTGAAAATTTTTTCTGTTCTTTCTTTTGTTGTGCTTTTATTTTTTTTTTCAAGATCTTGAGTGAAAAGTGGCAATTCCAACTGATCGAGCATTGTCGGCTCAGCCTTTTTAAGATCCTCTTGCTTTTCCTCATTCGTTTTTTGTAGCCGATCCGTCTTCAGATCCATCTTCCCATCATTTTCTAAGTAACCTGTTCCTGCCGCTAATGCGAAAGGAGCTGTAGCAAAGCAAGCAAGTATAATCAGTAAACCTATACTTAAAAACCTAGCTTTCATGTACGCCCTCTCCTTCCGCTGCTTCTTTTTTGACAACAAACAAGTTACTAACAATCAGAATTATAGCGACTCCAATACAAGCAAATGTCAGAATCAAAATGTTGCTTTCCCCATTCAAAATCCGATTAAGCAAGGTCTCTAAATATTGTAGTGGTGAGAATTTCTGTAGCGTTCCAAACGCAGAAGTCTTATCAACATTTAGTCCAATTGCATCGGTTAGGAATAAATACAAACTTAGCACAAGCAAAATGATAAACATCCCTACCATCTGCAACTGCCGCAACAAGTAAGTACATCCAGATACGAGGAGTAGCATGAGCAGCAAACAAATACCTATCCAGAAGAAATAGCCAATCTCGCTCACATCAAAGATTTTTCCAGAAATAAGTCCAATCATCAAACCTTCAATAACCGCAACCCCAACCGTGATACTCGTAATCGGTAAATTACGGGAAGCAATCGACAGTTCTTCACTGAATTGGTCTTTTTGAATACGTCTCTTCTCAAAAGCAGAAATGACGTATCCAGAAAATAGAGCGATAATCGTACAAATCAATACCATGTAATAAGGCGTCGTTTTATCTCCAGCGACAATCGCTTTCCCATTTACTTTTTCAACTGGATTACTCAAGAAGTTATATAGGTTTTCATTTTGACGATCTCCTACACGACTGTTCTTCATGACCTTCGAAAAGTTCTTCGAAAAAGTCTGATCCGCTTGTAATTTTTTCGCAAGTGACCCTGATAAACCGCCTGCCTCTGAAATTAAATTTTCTCCGCTTTTTTGAATATTTTTCGCTTCTTGATCAATTGCATCAAACGTGTCGTACACACCTTTTGCCGAATCTAAATTTTGTCCAGTAGAATCTGCTAAGCTCTGACTTGTCGCAAGTAAAGACCCGAATGAACTATCAAGAGCCATTGTTGCCGCTTGTTCATCCGAACTATTTCCAAGTACAACTTGATTTTCCGAAACGAGTCCCGAACTCTTTTCTCGCCAAGAATCAATATCACTTAGCATTTTTGCCAAGTTCTCATTTTGACTAATTGCTTCTTGATTCGTTCCAATAAGCCGCGCAGCCACATCTTGCGACCGTGAATCCGCATCACTCATCACCTGTTTATAATCAGCGATCCTCGACTCAAACGCAGACAATTTTTCTTTATACGCCTTCGTCATATTACCTGATGCCTTCACAGCAATCGTTTCTAGTAAGTCGTCTCGGTTGAAAATAGCATAATAGGAATTAGAAGTTGCTTGACTGTCAAGCGAACCACTAGGTGTATAGTTACTATCCCAAGGATTAATTCCATAATAAAGCTGGAATAATATGCCCGTCCGTTCATAATTCCGCACAATCAAACGCAGCTCTTTAAACATATCCGTCAAACTAAAATCATCTTTGTTATAAAACGGCAAGTCTGCAAACTCAAACGAATAAACTTCTTGAATGAGTGTTTCTTCCTTCGTTTCAATAGCTGGTTCAACTTCCTTAGTACCTGTTTTGCCATCAGTAGCACCTACATTCCTTTCCCCAGTCGCTTCAGTACCCGCCGAACTCTTCGTAGAATTGTTCGGTTCGGTCGATTCATTACCAGTAGTTCCTGGAGCTGGATTAGGAGTTGCAGCTGTATCTTGAACGACTTCCTTTTTCACTTTCTGTACAGCCGTCGCATTTATTTTCAGCGATCCAAAAATTGGAATGTCCTTTGCTGCAACATTGTCTTTCAATTTAGCAGTTGCTGAAATGGCATAATTCCCTGCCTCGCCATTTTCTTGTGAAAAATGAAGAATAAGCTTGCCATCACTTTGCTCTGCAATTTGGTAATCCACATTTTGTCCATCTTTAGTCAGTGTTAAGTTTTCCAAATCAAATCGTCTGTCGAAATTCAAACGTATTTCCATTTCCGTTCCGGGGTCCGTCTCAGATAGCATGAGCGAATCCGAATGAATCGTGAGCCCCTGCTGTTTTAATTCTTGCGCTTTCTTATTTTGCGTTTCAACAATTTGATCGTTAATAACATTCTTAGATGGATTCTGTGCTTTATCTGCATCATTGAATTCTGTAGGATTTTCATTCATATACTGCTTAGCAAGTTCTTTAATGTTCTTGTACGCTTCCGTATCAATCCCAAGCATAGCAGCATCGTCTTCCGAAAAATATTGCAGTTCCTTAATAGAATCCTTGAGCGTATCTGTAAAGCGCTTATTAATATCCGGGTCGAGCGAAGCTATTGTGAATACTTCATTCGATCCACCAGCTCCCCCAGAAAGTATCCGAACTAAATCTTGCTTAACTGCATCTTGAATCTCTGCATTGATCGTATCATTAAGCGACTGATCAACCGCTGTAATTCTCGCATTAACGTCTGCTATATAATTTTGCAGTTGTTGTGTCTGTGTCATAAGTGACGTCGTATTTTCTGACGATGTTAACTCTCGATATAAAAGTGCATTCGCTTGCTGCAATGCTCCTAGTTGGCTTTGCACATTCTCCGCAGATAAACTCGCCGTATACTTCTGCAAATTGTCTTCAAATGTTGTTCCAAAAGGTGTATGATCTTGTTGCATTTTAAGTAGACTGCTTAGATCAGTCCCATAAACTTTATTTTCTTGGTCTGCTTCTAAAAGAGAATTCTCATGACCTTTCAATAAATCTTGGAATCCAGTAAAACTTTCTTTTGAGCTCCCTGTATAGTCTTGCACTGTTTTAAATTGATCCGTATAATTTGCTAGCGGATTGTGTACCGAAACATTATAGCGATCATTATTTTTCTTTTCCTTGTTAACCAATTCTTTAATATTGTCCTGTGACTCTTGCAAGTTCGTTAATATGCTTGCAAAATAAACATCAATCACTCGCTGATTCATGTCTGAAAGTAAGTCAGAGGCTGTTTTTTCTGCTTCTGTTTTCAAATCATTGTTTCCCGTATCATTAATTTTGTAATAGATCTGTATTTTTTCCGGCGAATCCGACGTTAACGATAACGCTTTTTTCGAAAAATCATTCGGAATCACAATCATTAGATTATAAATATCCCGTTTCAATCCACTTTCAGCTACACCCCGACTTACCGTTGCCCAGTCGTGTGTTTTATCCTTCAGCACACTTGTTTGGATATCATTTCCAAACAAATATTCTTTGCCCGAAAGTTTTGCTCCTTTATCTTCATTGACAAGAGCTACATTCATTTTTTGTACTTGCTCACTTTTTATCGCACTATCTTGTTTTTCAGTCTGGCTTTGATTTCGATTTTTGCTAATGGATTGGTTCAGTCCCAAAATAGAGACAGAAGCCGTTAATCCGATTGCCAGAATCAAAAACAGCACTATTTTCCATTTTATTTTCCGCATTATCCTGTTTAGTCACTCCCGTTTTTCAAGCTTACTCTATTCCCAGACGCCTTCCATCTCCACTCACTGTGCACTTTTCAGAAAAAGCCATGTAACGAAGGGCTACATGGCTTTTCAAGACACACAAATATGTATGTTCTAAGGTAGAATGTTAGAAACCAAAGTTTTGAGAAAGTTGTTGGTCTTGCTCTTCCACTGCAGATGCAGTTTTTTGAAGTTGTTGTTCAATTTGATCCATCAAGTTTGCAAATTCAGTTACTTTTGGTTTCAATTGATTGAACTGATCATCAAAACGTTGGAAAGCTTGACCTTCCCACTCACTGCGAAGTTGTTCTTGTAGTTGAGACAAGCGTTGTAACATTTGTTCAATGTCACGTGCACTTGTTCCATAAGTTTTTGCACGATCCCGTAGTTCAGCTGGGGTCATTCTAATTTGTCCAGACATGAAATTCATCTCCTCTTTTTATGATTATTTCGATAAAATTTTACCATACTTCAGACAAAAAATATGTGGACATTTTGTGAACTTTATTCACGTTTTTCATTAAAATGAGCAATTTTGTTTTTTATTTATCATAGTTAATAACACAAAAATGAATTGTGCACATTAAAACCAAAAATTAAAGTGGCTCTGCTGCAACAGCAGAGCCACTTTTTATCTGAAAATCACATAGTGTGAAAGTTAACAAACTTTGTTTAAACTTAAGCATGTAAATTCTTCTAAATTTCGACGGGACGTTTCAAAATCAAATCCGTTTGCTCCTCTTCTCCAAATAGAAAAACATGTTCACCAGCTTGATAAAATCCAAGTTTCTTGTAAAATTGTAAGGCATCCTGATTTTCCTCCCAAACGCCAAGCCAAATGACTTCTTTTCCTTTATTTTTTGCTTCATCAAAAGCATGGCGAAGAAGTCGTCGCCCCAATCCATTTCGTTTAAAAATGGTTCGGACATAAATTCGTTCCACTTCTAAATGATCATTTCCCATTTTTTCCGTCTGACTATCTCCCCAGTTTAGTTTCAAGTAACCAGCAAGTTGCCCATCCAAATAAATCAAATAGAAAGCTGACTCCGAATCAGTAAGCTCCCTCTCTAATTGTTCTTCATCAAAAGCCCGGTCCACATATGCTTGCAGATTTTCCTCAGCATTTTGCTCTCGAAAAGTATCAATAAAAGTATCAATACTAACCGATCGAAGTAAATCAAGCTGACCCAGACTACAAGGTTCAATACTAATCATCTAAATCCACCCTTTCCACTTAATAAATCCGTTTTCCACCTTTTTTCACCGCATTCCAGTCAGTTTCAATATTTTGCCGCATTCTGGTCAGGAAGCAAACTAATGATTCAACTTCATCCTCTGAAAAGCCGTCAAGTGCAACCGAATTTGAATACTCATTTTCTCGTATAATAAATGGAAAAGTATCAAGTCCACGTTTTGTTGGAAATAGTTGCTTGTTCTTCTTATTCTGTTTATCCATTTTGCGCTCAATGAAACCATTTAATTCTAATTTTTTTACAGCCCGAGCAACTGTAGTTCGGTCTACTTTCACCATTTCCGCCAATTTTTCTTGAATTATTCCAGGAAATTCACAAATTCGAACTAAATATAAATATTGTCCCTTAGTTAATTTTAAATCTTTAAATTCAACATTACTAATCGAGTCGAGCGCTCGAGCAATATTCCCAAGTTCTCGCAACACATCTTTCACTTTCTTTCTCCCCCCTCTTTATTTTCGATTTTAATCTCTTTTTGTTGCAAATGCAATATTTTTCATTATTAATTCCGCTATAATAGGCTTATACAGAAAGGGGGAAACAGATGGACATACTTTACAAAAAAAATTTCTCCAAAAGAAAAAAGGAAACTATACGACTGTATGAAACAGCTAGACCAAGAAACTGATTTTATGCTCTATTCGCCTGAAGAACGTCTTTATCAAGAAAAACAGCTTGAAAGTTTTATTCAAAATACTCAGGAAAACGGAATTTTATTAGGTGCAATCGTACAAAACCAGATCGTTGGGGTTATTTCCGTGCAAACCTCTAATCTTACAAAAATCAAGCATACTGGCTATCTAGTCATTGGTGTACAAAAAGAATTCCAAAAGAAGGGCATTGCCTCTAAACTTTTCGAAGAAATATTCGCTTGGGCAAGAAACGAATCTATTCATCGACTCGAATTAACTGTAATCACCGCAAACTTCCCGGCCATTCAATTATATGAAAAGCTTGGTTTTTACAAAGAAGGTTTAAAAAAAGATGCTATTTACATGAAAGGCCGCTATTACGATGAATTTTACATGGCAAAACTACTAGAAAAAAGGTGAAACTCAAAAACTTGAGTTTCACCTTTTTCATTGATCACCTAGCTGTTCGTCTATTTTTCTTCCTCTTCTTTCTCCAAGCGAAGTAAAGCAAAAAACCAACCACAATGACAACACCTGCAATAAGCGCAATGAGCCACCAATAATTCGGGCTTTCGATCGTCACATCTTTCTTATTCAATTTACTCGCTTCGTCTCGTCTAATTTGAAAGTTCTTCGTAAATCGCCAGCTTTCCTTTGAAGATTTTGCTTTCAAATGGAGCGTATAATCACCTGGTTTAAGCGGCTCGCCATTCAGCAACACGGGATAAGTAAAATGAGAATTAGGTGCAACTTGCATGTCCTTTTGTGAAGATTTATATAACGTTTCCGTCTTCCCTTTTCGAGTAATCTTTGCTTCCAACTCAAAACGATTTAAGTATGTTGGTGTAGGATTTTGCAAGGTGAATAGAATCGCATTACGCGCATTCGTCTGACCCGCTTCTACTTTCCTTAATTTTAAATCTTGCTTTACTTCTTCGTCTGACTCTTGTAACGTAACGCCGATGACATAAGCATACTTATTTTCAATACTTATGCCCTTATCTTGCTTTTGACTCGTTGCAACTTTTTTCTCTTCCAACGTAATACCTCCAGCAAGTACTCCCACATATGGTTTATCCGGCATAGTAACAGCTAACTTTAAATCTACACTCTTTTTAGCAGGAACAGTAATTTTCTTTTCCACCTTTATTAAATCCCTTAATGAATAAGGTAAGGTCTTATCTCTTTGAACATTCGCTTCACCGTATTCAACAACCCCATGCATGTTAGTCGTCGCAGAATGGATTTGCGGGTTGACCACTACCGCCTTATTCGTATCATTACGCAATTTAACTACCAGAGTTTGCTTTTGTCCCGGCTTCATTTTTAAATTAAAATAGGATTTCTTCTTATCGATTTGATTGCTCGGAATTTGAGTTTCAGCAGCAAAATTAAATTCTGATGCATGTGCATCCATCGAAGTACCTAACGTGAGCGTACAAATCAAAACAAGCCCCAAGAGGTATCCAATAGCCTTTTTCATTGATTTTATTCTCCTTAAAACAAGACAAAAGGCGATATTTGCTATTACAAACATGCCTTTTGTCCTTCGTTATTTTATTCTCCACCAGGAGCTGGAACGTCTTGAAGTCTCCACAATAATGATGTTGAATATTTTTTCGCATATTTGGTTGCTTTACCAGGCACTTTCAGTGAAATACTCTTGCCGCCACTTGAATTATCCCCAAACGCAAGAACATACGTCCCTGCACCTTCACCGTTTTTAGCAGCCATGATATTTACCGCTGTCCCATTCCCATCAGGGGTTAGTGAGAAAGAATTTTTAACAGCAGAAGGTTTAGGCGAAATGGATGCCGTATTCACAACACCATTTGAAAACACCAGCTCAGCGCCTGTTAATTCTTCATTATCCGCCGTAAGAAATTGCCCTTGTTGCTTCACAGACAACGACCAACCTGTTTCGAGACCACGGTTATCCGTTACTTGGACATAATTGGGGCCGTCTCCACGACTACTGCCATCCCCAAATTTTTGAGCTACTGCATTATAAACTTGGTCAGTTGATGTAATTTTTTGTGTCCCAAAGTCAAGGCTAGATGCGTAATCGATACTAAGCGGCCCTTCGGTTCCTGGGTTTGGTCCACTTGGATCTGTTGGGTCAATAGGCCCTTCCCCGTCCCCAAGCGTTTTTGTTGGATCTGTTGGATCAACTGGTTTTACAAGCTCATTACTCGGTGAAAATTCTACGATAAGATTTGATTTGTATTCTGCTGCTGACACAGTGGAACTTAAACCAAAATTAGTTAAAACGGCTCCTAGTGATAAAGCAGAAATAGCTACAATCTTGCTCGCTTTATTTTTCATATCTTTTCCCTCTCTTTCATCAATTATTTATCATTTCCCGGAACATCGGATAATTTCCAAGTAAGTTTTGTTTTATACTGCACAGCATCTTTAGCTGATTTACCAGGAATAAATAGCGAAATGGCTTTATTCACTTTAGTCGCTTCTGCATCGCTACCTTCAGTTGCTGGTTCTTCTGATACGCTCCCCCACTTATCAATCCAACTTCCAGCTCCCTTATGAATTTGTGCCGACATAACGGTCGACTCCGCTCCAGCGGGATCAAGAACGATATCCTTGGCATCCGGTGCTTGCATCCCTTCTGCGTTACTAACAACTTGACTATCTGTAAACTTAATTTGCGCACCAACTAGTTCTTTATTTTGTGTATCTGCGTTGCTGAACTGTCCTTCTTGTTTAACCGTCAGCATCCATCCAAGATTTGTTCCACGATGGTCAGAAACTTGCACAAAATTAGACGTCCAACCTGTGCTACCATCCACTTGGTTAAATTTTTGTGCTTTTGCATAATACGTTTCATCACGAGCAGTAATTTCATTTGTTCCAAAGTCTATACTTGAGGCAAAATCTATACTTAGCGGTCCCGAAGTCCCCGGTTCTGCTAATCCCTCTGGGGTTGTCGGATCAACCGGTGTAATCGTTTCTCCTTGTGGATCATCTGGATTCATTGGTTTTGTAATCCCAGTACTCGGAACGAACTGTACTACCCCATTTGATTGATACTCAGCTCCATCTGCCGCAAAAGCAGAAACCGGTATAGCAAAAATCATACCTGCCGCTGATCCCATGCCTATCCATTTATGTAATTTCATTCAAATTCCCTCCTCAATCCTTCATATACGGCAAAAAGAACTTTATCTATTTGCCCTATCATTTTTTATTCAGTTCCTCTCTTTTGATTGCTCAGGCGCTATCCCTCCCACACCAATTAAATTCTTAGTAAGAACATTACTCCAAAAATCTAAGCTAACTTCAGCTTATCAAAATATAAATTTTCATCTTTGTAACTTTGTTCCATTCTATTTTTCAAGTTATGTATTTTTTGTGAAAAAACGTTCTTCAAATCAGTTAGTTCTCCTATAAAAAAACATCCAATTGGGAAACCGACTATCGCTTTCATCAATTGAATGTTCTTATATCAGTATATTTCACAGACCTTTTCCTTGATTTTTTAATAATCAAATGGTCGATATTTTTTGCGCAAAAATTCTTGTTCACGAGCTCTTTCTAAAATTTCATCTCGAAAATACAGTACTGCCCCACCTTTTTTCACACGATTAATTTTTTCACGATTTACTAGTGAATAAAAGCTTTGTTTTGAGATTTGCAATAAATCTAATGCCTCTATTGTTGAAACAAAGTACTGATCCAATAATTCTAATTGCTTTTCTTTCGAAAGATTATTATCCATTTTACACCTCTTATTTTACTTTTTTTAAATTTTTTCCAATAGCCAGAACTTCTCCTGACTAATTACGTTCTAAATCAAATTGCTTCTAAATTTTTATTGAAGTTTCTCAACAAAATATGAACCGAATATCTTCAGTCCGTTTTCATCAAAACAAACAAATATTTTTAATTTCTATTTTTAAATTTATCCATCAATACACGTACAGGAGCAGGTTTTATTAAAATCATAAAAATTGCATATACGACAACTGCGGTGGCAATTTGGACACACATGGAATAAAAAGCCCCTTTAATGAGCATCCCCATTCCAAATCCAGCAACTACCATTACAAGTGCAGCTATCACATAGCCTGCAGTCTCTTTAAATAAATGAATTTGCAAACTTTTTCTTATCATGATGATTTGAGCAATAGCAATTACTGCTTCTCCTGCTACAGAGGATATGGCAGCTCCAAGCGCCCCATATGAAGGAATTAATAAGAATGATAGAGCAATCGAGACAAGGATACCCACAATAAGTGACACAATTGATTTTGCTACTTGATTTGCAGCAACCATATACTGCTGGCCAATAATCGATCCCCATCCCATAAATAGAAGACCTACCGATAGAATCGCTAATACATATTCAATACCATCAAAGTTTTCCCCAAAAAAGAGTAGCGAGAAATTTTTTCGAGATTAAAATCATGCCGAAAAGTAGAGGAATTGAGATCATGTTAACGATCTGAAAGGATAGTAATGTATACTTATTCGCTGTTTTAGCTTCTCCTTTATGAAATTCGTTAGCTATCCTTGGGAAAATCACATTACCAATAGCCGTGACACAAGCTGATAACATCCTGACTACCTTATCTGAGTTCTCGAAATAACCAGTCTGTGTTAATGTAGAGAAGTTTCCCAAAAATAATTTATTCATATTCACAAAAATCTGAGTAAGCAGTTGCGGTAAAAACAAGAAAAACACGGGTCGAACATGCGGTTTCAAATCTAGATTTTTGACCGCTACTTTGTGTATTCTTTTCCTTAAATATGTCCAAAGAGTCAAATTCCCTAAAAAAGTAGATATAGCATTTATCGCTACATACAAAGCAATGTCATTTGGAGTTCGAATGAATATAAAAACACTTACAAGGGCTACTAATTTTACAACGATATTTCTTGAAATCGTCTTTTTGAAATCTTCTAGCCCAATAAAAAACCATGAAATATCAACAGCAGCAGCCAAGATAAAAATACCTTGTAGGATGAAAATGAATGTATACTCTCCGTACACATAAATAAACAAACCATATAATAACGCTGAAATAAAGAACATCACTAGTTTTATGATCATAAGTTCAAAAAATACTCTTGACCTGTCTTGATCTGATTCCCTGACCTGAGCAATTGATCTAGCACCATATATTGAAATACCTAAGTTTCCGATCAAAATAAAGTACTGAACAACTGAATACGTATACGCATATACCCCTATTCCTTCTGCCCCTAATGTTCTTGAAATATAAGGAACTGTTACTAGAGGGATCAGCATAAGAAGTATCTGATACGTCATATTATAAGCATAGTTTTTTTAAAATTTTCATATTTAATTTACTCCTGACAATAAATCTAAGCTTCTTTATATTTTCAACGCGTAGTCTGCTAAATTACTTTAAGATATACCTTTTTATTCGTCTATTTAAAATAAATTTTTGTTTGTTGAAATGTTTATTCATATCTTGGAAAATATTATTATTATCCAACTGTAAAAAATGTTCTTCCTTAAGGCCATCATAGCATGGCAATAAGCCTTTATTTGTGATTAAAATATGAGTAGCATCTTGCGTATTATCTACCATTTTTCTTTTTTTGAAAATGAATATAAAGATATTCCTCTTTTGTAATCATGCCTGTTTTTTTATGGTACGTGCATTTGAACAAATTACCATTTTCCCACTCAAACAATGTTGTCTTGGCTTTACGATTAGCATCGTTTTCACAGACATCAATCATTCTAAACTTCCAAGGATCAATATCAATAAAATCTCTTTCTTTATATCTAGGTACTTTGAGTAAATCAAATTTACTAGGCATTATTTTTTCATCAAAAAAGTAAATCCTATTAGAAGTAAATACTTTTTTATAATTTAGACCTTCATCCGACATAAACCGATCATTATTAAGTTCATTATTCCTATACAACATAAAATGTCCGTATTGATAGATTTGGTCATATCGCTGTAAAACATCCTCAGTTACAAAATGATCAATTCTTCCAAAGATCAAATCCACATCACAATAACCCCAGAAATCATAGTCTTTAATCCAATTTTGCAAGACTTTTCCATATGTTGGCTTATAATCACAAAGCTTATATGGAGATTCTAATGCAATTGGAAAATCAAAAGCTTGTTGAACAATTGATCTAAATTCCGGAAAGGACATCTTCCAAAAGCTAATGTTTTCAAACTCGATTTGCAGGTCATTATCACTAATAAAAATAAAATCAATATTTTCATTTCTGCCACATGAATTCATAAATACATTAAAATTCTCTGGAAGGTTGCCAAAATAAGGCACAATAATTACAATTTTTTTCATCTATGGAAAATCCTTCCTTTTAAAATTATAAAGATTCTTGAGTAAAATTAAAACTTAACGTGATTTTTTACTAATAATGAGATAAAGCTTTCGTCTTGTCCTACTAATACCTGTATAAAGATTGAACAACGGGTGGTAACTCTCATCAATGAGTCCAATAAATTCTACAGCCACTTCAATAAGCAGCAATAAAACAACTATTAAAATAATGGATCCCCAAGTAGTTGAGAAATATAAAAGAAAACTAATTCCTGAGAATAAAGCCGCGATCACATAGAGTAATAATACGGTTTGCCGATTGCTCAATCCTAATGCCAAAAGTCGATGATGAATGTGCGAGCGATCTGCCGTCGAAATCGATGTTTTTTTGCTTTAAGCGGCGAATAATCGCAAAAAATGTATCAGTAAAAGGTACGCCTAAAATAATAATCGGAATAAGAAGAGAGATTAGTGTCACATTCTTAAATTCCATCAACGATAAAATCGCGATCATAAACCCGATGAACATCGCACCTGTGTCACCCATAAAAACCGAGGCTGGTGGGAAATTAAAGACCAGAAATGCTAATAATGCGCCCACTAACAAGAAAGCTGTAAATGCGCTACCCATGTTCCCCAAAAGAAGCGCCATTCCTCCAATTGTCATTAAAGCAATTGTAGAGACTCCACCAGCTAAGCCATCTAGTCCATCAATTAAATTAATTGCATTTACAATAGCCAAGATCCAAAAAATCGAAATCGGAATGGCAAAGTAACCAAATTCAATTCGTCCGAGAAATGGTAGATAGATATGGTGAACCATAATACCACCCCAAATTGTGACGCAAAGTGCAGCAAGCACTTGACCAGCTAGTTTTAACTTGGGTGAAAGTTCTTTAATATCATCAATAACACCTGTTCCAACAATGATTAGCATGCCAACAAATAAAGGTAATGCGTTACTTCGATCAATAGGGGCTAAAAAAGCCATGATCGTAAAACTGAGGAAAATCGCGAGCCCACCAAGCGTTGCTGTTGGCTTCGTATGCGCATGTCTTTCACGTGGCATATCAACCGCACCAACCAAAAAAGCTAATTTACGGATAAGGGGCATCAGCAATAATCCCAATATAAAGGTGAGAACCGTCCATACTAACAATCTATATTCAACTCCATTCTTTTTGCCGTTCATCTAAGTTTGAAATACTTAGTGATTCCTGTGACTCTTCTTCCAATAAACTTTCATAGTAGCGATCCCATTTTTCAAAATACTTCTCAAGTGAAAAATCCGTTTTTATTTTTTCATATGCAGCTTGCGATAATTTTTCTCGTAGTTTTTCATCAGTCAAGAAATATCTCAGCTTTTCTACCATGGAAGATATATCCCCTGGCTTGATCAACATGCCATTTTCACCATCTTGAATCACTTGAGGAATACCTCCAACGTCCGAGGCCAAATTCGGAATACCTTCGGACATGGTTTCTAAAATAGACATTGGAAGACCTTCTTGATAGGAAGGCAGCAAATGTAGTACTGTTCCAGCTACTATTTCATCCCGATCTTCTTTTAATAGCCAGCCACCGAGGCGGACATTTTGACTAGCAAGAGCTTCCATCTCTCTTTCAACTTCTTCGATTTCACCATCTCCAAACAGCGTGAAACATACATTTGGAAATTCGGATTCTAGTTGCTTGGCGACATGAAGGATATCATAACTCCCTTTGCGTTTGCCTAGGCGACCAAGCGTAATAATTTCTGTTGCTCTCGGATTGTATTTGGGTTGTTCTTCAACCATCACTGCGTTTTCAATAATTTCAATTGGTGCATCTGTAATTTGCTCATAAAATGCTGCCCATTCTTCACTTAAAACAACAAGTCCATCTAAACGAGAAAGTTCTCGCCGAATCTTTTTTTTTCGCTTTTTTTCCTGCCAATTTGTAAAAAGTGTCAAATTGAGAGGCATGCATATGGAAAATGACTTTTGTACGACGTGGTACTAATTTAGCGAGTAGTGCTTTTCGATAAAAACTGCTTTTTTGCGCTACATGAAAATGAACAACATCGATCTTGTCTTTTCTAATATTTTTGCGTAATGTCAACACGGCTTTTATTCCTGTCGAAAATTTATGTTTTTCTGTCCATGTCGCTAGGTAGGATACCTGATTTTCACCACTATAATATTCTTTAAAATTGGCAATAACCGTTGCAATGCCACCTTTTGAGTCAGATTTTGGTCCAACCATTAATATATTCACTTTGCTTCACTTCCTTCGAAACCGCTTCTTCTTCATTTGCAGAAGAGTGCTTGTATTTTTGTAAAAGTATTCCACCGCATACAAGCCCAAGCATGGTTGAAGATAGTGCTGAAAACATCACATGTCCTGCTGAAATACTGTAGAACATTAGAACCATGAAGGCGATTGTATAAATACTGCGATTTTGTTTTTTTAGTGATACAAAGAAGAAATAACCAAGCATCACTGTAGTTAGTACAACCCCAATTAAACCAAGTGCATAAAGTCCATCTACTGGATCCATTTCAATCAAACCATATCGTTCAAAATTGATGGATCGATATTCAAAGCCGAAACCGATTAGAGGAATGAGGAAATTGTTACGATTATCTGCAAAGAGTTCGTAACCAGCCACCATATAATCACTTCGCGAGCTCGTTAAAAGTCGAACTAAATTTCCGTTATATAGCCGATAAAAATAGGTGATTCGATCAACCATTCCAGATGTTGCAGAGATAATGAAATCCCAACCTGCCACCACAAGACCAATAAGTGCTGCGACAGCAATAATAAATATAATTAGGCGATAAATAGATTTAAATTGCTTTTGACAAACAAGAAAATGAATCAGAATACCAACAGTAAATAAGATTCCATAAATGATTCCTGTTTTCGTACTAATTAGGATGAGTGTGACGATAATGCCTAGATAAAGAATTAATAAAGCGACAGTCTGTAGAACTGCTTTTCTTTCTAATGCTTTTATGAAATGCCAGCCGACAAAAGTTGCATTAATCATGAACGCAATCGTAAGATCGTTACTTGCAAAGAAAAAGCTTTTATATCCAGCATTACTATTAACATAAGCCTGATTTCCGACATTTAAAAAATAAGGAATTAACATTTCTAATGTGAATAAAATACTCACAACCAAAAAGATTTTGCTGTAATTCATCGTTAAGAAAATTTCTTTACGCTGATAAACAAAATAGGCAATGACCACCCACAAGAAAAATTTCGTAAAAACTGCTAAATCTGCGAATAAAAAGGACACAGAATTTTGCAGAACAATAGCTTGCAAAAATAGCAACATCAGTGAGCCAGCTATAAAAGTAATCGAGATCAGCGTGTAAAAAGTTTTTTCTTAAGTCCTGCATGAAGAATACAAACAACAAGGTAAATGAAACAAAAGAAGCGATAGGCTGTACCAAGTGGCAAAGGAACATTGAAGCTGATAAAAAGCCCATTTAAAAAATCAACCAGCGGAAAAACCGACATGATAATAAAGAAAAAATAAATATTTAATGGCTTATTTTTAGTCAATGGTCACGCCTCCTTTATCCATTAATCCTTTCCTTATTTGTTTCGGAAAGTTGTAAGTGAAATTGACTGATTTGCTTTCCAAGTTTACGCCCAAACTGTTGTGCCGGTTTTTCGAATAATAAATAGGAAAGATAGGCTACTACAAAAATTAGGGGTAAACTTAATAACTCAACAACTACTAATGATGAAATGACATTGTGTAGTAAATAAATCCAAGGAATAAACACAACACAATGTACGAGATAAACGCTAAACGATATCTTTCCTAAGAAAAGATAGATAGGGCGAGACAACCATGCTTGAACAGTTTCTGACTGGTAACAAACAAGAATTATCCCCACACATCCAACACCAATGACTACATCTGAAAACACCTGCGGCACATTTATTCCAGTAACAAGAAGTGCAAATCCATGGAAATAAAGAAAAATGGATATTAGCATGAGATACACTTTTTGCTTTTTGCTAAACGTTCGAATAGATTCCCAGTAAAGCGTTAGCAAGATACCAGCAATAAAAAATCCAATATGGAAAATCGTTTGACCGATTAAAAATTGTTGATCGATTATAAATAAGACGACTGTCCCAAGACCAAAGGATAAAGCGATTAGTCCAACTCCCCATTTCAGTCCTTTTCGTTCGATAAAATAATAAAATAGAGGAAAAAGAATCGAAATCCGAAGTTCAACAATAAGCGACCAAATCACAGGATCAATGCGATCAACATAATTCCCACTCATGAAGATATTCTCTAAAAAAAACTTTCCACTGAAGTGCATCTGTTCCAAAAGTGTTAAACCAACCTGATAATGTGGAAATACCCGATGGTGTGAACTTTAGAAACAAACACTCTGTTAAAAGAATAATGGCTAGAAACGGGAGATAGATTCTACAAATACGTTTTACCAAAAAAGCTGCATAGCCCTGCCACGTAAATCGATCTTTATTTTTAAGTGCTAGGCTAAGTGCAATTCCGCTCAATAGAAAAAAGAGAATAACAGCACTTCTGCCAAGCGGCTCAAAAATTTCTTTCATCAACGTTTCTTCTCTAAAAGTTCCTGCGAGGTGTGTTGCAACAACCGTAACCGCTGCAATACCTCTTAGTGAATCCAAAAAATAGATTCGTTTTGACATTCCTTCTTAGCCTCCCGATTTTTAATGACGATGCATTTTCGCTTTTCCAACTTTAAAGAGAAATGATGCATTCCCTTTCACACTGCGACTAAACATTCGACGCGGTTCTTGAATAAAGCGGTAAAACCATTCAAGTCCTGATTTTTGCATCCAAACAGGCGCACGTTTTGTTTTTCCTGCAAGTACATCAAAACTTCCGCCAACTCCCATTGCAAATGGCACCTTCATAACATCTTTATACTCGTTAATCCAAAACTCTTTTTGTGGACTTGAAAAAGCCACAAACAAAAGATCAGCTTTACTATCACGAATTTGTTCTGCAATAGAAAGCGACTCTGACTCATCGAAATAACCATTGCGATAACCTGCAATTTCAAGATCAGGGTATTCCTCACGATGTTTTGCTACGACTGCTTCCACAACTTCTTCGGTTGCCCCAAAATAAAAGGGGCGCCATCCTTTCTCAGCAGCAAGCGCGACAAGTTCTGAGAATAAGTCAATTCCTGTCACACGTTCTGGCACATCATAGCCAAGAATTCTTCCTGCCCAAACAATTGACTGACCATCTGCATTGATTAAAGGACAATCATTGACAATCGCTTTTAACTCAGGATTTTTAGCCATTAAATTAACCTTGTTCGCATTGATCACAACATGTTGCGTCGGAATTCTTGATTCCACAATGCGTTCAACCTCTTCAATTGTTTCGCTCATTGTTAGACAATCTAATTGGCTACCCAAAAACTCTACACGCTTCCCTATATTTCCTTCTGCTACATACATTTTAGGTTTATCATCCTTCCAACATTGAATATTATTCCAAATTTTCCTTTTATTTATTTTGTATTTTCTATACCAAAACTATTTATAAGCATAATAGTAATAATTACTTTTCTTCTCACTTACACCGTTCAGAACAGCCCCAATAATCGGTGCTCTTGTCATCCTGATTTGTTCAACTGCTTGTTTTGTACGCTCTTTAAGTGATGATCCAAATCGAGTTACAAGAATTACACCATCTGTTTGCGGTGCAAGAACAAGCGCATCGGATACAATTGTAATAGGTGAAGTATCAATAATAATAAGATCAAAAGTTTGTTGTAGTTCTTCTAATACGTTTGCCATTTTTTTTCGATCCCAACATTTCATTCGGATTCGGTGGAATGGCTCCACTTGTTAAAACAAACAAGTTATCAATTTCTGTTGACTGATAGCTCTCCTCTAAACTAATTTCATCAGTTAAGACAGCCGAAAGACCCGTATATAAGTTCTTAGAGAAAGTTTTATGAATGGTAGGTTTTCGCAAATCTGCATCAATCAACAACGTTTTCTTACCCTGCTGAGCAAAGACAACTGCCAGATTAGCTGAAATCGTTGACTTACCGCTTCCTGCTTCAGGTGAAGTAATTAGAATCGTTTTGAAAGTAGAATCAATGCTTGAAAAATCAATGCCTGCACGGATTGTCTTGAACTGTTCACTTACAGGTGAATTCGGATCATTGTATGCGATTAATTGCTTCCGTTCGGTTCTTTTTTTTCATTCCTAGCACTCTCCTTCTCTATATTTTTTTCTAGCTCCATCTGTTCTGGCTCAAAAGCATTGACCGTTCCTAGTACAGTAAGTCCAAGTGCATCTTGTAGATCTTCCACACTTTTAATCGTGCGATCAAAGATGGTCTGAACAAAAATAATCATGATCCCAATTATTGCTCCAATTACAAATGAAAGTGTCAGCATTAAACTCTTATGAGGTTTAACAGGTGCTTGTGTTTTAGAATACTGAGCTTGAGAAAGTATTGTTACATTATCAACTTTCATAATATTCGGTATTTGTCTTTCAAAGACCTGCGCGGTTTTATTAACTATTTCCGTCGCACCTTTTGCGCTTGGATATTCAGCTGCAATCTCGATAATTTGTGAATTCGAGTTATTACTTACCTGGATTGCACCACCAAGTTCAGCTTGCGAATATTTATTTCCTAATTCTTTTTCCACTTCTTTTAAAATTCTTGGGCTCGTGACAATCGCACTATACGTGTCAACTAATTGTAAGTTCGCCTGGACATCTTGCGCTTGGATATTGGTTTCACTCGAATCTACTTGGTTCACCAAAACTTGCGTCTTACTTTGATAAACAGGCGTAGCAATAAACCAAAGATAGATACTCATGATACAGACACATAAGCCGATTGCCCCCAAAATGTACCATTTACCCCGGCTAATCGCACCAAATATTCTTTTTAAATCAATTAATTCCTCCATTGCACTCTCCTACTCCATTATTTAAAACGAAGGGACTCTTTCTATCCGACTTAGCGAGCCAATATTCCCCAACGAAAGATAGTGATTCTTCACCACATGATTTGGGAATATATGTTTAGTATCAAATACATAGGTCTGTTTCATCTCACTTAAATCCTCTTCAGTTAACGTTTTAAATTCATTATGATCTGTTAAAACAAGTAATAAGTCACTATCGAGCGTCGCCTTTTTGAAATCTTTTTCAATCCAAGACTGATTCACATGCGGATCGAAAACACTGACCTCATAACTTCCGTCATTCAATAATTTTTGCGTGATTTCAAGCGCGGGACTTTCACGAATATCATCCACATTTCCTTTATAAGTGACCCCTAGAACAGTTATTTTTTTACCATTAATTTGTTCCATTAATATTTTTGTTCTTGAAAAAACAAAGTCTGGCATCGATGTATTAATGGCCCGAGCTGTTTGAATAAGAGGGGTGGTTTCTGGTGTGCTAGCCACGATAAAATACGGATCTACCGCTAGACAATGCCCACCGACACCTGGCCCTGGTGAATGAATGTTGACACGTGGATGTTTATTTGCCATTTCAATCACTTCAAGCGCATCAATGTCGAGGTCCTCTCCGATCTTCACAAGCTCATTTGCAAGCGCAATATTGACATCGCGATAAGTATTCTCCATTAGTTTGGAAAGCTCTGCCGCAGAAGCAGATGAGGTGATTAATTCGCCTTCAACGAAAATACTATAGATTTTTTTTTCCAGCTTCCGTGCACGCACTCGTCACTCCGCCAATAATTCGATTGTTATACTTTAATTCATGTAAAATTTTTCCTGGAAGCACGCGTTCTGGACAATGCACAAGAAAAATATCTTTTCCAATTTCAAACCCAGCCTCTTCGATTAGTGGTTTCACAAAGTCTTCTGTCGTACGCGGTGCAATCGTTGACTCAACAATGACTGTATTTCCTTTTTCAAGAACCGGCACGAGTGATTTCACTGCATCAAGCACATAGGTTAAGTCGCAACTTTTATACTGATCGTCTTTGTTAGGCGTTGGAACAGCCACAATAAATGCATCGGCTGGTTCCACCTTTAGCTGTGCCTTGAAGTTCCCAGACTGAACAGCTTTTTTTTAGTTCTGTTTCCAGCCCAGGCTCTTCTAAATGCACATGTCCATTATTTAACATTGTAATAACATCTTCTTTTACATCTACACCAATAACTTCTTGATTATGATTTGCGAACATAATGGCTGTGGGTAAGCCGATATAACCTAAGCCAATCGTAACAATTTTCATTCTGACACCTTCTTATCTCACTATTCTATTTCGTCTTTACTTCCCATTTTGCTTTTACTTTATCACTAGGTTTATATTGCAATTCTGTTGGCGTTACATCTTTCTTTAATACAAAATAAACAGTTCCTGTAAGTGAATCTCCTTTTTCAAAAGAATCACCAAATGAAGCATAACTATAATCTGGTTTTACTGTTTTGCCATCACTTGTTTTAAGGAGAAAATCAACAGTCCCGATACCCTTTTGGTCGTTACTTACATTTTCAGCTTTCACCTTAAAGCTGTAGACTTTTTTGTTAGAATCTTTTTCATCTGACACTTTACTTACATCACTGTTTTCCAGAGTGATTTTCATGTTATCCACTGTAACTGTGTTATCATTTTTGGACACTGAAACACTTTGCTTGGTTGTTTCTTTTTTATCATTACTTGTCTTATCACTAGTATCACTTGAACAAGCCGTTAGAAAAACGACAAACAAGGCACTAAAAATCAACAATACTTTTTTCATTTTTATTGACCTCCATAAAATTGAATTCATTGAGATACCAGACTTGGTATCTCAATGAATCAGAATTGCTTTATTAAGCAGTGAAGCTGTATTTGTCTAATTCTTTGTGTTGAGTTGTTTTGTTATAACCATAGATCGTTACTTTCGAACCAGGTTTAACAGCTTTAGTCCAATATTTGAAAGTTCCATCGGCATTGAAAGATCCTCCCCAAGGTTGAACTGCTCCGTCAACCTCGATGTAAGCAACTTCAATATCGCCTGTGAATGTTCCTTCAACATATGCTGTATTCCAGTTATATGACGCACCAGTAAATTTACCTTGTAGGTTCGAGCCAGCTAGAGATTGAACTGTAATCTCTTTACGATCCAATTCTTTACGTTCGTTTGGCTTAGCAGCATCATATGCAACTAGAGTTACTTTTTGACCTGCTTTAAGCGAACCAGCATAGTAAGAAAAGTTTCCATTAGAGAAAGATCCACCACTTGATTTAAGAGCGCCATCTACATATAGATCTACTTGTTTAACATCACCTGTATAAGAACCAGTGATTTGAGTATCTCCATCAAAAGCAGCACTTGGTTGATAGTTCCAGAAGTTACAACTTGTTTCCCTTGAACGACAAATGATTTTCTATCCAATTCTTTACGTTCATTTGGTTTGTATCCATCATAAGCAACTAATTCAACTTTTTGACCTGCTTTAAGCGAACCAGCATAGTAAGTGAAGTTTCCATTAGAGAAAGATCCACCACTTGATTTATATTGTCCGTCTACATATAGGTCAACTTGTTTAACATCACCTGTAAACGTACCAGTGATTGTTGTTTCACCTTCAGAAAGTACTTTTGGATTAATAGTTCCAGAAGTTGCAACAACTTTATCTTTAATGTTTACTTGTTTACGATCTAACTCATTATCATCTTTGTCATAACCAATGATTACAACGTCATCGTTTTTGTTAGTGATTGTGTTTACACCGATCCAGAAAGCATAGTTTCCATCTTTAGAGAATGTTCCACCTTTACTTCCTAGTTCAGTTCCATTGATCATGATTTTCGCGTAGCTAATGTCACCATCGAAAGAACCTGTAATGCTTGATTCACCGATTGTGTAGTCAGCAGATTTGAAAGTACCTTCAGTTTCGTTACCTTCGTTTCCGCCGTTTCCACCACCGGATTTAGAAACTACTTTAACGTAACCAGTTTTTTCAGTTGCAAGACCAGTGTTGTTTACAACACGATAAGTGACAGGATAAGTTCCTTCAGTACGTGTATCAACTTGGTTACTTGTAACTGTTAATTTGTTTGTAATAAGACCATCTTTAGGATCTGTAGCAATTACACCTTTAAGAGCCATTTGGTCAGTATAGTCAGAACCAACTTCTACTTCTTCAATACGTTGGTCTGTGAATTCGATTTCTGGTTTTTCAACACCGTAACCAGGGTCGATTTTTTGAAGATTTATTGTAGCTGTATCTTTCCATTTACCTAAAAGATTAAGTCCACCGTGTTGTCTACCAACAAATTTATATTGTGAGTTAATAGAATCTGGAATACGAACGCCAGATTCTTGAACTGCTGTTCCAAGGTCAATATCAACATACGTAACAACACCGTTTACTGGTTGAACGATTGTCCCAGTGAATGGAGGGTTTACAACTTCCAAACGGTTTTTCGAAGCGTTATAAGTGATTTTCCCAGAGTTTACTGGTTCTGGTTGACGGTCAACGCCCCAGATCATGTGTCCAGTTTTCGCAGTTACATTTTGAACGAATTCTTTTGTATTTGCGATTTCTTTGAACTCATCTGGCAAATCGATATAAGCCGTTGTTGATGCTTCGATGCTTGCTTCAACTAAAGTGCTACGTTGTACACTGATTTGCAAGTGACCTGTAGTTTTTCCATCAATGATTGATAGACCATTTTTGATTACCGATGTATCACCAGTAATTGTTGTGCTTGTTGTGAAACCAATAGAAATCCCAGGTCCCCAAGCTGCTTCTACTCCTTCTCCTGAAGTTTCAGTAGTTGCTTCTTGACTGCTTCCTTCAGTAGTTGCTTCTTCTTTAGTTGTTGCTTCTGTGTTCTCTTCTGTAGTTGCTGCTTCTGTGTTTTGCTCTTGTTCTGTAACGATTACGCCTTCAACTTGATTAGCTTCCTCAGCATCTGCTGCCCAAGCTGTTACCGGAGTTACTAAAACATTACCTACAAGCGCTAACGTTGCTGCAAGAGTTAAAACTTTTTGTGCATTTCCTTTTTTAGACATTATTCGTCTCCTTTATTTTGAATTTTGGGTGAAACAATTATGAATAACACTTCATAGCCATTTACGTAAAATTAAAAATTTAATTGCGCAATTTTTGATTTGTGTGTATCAATTGATCGCCCCAACGAGACTTAGTATAGAGCGAAATCACCCTTCTAAAAAATCAAAAACGCGATTATAAAAAGATTCTTTTTGCTCAAAAAGGGAAAGGAAGAATGAGATTCATCCAAGAAACCGATTGCATATTACCACATATCATTTCCATTAATAATCAAAATCTGTTTTTTTTATATGTCTGATTATGCTCATTTGTCTTTTTCCTATATGTTTTAATGAATAAAGCTTAATAGAAATGTTAAGGGGGGGAACTAATGAAGTTAGATTTAGATATTCTTGATACAAATATCGAACTTGAGTGGTCCATACTCAACTTACTTAGAAAAGAGGATCGCTGGTTTTCGACGGAAGAACTTGCAAAAAATTTGAACAAGACATCTTCATTGATCTTGAAAGCAATTGCTTCATTAAGGGATAACTTAGAAGAATTCAACAGTGACCAAATGACTTTACATGTTTCAAAAGGGAAAGGCGTTTATTTAGAAATCAAGAGCAGTAATATTGATATCGGCTTATTTTTTAATTTTTTTTGATTTCAAATACAAGTACGTATAAGCTTTTTTATAGTATAGTTACAGAAAATTTTTGTTTCGGCTAAAAAATTTGCTTTTGAAAACTTTCTAAGTGAAACAACAGTACGCAGACATATTAAAAAGATAAAAGAAGCTATTCAGCCTTATGAACTGAAATTAAATCGTAGCACGGCGGTTCTTTCAGGCAGAGAGGCACAAGTAAGGCTCTTTTTAAATATGGTTTTTTGGGCGCCTTTTTTCTGGAAAAGTTTGGCCTTTTTCAAATATCGATGAGCATCACCTTTATTTTGTAACGAAGCGTATCTCTGCTGATGCAAACATTGAGCTTAGCGAAGTCCAAGCAAGACAACTGATGTATTTTCTTGCCATTAGCGCGATCAGGCGACGAAATAACCACTACATTTCAATAGAAGAATCCTGGCATGAATTACTTGAATCCAATGATAGTTTTCAACTTTTCAAAGAACAAATCAAGCCTTACACACCTATTACCCAACAATATCCTGGTGAGATGGCCTTTTTATTCTTCATGACTATCATCCAAAGTGAATCTACACAGACTATACCTTTATTAATTAGTAATTTTCGTTTTAATCGATCTAAAAACACAAAATTATATCAAGCCACTGAGCAATTCATGGAGAAATTTGAAACTGAAATCGTTCCAGTTCCTCACAGTCAGAAGCGGTCATTTCTGCTGGCAGTGTTTTCTGAACATCTATTCGCCAGTCTCTTCCATAATTTTTCAACTAGTATAAGTGGGAATGAATTTTCACCTTATACCCATCACCGATTACCTGTTTTAAAGCAAAAACTTCATCAACTCATTGATGAGCTATATAATGAAACAAAAAATCCTATTTTTTTAGAGAAAAAATTCTTAGCCTCACGCTATGCACTACTTCTAAGTCTAATTACACCACTCCATGTCTTTGAGCAACGAATCAAAGTTCGACTAGAAACTGATTTATCCTATATTGCGAATAAATCTATCATTGACCAAGTAAAAGAATATTTTACAAACAACTATAATATTGCTTTTATTCGTAATGAAAGTAGTGAACAAGCCGATTTAGTACTAACAAATATTCCATCTCAAATCCCAAAAGGTCCTGAAGTAGTTTCTATTCATCGTCTTCTTGCACCACGGGATTTCAAACTCATTCGGGAGACACTTGACCGAATTACCGAGAAAAAAGTGCAGCAGCAAAAACTTCATAAATTTAGTTAAAATAACACTTTTTTAGGCGTTCACAGTCCTTTTTTTCATTTATAATAAAAATGGAAGATAGAATGAAAGAAAGTAAAGGAGCAGAAAAATGACTTTTATTAACCCTTGGGATGAGCGGTTTATTTATACGATTAGATTCATCCTCCCAGAACAGCCAAGGAAAATTCTTACAAGAACCATTATCGAAAAACAATTATTAGATAAAGAAAAAGTGATCGAGAATTGGTTAGATATTTTCCCGCAAACTATCGTAAAAGAGGTCGAATTTTCCTTTGAAGCAATGGAACGAAATGAGCGTAAATTCAAAGCCTTTAAACATCAACATCATTAAAAAAGCGAGTATTCTTTTTAAGAGTACTCGCTTTTTCTATTTATTTAAGACACCTTTTGCTTGATAAGCTTATCTAACCATTGCCCTTGTTGCAAAATAAGGTTCATTCCTTCTAATATGGAAGAATCTTTCTTATTCTTGACGTACTCAAGAACCATTACTTTTTGATGCTTATCAGCAATTTTTTTCCAAGCAGCAATGAACGCTTCAAGGATTGACAACTCAAATTTTTCTAGTGAAATTTTAAATCCTGAAATAAGAGGCAGGTAATACATAAGCCGTTCCAAACTATTGATCCCGCAACCTACATCATCTAACATTACTTCGTAGCCAAATGCCTGTAATGATCTTATTTTTCCATATAAAAAGGCATCTAACTCATCTGGTGTAAAATGACTTTTACTTTCAGGCAACTGTACCAAATTCTCGGTAATCTCGATAACAATTTGTTCATTATAGATACGTAACTTCTCAAACATCTTCATTGTCTCTAAACAAAAGAATTGACTTGACCTAATATTAATCGAAATTTTCGGATATACTTTTTTTGCTACAATTTTCATTAATTCTTTCTGCAACCAGTTTATAAATGATGGATAATTTTCCTCAAAAAAAACAGCCATCTCATCGTCAATTTTTGTAAAAGAACCTTTTTTTCCTTCTTTTTTTTCCTATCACCAGCTCATGCATAACAATTTTTTTATGTTTAATATCATACACTGGTTGCGCAATTAATCGATAATTTTTAAACATCTTCCCAGTCCTTTCGCTTTTCATGCCCTCATCTTACTCGTTTTTTTAAAAAAAATAGTAATCAGGTTTCGCTTTTTGAAAATGCCATTTTTGCTTTCTGAACGTTTTTGTTTACCTATGTGGGAAAAAGGCTAAAATAGAAGTATAGGACTATAACGAGGAGGAAACACAAATGAAAATTGGACTTGATATGTTTGATTCCATGTTAAAAAAAGAATGGGATCTCCTTGCCATTCTCCGTGGAGTCGATCGTTGGTTTTCAACTGAAGAATTGCGAGAAAAGTTAGATGTAACGCCTGCGTATTTATTAAAAACAATCAATAAGCTTGTGGCTGATATTGATAGTTTTGGCGATGGTCAGCTTGAAATACAGGTTTCGAAGGGGCGCGGTATAAGATTTATAACCAATCACTCAAATGCTAACCCGCGCGACTTACTTATTTTTTTAACTGAAGAAACGCTCGGATTCGCTTTATTTAAAGCTCTCTTAAATGAAAACTTTGGCTCTACTCAAAAATTCGCCTATGACCATTTTGTCAGTGATGCTACAGTTCGCAGGGTTTTAAATAAATTTCGAGATGCAATTAAACCTTATGAAATAGAAATTTCTCGAAACGATGCGATTATCGAAGGCAGAGAAAGCCAAATAAGACTTTTTTTTTAATATTGTTTTATGGAAAATTTATGCTGGAAAAGGATGGCCATTTGAAGGCGTCAACGAACAATACGTTGAGTTTCTTGCAAACTCCTTAGCAAAAGAAGGTAACTTGAAATTAACGTCTCTCCAAACTCGACAATTAATGTATCTCCTTGCCATTGCAATGATTAGACGTCGGAATAATCATTTTGTAGAATATAATCCCGCTTGGGCAGAAATTTTGGACGATAATAAAGTCTTTTCGCTTTTCAAGAAAAAAAGTTGCTCCTTTTTCCACTACATTTTTTAATTCTGCTCCCGGCGAAATCGCATTTCTCTATCTATTACTTATTATTCAAAACGAGAACTTGCAAACTCTTCCATTGCTTAAAGCAAACTTTCACGCCAACAAAAGAAACAACAGCTCTGTCTATCAAGCAACTGAAATGCTTTTTGAAAAGGTCGATCAAAACATTCAGCAAATTCCTGAAGATAAACGGGAGTTATTTTTATTAAATGCTTTTTCCTTTCATTTATTTGCAAAAGTTTTCGATTATTTTTCAACTGACATTAGTGGTTATGATTATTCAGTTGCTTTTGATCCAAGTCTGCCTTCTCCTGTTATAGCAAGTCTTCAGGAGAACATTTTACAGTTAATCAATGACTTCTATAAGAAGACGAAAAATGAAATTTTCTTAAAAGGGGAATACTTAGTTTCCAAATACGCATTACTTTTTGGCTTCATTGACGCCCATCTTTATTACGAGCCTAAAGTCACTATAAAAATCTCCACAGATTTACCCTATCTCGCGTACTTACGGATTCGTGAGCAAATTTGTAATCTTTTCGGTAATAGTTTCAACATCAGATTTATCGATGAATCAGCTCCCGAAAAAAGCGATATTTTACTCACGAATATCCCACTTGAGCAACATATTGAGCGCCATGTAAGTGATCGTATTATTTTTATCAATCGCAACCTAACAATGCGCAACTTGCTGTCACTTAGAAAAAATCTGCACGAAATAACTGTAGCCAAGCAAGCACTTGAAGCATAAAAAAACGGACCTATCTACTGAGCTATTCAGCAGATAGGTCCGTTTTTTTAGTTTATTTTAGCTTTCGGGGCTTCAATTTTTTCAATACCACCCATATATCCTTGAAGAACTTTCGGAATTCGCACAGAACCATCTTTTTCTTGATAATTTTCTAAAATGGCTGCAACAGTCCGTCCGATAGCAAGACCTGAACCATTTAATGTGTGAACAAATTCTGGCTTCGCATTTTTCTCACGACGAAATCGAATATTTGCACGGCGCGCTTGGAAAGACTCAAAATTACTACAAGACGATATTTCACGATATGTCCCATAACTTGGAATCCAAACCTCTAAATCATATTTCTTAGCAGCAGTAAAGCCTAAATCCGCTGTACACATGCTAAGCACACGATAAGGTAGTTCTAAACGGCGCAAAACTTCTTCCGCATTATTTGTTAATTTTTCAAGCGCTTCATAGGAATCTTCTGGTTTAACAAATTGAACAAGTTCCACTTTATTAAATTGATGTTGCCTAATAAGTCCACGAGTATCGCGACCCGCAGAACCAGCTTCTGAGCGGAAACAAGCACTAAAAGCAGTATATTTTCTTGGTAAATCTTCTAGATTCAAAATTTCATCACGATGGTAATTCGTTACGGGCACTTCAGCCGTTGGTATCAAGAAATAATCTTCTTTTTCTACCAAAAAAGCATCTTCTTCAAATTTTGGAAGTTGACCAGTACCCGTCATACTCGTCCGATTTACAAGGTAAGGGGGGAGCATTTCATCGTAGCCATGTTCTTCTGAATGAAGGTCCATCATAAAGTTCAACAAAGCGCGTTCAAGTCGAGCGCCTAGTTTCTTGTAAAAAACAAAACGACTTCCTGTTACTTTTGCTGCATTTTCAAAATCTAAAATATCAAGGTCTGTGCCCAGATCCCAGTGTGGTTTTGCTTCAAAATCAAAATTAGGTAGTTCTCCCCACTTGCGAATTTCAACATTATCGTCTTCGGAATCTCCTATAGGTGTCGATTCATGCGGTATATTTGGAATTGACATCAAAATATCGTTTAACTTGTCATCGATCTCCTTCAATTCTAAGTCGAGCGCTTTGATTTTATCTCCAACAATACGCATTTCTTCAATTTTCTCATCCGCATTTTCTTTATTCCGTTTCAAGACTGCAATTTCTTCCGAAACACGATTTCGTTCCCCTTTAAGGGTTTCCGTTTCAAGAATTAAAGAACGACGGCGTGCATCAAGTTCCCCAAACTTCTCAAACTCCCCAAGGTCTTCCCCGCGATGTGCGAGTTTTTCTTTTACTTCATCAAAATGATTTCTCAATAGTTTTACATCTAACATTTATTTTTCCTCCTTTATTTAAGCTTAAAAAAACAAAAAAACTCCCATCTCTTTCCCACACAAATATGCAGAAAAGGGACGGAAGTTATATCCGCGTTGCCACCCTAATTGAGATCCTTAGATCCCCAGCTCACTTAAGAATTAACGGCTCTAAACCGGAATGATTTACTTACCCTTACTAGGCATTCCACCATTCACTCCAAGATGGATTCACAATTTCCGGCTACAGGTTTCCACCAGCCACCTGCTCTCTTTAAAACCCAAAATTTGCTACTATTTCTTGTCAACGTTTTCGTTTTTTATATTACCTTCAGTGTACTCGATATTTTTTAACTTCGCAACCCCTTTTTCACTAAGCAAGAAACTTTCGAACATCGTATAGTCAGATTTGAGAGCATCCAAAAAACCATTTTGAAGCAAATGATCGAGTTCAAATAAAAGCGGTACATGCGTCATTTTTTCTTCCGTTGCAATAAGAACAAATAAAGCCACTTCCTCATTTTCCGCTAGCGTAATTGGTTCTTTTAAATATAATAAACTTGCGCCTGCACGAAACGATCCAAAACGATAATCCGTTAAAATCAACATAACACGAGGATAAATGAGAGCCGTCCGGTGCGCCTCCATTTCCATCAGTAAACGTTCAAAATAGCTTTCCTGTGCAAACTTGCGCTCAAGTAGTGGCTTTTTAAGGGCGCAAATCACATCCGTGAGAGTTTCCGCTTTTCCCCAAACCATTGCAAACTCTGAATCCGCGATGAAAGTTTCTAGTTTCGCCGTCTCAGAATGTTTCACAACCGTTTCTTCCGAGATCTCCCCGTAAAGACTTTTAATTTGATTTAGCAAACGCTCAGAAATCTCCTCAATCCCCGTTTGCCGCTTCAAAATTTGTTTGAGTTGCTCCCGCTTTTTCGGTTTCGCTTCTCCATTTTTATAACTTCGTAAAATCTTTTTCTTGGCAGTTTCCGTTAAAATTACTGGGACATGTATCGTTTGCCCCGTAAAATGAAAATAACTCGGGTCTGTAGCAATACAAAAATTCACTTTTTCTGGAAAATAACGAGCATTTTCACTCGAAAAGGCACCAACAATCATTACCTCGGGCATTAACTGCTTAACTTGGGTTTTTAACAGCGAATTAAGGACATCCGAGTAATCGGACACGATTAAAACCTTGGGAATGCTCACATCCGTTTGTTCTTTTACAACCGCCTCTTCGAAAAATACAGCTAAATGTGCTAATTCTTCATTTTTAAATGCCGTACCAAAATACCGCTTATAAAGAGCATCTTGCTCCATGAGCTGCATTACTTTTTTCGTGAGTCCAAAAACTTTTTGAAATTGCTCACTTACCGTATCGAGCGAATACGCGGGTAGCTCCATTTGAAACTGATGGCGATAAAACAAAACTTTGATATACGTCTGAATATGTTCCGTCAGTTCTTCTTTTCGCTTTATATAAAGGCCAATCATCTTTTCAAACAATCGAATAATTCGTTCAGAAATTTGAAGTAGTTCACCAAAAGGCACACTTTGAAAATGCGCATCTTCATTCTTATCTAAACAAAGCAAAAGCGCTCCATAGTATTCCTGTTCGGCAAGATATTCCTCCGGACGAGATAGTTCTTGGACCCCATCAAGCAGAGCTTTAGCTGCCGTAAATTCAAGCCGTTCATGAATCAAAGGGCGATCAATTTCTTCCCAGTAAAATGGCTGATTAGAGTTTACCCGAATTTGGTAAAGCTGCATCGCCTTCGTCAAAATCCGCAAGTCTTTTTCCGAAAGTTTCTTGCTTAAAATTTCTTCTGCCATTTCGACTGCTTTCCTAGCTTTTCTTGAAAATGCTCGCTCACTTCCTTTTGACTTACCGAGTAGCAGCTCAAGCAAAGTCTCATAAAGCGGATCATTTCGTTCCATTTCAATCCGATAAACAAAATCGTAAAGGAGCTCGCGGCGTTTTATTTCCATCGTAGAAATAAAGTAGCCCCGAGCTTTTGTCGATTTCACTTCTAATCCTTGTTTCTGTAATTGTGCTTTCAAAAATTGAATATCCTTTAAAATTGTATTGCGCGAAACATCTAACTCCGATTGTAACGAACCCAGTTGCCACTTACGATTTTCTATCAAAAGTAGCGCAAGTATCAATTGGCGTCTTTCCTCAACCTTGAGTAGGTACTTTGTTTCGCCCACTTGTTTCAGCCAACTCTCAATAACAGTAACTTGCTTGGCGGACAAGCTAAGTTTACCAGCTACACTTTCAAGCGACTCAATTTCTTCCTGTTTCAGTAAATAATTACATTTCTCTAAATAATGATAAATCGTTCGCCGTGAAAAGCCCAACATCCGTGCAAGCGAAGAAATACTTTGAAATTCTTTTTGTTCCGCCAACTGCTTTAAAAACAAATAAAACCGAGTATCCAGTATTCGCATCATCTTCTGCACCTCTTTTATTTTGAGCTTATCAGAAATCCATTCGTTTGAAAATATCCTCACTGCCCATAATAAGCATTTACCCCGTGCTTCCGGTAATAATGCTTGTCGAGCAAGTAATCCGGGATTGTTTCCGTCCCGCCGAGCAATTCCGTCAAGAGCGCCATATGCGCCACCTCATCCAAAATAATACTATGCTCCACAGCCTTTTCAAGATCTTTCCCCCAAGAAAACGGGCCATGTCCGCGAACAACAACGCCAGAAACGGCTGCCGCATCCACTTGATTTCCTCGGAAAGTTTCAACAATAACGTTCCCTGTTTCGCCCTCATAGTCGCGTGCAATTTCCGCTTCCGTCAGTTGCCGCGTACACGGCACCTCGCCATAAAACGCATCTGCATGCGTCGTCCCATAAGCCGGAATCGCCCTGCCTGCTTGAGCAAAACTCGCCGCCCATTTCGAATGCGTGTGTACCACCGCCCCAACGCTTTCAAAATTCTGATACAAAATCACATGCGTCGCTAAATCCGATGACGGCTTTAGTTGACCAGAAAACGGCTTACCATCAAGATCTGTCACGACCATTTGACTCGGCGCCATCTCCTTATAAGGCACTCCGCTCGGCTTAATTACAATCACACCTTGTTCGCGGTCAATTGTGCTGACATTTCCCCAAGTTAATTTGACAAGCCCAGCTTCTGGAAGCATCATATTCGCTTGATAAACTGCTTGTTTCAATTCGTTAATTCGATTTCCATCCATGTCGCCGCAGCCTCCTTCCACTTTTCTTCTATAAATCGCTTCGCTGCAACCAGTTCATCATAATAATTGGGGCTTGCTTCGCTCCACATCTCAATCAAAAACGGCCCCGCATAATGCAACATCTGCAACGTTTTAAACGCACCAACAAAATCTACGCAGCCCGAACCGAAAGGAACTTCTTTAAATTTCCCGGGAAATAATCCATCCACTTGAAGTGTATCTTTCAAATGGATTGCCGCCGTTTCAGCAATTCCTTCCGCAAGTTCAAAACCCACATCATTTTCTGGCCATGCCGATAAATTCCCAATGTCAGGATAAACTTTAAGCCACGGAGAAGTGACCAGTTCAGCTTTGATACGCAAATATTTTGTAATCGAGCTCATAAATGGATCATCCATGATTTCAATCGCGAGCACCACTTGTTTTTCAGCTGCCCAATCGAGTGCCAAGCGCAGATTTTCAATAAAGCAAGCCCGCGTTAGGACACTTTTTTCTTCATAATACACATCATAGCCCGCCAGTTGAATAACCCGCACACCTAAATCCGCCGCAAGATCAATCGCTTTTTTCATAATGACAAGTCCCGCCTCACGCGTTTCTTGTTTACTCGATCCGAGCGGGAAACGTCTGTGTCCACTTAAACAAATTGAAGGGACTCGGATGCCACTTTCTGCACACATTAGCCAAAATTCCTCTCGTTCCTTCCGAGTCCAGTCTAACCGCGCTAACCGCTCATCCGATTCATCAATCGAAAGCTCAATGAACTGAAAGCCAAGCTCCTTTGCTAGCGCAAATTTTTCCTTCCATGAAAAAGCTTTTGGTAGCGCCTTTTCATAAATCCCAAAAATCGGCTGCTTCATTTTGCATCACCAAAAATCCGCCGCATTTCCTCTTTCATTTCAAAAGCCGCGACTTTAGGATCTGGACTTTCCGTAATTGACCGCCCCGCAATAAATGTAAACACATCAACTCCAGCAAATAATTGGAGCGTCTCCTTCTCAAGGCCACCCGTAACAGAAACCCGGAAACCCATTTCAACCAACTTTTTCACCCGTGTTAAGTCTTTTTCACCCCAAGTTTCACCAGCCAAAAGCGCATCTCGACTCTGATGATAAACCGCTTGAGAAATTCCTGCTTCAAGCTACTTTTCCGCATCTTGATACGTCCAATTTCCATAAAGTTCTACTTGCAGTTCGGAAACTTGTTCGGCTGCTTTTTTCATCGTCGGAATGGTCGCCGAGCAAATAACAGTCATCCAGTCTGCTCCTGCTAGACTTGCATTCTGAGCAACTGTCCCACCTGCATCGGCACATTTAGTATCCGCGACCACAATTTTATCTGGATAAAGTGCACGTAGACATTTTACCGCTTGCATCCCTTCTGCCAAACAAAGAATCGTGCCAGCCTCGATGATATCCACCTCGTCACCCACTTTTCTGACAGTTTTAAGCGCATCACTTAAGCTCGACTGATCGAGTGCTACTTGTAAATTTGGTATTGCCATTTTTCTTCACTCCTTACTTAAATACTTGGAAACATCCGCTTCATCAATTAGCTGTAAGACATCCCGAGCGTTTCTTGCTGCCTTTAATTTTTTTTATAATCTCTTCTATTTCGAATAACGCCACGATTTGTGGTATAGCAATCCCAGTATGAATATCATTTGAAGTGGCAGCAAGCGCGACAAGCACTTCCACACTTTTCCCATCCGAGAACTGCACAGGTTTTTCAAGCGTAATCAAACTGAAGGCATCCCGGTAAACACCATCTTCCGGTCTTGCATGCGGCATGGCCATTCCTTCCATTAAAACGTAATAAGGACCAAATTTTTCTGTGGACTGAATAATCGCCTCGCCGTATCTTGAATCTACAGCACCACTTTCAACAAGTGGCGCTACAGCCTTCAAAACAGCTTCCTGCCAAGTTGCTGCTTTTTCATTAAGCCGAATGGAGTGATTATCCAAGAGTGACTTTTTTAATGAAACAGACTCCATCTAAATCCCTCCTATTCTAGGCTTTCTGACAGTTTCGATTTGATTTCTGCATCGTCCATCAAATTCTCAAGTCCTAGCAATTTACCGTTTGTCCGACCATCTAGTTCGTGGATCAAATGTTTCGAAGCCACTACGATATCATAACTTGCCGCTTGAGATTTAGCTTCACCAACACTGCAATAATCCACTTTAAAATCCGCTACATTCATTTCACGAAGCGCCTTTTCAATTTTCATCTTGATGACCATGCTCGATCCCATTCCATTTCCGCATGCCGCTAGTACTTTTAACATTTAGAATTCCTCCTTTAATTTTATTCAAGACCTTGTTCGTAAGCTTCTTTGTTCTTCGCACGTCTGTACTGTAAAATCGGCACCAGTAAGAACAAAACAACGAGAATGGCATAGCCGATCACACCCAGTTTGTCCATGATGACCGCTGCCCATGGCCAGTAAAGTTCGAAATCAATGTTACCGTGCCAGCCGCCAAATTTATAAAGCCCAACGAACATCACCGCAAACGCACTAATCGCCACCTGCAATACCCCAGAAACAAATGAACAAATCAGCGCTGCTCGAGTCCCGCCACGCTTATTCGCATAAATAGCAATCGTTGCATTGTCAAAAAATACAGGAACGAAACCAGTAATAATAAGTACCGGCGATTTAAAGACAATCAAACCGAGGATTGTAATAAATTGACCAATAGCACCGGCGATAAAGCCAAATAAAATCGCATTAGGTGGGGCAAAGTTATACGTCGCTGCACAGTCGACAGCTGGAAGTGCCCCGGGCAAAATCCGATTGGAAATCCCTTGAAAACTGTTGGTAAGTTCCGCTACGAACATCCGAACCCCTTGCATCAAGATCGCTAGATAAACAGCAAACATCAGTGATTGCTGTAAAATGTACATGGGAAACGATGTTGTAGCCGTAAATTCGGGGTTGATACTCCGCATATAATCTTCACCGAGAATAACCATAATCGTCCCAAAGAAAAGTAGCATAAGCGTTCCAGTCGCCACAATATTGTCGTGAAAAATGGAGAGCCATTTCGGCAATTTAATATTATCGAGATTTTTTTCTTTGTCGCCCAATTTTCCAGCTACCTTATCCGTCAACCAGACAGCAATCATTTGTTGGTGTCCAATAGCAAACCCTGCATTTCCCGTTAAACGCTGCGTAGGACCAACTGTCAAATTGGATGTTACACCCCAATAAAGTCCTGTTAACACACCAACCATGATGGCTCCTGTCACATTGCGGAAGTCCGGGAAAATAAAGAACACAATCCACGTTACAGTAGCCGCTTGCTGTACCATGATATGCCCCGTAATAAATAAAGTCCTCACCTTAGTAAATTTACGAAATAGTACAAGCAAAATATTAAGTACGAAGCCAACAAGAAGCGCAATCATCGTCCATGAAGTTGTAAGACCAATCGACTTCATAGCGGCGTTAACTGCATTCAAACCAAAATAAGGGTCAATCACCGCGGCATCCAGATGAAACCTATCATTTAGTCCCGCAAGAATCGGTCTAAAAGTAGATACAAGTCCGACAGCCCCGACATTTAAAATCATGTAGCCGACCGTTGCTTTGACAAAGCCAGCAAAACATTCATAAATAGGCTTTTTCAGAAGTAAATAACCGATGAAAACAATAATTCCGATGAAAAACTCCGGTTTCTGCAAAATATTGTTAGCAAACCATTCAAAACAGCTCAATAAAATATTCATTATAGTTTCTACTCCTTTTTACTTGCTGATTTTATAAAAACGAAGGAAAAGGAAGATCTGGGCTTGTTGTAAACACATCGTGGAAGCCACGATCAAAATTAAATTCTAGACGATCTTTATCATTTGGATAGGTGAACTTTCCACCAACTTGCCAGATAAACGGTTTGAATTTGTATTGCAGGCGGTCTTTTTTCATTTTCCAAAGCGCCAAAATTTCTTTCGGATCCGCTGCAAAATTAGACCAAATATCGTAGTGAACAGGAATTACTACTTTTGTATTAAGCGATTCCGCCATGCGCAACATGTCAATTGATGTCACCTTATCTGTGATGCCACGTGGATTCTCTCCGAATGCGCCAAGGCAGACATCAATTTGATGTTCATTTCCGTGACGTGCAAATTGGTTGGCATAATGCGAATCTCCAGCATGATAAACTGAACCGCCAGATGTTTCAAATAAGTAATTGACTGCAATTCCATCCATATCTTGCGGCAACTTATCTGCTAATGTTTCGCCTTCTGGAGCGGTCACAAGTGCCGTCCGGTCAAAGGCTTCAAGCGCCGTGATCTTCACAGATTTCACCTGCACCTCATCCCCCGGTTTCACAACAATGCATCTTTCCTTCGGGACGCCCCAGCGAATCCAAGTTTCCACAACTTCTTTCGGTCCGATAAACGGAACATCTTCCGCACTATTTTGGAGAACTGCCGCTGCCGTATTTATATCCAAGTGATCGGAATGAATATGCGTGACAACAAGTGCATCGACTCCCCGGATCGCAAAAGGATCAATTACAAATGGCTGCGTGCGCAAATTAGGTTGCAAATTTTGAACACCGCTCATCCGCTGCATTTGATGTCCATTTTTCATCTTGCCATTACCGTGCGTGCGCTTCCCAGTTCCGCACCATAAGTCACAAAGAATGTTCGTATCTTCATGCGTCTTTAACCAAATCCCCGTACAACCAAGCCACCACATTGTAAAACTATTCTTTTCAACTTGTGTTGCTTCGATTTCTTCATTTAACCAAGTTCCCCATTCAGGGAAAGTTGATAAAATCCAATTCTCGCGTGTTACTTCGTTAATCTGACTCATTTTCTTCTCTCCTCTTCTTAAAAAGTAAGCGCTTTATATTTTTATATTAAGAAAATACGCCAACAAAAAACAGACCAACCTTGCCACACTAAAACTGTGCGGAGGTGGTCTGTTTCTTATTTAGCCATTATGGTTACTTCCGAGCGCCTACTTTTCCCGCCTGCATAATTTCATTCTCATAAAACGCAAGCTTCTTCTCTAGTCGAGCAACCGTATCATTCATAAAGCGCTGTTTCTCTAGTAACTTTTGATACTCTTCGTCCAAAATTTCTTTTCGCTCTACAAGAGTTTCCTCACCTTCTTGATACAGCTTGGAATAACGAGCTAACGATTCCACAGATAGACCTGCATCTCGCATACATTTGATAAATTCGATCCAATTTAAATCATCGTCATTAAAATCTCGATTTCCTGCCTGATTTCGTGTTACAGGGGGTAGTAAGCCTTCTTTCTCATAATAGCGCAGAGTTGCCGGCGTCATCCCGTACTTCTCAGCCGCTTCTGAAATATTCACTGCACTTCGCTCCTTTCCTCTTCTTTATTTTAGCAATTCCTCAAGCAAGAAACCATAAATTAAAAGTGTCCAACAATTTTATGTGGCACATAGGGGTTTTCCAAATATGTCTGGTCATCTAGTGTCAACTTGAAATCCACTGCAGCAGCTGCTGATTCCACATGACTTAGCTTCGTCGCACCAATAACAGGTGCAGCCACCGATTCCTTCTGCAGCAACCATCCAAGTGCAATATTCACTCGACTCGTTTCATATTTTTCTGCCAGTTCAAAAACACGATCAATAATTGCCTGATCTTTTTCTGCGGTTTCATCATATTTAGATTTTAATATTTCATCTGTCGTCGTACGTTTGGTTGTCTCTGTCTTTTCATGAATCAATCTACCTGAAGCAAGTGGACTGTAAGGAGTCAGTGCAATTTTTTGGTCTGTGCAGTAGGGTAACATCTCTCTTTCTTCTTCCCGGTAAATCAAATTTAAATGATTTTGCATAGACACAAACTTCGTCCAACCATTCTTTTCAGCAATATAGTTGGCTTTTTGAAATTGAAACGTATACATAGACGAAGCCCCAATATATCTTGCCTTCCCTGCCTTTACAACATCATGCAATGCTTCCATAGTTTCTTCGATCGGTGTATGATAATCCCATCGGTGAATAATGTATAAATCCACATAATCAGTTCCAAGCCGTTTCAAACTTTGATCGATTTGTGTCATAATGGCTTTCCTCGATAACCCCTGTCCATTTGGTCCAGTGAACATCTTCTGGTGTACTTTTGTCGCCAAAACAATTTCATCTCTTTTGGCAAAATCCTTAAGCGCTTTTCCGAGAATTTCTTCACTTCTACCTAGAGAGTATACATTTGCGGTATCAAAAAAATTGATTCCTAATTCAAGAGCTCGCTTAATCAAAGTACGACTTTCTTCCTCTTTTAGCACCCACTTATGTATCCAACTATCAGGATCTCCAAAGCTCATACTTCCCAAACAAATTCTTGAAACATCTAGTCCAGTATTTCCAAGTTTCGTATATTCCACCTTAATCACCCTTTCAGAATAAATTTACATTTATTTTACAACTTAAAGTTTACTTTAAAGCAAATAAAAACAAACTAGCATCTCTAATAGCGACTTAGCTATCCTTACGCTTGATTGTTTAAAGGAACTCGAGTTAGCTGTTCTTCGCCAAATGAAGCTAATTGGCTTTGATGATACGCTTTTATCACGGCATACATCGCCAAAATTGTCTTCTGTCGCGCAAGACACGCTAAAACTTGCCGAGACTACTTGCGAAAATCTTTTAGCGCTTATTCAAAATCCAAATTTGGCAGCGCCTAAACAGCAACTTGTCCCTGTTCATTTAATTGAGCGAGAAACCACGTAACCCCGAGCAAACGCCTCGTTTGCTCGGGGTTACGTTTTATTAGGAGACGAGTTTGAGTCCAATTGCCGCACACAGTACCATCGCGATGAATACAATTCGCTTCCAGTCCTTGGATTCATGATAGATAATCATGCCAAGAATCGCTCCCCCAGAAGCGCTATCCCCGTCCAAATGGCGTAAGCTGTTCCCATCGGGATTATCTTCATCGCGTAAGCGAGGAAGATAAAGCTAAGGCCAAACCCAAGAACCAGTAATAAAAAGGCTTTCAGGTTTTTATCTTTGTGTAATTTATTAATCATGAGCACTCCAAACATTTCAAAAATCCCTGCCAAAATCAGTGCTAACCATGCCATTACGATTCACCTTCCTTTTCCACTTTGTCTTTTGTGACGAGTTTGAGTCCAATTACGCCAGCTAAAAGCACTAAAATCAGCAAAACTTTAGCTAGTTTAAACGGTTCTCCGAAAAAGAGAATTTCTGAAAAAACGGTGCCTGCGGTTCCAAGTCCAACAAAAACTGCATACACTGTCCCAACCGGCAACTTGCGCCCCGCCATAATCATGAGGTAAAAGCTAATCACAATTGCAATGACTGTTCCAATCCACTCTAGTGTATTTGTGGCGTGTTTTAGTCCAATCACCCAAAAAACTTCAAAAAATGCTGCAATAAATACTTTAATCCAATTTACATTCATCTTTAAAACCTCCAATTTTGAATATAAAAAAGCCCGGGAGAAACTGATGACTAAATCAGTTATCTCCCAGGCTTTTATCCTTCCGTGGCATCGCTAAAAAGCGACGAGTTTTCTCTCGAACCAGACCAACCAAAAAGTTACGGAACCCTAGAAAACTTTTCATTTATTTTATTATTACGTAAAATTATACACATTTATATCTAAAAATCAAGTTTTTTCTTAATCGAATATCCCCTCTACTCTAAAATACCATTTATTAAGATTCAAATTCCATGCACTAGAAAAAAAAGACAATTCCTCAGCTCTTTAACAAGAAACGTCAGAATTGCCTTCATTCATTTATTTCATATTTTTAGTTGAACCAGCCCTTGACGCCATCTGCCACGTAGTTTCCAATTCCTTGGAAGAAGCCGCCCACTGCTTTTGCAGAACGCGAAAAGATACCTGCTTTTTCCACATCTTCGCCCGCTAAAACGGGAATGCTTTCTGACTGTTTGCCATCTATATAGCCAAGGTTATCTCCGTCTTTAAGCGAAAGTGACATTGTTCCAAGCTTATCTCCTTTTTTCACAGGAGCTGTTACGGTTTTATTCTTTAGCGTGACTTTCGTGTCTACTTTTGGTTTTCCCGTCGCATTTGGCACGACAAGTGACACGTCTTTCCCTGCTGTGAGTGAAACTGTGCTTTCTTTTCCATTTTCGACTTTCGCAGAAGCTGGTTTCTTGATTTTGCTACCTTTTTTCTGAACTTCTTCTAATTTAAAGTTATCAAATGCGTAATCAAGCATTTTATTCGTTTCATCAAAGCGTGCACTATTATGCTGTCCACTGCCTTTTCCACCATTCGCATGAAGAACAACAGTAATCACGCGCATCCCATTTTGAGTTGCTGTCGCCGTTAAACACATGCCGGCATAATCTGTCGTTCCGGTTTTTAGTCCATCTACCCCTTGGCGCCCGTAAATAAGTCCCGGAAGTAGCCAGTTCCAGTTACTCATCGCAATTCGGTCCGATGTTCCTGGACGGAAATCTTTTTTCGTTGTGCTCGCTGTTTTAAGAACTTCGGGATAATCTTGAATCAAGTGTTGCGCAAGTTTTGCCATACCTTTTGCAGTCATTTTATTTTCATCATTTTTATCGCCAACTTGTTCTTTGCCCTTTAAATCCAAGTTGTTCAAGCCTGTCGAATTGACGAAATGATGCTCACCGAGTTTTAATTCATCGGCTTTTTTGTCCATCATTTTCACAAAGTCGCCTTCCGAACCGGCCATTTTTTCAGCAAGTGCAATCGCCGCTCCATTCGCCGAATAAATCGCCATCGCTTCATAAAGTTCTTTCACCGTATATTCTTCGCCTTCACGTAGAGGCACGTTTGAGAGGGAAGTATCTTGCGAAACTTTGTGAGCATACTCGGAAATTTTCACCTTGTCATCCCAGCTAATTTTTTTTCGCATCTAGTTGCTCGAAAAGAAGATATTCATCCATCATTTTCGTCATTGAAGCAATACCCATGAGTTTATCCGCATCTTTTGAATAAAGAATTTTTCCAGTGCTTTCTTCGATCGCAATCGCTCCGTTTGCATTAATCGTTGGTGCATCTGCCGCGGCCGCCGATTGAGGTGCAAAAACAAGTCCAGAGATTGCTAGTGTTCCTGCCATAACGACAGCGCCGATTTTATTCCATAATTTTTTCAACAATACCTTCTCCTTTATTCAAAGCTGCTAACTTACAACAGCCAGTTATTCAATCCATTTCAAATTTCGTCATCTTTATTCACGCATGGATTTATTTTAACATGAATAAAAGGGAACGTATAGGAGATGAACGGCATAAATCAAACTTGCTTCTCATCCAAATGTTCTAGGTCATTATATTTAGAAACGCTAATGAGATTATTTTTATTTTTCGTGTTTATTCTTGGGGATTCAGGTACGAATACAGAAGATTTCTTTAGCGCTGACAAAATGGCAGGAATAGTTTCTCCCCGGTAATCTCTGTGTTCCGATTTGATATGTCGACAGAAATCAAGCCTTTATACCTATGTAATATTTCTATTTGTTTTAGATATTTTTATATAAAACTTTCCAATTCAATCACGAAGTTAAAAAATCCATGTTTTGAGCGCTAGCATAAACCCTTTGCTTCATTCATCAAAATTAGGGCAATATCGAATGCGAAGTTAGATATATGGAGCATTTTAATTTTCATATTTCAGTTTTAATGAAAATGCTTAAAATAAAAAGTAGTGGAAAATAATCCTTGAAAATCGTTTCAATTGTTCATTTAAAAATGTCATAAATTCGACACAAAATAAGGATTTCCCTTCAAATGTGTGCTTAACTTTCACTCGTTTCAGTGTAGTGGCAGTGATATAATTCACTTAAATTCGTTGTGAAAGGGGAATTGATCATAAAAATAATGAAAATCCGTGTTCAAACTAAGAAGGTTTTTTTTGGGAGCGATTAGCTTATTTGCCCTGTTTGTTCTTTCCTTTATTTGTTTTCAAGGGAGCGTTTCCGCAGCAGAGGAAAGTAAAGATGGCGTACGAAACGAAAGTCTGCAGATGAAGATTATTCCAAGAGGAAACCCTGCGACTAGTAGGGAGAGAGAGCAACGTGGCAAAGAACATACATCATTTGAATCGACCGGTTTATTTTTATACAAGGGAGATGAAATCACTATCGAAGTAGAAGGCGATCCAGAGAATCTGGAATTGCGAGTGGGACAATGGGGCGGCTATACAAATACTCCTTATATTGCTACCGGCTCACAGTTATATGCCTTCCAAGACGGTGTGGTGAAACTTCATGGAGGAACTAATAAATTTACTAGAAATTTTTCAGGAGGAATGGTTTATCTAGTCAATTATTCCACTACGAAAACAGAAAATATTACGATTAAAGGTGGCGTAAAAGTTCCTCACTATATTCAAGGAAAGACGTCAATCGATTCCTTTAAAAATCAATTGGAAAATTATAAAGATGTTCCATTTATGGAGTTTGTGAACGATGACGCCATTGCAACCATTCGAATAGATCGAGCGAAAAGATATTTTTTGAAAAAAGGGGATCAAGTGGATGTATTCATGTCCTCGCTAGCTAAAATTGTTAAACTGCAAAACGAAGCAGCTGGTCTTTCCTATGACGGCCAAGGGGTAGAAAGAAAGGATCCGCAGCGCATTCATGTCGTGAACCCAGAATGGGGAGCAGGACAACTATTTGCAACAAATAACTTCATCGGAATCCACAGTGCAACGGATAAAGACCGCACAATTTTCAGCACGGGACTTAGTAGTACAGACTGGGGAATGCTTCATGAGTCCGGACATACCTATCAAAATAAAATGTATCAATGGTATAATATGACCGAAGTAACCGTTAATATTTATGCAGACTATGCACAAAAAATGTGGTCTTCGGATGGAACTGGAAGATATGATGCAGTAAATGTAAAAAACGGTAGTCGAGCAAGCGTACAAAAGTATTTTAAAAAATTAGAAGCAGATCCGACATGGAATTTCGACCGTGAGGCAGCGGAAACAAATGATTATCATTTTGCTTTACTAGGGATGTTTTTAACATTACCGAGAACTTTCGGCTATGATTTTTATCCGGTACTAAACCAATCCTATCGTTCCTTACCAGAAGAAGAGTTGCCGAAAACTGATGAAGAACAGAAGCAACTGTTTATTTTAATGACGAGTAAGACTGCCCATCGTGACCTAACACCTTTCTTTGAACATTGGCGTTTCACGGTAACAGATGAAACAAAAGAAAAATTAAACGCATTAAAACTTCCAACTTTGGAAAAAGAGATTTGGAAAGATATATTAGCAACAGAGCAAGAGGAAAAAGCTGGGACATATCGTATTTCAAATACTGTTGGACCTTACTCTGTTCCACAAGTTGAATGGAACTCAAGTATTCCACAATTTCCATTTGAGAATTTAAGAAACGCTCTGAATGCAAGTGACTTAGTCGCCAATATGTATTCAACACCTATTGCGTCAAATACAAGTTTAGTAACAACTGGAACGGTTGCAGATGGAACGAGTTTTGATATCCAGAATGCCTATGCTTACTTTATAAACGACCTGGGGATCCCTAACAAAATTCCTTTTTCTGTAAAAATAACGCCCGGAGATAGTGTTGTAATGACAGGACAACGTGGTCGCTACGCAGTTTTAAGTTACGATCCAAAAGCAAAAACTCTTCTTGCACGGGGAAATTCGAATAAAATCTTAGAAAACCTACCTAATAACCTTTATCCGCGAGTAAAAGTTTATGAATAAAAATATGCAAACCGTCAAAAAAGAAGCAGAAGGTTATGGAAAAACGTATGGTTATGAATTTGCAGGTAATCTAGACAATGTACCCGTTGATGTTGGAGACATCGTTGAAATTTATCATCGTGAAGCAACCAAGCGGGTACAGCGCTATAAAAACAACGAACTTTTGACAACTAATAAGGATACTTATTATTATCAAATTACGAAAACGGGCTGGCGAGAAATCACCTTCAATCCGCAAAGTATCGAAGGCTCTTCCATCGCTGCCAAAGTTGGTGATAGCGGTGATTTAGATTTACAAATGACACCATCAAACAGTATTTTACCAAGTGACTACGAATACACTATTTCAGACCCCTCTGTCATCAAAATTGATAGCAAAGGGCACTGGCAAGCACTGAAAAAAGGCAAAACAACAATCAACGTAACGGCTAAACTTCCCGATGTAGGAAATTTAGCTGGTGCAGATTATCCGACTGAATTAAAAACAACGATTGAAGTAGACATTGCAAATAGTGGAGCTCCAATTAAAATCCAATATGTTGATTTGCAAGGCAATCCGCTGACAGATGTGCCTGAACAAGTGCTTAATGGTGATACTGGTGATGTTATTCATTTAGATCAGTATGCACTGACGGTTCCCGGTTACACACTCCTCACAGAGACAGCGAATAAAACAGCAGTAATTTCTAGTGAAGCTCAGGTTATTTCATTGCGTTATGGCGGAAACATTATTGATGTTACAAGCGATAATATCGGAACAACAGTTGGTGAGACCGGGAAATTACAAATCGAATTAGTTCCTGAAATAACAGAAATGCCATCAGAAAAGC
The DNA here is from genome assembly GCF_000525795.1 of Listeria aquatica FSL S10-1188. Lineage (GTDB taxonomy): Bacteria > Bacillota > Bacilli > Lactobacillales > Listeriaceae > Listeria > Listeria aquatica. Next base: position 52,987 of record NZ_AOCG01000016.1, read on the forward strand.
TTATGAAAGCCAAAGACATCACTTATCAAGTGGCTGACCCAAGTATTCTTCAATTAGCGTCGGACGGCAGATGGAAGGCTCTTAAAAACGGTTCAACGACAATTACTATTTTAGTGACACTAGACAGTGGTAAAAAAACTAAAACTAGCTAAGCCACTTGAAGTAACAATTGGTTACAATGCTAAACCAATCCATATCAAGTATCAAACGACAACTGGAAAACTCTTAGACGAAGAAAGTATTTATGGGAACAAGGGAGAAAATTATCAAGCTATACCAAAAAGAATAAACGGCTATACATCTGTTCCCGTTAAAAATCAAATGTTCACTTTCACTGATAAATCGCAAGAAATTGTATTTGAATATGAACTAAACCAGCTTAAACTTCAAGATATCAGTGCCAAAGTCGGTGATGAGGGTATATTCCAAGTCTCCATCCTTCCCGAGACCAATAAAGAAAAATATGTATTTGAATACGTGGTAGAAAACCCGGATATCGTAAATGTCACAAGCGAAGGTAAATGGGTAGCGAAAAAAGCAGGAGAAACAACGATTGAAGTTCACGCGATTTCCGATAGTTTAACAAGAAAAACAGCAATAGCACCAATGCTTTCCACTAAAATAACATTTAAAGTAGCGGAAGAACTATCAAAAGAGGATGACGTTACTCCTCCAGAGGGTAAAGAAGCGACATCTGAATGACAAAGAGGCTATTCAAAAATAAATAAAATTTT
>NZ_AOCG01000017.1 GCF_000525795.1 Listeria aquatica FSL S10-1188
ATTGAAGTTCACGCGATTTCCGATAGTTTAACAAGAAAAACAGCAATAGCACCAATGCTTTCCACTAAAATAACATTTAAAGTAGCGGAAGAACTATCAAAAGAGGATGACGTTACTCCTCCAGAGGGTAAAGAAGCGACATCTGATGACAAAGAGGCTATTCAAAATAATAAAATTTTCAAAAAAGAGCCGATTGTTATTGAAAAACCAACAAATAAAAAAGATAGTCGCATCATAGAAGATCCTAAGCAGTCGACTGTCAAAGGTAAAAAGTTGCCTCACACAGGAGACACTGACCAAAAAAATATAGTGGTACTATCATTAGGTATATTACTATGCTTGCAAGGTCTATATATCTGGACCAGACGAAAAGTGGATAGATACAGAATGAAATAAAAAAGGGCCATGAAGGCCCTTTTTTTATTTTGACTGATAATAGGTTATCCATCCTAGCGTGCTAAAACGATACCTACAATAAATAATACCGTGCTTAAGATAGATAGAATCTTGATACTTTTATTAATTTCATTTCGATTACGAAAACCCGTATTCTTTCGCTAAAAAAGGCTAGAATTTATAAATTCTAGCCTTAGAAAACATATTATAGATTATCCAAACGCTAATTTCTCAGGAAAAATCGGAATTAACGTTTGGATTTTTTATTTCATTCTTAAAAATTTTAAAAAAATTAACTTCTTCCTAAAAACAACTCAATTAGCCTAGTAGAGACGTCAGTCTTAAGTCGCAAAAAAGCTACTGATTTAGAACCAGCAGCTTCTTCTTGTTACTTATCTAATTTCAACTTCGCAAGAGCCTCCGCCATTGGATTATTAAACGGCTCCTCTTCTGTTTGATCTTGCTTTTTCATGTAATTTGCTACATCTCGCTTGGATACTTTTCCTTTTTTCTCCTTGCCGCGACGTGCTTCGAATGCGGAGAGTTTTTCACGATGCCCACAAGTTGCGCAAACGAAAATTTGTTTATCCCCTTGACCTCGCAACTCTAATTTGCGATGACAATTCGGGCAACGTGCATTTGTAAGCTTCGCAAGCGGTTCACGATGCCCACATTCCCGGTCTTGGCAAACAAGCATTGTGCCGCGTTTGCCTTTCACTTTAAGCATCAACTTGCCGCAATCTGGACATTTTTGTGAAGTCACATTATCATGCCTAAATTTCTTTTCATTTTGCTTAATTTCAAGTACTGCTTTTTTGGCGTATTCACGCATTTCGCCAGTGAAAGCTTGCTCCTTCAATTTACCTTTTTCAATTTGAGCGAGCTTCTGCTCCCACTTGGCTGTTAATTCTGGGGATTTCAAATCGACCGGGACAAGCTCCAGAAGTTGTCTGCCTTTTGAAGTGATGTGTAGCTCTTTTCCTTGTTTCTCGATCAAAAAGCTATTAAATAATTTATCAATAATGTCAGCGCGTGTCGCAACCGTCCCAAGTCCACCCGTTTCGCCAAGTGTCTTCGCCAGTTCCTTATCTCTTGAATCCATATACTTCGCAGGATTTTCCATCGCAGAAAGTAGCGTTGCTTCATTAAAGCGAGCTGGCGGCTTTGTTTTACCTGTATTGAGCTTTACAGCTCGCACTGGGATTTGATCGCCTTTTTTCACCTTCATTACTAGATCCGCTTCCTCATCTTTCCCGTAAATGGCTTTCCAGCCAAGCGATTTTACTACTTTCCCTTTCAGTTCAAAGTTTTGATCGCCGATTTTCGCTTCTGCTCGCGTTTCTTCATAAACATATGGCTCGGAAAGCACTGCTAAAAAGCGTTTCACAACGAGTTCATAAATTTTCCGCTCGCGATCTGATAAATCGGCTAAGGAAACACTTTCTTCTGTTGGGATAATCGCGTGGTGATCGCTTACTTTTCGATTATCCACAAACGAAGCATTCGCTTTAATCCCCTTATTTAAAATCCCCCGAGCAGGTTTCGCAAATTCACCGCGACCACAAGCTTCAAGACGTTCCTTTAACGTTGGCACAATGTCATCCGACAAATAACGCGAATCCGTTCGTGGATACGTTAGTGCTTTGTGGCGCTCGTAAAGCGTCTGCATGGCAGCAAGCGTTTCTTTCGCCGAAAAATCATAGCGCTTATTGGCATCCCGCTGCAGTTCTGTTAGATCATAAAGCCCCGGCGAGAAACTTTTCTTTTCCTTCATGGAAACCGATTCAACAACTGCATCGCTCCCGCGCAAGCTCCGCTCAATTTTTTCCGCTTTTTCCTTGTCGAAAGTTTGCCCTTCTTTCCAGACAAAATTTCCATTTTCCGTAACAGCCGTGAGCGTGTAAAATTCTTTAGGCTGGAAACTTTGAATGTCCTTTTCACGATTCAGTAGCATCGCAAGTGTTGGCGTTTGAACACGGCCACAAGATAATTGTGCGTTGTATTTTGTTGTAAGCGCCCGGGTAGCATTGATTCCAACGACCCAGTCCGCAACAGACCTCGCAACAGCAGAATGATACAAATTCTCATAATCACGACCAGGACGAAGTTTCTTGAAACCTTCGCGAATCGCCTTATCTGTCACAGAAGAAATCCAAAGACGTTTCACAGGCTTTTTCACCTTAGCATAGTCAAGGATCCAGCGTGCAACAAGTTCACCTTCACGACCTGCATCCGTTGCAATCACGATATCCGTAATATCGCTACGATTCAATAATTTCTTTACCGTTTCATATTGCTTGCGCGTTTCGCGAATAGGAACAAGCTTCATTTTATCCGGTAAAATGGGCAAATCATTCAAGTCCCATGATTTATATTTATTATCATATTGTTCAGGATCCGCTAGTGTAATCAAATGGCCAAGTGCCCAAGTGACAACATAATTTGAACCTTCCAAAAAGCCATTTTTTCCGCCGCCTTTTGCACTAAGTACACGGGCGATGTCTTTTCCAACAGAAGGTTTCTCTGCAAGTACAAGTGTTTTCGTCATTTTTAAACCTCTCTTTGTTTCAATCTTGATCTATCTTTTCATTTTGCAAAATCTGCAAAAATGTCATTCCATATTTTTCTAGTTTCACAGCTCCAACGCCTTTAATTCGCAACATTTCTTCTTCGTTTTGAGGCAAATAGCGACACATTTCTCGAATTGTTTCATCCGAGAAAATAACATATGGCGGAACGTGATCTCGCTCTGCCAGTTCTCGGCGTTTCTCGCGTAAAAGTTCAAACAAATCAGCATCAACATCCACCGCAATTCGCGTCGCTTCGGCCGCTTCTTTGCGCATAACTTTTTCTTCGCCGCGAAGGACTTGAACCGCTTTCGCTGTTAAATGAAGTGAAGGAAACTGACCATCTGCAGCCTCTAGAAACTTCTCCGCCGTCAAGTAATCAATCAGCTGTAAAACATCTTTTTGCGAGCGTTCTTTCATTAATCCATGCGTGCTAAGCGTTTCAAAATGCCATTGCTTAATCTTTTGATCTTTAGAACCCGTAAGCACTTTAGCAACCATAACTTTGCCGAATCGCTCTCCCATTCGCTTCACACAAGAAAAGACTTGCTGAGCCAGAATGGTCACATCCGTTTCAGTACGCGTATCTAAACAATTGCTGCAGTTTCCGCAATCCTCACATTCTTCCCCGAAATAGTGAACGATATATTTTTGCAAACAAATTTCCGTGTAGCCGTAACCCGTCATTTCTCGCAACTTGCGAAATTCGTTTTCCTTGCGGTCTTCAGGAAGTTCTGACTGCTCAATCAAGTAATGCTGCAGATGTGCATCTTGCGGTGAAAAAAGTAGCACACAATCACTTGGCAGTCCATCCCGGCCAGCTCTTCCCGCTTCCTGGTAGTAAGCTTCCATGTTACGCGGCAAATTATAATGAATCACGAACCGCACATTCGATTTATCAATGCCCATCCCAAAAGCATTGGTCGCAACAATCACCTGAACATCATCGTAAAGAAAAGCCTCTTGTGTTTCTTCTCGAAACAAATCCGAAAGCCCCGCATGATACTTCGCCGCTTTGATGCCTGACTTTGTGAGCATCGCTTCAATTCGTTCAACTTCTTTACGGGTAGCCGCATAGACAATCCCGGATTCTGCTTCATTTTTGCGCAAGTAATCAATCAAGAAGCGATCCTTATCCTGTCCTTTGACCACTTGAAAAGCCAGATTTTCCCGTGAAAACCCCGTTTGCACACGATTTTCCTTTCGAATTCGAAGCAACTTACAGATATCATCTGCGACAGCCGGAGTTGCCGTTGCTGTGAGAGCCACAACAAGCGGCCTTTCCGGCATCTCATTTAGATGCTCACAAAGCCGCAGGTAACTTGGACGAAAATCATGTCCCCACTGTGAAATACAGTGCGCCTCATCAATTGCAAAAAGCGACACTTCCACTTCTTGCAAAAGTTCTTTAAATCCAGCGGCCTCAAGTCGTTCAGGCGCAATATATAGCAGTTTAATCCCACTACCTGCGCGAATCAAATTCAAACGTTCATTTGTTTCACGCATCGTTAGCGAGCTATTAATAAACGTTGCTTCAATTCCTGCCGCTTGAAGAGCATCCACTTGGTCTTTCATCAGTGAAATAAGCGGTGAAACAACGATAGTCAGTCCATCAAAAATAAGTGCCGGAATCTGATAACAAAGCGATTTCCCGCCGCCCGTTGGCATGACAGCAAGCGAATCCTCGTGATTAAGCAAATGCGCAATCACATCTTCCTGTCCCGTTCTAAAAGTTGGATAACCAAATTGTTGTTGTAAAATAGCGCGGGCTTCTTCCATCATCACGACCGGCCTCCTTTTCAATATATTTAGTATAAAGCTTTTAAAGCTAAATAAAACCCTTTTGGAGAAAAACGTATTTTCAAGGTGTTTCTTTGAGATCCCAAGCTTCGTTTATCATTTTGGATATATAAAAATGGGGCTTTGAACCGTGGCTCAAAACCCGTTAAGTCTTTCAGGTCCCTAAACATCCCAATGATCACTTAACTTTTTTCCACACAAAAAACCAGTGTGGAAAAAGGGAGGAAACCACACTGGTCAAAAAAGGGAGTTTTGGGTTTTTCATTCAAAAAAGAGAAAGAATGAAAAAGTTGTGTTTGTTGTTAGCTTATAAATATATAATACCTTTCCTCGACTAAATTTCACTGTGTAGCAAATGAAAATTCACTAAGAAAATCATGTTTTTCTTTTCATCTATCTAACAATTTTAACTACGTTTTTTTACATATAAAAACCAGTGTGGAAAAAGGGAGGAAACCACACTGGTCAAAAAGGGAGTTTTGGGTTTTTCATTCAAAAAAGGGAAAGAATGAAAAAGTTGTTTGTTGTTAGCTTATAAATATATCATAACCACTTTTAACTAAATTTCACTGTGGAAAAAATGAAAATTCACTAAGAAAAGCATTATCTTTTTTTTAAAAAATAAAGCAAGCCTACGAAACTTCTTTGCAGGCTTGCTTTTCTATTTATATCAGATTATGTTCCACCATTTTTTGTTCATACCAGTTATAATTCTCATCATCGAAGCACACAAAATGAATTTCTTTAAGCACCGAATCATACGCCGTTTCTTCAATCCATTTTTTCACCGTGTAAGTCACAACCTCCGCAGCAAGCTCCTTTGGGAATCCATAAACTCCCGTTGAGATATTTGGAAAAGAAATACTTGCCAGTCCTTTAGATGCTGCAAGGTCAAGGGATTTAAAATAGCAAGAAGCGAGTGCACTTGTTTCTTGCTTGTCGCCGCCATGCCAAACTGGTCCCACCGTGTGAATCACGTAATCCGCTGGAAGAGCGTAACCTTCCGTTAAAACAGCTTCTCCTGTCGGGCAGCTCCCGATCCGCTTAATCACTTCTTTACATGCCGCTAAAAGTTCTGGACCTGCTTCCTTGTGAATAGCACCATCCACACCGCCCCCGCCTAGAAGCGTGTGGTTTGCGGCATTTACGATCGCATCCACGTTTTCTTTAGTAATGTCGCCTTTTATCAGTTTCACTTCCACGAAAAAAGCACCTCCTTTTTCTATTGTAAGCGATAGAAAAAGAAAGTGCCAGCGTCTTACAAACGATCCACATCCAAAATAATCCAAGGCTTTGGACGTACTTGTAAAATCCCTTCACAGGTCAACTTTTTAATAATCAACGCGACAAATTCACGTGTTGCTGTTGAGAAACTTGCGATAATCGGTTGTGTAATCGCAGCAGGTAATACGATTTCCCCGTTTTCACCTACCGTTCCAAGCTGTTCACCGATTTGTTTGATGCACATTCTGACGCGTTCTTCTTTAGATGTTGTACTCTTCCTTAAGTGGCTGAATGTATCTCTTGAAAGGCCTAGCAATTCATGGATGATGAACTGCTCTTTCACGTCATATTCCGTCAAAATCCGGTCAAAAAAGTAGCGGTCAATGACCCAACATGCACCGTCTGAGAGAGCCTTCACTTCGCTCGTTGACGGATAAATTTGAGAGAGCAAGTTCTTAGAAAACAATTGATTTTCTTTCACAAAATTTAAAATGATCTCGTTTTCTCCATTTTCATCAAATCGAACTGTAAGCATCAATATTCCCGTAATCAAGAAAAAAATCTTCCCGTTACTATCCGTCAAATCGAAAATCTTTTGGTTTTTTTTTAAAATAAATGGTCTTTGCATATTTATGAAATTCCGGATCTTGTTTACAAAGGGCCAAAATCGTATCTGCAGAATACATTTTTTTACGTTCTTTTGTCATGTACATCTTCACAATCTCCTTAAAATGTATTTACTGATGCAATCATACTTTATTACTACCGAGATGTTAACACTTTTTTCAAAAAAAAAAATTGATGCAGCAAATAAAAATTCACAAAAAAGACACAAATTCAGTTTTAAATTCGAGGATTACGTACTCTTTTTCACTTTTTGAGCAAAGTACGTATAATTTCCCGAATAAACATTTAACCGTCCTTCGTGCAAATGAATCACTTTCGAACAAATTTGGTCGATGAAATAACGGTCATGTGACACGGTAATAATTGTTCCTTTAAAGTTCCGAAGCGCTTCCTCCAGAACCTCGCGCGAAGCAATATCAAGGTGATTCGTTGGCTCATCCAAAATCAGTGTATTTACCGGTTGATGGATGAATCTGGCCAAGCGAAGCCGCATCCGTTCCCCTCCGCTCAGATTTGCTACTTTGCGAAAGACCATTTCCTGATAAAACATAAATCCGGCAAGCATATTTCTAGCTTCCCCTTCTGTCACTCGCACTTGATCACGAAAGGCTTCAAGCACTGTCTGGTTTGCATCAAGCTCCTCCATTTGTTGCGACAGATAAGCTAACTTGACGCTAGAGCCGAGTTTCACAGCTCCCGCATCAGGGATTTCTGCGCCCGTCAACAGTTTAAGCAAAGTCGACTTTCCAGCCCCATTATCGCCTACGATCGCGACACGCTCCTTCTGGTGAATCGTTAGCACTGCCTCAGCCAACAAGACTTTTTCCCCGTAACGCTTTTCTACACCTTCAAAAATCGCCACTTCGTCTCCGCTCCGCTTCGACTCCTCGAATGCTAAATTCATTTCTTTTTGTGCAAGAACCGGCCGTTTTACTTTCTCCATTTTGTCGAGCATTCGTTCCATGTTTTTCGCTCGACGGAAAAAAGCGTCATTGGGCGGATTAGCTCGCGCACCCCATTCGCGCAATTGTTTAATCGCTTGCTTCATTTTTTTTGATTTGCTTTTGTTGGTCCTTATACGCTTGAAACTCACGTAAAAGTCGCTCTTCACGCTCCTCCAAATAACCTGAAAAGTTCGTCCGGTAAGTAAAGAGTTTCTTATTTTCAAGTTCAACCATCTTCGTCACCACCTCATCGAGGAAATAGCGATCGTGTGACACGACTAAAACGGCTCCTTTGTAACTTTGCAAGAACTTTGTCAGCCAAATAACCGCATTTAAATCAAGATGATTCGTTGGTTCATCTAAGAGTAGCAATTCCGGTTTTTCAAGCAACAAGGCCCCGAGAGCTACCTTGGTTTTTTCACCACCACTTAGTTCCTGCCATTTTTTATCTAAGAGTTTCGAAAGCCCAAGCCCAGCAGTTACTTTCCCGAGCTCAGCTTGCATTTCATACCCGCCTTGATCCGCAAACAGCGCCATCAAATCCCCGTAGTGAGCCATTACTTTCTCACTTGCATCCACTGCCATTTGCTCTTCTAAATCTGCCATCTGCGTTTGCACCGCCAAAAGCTCGGTGAAACTTTGCTCCAACACTTCAACCACAGTCGATCCCGAAAGCCCTTCTGGAATTTGGTCGAGCATCCCTATTTTAGCATCTTTCTTCCGTGTAACAAGACCGCTATCCGCGATTTCCATCCCAGCAATCAATTTTAAAATCGTACTTTTTCCTTCGCCATTCCGGCCGATTAATCCAACTCGCTCGCCTTCCATCACTTGCATCGAAATCCCATCTAACACTTTATCGCCCGCATAGCTTTTTGTTACTTGATTTAAATCTACAATTTTCATTTCCTTTTCTCCTCTTCCTCTGAAGAAAAGCATAGATGTTTCATGTGAAACATTTTATACACAAAAAAAGACACCAGACAAGCGCCCGGTGCCTCCGTTATTTTAATTTGGAGATTCATCCATGCTTCTCAACTCATTTTCCATTCATACAGTTTTGATAAAAAAGGGCAGACTTATCCTCTGTAACTGTCATTCTGGAAAAAATCGCACGAACAGTGTATAAATACGCTAAAAATCCCGCTTGTGCTTTTGAAAGAAACATCTGAATCTCACCTACTTTCATTTCATAATTGATTTAAGGATAACGTGAAACCGTTTTATTGTCAAGAAGTCCAGTCTCACTCCATATTCTTGCGGTGCATCGCTTCTCGCTCTTCAAAACTAATTTCGCGATGAACTTGATGCAACATCCAAATATAGCCAAATGCATCTTTAAACATTGCATTGCTAACGCCGTAATCCTTCATCTCAGTCACGGCTTGAATCTCCGTACAACCTGCATCCAGTGCTCGCTTATAGGTTCTAGCGATATCTTCTACAGTGACATTGAACCAAATGGGTAAGTTCTCTTCTGGATTTGGCGCCGGAAGCCCGGCGTCCGCATTCGCATCAAGCATGTGAAACCTTGTTCCATAAATCTCAAAAACAGCTTCATTTTGACCCTTAGCAAAACTTGTCGCTTCAATTCGATTCACATCAAAAATCTCCTCGTAAAGCGCAAGTGCCGCTAAACTATCCTCTACAATAAAATCGATTTCAACCGACCTCATTCTTCCACCTTCCTTTTTATATGTTTTTTTAATAGTATAACGAAAATAATTGATTCGGGAAAACCCTATGACTTTTAAATTTTGCTGGTTACAACTAGAGTTTCTTTTGCTTTTTGCGGTAAAATAGTGAAGAAAAGGAGGCTAACTCATGAAACTCAAAAATTTCGGGGTCTTTCTTGCCATTTTTCTGCTAGTTATTTTAGCAGCTTGTGGAAACGAGGCAAGTCCATCCAAAAAGGAAACCAAAACCGATTTACATATCTCAGCTGCCGCTAGCCTAAAAGATGCGATCGATATGATCAAACCGCTTTATGAAAAGGCTCATCCTGGGACAAAATTAACTTTCGACTTTGCTGGCTCTGGACAGATTCGAGAACGTGTTGAAAGTGGCGCTCCGATTGACGGAGTTCTTTTTGCAAGCGAATCTGATATGGATAAATTGATACAAGCGAAAAAAAGCAACGAATAAAGCTGAATTCGCACAAAATACACTTGTTCTAATTGAACCAGCATCAAAAAAAGCAAGAAACAGTAAAGACTTGTCAAACAAGCTGGAAACTTATCAAAAATTCGCTCTTGGAAATCCTGAATCCGTTCCTGCCGGACAATATGGAAAAGAAACCCTCGAAAAACTAAATTTATATAATGACATGGAAGGCAAACTTGTACTTGCTTCAGATGTACGCCAGGTACTCTCTTATGTAGCTTCTGGAAACGCAGATGCTGGTTTTGTCTACAAAACTGACGCACTGATTTCTAATAAAGTACGTGTTGTACAAGCTGTTCCAGATTCCTTACATGCCCCTATTGGATACTATTCAGGAGTTGTATCTGACACGGAGCATCAGCAAGCTACCGAATCTTTTATGGCTTTTATGCGTCATCAAAAAGCGCAGAAAATTTTGGAACGGTATGGGTTTAAATCAGTGAAATAAATTTTAAGTTCATAAAAAAGCGAGAAAAAATGTTCTGCACTTCATTTTTTCTCGCTTTTACTATTTAAAACTTTCGACCGTATAATAAAGCTGCTCCTAAACTGAGTAATCCGACTCCTGCCAGTCCTCCAAATGGAATGGCATCATCATCTCCTGTCGGCGGTAGTACTGCCGTATCTGAAGAACCTGTTAGAGTAACTTTCGGCGCTTCGTCTCTCGCTGCTTCCTGCTTCTTCGCAAGTGCTTTTCCGGTTGTCACATCATCTAGTCGGTACGTCATACCTGATGTGCCAGCTACTTCCGTATAGCCTGCAGGAACATTTTCAGCCGAGCTACGTAGTTTCTTGCAGTTAAGTACATCCGTTATATCATTTATTGTTTCTTTTCATCCAAAAGAAACAAAACTATCTTTTTCAATCATTCCACAATTCTATTTTCTTTAAACATCAAATCTGTGATCAATCAATTTCTAATTTTACTAGATGAAAATTTCACTAACCTACTAGTCGAATTATCTGAGTCTCCCAACCAAAATCAAAAAACCAAAACAAAAAGAACAGAATCCTAAGAACTCCCATTTTATAAATGGTTTCGTTTCAAAGTTTCTGTTCTTTTCATTTTTCCTAAATATCATAATTTTATTTGTTACGCTTTAGAGTTATTCATTTTATTAAGAATTTTGATAGTTTGTCTTCGGCCTTAAATAAACAGCCCAAACTACAATTAGACAAATCACGGCGAATAGTGCTAAGAGGACAAATCCTAATGAAAATGAACCTGTGGCATCCTTAATAGCTCCGAGTAAAAGCGGTGGGAAAAAGCCCCCAAGTCCGCCAGCTGCCCCTACAAACCCGGTAACAGCACCTGTGTTCCCTTTAGAGACCATTGGGACCATTTTGAAAACCACACCATTTCCAATCCCAATCGCAAGTGCAGTTAGGAAGATACAACTTATGAAAATAATGAAGTTTTGGAGTAACAGTGCCATGACAAGCGCAAAGATAATCACAAGAAAGAATAATCCCGTCAAGATCTTCGTAGGGCTCGCTTTATCTGCAACGACACCACCGATCGGTCGCATTAGTGTTGCAACAGCCGCAAAGGCTGCAGAAACAAGTCCTGCATTAACAGGGTTCATCAAGAACTGGTCTGACATAAAGGCTGGTAGATAGTTACTAAGCGCAACAAAAGCTCCGAATGTTAAGAAATAAAATAATGACAGGAACCAAGTATTTTTATCTTTCACAACAGATAGTTGCTCGCCAAGTGTCTTTTTCTCTGCCGAGATCGGCATTTCTTTTGCGAATAAGCTGAACAAAATGATGATAACTAGAAGTGCAATGATGAGTGAATAGTAGACCCAGTCAAATCCCCAAGACTTATTAATTTGTGGAATAATGAGTCCTGCAAGTGCATTTCCAATATTCCCCATTCCTGCAATACCAAGGATAAGTCCCTGCTTTTCTGGTGGAAACCATGCAGAAACATACGAAATGGCAATGGCAAATGTTGTTCCTGCCATTCCAAGGAAAAGCGCTAATAAAATGAGTAGTGGAAACGAAGAAACTTGCGGAACAAAAATAAGTGGAATAATGATAAATAGCATTGTTCCAATGTAAACTTTCTTTCCGCCGATTCGGTCACTGAGGATCCCCATTGGGATGCGCATGACAGAACCAAGTAGTACGGGTGTTGCGATCATTAAACTTTTTTGCGATGCCGAAAGTCCAAAGTCGGATGCGATTTGATTGGCTACGGGCGACAAACATGCCCATACCATGAATGAAATCGCCATGGCAACCGTCGCAAAAATGAGTGCCGTGATTGCATCTTTTTTTGAGTAATTCATTTTCATATCCCCTTTAACGGTTTTGTACATCATTATGATACCTTTTTCACAATTGAAACACTATTAGGGAAATACCTAAAAAAGATATTGCACACAGGGCAATATCTTTTACAAATCAATCAAATTTTTTTTTGATTGCATAGTGCACTAAATCTGTGCGCTTTTCAAATCCCAACTTATGCATGATACTCGTCTTGTGGGCTTCCACCGTTTTCACAGATACAAACAGCTTTTCAGCAATTTCCTTATTTCCGTATCCAAGCGCGATTAGTGGCAAAATTTCTTGCTCCCGTTTTGATAGAAGTTCATAGGAATTGATTTTTTCATCCACTTCATTTTTTGTTAAAAATTCTCGAACAAGAGCGGGCGCAACACTTGGATGGATATAAATACCGCCTCCATAAACGGCACGGATCGCTTCGAGCATTTCTTCGTCATAGGCATTTTTCAGCAAATATCCTGATGCTCCAACTTTGAGTGCCCGGAATAGATATTCTTCATCGTCATGCATTGTCATAATCAATACTTTGACTTTCTCGTTTACTTCCTTGATTTTTTTTCGTTGTCACAAGCCCATTTTCTCCTGGAGGCATGCTAAGATCCATCAAAATAACATCTACTTCATTTTGTTCCAGTTTCATCATTGCTTCTAACCCATCAGCAGCATCGGAAACCACTTGCATATCTGACTGCTCGTTAATGATATATGACAAGCCTCTTCTCACGACCACATGATCGTCTACAACCATGATTCGAATCATCGGACCTCAACTCCTACTTTAGCAATCACTTCTGTTCCCTTGCCGTACTCCGAATGAATCTCACAAGTCCCCCCACACAGCTCAACACGTTCTTTCATATTCATCAAGCCTAGTCCAGAGCCTTTAATTTCAATGTCCTCCGTCGAAAAGCCACAACCGTCATCTATTACTTCAAGAATCAAGACCTCATCTTTCCTCCGCAAAGTAACAACAATATCGTCAATATCCGCGTACTTAGCAGCATTTAATAACGCCTCTTGGGCTACACGGTAAAGTGTGGTCTCAATGAAAGGGTCAAACCGCGCATTTTGAATGTCAGAAATAAGTGCAACTTCTACGCCGAAAATCTGCTCGTAACGCTTACAATAAGACTTTAGGGCTGAATATAAGCCCAAGTCATCTAGAGCTGCCGGGCGCAAATCCACTGCCATATTCCGAATATCACTCAAAATATTAGCCACATAAGTTTCGACACCATCCATCTGCGTATCAAAAGAAGAACCCTTTTCCATATATTTCAGTTTTCTAACTTCCATTAACGCACTATACAATTCTTGAGCAATCCCATCATGCAGTTCACGTGAAAGTTTTTTCCGTTCCGCTTCATGGGCATTCATCACATATTTTGTCAGCATTGATTTTTGCAGTTCTTTGGCCGTTTCCTGTTGCTCAGTTAAATTACGTAGTGACAAAACGCCGATGCCATTTTTTTCTTCCAAAACTGTAAAACTTGCACTGTAAGGCACTTCTATTCCATCTAAGCTCGTTAGATAGATTTGAAAAGATTCGCCGTTTTCTCGTTCTTTGATGCGGCAATTAGCACATGTGTGCTCTTCTTCAAACGACATACAACCACGACAAATTTGACAAAAATTTTTGATTTGTTGCCAGTCCAGCGTTGTTCCATGCTCAAATAATTCTTCGGCTACATGGTTCTGTTTAATGACTTTCTGGTTGCCATCCATGATAAAAATCGCATCACTTGTTTTTTTCAAAAAAAAAGATCAACTAAATGAGGATGGTTTGCAAATGCAGTCAAGCTAATCTTCCTTTCTTTGCATAAATTGAAGCAAATAAGGCGAGAGCTTTGCCGCTACCGCTTCCATTTGCCGTTTGATTCGTCCGTCCATCACGGTTTCCTTGCGATATCCGCCTAGAAAAATTGCCAAAACTTCCTGCTCCATGAGAATTGGAATAGCCACGATCGAAACTAGATTTTCCATGATCGCAATTGGAAACTGCGAAAGATCATCCACTTCTTCTCTTAAATTCTGAACAGACATTGCCCGCCCAGTCTTCCAGACAATTCCAGCTATTCCTTTTCCGTTTTGTAAAACAATTTTCTGATAGCGATTATTACGATTCCCAGAAGCAAACAACCATCTAATTTCTTTCACACTCGTTGCACTTGTATTTAATGCTATCCCAAGAAAATCGACACCTAAATCCAGTCTTGCTTCAATTAAATAATCCGTTATTTCATGTTTTAGCTGTCCTTCCATTTTCTCGAATCCTCCATGAACTGATACTATCACTATAACGCAATTCAACTGAAAAAAACAGTCAGATCATTAAGATGGATTTTTGCGATAAATGATATAGCGCCGCCTCAAGTAGCTAAGCGGCACACTCCATGCATGAACAAGTCGTGTATATGGAAACAAGCCAAAAATGATGAACGCACTTAAAATGTGTAATTTAAATAGAACTGGAACGTGTATCATCAAACTTGCATCTGGCCGAAACAAGAAAAGTTGTCGAAACCAAATCGAAATGGATTCACGATAATCAAAACCAGGGATTTCTTGCGTTCCAAAGACTGTACTAGCCATCCCAAGAATAACGGTGAGAAGTAACGTGATGTTCACAATAATATCTCCTGTCGAACTGATTCTGCGAACACTAGGATTTGATAAGCGACGAAACGTCAACAAAAACATCCCAACAAATGTCATCACACCAAAGATGCTGCCGATCCCAACCGCAAAAATATGATACATATGCTCACTGATTCCAAGCGCCGCTGTCCAAGATTCTGGGATAACAAGCCCAACAAAATGACCACCAATCACAAAGATGATTCCTACATGAAACAGGAGACTCCCAATCATTAGCTGCTTTTTCTCTAGCATTTCACTTGATTTTGCGGTCACACTAAACTGATCGTAACGATAGCGGAAAATATGACCGACAATAAAGCTCGCAAGAACAAGATAAGGAACAATGACCCACAAAAATTCATTCCACATACTGAGAGCCCTCCTTTTGTAAAAGACATGCCTTAAGTTCCACACGCACTGCTTCAATTAGATATCGATAAGGATTTTCTTCTTCATTTAAGTTTTGAAGTAAAAAGTAAGTCCCATCTTCCATCACACCAAATAACACTTCTAAATCCTGAACGCGCTCATCTTGAAACCAGTCTCCCGCTTCATAAAATTCAAGCATCAGCGGTAAAAAGTCTGTTAATTCAGCATCGACAGCTAGCAAACCAAACATTTCATATAAAAATTTTAATTTAGAGAGCATCTGTCCACGTTCACGCGCATCTTCAAATTTATAGAACGTCATATATAGCGATAATTTTTTAGTAAAATCAAAACTATCCGTATAAAACTGTTGTAACTCAAACAGACTTTTCGTTTCAATTTCCTGCCAAAAGCGAAGAAGAAGATCCTTCGTCCCCGCTTCAGCAGTATCTAATTCCGTTTCAAGATAGGCTTCATTCATATACAGTTTATTTGGATAATCAAGCAGGTTTGATAATTTACCAAATACCGGCCGTTTTTCATTTAAAACTGCTGCATTAATCACGCCAAATCCCTCCATAGAAACTTTCCTCGTACATTTCTTGAGTTGTCTTCCCATCTGCTTGAGCCTGCATCATCTGTCCATGTTCCGAAGCAAGGCTACATCCATTACAAACATCATTCGAGTAACCTGTTCCACCTTGTGCTCGGTAAGTATCAATGTAGTCCTCTTTATGACTCATTGGAATCACAAAGCGGTCTTCATATTTAGCAATTGCAAGCAAGCGATACATTTTCTTCACTTCTGTTTCTGTAAGTCCAACTCTTTCAAGACGTGTTACATCAAAGTCCTTACCAGAAGAAGCTGCTCGCATATAAAGCCGCATCATCGCCATTTTTTGTAATGACGACTTAATCACCTCTGTATTCCCTGCCGTCAAAATACTCGCTAAGTAATCAACTGGAAGGCGCATCTCTTCAATTGCCGGAAAAATCATATCTGGGTTTTCAACCGAATCTTTTCCTTCAAAATAATTCATAATCGGTGAAAGTGGTGGCACGTACCAAACCATCGGCATTGTACGATATTCAGGGTGGAGCGGAAAAGCGATTTTGTATTCTTTTGCCATTTTATAGATCGGTGAGTTTTGAGCTGCCTCAATCCAGTCTTCCGAAATCCCATCTTTACGTGCTTGTTCAATCATTTTCGGATCATTCGGGTCAATAAAAAGATCAAGTTGTGCTTCATAAAGTGCTTTTTCATCTTTTGTTTCTGCTGCTTCCTTTACTCGGTCAGCATCATAAAGCATAACACCTAGATAGCGAATTCGACCTGTACAAGTTTCCGAACAAACTGTCGGCAAACCTGCTTCGATCCGTGGGAAACAAAATGTACATTTTTCTGCTTTGTTCGTTTTCCAGTTGAAGTAAACTTTCTTATAAGGACAGCCTGTCATACAATAGCGCCAGCCCCGACAAGCTTCCTGGTCAACAAGCACGATCCCATCTTCATCACGTTTATACATCGCGCCACTCGGACAAGAAGCTACACAAGCTGGATTTAAACAATGTTCACAGAGGCGAGGCAAATACATCATAAATGCCGTTTCAAAATTCGATTTGATTTCCGACTCAATTTTCTTCATGTTCGGGTCTTGCGGCATCGTTTTCGGAGCCCCAGCAAGATCATCTTCCCAGTTTGGTCCCCATTCGATTTCCATATTCGCACCCGTCACAACCGATTTCGGACGAGCAACTGGTTGATTGTTACGCTGTTCTGGTGAGAACAAGTTTTCATAGTCATATGTCCAAGGCTCGTAGTAATCCTTCATTTCTGGCATATCAGGATTATAGAAAATCTTCCCAAGCGCTACTTTATTTAGTTTCGAACCAGATTTCAGTTCTAACTTCCCTTTCTTATTAAGCGTCCAGCCACCTTTATACTCTTCCTGATCTTCCCAGCGTTTCGGATAACCAATACCCGGCTTTGTTTCAACATTATTAAACCACATATATTCCGCACCCGGTCGGTTCGTCCACGTATTTTTACACGTTACGCTACAAGTGTGGCAGCCGATGCATTTATCTAAATTCATGACCATTCCAATTTGCGCTTTAATCTTCAAGCCAGTCCACCTCTTTCAGTTTTCTCACATTCACATACAAATCACGTTGATTCCCAATTGGGCCATAATAGTTAAAGCCGTAACTAAGTTGTGCATAGCCGCCCACCATTTGCGTTGGTTTCACATGGATCTTCGTTGGCGAGTTGTGGCTACCGCCACGTTGCCCCGTAAGTTCACTACCTGGCACATTCACATGTTTATCTTGCGCATGATACATAAACATCGTTCCACGTGGCATTCTGTGACTAACCACTGCTCGGGCTGTTACAACCCCATTTCGGTTATAAACCTCAAGCCAGTCATTATCCTGAATTCCCGCTGCATCGGCATCTTCATTATTGATCCATACATTAGGGCCGCCACGGAAAAGTGTTAACATATGAAGATTATCCTGATACATACTGTGAATATTCCATTTTCCATGTGGCGTCAAATAACGAAGTGTGATCGCATCCGCATCTTGTTTTTCATCAAAATTGTCACGCTTTGCAAATACATGCGGTGGAAGCGTAGGTTTAAATATAGGCAACGATTCCCCGTATTGCAAGAACAATTCATGATCCAAATAAAATTGTTGTCTTCCTGTTAATGTTCGAAACGGAACAAGCCGCTCAATATTTGTTGTAAATGGTGAGTAACGCTTCCCATTCGTATTAGAACCCGTAAATACAGGTGTCGGAATGACTTCACGAGGCTGAACTGTGATGCTTTGGAATGTGATTTTTTCAGCTTCCCGGTCCTTCGCAAGATCAGCAAGCGGAACCCCAGTCGTTTCTTCCGCACTTTCCCAAGCACGAACCGCCACCTTCCCATTGGTCGCACTCGAAATCGTCAAAATCGCATCCGCCGCATGCCGCGCATCTTTCAAAATCGGTTTTCCATCTTTAATCGTGTCGTCCTCGTAAACACCGTTGGTTTGCTTAAGCTCCTCATATTCCTGCGCCACAGAAAATTGAGTCCCATGCGCCCCAACTTTTCCGCTAGAAACATTCGGTCCGAGCGTGATAAATTTGTTGTAGATTTCGCGATAATCGCGTTCCACGACTTGAAAAATCGGCATCGTTTTGCCCGGTATAGCTTCCACTTCGCCCCGCTTCCAGTCTTTGATTTGACCGTAAGGCTGAGCAATTTCCTTCTCAGAATCATGCCCAAGCGGCAGCATCACAATATCGCGTTCTGGCTTCTCAAACACATGTTTCGCCATCTTCGAAAACACTTCTGCAAGCCCTCTAAACGTATTCCAGTCCGACTTAGATTCCCAAAGTGGATCAATCGCCGGATTAAACGGATGAACAAATGGATGCATATCCGTACTGGATAAATCTGTTTTTTCGTACCATGTAGCAGCTGGAAGAACCACATCTGAATACATCGGCGTTGCAGTCATCCGAAAATCAAGCGTCACGAGTAAATCTAATTTGCCACGAACCTCTTCATCCCGCCAAACCATTTCTTCTGGCCGGAACTCATCATTTTGCTTCGACATCAAATTATCCGTTGTCCCAAGCAAGTGCTTCATAAAATATTCTTGCCCTTTCCCGCTTGAAGAAAGCAAATTCGAACGCCAAACAAAAAGCCCACGCGGGAAGTTCACCGGATTATCCGGATCTTCCACCGCAAAATTCGTCTCTCCCGATTTCAAATCCTCAACTAACTGTTCCACCAGTTCCGCATCCGACTTTTCAGCCGCCTCTTGCCCATAAGAAAGCGAACTTTTATCAAACTGCGGGAACGAAGGCAACCATCCAAGTCGCGCCGCTAACACATTGTAATCAGCCGGATGCTGATACCGAAGTTCATCCGCAATCGGCGACTTCAGCGCCGCATTTTCCATTTCTTCATATTTCCATTGATCTGTTGCAAAATACCAGAAACTTGTTCCATTTTGCTGCCTAACCGCGCCTTGCCAATCTTTCGCGAAAGCAACCGTTTGCCAGCCTTCGATCGGACGGCATTTTTCCTGACCTACATAATGCGCCCAACCGCCGCCATTCACACCTTGCGATGCTGTAAGCACAACGAGATTCAAAATCGACCGATAAATCGTATCACTATTAAACCAGTGATTGATTCCAGCGCCCATGATAATCATCGATCGCCCTTCCGTATCAATCGCATTTTGAGCAAACTCACGAGCGATCTGCGTGACAATACTTGCTTTCACGCCCGTAATTTTTTCCTGCCAAGCTGGCGTATACTTACTCGATTCATCATCCAAATCTTTTGCCGCAAGCTCGTCGCCATCAAACATTTCAATTCCGTACTGGCTTAGCATCAAATCATAAACTGTTACAGCTTTCCGAATCGTCCCATCTGCAAGAGTCATTTCTCGAACTGGAATATGCCGTTCAAAAACACCATTTCCAGCATCATCAAAGAATGGGAAAACAATTTTTTCAAACTGTCCTTCTTCTTGCAATGAAAGTTTCGGAGCAATCGTTGTTCCATCTTCATTTTCCAAACTTAGATTCCATTTTTCATCTTTAGCCCATCTCTGTCCGATCGTCCCGTTAGGAGACACAATTTCTCCTGTTGTTTCATCAATCAGGCATGTCCGCCACTCGGCATGCTCGCTTTTTTTGCCAAAGTCTGCTTCACGAAGGAAACGCCCTGCTTTATAAACACCACTTGCATCTTGATCTAACAAAATCAAGAAAGGCAGATCCGTATATTTTCTTGCATAATTTAAAAAACATCGGTTCTTTTTTATCTTGGTAAAACTCTTTCAAAATAACGTGCGTCATTGCTTGCGCAAGCGCGGCATCTGTTCCTGGATTTGGCGCAAGCCAGTTATCAGCAAACTTTACATTTTCTGCATAATCCGGCGCAACTGCCACAACTTTTGTACCTTTATAGCGAACTTCCGTCATAAAATGTGCATCCGGCGTTCTTGTAAGTGGTACGTTTGAGCCCCACATCATGATATAGCCAGCATTGTACCAGTCACTCGATTCGGGAACATCGGTTTGCTCACCCCAAATTTGTGGAGATGCGGGTGGTAAATCTGCATACCAATCATAGAAACTGAGCATTTCGCCACCAAGCAATGTAATAAAGCGCGAACCCGCTGCATAACTAATCATGGACATTGCAGGAATTGGTGTAAAACCAGCAATCCGGTCTGGTCCGTATTTCTTGATGGTATAAAGTAACATAGCGCCAATTAAAACGTAAGCGTCATTCCAAGAAACTCGGACTTGCCCACCTTTTCCACGAGAAGCCTTATAGGCCTGTGCTTTTTCTGGATCTTCAACAATACTTGCCCAAGCGGCAACAGGGTTTGGATGCTGTTTAAGTGCATTTTGCCACATTTTCCAAAGTAAGCCGCGTATATATGGATATTTCACACGAAGTGGGCTGTATTCATACCAAGAAAAACTCGCACCTCGCGGACAGCCACGCGGTTCAAATTCTGGCATGTCTACGCCACAAGATGGGTAATCAGTAGCCTGATTTTCCCAAGTGATAATTCCATTTTTTACAAAAACTTTCCAGCTACATGATCCTGTACAATTGACACCATGTGTTGTTCGAACAACTTTATCATGCGACCAGCGATCACGGTACATCTTTTCCCAAGCCCGGCTTTTTTCTTCCAAAATCGTCCAGTTACCATTAAATTTTTTCTGTTCGTTTGAAGAATTTTAATCCTTTTTTTCGATATTTCACGATTTTCACCTCTATTTTCATTTCAAAATCAAGAGATTTTCTTAATTATACTATAGCGTTTGTGAGGAGATTTACATATTAGGGAAACCGCTATATTTGAACTGCTACAGAAGAAATCAAAAAAAATTTTCAAAGCTCTTCTGAAACACCTGTCAAGGTTATAAATTTTTAAAAAATATAAAGCATAGACTTCAACAACGAGCAGGAATTTTTGCTAAAAATCATTTATTCGATTAAACCTGATATTAATTTCATCAAACCCTGATAGCAAAACCCGAGAATATTCGTTATTTAAACAAATCATTATTTCCTATTGAATGTCACAAACAACAATCTTTCATTAAAACTTATATGTAAGTTACTAAAAATTTTTTTAGATACTAAAAAGAAAATAAAGTCAAGAGTTATTTGAGTGCCTTTTGCACTTAAATAACTTAATTATTCACTCTTTTTCTACAGCCTTTTTTCTTGTAAAAAGTATACAATTTGAAATGTTACTACGAAAAAAGGGGGATAACATAACTAAATACAGATATCGTAACTTGTTTGACAATTTAAAAGTAATAGAAACCGCATTGATAAAAGGAGTAGGTTAATGAAAAAAATAATAGGTATTCTAGTAATTAGTTTATTGGTATTAGGTTCTATACTGGATTTCGTGAGTAATAATCATTTCGTAAAGGCAAAAGAAGAGGACGACCCTGGGGTTACACTACTTGCTCCAGAAACTTTGACTTCACGTCAGCAAACTGAAATTCGAGTTACTTTATCTGCATCGGCTGGAAAACTAGAAAAAGATGGAGAAATTCAAATCAAGATTCCTAAGAATACAGTTGCACAAGTTTCTGATTTAACCAATAATTTATTACTTGGTGACCCATTTTACTTACCAGATTCAGCCGTAACTGAAGACAATGCCGGAAATTATGTACTCCATGTTGCATATCATCATTCAAAAATAAATCCAATTGAAGCAACTGGCCAAACTTTTACAATCAAATACGGAACACCCGTTTTTAAAGATGGTGCCCCAGATTCTGCAACATATGAAGCGATTTTATATAAAGCTGGCATAAAAATGAGCACAGCCACAGATACATCAAAAATCAAAAAAAGATATATCCGGGCTACCTCTATTAAGTAAGATGAGCACTCGACCACACAAAGATATAAATGGAGAAAACGTTGCAATTATGAGTACGAGTGCACCATCTTCAAATGTATTTGCTATCCTTGTGAATTATAACCAACAGGAGATACCAAATGCAGTTCTTGAAGATGTAATTCCTGAGCAAACTGAACTAATTGATCCCATCAAGTATATTAGTGCAAGTGGTAGTGCTACACCTTCGCAACATATACGAATCGCAGAAGTGACAGAACGGGATGATGCTGGTTTACCAATTGCTTGGAAATATGTGACAAGTGAATTTATAGACAAAATCTCAACTTCATCCTCTGGTTTTAAAATTAATTTTGGTACTATTTCACCAAACAAAAGCTATGTCGTTATGTACGCACAACAAGTAGATATAAATGCAACGGCAGCAGATTTCGGGGTGAAATACAATCAAGCAATTCTAAAAAGTAACGGCACAACACTTAGAACTGCAACAGAGCCTTTGGCATTAGACACTTTAAGCTATGAATCGATAGGACTAATTAAAAGAGTCAATCAAGAAACCATTTCAACGACCGGCGGCTCATTTATTTATTCACTCAATTTAAGCTCTAAAGTGGGGACGATTCCAGCAGGAACTGAAATTGTTGATCCACTACCGGATTATACGTCTTTTTCAAACACAGTTGAACCGTTAAGTGACTATTTTTCGAACGGAACCTATGATAGCACCACAAATACTGTTAAATATACTTTATTAAAAGACCTTACAGAAGGCGAGCAGAAAAAAATACAATTTAAGGTGAATTATCATAATTCGGCAGCAAAAGAAGGCTATAAAATTACAAACAAAGCATATATCAATTATGCGGGAACCAAAATTTATAGTAACGATGCTACAACAACTGTTAAAGGGACTGCGGTACTCAAAAAATCAGATGATTTAACCCACAAGCCTTTGGCGAATGCTCTCTTTAATGTCGTGAATGCAGAAGGAAAAGTAGTCAAAGAAAAATTACGTTCTGACGCTAACGGGCAGGTTAATACTGGTCTACTTGAACCAGGAAAATATAGTTTTGTAGAAGTGGCGGCTCCTGATGGCTATATTTTAGATGCAACGCCTATCCCGTTTACTGTGCGACCAAGTGAGGAAAATACCCTTCAACTAGAAAAATCAAATGTTGAAGGCGTTCAAATTTCTGGCAGTAAGACATGGCTTGACAATCAGGATGCCGCACAAAAAAGGCCAAGTTCTATTACAATTGAACTTTATCAAAACAGCAAAAAGGTTCAGTCTAAAAAGGTCTCTGAAAGCGACAATTGGAAGTATACATTCACTTTACCGAAGTACGATAGCGAGGGAAATGAATATAAATATACGCTTAAAGAAGCGCCTGTAGAGGGTTATCAAACTATTCAAACCGGAAATGACTTTACAAACGTCTATAAACCGGTTGAAAATCAAATTGCCGTACCAATAAAGATTGATCCGAGTAACACGGTACCAGCAAATCCAACAGTTATTGATCCCATACCACCCAAAATGAGTGATCCAAAAACGGAAACGAAAAAATTACTTCCAAGAACAGGGGACACTTATCAAAGTGATCTATTACTCATTTTCACGGGATTTATTATTTTTATCGGTACATTTATTTTCATTCGTCGAAATAATAGACGAACAGAAAAGTAAATAAAAAGTTGATGCTAAACAGAATTTTCACTGTTTTAGCATCAACTTTTTACTGTTATCCGTGCATCCGTTCCATGACAAAATGGAGCACCAATCATAATGAATTTATTTCTAAATATAAACGTTTACTTACTCATGGTGTCTACGCTAATTATTCAGCGTGCTCTAAAACACTCCGACCATTTAGTTTTTGGACTTTACGATTATTGGAATCATAGTATTTATTAAAAGTTTCAATTTGTGCTTTTGAAACTTCCACAGGATTTTTCATAACATACCATTCTACATTCTCGGAAAGCGGCGGAGTAGTCAATGATCCAATATAATGATAATACGTTTTATTCGTTGGAATCATTTGTGTGACTTCAATTGGATTCGAAACATCTGCCTTCTTACCTTTTTTGATATTATTTAGAACATCTTGAAAAGCGGCATTTTCTTTCCCTTCCTTGAAGAAAACAGCGACCACCGCTAGGCGTCCATCTTGCGCTTGATTAACGAAATGCACCTCAATAGGATAATGATTTCCATCTACAGTATGCTCACTTTTTGCATGGAAATGAAATTGTTGCAAATCGAAATTGCGTCCATCTATAACTGCTGATCCGGTATCATCAACTTGGATACTATGACCATTATCAACTTCATCAACCATTGTCTTACTATAGTTTAGTTCAATTTTACCCTCATCTTTCATTGGTTCTGTTTTTGCTGTCTCGATATTGATTGGAGATTGCGAATCCCCTGCTTCAAATTCCCAGCCTTTTTGATCACTATAATCTAAATGATCCTCGGATTTTTTTCTGTTTTACTTCCATTGCTCGCGCTTGATTTCTTAGCTGATCCATCATCCGAACACCCTGCAAAAAGCAGTGATAACGAAAGAACAGAAGCGGCTGCTAATGCTGTCTTTTTCAAAAGTATTTCCTCCTTGGAATGAATTAATTAACACTACTATACTATAACGCTTAGTCACCCAAAAAACCTATGGACAAAATATTACAAAAAAAAATAAAATGTCCCTACTTTTAAATAAAAATATACCTTGACAGCTAACACCTGATTTAAAACTCCAATACAATCATACTCAAAACAAATTCCAAAAAATTTCATCTGTCAAATTTTTTTTGGAAGCCTATTCGGTGAACTTACATAACTTGAGAGATCTTTATAAATGATGAAGCAAATCAAATAAAAAAAAAGGCAAACCTCCTTTTACTCGGTTAGCCTTATGTTCTCTTTTATTGTCATACATAACGCCATTAACTTATCACTAAAATATGAATAGAAACCTGCTCACAGTATATCTACTCTATCATTCCATACAAATCATCTTTTAGGGATTGCAATTTTTAAATAAATGCTCTATATTATTAGAGCAATACTAACTGATATCATTTGGAGCTTCTCTTGAAAAATTGTAAATAATTTCGTGAAAGGATAATCTTAATGATTCTTAGTTCTGTTTCCTCGCTCTTCATTTTTGGCTTTTTACTGTCTAAGTGGGTTGTTACAATCTTATTTAGAAAGGTTTTTAATCTCTCACTTGTAACAATTATTTCTCTTTCCCTTATTTCACTCATTTTTTCTTCTGTGCTTTTTTCTATGAATTACCTTCCTTTTTACTTATCTGCTGTTCTCTTTATTCTTTCATTTTTCATTGTATCTTTAAATATGAAATGCTTGGGAAAAAACATTATTTTTTTTTATACTAACCTACACTCTCTCATTTTTAACTGTCTATATCACTTATAATTTTATCGCACCTATCATATTTCAAGATGACAAAGTATCTATTATCTTTATTTTAATTGCGCTTAACACTCTCATCGCCTTTAATTTATCTCTCTTCGTACTCAGGATAAATCAAAAATTCCAATTTTTTTTCTTTATCTATCGACGTATCGAGTAAACAAAAAAAAAAGTAACTCTAATCATTTTTATAGCATGGATAGTTTGTTCCATTTTATTATTACTATTTGCTTCTCATGCTGTTCTTGTTGATTCATTAAGTGATTTTTTATTTTTCCTCAATATTATTTTTGGCTTTTCCATCCTCTATCTATATGCGAGAATGAATTTAAAAAAATCAAGAATTGAATAGCCTCAATGTTATCTACAAAAAAAGAACTCCAAAAAATTCAACTTACACAAGAACTAAAACATGATTTTTCTGGATTGCTTTTTTCTTTGAGTTATCAAATTATGGAAAAAAATAACGACGCAGCTTTGGAAATGATCAATAATCTCAGCAGTTATATGAACACCCAACTTCATTCTTATTTTGACTCCAAACTGTTAAGATTACAATCCCCTGAACTACTGGGTTTGTTGATCACTCACTTCAAGAAATGGGAAATTGAATCCATTATCCTTAAACTCGAAGAAATTGATGAATTAGTGGTTTTACCTGCTATGCCCACATTTGATTTAGTTCGCTGTTTAAATATTATCTTGGATAATGCTTTTGAAGCTGCGTCAATTAGTACTGAGAAAAAAAATTAATGTTCGTATAAAAGTGGAATCCACCTACTTATTATTTGAAATAAAGAACTCATTTGCAAAAAACATCGATCTTGAAAGTTTATCTACTAGAAAAAGATTCTCCACTAAAGGAAATGGCAGAGGGCAAGGACTCCATATTTTGCAAGAATTTATTAGAAGGGAAAAAGATGCCTATTTCGAAATGGAAGTTACACCTCAAAACATGTTTCGCGTTCTACTAACACTTCCATTGCAAAACAAAAATGTGTGATTTCAACTCCAAGGGTTAGAACTGACCATTTTAAACGGCTTTAGTAGAATTAATTGATACTTTTTAGTTGAACAACTAAAACCTTATAATTGCTCTCCCGTATCCATTTATATATTCTAATCATTTTATTTTCTATGAATTTGGATTGATAATATGATTCTTTCAATTTCTAATAAGGTTCTAACCCTCCTGTGCCATTCGAAAGCCCAATAATAGTAAAAGGTTCTGTAATTTTATTTAATACAATGTCTCCTCTTTTTCCGATAATTCCACCAGCAACGGCTGTTTCACCATTAAAATAACGAATCCCACGAATTTTATTTGCATAAAAATCAGACGTCTCAATATTTGCTATTTCCGTGCCCATACTTGCTTGTATATCAATGCGTTGTAGTGTACATCCTCTTTTAATGGCATTTTCAATAAAGGCTTCTGAAAAATTATCAATGCCAACATCCATGATAAAGGCTTCTTCCTTTAAATAGCCTAGCCAATTGGAATCCAATTGCTGTTTTGCTGATATAGCCGAAATAAATACATCAGAAGCTTGTCTTTTATTTTCTTGAAATACTTTAATCGATTGAGGCACATATGCCGGTAAAATCAAATTTAGCGCATTTACAAGTTGCTCGACTTTCACTAAGTTTCTCCCTGCAACATATGTGTTTACACCTAATTCTGCAAGTTTTAATGCAATTTTTATTGCCAAATTCCCAGTCCCATAAACAGTGGCCGACAAATTGTCAAGTTGATTCGAAAAATAAATCATGAGTGTATTTATTGTAGCATTGACGGTTACATCATTAGCTTTAAAAGGGTGAACTTCACTCTGAGAACAGCTTGTCCATGCAATTTGATAAAGCTCAACGGGTTGCTTCCTTTCTGCATCTACAAGTAGATGAGGAATGACGCCATCAACCTGCTTAAAAACTTGTTGGGCAAAAAAAGAGCTTGCAATTTGTATATTCAAAATCCGTCCAAAAGGTGTCAATCTATCAGGAAGAATTTGGTCCTTATTTCGTTTGTTTGCCGTATTCGTAAACATCGCAAATTGATAATTTTTCAAATCTATCGCTTCTAAATTTTTAGATAGGCTTTCGATTATATTCACTCCTTTAACCAATTTCAGTGACATTAGCTTGTTGAATAATTTGTTCCTGAAGTTTTTTTACAGGCTCCCGTTTGTAAGTTAACATTAATGTATAAATCATATTCAAGTCTTCTAAACTCGTAAAATAGTGACCTTCAAATAACTTTTCACTGATTTTTTTGGCACCCTCATTATCGTTAAAAAGCTCCTCTTTCATTTTTTCCCCTGGTCGAATCCCCACATAATTAATAGGAATGTCCTCCTTATTTTTACCTGCTAAACAAATTAATTCGTCCACCATATCTGAAAGACAAAGTTGCTCACCCATATCAAGAACAAAAATCGCATTTGGCTTTTCTAACAAACTTGCTTCAATCACTAATTTACTTGCTTCTGGAATCGTCATAAAATAGCGTTTCATATTTGGATCTGTAATTGTTAGTGGTACATAATTGTGTAATTGTTCCCAAAGTTTAGGAAATACACTCCCTCTACTTCCAAGTACATTTCCAAAGCGAACAACATTACAGCATAAACCACCAAGATCATTCATACTAAGCGTTAGCTTTTCGGCTAGGCGTTTGGTCGCCCCCATGTTGTTCGATGGGTTAACCGCTTTATCTGTTGAAATCATTATAAATTGATCAGCCTTACTTATTTTAGCTGCTTGAAGGACATTATGCGTTCCGATCACATTATTACTAAAAGCTTCATAGATATTACTTTCCATTAAAGGGACATGCTTGTGTGCAGCAGCATGATAAATGATGTTGGGTTGTTGTTCTTCAAACACACGATTTATAGTCTCTTCATCTCGAATATCGGCAATAATTGTTATAATTTCGGTAGACTGATTCAATTTTTCTTGGACAGCCCTAAGATCCATATCAATTTTGTAAATGCTTCCTTCACCATGTCCAAGTAAAATAAGACGCTTGGGATTACAAAGAAAAACTTGCTTCGAGATTTCAGAACCAATTGATCCTCCTGCTCCAGTAATTAGAATCGTTTTATTTTGAAAGTTCTCCTTAACATTTTTATAATCTAGAGCGAATTCTTCTCGTCCAACGAGCAACTTACTATAGTCCAATACTGGCACAGCCGCTTGCTGACTTTGAGCCGTGGAAAAAACAGAAGGTAATACGTAATAAGTAATCTTCATTTTACTAATCTCATTAATGATGGTTTGCTGTTTTTTTACATCCAATGTTGGAATCGCAAGCACCACATGTTGAATTTTTAATTTAATAATGCATCTTTGTAATTCCTCAATCTTGCCAATTATGGGGACCCCTAATAACGACCTTTTACTTAGGTCATCATCTAAAATCCCTATCACGGTATATTTTGATTTATCGGTGCTCTGCAGTTGTTCAACAACAAATCTACCACCAATCCCTGCACCAATCACTAATGTTTTCTTTTTCACAAAATCCCCTCACTTTAACTTACTAAATTTGACTTATCTTCAAAACATGAATTTGCCGACTAAAATGATAAAGTTGTTCTCAGTTTCTATTAAGCATCGAACGTTTCCTGGCATGCTGTTGAACTTGAGTTGAAATATAGTACCGACCTAGCAAGTACAATAGTAGATAAAAACTTGTTGAAAAAATCGTATAAATTCCAATCGTAGAAAGTTCTCCTATCTGAAAAAAATGACATGACCAAAAAATTAGATAAAAACAAGCAAATCTGCTAAAATCCCAAATCGTTTGTACAATTTGATTATGAGTAATATATAGTACTTGGGAAACTGGTAGAACAATCAATTGCGAAAAAAATGAAACAGCTAATATCTGAAAATACTGTCCAGACAGAAACCAATCTTTTCCAAAAAAAGCTTGGAAAACAAACGGAGCAATAAAGGAAAACACAACGAATACGGGAAGTGTCACGAAAAACAGATTCCGCGTAATTTTTTTATAAAGAACGAGCACCTGAATAGGATTAGAATCAATACTTTTTGCTGCGGTACTATAAAAGACTTGTGCTACTGCTGTTCCAATAAGAGTAATTGGAATGCCAATTACTTTTTGTGTAAGCATAAAATTACCTGCGACAGAAGCATTAAAAAATTGGTTTAAAGCGAGAATTGGAATTTGTAATGAAAGTGCATTAAAAAGGACTGAAATAGAAGTAAAGAGGGGAAATCGATAGTACTTTTTCCAAAT
Source organism: Listeria aquatica FSL S10-1188 (assembly GCF_000525795.1). Classification (GTDB taxonomy): domain Bacteria; phylum Bacillota; class Bacilli; order Lactobacillales; family Listeriaceae; genus Listeria; species Listeria aquatica. Next base: position 29,656 of record NZ_AOCG01000017.1, read on the forward strand.
ATAAGCACTCCATATTTTAGTTTTAAAAATTCCTTTTACTTGCTTTAAACGTATGAAACTCATGTACTGCATGGAAAAAGCTGCTAATCGTCCAAATGCATCTCCGATAATCAACCCGCTTGATCTTAAAGCGTCAAACTGAGAAAATAAAGCTTGACTAAAAACATTTCCCAAATTTTGAGATACTTTAGCTCTTGAAGTTGATGCAAAATACTGTTCTCGTAAATGCCAAAAATTTAATGTTTGGGTAGCACTGGCACTAAATACAGATAGAATCAAAATAATTTCGAGCCAAAGTGAAGTTCTGCCAGCAAACATTTTGAGTATTGAAAAGCTAGTAGTTGTTACAACTACTATATAAAGGACACTGAAACAAGCTGCTAATTTTAAACTTAGTACCGTAATTTGTCCTGCAATCTTCCTATTTATCGCAAGTGGAATACATTTTTCGAACGTCAAAGCAAATAACACCGACAAAACACTCACAAGCGAAACAAAAGTCGCATAAAAGCCAAATTCTTCAGGGCTATATAAACGAGTGAGGATTGGTGAAGCAGCAAAAGTAACAGTCTGTGCAAGTACATTTCCTGAAATAAGCGTCCCAACATTCTTCTTGAATTCATTTATATTTTTCATTTAACACTCACTTCTTTATAAAAAGCGATCAATTTAGCTTCTTCTTGTTCCCAGCAATAATCTTCTAAAAACCTTCTCCTACCTTCATTTGCCCAAAATTTCAATAAATCATCCGTTTCTATAATTTCGGCTAGTTCCCCAGCCAGTTGTTCTATCTGATAAGGAGAACACGTTAATCCAACATGATTAATCGCGAAAAACTCTTCCCATAATGGAAAATTTGATGCAACAATTGGAACTCCTGCTGCCATATACTCAAAAAATTTCGTAGGTAGACTTTCCACGTAGTTCGGAACGGGATGAAGCAAACAAAGTCCTAAATCAGTTTGTCGAAGTTCCTCCCAAATTTCCCGATAACCGAGTCGTCCCAGAAACTGAATTTGTTGGTCGATCCCATGAGTAATCGAATAATTTTGCAAAGTCTTTTTGAGACCCTCGTCTATTGGTCCAATTAGTCTTAGCTGTACTACTTTTTTTTTGCTTACTACGCATAAAATGAACAAGTTGAATCATCTCCATCGCTCCGCGTATTTTAGTTATTCCACCTACATAAGTCATTGTAAAAAGAGCATTTTTGTTGTGCTCCATAAAGCCTGGATCATGAGGTAAATTATAAATATCAACTGTCTTTACTTGAAGCGAGTAATCTTTTTTATAACTTTTTTCTGCAAAAATCACACCACTCATTTGGTTTAAAAATTTGGGTTCTAAAAAAGAAATTATTTTTTTAAATGATTTACGTAGTATCTTTGGTAACCATTCTTTTGACTCGATAGCTTTTGGAAAATTTTCATGCATATCAAAAATGACCTTCATACTACTCTTCTTTTTTTTGAGCTTAGCCCCCACATAAAGCAACTCAGGATCATGTAAATGAATAATGTCTGCTTCCGAGTTTATAGCCTTTTGATAGACGGCTTTAATCGCCTGGATACGCGACAGTGATTTTTTAAGAACCGTTAACTTAATCCTAGGATCCACTTGAGGAGAAAACTCTCCTTCAAACTCACGAGCGATAATTTCCACCTCAAAGCCAGCATTCAAAAGCGATAAAGCTTCCTTATAATAGATTCGTGTATCAAACCAAACATGAACTGAAGAAGCAATTAATATTTTTTTCTCATTCATTAATTCTTTCACCATTTTCTTTCTCCTGGAAATCAGATAGCATCAGCACTGCGAATAACTTTAAAAAAAGGTTAACATTAGAATTTTCAAATCTAAATTAATGGACCAATGCTCCACGTAATAAATATCCAAATCGATCTTTTTCCCATGATTAATATTGCTTCTACCATTCACCTGTGCCCACCCTGTTAACCCCGGTTTCACTTGCAATCGAATTTTCTGTGTTAAATTGTAGTTTTGACTGATTTCAATAATTTCAGGGCGTGGACCGACAAAACTCATTTCACCTCTCAAAATATTCAAAAATTGAGGGATCTCATCCAAACTGTATTTACGAATAAATTCTCCCACTTTGGTGACTCCATTTTGCTTACACGCAGTTGATTTAAAAACAAAATCGTCGGGGACCCCTTGTGGCCAGTTATAAGTTCCTACTACTTTGGATTCATTTCTTCCCTCGTGCATGGATCGAAATTTATAAATTTGAAAAGGGACATTGTTCTTCCCTGACCTCCATTGTTTAAAAAGAACAGGTCCAGAAGATTCAAATTTAATGGCTACCACTACAACAAGAGTGATCGGGCTAGTAATCAGTAAGCCTAGCAAACTCGCAATAATATCAAAAAAAACGCTTAATCCCTTTTTGAATGAGCTTTCGATGGTAATCTACCGTTTTTTCTGAACTATCCACTTCTTTCCCCCCTTTTTAATGAACAGGCATTTTATGTGAAGAGCGATGGCGTGTGTCGAGTAGCAGGCTCGCTTCACGATTGATCTTCTCCCTATCAAAATCTGTATGATTCGTTAAAAGTATAACTAAGTCGAAATCTTTTAAATGAAGCGTCTCCCAGTCCAAACTATTTTGAAGTACACCCGATTTTGTTTTGAAGAAAGGGACATAAGGATCACAATATTCGACTATCGCATTTTTACTTAATAATTCTTCATAGACTTCCAAGCTAGGTGATTCTCTTAAATCATTGATATTTTTTTTATAGGACATTCCTAATAATAAAATTTTACTTTTAGATATCGCAGCTCCCTGTTCATTTAATAAATTTGTTGCTTTTTCGACTACTTTTTTAGGCATATTACTATTAATATCTTGCGCCGTTTCTATAAAACGACTAAAAAAGTTCGTTTGTTTTGCTTTCCAAGACAGATACATCGGATCAAGTGGAATGCAATGCCCGCCAACTCCTGGTCCTGGATTAAAACGCATAAATCCAAATGGTTTTGTCTCTGCAGCATCAAGTGTCTCCCAAATATCAATTCCAAGCCGATCACACATCAAACTCATTTCATTCATAAATGCAATGTTTACACAGCGAAATGTATTTTCAAGTAGCTTACTCATTTCTGCCACCTCAGGAGAAGAAACTACAACAACCTGATCAATTACTTGTTTATAAAGCATCTCTCCGATTTGAATGGATGCTTCGGAAATACCACCGACAACTTTAGGTGTATTTTCTGTGTGGTAGAGCGCATTTCCTGGGTCCACTCGTTCTGGCGAAAAACAAATAAACAGATCTTCATCTAAATGTTTTCCAGTCTCTACAAGTGGCTTCACGATCACTTCCCTTGTACATCCCGGATAAGTAGTGCTCTCAAGCGAGATAAAAACCGGTTTTATAATATGGGCTTTTATAAGCGAAACCGCCGATTCAATCGCAGATACATCTGGCTCATGTGAAGATGTAAGTGGTGTTGGTACGCAAATGATTACAGCATCTACTTGGGAAAGAAGCCCCGGATCACTTGTTGGAACTAGTTTCCCCTCAAAAAGAGCCGTTTGCAACCGGTGATTTGAAACATCCAAAACAGAAGTCTCACCATTTTTCACCTGCTCAACCGTCATTTCAGAAATATCAAACCCAATCGTTTTAAATCCTCGCTCAGCAAAAGCTAAAGCAAGTGGAAGCCCTACATAACCAAGTCCCATTACAGCGACAATAGCATCTCGATTTTCTATTTTATTGCTTATTGTATGATTCATTTTTTAAACCTCTCCCCAAACATTTATACTTCTATGGCCCCAACAGATTGACTATTTCCTAATCGAATAATTTCAAGCCCCTTGCTTTCTTGCACGATTTGCTTTGTATCAAAAACCTTAGGTGCAGCCATTGCTTGAACAAGTTCGTGATCGAGTGTCGTAAATTCGTTATGATCGGCTAAAACTACAGCTAAAGAAGCCCCACAAAACTTCTCCATTAACAACTCCTTGTTACCTGAATAACCTTTCACATGCGGATCATATAATTCAATTTCGTATCGTCCTGCTCTTTTTAAACGTTCAACAATTTCAAGCGCTGGGCTTTCGCGCATATCATCTACATTTCCTTTATAGGTTAATCCGAGAATCACTATTTTTTGAGTTGGCGCCTCATCCATTAATCGATCAATTTGCTTAACAACAAAATTTGGCATTGAACAATTAATATCACGCGCTTGCTCAATCAATTTTGCTTGTTCAGGCGCTTTTGAGATAATGAAATAAGGATCAACCGCCAAACAGTGTCCGCCAACACCAGGCCCTGGATTATGGATATGAACTCGCGGATGCTCGTTTGCAAGTTCAATCACACGGAGTGCATTTGCCCCAAGAACTTCAGCAATCAGTACAAGTTCATTGGCAAGTGCAATATTGACATCCCGATACGTATTTTCCATTAATTTACTCAGTTCGGCAGTTGTAGCATCTGTTTTTAAACATTTACCTTTTACAAAAGTTTGATAGATTTCAGCCCCCTTGTTTGCACAAGCTTCCGTCATTCCACCGATAATCCGGTTATTTTCCTCCAGTTCCCGTAAAATTTGTCCTGGCAAAACACGTTCAGGACAATGAACAAGAAAAATATCCTTTCCAATGATAAAACCCTTATCAGAAATAAGAGGTGCAATCAAATCTCTTGTGGCTCTTGGCTCGATAGTAGACTCAACAATAACCGTATTTCCTTTTTGCAAGAACGGCAGAACCTCTTTTACTGCTTGAAGTACATAGGTCATATCACAAGACTTATCTATTTTGTTTGGTGTTGGAACGGCGATAATAAATACATCAGACTTCTCCATTTTGTTTTGAATAACAAGATTACCCTTGACAGCATCTTCAAACGCTTCTTGAAGTCCATTTTCCTCAATATGAATTTTATTATTTTGAAGAGCTTCGATGACGGCTGGACTTGTATCAAATCCCCTCACCTGAACGCCATGATTCGCGAACATCACCGCAGTAGGAAGTCCAATATAGCCTAGCCCAAGAACTGTTAATTTCATTTTCCTTTTCCTTTCCCAACTTGATGAGTCAAAACGCCTTCTAACTGGTTAAGCAATTGATTTCGCTCAAAAAATTGTTGGGCTAAAGTTTTCGCATTTTTGCCCATTTGCTTTCTTTGTTCAAGATCTTCTTGTAAAGATTTCAGTATTTCGTAAAATGCTTCTTTATGTTCCGCTCTTACTCCAAATCCCGCTTTGTATTCAGCCAGTAATTGACTTTGCCACCCTTCAAAATTTAAGATTACAGGCTTTCCAGCAGCCAAATAGTCAAAAAACTTGTTTGAACTGTTTTCATGTAAAACAGGATAGTCTCCTAAAATCACCATGCCTACATCACAAGCAGCAATCCACGCATAGACACTTTCTTTAGAAACCCCATCTAAAATAAATACATTTTGAATATTTTCTTTTTTTAGCCCGCTTCACAAGGTTTTCCTTCTCTTTTCCATCACCGATCAGGACATATGCGATATTAGGATTATAAAATGTTGTTGCAACATCTAGAATAAAGTCTAGATTATTCGCAAAGCCAAACGTACCTGGATAAAGGCAAATGCACTTCCCCTCTAATTCGGGATACTGTTTTTCCACTTGCTTTCGCGCATCCAAGTCCCCCCATTTTCTAAAGCGATCTAAATGAGCAAAGTTTGAAATAACCGTAATTTTCTTTACGTCAACCCCTTTTTTTCACTAGATTTTTTTCCATTGCTGGAGATAAAACGATAATTTGATCTGCCGCTTTATAAAGCCATCTTTCAATCCGTATCATTATTTTCTTTAAGCTCCGATTTTGTATAAATCCCAGTTGGATCGGAGCATCAGGCCAAACATCGCGAACTTCAAAAATAAAAGAACGATGTTTCATTTTAGCGACAAGGGCACCTGCGATACCAACTGTAATGGGAGGCGAACTTGCATAAACTGCATCAACATCTTTTTCTTTAAGTGCTAAAAGTATGCTTTTTAACATGTAATGCACAAAAGAAAGTACCCTTTTAACAAATCCATATTTCTGGTTATATTTTGTACGTGTTGTTTTCACCGCAATATCCGTCACATCATCTTGGTTTTCCCCGCACACTACTAAAATTTCCCACCCTAATTTTTTTAGGTGTTTACTTATCTCATACGGGCGTGTTAATCCCGATTTACTCGAAAAATGCTGTGTTATATAGATTAACTTCATAACTTCCCTTTCTATCTCATATTTATTAACTGGCAAGAAAGCTCACTTACTTCTAATTCCATCCGTCCTTAAAAAACAAGCCAACAAAACAGCAATTAAAATACCATGCGTTAGCATACTCGTAATAAGTGAGGAATCAATTAATCCCCAGATAGGCATAACAATAAATCCTGTGAAGAACAATACATTTTTGCCCTCAACAAAGCTATCATAGATCCATAGTATGAATGAAAGAATACAGGTGAAAAGAAAAACACCAAAATAGCCAAACGCGGAAAAGGCATCCGCCCATAAATTTGCATTAGCTGAAACTTCTGCATCTCCAAAATAAGTCTCCCCAATCAAAAACGCAGGAGTCGAATGATAAGAATATGGAAATAACCACCCTAACACACTATGTCCAAGATGCGTTTGTGGGTTAATGGAAAAGAAGTCAAAATAGTGACTGGTTAAAACCGCAGGGAGCATCAAAAGTCGTCTAGAAATCAACTCCGTAAAAGCTATCCCTCCACTCAGTTGATCCATTAAAAAACAACCAGTTACAAGTAAGAATGCAAGAATCGAAAAGTTCCTTCCAAAAAATTGTCCCTTTTTGAACATGGCAAGCATTACCGCAACAATAAAAACGACCGATAAAATAATCGATTTTTGTCCGGAAATATTGTAGGCAATAAACTGCGCTACAAGTCCCAAAAATAAAAACAAGTATTTTTTAGATACAATTCCCCAAACGAACAGTCCTGGCCCGACAATTTTTGACCACCAGCTGAGCACATAACCTGAAATTCCAATCGTCGAATCTCGGTAACTAAAACGCACGTCATAGACATCATCAAAACCAACCAACTTTGTTTTAAGTCCATACGTTTTAATCAAAATGAAAAGCAACCCGATCGCAAGAACCCCTAGCCCTAATTTGATAAAAAGCGGATAAACTTTAAACTGATAAACCTCTAACAAATTCATTTTCCCCGCTCCGTAAAGAATGCAAAGCGAGAGAAGTACACATAACTTAAAAAAGAAGAAATTATCAAATGGATTTTCCCTCACATAATCCGGGATAATCATGATGGGAACAGCAACAAATAGATATAAAATCCAGAAAACAGCTTGACTAGGTCGCTTAACAGAAATGTTTGCAAAGCAGGCAGGGAGAACAGCTAAAAAAGCAGAAAGTAAATGAACCCCAGCACTCGGATGCAAGTTTGTCAGTGTATAGTAACTATATACGGGTGAAATTAGATGACTGTATGCATATTGAAGAAAGAAGATATAACCTAGGATTGATAAAATTGTCACCATTTTATTCAAGTCAAAACTGATTGTGACCACCTACTCTTTATTTTCATTTCACTTTACAGATAGTAATTGGACGTTTCCTCCTGCATCTGTACTTTATTTTTAACAATGCCATAGATAGGGAGGTTGACTAAGTTGAAATCACTCAGTCCTTTGGCAAATTTTTTGTTTCGTTGTTTTCCCCATTTCAACGACAAGAATCGTCCCATCACTTTCTTTAGCAACATAAAATGTATCTGAAATAAAAGATGGAGGTGCATCAATTAAAACAAAGTCATACTCTTCTTTTGCCCAAGATAAAAGCGCCTTTACGCTTTGATTACTTAATAGATTTGATGGATCTACGGAGATCGTTCCAGATGTAATTAAATCAACTTGGTCGATATAAGAAGATTGAACCGCTTCTTTAAAAGCTAAATTTGAAAACATAATATCCGCTAGTCCCACAGAATTAGAGGTTCGCCAAATTTTATGCTGCTTTGGCAGACGAAGATCAGCATCAATTACCAAAACTTTAAGGTTTTGGTTGCCGAATATTGCAGCTACATTGGCAACTGTACTTGATTTTCCTTCTCCTCCTCGTATTGACGTGAAAGTAAAGGTCTTCAAATGCTTGTTTTTTCCAAGAATAGTTAAATTGGCACAGAGCATTCTAAAGTCTTCCACAGCATGATTAATGAGACTGTTTCCCCCACTGTACCTTGTTAGTATCTTCCTTGTTGTAGAATCTTTTTTAGTTTTCGTATAGTTAATAATATGTCCAATTATTGGAATTTGAGTAATCTCGCGAATTTCATCATCAGTTCTTAACGGTGACTTAATAAGCTCTATTACCATAATTCCTAATCCTGATACAAGTAGCCCCATAATAACTGCAATGAACAAATTCGTTTTTAAATTGGGGCTCACTGGTTTTTGAATTTTATCCATATTAGAAAGCGAAATAATTTGAATAGAATCCATATTCCATATTTTTTTTTACTTCTTTTTTTAATGATTGTGCTGTTTGATTAACAAGTTTAACAGCTCTAGCCGCATCGTTATCCTTGGCACTGATTTCTAGTGCTCGAGAATTGCTGTCATTTGAGATATTAATTTGTTTTGAAATATCCTTTGCACCTGGAATTTCAAGTTTTTTTTTTCCACGTCATCTAATACAACATCACTTGTAACAATATTTTTATATGTGTTTAGCAACTGAATATCGTTTGCATCACTTGTTTCACTGGATGCTGGTTTTGCAACGACCCATGAAGATGCACTATAGGTCGGCGTGATAATAAATTTTGTTATTGTTGCTCCTGCAAAGACTGCTACAATCATGACTACACCGATGAAAAGCCAGTATTTTTTCACAAGGAACAACAGATATGACAACCTAATTGTTTTGTTCATAGTTTCCCCCGCTACCCCACTATTTTTCTTTTCTTTCTATGTTAAGATCCCATTTGAGGACCTTTTTCCCTTCTTGTAAATATGAAAGCGTAAACGATTTTGACGATTTTGTGGTTTCAAAATACATACTTCCTTCAAGTGTTTTTAAAACTCCAACCTCTCCACCTAAATTGTCTCCCTCTGCCACTTTATATACTTCACCAGCATTACTTTCCAAGTTAAAATCTCCTGCTCCAATTCCAAAAGCCTCATTCTTTGATTCATTCTTCACTGCTGTTACAATTTCTAATTTCTGTTTATTTTTAATGTAGCTCACATTTATTTGCTTGATTGTAATGGAGATATTCCTCCATTTTTTTAGTTTCATTGACCTCAACTGTAAAAGGTTTTTCTGTGATAATGGATTGTTTTTTCGTAGATTTATGTTTTTCATCTGAAGAGCTGTGACCAGTACAACCCACTAAAATCAGTGGTATGCTTAAAATAAAAAGAATTGTTAAAAATTTAATTGCTTTCACCACGTTACCTCCATCAGCATCTATTTATAATCTGTCCGACTAGAAGCCGGACAGATTATAAACGTTCATCATTTGACTACACTTGTTGTACTGTTTCCTTCAATTCCATTTGCATCTACAGGATGCACTTCAAATGTTTGACCTGCAGTTTTTAAAATATCGCTTGCCCAAATTTTGTAAGTGCCATCTGTTGCTACCGCCCCGTAACGAACCAGTTTTCCATCAACATATAGTGCAATTCTTGTAGTTCCTTCTGAAACTGTTCCTGTTACGTAACTTGTTGCTGCTTTATAATCATTAATAACTGGTGCTCCAATTGTAGAAACACTTTTACCTTTTACAATTGCCGTTGCTGCTGGACCTTCTGCACCATTTTGATCGACTGGACGAACTTCAAATGCTTGGCCAGCTGTAGTCAGAGTATCTTTACCCCAGATTTTGTAAGTACCATCTGCTGCTACTGCTCCGTAACGCGCAAGCTGTCCATTTACATAAAGTGCAATTCGTTTTGTGTTTTCACCAACTGTACCTGTTATATAAGTTTCACCTAGCGTATAATCAGCAATGGTTGGCGCTGTTGTTACGAGTGAAGCATCAGAAACGACTTTTGCTGTTGCTGCTGGGCCTTCAATTCCATTTGCATCAACTGGACGAATTTCAAATGACTGCCCAGTTTTTGTTAGAAAATCTTTACCCCAAATTTTGTAAGTACCATCTGCTGCTACTGCTCCGTAACGTGCAAGTTGTCCATCAACATAAAGTGCAATTCGTTTTGTATTTTCACCAACTGTACCTGTCACATAAGTGCTACCAAGCTTGTATTCATCAATGGTTGGTGCTGTTGTAACTAATGATTTTCCAGAATCAACTGTTGAACTTGCTTTTTTACTTAGCTTTCCATTAGCATCAACTGCATAAACATCAAATGTTTGACCAACTGTTTTTAACGCATCTTTACCCCATATTGAATATGTGCCGTCTGCTGCTACTACTCCGTAACGAACTAGTACTCCGTTTGAATACAAAGCAACTCGTTTTGCACCACTTGGAGCTGTACCCGTTACATAACTACTATTTATAACATATTTATCAATTGTAGGAGCATCTAACTGTCCAGCTGAAACAGTTACTTTTGCTGCATCACTTGCAATTCCATTAGCACCTGTTTGTGTTGCACTCAAAATAGATCCAGCCGTTAATTTTGAAATTGTAAATGTAGCTTTTCCACTTGCATCAGCTGTTTTTAACATGCTTGTTCCATCTGGAAGCGTGATTTCCATTTTCGCTCCAGGGTTACCAGTAACTGTTACAGACGTTTGATCTGCTGTTACAGGAGAAATCGTTGGTGCACTAAGTGTTGTATTTTTCACTGTCACGCTAGATGCCGGGCTTACATTACCCGCTTTATCTGTTGCAGTTACAGTGATTACAGATCCACCTTTTTGTGAAGCGATCGTTGCTGAATAGTTTCCATCTGCATCTGCAGTTGCTTTAGCAATTACAGCATCTCCAGACTTAATTGTTACAGTAGAACCCGCTTCAGCTGTACCAGTTACTTTTGTGTCTATGTCGGAAACTGCATTCAAAGTTGGTTGTGCAGGAGCTGTGTTATCTACAACTGTAGTAGTCACAGTTCCACTATCTAAACCGCCCTTCGAAGCTGAAACATTAATTTTAGTTCCTACTTCTTGTTTACCAATTGCGATGCTATACTTACCATCTGTCCCAGCTGTTCCAGTGTAGGTAAGTGTTCCGCCATTATCATTTGGAATCGAAATGGTTACTTTTGCTCCTGGAGTTGCAGTCCCTGTTATAGTCGTATCACTATCTCCAACTTTATTGACAGTTGGATTTTCTAAAGATGTTGCTGCTACAGTCTTATCTGTACTGTCGCTTTTATTTCCCGCTTCATCCGTTGCGTTTACAGAAACAACTGTCCCCGCATCTTGAGCTGGAATTGATACAGCGTAATTACCATCTGCATCAGCGGTTCCAGTTCCAATCACTTTTCCTCCAGCCGAAACCGTCACTGTGGATCCTGGTTCTGCTTTACCTGTTACTTCCGTTGTTTTGTCATTAATCGTATTTACTGTTGGTGCGTCTGGCGGAGTGGTATCCGCTACACCTGTCGAAGCAAGTCTATGGAAGCTTTGGTTCTTAAAGCCATTCACAAAACTGCTTGTTTGAGAACTATTTCTGGAAGAATTTATATCAGAAAGATACGAAGTTCCCACTAATCCATCCCATGCATAATCAGGGGTTTCTGTTGAATTTCCACGATTAAAGGCATTTACTTGTTGATTATCAAAAGAAAGATTCGTTCCTGAACCATAGAACGGAGAACCGTTTGCTATATTTTGGTTATTGATATCAAAAATACTATTGTTAATGATTGAGAACGATCCGCCTGACATGTAAATCGCATAAGGGGTCCCTGGAGCGCTAGTAACATTGAAAGCCTTCGTTCCGTCAAGTGTAACTGTTCTACCATATAACCGCGCGTTATTTGTCACATCAGTAGCATAGTAAGTTAAGTTTGTCGAAGAACCTTTTCCAAAAGTCACTTCAGCTGATGGTGCATAAATTCCGTGGCTCTTACTTGTGATATCTAATGATGAACCATTTCCCACTTTGATGACAGATGTTCCGTCAGCATAAATTCCGATACCTTTTGTAGTGATTTTAACCTTTGCGTTGTCTTCAATGATAGCGTTCCCTTGATTAGCAATATAGATATCGTTTCCCGTACCTTCTGTGTTTTGTAAGGAAACATTCGAACCTGATTTAAAGTAAATGTTCTTCACTTCAGCAACTTCTTGTGTATAATGAGCATTAATCGTCGTATTTCCAGAAATATTCAATGTTCCTCCTAATAACCAAGCAATTTGCGGGCCATTATAAGTCACATTATCCAAATTAACGACATATCCGTTAACAGAAGATTTTACTAATCCATAAGCTGCCCAGTCAATTACTTGATAAGTAGCATCGATATTGACGTTTTGGAAAGTAATGGTATTAATTCCATCTTGTTCTCCATTGATAGTTTGACGATACATGTGGATCGTGTGGTTATTCCCTTCAATCACAACAGAATGATTGGCACGTACATCCTGACTAACTGCATCTGGGAAAGAAATATCCCCTGTTAAGTTAATTTGTTTAACTGTTGCATCTTGCATTGCAGCTTTAAACTCATCAAAATTTGATGCATCAACGATTCTTGTTCCTAATGCTCTTCCTTGAATACTTGTTGCAAGTGCCTTAGCTTTTGTCACACTAGAAGTATCAGATGATTGCACACTATCCGCTAACACATTCATAGGAGCTAATAGTATTTGACTTCCAACTGTTAGTGAAGCAACCCCTAAAATAATACCTTTTTTAATACTTTTCTTTTTATTCATTTTCCAAATTCTCCTTTTTCAATTTTCAATGAGGCCTTGCTTCTTAACCTTTTTTTTGATGATCACCCCCTTAATTTTTTCTTCCATAAACACAACTACATTCCTACATTCAATCGCCAATTTGATTCTAAAGTTGAATTGCTTAAGAGTCCTTCATCTGCAAGCTGTTTCACACTCTGAGATGTCATTGAAATTGAAGAGTTACTCATTTTTGCTAGTAACTTGATACGCACCCATTTGGGCAACTCTGCCCAATTAGGATTTTTGCTATCTATCACGCCACATTTTGCAGCAATAAGTTGCAACGTAAAGAGAACTTTATCTCGGCTTGATCCCACGGCTAAATTAATAATAGATTCAAGTATCGCTGTTTCTTTTTTCAATTGTTCATATAAAAAGTCTGACAGAAATTGATTTGAATCCAAAAAATCCAGAAGATTGCTAGTATTAAAAATATTCAACTGAGCATCTTCAATAGCCATAATTTTATATGCTTTACTATGAATATAGTCTTCCGAGGTCAATAGCATAATAAAATTTCCGCTAGTGGAAAGGTCAAAAATAAAATTTTCTTTTATAGGATGTAATTGTCCTATTGTTCCGCTCGCCACATAAGTTGTCTCAGCAGATGTAAGAACTATCTCTTCTCTCTTGTTTAACTGGATATTTCTGAAAGGTATATTTTTATTAATGTACTCATCTAACATGTCTTCTTTTTGTATCAGTTCATGATATTCTGTGTAGTTCAAAAGGCGACCCCTCCTTCTGCTTTCATTTAGAATAACTTTTTAAAATGTGTCTTTCACTAAGAAAAACAAATTAAATCAATTGTTTTCAAAATAAATATTGACATTTTTTTGACATTTCCTTTTTAATTGTAATAAGCTTATATACCTGACAATTACTATAATCATTGCTATAATAAATCTACTCTCAAGAGAGAAAGTTTACTGAAATTCCTATTGTGTTTAAATTTGAATTATCTGTTCTCAACTGGATAATCTTAGAATATTACATAAATAGTCCATAAAATGGAGGTAGGCCCTATTGAAAAAAACTCTATATACTTGAGGATAATTTTCTACGCCGTGAGTACATGCTTAAATCCGTTCATGCCATTGATGAAGTGAATACATTTGAATATGAGATTGAGATTGTTACTGAATTTAATTCATTTGCTCAAGAAATATCGAATAGATCGATTAGCGACCTCGATATTTTTTTAATTGACATTGATTTAAATTCTTACTTTAGTGGACTTGATATTGCTGAGCGCATTCGCCAAATCAATGAAGAATGTATTTTGATCTTTATCACTGCAGACAATACAAAGGGGCTTGAAGTGATAAATAAACATTTAAAACCTTTTGCTTATATCATTAAAGATGTTCAGTTCTCACAATTAAATTTAGAAAAAGTGTTCAATAAAGCTTTTGAATGGATGTATTCTCCAAAATTAGAACAACATGTCGTTTTAAATTCCTCTTTTAACAAATTAATCTATCCTGCAAGAGAAATTAATTTCTTTAGGGCTCTTCCTAAAAATCGCTATCATGTTTTAATGCAAACTTCGAATTCTGAAAAAATTATAGGAATGTCTATTGGGAAGGTTAAAAAGTTGGTTCCTAAAGATATCTTCTTAACAAATCTAAAATCTTATGTTTTTAATGTTAAAAATATCATCGAGGCAGATGTTGGGGAGGGGAAACTTATCTTTAAAGGCGATTCAAAATTATCTCTTACACCACATATTGTAAGAAAAGTAGTTAATGATCCTCTGTTTATCAAATGGATGAGTTAGTGTTATAAGCTTCCCTCATGTCTTAATGATAACAAGCTTTATATAAAAAAAAATTTAAATTCATGCTGTTTACTGTTAAATTTATGTTGTTTCTAAATATAATTAGCATGAAAACAAATTTAAAAACCAATTAGCCTCAAAATATTGGACAAATGATCTAAGTAAGTTTTTTCCGCCCTTCATACGCAAGAAAACAGTACGAGGATATTCTCTATAAACAAAGTGTTTCATTTCTTGATAACTTTTAATCAAGAAAAAAACACTCCTGCATTCAAACACAATTTCCCTTGAGTTTTTCTATATCCCCCTCCAACTCCGCAGCACGCGTGAGTACAGAAATCACTGCCACTCCATCTGCTCCTGCCTGCAATACGCGATCGACATTTTCAATCGTGATTCCTCCAATGGCAACAACCGGTAACGTAATCCCTAAATCTCTCATCTGTTTGAGTAGTACGACCCCAGATGGTGCCTTCGCATCGCTTTTTGACCGTGTTGCAAAAATCGGACCAGCACCTAGATAATCAATTCCTTCCATTCTACTTGCAACAACTGCCTCTTCCACCGTGCTCACCGACAAGCCCACCTTCATTTTCGTACCACAAAGAGCGATCACTTCTTGGATTTGGCGATCATCTTGACCAACATGAATACCATCTGCCCCGAGAATAAGCGCAAGCTCGATATCATCATTCACAAAAAAAAGGCACCCGATACCTTTCGCAAAGCAGTTGACATTTCCGTGCCATTTCGATTATCTGAACACGATCTGTCAAGCTACCGACCCCTTTTTCTCGAAACTGGAAACAAGTAATCCCTGCTTGTAAGGCTTTCTCCAGAAAGCCGACCAAATTCCCCTTCGCGACATCCTGCGTTCCTGCTATCAAATAAACAGCTAGTTCTTGCCTCATTTCCATTCACGCTCCCGATAAGCAAAATGATTGGTTGGACCGTGACCATGACCTATTCCAAGTGTTTGCTCAATCGCACAACTGATAAATGCTTTTCCAATACGAACACTTTCAGCAAGTGAAGTGCCTTTCGCAAGCTCTGCTGTGATGCAAGCCGAAAATGTGCACCCTGTTCCGTGTGTGTGTTTCGTATCAAATCGCTTGCTTGTAAGCCACGTTGCGAGCTCCGAACTAAAAAAGAAATCCGAGGCTTGCTTCATATTGGCGTGACCTCCCTTAATCACCACAGCACCTGCTCCCATATCTACGAGCATCCGTGCTGCCCGTTCCGTATCCTCTACCGTCTCAATGGACATTCCAACTAAAGCTTCTGCTTCAGGAATATTCGGTGTAACCAAAGTTGCAAGCGGAAGCAACTCCTTCCGAAGCGTTTGAAGAGCTTCCCATTCTAGTAAAGCTTCTCCGCCTTTTGCAATCATCACAGGATCGATCACCAGTTGCATTCCAGGCCAATCTTTCAATTCTTGTGCCACGTGGTGTATAATTTCTGCATCCACTAGCATCCCCGTTTTCACCGCTTGTGGCATTAAATCCTCCCGAATCGCATCCAGCTGATCATCCAAAGTCATAAGTGGAACTTTATGAAACGACTTTACGCCAAGTGTATTCTGAGCCGTCACCGCTGTCAAAACAGACATCCCATAAACCCCACGTTCTTGAAAAGTTTTCAAGTCTGCTTGGATGCCAGCACCGCCACCGCTGTCAGAACCTGCAATTGTTAATGCCTGTGCAATTTTCATTCCGCATGACTCCCTTCTTCAATGAAGCGTGCTCCTGAATGGCCTCTTTCGACCAATTCGCAAGCGCATCCAGAAATGCTGGCCGAAATGATCCCGGTAAATTTTTGGCACTAAGGCTTTCTTCTGCAAATTCAGAAGCAACCGCATAGCTCGCACAGGCCTCAAGGCACGCTACGTAAGCCGCATCAATCGGTAAAGTCGCGATAAAGGCCCCACAAACCGCACTCAAAAGACAGCCCGAACCCGTAATTCTTGGTAAAAGTGAACTACCATTTGTGATTTTCGCAAACCGTTTACCGTCTGAGATCACATCGCTCGCTCCACTCAAAACGGCGATTGTTTTGTGCTTTTTCGCCACTTGTCGCGCAATCTCGATTTGATCTGCATAGCCACTACCTGCATCAACACCTCTGCCCTGCCATTCTACACCAGCGAGCACAGCCATCTCACTCGCATTACCGCGAATCGCCGTAAACCTTATCGTCTCAAGTAGTTCAGCTACTACTTCACGGCGAAAACTTGTTGCTCCAACACCAACTGGATCGAGTACAACGGGCTTCCCTGCTTCATTCGCCGCTGTTCCAGCCCGTTTCATCGCCCGAACAAGTTCAGCATCAAGCGTGCCGATATTCATGACAAGCACATCAGCATTCTCCGCCATCTCGCTACTTCTTCTAAAGCCGATGCCATAATGGGTGAAGCTCCAATCGCAAGTAAACCATCAGCCAAATCTCCGGCCACAACGATATTTGTTATATTATGCACTAATGGATTTCCCTTTTTCACTTGTTCTAATGAATCAAATCGTCGCATTTTTTACACCTCGCCACAATTGTTTTTGGAATGCCATATCGAAAAACTCAACTTCTAATTCTGCGCTGATTAAAAAGCTTTTTCGCATCTGCTCACGTACTTTTTTATCAGCATCTTGCGCTGCATTTTCCACAAGTTCTTTCTGCAAGAAAACTGCCGCCTGATATTCATCTGCCGAATAGCTTGTTAATAACTCTTGATAAAGCGGATTTGGACTTTTTTCCTTCGCATATAGATTGCCCATATCTGCATATAGCGCATAGCAAGGCAGAAGCGAAGCCATCGTTACTCCAAATTCATCAGCAAAAGCCGACCTGTATAAATGAGAAGTATAGTGATAGGCTGCAGGTGACGGTTGTACCACAAGTAGATTTTGTTCCTTAATTCCAGCTCTAGGATAAAAGGTTTGCCGCATGCTTAGCTCAGAGGCACTTAGGCGTCCAAGCACTTGATTTAATTCTTTCTTAATTTTAGGATCACATACTTGTCTTTTTGCTAGTTTAATCACTCTCACAAAATGTGTTAGATAATAGTAATCCTGTAATAAATAATGAATAAATTTGTCTTCTTCAAGTGTGCCATCGACTAGTCCCTGCACAAATGGGTGTTTGAGACTTTCCTGCCAAACATCGTTTGCTTCTTCTTCCCAAATCTTCACAAATTCCATATAGCCATCATCCTTTCTTTTAGAAAAAATGCGCCTATTTCTTAGCACAAAAAAACGCACTTTCTATTTCCATGTATGTAAAAACAAACAAAGAAATAGAAAAGCACGTTGCTTTTTGAATTTTCCACTTCCCTACGCTTGCACTAACAAACAGGTTCAAAGGGTCAGAAAGTACACTTTCTATCTCAGCCACAACCGTGGCCCCCCTAGTGTTGCATTATTTACTTTTTTCAATCATAACATAGCCTATTCCAAGCGACAACCTTCCTCCATTTTACTCAGTCAAAACTGATTTTATACAGAGTAGTTTTTGTCGGCTTATCTTAAAATGGCCTCCAATTCCCTTTAATGTATTGAATTATTCAAAACAAAACTAAGATCACTATCCGAAAAGTCCTGTTCTTTCGTTACAGCAAAACAAGTCTAGAAGTTATAACTTCTAGACTTGAAATTCAATTCACGATTTTTCACATCTTCCTATATTATAATTTACTATTTATCCCCTTCACCAAACAAGGCATAAAAAATTGCTCCCATTGTCACCAAAATAAATAATGGACAAACAAATGTAATGACTACTTTCCAAATCACATAGTTGTTATTTATGACTTTGACGAAAAATTCGACTTGCTAAAAATAAACAAGCAAAAAAATGCCCCCATCCACAAAAACTAACACATATTTTCAACTTATTGATAGAATTGTTCAATTTTATATTTATCTAAGACCGCTTTAACCATCAAACTATATCTTTCTATAATGACTGAATGCTCTCTTATTTTTACTCTGTCTAAGTATTCTACATTCTCTATTCCATCCAATGGAAGTAGCGGAACAAATTCCATAGTCTGTTAAATTTGAAGACAGCTTTACTTCAACACCGCCAAGTCGAAGAACAAAGGAATATATTCTCCTTCTAATATCTACATCCCGTCGTTACGCCTTTACTTTAGCGTTGTTTTGGGCGGGTGGGTCTGGTACAATGTTAGTAATTTCTTGGTTCGACTATTGCTGATAAGGTAAAGGGATTACATAAGATTATTTCGGAGGCTAAAACATGAATTCAACAGTTACTTTCTATGTTACTCGACACGGGGAAACATTACTTAACCATTTACATAAAGCACAAGGTTGGGTAGATTCCCCATTAACTGAAAGAGGAATCCAAACAGCCTCACAACTAGGACTGCAACTGAAAAATGTCCAATTTTCGGCTGCATTTTCCAGTGATACATCCAGAGCTTTACAGACTGGAAAAACCATATTAACTGCACAGGGGCAAAATGAACTGCAAGTTATTACTGATAAAAGGCTCCGCGAATGGTGTTTGGGCTCCTGGGAAGCAGAAAATAATAATAAGTTTATTTCCAGTATGATGAATGAATTACAGATACAAAATGATTTTTCAGAACTTAATTTCCGTCTGCCGGAAGTTCATGAGATTATTTATAAATCCGACATAACAGGTATGGTTGAACCGTTTCATATGATTACGGATAGATTGGAAAGTTTTCTCAAAGATACAGCTGATCATTTTATTCACTTGAATAATCCAAACGTCCTGATTGTTACTCATGCTTTTGCTATTAAAACATTGCTGTATTTATTTTCAAAAGAAATGTTGCGAAAAAAACCTAAAATCAAAAATGTTGATATTATTACTATTAAATGGGATGGTAAAAATTTTTCTATCCTTACATGATATACCTATACGGCTCGGGGCGAGAATTGTATTTTTACAACGACTAGCTCGTTTGCTGCCACAAAGCGGTGGCATGTTACGCTGAAACGCTCCGAGCATTAGTTTAGATGCTTGTTGCTATTTTGTAAGTCCCTCGTAGCTCATGCTCGACTTTGGAAGTTTTGTGCTTTCATTTGTTGGTCTTGTTGTTGTGTTGATTAAGCTAAACGACAAAAAAGAAAGTAACCTCATTTACCTGACCTGGCAGAGATTACTTTCTAATTTATCTTTATCTCCGCCACCGTCTTTTTAACGGTGCTACTGTTTAGGGAGTCATGTTCACGCATAGCTCTCTTTCCACGTTTATAATAGCATGCCTATTCAGTCAATAAATCGAGTAAAAAACACTAATCATCGCCAGATTTTTCGCTACTTCGAAATCTTTTGCTGATCCGCTACCGTATTCAGCATGTTAGGCATACTGGCCTGACTCCAAATCAAGAAAAATGGACTACTCAAAAATATGCTCCCCCTCTCATTTTCATAAAAGCACTTCTTTCTTATCTCTTTACTTTTATTATAGAGATAGCCACACTCAAGTATCAATTCAAAATCATTCAATAGAATTATAAAAAACCCCCACATAACCTCCTAGTTTGTATGAGGAGGTTTTGACAGAGTTTTATAATCCAGAATTATAAATAAAACGTTTAATAATTGATTTTACTCCTTTTATTCCTGTAAATCAATATGATTTATTGTGAATAACTCCACATTTAAACAATAATAAGTATAATTTGTTAAATATTTCGTTTTGAGTTCACTTATTGTTTGTATGGATATATAATGAGTGTGTATTAAAGAATAAAGGAGGAGTTTTAAATGTTTAGAAAAGTTTTTTGTTGTTGGCTTATCTGCATTATTGTTCAGTTCTTCTTTTGCACTAGCATCCCCTCCATCAGCTCATGCACAAAGTGCAAATCAGGAATCTACTAACGAAAGCCAGAAACCTCAACCACGAACCCTTATTTTAACTGCTACTGGTGACTTGGAAGGAACGGTCGTCCCTTACTATGATAAAGGGGATATTCAAGGTCTAGAAACTGGATACATCGATTTACATTATCATTCCTTTGACACGGGCTTTGTAGATGGCGATCATGCTTATCTTACGATTGAACTTCCTAAAGAATTTGCAACACTAGCTAAACAAGCCTCATTTAAAGAAAACATCAGCGGAACTATGCAACGTAAAGGCCTGCTTGGTGATCGCTCCTTTACAATCTCACAGGATGATCTCACTGTGAGTGGAGCACGTATTGTTGTTAAGATTCCAAGAGAACTATGGATTATATCTGGAGAAATCATGGCGGATATTTCTATAAACTACGGAAATATACAAAAAAAACTTCCCTATTCGTCTGGTGCAAAACAGTGCAGAAGGATACGTATTTAAATCAGCACTTAGAAGATCTATGGCTCCATGGGATCCATTGCAATATCCACTTTTAGGTACAAATAGCGATACATGGGAGAGCCCTTACACAACAGCTTATTGGGATTAACAGCTCCTGAAACTTCCAGTTACTATTAAAAGTTATTCACTTCTTAGGTTATCTATGAAAAGTAGATAACCTATTTTTATACTTTAACTTTACTTTTGTTTGACCGCCTATTTAGGAAGCGAAATTTTGTTGACAGCTTCTTGGTGAGATTTATCCTTTGTCTCTTTTTCGGTGACAATGCTAGTTTTCGGTTCTTATTCACCCTTTACGAAGCTCACAGAAGTTATCCGTATAGGTCTGCTTGAAACAGGGAATCCTCAATAATTGATGTTTGCATTTGGTTGGATGTTTCTACTTTTTTTACTTCTCTTCTATCTCCCGAGTAAATAGATCAGTGAAAATAGTTAGATTTGATCGTTCTTCTTTCATAGACAGGAGTAAATGATTGGTGAAATGAAGAAATACGGATTGTTCAGCAACTTCGCATAGCTCCGCTCCAAAATGTCTTCATTCACTTAAAAACCTGGATTTATAACGAGCAAAACAAGTGTAGCAGTTATAACTGCTACACTTGTTAGCCCTATATGATTTTCAGGAATATTCTTCTCAATAGCTACGAAAAAATCTTGCTTTGGCTCTATTTCCTCGATTTTCGGTGCCTAGTAAGTTGCTCCTTTTGCCGCTCAATTCGTTCTTTTTGTCTTTGTAATTGTTGAATTTCATACTCTAATTTTCCTGGGTCATGTGATTTTTCCATCGTTTCTTTTCTTGACTGAATTTCTTTATCGATTTGATTTTGCCACTCCTCTATAATAGCTTGCCATCTATCTGGTTCACTATTTTTCAAGGCTTCTCTTAACAGCTGAGAATAACGTCGCATTTGATTTCCCCATAATTTATTTCGATTTTGATAATACTGGACTTGCTCACTTTCGTCTAATGAGCTAACAAAACGATCTTCTTCATGTTCGACAATATTACTCAAAAACGAAAGAATAGGGATGATTAAATAAATGATTAATGCTGCTTTAATAAAGTAGATGGAAAAAATTAATTAACAAAACACGTAGAAAAAGAGTGATAAGCCCTTGTGCAATCTGTTCTTTTTTGTATCTTTTTTTAAGTTTAGCGTTTGTTGTACTCTGCAAAGTTAAACTATAAATCAAGCATTTCAAAAAGAGCATTATAATTAAATTTAAAATTCCATAAATGAGCATCGTTTGAACACTAGTATCTTCAATCAATAACTTAGTTGTTGATGGAATAAGAGAGAGAAAGAACAACAAAAGCAAATAGACAACTAAATCTAGATTTCGTACTTTTTGCACCTGATTAAAGGCATTAGCTGTCTGAAACCAAATTCCAGCAACAAAGCAAAAACTAATAAAGTAAATGCCTATCGCACTTATCAAGTCGATAATAATAATTTCTCCGCTACTTGTCAGATTTATCGGCAATTCAATTACCATAATTGTTAAAATAATAGCGAAAATAGCATCACTGAATAAAGTTATTCTTTCTTTCATAATGGATTTTCCTCCGTTTATTTCAATCTTAAAATTTCAAAAAACGAGCAAATATTCATTTGCTCGTTTTCCCAATCAAATCCCATCTAAATAGATACTTTTCTCGCCAGGCACATGATTCCAGCAATAACTGCCAAAACTCCTGGTACAACCCAAAGGAATCCAACTAAAAAGAAACCAATGACACCTAAAATAAGTGTCAAAATTCCCCACAACTTAGCATTTTTCTTGATAAAAAATGAAAAGATGAATAATAAGATCCCGACTATTAATGCAAGGATTGCTAGGATAACAACCATACCGCTCGTCGCTGCTAGGATATCCATATCAGAAGTGTCATATGCAGCGTTTGTTGTAAACTCTGATGACTGTGATACAGCACCTATCAGCCCTCCACCTAAGATACCAAATAAGCCAGCAATTATCCCTGTAATTCCTGCTATTAAGGTTAAAACAAATTCAGCCTTTCTTGGATTCATTTTCGCCTCTCCCTTTTTTCTTTTTTTTGTCATAATATACAATACTCGACCTTATTATCATAGCATAAATACAAGCGTAAATCGTGACGAATTATTGACAATTTGTCTAAATGTTATTTTTTATCACAAAAATGCTTTGATGTATCTCTGAAGAAACGCCTCCATCCCCAGAATAACAAGGATTGCTACTAAGTTAAAAGGCGTGGACAAAATGATATAGCAAGAGGTGATAAATCCCTCTCCTTGATAATTTTCAGCAAAGATCAAGTTTATTTAATGAGAACTTTGCCGCCTTAATTTGCTAGCTCTATTCTTTGTCCTGATTTTGGCATAGCGCTTTTTTTAATTTTAGCCAACTTTTGACTATATTTTAATTCAGCATCATCAAATCCACTGATTTTTTTATTGTCTTTTATATAAATAGAGAGATCCAGCAGCAACAACAAGCCATAGGCCAAGAAGTGATATTGGTAACTCAGAATGGTCTCCAGTTGCAGGTAAGGAGGGCTTAACTGTAGTTGGTTTTTTTGAAGAAAATTTTACTGGTGTTGCAGGAGCCTTCTCCATTTCGGAAGCTGATTTGATTGTAGAGATGGCTTCTTCTTTGTTTTCTCCCACCTTAGTTGCTTCTTCTGATTGATTAGATTTTGCCGGATCATCCATATCTTCATCTGGATCGTTTGGAGCTAGTTTTTTTTCATAAATCAGTGTCACTTCCGAACCTTTACTGCTGTACAAGCCTGTAAGATTCCCTTTACTTTCTTTAAATCGGTAGTTAGAAATAGGCTGTACTCCGACCTCGTAATACTTACCTATTTCCCCTTCCATCACAACATCTTCTGCAAGTTTATTTCCTGCCTCATCTAAAAAGTGAACTGTAACCTGTCCTTTTATAGTAGCGGGTTGGATGATTTTCTCATAAACGAATTGGACACTTTGCTGTTCTGACGAAAATAGACCTGATTGCTTCCCATTAATGGTTTTTAACTGATACCCTTCTAGCTGTTTCGCCTCGATTTGGTATGGTTCACCCACCTCGCCTTCTATATTTTCCGTTTCTGCGAGTTCCATCCCATTTCCATCGACAAAAGAAGCACTGACTTTTCCTACTTGTGGCATAGGTTTTGCAGCATAGGTATAAAAAATTTCTTGTGTTTGGTTAGTTAAAATCGGATCCGTATAGATACCTTGCTGCTCAGCACCTTCTATTTTTATCAAGGAATAGCCCGGAATTTGCGGAGCTTCTTGAACAGCGTAAGGCTCTCCAATTGTTCCAATAGATTTAAATGGCGGTGCAAGTTCATCTCCGTTTTCATCCAAATAATAAGCAGTCACTAAGCCGTTAATAAATTTAATGTTATACCAAACACGTTTTACTGTCCCGTCTGCCATGTTTTGGTAGTCAATAAAGATGGTGAAACCTTGGTAGTTAATGTCTGAACTGCTTTTAAAAAAATTATTAATTGATGACATCTGAATGACGTTTTGCTCACTTGTCGGTCCGATTGTGTTCGTATAATCCACCGACTTCATTCTTAATAGAGCGCTTGATTTATAGCCAAAAAAATTATCTGTCAGCGAAATTACGTATTTTAATTTCTGACCCTGCAACTCCTCAGGAATGGGTAAAGTTACTTTAAGCTTTTCAAAAGAAGACGGATTGTACGACACGTCTAAATCATATTCAAGTTTACTTTCTGCCTCAGCTTGTAATGGTTGCGTGAATAGAAAGAATCCCATCAGCAGAATCCCTAACAGACTAAAAATTTTTTTTGGCCATTTACGACACTCCCTTATTGATTGTTTCATTTATCGTAACATGTAAAAATATAATGAATATAGGAAATGAAATGCATTTTTTGGCATCAAAACTGTAATTATGTCCATTTTATGAATATCAACAGAATTTTCGTTTTTATATAAAAAGTATTTTGTCTCTTGACCAGGAGCTAGCAAAAAACAAAACACGCCATGTTTAAATTCGAATGCATTTCAATTTTTCCACGGATTCCTCCAAATTCGCAGCATGCGTAATCTAATAATGACCTTGCAAGCTGCTTTTTCTCAAGTTTTTACAAATTCCATCCAAGCATTACCCTTTTTCCAGAAAAAATGCGCCTATTTTTCAGCACAAAAAACGTGCTTTCTATTTCCATGTATGTAAAACAAAGAAATAGAGAAGCACGCCACTTTTAAAATTTTCTACTTCACTCAGTCAAAAATCGTCGCCATTTTCGGTGCATCAAACACTTCATAATAGATGTCTGATTCATTTGCACCAGCAGCGATCAAAGCATTTTTCATACCAATTGTAAATTCTGGTCGGCCACAAAGATAAAAGGCCATTGGTTCATTAAAATCAAGCCATTTCTTTAATTTTTCCGCATTGATTCGCCCTTCAGAACTCGTCTCGTTGGTAATAATATCTATTTTATCACAAAGCAATGCTACTTCCTTTTCAAAAATATTGTCTGTTAAGTGACGAAAGTTTTGAATCCAAATCGTTTTCTTACCTTGTTCATAAGAAGTTTCTGCCATAGGTAAAATAGGTGTCATACCAATCCCCGAGCTAATAAGTACATTCGTTTTGCTATCCTGAGCCAAACAAAAATCCCCTGCTGGAGCGCTAAGACATATTTCATCGCCAGGTTTCACATCTTGAATCAAATAGTTCGAGACAATACCCTCATTTTCCTTTCGAATGGCAATATGAACTTGGTTCTTTGTTTCATCTGCCGCATAGATGGAATAGTGACGATTGGAAAAATAAGTTTCCCCATCTTTTTTTATTCGAACCGTAATATATTCACCCGGAATGACTTTGCCGATCGGAAAGTCTGACTGTAAACCAATTTTGACAAACCCAGCCGCCGGTTTCTCGACAGAAATCACTTTGAACGGTTTGAAATCATGCCAAGCCTCTTCTTTGTACATTTCTTTTTCAGCATCAATAAAGACTTGAGCAATCTCACCATAGGCCGCTGTCCATGCATCAATAATTTCATCCGTCGCCGCATCACCAAGCACAATTCCAATTGCCTCAATCAAATGATGTCCAACAATCGGATAATGTTCTGGCTTTACTTGCAGTGCGCGATGCTTATAACCAATTTGAATCACGTGCGGCTTAAGCACAGAAAGGTCATCAATATTCATAGCTGCCGCTAACACCGTATTCGCAAGCGCCTTTGATTGCGTGCCTTCACGTTGATTATTCTGGTTAAAAATATTTAACAATTCTGGGTGTGCTTTAAACATATTTTGGTAAAAAATACCTGTGATTTCCGTTCCTTTGTCTTGCAAAAATGGAATGGTGCTTTTCACAATTTCTCTTGTTTTTTCATCTAACATTTGCGTTTTCCTCCATTCGGTTCATGCTACGCTGCCTTACTTTGTCGGTCTTTACAGTAACTGAAAACGCCTCAGAGTCCAAAAGCTAAATACATCTGTTCAATAAACTCAAAACTCGCTTCATCTATTATTTTTTCCATTTCTTGTTCGTACATTCAACCTCAACAGCCTTGAAAGCCGTTTTATCCGCTTTCTGACACAACTGACTATTCCAAACTAGTCCCTTTATCTGAATCGCAACAACAGCTTCCTTTCTAGTTTCACGCTCAACGTGAACCAAATAAGAAATTGTTTTTTTTCAAATGTATTCTTAGCTTTTGATGCGGTGAAGCAATATTTCTTCTGAAACTTCCGGTAAAGCATCTTGCATGGTTGTTACAAATACATTGTTATTTTTTTGAACAAGCTATTCACCTAGCCCCTAACTTCAGCCCTTGAGTCTCTTCCTGATAAATCTAGTAGTCCACAACCGCCCGATCAGCTTTATCCGCTTTCTCGGAGCGACTGCAACCACTTTACTATCATCAAAACCGACTAGGTAAGTATTAGCATCACACAAGCTTTTTTATTTCTTTCCCTTGATGCCACAGAAGATTCTGCTGTTTATCTTCCTTGGCCATATAT
Organism: Listeria aquatica FSL S10-1188; assembly: GCF_000525795.1. Taxonomy (GTDB): domain Bacteria; phylum Bacillota; class Bacilli; order Lactobacillales; family Listeriaceae; genus Listeria; species Listeria aquatica. Next base: position 56,665 of record NZ_AOCG01000017.1, read on the forward strand.
ATTCGTAAAATTTTCTATGGTTCATTTAAAAAAGCCTTGTTCTAACTTTTCCTAGAAAGCATGACTCAAATTTGTTGGACTAGGAAAGAAGAAACTCTTTCGTTCAAAATTATTTATCCAAAACCACAACATAAGTCACTTCAATTGGCCCATGAACCCCAACGACAAGCTGCATTTCTATATCTCCTGAATTAGATGGTCCAGAAATAAAGTTAATGGAAGAACCTACTTGTTCTCCGTCTCTTTCTTTTTGATCATAATATTCAGCGGCTTGCGTGGAACGCGGTACAATTTTGCTTTTAGGAATGATCGCGATATAGTGAACCGGTAAAAAGTGAAGTGACCGCCCTTGTTCGGGACTTGATTCGACAACTACCGAACCGCTTTCTGCAAGTAAAAATTCCGCAAAAACAATCGCAATATTCGCCTTACTTGCTGCAACAATGTTTTCTTCTCGGTTCGCATCGCCTTTTTGCCAAACTTTCACCGAAGCTTTTGGCCAGTTACCGGCAGGAAGTGCTTCTAATCCATATTCAGAAAAACGCGGATCGTCTGCGATTAAAACAGACTCATCACCAAATTGATGGCAAATCGTTTGAAGCGTTTCAGCTAACTCTTCAAGTGAAGTCTCCACTAATTCCGTATGAATCTTAGCGCTTGACTCTTTAGCAATTTCAAGTAGTTCATCCTGTGTTTTGTCACTGAGCGTTGTGTGGACCACATCATGAACATAATCCGGATGCGGAACCTCTCCGCGAATTCGTTCACGACCGAGCCGCTCCGCCACATGGTTTAAAAAACTTTCTTGGTTATTACTCATCCGCTTCGCCCTTCTTTTCTCGATTTTTATACCAATTACGGAAATTATCTTTCGGTTTTGGCGGACGCGGCAAATCACGTACCTTAGTCCAACCTTTGATCAATCCAAAGCCACCAGAAACAAAACCACCAAATTGATACATATTGTCAATTTTCGCATCATGATGTAATCCAAGCATACCCATCCCTGCATGCCCAAACGTCATCGCTTGTTTAAATAGGAACGGGGAAGCCGTTGCTTTGGCAATCACCTTCATCTGCGTATTTTCGAAACCGTGTTTCATCTTAAGTTCATCCGTCATCACCCGGCGATGCGCGATTAATAGCTCATGAAGTGGAATTTTCACCGGACACGTTTCCGTACAAGCTCCACAAAGACTTGACGCATATGGAAGCTCACCAAACTGTTCATAGCCCCCAAGTACAGGCGACAAAACCGCTCCAATGGGTCCCGGATAAATCGAACCATAGCCATGCCCGCCGATTGCACGATAAACCGGACAAACATTTAAGCAAGAACCGCAGCGAATGCATTGCAAAACGGATTGGAATTCCGTTCCGAGTGCATTGGAACGCGCATTGTCGAGTATCACAACGTGAAAATCTTCCGGGCCATCCGCTTCCTCGCTAAGTTTTGGTCCAGAGAACGTAATATAGCTTGTCAAACTCTGCCCAACAGCACTTCTCGAAAGCAAGTTGTCCATCACTTCCGCGTCCGCCATCGTTGGCACAATCCGCTCCATTCCCATGAGTACAATTTGCGTATCGGGAATACTCTCACAAAGATCGGCATTCCCTTCATTCGTTACAAGATTTACCATGCCGCTATTCGCAACCGCAAAGTTACAGCCTGTGACCCCAATGTCCGCTTCAAGGAAAAATTCACGTAACACCTGTCTCGCAAAACGAGCCATATGTTTCGGTTCATTATCTCCCGTATAATTCAATTTCTCAGCAAAAACTTCCCGAATTTGCTCCCGGTTTTTATGTATATCCGGAAAAACAATATGCGAAGGCTCATCCCAGTCGTCCATCTGCAAAATAAATTCCGCAAGGTCCGTCTCCATCACAGAAACACCGTCAATCCCAAGGAGTACTTGATCCAAATCGATTTCCGTTGTCACCATCGATTTCGACTTAACAATTTTCTTCGCTTGCTTGGCACGAACAACCTCTTCTACATAGTCTGTCGCTTCCTTCTCCGTTCTTGCAAAAAAGACTTTTCCGCCTTTTTTCGTGACATTTTCAGCAAACTGCTCCAAGTAGTAATCCAAGTGCGAAAGCGTATGCTGCCGAATTTGCTCCCCAACTTCGCGCCACTCTTCCCAGTTTCCGAGCTCTTTTCGTGACGTTTCGCGCTTCACCCACTGATCATCTTGCGATTTGGCAACAGCTTTGCGCATAAACGTATCATTCATACTATCTTCAATTCGTGTTTTAAAATCCTTTTCGCTCGTTGATAAAGCCATTTTCATTCACTCTCCTATACCGCGCTTAGCTTCGACTTATCTGGAACTTGATTAAGTACTTCTGCAATGTGCATAATCTTGATTTCTTTCCCTAATCGGTTAAATTTACCACCAATATTCATCAAACAACCCATATCGGCACTAATCAAAATTTCTGCTTCTGTATCTATCACATCTTGCACTTTTTCCGAAACCATTTGTTCCGAAATCTCCGGCATTTTAACAGAAAAAGTCCCACCAAAACCACAACAGTTTTCCACGTGAGGTAGCGGCACCATTTCAAGCCCCTTCACTTTATCAAGCAATTCAAACGGTGCTTCCCGTTCACCTAAAATCCGTGTCATATGACAAGAACGGTGGTAAGTTGCTTTTCCATTTAATTCCGCTCCGACATCCGTCACCCCAAGCACGCGGTAGATAAATTGAGAGAACTCATAAGTCTTCTCACTCAGTTCTCGTGCCGCATCAGCAAACTCAGGATCATCTTTAAAAATCTCCTTGTATTCTCGCATCATCCCCACACAAGAACCAGAAGGTCCAACCACATATTCCGAATCCTTAAAAGCATTCAATTGATTTCGCAAGGTTGCTTTCGTGTCTTCCATATAGCCGCTATTATAAGTCGGCTGTCCGCAGCAAACTTGTGATTCCGGAAAATCTGTTTCCACACCTAGCCGTTCCAGACATTCCACCATCGCAATTCCAACATTCGGAAACATCATATCCACTAAGCATGTTGAAAAAATACTGACTTTCATTTTATACGCCTCCATCGTTCTCTTACCTATTCAGAGCTGATTTCGCTATTTTATCTCTCAGAAAAAATTATGCCCCGCGAATGGATTTACTAGAAAAAAAAATGAGTTGTACAGTTTGTACTAAATACACCTAGAATTAATGTCTGCTCCATCTTCCAGCACCTCTTTTCTTTGTAATCATTATAAACTAAATCTCAATAGAATGCTCGGGTAAATCAAAGAAAATGGAATTCCCTTAAACTATTTCCTGGGAAATAAAAAAGAGATTATCGCCAAGTTTTTTCTTGGCAATAATCTCTTTTCTTCTTATAAGGATGGAATATTTTTTTGGCGTTTGATATACCAGCGAAGTCCTAGGATAATCACCCCAATAATTGTTGTAACAGTTGGATCAAAAGCCACATTGATTGCTGGCGGAATAATGAGCTGAACACCAGTCATCACAACCATCCACACAGCAACAACAAGCACAGCCATTAAAATATAACGAAGTGTACTTCCTTTTTTACCTGTTCGCATTTCAGCAGAGTATTTACGCAAAATAATCATGGCAAAACCACCGACTATTCCCGTTACAACTAGCACGGCAATACCTAAAGTCTGCCCTTGGAAGAAAGCACTAATTCCAGAAATCAGCATCATCGCCCCAAGAACAAGTAAAGCCCCATCGAGAAACAGCCAGCCTTTTCCTGTCGTAGGTTCTCCAGGTGAACGCTCCGCTTTCACGGTAAGCGAAGTAACATATTCCGTTGGCGTCAAATCAAATAGTTTCCGTGCTGTCACGCCTTGCTTTTGTTGTTCGAGGATTTTCTCAACCATCTCTTGAACAATTTCATTGCGCTGCGCTTCCTCGTAATCCGTTGTTTTTAAGTGTTTTTCAACTTCTTGAACATATTGCAAATTTTTTCTTTGTTAGCGCACTTTTTTTGCTCTTCCAAAGAAGGTTTGCTTGTTTCAGTTTCTGTCGTCACGAAAACAATTCCTCCCACTTAGCTTGATACCTTTCATTATACAGAAAAAAAGTAAAAATAGCGATAGCTGAACTGCTTTTTAGAGAAACCCTATTCCCTATACGAATAGATTCTAACTAAGGGAAATACCTGTTTATTTTTTTCACAAACCAATTAATATACTTAGGTGGTCGCTTTGTTGTAAGATAAGGGTGAAAAAATTCTCGCCTGAGGTGAAAACATGATTAACCTAGACCAACCATTGTTAGCTTATCTTCAAGATGACCCTAAACTTGCAAAGCAAATTTTCTCCGGCCATTTTGGTCTGGAAAAAGAAAATTTGCGTGTTACGCCTAGCGGTCAATTAGCCTTAACGCCTCACCCGGCTGTTTTTGGAAAAAAAGAAGATAATCCACTTATTAAAACCGACTTTTCCGAAAGTCAAATTGAAATGATAACGCCCGTTTGTGATTCCGTTGAAGACGTTTATCAAGCAGTCTCCAACTTACACCATATTGTTACCCTTGCACTTGAAAACGATGAGCTACTCTGGCCAAACAGCAATCCACCGCTGATCCCAGAAGAAGAGCAAATCCCAATCGCAGTTTATGAAGATGGTGCAAACAGCTCAAGCAGACAATATCGTGAACATTTGGCAAAAGAATACGGGAAGAAAGTGCAACTTTTAAGCGGCACTCATTTCAATTTCTCTTTTTCAGATTCACTTTTGAAGGAGATTTTTAGTGCTTTTCGTCAAGATGCGGAAACCTATCAAGATTTCAAAAACCGTATTTATTTGAAAACCGCTAAATACTTCATGAAAAACCGCTGGTTGCTCGTTTATCTGACTGGAGCTGGTCCAGCTTACATGGAAGGCTATACCAAAGTCTCAAACGAAGAAACAATAAACGAAGGCGCACGGCTTATCAAAGAAGGAATTTCGCTTCGAAACAGTTCTTCTGGATACAAGAATAAGGAGTCTCTGCACATCGACTATGATACCTTTGATGGATACATCTCTTCGATTCGCGAACATATTGAAGCAGGCGAAATCAATAGCATGCGTGAATTTTATAATCCGATCCGCTTAAAAAACAGCCACACCGATCAGTCACTAAACGGCTTGGCTGAAAAAGGTGTAGAGTATTTAGAAATCCGCTCAATTGACCTTGATCCACTTGAAGAAGTTGGCATCGCGAAGGAAACTTTATATTTCTTGCAACTTTTCCTACTTACCGGACTTTTATCAGAAGATATGGAGCTTTGCCCAAACAACCAAGAAGTTGCCGACCTTAACGAAGAAATCACGGCTTTATTTGGGCTTTCACACCCGATGCTAACAAACTGTTCTGGAAAACGCATTCCATTCGTTGAAGCAGGAATGGCTGAACTGGATAAAATCGAACAAATTTTAGAACTCCTTGCACCGAAAAATAAAGTTTTGCATGAAGTTTTAGCTAAGCAAAAAGACCGTCTATTATACGCTGAGAAAACCATTGCAGCCCAAGTTGTAGCAAATATCAAGCAGCATGGTTACCTCAGCTATCATCTTGACGTGTCGCGTGATTCCTTTGAAAAATCCGACCTTGAAGCTTATCGATTCATCGGAGCGGAAGATTTAGAACTTTCGACGCAAATCGTATGGAAAGCAGCATGGAAAAAAGGAGTCAGCGTGGAAATTCTCGACCGTGCTGAAAACTTTTTGCGACTCTCTAAAAAAGGACATACCGAGCTAGTAAAACAAGCGACAAAAACATCACGAGACAACTATATCTCTGTTTTGCTAATGGAAAACAAAGTCGTGACGAAAAAAAATTCTAGCTGAAAAAGGCATCCGTGTTCCATTTGGTGAAAACTTTACAGATATCGAAATAGCACTAGAAAGTTATTCGCATTTCCAAGGAAAACAAGTTGTTGTAAAACCTAAATCAACGAACTATGGCCTTGGGATTAGTATCTTCAAAGACGAATTCAACCAAGATGTTTTCCATGAAGCCCTTAAAATCGCATTTAGTTATGACGAATCTGTTATTATCGAAGAGTTTATTCCTGGAGACGAATATCGCTTCCTCGTTATTGATGACCAGATTGAAGCTGTCTTACAACGCGTTCCAGCTAACGTTGTCGGTGACGGCGTCCATACCATCGCAGAACTCGTTGACGAAAAAAATGACGATCCTCTTCGTGGTACGGATCACTTAAAACCACTTGAGAAAATTTTAAAAGGGCCTGAGGAAACACTGATGCTTAGCCTGCACCACTTAAATTGGGATAGCGTTCCTGAACAAGATAGGGTCGTCTATCTACGTGAAAATTCGAATATCAGCACTGGTGGAGACAGCATCGATGTAACCGATGAAATGGACAGCTACTACAAAGACATGGCTATAAAAGCCGCTAAAGTTGCTGATGCCAAATTCTGCGGGGTCGACATTATCGTCCCCCCCTGATCCAACTGATTATGAAAAAGCGGCCATCATTGAACTCAATTTCAATCCAGCGATCCAGATGCACACCTTCCCTTACGAAGGAAAACGCAGAATGATCGGCGACCGAATCATTGACTATCTATTTTCTGAATAACAAAAAGCCCGCACTTCAAAATTGAAGTGCGGGCTTTTCAATGTTTCACGTGAAACAATCAGACATTAAAGCGGAAATGAACAACATCCCCATCTTTCATGACATATTCTTTTCCTTCTAGGCGGACTTTCCCAGCCTCTTTAGCTGCATGTTCCGAGCCATATTCAACTAAATCATCATAGGAAACCACTTCCGCACGAATAAAACCACGTTCGAAGTCTGTGTGGATAATACCTGCACATTCTGGTGCTTTCATTCCTTTTCGGAACGTCCATGCACGCACTTCTTGAACCCCAGCAGTGAAGTAAGTTGCAAGCCCAAGAAGCGAATAAGCAGAGCGAATTAATTTATCGAGACCAGATTCCTCAATGCCAAGCGCTTCGAGGAATTCAGCTTTATCCGCGTCATCTAGTTCTGCAATCTCTTCTTCAGCACGTGCGCAAACAACGATGACTTCAGATCCCTCTTCAGCTGCAAGTTCTTTTACTTGTTGCACATACTTATTACTGTCAGGACTAGCGACATCTTCCTCACTCACATTAGCCACATAAAGAACCGGTTTATTGGTTAGCAAGAATAAATTGCGGACGATCTTAGATTCTTCTTCGTTAAAATCAAGTGCCCGAGCTGGCTTATCATTTAAAAAGCCTTCTTTAAGCTTCGTCAGAACGTTAAACTCAGCTACCGCTTCTTTGTCTTTTTGTTTGGCCATCTTTTCGACACGGCCAATTCGTTTTTCAACACTTTCGAGGTCAGCCAAAATCAATTCCAAGTTGATCGTAGCAATGTCATCGAGCGGATCAACGCGTCCTTCTACGTGCGTGATGTTCTCATCTTCAAAACAACGCGTCACATGACAAATCGCATCCACTTGACGAATATGCGACAAAAATTTGTTTCCAAGCCCTTCGCCTTTGCTTGCCCCTTTTACAATCCCAGCGATATCCGTAAATTCAAAAGTCGTCGGCACCGTTTTTTTCGGGCTTACGAGTTCAGTTAATTTATTTAAACGATTGTCTGGAACCTCAACAATTCCAACATTGGGATCAATCGTTGCGAACGGATAGTTTGCAGCCTCCGCTCCAGCCTTTGTAATTGCATTAAAAAGTGTTGATTTCCCAACATTCGGAAGTCCGACAATACCAGCTGTCAATGCCATTTTATAATAACTCCTTTTCACTTTAATCGTTTCAAATCACTAAGAACTATTATAAAGGTTTTCTTCACAAAAAACCACCCACATTCTGCTATAATAGTTGTACCTAAGCCACAAGGAGGAACTCAAATGATACTTGAAACTGAACGCTTATACGCAAACGAAATGACTCAAGCAGACCTCCCCGCTCTTGCCTCCATGCTTCAAAACCCCGAAGTTATGTACGCTTATGAGCACGATTTTTCGGATGCCGACGTGCGCAGCTGGCTTGAAAATAACCTCCGCCGCTACCGCGAACTCGGTTTTGGACTTTGGGGCATTTACTTAAAAGAAAACGATCAATTTATCGGAAACGCCGGGATCACCTACCAAAAAGTCGAAAACAAAACGGTGCTGGAACTTGGGTATTTACTTGAAAAAATTTATTGGCATAAGGGCTACGCCCGAGAAATAACGGCTGCAATCATTCAATATGCCCAAGACAAACTACACGCGCCAGAAATCCATGCGACGATTAAAACAACAAATGCAGCTTCCATTCGCGTTGCCGAAAACAACCAGATGAAGCGAACCAAAGCCTATACGAAGCTTTATTATGGTATCGAAATGCCCCATTATTTATATACAAGGAAACTATAAAAAACTAAGCAACCACATCTTTTCAAGGCGGTTGCTTAGTTTTTCTTCACTTTGCGGAAAAATCATAGGTTACTTTACCATCAAGTATGGTTAACATAGTCTTAGTTTCATCTGCCGGATCTACCAAGCGGATCGTGTATCCAGAATCCAATCCTGACTTAATCTGCTTGGACAATTTCTTAAATGCTTTGATTAGCTTCGGCCATTTTTCATTTGTTGGATCTTCCTTGATGTTGTTTAATGAGTCTGTTAATCTGCTGTCCGTCATGATAACATCGAATTGTTTTTTAGCAGAATCATACTCAATATTAGCACCACCTTGCAAACCTTGTTCAAGCATTTGCTTAATTTGGCTAACTTTCTTATCATTTTGATCTGTCACATTTTGTTCCACGGTTTTTTTCTTTTTTTCATTGTCTGTTCCTCTTCTTTAACTGATTTTTTTGAAGAGCTTTCCTCGCCACAGCCAGTTAGTAAGCTCATACTGATCAGACCAAACACCGCGGCTGTACGGTATACTCTCTTTTTCATTTTCCATCCCCATCCGATTACTTGTTCTTCATTTGATTATCAAAATTTCTTCGTTTTAGATTGCGCTTATTCATCTACATAAAACAGCTATGAGAAATAAAATTTTGACCAAGCTATACGCTTAAAAATTTGAACTTTTCACTAGCTCCCATTTTATACCGCGACCCCCATTTGATTTCAACCATTCGCAACAATAGGAATATCTAATGTATATCTTTCCAATTTTTCAGTATCCAATACAGTCCATGGTTTACTCGAAAAGTTGATCGCGTCTTCTTCAGCAAGTTCATTTAAGGCTTTAGACACAATTTTTCGCGAGCAACAACAACAGGATGCAATAAAGTCCATGGAAAAGAATCTCGGAAGTTCTTTTGTATTCTCAGCTGTCAGGTTCATCTTGTCACTGACAAACTTAATAAATCGAGCGACTCTCTCCTTAGGACGGAATTGAAACTGAACTTCAAACATATCAATTTCTTCCCTGAATTGTTCAAGCAGAAGAAATGACAAATGTGATAACAAATTATCCTTATCAAGGATATCAAAAACTTCATCAATATCAAGCACAATCAATGTGGCATCCGTTAATGCTTCTACATTTAAATTTGCTTTACCTGTGTAAAACTGGCCTACCCACACTGAGTTTTCAAAAGAGAGCTTTGTCATTTCTTTATTTTCCATATAACTCATTTGAAAATAGCCCGTTTTTTGGATATATAACTTGTTGTCCTTAAATTTAATTCGTTGATGTTTTTTTTATATATCTTATTGTATGCTGACATTTCACTAAAATATAATCAATAATCACATCGTCTTTTTCTAATAAATCTTGCAGTTCAAAAAATTTCATCTCATGCCTCATCCCCCAACTAAAAATTCCTTTCTTTATATCATTAATAGTAGCAAATAATTTATTGTAAATTTGCTATATTTTTGGGAAAAAAAGCTTCGTTTTTTTTATTTCTCTTCACATTTTATTCACATTTTTCGCGTTTTATTAACTAATTTTATCACTTTTAGAAAATTCACATTTCCATCTTCTATATTTATTGTGCCATTTCGGTATTGCTTCCCCTTTACCCTAGATCGCTATTATCACATAGAGGCTAAAGCATCCACTGGTTTACATCTCGCTGCCTTATTAGCTGGTGATATCCCAAATACAACACCTACGACAAGCGCAAAAATGAATGCAAAACTAATAACTCCGACACTAACTCCAGACGGTACATCAGCAACAGCACTAAACAACATGGAACCTAGACTCCCAATAACGATCCCAATAATGCCCCCTGTCACACTAATAACGGCTGACTCAATCAAAAATTGAATGAGAATGGTACTCCGTTTGGCTCCCAAAGCTTTTCGAATACCAATTTCCTTAGTTCGTTCCTGTACAGAAACAAGCATAATGTTCATAATTCCGATGCCACCAACAACCAGTGAAATTGCCGCAATTGCACCTAAGGTATTGGTAAGTAGCGCATTAACTGTGTCAAATGTATCGAGCAATTCCTTTTGATTTACAATTTGAAAAACTGGACTATCGCTGTTTTTCGTTTCATTTTCAAATTTCAATGATAAACGACTTTTCAAAATGCTAATAACAAAATTAACCTTGTCTGCGGAACTAGCTTGCACATAAACTGTATTGATCTTTTGATTTTTAAGCAATCGCTCGGCTGATGTAATTGGTAAAATAATTTGCTTATCAGTCGACCCTAAGAGAGATTCACCGCTCTTTTTAAGAACTCCGACAACCTTGTAGTTGTATCCATTCAGTTTGATTGTTTGGTTAACAGGATTGCCGAACCCAAATAGCTCAGTCGCAACTTCATGACCGATTATAGCAATTTTTTGATTGTTGTCCACATCTACCGGGGATAGAAACCTACCTTTGGCAAGCTTAGCTCCATGAACTTGTTTAAACTGTTCGTTAGTCCCAACGATACTAAATGCCTTGCCTCCTTGATCGGTCAGCACGTTTGCACTTCCATCGATCTCAGGAGAAATATGAGCAACTCCCTCGATATCTTTATATTCCATGACTTCCTGTAAATCAAGCTGATTTGTTTTACTTGTCGAATTATTATAAACGGTGATAAGATTCGAACCGAGATCTCCAAGTTGTTGATTTACACCGTAACTAACGCTTTTCCCAAGCGAAACGAGCAAAATAACTGAAGCTACACCAATGATTATCCCAAGCATTGTCAGAAAAGAGCGCATTTTCCTTGCAAAAATTTGTTTTAAAGCCATTTGTAAGCTTTGAAGAATCAGCATACGCCCTCCTCCTGTACTAATTTGCCATCTTGTATCCTAATCGTCCGAGAACCTTCCTCAGCGATTTTTTGATCATGTGTGATCATAATAATCGTCCTGCCTTCTTGGTTAATTCTTTGGAGCATTTTTAAAACTTCCCAACCGTTTTTCGAATCCAGAGAACCTGTTGGCTCATCTGCCAGTAAAATAGATGGAGAACCTACTAAGGCCCTTGCAATCGCTACTCTCTGTTGTTGTCCTCCAGATAATTGATTGGGTTTATGACGCATTTTATCTACAAGGCCTACTTGTTCAATAAAATGAATTGCTTTTTCAATTCGCTCCGAACGTGATGTTCCTCGGTAGATGAGTGGCAATTCAACATTTTCTAGCACGGATAAATTAGATAGCAAATTGAATTGCTGAAAAATAAACCCGAGCTGCTGATTTCGAACTGCCGCTAATTTGTTGTCGCTCATTCCCAAAAGTTTTTCACCTGAAAGATAATAATCGCCGTTATCCGGAAGGTCTAAGCAACCAATAATATTCAGAAGAGTAGATTTCCCTGAACCTGACTGCCCTGTAATCGTCAAAAATTCTCCGCTACCTACACTAAAGGTAATATCATCTAATACACGTAAAGTTTCGTTTCCCATTTGATACGACTTGGAAATATGTTTTAAATCAATTAGCAAAATGATTCACCCCTCGCTCACTTAGAACTTGTAGACGTCGAAGGTAACAATATTTCTTCGCCTTTTTGTAAGCCTTTCTTCACTTCGATGATATTGTCATTGCGAATACCTGTTTTAATAACTTGCTTCGTTTTTTTTCGTTTGGTTATTTTTATCTTTTTTGGGTACTAACACATAATATTCATCTTTAGTATTTTTCTGAACAGCTTCAATCGGAATATTTAGAACATGTTCCTTTTTACTTACAAGAATAGAGCCCGAGACTGTCATTCCTGCTTTTAGATCTTTCGTATCATTTAATTCAACCATTACAGTGAAAACAGCAACATTGCTTTCAACTGTTCCTTTTTCAGAGATGGATTCTACTTTTCCTGTGAATGTGCGATCTGGATAAGCTGTAACATCTATCGTTACTTCCTGTCCCTTTTTCACATCTGCAATATCCATCTCATCAATCTGCAAGCTCAACTCTAAATCATCATAATCCGGGTATTGCTGATTTTTGGGGACAATTGTTCCTGCACCATTCGCTTTTACTTCAATCGTACTTTCTTTTACTTTGGTTGTTACATCATCTCCTTGGTTCGCATCCGTTGCTGTGTTGGTATTAAAGGCAGCAATAATCACAATAACCACGAGAACAACAAGTACAATTCCAATTGTCCAAAATATTTTTTTCTTCATACTCTCTCCTTAATTTTCGTCGTTAATTACCTGTGTCTGAATAAATGATGCATATAGTTCATGCGAGCGAATCAGTTCTTCATGCGTGCCTTGACCTGTTATACGTCCTTTATCAACGAAAATAATTTTATTTGAGTGCTTGATTGTATCAATACGGTGAGCAATAACAAAAATCGTTTTATGTTTCATCAAATTCAGCAATGATTTTTGCACATATTGTTCAGTTCTTACGTCCAAACTTGCTGTCGCTTCATCTAAAAGTAAAATTTGTGCTTTACTTAAAAATGCTCTTGCAATTGTAATCCGTTGTTTTTGTCCACCAGAAAGTTTTACTCCATTTTCGCCGACTTCAGCATCAAGTTTTTCAGGCAAATCAGCTACAAAACTATCTGCATAGGCAAGTTCAAGCGCTTGCCATAAGTCTTCATCCGTTACATCATGTTTCAATCCGTAAACGAGATTTTCTCGAATCGTACCAGAAAGCAATAAATTATCTTGTAGCACATAGCTGAATTGCGATCGCCATGATTCCAATGAAATATTTTTCATTGAGTCCTCACCAATGAAGATATCCCCTCCAGTTGGGTGATAAAAACGTTCTAGCAATGAGAAAATTGTTGATTTCCCCGCACCACTTGGTCCAACAAAGGCAATCATCTCGCCAGGTCTACTTTCAAAGGAAATGTCGTCGATAACAGTATTCTTTTCATCATAAGAAAAAGTAAGGTTCTTAGCATAGATATGCTTATCTGAAAGTGACACACTCGTTCCAAGTTCAAGAATCTCGGAGTCTTCATCAAGAATTTCGTAAATTCTTTCTGTAGCCCCTTTAGCTTTTTGGAGCTGCGAAAAGAATGTTACGAATGATGTGATTGGAGATAATAGTTGAAAAACATATATTAAGAAGGCAATCAATGTTCCGATTGTTAGTGTTCCTGCGTTGACACGAATACCACCGTAAATAATAATTCCGATTAAAATTCCCATAACAACAAAAACAGTTATCGGACTGATAATAGCGTTAATCTTAGCTTCTCTATTACCAAATTGAAATAATTTCATGAGATCGTTATGCCCATTTTTCACTTCTACGCGCTCTGAAGTAGTTGCCTTTACTAGTCGAATATTACTTACAACTTGCGAGATTTTCGAACTAAAGGCTGCTGTTTCCGTTTGCAACCCCTTTGAAATGCCGAATAATTTTTTCCCTAGTGGAGCAACAAACAAGATTAATACTGGAATTGCAATAAATAGTATCACCGTCAATTTCGCATCCATAACAAGTAAAATTGCGACAATCCCGATCAACGAAATACTTCCATTAATAATTTGTGGGAACTGGTCTGAAACAAGCGTTTTAATAAGTCCCGTATCGTTTATCATTCTGCTGACGAATTCACCAGAGTTAGTATTGTCAAAATAACGAATAGGTAAGTATAAAATTTTATTCCATAATCTATCTCTGATCGCAAATACTAATTTTAGTCCTATTAAATTTAATAAATAAATAGCAAAACCACTTAAGACAACTTGAACGACAAATAGAATGATCAAATAGAAAACAATACTATAATCGAAATTCTTTCCCATGAAGCCGTCAATAAAATTTTTAGCAAAAAGTGGTACCGCTAACGAAACAACTGTTGAAATCACAGAAAAAATGATCGCAATACTAAACAGCGGCTTTGAGACCGTTTTTTGCGAAATTAAACTCCCAAATTTTTTTCCAGCTATAATTATTTTTTGGACTCTTCATTTCTCCATCCTTGCTAAAGAACTGTATGCAAAATTCCCTTTGCATACAGTTGCTTTCAGTTTATTGTTTAAAAAGTGCAATTTCTATTAAAATGTATAATAAAAGTCATATTCATTTAGTTTAACGATAAATAATAATCTCTCTTAATTCGAATGAAAGAGATAAGTACATTTTATGCACTTATCTCTTCGCTGAAATTATACTAAAATATTCCAGATACCTTCAACAGCATATTTAATTCCTGTTACTGCTAAACCTACCCATGCAACAAATCCTTGGATGAATCCCATAATATTTTCACCTCCTTTAAATTATTATTCAATTAATTACGCGTTCAAGTCAGCAAATTGTTTCAAATATGCTAATACTTGTTGCAAAGCTTGTAGCCAAAGCATGTGCGCTCACCTCCCGTACAATAACATTCTATACTCTACCTAAGCAGAAATCTGTAGAGGTAAAATGAACAAATTTAACTTTTTGAGCTATAAATACCAAAAAAAAAAGATTGACTTCGAAATTATTTTGTGTTACTTGAATAAATTGTCGATGAAATTAAAAACATCAACTTTAAATTGTTGAATTTGTTTCAAAAGGTTAAGAAGAAATTCCATGATCTTGCACCCCCTTTTCCAAAATAATTGTTTTTCCACTAAAGAAGAAATCCGATAAGTTCTTTAAGTACTGACCAGTTAATCTGACCATTTTCAAAAAGCTTTGTGGTATTTAGCCAATTCCAGATGCCTGACATGATTCCCCCTCCTTCCTCTTCAGCTCCTTTCAATTGTAAAAAAAATCTTACAAAAATACTGTAAAAATTCTATGAAATTTTACAGTATTTTTGTACAAATGTCCCAATTTTTGGGTTTGACTCGCACTTAATTAAAAAAAACTACAGAACACAGATGTGTGAACTATAGTTTTTAACTGCTTTCTGTATTTAAAATGAACTTAACTACGTTTATATACTTTGCCAAATTTCCCAAGTACTGAGGGCTAGAATGACAAATAAAATGCTAAAGATACAAATTGGTTGCCATATTTTTACTTTTTTTTCGGTTGTTCGATTTCCAACTAAGTGTTTTCTTCTGTGTATTCATCATTTCTTGTTGTTCCTTCTGACGTTCAGAGCGTGATTTTTTATTAAAATGATGGATAAATTTACTATATTCCAAGCAAACCTCTTGGCTTTCTCCAAATAATTTTAATTGCCCATAGTGAAGCCAAGCCACTCTGTCAGAGATTTCTCGTATCTGGTTGGCTGCATGGCTAACAAAAAAGATTGTTTTCCCTTCACGTTTAAATCGATCAATTTCTTGTAAACATTTCTGATAGAAAGTTTGATCCCCTACTGATAGGGCTTCATCAATAATCAATATTTCTGGATTGGTTTGAATCGCAATTGCAAATCCCAGTTTTGCCCGCATTCCACTCGAATATTGTTTTAACGGCTGATAAATGAAGTCATGTAGTTCGGTAAATTCAACTATATTTTGAATACGCTGATTAATTTCGGCTGGTTTAAAATCCATTAATAGCATTTTCAACTTAATATTTTCAATCCCCGTTAAATTGGGTTTTAACCCTGAGTTTATAGCTAAAAGTGAAGCTGCACCATTTCGTTTGATTTCTCCACTCGTTGGCGACAAGTGACCTGCTATAAGGTTAGCTAATGTTGATTTCCCTGATCCATTCAGACCAATTAAACCAATACATTCTCCTCCTTTAACCTCAAAACTAATATCCTCTAAAGCTTGAAAATAGTGGTTCTGTTTTTTTTTTTAAAGGCTGAAAATATAAATTTATACCATTTTTTCCGTTCCATCAAAAATAATTTACTGACATGGTCAACTTGAACAGCTGTTTCGAACTGAGATCCGGGATAATTCCCTTTTTTCATTTTTGCTTTCATCCTCACCTGCATTCTTCTCCTCCTATTACATATACTCCACAAAATCAGCTTGATATTTATTTGTGATATAAATGCCTGCTGTTAAAATAATCAGTAACAAATGAAAAAAAATACACAAACTCGCCAAAGGTTCGTCAAAAAACCCATCCACGTGACAAAAGCGCGTCGCGAAAGCCCTCGATAACATATACAAAGGGATTTAAAATTAATATTTTTGTGAGCAATGATTCTGGATGGGCTGTGACATTGATAACTGCTCCTGAAATAAAGAACAGCAGTCGCATTCCCGCACTGATAAAAAGTTGTAAATCTCGAAAAATAACGGTGATCGCCGATGTCAGGACTGCTATTGATAATAAAAGAAACAGCATGCAAAAAAAAGTAGTAAATCAATTGTATCCATTCAAATGTAGGAAAAAAACCTTGACTGATAAAAAATATAAGAAATAAACCTAGCATAGAAAAAAAAGCTGTTCAAGCCTTTTACAACAGCAATCGTTGGTAAAATTTCAATTGGAAAATGCGTTTTGGCAATGAGTCCCAGGTTTTGACAAATAGAGCCTGCACCCGATACGATGCTTGAACTCATATAAAACCACGGAATAAGTCCGATTAGCATCCAGTAAATATAAGGAATATCTGAATGTATAACGGTTTGACC
>NZ_AOCG01000018.1 GCF_000525795.1 Listeria aquatica FSL S10-1188
ACATATTGTCTCATCGCTTTTTCGTCTTCTTTTTGTTCAGTTTTCAAAGGTCGATTTTTTGAGTTGGCGTTGCGTGTTTAGCGCATCAGCAACGTTTATTAATATACCAATTTTTAAGCCTCTCGTCAATAGATTTCCAAAACTTTTTTCATTTTATTTTGCACACATACAATTTTTGCATATGCACGCAACAATTTTTCTCAATTGAATCACTTTGAACCAGCTGATATATCAGACTTGACGATAACTTTATCTGCCAAATTCAAAAAAGACTCATTTAATAGATCTTCTGGATTGTATATCCCGTCTACATATCCATTTGTATTTTTATTAGGTTGTTCCATCCAAAGTTGAGTCAGAAGATCAACATCTAAATCAGCAGCCACCTTTTTCCCTCCACCTACTCCAAATAGCTCTACTAAATGTCCATCAATATTTATCGCAGTCATATTTTCCACCACTCCTAGAATGTGATGTCCATTTTTTCTAGCCATATATCCTGCGCGAGAAGCTACTTGTGCGGCAGCATAGTGAGGTGTTGTTACGATTAGTTCATAACAACTCGGAAGGAGCGTATGGATATCCAGTGCGACATCCCCCGTTCCAGGTGGTAAATCAATAATTAAATAATCCAATCCCCCCCATTTCACTTCTTCTAAGAACATTTTCACCATTTTCCCAAGCATCGGTCCACGCCAAATAACCGGTTCTCCCGACTCGACAAAGAAATCCATCGAAATCATTTTCACGCCATGCGTTTCAACAGGAATAATGAAGTTCCCCTCTTTTTTCGGTGCAGTCATCTCCCCAAAAAGTACAGGTAAACTAAATCCGTAAATGTCCGCATCAAGTACCCCAACTTTTTTGTCCCGGCTAGCAAGAGCAACAGCTAGATTAGCTGCAACTGTGGACTTTCCAACACCGCCTTTTCCACTTGCAACAGCTATAAACTTAGTTTTACTTGATTCACTTAAAATGCCCTCACGTTGTTCTAAAATTGAATCGATGACATCCGAAGCTAAATAATGCAGATCCAGCACAATGTCTTCAAATCCAAACTGTCCTAGCATCTCTTGTATATTTTCTGAAAAAGCTACTTTGTCAACTTCAGGGTCAGCAAGAGCTAGCTGAAGAATAACTCTGTCAGGCTTAATTACTTCTATTCCTAAGATACCATTCGTTTCTTCAAGCGTCGCCTCTAATACTGGGTCTACTAGACGGTTAATTAGTTTCCCAACTTGTTGTTCATTTAACATGATTTCCCCTCCATGAAATTATCGAATTCGGTTTCCCCATTATAGCATAGCCCTCTCATTTTTTCACAAACAAGCTTTACTAACAAAAAAAGATGAGTCTCCATCGCCCCATCTTTTTTCGTTTACTTATTGTGAAAGTAGCTCTACTTTAAGTTATTTCTTAATTACAATGTTCATGAGTGATAGACCGTTCCATCTGAATTGTAATATGTGAAACATGGAACTGATTTTCAATATTGGAACGAATTCTTTCTAGTAACACATCCCTATCAACATCTTCAGCTACTTGCAGATGAACCGTAAGCGAAGGAAAATCAGATGAGATTGACCAGACGTGTAAATCGTGAACACTTTCAATTTCAGGTTGTTCAAGCAGGTAATTTCGAATCTCCTCAATTTCAACATTCGCTGGCTTTCCTTCCATCAATATTTGAATAGATTCGCGAAAGACTCGAATACCGCTGATCAAAACAAAAATGGATACTAATACACTTGCAACCGGATCCGCGATATCCCATCCGAAGAAAATAATAAGTAGTGCGGCTGCAATTGCCCCAACAGAACCAAGCAGATCACTTAATACATGCAAAAAAGCGCTTCGCATATTTAAATTGCCACTTGTATCCCCCTTTGCAAGAATATAAGCTACTAAAATATTCACTAACAACCCTAAAACAGAGATTGTCATCATGCCAGAACCAATAACTTGTTTCGGTTCAAAAAAGCGATGATAAGCCTCATAAAAAATAAATAAAGAAATGATGATTAAAGTTAATCCATTAAAAAAAAGCCGCTAAAATCTCAAATCTCCGATAGCCATAAGTTTTGGAATCGCTCGCTGCTTTTTCCCCCAAACTTAAACGCTAACAAACTCAGCCCCAGCGCAACTGCATCGCTTAGCATATGTCCAGCATCTGATAAAAGTGCTAAACTATTAGTCAATATTCCCCCGATCACTTCAGCTACCATGAAGCCCGCAATCAAAATAAAACTGATAAAAAGCGCTTTTTTATTGGCACTATGAGTGTGATGGTGCCCATGTCCATGATGATCATGTGAGTGATGTTGTCCCATCGTTATTCCTCCCAATTTCTTTATATGCCAATATTAGCATATACACATAATACAAGCAACTTTTTTCATAAAAAAAACCGAAACCCCAAAAGGTTTCGGTTTTCCAAAATACCATTAAGATTTGGCTTTAGTTTTAGCATTTTTGTTGGTCTTTGTAGTTGCATTTGCTACCTTATCTTTCTTCCGAACCTCAAGCTCACCATCTTTCACGCCAATTTCAACAATATCTCCTGGCTCGATGTTTTTGCGTAACAGTTCTTCAGAAAGGCGATCTTCAATATTTTTCTGAATCGCACGTTTAAGTGGACGAGCACCGTATTCCGGGTCATACCCCTCTTTTGCAATTTTCGCTTTTGCTCCTTCTGTGAGTTTCACATGAATATCTCGTTCAGCGAGCCGTTTTGTAAGCTGCGAAGTTAACAAAGTAACAATTTGTTTGAGTTCTTTTTCTGTCAACGAATGGAAAACAATCGTTTCATCAATTCGGTTAATAAATTCAGGACGGAATGCACGTTTCAATTCTTGCATCACTCGATGTTCCATCGCTTTGTGGTCCTGCGTCAAATCTGTAACATTAAATCCAACAGACTTGTCTTCTTTCATTTCTTGTGCCCCAATATTTGATGTCATGATGATGACCGTATTTCTAAAATCAACCACGCGACCCTTAGAATCCGTCAAGCGTCCATCATCAAGAACTTGAAGTAACATATTAAACACATCTGGGTGTGCTTTTTCAATTTCATCAAGCAAAACAACAGAATAAGGGTTTTGACGAATTTTCTCAGTAAGCTGTCCGCCTTCTTCATAACCTACATAGCCTGGAGGAGAACCGACTAGACGCGCAGTCGAGAATTTTTCCATATACTCCGACATATCAACACGGATCATTGCACTTTCATCACCAAACATCGACTCCGCGAGAGCTTTAGCAAGTTCCGTTTTTCCCACCCCTGTTGGACCAAGGAAGATAAATGAACCAATTGGACGCTTCGGATCTTTAAGCCCTGCTCTCGCACGACGCACGGCGAGCGCAACAGCTTTCACCGCTTCATCCTGGCCAATAACACGCTGGTGAAGCACTTTTTCCATGTTGAGCAGTTTATCCGTTTCAGTTTCAGCGATTTTGGTAACCGGAATACCTGTCCAGCTAGAAACAACTTCTGCGACTATTTCTTCCGTAACTTGGCTATTGTCACGCCCTTGTTTCTCTTTCCAATTTGTTTTTTTCTCTTCTAATTGCTGCCTAATTTTCTTTTCCTTATCACGGAAAGCAGCAGCTTTTTCAAATTCCTGTCCTTGTACAGCTGCATCTTTTTCTTTCTTAAGCTCGCTTAACTCCGCTTCAAGATCTTTCAAATTCGAAGGAGTCGTATAAGCTTTCAAACGAACTTTAGAACCCGCTTCATCAATAACATCAATGGCCTTATCTGGCAAGAAACGATCTGAGATATAGCGATCAGAAAGTCTTACAGCAGCTTCCAGAGCTTCATCTGTAATCGCTACTCGGTGATGTGCTTCATAGCGATCTCGCAACCCATTAAGAATTTGAATGGATTCATCAATAGTTGGTTCTCCAACTTTAATCGGTTGGAAACGACGCTCTAAAGCCGCATCTTTTTCGATATACTTTCGGTACTCATCAAGCGTTGTTGCACCGATGCATTGCAATTCACCACGTGCTAGAGGTGGCTTTAAAATGTTGGAAGCATCAATGGCACCTTCAGCTCCACCAGCCCCAATCAAGGTATGGAGTTCATCAATAAACAGAATGACATTGCCAGCTTGACGAATTTCATCCATCACTTTCTTCAGTCTGTCTTCAAACTCACCACGATATTTCGTTCCAGCAACGACCGTTCCCATATCAAGTGTCATCACACGTTTTCCACGTAGCGTTTCTGGGACTTCATTGCGAACAATTTGTTGCGCTAAGCCTTCCGCAATCGCTGTCTTCCCAACCCCAGGTTCTCCGATTAAAACGGGGTTGTTTTTCGTGCGTCGACTCAATACTTCAATTACACGCTGGATTTCTTTTGCACGACCAATCACAGGGTCGAGGTTATCTTCTCGTGCAATGACCGTCAAATCACGCGCTAAACTGTCAAGTGTCGGTGTTGCTTGCGTATTTGTTTGTCTTCCAGCAGTTCCATTATCCCCGCCGCCAAGAAGCTGAAGTACTTGTTGACGCGCTTTGTTTAGGCTAACCCCTAAATTGCTGAGCACCCGAGCTGCCACGCCTTCACCTTCACGAATCAAACCAAGCAAAATATGTTCTGTTCCCACATAACTGTGTCCGAGTTTGCGTGCTTCATCCATAGAAAGCTCGATTACTTTTTTTTGCACGCGGTGTATACTGAATCGTCGTAACGGTTTTTTCACCTTGACCAATTAATTCTTCTACTTCTTGTTGAACTTTTTCTGAGCTGATTCCAAGTTCATAAAGTGCCTTTGCGGCAATCCCTTCCCCTTCACGTACTAAACCAAGTAAAATATGTTCTGTTCCAAGATTGCTATGATTGAGTCGCATTGCCTCTTCTTGGGATAGGGCAAGAACTTTCTGAGCTCTTTGTGTAAAACGTCCAAACATCATATCGTTTTCCTCCTTTGCGGGCATCCATCAAACTTCTTCAAGAATATCACGAATAACCGATGCTCGAATTACTTTTTCCTCTAATTCATTCATATCTTGCCCCCTGGCTTTTCGTAAAAAGGCTGGTTGCGAAAATATTAGCAGTTCATTAATTTTTTGGCGAGAGATATGCTCAAAATAACCTAATTCAATTCCGAGACGCAAGTCCGAAATCGCTTCTCCACTTTCTCGCATTGAAATCACACGGCTATTTTTTAAAACTCCATAAGCCCTATAAACACGATCTTCAAGGGAAATATGAAATTTTTGTTTCAAATTTGTCCGACTAACACGCTCTTGCATGATCACCTGTTCCATAATTTGTGTTAAATCACTAACAATTTCTTCTTCTGTCTTCCCAAGTGTTATCTGATTAGAAATTTGAAAAATATTGCTTTCTGACCGGCTCCCTTCGCCGTAAATCCCACGAATGACAAAGCCAATGCTTCTAAGCGCGTCAACTACTTTTTTCAGCCGTTTGGTTGCAACAAGTCCCGGCAAATGAACCATCACCGAAGCACGCAATCCTGTCCCTAAGTTCGTAATACAACTTGTAAGATAACCGAACTCTTTGTGAAAAGCGAAGGGGTGGGCTTGCTCAATTTGTTCAGTCATCCGAAGCGCATTTTCGAGCGCTACGAACAGTCCGAGGCCAGGTTCAAGGCATTGCACGCGCAAGTGATCCTCTTCATTTGTCATGATACTCAAGTTCTCAGTAGGACTAATAAACACAGCCCCGTGCTCACTTTCGTTCATCAAATACGGACTAATCAAATGTTTCTCTACTAGAAGCGCTCGGTCAAGTATCCCAAGTTCTTCCATCTTAAACAAAAGAAAAGAATTATCCACTACTCTTCTAACCCGTTCCACAACCGCATCCCGTTGCTCATAAAATGGGAAAAGCTCATCCTCAAAGTTTCTTGCAATCCGAACACGCGAGCTAAGAACAACATCTGCATCATCACCATCTTTCGACAGCCACGAGCTTAGCACGGGAGCCAAAACACGATTTTGTTCCATCATTCCTCTTCACCTGCTTTCCCTTCCAGTGAACGAATTTCATCGCGCAAACGAGCCGCTTCCTCAAAGTTCTCCATTTCAACCATTTTTTGGATTTGTTCTCTGAGTGCCAAAATACGTTCCTCGCGCTCCGATTCAGCCACAAAAGCATCCGGAACTTTCCCTACATGCTTTGTATTACCACCTTGCACCTGTTTCGCAGCTTGCAAAATCTGCTCATAAAAAGCATCGTAGCAATGTGGACACCCTGCCCGATTTGTCTTACGAAAAGTATCAAAATCAAGCCCACAGTTATCACACACAAGCTGCTTTTTCTCCGAAGTGCTGTTTTTCGCAACTTTGTTTCCATCAAGCATTGACAAAAAGCTAAGAGCTAATTCGTTAAAAGCTTGGATTTTATTCTCTTCTTCCTGATTGGCACAGCTTTCACATAGATACACTTCTTCAAGTGTTCCATCCGAGTGCAAATGCTGAATCCTAGTTATCGCTTCATTTTTCCCACAACGTTCACAAAGCATCTTCTCACTCCAATCAGTCATACTTTAAAGCTGTAAGCATTGCTTCCAAAATACGACTTCTTAAAATATCCCGATCTGGCAAAGGAATGAATAAAACTTGACGGTCTAAAGCTGACACCATCATTCTTGCTTCCTTCTTTGTCACAACTTCTTCTTCTAAAAGTCTTAACACTACATCTTCAGCAAAAGCTTGTGATACTTTTTTTTTTCATGTACCATCGCAATAATAGCATCAAGTAGTTGTAATTGGTCATTCATTTTCACTTTAATAATTCGAATGTAACCACCACCGCCTCGCTTGCTTTCAACAATGTAACCACGTTCCATAGTAAATCGTGTATTGATTACATAATTAATTTGAGAAGGCACACACTCAAATTTATCTGCTATTTCGCTTCGCTTTATTTCAACTGCTTCATTTGCTTCTAATACCTGTTTTAAATAGGCTTCAATTATATCAGATATATTTCTCATTTGAATACTCCTTTCTTGCACAATCGAGAAACTATCACTTGACTTTGACTATAGTTGACTTTAATTATACATGATAATGCGCAACTTAAGCAAGTAGACTGATTGCATAAAAAAAGCGCTTGAAATCTTAAAGACTTCAAGCGCTTTACATGTGCCCGGCGGCGACCTACTCTCACAGGGGGAAGCCCCCAACTACCATCGGCGCGGAGAAGCTTAACTACCGTGTTCGGGATGGGAACGGGTGTGACCTTCTCGCCATAGCCACCAGACAAGGAATATGAAAGAACGTCGTTCTCTCAAAACATAGA
>NZ_AOCG01000019.1 GCF_000525795.1 Listeria aquatica FSL S10-1188
GCAAGAGACCGTTTCCGGAAGATGGGAATACTTATGGGAAATTAGAGTTTAGGACAGACAAAGTAGGTGACATTGAAATTCCTTACGGAGAAAGGTACGGGGGGACAAATATTGATGATCCACCATGTACGTACAATGGATTTACTGCATCGAGAAATGGAGAGGTTGTTCCAGAGTGGAAATTTAGAGATAGACAATTTCCAAACAATGGTGCTAAATTATATAAAGTAATTAATAATGAGCAAAAATTGGTAGGAATATTTGATGCTGACCTAGGTCGGTTTGTTGAAGTGAAATAATCAGATAAGGCAGGTGAACAATAGTGATTTATGCTAATTACAAAGGCAAAGTATATAAAGTTAGTGAGATAAGTGGTCAGCAAGTTAGACTAGTAAGTGAGGATAAGAATGATACAACAAATGGGTTTAAACTAAAAGAATATCCTGATTACTACCTTAATAAAGACATACTTCCTAATTTATATGTAAAAGAAGTAAGTTTATCAAACTTAAGTGAGCTTTTTGAAATCAAAGCTTTTGTTAGGTATCAATGTGAAAATTTTGAACTTATAAGTAATAGCGATAAACAATATTTATTAATAGGGACATCCGATTCTAAACTTGCTAAAAAAAATGGGTTTTACAAGAACTGACAAATATTACTAT
The DNA here is from genome assembly GCF_000525795.1 of Listeria aquatica FSL S10-1188. Lineage (GTDB taxonomy): Bacteria > Bacillota > Bacilli > Lactobacillales > Listeriaceae > Listeria > Listeria aquatica. The sequence continues at coordinate 666 of NZ_AOCG01000019.1, forward strand.
GAAAAAAAAAGTATTAAGAGTTGATGCTGAGTTGATGGAAGAGCGTAAGAATCTGCCTTTAATAGTATAGACAATTTGGGTTACTTAGAATATGTATATCCTTTATTTGACTCTTATTATGAAAAATGAGTTTCTGGGAATGAAGTAGAAATTATTACGGAAAGAATTATCACTTGATAATTAGATAATTCGTTTGTTATAAAGAACTCATTTCTTAGTCGCTGCGCTTTCTGAAAAGTTGAAATAAACGAGTGAAAAATTATAGAATATAAGGGAAATGCATGAAGAAACAATTAAGTTATTAAACAATGAAGAACTAGGATATTTGACTTTCGCCAGTCTAGATAATTTATCATACTCGAATTTGGATGAAACAAATCAAAAATATCATGTGTATTCAGTGGCTGAATGAGCTAGCATAGTGGGCAGAGTAAGAGAATTCTCTGATTTTAAATATGGTCAAGAAGTTTTTTTTGAAAAAAGCGTAAACTTACTGCGGTGTATAATAAATTAAGAGTGGATAGAACCCCCTCGCTAAAAGTTAGCGAGGGGATTCTATTGTTTCACATGAAACAATTTGAGATTGAAATCAATATTTTCGGTATACATCGATCGTATTACCAAAATTAATGTAGTAACGGCCATAGTTGTACATCATCCCGTATTTTTCGCGGTAAGCATCGACCGTATTTCGTAAAAATTCTTCTGTCACTTCTAGCTGTTCCGCCACTTCGTGATATTCTGTCAGACCAAGATAGAAACAACGGATAATCTCGTTAATAGGTACCAATTCTTCAAATGCACGGCGACGTGCGAAAATTTCTTGCTTGCGATTCGGTAAATAAGTTTGATCTACAATATTCCCGTATGTGTATTTCCAGTGCATTAATTCCTCAATTAGTAAACAGCGCTTCTCGACTTGTGTCTTGCGGCTATCAATAAAAATAGTGCCATCCAGAAAAAGCCCCGGAAGCTTATCTGGCATTTTTTCTTCCTTAATAGTTATAAAATCTTTGTAATCATTCACGAGTTTTTCATACATATTCACTCACTCCCCGCGGTGGAGCCTCTTTTTCATATCTATATACGCCAAAATATCACGCATTTCTTCTTCAGTTACATCATCATCAAGGTGGGCAGCAATCGTTAGCAGATGCTCATTTTTTTCGTTTGCACTCGATCTGGGTGGAAAAAAGGCATCAATCGGCTGATTAAAAATTCCTGCAAGCTGGTAAAGAACATCTTGGCTCACTTTCCGTTCTCCATTTTCATAGCGACTTACAGTTTGGCGCGTCGTCTCAAGTTCGGTAGCTAAGGCTCCTTGGCTCATCCGACTATTTTCACGAAACTGGCGGATTTTATTTCCTACAAATTTGTTGAGTTCCATGTCCGATCTTCTCCTTTTATAGAATAACTTTAGTATAACATTTTGTAACCTATTTGGAAACAAAATAAGTTTTTTAGCACCAATCAATTTACATGTAACCGATTTGGTGCTAAAATATATGTACAGAGAAAATTGGAGGGATTAAAAATGAAAGGAACAACCACTTACACGGGACAAATAGTTTGGAAGAGAGGAGGCTAAAAATGGATCAGTATTTGCAGTATATTTTTGGGGACAACAACATTGTTTTTCAAGTTTTACTGTATTTTTTAGGCGTTAACTATCTATTACAGCTTTTTCTCGCGATTTATCGAAAAAAAAATATCCTATCAGTTTGCAATTCATGCTTTTTTGAAGAAATTGGCGATTTTTTTAGTTATTGCGGTTGCCCATCAAACGGATCGAGTGATTGGGGATGAGAATATGGTTCGAGATGGGGCGGCTTTCTTTTACTTAGCTAACGAGCTACTCACAATGATTGAAACACTGATGCAGCTAGGAATAAAGATACCGAAAGTGCTAAAAAACTTAGTCGAAGTGTTTAAAAACGAATGCCGGTGAAAATCATGAAAAAAAAATAAGGCAAGAAACGCAGGAGAGGCTGGATAAATAAAAAATGGCTAGCGCGATAAAGTGGCGCTAGTCCATTTTGATCGATTTATTTCGAATGCTTCTTGAACATGTTATGCGTGAAAAATAAGTTGCCTAGCAAGAAAAGACTAGTCATGTAAAACACGATTGGGTATCCAAATGCGGCAGAAACACTCGAGCCAATAAGTGGCCCCGCCACATTACCAAGACTTTGCGAACTTTGATTGTACGAAAAGATACTACTTAAAGAATCCCGCGGCGAATTTTTGTTAATCAGGGTGTTAATGGAAGGCATTAACGCGCCAGTCGTGAATCCAAGCAAGAACCGAAGCAATCCAAGTTCAAGCGGGCTCTGTACCCAAGCCATTGGCACCATGATGATAGCGGCAGCAACAAGTCCACCGATTAAAACTTTGTGATTACCAATTTTGTCACCTAGTTTCCCGAGATACGGGGAAGCAATCAAGGCGGAGATTCCTGGTGCAGAAGTGATAATTCCACTAATTAATGAAATATTATTATCGCTTCCAAGGAGTTCGCGAATATAAAGCGGTAAAATAGGGCTGATCGAAGTATTGGCGATTTGAATGATAAATGTGGTTAAGAAAAGGCCAAGAACCAGATTTTTGCTTGGTAACCGCTGGAATAACTGCCGCGTTGTGAGCATTTTTTTCTCGGATAACAGGTTTGAAATCTTCCTTCAAGAAAAATAAAGTAAGTAAAAAAGTAAGTAATAAGACGAATCCAGTGATGAAAAAAACAGGTCGATATCCAAATATATCTGCAAGAAATCCACCAATTAACGGTCCAATCAAAGTGCCTGAAATCGTTCCAGTAGAAAGGAATCCAAGCGCCCAGCCGCTTTTGTTTTGCGGAGCTTGCGAGGCGACGAGTGCCGTTGCGTTAGGTATGTATCCCGATAAAAGCCCGTTGAGTGCTCGCAAAAGAACGAGTTGATAGACGTTTTGAACAAGACCGAGGCACCCCATTGTGATTGTCATGCCAAGCGAGGCACGAAGTAGCATCAAACGGCGGCCTTTTCGGTCTGCCAGTCGACCCCAAAATGGCGAGACCAGTGCAGAAGTAAGAGCCGTTGCGCTGACAGCAAGCCCCGACCAGACATTTAACTCCGTGTGATCTGTTACGCCAAGGTCTGAAATATACAAAGACATAAACGGCATGACTAGGTTAAAACTGACGCCCGTTAGGAAACAACCTAGCCAGGAAATATAAAGATTTCGTTTCCAATTTAATTTTGTTTCCAAGAAAATCGCTCCTTTATCTGTTTTATCCTACTCCGAATTTGTTGGAATGTAAATGGATGTGAACATTTTGTGACAAAAAATGAAAAAACTTTCTGATTAATGAAAAATCAGCTGGTTTCTTATGAATTTCGTTGCTATACTTGGAGGGAGTGGAGCGGTTCTGATTAGGAGCTTAAGCCATTCAAAACTTCATGAAAAAGGGAGAATCAAGATGAAAAAGACTATAAAAGTAAGTTGTGGAGTTTTAGCTTTGTCGGTGGGCTTGTTTTTACCAAGTTCTGTACTTGCAGTAGAGGCGCCAGAAGTAGACAAGTTCGAAAAGGTAGTTAGCGAAAGTCAGGTGCAAAATAAAGACAAGCAGCAAGAAGCCGTGCAAGAAAAAGAATCAAAACAGCTTGAAAAAGATGTTCCAGAAGTAAAAACAGAACAAGAAACAGATAAAAAAGCAGAAAAAGCGCCAGAAGAAACAGTGAAACCGAAAGAATCTGTGAAAGCCGAAGACGAAAAAGCTGTAGTTAAAAAGGATGCGAAAGTTACAACGCCACTTGCCGTAGCAAAAGCGAATTTGAGCGTAGAAGTGAATTCAAGCGTTACACCTGCATACTTTGCAGAAGCAAAATCTGGTGTAGCACTGAGCTTTAAAGCAAAGCCTGTTCTTTCAACGATCGGGAAGAAATCAGTTGTGATTGAAGCAACTGATGGCACAACAACAGAAGAGGTTACTGTAAGTTACACAGTAGTTGATACAAAGGCGCCTGTTTTGAACCTCGTTGAAAACAATCCTGAGTTTGGGATGTACGAAGAATGGTTTGCAGATGAATTAGTAGACGTATCGGATAACTCTGATAACTATGAAGTTTTCTTTGCAGACGGATCTGAAACACTCAATACTTCAAAAGCTGGAACATTTAGTGCAGTCATTGTAGCACGTGATGCAGCAGGAAATGAATCTCGAATCACGCTCACTTATACGGTAATTGATGAAGATTCGTTCGATTATGAAGCACCACAAATTGATCCAGTGAAATCAACTGCGACAGACGTTTATGGAAAAACAAAACCAAATGCTCATGTACAAATGGCAAGCGAAGACGGTGTCGTTATTGGCGAAGCACTTGCTGATGCAAACGGGAATTTCCATATTCATTTGGCAACGCCACTTAAGAGTGGTTCGGTTGTCTTTATCTGGTCGTTTATCCTTGAAACTGGCGAAATAAGTGACGTTGGCATTTACACTTACGGACATACAAGTCTTTTGGAGAACACAGGCATCAAGCCTCTTCAAACAGTGAAAAAACCAGTTAAACCGGCTAAACCAGCGGCGCCAGTTGTAAAAACAGTTGCGAAAAAAGCTGATCCAGCAGCACTTCCGAAAACTGGAGATGCGGAAACAGGTGGACTTGCAGCGGCAGGAACTTTACTTGCTGTACTAGCGGGCTTGTACTTAAGAAAAAGAAATTAATAGTTGAGTGAAAACCGGCAGTTTTGTTTCTTGCCGGTTTTTCTTTTAAAAAAGACGATCTTCCTTATAAGTCCAGTTTTCATCTGAACTTTTAGGAAGATTGTCTTTATTTATTTTCTAAGATTTGCAAATTCTTGTTCGCGCAGCGCTACGCGTCTAATTTTCCCAGAATCCGTTTTAGGGAGCGAATTTACAAACTCAATTCGGCGCGGATATTTATACGGGGCGGTGATTTTCTTGGTGAAAGTTTGTAATTCTCGTTTTAGTTCTTCACTTCCTGTATAGCCATCTTTAAGCACGATAAAGGCCTTTACGACCGTACCTCGGATTTCATCAGGACTCGCTACGACTGCGACTTCTTTCACAGCTTCATGGTGTGTGAGCGCATCCTCAACTTCAAACGGCCCAATGGTGTATCCAGAGCTAATGATAATGTCATCGTTTCGACCTTGGAACCAGTAATAATTGGAATCGTCGGCATAAGCTCTGTCTCCAGTGACAAAATAATCGCCACGGATAGCCTTTTCCAGTCGCTCAGGTTCTTTATAATATGTTTTAAAGAGCGCCGGGAAGTCTTTCCGGACCGCGATATCACCAATTTCACCTTGTGGAACAGGTTTTCCCGCTTCATCTACAATGGCCATATATTCAGGCATGATTGGTTTTCCCATCGAACCTGGGCGGATGGGCGTATCAACGAGCGTACCAATTAATAGCGTGCTTTCCGTTTGGCCGTAGCCATCGCGTACTTTGATTCCAAATGTATCTTGAAAAACATTAATAACTTCGCGATTAAGCGGTTCTCCAGCAGAAACAGCGCTTCTAAGGTGTGATAAGTCAAATCTGTCTAAGTGGGTCACTTTGGCCATTAAACGATATTCGGTCGGCGTACAGCAAAGGACATTAATTTGCTGCTCTTCTAGCAGTTTCAGTTGGTTTTCTGGGGAGAATCGTCCGCTATACATGAATCCCGTTGCGCCTTTTCCGAGAACGGAAAGAAATGGTGACCAAATCCATTTTTGCCAGCCGGGTCCAGCGGTCGCCCAAACGCGGTCGTTTTCACGAATATCAAGCCAGTGATCAGCCGCAATCCGGATGTGCGCATAGCCCCAGCCGTGAACGTGTACCACACCTTTCGGGTTTCCAGTCGTTCCACTTGTGAAGGCAAGTAAACAAGGGTCTTCGCGGTGAGTTTCAACGGGAGTAAATTCAGCGGAAGCCTTTTCCATGACTGTCGCATAGTTTGTCCATTCTAAGGCGGTTCCATCGAGTAGAATACGCATTTTTAGCAAGGAATCAATGTTCGAAATTTTATCGATCTCTTGATGAAGACCCGCATAGGCGATGATCCCTTTTACGCCCGCTTGGCGAATACGATATTCAAGATCGTGTGCTTTTAAAAGTTCGGATGCCGGAATAATAATGGCACCAGCCATCCATAAACCCATATAAATGGAATAGGTTTCAAGTAAGCGAGGCGTGATGACAATGACATGGTCTCCCTTTTTAATTCCAGCTTTTTTAACAACGTTTGCAAATTTACGCGCTTCAGCAAGCAGTTCATTGTAGCTCCAGCTTCTTTCAGGCGCATCTGGAGATTTCCAGATTAAGGCTGTTTTGTCAGAGGCGAATTTTGTGATTTCGTCCGTAATGTTATAGAGTTCGGGTGCAATTAAGTTTTCTGAATACAAAATAGATTTCCTCCTTTTAAAAAATTAGTACCTGATAATAGAACATGGTAATATATTTAAATCTAAAAAGCAACTGTAAAGAAAAGCAGGATTATGCTAAGATGAAAAAAACGGTTGAGAAGTGGGGAACGGAAGTGGAAAAAGAAAAATTTATGCGGGAAGCGATAAAAGAAGCTTTAAAGGCACGCGATCTTGGTGAAGTACCAATTGGAGCGGTTGTTGTATTAGATGGAGAAATTATCGGGCGAGGCCATAATTTGCGAGAAACCTCCCAAAATGCTATTACACACGCAGAACTTTTAGCCATTCAAGATGCTTGCATTAAGCAAGGTTCTTGGAGACTTTCGGGCGCCGATTTATATGTGACGCTTGAACCTTGCCCGATGTGCAGTGGCGCCATTTTACTCTCACGAATTCATAAAGTTTACTACGGCGCCAGTGACCCAAAAGCGGGAACTGCAGGGACACTGATGAATTTACTGGAAGACGATCGCTTCAATCATACCTGTGAAGTGGAAAAAGGACTTCTGCAGCAAGAAACGGCGGAACTGCTCACCTCATTTTTTAAGGATCTGAGGGAGCGTAAAAAAAAATTACAAGTCTCAAAAAAAACGAATGAGTCTTTTTTACTATTTTAGGGGAATCCCTATTTTTATTTTCGAATGTGAATAATCGAGCAAAACTCTAGCTTAAGTCTAGCGAAGGCTTTAACTTTGTCTGCTTTAATTGTGTACAGTAAGCTATAAAAAAGCTACTAAAGAACTAAATGATTTTCAGGCGAAATAGGATAAAATGTACTGTATACAGAACTTATTCTAGTTTAATAATTTTTCTTATAGTGTTTGCGCAAAAAGACTTTGTAGTGAGATTTACCTATGATTGTGAAAAGGAGAACAACCACTAGCGGTTTGTTTCGGTTTTTTTCACAATCTTTGCAAGCGCTTGAAAAAGACATGTAAAACGCAAAAAAAAGGAGGGGAAAAGGGTGGATACTTTGTTTCTAGCCCGCTTCCAGTTCGCATCAACAACGATCTTTCACTTTCTGTTCGTGCCGCTATCCATTGGACTTGTGTTCATGGTCGCGCTCATGCAGACGTTGTATGTTGTGAAAGGAAAAGATGTTTACAAAAGAATGTCGAAGTTTTGGGGGACACTTGTTTCTGATTAACTTCGCGGTCGGTGTCGTAACCGGGATCATCCAAGAATTCCAATTTGGGATGAACTGGTCCGATTATTCTCGTTTCGTAGGGGACGTATTTGGTGCTCCGCTAGCTATTGAAGCGCTTCTTGCTTTCTTCATGGAATCGACATTTATCGGTTTATGGATTTTTGGTTGGGATCGCCTCGGAAAAAAACTTCATTTAGCATGTATTTGGCTTGTTTCGATTGGTACGATTCTTTCAAGCTTTTGGATTCTCGCTGCTAACTCGTTTATGCAACATCCAGTTGGTTTCGAATTTAAAAATGGTCGTGCCGAAATGAATGACTTTTGGGCACTTATCACGAATGGTCAGCTACTCGTTGAATTCCCGCACGTTATTTTTGGTGCGTTCGCAACAGGAGCTTTCTTCGTTGCAGGGATCAGTGCTTATAAAATGCTTAAAAAGGAAGATACAAACTTCTTCAAACGCTCTTTCCAAGTAGCGCTTGTACTTGCCATCATTGGCGGATTTGGTACAGCATTCAGCGGTCACTCGCAAGCACAATACTTGGTCAAAACGCAACCAATGAAAATGGCTGCAACAGAAGGCGTTTGGGAGGATACTGCGGATCCTGCCCCATGGACAGCGATTGCCGGTATTGACGTAGATAACCGCAAAAATACGTGGTCAATTGAAATTCCATATGCGCTAAGTTTCCTATCTTACTCTACATTAAGTGGTTCAGTAGAAGGGATGAATACACTTCAAGCGCAATATGAACAACAATATGGACCTGGCGATTATATTCCACCAGTGCGCACTTCATTCTGGAGCTTCCGTATCATGGTTGCTGCTGGAATGCTAATGATTCTTTTCGCACTGATTGGTGTTGTACTTGCATGGCGCAAGAAACTCGAAAATGCGAAATGGTACTTGCGTCTAATGGTTCCAATGCTATTCTTCCCGTTCTTAGCTAACTCGATGGGATGGATTATGACAGAAATTGGACGTCAGCCTTGGGTTGTTTTCGGGTATCAAAAGACGGCAGATGCTGTTTCACCAAACGTTTCAGCTGGTTCATTGCTCTTCTCGATTATCGCCTTCTCAACGATTTACTCAATCTTATTGATTGTTTTAGTATACTTATTTATTCGCGAAATCAAAAAAGGACCTTATGGTGAGAAGAAACAAGAAAAAGTTTCCGTCGATCCATTTGATAAAGGGGGCGACGAAATTGTCACTGAATGAGCTATGGTTTCTGTTGATCGCTGTTTTGTTCGTCGGATTTTTCTTCCTTGAAGGATTTGACTTCGGCGTCGGAATGTCTACGCGCTTTATGGCAAGAAACGACTTAGAACGACGCGTTCTAGTAAACACGATTGGCCCGTTCTGGGATGCCAATGAAGTTTGGTTACTAACAGCAGGTGGTGCAATCTTTGCTGCTTTTCCGAACTGGTATGCGACAATGTTTAGCGGTTACTACATTCCGTTTGTCGTTCTACTGCTTGCACTCATTGCACGTGGTGTTTCGTTTGAGTTCCGCCATCAAAAAGCAAGTGCTGCTTGGCGTAATTTCTGGGACTGGATGGTTTTTGTCGGCAGTATTTTACCGCCTTTCCTATTCGGCGTTTTATTCGCCAGCTTGATTCAAGGTATGCCAATTAACCATGATATGAACATGCACGCTGGTTTCTTCGATTACATTACAGTCTTCTCCGTTTGGGGTGGTATAACTGTAACAATGCTGTGCTTGCTTCATGGTTTGATGTTTATTACAATTCGTACAGAAAATGAGATTCAGGAACGAGCTCGCCGAATGGCTAAACGGGTTTGGTGGATCACGATCCCCGTACTAGTTGTCTTCGTAGTGATGGCGTTCTTCTTCTCGGATATTTTCCAAGCGCGTCCTGTGCTTGTTCCGCTAATGATTGCGGTCGTCGTTGTGATGTACGTGCTTTCAGCAGTGTTCTTGTGGAAAGGTCGCGACGGATTGGCCTTTGCTTTCGGAGGACTGGGTATTGCAATTACCGTTGCAACACTTTTCGTCGGCTTATTCCCACGTGTAATGATCAGTTCGATTGATTCAGCATTTGATTTGACCATCTATAATGCGGCATCGGGAAATTACTCTTTGACCGTGATGACGATTGTAGCGGTGACGTTGTTGCCGTTTGTGCTCGGCTATCAAATCTGGAGTTACTATGTTTTCCGTAAACGCGTTTCGAGTAAGGAGAAAATGACGTATTAATGGGAAAAGATCTATTTAAATATAAAGGTATTAAAAAAATACTAGCGATTTTAGCTGTACTCACCTTGATTCAAGGCGCAGCAATTATCGTCTTGGCTCGTGCCCTCGCCGATGCAGTGACAGACCTGTTTCACGGCGAGGCACTTTCCTCTGTGGCGTTACAAATGTTCCTCTTTACCGGGGCGTATTTTGTACGTCATTTTTTAAATGTCTGGAAAAAGGGGATTGTCTACCGCTATGCCGCGGAAACAGGAAAGCGCATGCGTGAAGAACTTCTTAGCAATCTATTCGTTCTTGGTCCGCGCTTTACCCGCGCCGAAGGAACAGGAAAAATTGTGACCATGGTCATGGAAGGCGTACAAGATTTTAGACGCTTCATCGAACTTTTCTTGCCTAAATTTATGAACATGGCCATCATCCCAGCGATGATTTGGATTTACGTGCTTACGCAAAACGGAACGTCAGCTTTCATATTATTTGTAACTTTCCCAATCCTCATCCTTTTCCTTATTATTTTGGGATTAGCGGCCAAAAAGCAAGCCGATTCGCAGTTTGAATCTTACCGGATTTTGTCGAACCATTTTGTTGATTCGCTAAAAGGGCTTGAAACCTTGAAATATCTTGGCTTGAGCCATAGTCATGAAAAAAGCATCCGGGGGACGAGTGCAAGATACAGACGAGCGACGATGCGCACACTCCGGGTGGCCTTTCTATCTTCCTTTGCGCTCGATTTCTTTACGATGCTTTCGATTGCGATTGTGGCGCTATTCCTTGGGCTGGGCTTGATTAATGGCACTATCACGCTTTATGTGGCATTAGCAATTTTGATTTTAGCACCGGAATATTTCCTTCCCGTTCGAGAACTGGGGACGGATTACCATGCGACGCTTGACGGGCAGGATGCAGGTCGGAATATCCAAGCGATTATTGATCGAGGCGAAGAAGAAAAAGCGGCGAATCCTGGCGAATCTGCGGATGCTTACGGAGAAGATACTCGTTTTGCGATGCAGGGGATTTCTGTGCGGCATGACAGTGCTGAAACCGCATCGCTTGCTGGGGCTGATTTTGAAGTGAAAGGCTATGAAAAAATTGGTATTATCGGTGCAACAGGTGCCGGAAAATCCACGATGATTGACATTTTGAGCGGCTTTTTGGCACCGACAGAAGGGCACTTTGAAATGGATGATAAAAAACAAGTGCAGCTTTCGGATGCAGCTTGGCAGGAGCAAGTGACCTACATTCCACAGCATCCGTATTTATTCCACGGGACAATCGCTTCGAACATCAAGTTTTACCATCCGGATTCCACGCAAGAAGAAGTGGAACGTGCAGCGGATGCGGCAGGTCTTACGAGTGTTGTAGCCAGTTTAGACGCTGGGTACGAAACGGTCGTTGGGGAAGCAGGACGGACACTTAGCGGCGGCCAGGAACAGCGGACTGCGCTTGCACGAGCATTTTTGTCGAATCGAAAAGTAGTACTACTTGACGAACCAACGGCGCATCTTGATATTGAAACGGAAGCGGAGTTAAAGGCGCCGATGTTAGAACTTTTCAAGAATCGGCTCGTTTTCTTAGCAACGCATAGACTGCACTGGATGCTTGAGATGGACCGAATCATTGTGCTCGATAAGGGGCAAATTGTCGAGACAGGGACACATGATGAGTTGCTTGCGAGAAAAGGGTTTTACTACAAGCTAGTAAAAGCTCAGTTGGAGGAGATATAATGCTTAAAAACAGTTGGATAGGTCCTTATATCAAAGAAAATCTCAGACTGTTTATTCTCGTTACCTCACTCGGCGTACTCACGTTTGCAGCAGGTGCAGCTTTGATGTTTACATCGGGTCACTTGATTTCAAAGTCTTCCTTGATGCCGGAGTCGATCATGGCTGTTTACGTATCTACCGTTGGGGTGCGCGCTTTCGGGATCATGCGCTCCGTTTCTCGTTACGTCGAACGACTTTCGAGCCACTCGCTTGTTTTAAAAAATTTTGGAGAAAATGCGCGTCAGACTCTACCGCATTCTAGAACCGCAGGCGCTACTAATTAAGTCGCGCTACCGGACCGGGGATATTTTGGGCTTGCTTGCGGATGACATTGAACATCTGCAAAACTTTTACTTAACAACGATGTTCCCTGCGGTTGTGAGTGTGGTACTTTATGCCGGCGTTCTCATCGCACTGGGTGCTTTCTCCATTTCGTTCGCCATTTTGATGCTCATTTTGATCGGCTTGCTCGTTTTTGTTTTACCTTGGCTCTCTCTGCTTTATGCGAGAGGGAAAAATGCCTACTTAAAGCAGGGAAGAAACGGGCTTTACAATCAGTTTACCGATGCTGTTTTTGGGCTAAGTGACTGGATGTTTAGCGGACGAGAAAAAAGCTTCATCAAGGGGTATGAAAAAGATGAGAGAGATCTGTTAAAAGTGGAAACGAAGCAGTTTCACTTCGTCAATTGGCGGGACTTTTTCAGCCAATTGATTGTCGGGGCGACGGTTGTTGTGATGGTTTACTGGAGTGCCGGACAAGCTCAGGACGGGGTGTTTGATGGAACCTTCATTGCAGCTTTTGTATTAGCCATTATGTCGCTTGGCGAGGCTTTTGTGCCAGTTTCAAGCGCGGTCAGTGATAAATCGCTTTATCAAGATTCACTTGATCGACTAGACAAAATTGAAGATCCGAGTCTGCCTGATTTTGAACATGAGCTTGAACAAAATGTGCGTATCGAAACGAAGAGCGTAGCATTTGAAGCTCGGGGACTCTCGTTCCAGTATAATGAAAAAAGCCCATTTGTTTTGAATCAGTTTGATTTTAAGCTTGCGCAAGGGGAAAAAGTGGCGATGATCGGGCGAAGTGGAACCGGGAAGTCTACTTTTTTGGAACTTGTGCAGGGGGCTCTTACGCCGACGAGCGGTGAAGTGTTGATGAATGACGTTAAAGTGGAAGAAATTCGACCGCAGATGGCAGAAGTCGTTTCGATGCTCAATCAAAAGGCACATTTGTTTAGCACATCGGTGCTAAACAATATCCGGATGGGGAATCAGGATGCGACGGATGAGGAAGTGTATGAGGCGGCACGTCAAGTTAAGATGCATGACTTCATTATGAGCATGCCAGATGGCTATCAAACGCAAATGACTGAGATGGGAGCGCGCTTTTCTGGCGGGGAACGTCAAAGGATTGCGCTCGCTCGGATTCTTTTGCAAGATACGCCGATTGTTATTTTGGATGAGCCAACGGTTGGGCTAGACCCCATTACTGAACGAGAGCTTTTGCAAACGATTTTTGAGGCGCTCGAAGGGAAATCAGTCATTTGGGTGACACATCACTTAGTTGGAGCAGAAAAAATGGATACGGTCGTTTTCCTTGAGGAAGGTTCGATTTTGATGCAAGGGACGCATGCGGAACTTATGGCAAGTGAGCCGCGTTATCGCAGGCTTTATGAGCTGGACCGACCAATCAAATTGAATTAAAATGGCAAGGTGGAGCTTTTGCAGTGAGTTTATCTCGGTGCAAAAGCTCCTTTTTTGGTATAATGGTGCCAGAAACGAGGGATGAGACATGAGTGAATTTGTAATGGGCGTTGATATTGGTACGTCTAGTACGAAGGCAGTGCTTTTTACTGAACAAGGCCAAGTTGTTAATCGGTGTGCGATTTCTTATCAAATGAAAACGGATACGCGCGGAAAAGCTGAACTCGATCCAGAACAGGTTTTTGAAGCTGTTTGTGGCGCAATTCGTGGGGTCATGTTAGAAAGCAAGGTAGATAAAAATGAAATTTTGGCGGTATCTTTTAGTGCGGCAATGCACAGCTTGATACTGGTAGATGAAACTGGAAAGCCGCTCACGAAGTGTATCACTTGGGCTGATGGAAGAAGTTCAGGGGCACTTAAACGGATGAAGCAAAAGTTTGATCTGGAGGCACTTTATCAAAAAACGGGCACGCCGATTCATGCGATGAGTCCATTTGCAAAATTATGTTGGTTGCAGGAAACGGAACCAGAAAAAGTCAAGCTAGCTATGCGAATTTGTGGCATTAAAAGCTATGTACTATATCGCTTTTTTGGAGAATGGGTCATTGATGCCTCTCTTGCGTCTGGTTCTGGTTTGTTTGACCCAGTTACAATGGAATGGGAACCGCTGGCGCTTAATTTAGTGAATATTCCAGAAGGCAAGCTTCCCGAGGTGGTTTCAGAAAGCCATCAACTTACAGGGCTTTCTGAAGCCTCGGGGGAGAAGCTACTTCTTAACGTGGATACCCCATTTGTGATAGGGGCAAATGATGGTTCGCTCGCCAATCTTGGCATCCAAGCTCTTGGTGAATCAGATGTCACGGTGACCGTTGGAACGAGCGGAGCGGTTCGGAAGATTGGGCATTCTTTCTTGCCAGATGAGCATGGAAGAACTTTTTGTTACCGATTGACGGACGGGTATTTTGTGCGTGGCGGAGCTGTGAATAATGGTGGGAAAATTGTGGAGTGGGCGCTTGAACAGCTTGCGCCACGTGCGATCCGTAATGAACGTGACTATGAAAAGCTGATGGAGCAAGCGGGAGAAATTCCACTTGGTGCGGAAGGTTTGCTATTTTTGCCTTATCTTTTGGGCGAACGGGCACCTTACTGGACGGATGATATTCGTGGGGCTTTCCTCGGTCTATCAGAGAGCCATACGCGTGCGCACATGGTTCGTGCAGTTGTTGAGGGTGTCACGCTAAACCTATATAGTGTTTATCAAGAAATTCAAGCGGAAGGTGACGTTTTATATGTGACTGGGGGGATTGCTCAGCAAGAATTTTGGTGTCAGCTTCTTGCAGATGTGTTCGGGCATGAAGTGCGAGTTCCGCATACGGTTGAAGGCTCAAGTCTCGGAGCGGCAATTATCGCGCTAGAGGCTTTTGGGAAAATCCAAGGGTTTAAACTGGACGCAGAACCGGAAATCACGGCGCGTTTTTTCCCGGATCCCAAACGGCACGAACGTTACCTAGCTTGGCATGCTGTCTTTGCGGAAGCGGCAGAAGCGCTCATGGCAAGTAATCGACGTATAATTGAATGGCTAAATGAAGACGAGTAGCGTTTATGAACGAGTGTTTTTGGGGATAGGTAGGTAAGTCAATTAGAAATGAGGTTTTGTCTTATGAACCGAAAAATTGTTTGGATTGCCTTGATTTTGATCGGGATTTGCTTGCTCGGAACCATTGCAGCAACGCTTGTTAGTGTATATTTAGCGGTGTGAAAATTAAATAGAGATTTTACTTGTGTTTTTTTACTAAAAAAGATACACTATTAGTTGAGTCCTTTTCGTAAGGACTCCTAAATTATGGTAGCAAATTTGCCGTGCTAGACGGGGAGATAGCGGCGCCCTGTAACCCGCAATCCGCTCTAGCGGGGTTGAATTCCTCAACTGAGGCTTATATCTGTTTGGTCAGCCTTTGACACGTGGTGTTGACGATTTGGTCTTGCGCAATGGAAGCCTGTGAACCATGTCAGGTCCGGAAGGAAGCAGCATTAAGCAGTGTTCTTCTATGTGCCGCGAGGTAGCCTGATCTGAGCTAACGATCAGAGAAGCGCAGGTGGATGTATGTCGAATTGAGGTGCACGGCGTTAAATATGATTTGATTTAAATCTTCTCTAGCTAGAGAAGATTTTTTATTTGTTGAAAAAGCTCGGAAAAGTATTGACCTTAAGCTATTTACATTTAGTTTAATTGGATACATGTGAAGACAAATACAAAAATAATCCTCGCTATTTTGTTTTTAATCTTTTATACTAGACTTGTAAAAAAGTAATAAGGGGGATATCATGAAATTTTTAAAAAGAGGGCTTAGTCTTGTATTTGTATTTGTTTTAGCTTTAACAGTTGCGGCTTGTGGATCTGAAGAAGCGAAAACGAAGACATTTGAACTGGAAAAAAATGGAGCGACAATGGAAGTGACTTATACATACAAAGGTGACAAGGTGCTTAAACAAACGAGCAAAAATAAAATTCCTTTTTCGGCTCTAGGTGTAACAACGAAGGATCAAGCAAAAGCAAAACTACAGGCAACAGCTGATCAATATCAAGGTATCAAAGGCTTGAAAGAAAATATTACTTACGGAGACAACGAAGTAAGTGAAACGGTTGCAATTGACTATGAAAAAGTTGATATGGACCAAGTTTCTGGTATTTCTGGTATGATGACAGAAGGAAATACTAAAAATGGGATTAGCATGGAAAAATCGGAAAAAATGCTAAAAGAGCAAGGTTTCAAAGAGAGAAAAAATAACTTAGCTAAAAAAAAGGCGCTTATGTGAGCATAAGTGCCTTTTTTTGGTTTAAGTTAGTGAAATTGTTCGCTAAAACTGTTAGAATAGAAAATGGATTTGAATTTTGAAGTTGAGGATGAAGTTTATGCAGCGCTTAAAGAAAAAAAAGAACCATAGTGATTACAAGTATTCTAGTTGTGCTTGCTGCTATACTCTTAACTCTTGGAGTTATTTTTGGTGTATTTCAGCGTCAAGAAGTGCTGGATGAATATGATGTTGCTTATGAAATGAATGGAAAATTGTATGATGTTTTTCCAATTTCATCAACAGATATTGGACTTGATAAGAAAAAAGAAAACAAACATCTTTATTTTCGGGTAAATAGTTACTATAATCTTGAGTATTTCTTTCGGATTGCCTACAATCAATTTGAGTTAAATAAACCATCTGCGGATAAAAGCTTCGCTGGAAAATTGGATTATCGTGTGGCAGACAATGCTTATGTGACCCAAGAAGACGTTTTTCGGACGAAAAAAGATCAATATGCAGTTTATTCTTTCCACAATAAAACGGGTAAAGAAATATACCGCTATGATCCAGAAAATACTTCAACGGATAAGTATGTAACGAGAATCAAGCCGACGATTTTGCAAGGCTATAAAAAAAGTGATATTGCAAGTTATGATGATTTTCTTGATATCAAGAAGTTGTTCCAAGACAAACTAAACAAGAATGTAGACGTGCGTGTAGATGACGCCAAGCGCATGGTGATTTTTTCAATTAAGGATAATTAATTAAAAGAAAGCAGAAATTTTTGGATGAGTGACTTATAAACCCATCTAAGAATTTCTGCTTTTTTAAATTGTTTAGCTGAGTTTTTTGTTATTTAAAATGATTGTGGATGGAAAAGGGGATTTGAGTTTTAGTCAATCAAATGGAGTATTTTTATAGTATGTAGTCACCTTGATGAAGTGGATGGTTTGCTGTTTTGAGTAGTTATCCCGAATGATTTATTTCTTTGTTTTTGAACGGAATTTAGGGATAATAAATCCTGCTAACCATCCTAAAATAGCGGAAATAGCGATGACCATGAATAATGGGATCGACATTTGACCGAATAAAAAGTGAATGGTTACGTGTTGTCGATTAAAGACCATAAATAAAATAATTAAGGCAATGAGTATAATGTTGACAATAAGTTTAATGGAGATTTTTTTTAGATTCGTTTTCCAAGGATATGCCCTCCTCAATATGAAAATTTTTGATTTATATCAGTATTCCCGTTAAGTTTTATAGAAAACATGAAGGGTACACAAATAAAAGGATGAAGAATAGGCGAAACTTTTAAGCTTCCTTAAAAGTTTCTTGTTTTTTGCTGTGTATAATGAGTCTTATCAATTCGAATGGGGGAATAGCGTTTATGAAGAAAAAAGTACTCGCAAGATGGGGGATTTTGGTTCTAGGTGTCTTGGTATTCTGTATAGCTATTTGGGGGATTAGCGAAAATCGGCATTCAAGAAATGAACTAAAAGCGGAAGCGACTCCGCAAATCAATTCGGTGAGCGAAAAACTAGAGGTTCTAGAAAATAAATATAACGCGAAATTAGGTGTTTATGCAACAGATGGGAATGAAAAGATTAAGTATCATTCACGCGAAAGGTTTGCTTATACATCAACATATAAGGCTATCATCAGTGGGCTACTCTTGAAAAATCGTACAGAGGAAGAGTTGCAAAAAACGATTTTCTTTTCAAAAGAGGACTTAGTTGACTACTCTCCTATCACGGAGCAATTTGTGGACAAGGGGATGACGCTCAAGGAGATTATTCATGCGGCTGTAGCTTATAGCGATAATACAGCTGGGAACTTGTTACTTAATGAAATGGGCGGTACGAAGAAGTTTCAAAAGGAATTGAGACTTATAGGGGATAAGACGACTATTTCTTCTCGCTACGAAACGGATTTAAATTCGGCGATTCCTGGTGACATAAGGGATACAACAACGCCGGAAGCATTTGGACAAGACTTGAAGTATTTAACAGACCCCAAACATTTAGATTCGCAAGCACTAAAATATTTTAAACAAACTTTAGTTGATAATACAACAGGGGATAACCTCATTCGCGCGGGTGTTCCAGATGGGTATCTTGTGGGAGATAAAACGGGTGCTGGGTCTTATGGAACACGAAATGATATTGCTATTATATTTAAAGAAAACAGTAAAAAGAAGCCACTTGTTTGGACGGTTTTCTCCAAAATGGATAAGGAAGACGATTCGTATAACGATCAGCTGATTGCTGATGTGGCTAAAGTATTAAGCGAAGAATTTTCATTATAAAATAAAAAGGCTAGGACAAACGCTTTTGGAGCAGGTTTGTTTCTAGCCTTTTATTTTTACGGATTATTCGTAAATCTGTTTTGGTACTACTGAGCTTAAAAATAAAGATGGACTTAGCCCTAGAAAATGTCTTTCACCAACATAGTTCATTAGGATCCTTTATTCCGACTCGTCATTTTTCGGTTTAGCGAGGATTTGGTCAGTAGATTCAGTCGTTTTATCAGGTTTTGGATCATCTGGAAAGACGATCGAAAAAGTATCACGTTTGATAACTTTACTGTTTTTACTTTCCTCTGGCATATCAGACTTTAATGCCAATTGAATCACCTCTATTCTACTTGTATTATAGCATAATGATTGCTTTGTGTAGCAAAGATACACACTTGTTAATTTTCGTGTGTAAAAGGAGTGTTGCGTGCGGAGCTTGAATGCCTCTTTTTTTGAAGAATAATTGGCATGAAAATTGCATTTAATAACTATGGGAACGCTTACTATATTTCAGATTGCAAGATGCTAAGCTTAACGATAAAATAAGAAAAGAGAAGGTTTTTATAGAAAGCTTTTGAAGACTTCTAAGTCGTAGTGTTACATGTTCATGCTTTCGAAAATTCTTCAAAACCTTTTCAAGAAATGGTAGGGATTGTTGGATGAAATTAGCAAATAGTCTTTTCATAGTTTGCATTGGGTTAATGATCATTATGTTTAGTCCTTCATTTGGGAAAAATGGTGCTGCAAGCATGCCAATGATGGTAACTGGACTTGTAATTGCTGCTATCGGAGCTATATATGTTTTTAAAGGACTCAAAAATAAAAAAGGACAGGGAGGGGACAAAAAATGAAAATTTCGCAAAAACTCTATATTTCCCAAAAAGAGTGTTTTACGGCCATTATTAATTCTGTTATTTATGATATTAAACAATCAACTGGGAAAACGAAACAAGTTCGACAGCTGCAAGGCTTTTCGTATCAACGGACGATGTCGAATGGGATGAGAACGACAACGACGATTAGCGAAGTTGTACCGGATGAAGTGTATCAATTTACGACGGAAACTCTTTCTAATACGCACATCACAACTTACACGATCACAGCGACGAGTGAAAATACTTGTGAGGCGACGTACACTGAAAAAATTGAAGCGGAAAAGACAATGCGTAAAGTCAATAATGCTATCGCTGGTTTGATGTTTGGTTTCTTTCGAAAAAGACGAGTTCGCAATTTGCTAAAGGCTATTGAAATGTCTGTTATCAATGAAAGTAAAGCGAAAAAACAAGAAGTGAAATCAGAAAACTGATTTTAGAAGGCAAAGCATTCACTAGATTTTTTTTGGTGCATGCTTTTTTGTCACTTAATAGAAGTTTCTCCTTATCAAACGAAGGGAAGTAAGCTATAATAGTACTACTAAGATCGAGAGGGAGAGTGGAAGATGGCATATCAAGCATTATATCGTGTGTTTCGGCCACAGTCGTTTGATGATGTTGTCGGACAAAGCCATGTGACACGTACACTGCAAAATGCAATTACTCAAAATAAAACGTCACATGCCTATTTGTTCAGTGGACCCCGTGGGACAGGGAAAACGAGTGCAGCCAAGATTTTTGCCAAGGCAATCAACTGTGAAAACCCGGTAAATGGGGAGCCCTGCAACGAGTGCGAAACTTGTAAAACGATTACAGAAGGCTCAAATCCCGATGTCCTCGAAATTGATGCGGCGAGTAACAATGGTGTCGAAGAAATTCGTGATATTCGCGAAAAGGTGAAATACGCACCTACAGTTTCTAAATATAAGGTTTATATTATTGATGAAGTGCACATGCTTTCAACAGGAGCATTTAATGCGCTACTTAAAACGCTTGAAGAACCTCCTAAACATGTGATTTTTATATTAGCAACAACAGAACCGCATAAATTGCCGCTCACGATTATTTCCCGGGTGCAACGCTTTGATTTTAAACGAATCACAACGCAGGACATCACGGAGCGAATGGCTTATATTTTAAACGAAGAAAAAATTCCGTTTGATGAAAAGGCGCTCGCTATTATTTCACGGGCAGCTGAAGGCGGGATGCGGGATGCGCTGAGTTTGCTAGACCAGGTCATTTCTTATGGCTCAGAAGAAGTGAGTGTAACAGATGCACTTGAAATCACAGGATCTGTTTCGCAAAATTTGCTTACGGAACTGGTTAAGAGCATCATGGAATGCGATGCCGAACAAGCGATTCAAAATTTGTCAGCGCTACTTGCAGAAGGCAAAGACCCAGTTCGGTTGGTAGAGGATCTACTCGTTTTCTTCCGAGACATTTTACTTTATCAAAAGGCGCCGCAACTTGAGGAATCACTTGAGCGTGCTGTGGCGGATGAAGACTTTCAAGAGCTTGCTGCGGAAGCGAATTCTGTGCGGATCTATGAATGTGTTGATTTGCTTAACAAGGCGCAACAGCAAATGCGGTTTTCTAACCATCCTGGCATTTACGTTGAGGTGGCGGTTGTGCAACTTACGCAAACAAAGGGTTCTATTTTGACTGATGTAAGTGGAGAAGCTGGAACAGAGGTTTCGAATGCAGAAGTGGTGAAACTTCAAGGTGAAGTGAGTGCGCTTCGTCGCGAAATCGAGGAACTAAAGAAAAGTGGTGTAAAGGCAAGCGAAACTTCTTCGGGAGAAAAAACAAGTCGTCCGAAGAAAGCGGCAATGAATAGTAGCAAAGGCTTTAAAGCACCGGTGGGCAAGATTAACCATGTGCTTGGTGTGGCAAAGAAAAAAGATTTACAGATGATTCGAAGCGTTTGGAGTGAACTTTTATCCATGTTAATTGCTTCGCAGGCGGCGCTTTTAAATGAAGCGGAACCTGTAGCTGCTTCGGATGATACTTTTGTGTTAAAATTTAAGCATGAGATTCACTGTCAGATGGCTATGGAAAATGCTTCGTTTGTCGAAACGATCGAAACAAGCATTTCCAAGCTGACGCAGGCTAACTATCACTTTATTGGTATTCCAGAAGATCAGTGGCATGATGTTCGCGAAAACTTCATCAAGCTGCACAATAACGGTAGCGAAGAAATGGATGGCGAAGGACTACCTGCTGAAAATACTAGTGGAACTGATGCTGATTCGGAAGAACAGTTTGTGACGGAAGCGGCGAAATTAGTCGGTGATGACTTACTTGAAGTAAAAGAATAAATTTTTTTAAGAAGAGGAGAATATTTTATGCGTGGAATGGGTAATATGCAAGGTATGATGAAACAAATGCAGAAAATGCAAAAGGAAATGGCGAAAGCACAAGCTGAACTAGAAGTTTCTGAGTTCACAGGAACGGCTGGAGGCGAAATGGTTTCCGTGAAAGTAAATGGAAAACGTGAAGTGCTTGATGTTATCATTAAAGAAGAAGTTGTTGATCCTGAAGATGTGGAGATGCTCCAAGACTTAGTACTTGCAGCAACAAATGATGCGCTTAAACAACTTGAAGAAACGACTTCACAAAAGATGGGCAAATTCACACAAGGAATGAACATTCCTGGGCTATAAGTTTACGGCGGCAGGATCCGAGTATGTCCTGCCTGCTTTTTTGAAAGTGAGCGATGCAGATGCATTACCCTGAACCGATAACGAAATTAATTGATAGCTTTATGAAGCTTCCAGGGATTGGTCCAAAATCGGCGGCACGGTTAGCTTTTTTTGTTTTGGACATGAAAGAGGATGATGTCCTCAACTTTGCAAAGGCGCTTGTTGACGCCAAGCGAAACTTAACATTTTGTTCTGTTTGTGGACACATTACGGATCAAGACCCGTGTTATATCTGTTCGGATACCAGTCGTGACCGGAGTGTTATTTGTGTGGTCGAAGAGCCACGCGATGTGATTGCAATGGAAAAAATGCGAGATTATAATGGGCTTTATCATGTTCTACACGGAACGATTTCACCGATGGATGGAGTAGGACCGGAAGATATTAATATCGCTGATTTGATTAAGCGACTTCAAAATGAAGAAGTAGAAGAAGTGATTCTCGCAACGAATCCAAATGTTGAAGGAGAAGCGACTGCGATGTATATTTCACGTCTCGTGAAACCAAGCGGAATTAAAGTAACGCGTATTGCCCATGGTCTGCCAGTCGGGGGCGATCTAGAATATGCAGATGAAGTAACACTATCCAAGGCTCTTGAAGGTAGACGGGAAGTTTAACGGACAATAGAGGTGATTGACGATGGAATCTAGGAGCAGAACGCATAGCAACAATAAGCGACATGCAAAACGGAAAAGAAAAACGCGGATTGGTAAGCTTCATAAAAGTTATGATGAATATTTGCTTGAATTAATTGAAGTCACGCAGGAAAAATGGCAAAAAGAGCGAGAGCTTTTGGATAGAAGTTTTGGCTATGATCCGAGACTTGAATTTGAAGTAAAAAAAAGCAGAAATGAAATACTTTTATTTGTTTAAAGAAGCTAGATACCGTCAAATCAGCGGTAGAAAATAAGTATATTGAGGGTTGTTAGGTTTATCTAGCAACCCACTTTTTTTAGTTTAGATTAAATTTAAAAAGGGAGTGTTTGCTTTGAACCGAGAAATTGAGAACTACTGGCTAAAATATGCAAGTGAACATCATTTAAATCTACAAGTGCCAGATTACTGGATGTTTGGCGATGGCAGTAAGCAAATGGGAGATGAATTAGCTAGCTTAGTGCTTTCTGGCAAAAAAACAGGGACATGTGCCGCCAAAGTCGTTTATGATTTAGAAAATGAGAAAATGCCTGTTGTAGGGCAATATGACATTGTGTTAAATGGGGATGGATATCCGGTTGCCATCATTAAATATACGGCTATTGAAGAAGTCCCGATGAACAAAGTGACGGAAACTTTTGCTCTATCTGAAGGTGAAGGAGATTTAACGTATAACTATTGGTACACGGAGCATGAAAAGTTCTTTACATGGGAATTAAAACAATACGGGATGACGTTTACTCCAGACTTGATGTTAGTGTGCCAGACATTTGAAGTAGTAGATGCCAACCCTGTTGACTAGTAAAAAAGAGGTGTTGTTAAAAAATAACAACACCTCTTTTTTGATTAAAATTCTTCTGGTTCTGTGCGAACGTAAACAACATCGGGGGCATGACTAACACGTTCACCGCGATTGAGTTTTTGAATGATAAGCATTTCTTCGCGAGAAAGCTCAAAATCATAAATGTCTGCATTTTCACGGATTCTATCAGGTTTTTCTGATTTTGGAATGATACTGATATCATTTTGAATGTGCCAGCGTAGGATAACTTGTGCCGGCGTTTTGCCGTACTTTTTCCCGATTTTCTTGAGTGCGGGTTCTTTTAAAGCAGCTCCTCGGCCGAGTGGACTCCATGCTTGGTGGACAATATCTAGCTCTTCCAAATAACGGTGGAGCAGGTGATTGGGAAAATACGGGTGTGTTTCGAGTTGATCCACAGCAGGTAGGACATTTGCTTTTGTCATCAGGCGGTCAAGATGATGTGCTTCAAAATTGGAAACGCCAATTGCACGAATTAGACCCTTGTCGTAAAGTCGTTCCAAAGCTTTCCAAGTTTCAAAAAAAGGTTCGATTTTGGGCCAGTGCACAAGATAAAGATCAATATAGTCCAGTTTTAGTCGCTTCAAGGAGTTTTCGAAAGCTTTTAATGTTTTGTCGTAACCTTGTTCCGTGTTCCAAACCTTGGTTGTAATAAAATAATCTTCACGGCTTAAATTTGAGGAACGAAAAAAAATCACCAATATATTTTTCGTTGTGATAGAACTGAGCAGTATCGAATAGTTGATATCCGGCTCCAACAGCTGTTTCAAGCGAGCGATGCAGTTCGTTTTCATCGACAAGCTTATAAGCGCCAAACCCGTGTCGAGGCATTAAAACGCCATTATTTAAACGCACTTTATCTGTAAAAGATTCCATTTTTCTTCCCTCCACTCCATTCTCCATTTCAGAATACCAAAAAAATAAAAAAATCTTGCACGAGAAAAGGCGAAGCCTGTTTCACATGAAACAGGCTTCGCCGGTGCTACTTCCACTATTTGATTTCGATGGACTTTAAATTTTCTTTGATGACTTCCGGCTTCTCGTCCATTTGAACTTGTGCTGCTGTCGCATAAGCGCCTTCCAATATGGGTGCGTTGAAAAGAATGATTTCCTTATCTGAAAGTTCCATAACCGTTTCGATGTTCATCTTGGCGCTACCTAGGTCATAAAAAGCGTATAGCTTTTCAGCAGCATTTTTTTTCAAAGGCTGCGTTTACTTTGTCAAAACTTGTTCCAATACCTCCGTCATCTGCACCGCCTGAATAGGTAATCGAAACGTCCGCAGCAACTTGACTAATAATATCCGAAACGCCTTTAGCCACATCTTTTGAGTGAGAAATAATGACAATTCCATACTCTTTCATAGGTTATTTTGCTCCTTCCGATTTTAATAACGCTTGAAACAGCAAACTTGAAGAGTAAGCGCCGGGGTCAAGATGACCAATGGAACGCTCGCCGAGGTAAGATGCCCGACCTTTTGTCGCTTTCATATCTTTGGTTTTTTGAAGAGCCGCTTCAATCGCATCGCTTGAAAATTCATTTTGACGCATTGCGTTGATTGCAGGTTCCCAAACATCAATCATCGTTTTTTCGCCAGCATGAGATTTCCCTCTATTTTCAATTCCTTCAAGCCCAGCCTCGAAAATATCAGGAAGCTGCTCTTTCGTAAGGGTATCAGCGTCGATTTTTTTACTCATATTTAAAAAAGCGGAGCCATAAAGTGGACCAGAAGCACCACCAACTTTGCTGAGGAGTGTCATCGCTGTAGTTTTAAATACATCTTTTAAAGTAGCTGGTGATTTTTCTGAAAAAGCTTTTTTTAATTCCGTAAGCCCCCGCGCCATATTCACGCCGTGGTCTCCATCTCCAATGGCTTGGTCCAAATCGCTCAATAATTGCTTGTTTTCGATGACGCGATCTGCAAAATCATCTAAAAAACCGATTGCCCATTCTTTATCTAAAGTCATCCTTAATCCTCCTCCGTTATTTCCATGCAATAGTTTGTACAGGGAAATTAAGTAGTTCGAGCCACTTTTCATCTTTAAGTTTTAGAACAGTGAGCGACAAGCCAGCCATTTCAAGAGACGTCATATAATCGCCGACGATGGTTTTTTGGATGTTTACCCCTTTTTCGCCAAGCCATTCGTGAACATCATTTGAAAAGATATATTGTTCCATAAGCGGTGTTGCACCCATTCCATTAACAAGAACGACAACCTTGTCCCCAGACGCAAATTGATGCTCCTTGTCGATCCGGTCAAGTAGTTGTTTCGCAAGGTCATGCGACGACATAATCTTCTCGCGGCTAAATCCTGGTTCCCCGTGGATGCCGATTCCAAGTTCGATTTCATCGGCTCCTAGTTCGAATCCTGGATGCCCAACTTCTGGAACTGTACAAGGCGAAAGCGCCACACCAATTGTTTTGATGGAACTGATCACTTTTTCGCCAAGTGCTTTCAGTTCGGAAAGACTCGCCCCAGCTTCTGCGGCAGCACCAACGATTTTGTGTACTAAAACGGTTCCGGCAACGCCTCGCCGTCCGGTTGTGAAGGTGCTATCTTGAACGGCAATATCATCATCTACGATCACTTGGTCCACTTCGATATCGTCGCCTTCAGCAAGCTCTTTTGCCATATCAAAGTTCATCACATCGCCTGTGTAGTTTTTGACAATTAAGAGAACGCCTTTACCCTGATCAGCGGCTTTAATTCCTTCATAAATTTGGTCGGGTGTTGGTGAAGTGAAAACATCGCCGCAAACGGCTGCGGAAAGCATTCCTTGTCCAACATACCCGGCATGTGCAGGTTCGTGACCAGAACCGCCTCCGCTTACGAGACCGACTTTTCCGGGCCGTTTATCAATACGTGCAAGAACTCGTGTATCTGGTATGCGTTCGATAAGTTCAGGATGTGACTTTGCGAGGCCTTCCACCATTTGTTCAACGACTTGATCTGTACCATTGATTATTTTTTTTCATCAGCCCTAACTCCTCCTTGAAAAAGATGGTTTTACATTTAAAAATTCCCTAGAAAGAAAAGAATGAAACGTCATTTTTGAAATTGCTTACAATATTCGTTTTAAGGGCTTGGAAGTGATACAATAGGAGCATGAAAAAAGGGGGGCTTCTGATGATAAATCAAGAGGAAACACCGCTTCTTCAGGCGATTGAACAACATATTAAAAAAAAACCCAGTTTCACTTCATGTTCCAGGGCATAAAAATGGAGCTTTATACGGCGGCGATTGGCAAGAAATTTTGAAGTATGACTTGACGGAAATTAGTGGTATGGATGATTTGCATCACCCTGAAAGTGTCATTTTAAAAGCAGAGGAATTGCTCCGGGATGCTTATGGGGCGCATGCTAGCTTCTTTTTAGTCGGGGGATCAACAAGTGGGAATCTTGCGATGATTCTTGCCGCGCTTCGGCGTGGCGACTCAGCGATTGTCACGCGAGATGCGCATAAGTCGGTGATTCATGCGCTTGAGCTGGCCGGCGCGAATCCGATTTTTATAGAACCCAAAAAAGATGCGGTGACTGGGACGGCGGCTGGGCTTGATCCGGTGCTGCTTGAGCAGGTTTTGGATGCGAATCCGGATGTGCGCGCGGTGATTGTTACCTATCCGAATTATTATGGGGCGGTTTTCCAGTTGGACCGGATTGTCGCTGTGGCTCATCGGTATGGGGCACTTGCGCTTGTGGATGAGGCACATGGCGCTCATTTTATTGCGAGTGATGAATTTCCAAGGGAAGCGCTTCGGGCGGGGGCGGATGCGGTTGTACAGTCTGCACACAAAACGCTTCCAGCACTCACGATGGGTGCCTTTTTGCATGTGAATACGGACAAATTAGATGTGCGGCGCTATCTTGAGATGGTAGAGTCGAGCAGTCCGTCTTATATGGTGATGGCTTCGCTTGATGTTGCGCGGCGCTATGTGGCGCTTTATTCGGATGAGGATTTTAAGGCGTTTTGGAAGATGCGTGCAAAATGGCTACGTTTTTTGGAGAAACAAGAACTTGAAGTGATCTGTCCAGATGATCCGCTGAAATTGATTGTTCGAAAACAAGGTTTTTCGGGTTATAGGTTGGCTGAACAATTGGAACAAGCTGGATTCTATCCTGAGCTCGCGGATGATAAACAAGTGCTTTTGGTTTTGCCGCTTTTAAATAAAGGAATGGATTTTACACCGTTTGGGCGGATAAAATGGGGAGAAGGTGACGTGCGGCAAGGGGAGACTCGGAGCCTTGAACTTGCAGTGCCGGATGTGAGCCGACTTTCGATTTCGTATCAGCAGATGGCGGATTTGGAGACAATGTTTTTGCCACTTGATGAAGCGGCGGGAACCGTCGCGGCAGAAAATGTGGCGCTCTATCCACCAGGTATCCCTGGCGTTTTACGCGGCGAAAAGTTGTCGGAAAGGCAAGTCGCTTATTTGAAGCAAGTACGTGGCAGACATTTTCACGGGGGAAAAAGGTTGAAAGAGGGATTCATTGAGGTTTTTTTATGATATAATCAGGGGTGAGATTTGCTTGAAGGAGAGGAAATGAATGGCGATTTTTATCAGTCTCGAGGGCCCGGACGGCTCGGGAAAAACGACAGCGGCAGCGCTACTTGAAGAAAAGATGCGCGCAGCTGGGCTTGATTTTATTAAAACGCGCGAACCGGGAGGAAGCCCAATTTCAGAAAAGGTGCGAAACATTGTACTCGGGATTGGAAATGAAGAGATGGATCCGCGAACGGAAGCGTTACTTATTGCGGGAGCTAGGCGCCAACATGTGGTGGAGACGATTCGTCCAGCGCTTGAGAGTGGGACGCATGTGCTTTGTGACCGCTTTGTCGATAGTTCGCTTGCTTATCAAGGTGCGGGGCGTTCGATTGGGATTCAGGAAGTACTTGACATCAATTTGTTTGCTATTGAAGATACATTTCCGGATAAAACTTATTATTTTGATGTGCCAGCGGATGTTGGCTTGGCGCGGATTGCTGCGAATAAGGGCCGCGAGGTTAATCGCTTAGATCAAGAAGATATTGCCTTCCACAGTAAGGTGCAACAAGGTTATGAGGAAATTATCAAGCTGTTTCCAGATCGCTTTGTTCGAATTGACGGCACTGGTACGCCAGACGAGATTACGGATGAGATTTTGGCGGATATTTTGAAAACTGTTAAGTAACATCAAATGGAAGTAAGCTTGGGTGGGGATATGCAAATTAGTAAAGTCTCACTTGGAGTTTTGGTATAATAGAAAAAAGGTGTTTTTACTTTTTTAAGGGGATGATATTGATGAAGTTGATTTTTGCAATTGTACAAGATCAGGATAGTAATCGTCTTTCCGATGCATTAACGGAAAATAAATTTGGAGCAACTAAACTTGCAACGACGGGTGGCTTTTTAAAGGCAGGTAATACTACCTTTTTAATCGGGGTTGAGGATGATCGTGTGGAAGATGCACTTGACATTATCCGAGATAACTGTAAAGCACGAGAACAAATGATGACTCCTTCAGCTTCGCTTGGCGTAACTGTGGATACTTATGTTCCGTATCCAATTGAAGTACAAGTAGGTGGTGCAACCGTTTTTGTAATGCCAGTTGAAAGTTTCCACCATTTCTAAAAATGTAACTTTGTATCATTTTCTACAGAAGGACTTGACTAAGCAATGGCTTAAATTGTGATGTCAAGTCCTGTTTTTGTGAACATTTTGACACATTTTCATAAAAAACAATCTAAAAAAGTAAAATAATTTATTTTTTTTGAAAAAATAGCTCATGCTATAATGGAATTGCTTACAAGAAATGTTTTGAGATTAGTTCTTTTCATTATTGGTGAATTAGTTGTACAAATTATCAATTAATTATTATGTTATAAACTGAAAATTATGACGACTATTTTCTTGATGAAAAGAGGTAAGCACAATCACATTGTAGAAGCGAGGTGAGATTTTGGACAAAAGGAAAAGGCTCCATTCTTTTCTGATTGGTTGTTTAGCTTTGATTTTTGGTTTGATTTTACCCCTTGGTGCAAATGGGATAGGAGGTTTCTTAGATCATGCCTATGCATCAGAGAAAATTACTCTTTCTGCAGAAAAAGACTATGCTTTTACAAATGAGATATTTCAACTTACAGTCAGCGATGAAGGTTTAACGGCAGGAGATCAATTGATTTTGGAACTTCCGAAAAACCTTGTTTTTATGGCTCAAGAAACTGAACAAGAAAATGAAAGCAAGGATATTCAGTTTGATCCTGAAAATAGTAAAATAACTATCTCGTCTGAGGCTTTTAAAGAAAACACCGTAAAACTTTTATTGAAAGCTGAAAAAAGTGGTTCTTACGACTTAGTGATTGAAAAGCACCAAGAGGGCAAAAAGGTATATTCGAATTCACTAAATTTCACGGTTGTTGAAAAAGAAGCGCAGACAGAACTTGTGCCTGAACAGCAAGAAGTGTTAAGTGCTCCTTTAGTTGAATCAAGTGATTTGATTCAGCCTAGACTGGCTGTTGCCAACTCAGGTTCTACTGCTTATGTAACCAATGCGACTGAGATGGATGCGGCAATGGGAGATGCTTCCATTGGGGAAGTGGTTGTCATGAATGATTTTGCGTTCACTCAATTTTCAAGCACAGCGGCTGGTGAATCCAATCAGACTATTCCTGCACGGGACTTGATTGTTCGTGGAGTCAACTCAGGAGTTAAAGTGGATTTTAGAAGACGCAGTTACTGGATGAGCTTTTCAACTCAAAAAGTAAACGTTCAAGTGCGAGACTTAGATATGTACGGTCAAAATTATTGGGGACCTATTCGCTTAACTGGAAATATCTCGGCTGCATCGACGTTTTCTATTCAGAATTTGAATTACACTGGGGCACAGTTTACAGCTTCTTATCAAGCAGACTTTTTTGTAGGAGGTACGGTGGTCAATAAATCGGTTAACCAGTATATCAGCCCTTTTGATAATGTGGAGTATAAGGCGCAAACCAATCAGGCTAACCTAGAAGTCACTAATATCACATTTGAAGCAAACTCGAAGTATACGGGAACAACTGAAAATGCTACTGTATTGATGCTTGGAACGGGCGGCGCAACTGGGACAGCGAAGGTTGAAGAAGGTGCAGAACTTAATTTAACTGGAGGCGGTAATGGTCTTTCGGGTGAAGGAACATGGACGACTATTCAGGCAAACGGAAATGTAGATATTAACAAAAATGCAAAAGTGAATATTTCTACACCCACAGATTCTACACGTGGTGGAATTGCTCTTGGCAGTAACGCAAAGTTGCTTGTTCATGATGGAGCATCGCTAAATTTAGACATGAATGGTCCCTTTACTGATGCCTATGATAAGAACCCGATTAATGTTGGGACCGGAGCAGAGTTTAATGTTGCAGATGGTGCTTCTTTGATCATTTCGGCAAATAACCAAGGAACTGGTACGGGGAGTCTCGTGAAAACAGGAAGTAGCAGTTCGTTTATTATTGGGAAAAAAGGTGTGTTTAAGCTTTCATCAGATGGTTCGAGTGCGAAGAACTTAATAGCAATTGGTTCCTCCTCAACGTTTAATTTTGCGGACGCAGGTGAAATTGATTTAGATGCTAGAAGAAATACGAATGCAAATACTCGTGTTATTTATATGGCGAGTGGGACATTTAATGCGTCGATTCAGCGGGTTAAGGCTTGGACAGCGGCAGATGCTGCGAACGCTACACCAACTTATGACTGGTTTCCGATGTATGACATGAAGGTGAATTATACAGGAGCCAATGTGACAGCTGCAACGGGGAATAGTATTATAAATGCCAATGCCACGGACTTTGCAACCAACTACCGGACGCAAAACTTTAAACGTGTCTTATTTGAACATATTGCAGATGTGGAGGTTTCGCTTGATTCTCTTTCAGACAATCAGGCAAATGAGAATAGCCATATCATTCGCGGTGTAGCTAATCCTGGGGCATGGATTTTGTTATCAGGAGATAGCGCAATTCCAGAAGGAACGATTGATGCACAAGCAGAGTCAGATACGAAAAAAATACCATATCAAGGCAGATTCGGCGACTGGTGAGTTTGTCTTTGTACTTCCAACAGGGAGTTATTTAACGGCAGGAAATACGGTTTCAGCCTACGCCTACTTGGATGGTAAGGATGCTACTACATCCACCGTTGTGGCGGATGAAACGGCGCCTGATAAGCCGAGCTTAAATGCGATTAAAGATGTGGATGCTACGCTTTCCGGGAAGGCAGAAGCTGACAGTTTGGTCACAGTATACCGAGCATCTGATAATGCCATTCTTGGGTCAGTGAAAGCTGATGGCACAGGGAATTATGAACTTGTACTGGCTGATTCGGATAAGCCTCTTACGCCGTATGTTGGCTATTATGCGGTTGCTGAAGATGCTGCTCAGAATAAAAGTGAGCATTCGGATGTGCAAGAGGTCCAAGATACTACTCCGCCAAGTGCGGAAGCAGTGAAACAAATTGTTAATGTGAACAAGGCGTTTACGACAGACGCCAAGTCACTTGTCACAAACGTGCAAGATAATGCGGGTGCAGGGGACAACAATTTGACATATGCAATCTCCAAGGTTCCTGATGTAACAGCAGTGGGTAGTTCGGAAGCGGAAGTAACCATTACGGATAAGGCAGGCAACCATGTGGTTATCGTCATTCCCGTTTTTGTGAAAGATGGCGAGACGACGGTTACTGAACAAGCTATGCTTCAAGCAAGTGATTTTGTAGTGAAAGAAAAACAAGTGCCGGCTTCGGAAGCTGACTTGGATGCTTTCATTATCAATCAAGCGAAGGCGAAAGCTTGGGGAATTCCGGATGGTGTGGATTTGGCGGCTGACATTGTGGTTTCTGATCGAGGGGGCTTCACGAAAGCAGCAGGAACTTACACTGTCAAAGTAAAAGTGAGAGATGCAGAAAAAACGATCACAGCTATTGTTACGCCGGGTACGCTAAGCATTTCGGAAATTCCGAATACAATCCAATTTGGAACGCAACAAATTCGTTCTTATGAGCAGCAATTGAAACCAGAAAATGAAGCAAAAGTCATCGTAAATGATGATCGGTCTAATCCCACGAGCTGGCAATTGACAGCAATGCTTGAATCACCGTTTAAAACGAGTGAAGCAGAGGAACTTCCAGATAGCTTAGTGATCGCAATGAAAGCTGCGGATGGCTCGGTACGGTATGAGCCGATCAATGATCAGGGAACGACACCAGTTTTTAACCAAGAAACAGCAAGTGAAGGCTTGACAGAAGTTAATTTAAATCCGACAGGAAACACCGGCTTGATGCTCGATCTTTTCCCGGGAAATATTCGAAGCGGCAAAGTGTACCAGACAAAAATTGTTTGGACACTTGAAAATACGCCATAAAAAGGAGCCTAACGATGAAAAAATATTTTGCATTTTGTCTGCTTTCGTTGGCCGTATTGCTAAGCTTCGCTCCGTTTACGGTTTCTGCGGCGAGCTATGAATCGAATGTTGGACTTACTCTTACTGGCGAACAACCAACAGAGCCGCCAAAGAGTGAGATGCCATCTACTGTTCCTAAAGAGAAGCCGAAGTCATCTACTGAGCAAGATCGTGTTTATTCAGGAAAGGCATTTTCTGGAAAAGAGGCTTCTTCTGTTAAGCAATCTGGTGTATTGCCTCATACTGGAGATACTTCTGATAGGTGGAATATTGTAGGCGGAGTGCTTTTATTAGGAGGTATCGTTAGTTACTTACTCTGTACGCGAAGAAATAAACCGTTGCACAGAAAGCTGACTTCCCTCCTGCTAGTTAGTATTTGCCTAACTGTGTTTTTGCCAGAATCATTAGTTTTTTCAGCAAGTTGGAATCAAACGACGAATTCAAAAGCAGATATGTTTTACACTAAGAACGCTGGAGAAACAAAACCGGTTGATCCAGATCACCCAGGTGAAGAAGTTGAACCTGACTCAATTCCACCGGCAAACCCTGGTACAAAAGGACCGCTTAGTATTGATTTTGCATCGAACATTCAGTTTGGTTCTCATGAAATCACCGGTCAAACTGAAAACTACTTTGCAGCATTAACGCCAGTGAAAGTTCTTGCAAGTGGAATTTCGAAAAAAGTCCCGAATTATGTTCAGGTGACAGATAATCGGGGGACTTTAGGGGGATACCGGTTGACGGTGAAGCAAAATGGTCAATTAAGAAGTGACCAAGCTGTTTTAGAAGGTGCCGAGATGGTTCTTTTAAACAGTACACTGAAAAGCGCGACAAGCAAAAAAAACACCGCAAAGTTTCCAAAAAATCGTGCTAGATGCAACAGGTGAAAATGCAAGCGACGTGATTGTCGCAAAAGCAGGTACTGGTGCAGGCACATGGGTTAACACTTTTGGGACTGATACGGAACAAGCAAGGAAAAGCATACAGGTCATCCTCCCCAAGGAAACGAAAAAACAAGCAGGTCATTACCGAACGACGTTGACTTGGGAAATGATAGATTCACCCTATTAAACCAAAAAAAGGAGAAGAAGACATGAATAAAACATTGAAAATCACGGCACTAGGACTTGTTACTATTTTAGGGGTATCCGGAACAGGAATCACGGCTTTTGCAGCTGATGGCGGTTCAACTACTTCAAAAGGAGATGTTACTTTTGAAAAGAACACAGATCCAAGCGGACCGAAAGATCCAGATACAGACAAACCTGTTGAGCCAACTGATCCAGAGATTACGCCGCCAACAAGCGGACCATTAAGTATTGACTATGTTTCTACGCTTCACTTCGGAACACAAAAAATTTCTGGGAATGATGAAGTGTACTACGCAACCCTAGATAAACTAAAAGACACAGAAACAGGGGCTATTAGTGATAAACCAAACTTTGTTCAAATTACGGATAATCGTGGTTCAAATGCAGGTTGGAAGCTCACAGTCGTTCAAGATGCGCAGTTCAAAAATGGAACAAGCGAACTAGCTGGGGCGAAGCTTAAATTAATCAACCCAACGATGAAATCAAGCAAAAAAAACGGATGCAAACACACCAACGGCGAGTGAAATTACGCTTAATCCAGATGGAGTAACTTCGTCAGATGCGATCGTTGCGCAGGCTAATCAAGGGATGGGGACTTGGTTTGATACATTTGGTACAGATGTGACAGAAGCAGCGACAAGTATTTCGCTTTCGGTGCCTGGGGATACAGCAAAAATTGAAGGTAAATATTCGACAACACTAACTTGGACACTTGCAGATACACCAGCTTGATTAGAGGGTGAGAATGATGAAAACGGGAAAAGGCGTCTTGTTGTTCATCGCTTTTGGGATGACATTTTTCCTAAGCGAGCCACCTGCTTATGCGGTTGCAAGCGATAATGCGAGTGATTCAAGCGTGCAGTTCACAGCTGATGTGGACGGTACAACACCTCCCGTTAACCCCACTGATCCGAATGAAGAGGTGCAACCCGTAGATCCAGTGACACCAACGTCAGGTGCGCTACGGATTGATTTTGTTTCGCAGCTTTCATTCGGCAAACAGAAGATTTTCGGGCAGGATATGGATTATCATCCGCCGTTTTCAGAAGTGAAGCGGGCTTCGGATGGGGCAACTCTTTACGTGCCGCAATTTGTGCAAGTGACAGATAATACGGGGCTGAATGCTGGCTGGAAACTGGAAGTGAGCGGAACGCCATTTCAAACAGCTTCGGGCGCGGAGCTTACAGGAGCTGAACTCACGCTTTCGGGGACCACGTTGCGTTCCAAGCTCGATCCGAAATATACGCCGAGTACGATTTCTTCAAGTCTTACAGTCGGTTCTAGCCCACAGCTCTTAGTGGCAGCTTCGGCGGGAGAAGGGATGTCGGTTTGGACAGCGGCGTTTGGAGATACGGAAGGGAGTGCTCTCGCCCCGAACAACAAGATCACGCTTCATGTGCCAGCAGAAACGGTAAAACTGGCGGATGAGACTTACACGTCTACGCTAACGTGGACGTTGAGTTCGACGCCGTAAAAGAAGCTTGGATAAGCGCTTGCGGAGTGCGAGGAGGCACTTCGCAAGTCGTTTATCGAGTGGAAGGAGTTTTGGAAAATGAAGAAACGATGGTGGATGATTCCCTTTTTGCTAGTAGGTGGTTTTTTACTGGTTAGCCATCCGGTAGGGGTGAAGGCTGAAAGCTCGATGGGGTTTTCGGTGAATACAATACTTCCAGAAAATCAAGTGGATAAGACGAAGACGTATTTTGATTTAGAGATGAAGCCTGGGCAAGTGCAGGAGCTGAGTGTGGTTCTGACGAATGCGAAAAATACGGCCATCACGATTGAAAATCATGCGAATGCAGCGATCACGAATGATAATGGGATCGTGGATTATAGTCAGGTGAATCCTAAACTGGATCAAACGCTGAAATACCCGTTCTCTAAGCTTGCGGATGTGGAAAAAACCACAACGATCCCCGCACATGGGCAAAAAACGGTGAAGATCAAAGTGACGATGCCGAAGGAATCCTTTGATGGGATTGTGCTTGGAGGCCTCCATTTTAAGGAACAGGAAAGCAAAAAAAGCAAAAACGAAGAATGACGAAAGTGTACAAATTGAAAACCGCTATGCGTATGTGATTGGCGTACGACTAGTGGAAACTAAGAAGAGGGTTCAACCCGATTTAGAACTGAATCAAATCAAGCCTTCACAAATCAATTATCGCAACGTCTTGAAGGTGAATTTGCAGAATACCAAGCCGGTGATTATCCAAGATTTTAAAGTGGATGCGAAGGTGACAAAACGCGGAAAAGAACAGGTTTTATTCCGAGAAAAGAAAGGAAAACATGCGGCTTGCGCCCAATTCCAACTTTGATTATGGAGTGAACTGGAACAATCAGGCGTTTAAACCTGGGAAATTATACAACTTC
>NZ_AOCG01000020.1 GCF_000525795.1 Listeria aquatica FSL S10-1188
TGAAATTGAATAAAAAACCAAAGCTGACCAGATAATGGTCAGCTTTTTTGCGGAAAATGATACAAGGTAACGAAAAAATACATACGAAGACTATTATACTAGAAAAGGAGGGATTAGATGAATAAGAAGAAGTATATTAAAAAATATTTAACCAGATTAGATCAATATGATAAAGGAACAACGATTAGCTGGAACAAACTGAGCGAAGAAGAGTTGAATGCTTATTCGAAGGCGCTTGGAAAAGAGATTCCGAAAAGCTATCGCTGGTTTCTAGAGACTTTTGGTGAAAGTAGTTTATTTGGATTCGGATTTGAGGGGAAAATAGAATATTCTGGTTATACAATTGTAGATTTAAATAAAGAAAAAGTGGCTGAACTCGAACCATTTTTAGGAGCTGGATTAGAGAAGCGTTACCTGTTTTTCATTGATGAATCTTCTTATGGTTACGCCTTTGACTACGATCGTATTCTAATCGACAATGAACCAGAAGTCATTTGTTGGGACTGGATGGGAGTTTATCCGGAGAAAAAGAACTTTTATAGCTTTCTCTGGGATGAAATCAAAAATTACTTTGACAACGAAGAGGAACTTGCCTTTTTAATTGATGAAGCGGATAAGGAATATTTTGAATGGAAGTGAATTTTTACTGGGTGAAACGCTTTTTTGGAATCAGATAAATTTTTTGGAAGTCTCTCCCGTAATCTTTCAAAAAATGCTATAATAGGTGATAATTGTTAAGTCGATTAAGGAGGGAACAGGAGTGCCAAAAGAGAAAAATACATTTTACATTACTACACCCATCTACTACCCAAGCGGAAAAGCACATATCGGACATGCCTATACAACCGTTGCTGGAGACGCAATGGCTCGTTATAAACGTTTGAAAGGGTTTGACGTTTTTTATCTCACAGGAACCGATGAACACGGTCAGAAAATCCAAACAAAAGCGGAAGAACGCGGAATTTCTGAACAGGAATACGTTGATGAGTTCGCTGAAAACTTTAAGGGCCTTTGGGAGAAACTGGAGATTAGCAATACGGATTTTATTCGCACTACTGAGCCGCGTCATAAACGCGGCGTCGAGAAAATCTTTAAACGGCTACTTGACCAAGGAGACATCTATCTGGGTGAGTATGAAGGCTGGTATTCCGTTTCCGATGAAGAATATTTCACTGAAACGCAGCTTGCTGAAGTGTATCGTGATGAAAATGGAAAAGTGGTGGGCGGAAAAGCGCCAAGCGGAAATGAAGTGGAACTTGTAAAAGAAGAATCCTATTTCTTCCGAATGAGCAAATACGCAGATCGCCTCGTTGAATATTACAATTCGCATCCTGATTTCATTTTGCCAGAATCACGCAAAAATGAAATGCTAAAAAACTTTATCGAACCAGGGCTTGAAGACCTTGCTGTTTCGCGTACCACATTCGATTGGGGTATCAAAGTTCCCGGCAACCCGAAACATGTCGTCTATGTTTGGATTGACGCGCTTTCGAACTATATCACAGCACTTGGTTATGATTCAGATGATGATTCGTTGTTCCAAAAATACTGGCCGGCAGATGTACAAATTGTTGGGAAGGAAATTGTCCGCTTCCATACAATTTACTGGCCAATCATTTTGATGGCGCTAGATTTGCCGCTTCCAAAAAAGATTTTTGGACATGGCTGGATTCTCATGAAAGATGGCAAAATGTCGAAATCAAAAGGGAATGTAGTGGATCCTTACATGCTCATTGATCGCTATGGCCTCGATGCGGTCCGCTATTACTTACTTCGCGAAGTACCATTTGGTTCTGATGGTTTGTTCACACCAGAAGACTTTATCGACCGGATTAACTATGACCTCGCTAACGATCTTGGAAACTTACTTAACCGGACCATCGCGATGATTAACAAGTATTTTGATGGCGAAATCCCAGCTTACAAAGGGTTTGTAACCGATTTTGATGAAGCGCTTGAAACTTTCAAAGATGAAGTTTTGAAGGAATATGAGGCAGGAATGGAAAATATGCAATTCTCCGTCGTGCTTGCAAAAATTTGGTCCTTCATTTCCCGTACGAATAAATATATTGACGAAACAGCGCCGTGGGTTCTTGCAAAAGAAGAAAAACAAACAGAACTTGCGAGCGTCATGGCACACCTTGCAGAATCGCTTCGGATTACGGCAGTGCTTTTAAAACCGTTTTTGACAAAAGCTCCGCAAGAAATCCTCAGCCAGCTCAATCTTTCTTTCGAACAGAATTTTGATAGCCTGGTGGGCTTTGACGGAATCCCAGCTGGAACAAAAGTTGTGGCGAAAGGAACGCCGATTTTCCCACGCCTTGATGCGAAGGAAGAGGTGGCGTATATCCAAGAACAAATGAAAGCACAAAAACCTATACAAAAAGAAGAACTAGAGCAAGCAGAGGTGCAAGCATTTGAAACACCTCAAATTGGTATCGAAGACTTTGACAAACTCGATCTTCGGGTAGCAGAAGTAAAACAAGTCGAGAAAGTAAAAAAAAGCGGACAAGCTACTTTGTTTCCAACTGGACTTGGGTGAAGGGAAATTACGCCAAGTCTTGTCCGGAATCGCTGAATTTTATGCACCAGAAGATTTACTCGGCAAAAAAGTCATTGTTGTTTCTAATTTGAAGCCTGTTAAACTGCGCGGCTTGATGAGCGAAGGAATGATTCTTTCTGGTGAATCAAACGGTAGATTGCAAGTTATTGAAGCAGGTAGTTCCCTTCCAAATGGAGCAAAAGTCAAATGACTTGAAAGATCCTCAATGCGCGATTTCGCGCATTGAGGATCTTTTTATGAAGGCGAAAAGTTTTCGAAGTGAATTTTAAATAGTATAATAGAAGGAAATGAAATTTTGGAGGAAAGAAAATGCTTTTTGATACCCATGTCCATTTAAATGATGAAGCGTTCCGCGATGACCTAGAAGAAGTCATCCTTCGCGCTAAAGAAAATGATGTTTCTAAAATGGCGGTTGTTGGTTTTAATAAAGAAACAATTGAACGAGCACTAGAGCTAGCTGACAAATATGATTTCATTTATTTGATTCTTGGCTGGCATCCAACTGATGCGATTGATTTTACCGATCAAGACCTTGAATGGCTGCGCAAACTTACGAAGCATCCAAAGATGGTCGCGCTTGGGGAAATGGGCTTGGATTATCACTGGGATACATCGCCTAAAGAAGTCCAATTTGAAGTGTTTCGTAAGCAAATTCGCCTAGCTAAAGAAGTCAATCTACCTATCGTGATCCATAATCGTGAAGCAACAGAAGACGTGGTACGTATTTTGCGGGAAGAACATGCCGAAGAAGTAGGGGGCATTATGCACTGCTTTGGGGAAACGGTGGAAGTAATGGAAGAATGTCTGGCGCTGAATTTTTACATTTCGTTTGGAGGAACGGTGACTTTTAAAAAATGCGAAATTACCTAAATTAGCTGCTGAAAAAGTTCCACTAGACAAGTTTTTGATTGAAACAGATGCCCCGTATCTTGCGCCGCATCCAAATCGTGGAAAAAGAAATGAACCAGCTTTCGTCAAGTTGGTTGCCGAAAAAATAGCGGAATTAAAAGAGTTGGAATATGATGAAATTGCCCGTCTATCAACGGATAACGCAAAAACGCTATTTCGCTTGTGATTTGTTTTGTCATGAATCTGTAACAAAACGTGTACTCTGTAACCTATTCTTAAGCTTCTGAGATACAAGTTCGTGGTTTTGGTCTAAACCACACGCTTTTATGCCTAAGTCTCAAGTCGTAGTTTTTTGAAATATTTTTGTTACATTCTGTATGCATTGTAAAAAAACAACCTTTATATGTTGGTGTAGCAAGGTTTTTCAACGTTGTTTGCAAAAAAAAAGAAAAAATACTTCACAAAAATTGACAGTTCTTTAGTCCCCCGTATATAATCACTAGCGAGTAGAAAGGGGAGAAATATATGACCATGGAAAACAGCAGTAACTCTGTCCGATCATCAAAATGGAAATTACCACTTATGATCGCAGGATTTGTTATTGTAGTATCATTGGTTTTTTATTTCGTTTTCGAAGGAACTAAAAACGATATTATCATCAATAATGCTGGTGAAAAAATTGAAGCAAAAACACATGCTAAAACAGTTGGAGAAGCTCTTCAAGAATCAGGAATCAAACTTTCTGCGCACGATGAAGTATCTCCTGCGAAAAATGCGAAAGTCAAAGATGGCATGAAAATTGATTATACAAAAGCAAACCAGCTTACTATTGTAGATAACGGCAATAAAGAAAAAGTTTGGAGTACGAAAAAAAACGGTTGGTGACGTGCTGAAGGACGAAAATATTACGACACGTCCGCAAGATGCTGTTAGCGTTGCGCTTGATACAAAAGTAAAAAATGGCATGAACGTGAACATTAACCGGGCGATTGCATTATCGCTTCAAAATGGGGAGAAAAAAGAAAACGTTTGGTCAACAAAAAGCAGTGTCCAAGATTTGCTTGATGAAAAGAACATTAAGCTAGGGAAAGATGATCGCGTATCACCTGAAAAAGATGCTGATCTAAAAGAAAATATGTTGGTTCGTGTTACATATGTAGACAAGAAAACAGAAGAAAAGAACGAAAAAGTTGCTTTTGATACAGTGTACAAAGAGGATTCTAGTCTGGAAAAAGGAAAAACAAAACTTCTTTCGGATGGAAAACACGGTACAAAGAAAGTAAAATATGAAATTATTTTTGAGAATGGTAAAGAGAAATCTCGCAAACGTGTGGGAGAAGATCTTTTAACTGATAGTAAAAATAAAGTTGTGGCACGCGGTACGAAGCAAGTTCAAGTAGCGACAGTCAGCCATGAAAATTCGAGTGAGAAAACTGTTGCAACAGCACCTGAGCAATCCAGCTCAGCATCAAGTAGCAGTAGTAGTGCACCAAGCGGCGGTAGAACGTTTACGATGCAGTCTACAGCTTACACGGGTGGCGGCGTAACAGCAACAGGCATTAACTTGTCTGCGAATCCAGGAATGAAAGTAGTTGCCGTAGATCCAAGTGTTATTCCACTTGGCTCGCGCGTTCACGTTTCTGGATACGGTGAAGCCATCGCTGGGGATACTGGCGGTGCGATTAAAGGGAATATTGTAGATGTTTACTTCTCAAGTAACGCGGCTTGCATAAGCTGGGGACGCCGGACAGTAACAGTTACAGTTCTCTAATCAAAAATATGGATAAAGAGCGAGGCTGACTAATCGGGCTTCGCTTTTTCTTTTGGCTTATGATATGATAAGCTTACTGATTTTAGAAAAGGACGTTTTGAGATGGAAAAACCGGTCATAAAAGAAGTGATTGTCGTTGAGGGGCGCGATGATACAACAGCGATCAATCGGGCTGTAGAAGCAGATACGATTGAAACGAACGGTTCGGCGATCAATGAAGAAACAATTGAGCAGATTCGTCACGCGAATGAAAAACGTGGTGTCATCATTTTGACGGACCCTGACTTTCCGGGAGAGAAAATCCGAAAGACCATTGAAGCGCAAGTCTCTGGATGTAAACATGTGTTTATCAAGAAAAAAGATGCTTTACCGAAGTTTGGTAGGGGGCTAGGCGTTGAGCATGCTTCTCCTGAGGTGATTCGTGCTGCTTTGGAACGTTTCCATACAAGCCGCACCAAAACGACTGAGACCCCGCTTATAACGCGTGAAAGGCTAATTGAAGCTGGATTGTTATTTGGAGACGGGGCTAAAAGGCGACGTGAGTTGCTTGGCGAAGAGCTCAGAATTGGATACGCAAATGGAAAGCAACTAGAGGCCAGGTTAAATTTGTTCGAAATTACAGCTCAGGAATTTGAAGAGGCGCTTGGCGTAGTTTTTCAGGAGGAGAGAAATGAGTAAAGATATTGCGACGCCTGGACGTACGGCGGAGATACTGAAGAAGTATGGTTTTTTGTTTAAGAAGAGCTTGGGGCAAAATTTTTTGATCGATTCGAATATTTTGCGGCGAATTACGGAAACAGCGGGACTTACGAAAGAAACAAATGTGATTGAAATCGGTCCGGGGATCGGGGCCCTCACTGAACATTTGGCGAGAGAAGCGAGGGAAGTGGTTGCGTTTGAAATTGATCAGCGCTTGATGCCGATTCTTGCAGATACGTTGTCGCCTTATTCGAATGTGCATATTGAACATGCAGATATTTTAAAAGCAGATGTGGAAGACGTGATCGCGAGACAATTCACTGATCCGAAAGCTCCGCTTAAAATCGTAGCTAATTTGCCTTATTATGTTACGACCCCGATTATTTTGAATTTGCTTCACTCAAGAGTTCCTGTTAACTCGATGACGTTTATGCTACAAAAAGAAGTAGCAGAACGCATTAGTGCAGTTCCGGGAACGAAAAGTTATGGAAGTTTAACGATTGCGATTCAGTATTACATGGAAGCGAGTCTTGCTTTCATTGTCCCGAAAAATGTATTTATGCCAAAGCCAAATGTGGATTCAGGCATCATTCATCTCGTTCGCCGAGAAAAACCGCTTGCTCATGTGCAAGATGAAACCTTCTTTTTTGAAGTAGTGCGGGCAGCCTTTGTGAACCGGCGGAAGACGTTATGGAATAATTTGGCGCAAAAATATCCTGAATTAAAAGCGAAGCGGCAAGAAACGGAGGAGCGATTTGCTCGAATTGAAATCGATTTTAAACGGCGCGGTGAAACCCTTTCGATTCCAGAATTTGCGGCAGTTGCTACTGAATTAGCAGAAATTCTAAAAAAAATAGCTTAAAATGGGATTTCTTTGTTGACATGTCTCGTTATCCCTGATAAAATATTATCTTATTGATTTTCACTGCTGTTTATGCTATAATAGCAAATAGTGAGGTGGAGATAATGCCAAAAACCATTGCAAGTATTAAGCAAGGTCTAGATGCTAGACTAGGAAAAGCACTAACTTTGAAAGCACACGGTGGACGCAAAAAAAACGATTGAACGCTGTGGCGTTTTAGCGGAAACTTATCCATCCGTATTCATCGTTGAACTCGATCAAGATGAAAACAATTTTGAAAGAGTATCCTATAGTTATACGGATATTCTGACTGATGCTGTGGAACTGGTATTTACTGACGATAAAAAAGAATTAGCTTTATAAGAAATAAGTGAGCTGTCCCTAGTAAATGGGGCAGCTTTTTTTGTTAGAGAAAATAAAAAGAACCTGAAATGGAGCTACATATTTCTTTCGGCTTATGATAGAATATACAAAGAGATTTTAGAGGACTGACGGAGGCAAATAGAATGAAAATAAATTTAAAGGCGCCGGCAAAAATTAATTTATCTTTAGACGCACTTTACAAGCGCGAAGACGGCTATCACGAAGTAGAAATGGTAATGACGACAATCGACCTTGCCGACCGCTTGGAGCTCGAGCTAATCCCGAGCGATGAAATCATTCTTGACGTGCGGGCTCATTTTATTCCAAATGACCATCGCAACCTTGTTTACCAAGCAGCCCTTCTTTTAAAAGAAAAATACAATGTAAAAAAGGGTGCGCGAATTACACTTGATAAACAAATTCCTGTTTCAGCTGGGCTAGCAGGAGGAAGTACAGATGCCGCCGCGGCGCTAAAGGGCTTAAATGAATTATGGGAACTGGGTCTTTCGCTTGATGAACTAGCAGAACTTAGCGCAAGAATCGGATCAGATATTGCTTTTTGCCTTTTTGGAGGCACCGCGTTTGCGACTGGTCGTGGTGAAGTCATTCGGAAGCTACCGATGATGCCAAGCTGCTGGATTATCCTAGCAAAGCCAAGTATTAGCATCTCAACGCCGTCTGTTTATAAAGAACTAAAGCTAGGCGAAGTGAAGCATCCAGATACTGAGCAAATGCTTGCAGGCATTGAAGCTGAGAATTTAGATATGATTTGCGATTCAATGGGGAATGTGCTTGAAAGTGTTACGCTCGAAAAAAAATTCGCAAGTGAAGCAACTGAAACAAAAAAATGCTCGAGTTTGGTGCAGATGCTGCCATGATGAGCGGGAGTGGACCAACAGTATTTGCTATCGTGAAGCAATATTCGCGTGCGAAACGTGTCTATAATGGCTTGCGAGGCTTTTGCTCGGAAGTTTATATGGTTCGACCTTGGAACGATGAAGGAGCGAGTTAAAGGAGTGAGTGGCGCGATACAATTTGTATGGCGCTTTTTTATATGGAAAATGAAAAAGTATGAAAATCCTTCTTGGTAGTTGTCAATTCACGAAAGTCGTTTTATAATGAAGAAAATACGGACAAAACATATAATTTTTTT
>NZ_AOCG01000021.1 GCF_000525795.1 Listeria aquatica FSL S10-1188
AAAATTATGCGGATTTTGAAGAGGGAGAGAGACTATGAAAGTTCGGCGCAGTGAACGGTTAATTGATATGACACAGTTTTTGCTGGCACATCCACGGAAACTAATCCCGCTTACGATGTTTGCAGGACGTTACGGTTCCGCTAAATCATCAATCAGTGAGGATTTAGTCATTATCAAGAAAACATTTGAAGATCGCGGCATTGGCACGCTTGAGACAGTTCCAGGGGCAGCTGGTGGCGTGCGTTACATTTCAAAGG
Source organism: Listeria aquatica FSL S10-1188 (assembly GCF_000525795.1). Taxonomy (GTDB): domain Bacteria; phylum Bacillota; class Bacilli; order Lactobacillales; family Listeriaceae; genus Listeria; species Listeria aquatica. The sequence continues at coordinate 258 of NZ_AOCG01000021.1, forward strand.
CGGATAACGCTGATGTGCTTGATTTTATTCAGACGCTTTGCAACCGAATTGCAGAGTCTGATCGCTTGCTTCCAGGTGGCTATTTGTATTTATCGGATTTACTTGGCGAGCCGGTTACACTGAAAGCAATCGGAAAAATTTTAGCGACGAAATTTAATGATAAACCAATTGATGCCATCATGACCGTTGCGACAAAAGGGATTCCAATTGCGCAAGCAGTAGCGGAACACTTGAGTGTGCCATTTGTGATCGTAAGGCGGGATAGTAAAGTGACTGAAGGCTCGACCGTAAGTATCAATTATGTTTCTGGTTCTAGCAAACGAATTGAAAAAATGGAGCTTTCAAAACGGAGTTTACCAGAAGGTTCACGCGTTGTGATCGTGGATGATTTCATGAAAGCAGGCGGAACGATCAATGGAATGAAAAATCTTTTGGATGAATTTAAAGCGACGCTTGTTGGAATTGGTGTGCTTGTCGAATCTGAATATGCAGAGGAACGCTTAGTTGATGACTACGTTTCGCTTGTTAAGATAAAAAATGTAAATGTGAAGGAACGGCAAATTGAAGTGGTTGAAGGTAACTACTTTTCGGCCGAATAAAGAAAGCTGCTACGGCAGTTTTCTTTTTTTTACAAAATCAGACTAGCGCCGCACTTCCAAATGCTTCCCGTTGTGGTAAAATATGGGTTATGTAATTCTAGATTGGAGTAGGAGGAAACGGTATGAAAAAATGGGTCAAATGGTTGATCGCGGTAGTGATCATCGTTGTTGTTGCAGGAGTCATCATTGCCTTTTTAAATAAGGACGGAAAAGATGCAGCGACAAATAGTTCGAATAATGATGGAGTTGAAACAAAAGTTAAGCAAGGTGAAATGAAAATTGATGCAACAGCAACAGGTGTTATTGCGGTGGCAAACAAAGCAACTCCAGATTATGAAGATTTGGAACTTCAAGTGCAAATGGACGAGCTTGACATCCCGAATATTAAAGTGGATCAAGAAGTAACCATCAATGTGGCGGCGCTTCCTGATCGAACATTCAAAGGAAAAGTCAAACAAATTGCAGAACAAGGGCAAGTGCAAAATGGGGTTTCTTCATTCCCAGTCGTTATTTCGCTTGATAAAACAGATGGCCTTAAAGCAGGAATGACAGCAGATGCGTCAATTCTTGTGCAAGAAAAATCGAATGCTATTTATCTACCGATTGAAGCTGTTCAAAAAGACGATGATAACCGTTATTATGTCATGCTTCCGAAAAAAGATAAAAATGGAAAAAACGAAAAAAAGAAAAGAAAATCGTAAAAACCGGTTTACACAATGAAGATAATATTGAGATTACAAAAGGACTTTCCAAAGGGGACAAAGTCATCTTGCCTTCTAATAAGTCAAATACACAAGCATCTGGATTTTAATGACTGAAAAAAGGAAGGAGGGACCACATATGAACCCGCTTATTGAAATGAAAAATATCACGAAAACCTATACATTAGGAGATGAAACCTTTAAAGCGCTTGATGATGTATCCCTTTCGGTGAATGAAGGTGAGTTTCTCTCCATTGTTGGACCATCTGGATCGGGAAAATCCACTTTGATGAATATGATCGGCTGTCTAGATGTTCCTGATGAAGGAAGCTATCACCTAGATAGCGTTGATGTTTACAAACTAAATGACAACAAACTTTCCGAGATTCGTAATAAAAAAATCGGCTTTATTTTCCAGCAATTTAATTTGCTTACGAAATTATCCGCGCTTGAAAACGTCGAGTTACCGCTTATTTATGGTGGATACAGCTTATCAAAACGAGAAAAAATCGCGCTTAACTGTCTTGAAAAAGTCGGTCTTTCTGATAAAAAAGGAAACCTTCCTACGCAATTATCGGGAGGGCAGCAGCAACGTGTGGCAATCGCCCGTGCACTGTCTGCAAGTCCATCCATATTGCTAGCAGATGAACCAACCGGCGCGCTCGATTCCAAAACAGGTAAAGAAGTGATGAGCATTCTTAAAGAATTAAACGCAGCTGGAAATACCATCGTGATGATCACGCATGACCTTGAACTAGCTAGGTACGGTACTCGCAGTATTCGCATCCAAGACGGTCGGCTTTATCATGAGGAGGTGGCGAATTGAGTGCACTGCAAAGTATGAAATTGGCGTTCAAACAACTTCGTTCCAGTAAATTGCGTTCCTTTTTAACGATGCTTGGAATTATTATTGGTGTAGCCTCTGTCATCTTGCTAGTTTCTTTAGGAAACGGGGTAACCCAAAAAGTAAACGAACAGATGGGAAGCTTAGGCTCTAATCTTGTAACTGTCATGAATAATTCAACAAATCCAAACGATAAATTCAGTTATGAAGAAGCGATGAAATATCAGTCCATTGATGGTGTGAAAAGCGTGTCACCTGAATTATCTGGTCAAGCAACAGCCACAAATGACTTCCAGTCGAAAAACTTAAAAAGTCATTGGGACAAACGACCAGTACAAAGGCGCAAGAAGCTTGGAGCTAGAAAATGGGCGTTTCCTTTTGCCAATTGATATTGAATACGGGCAAAAAGTAGCGGTGATAGGCCCGACAGTGGCTAAAGATCTTTTTGGTTTTGCTAACCCGGTTGGGAAAACCATCCGCCTGAACGGACTGCCTTACAAAGTGATTGGGGTTCTTAAAGAAAAAGGTGCATCCATGATGGGCTCAAGCGACGACCAAGTCTTTATCCCAATTATGGCAGCTCAGCGCTTACTTAAAGATACCAATGTCCGTACCATCTACGTTGAAGCTAAAAACGCTGAAGACGTCGACTTTGTGGTAAGCACCTTGGAATCGCGCTTGTCGATTAAATTCAACCAAGATACTGACGATGAAGCCAAATCATCATCTGATACACAACTTGAACAGCCTTATCAGGTTATCAATCAGCAAGAAATCCTAAGTGCCTTTAATACAATCAGCGGAACCCTGACGACCGCCCTAGGAGCCATCGCAGCCATTTCCCTTATCGTTGGTGGGATCGGCATCATGAATATCATGCTCGTCTCTGTAAGCGAACGGACACGAGAAATCGGTATCCGCAAAGCGCTTGGTGCAAAAAAAACGCGACATCCTTACTCAATTTTTAATCGAGTCCGTTGTCATCAGCGTTGTCGGTGGCGTTATTGGTATCATCATTGGAGTAAGTGGTGCGCTTATCTTTGGGAATGTAGCGGATATCCCATCCGGTGTAACCGCAGGCACTATCATATTCTCCTTTGTCTTTTCGCTATGTATTGGCGTTATCTTCGGGCTTGCGCCTGCTAACAAAGCATCTAAGCTTCGTCCGATTGACGCGCTTCGTTCTGAATAAGAAACTAAAAAGCATGCTTTAGATGAAAATTTTCAACTAAAGCATGTTTTTGTATAAATGGTGAAGAAAAAGGATAATAAAGTAAAAAGATTAAAACTCTACTTTTTATCAAAAAAACGTAATATATATTATATACAACTGTCTTGTCATTCAATTTTAACAATTTTGTTACATAAAAACTAAATTTCCACATTTTAATTCTTACCTTCAAAGTAAGAATTTGCTGAAAACGCCTTGCTATCAGTTGTTTTAGATATTTTGAACGAGTTGATTGTGAAAAAATATGCAAAAAAATTGCATGCTATTTTGTAAAGTTTATCTTTTCAACACTGCAAAAAAATAATTTTTTATTGTGCACATTTTTTATAGAATTTACAATTCAAAGTTTGGGGAAAGAGGAGTGATTTTATTAAAACGCTGTTATCAGAATGACTGTCTCAAATGGTTTAAAGTAAACTCTGTTATTTAGTTCAACAATCAAAAACAATTTAAAGACAATTTGTATTTGTCAATAGATTAATCGCGTGAAAGCAGTGAAAAAACTTAGAGTTCACAAAGTTGTCAAATTCATCTTTTTTTATTATCATATGATTATAGAAAACGAGGTGCCTGGTGAGAAAGTATGAATCTCTGTTTTCTGTGAAGCAAGACTAATTTTGTTGCATAGGCAGCTAAGTTGAAAAGCTGAGCAACTAGACTTAAGGTGGTGAAGAAAATGGAAATTACAGATGTGAGATTACGTAAAGTATTGACAGATGGAAGAATGAAGGCTATTTCTTCAATCACAATTGACGGAGAATTCGTTGTACATGATATTCGTGTCATCGATGGAAATGATGGGCTTTTTGTGGCAATGCCAAGCAAACGGACTCCTGATGGGGAATTCCGTGACATTGCACATCCAATTAACTCGGATACACGTGCAAAAATTCAGGAAGCAGTTATCGCTGCTTATGACGTAGCAGAAGAACCAGTTGCAGTTGATGGGGGTTCTGAAAGCAAAGAAGAAGCTACGGCAGAATAAAAAGAATCCCTTTACTTAAAGAAAATGCGGCGAGATATGGGACAGAGAGGGATCAAATCTGTTACCTGATGAAAAAATCGGAAACCGCATCTTGGGTTAAGGGCATTAGGGATAAGGAGTGACGAGAATGCAAGTAACAGATGTTAGACTTCGTCGAGTAGAAACTGACGGAAGAATGAGAGCGATTGCTTCAATTACGTTAGATGAGGAATTTGTCGTACATGACATTCGCGTCATCGATGGAAACAACGGTCTTTTTGTCGCAATGCCAAGCAAACGCGGTGTTGATGGGGAATTCCGTGATATTGCACATCCAATTAATTCAGATACACGTGGTAAAATTCAAGATGTTGTTCTTGCGGAATACGAACGTGTTGGTGAAGAAGAAGCGAATGCTGTATCGGAAGAATCCGATCCGGAATCTGCTGAATAATAGAATAAAATGCCAGGACTACCGCCTGTTTGATGCGGTGGTCCTTTTTTTGTTTCGCCCTTTTTTTAGCTAACTAGCTATGTTATAATGGAGAAAATTGTTGAAATGAGGTTCTGATGTTGGGGATGTTCCAGAAAATGAAATTGAACGATGAAAAAACTTCTTTTGAGAAAGCAAAAGCGAAATTTCCATTTTTTACATGGCATCAAACAAGAACAAAATCAAATTGACTGTGCTTTCCGTGAGTTGGAAGGCTTTTTTGTGTGACTAAGATCCCTTCTGGGGTTTCTTGAAAAAAACGTGATTTTACGGTATGATTCATAATGGTAGATTAGTGATAATTGGGGGTTCTATAAAGATGACAAAACAGTATGCTGTTGTTTTAGCAGCAGGTCAAGGAACACGAATGAAATCGAAACTCTATAAAGTTTTGCATCCAGTGTGTGGTAAGCCGATGGTTGAACATGTAGTGGATCAAATTGGTCGTTTAAATGTTGATAAAATCGTGACGATTGTAGGTCATGGTGCGGAAGATGTTCGTACGCATTTAGAAGGAAAAAGTGAATTTGTGAAACAAGAAGAGCAACTTGGAACGGCGCATGCTGTTCTTCAGGCAAAGGAGCTTCTTGCTGATTTAGAAGGCACGACCATTGTTGTTTGTGGAGATACACCACTAATTGAAAGTGAAACAATTGGGGCGCTTGTAAAGTATCACAGCGAAAAACGTGCGAAAGCCACTATTTTAACAACAACACTTGATAATCCATCAGGTTATGGCCGGATTATTCGTGATGATCTTGGCATTGTTGAGAAGATTGTTGAACAAAAAGATGCAACAGAAAAAGAGCAACGCGTACAGGAAATCAATACAGGAACTTATTGTTTTGATAATCGTGCGTTATTTAATGCACTTTCTAAGGTGTCTAATGATAATGCACAGGGCGAATATTACTTGCCAGACGTGATCAAGATTTTAAAAGATGAAGACGAAGTGGTAGCAGCTTATCGGATGGCGAATTTTGAAGAGTCGCTTGGTGTCAATGATCGTGTGGCGCTTGCTGAAGCTGCGCGCTTAATGCGTCATAGGATCAATGAACGCCATATGAGAAACGGTGTAACGCTCGTTGATCCAGCAAGTACTTACATTGATGTAGACGTTGAAATTGGGCAGGATACTGTGATTGAGGCTAATGTCACGCTACGTGGGAAGACAAAAATTGGAAGTGACTGTGTCATTTCGAATGGCTGTGTTTTTGATCGTGCAGAAATTGGTGACCGTGTGCACGTGCGCAGTTCTGAAATTGAAGACAGCAAAGTGGGAGACGACGTTACGATCGGACCATTTGCGCACCTTCGTCCAGATTCTGAAATTAAAACGGGCGTGAAAATCGGGAACTACGTAGAGACGAAAAATGCTGTGATTGATGAAGGAACGAAATTGCCACACTTTATTTATATGGGTGATGCGGAAGTCGGTAAGAATGTTAATGTGGGTTGCGGAACGATTACAGTAAACTACGATGGCTTCAATAAATTTAAAACAAAAATTGGGGACAATGTATTTGTGGGATGTAATTCGAATCTCGTTGCGCCAGTTGAGATAGCTGATAATACGTATATTGCGGCTGGTTCTACGATTACTGATGATGTGCCGGAAGACGCACTTGCGATAGGAAGAGCGCGTCAGGTAAACAAAGTGGGCTATGTGAAAAAGATTCGCGCTAAGCACGACAAGTAAGAAAAGGGAGTCCCGGTTTCTAGCCGAGAGAATAAAATTCATTTATCATTTTATAAATTAGTGGAGGCTGATTATGTCAAACGATTATTTTGATCCAAAGTTGAAAATTTTTGCACTAAACTCGAATCGTGCGTTAGCGGAAGAAATTGCGAAAGAAGTAGGGATCGAACTAGGTAAATCAAGTGTTACGCATTTCAGCGATGGTGAAATTCAAATCAATATTGAGGAAAGTATCCGTGGCTGTCACGTTTATGTGGTTCAATCGACGAGTTATCCTGTGAATCAAAATTTGATGGAGCTCCTTATCATGATTGACGCTTTAAAACGGGCTTCGGCGGCAACGATTAATATTGTAATGCCTTATTATGGCTATGCTCGTCAAGATCGTAAGGCAAGAAGCCGTGAACCGATTACAGCTAAATTAGTAGCAAACTTAATTGAAACGGCTGGAGCGACGAGAATGATTACACTTGATATGCATGCGCCGCAAATTCAAGGCTTTTTTGATATTCCAATCGACCACTTAAACGCGGTTCGTCTGCTAAGTGATTATTTCAGTAATCTTGGATTAGCAAGTGAAGATATTGTTGTTGTATCACCGGATCATGGTGGTGTTACGCGTGCGCGGAAAATGGCTGATCGTTTGAAAGCGCCAATTGCAATTATTGATAAACGTCGTCCACGGCCGAATGTGGCAGAAGTCATGAACATTGTTGGTAACGTGGAAGGCAAAGTTTGCATCTTGATTGACGATATTATTGATACAGCAGGAACAATCACGCTTGCGGCGAATGCGCTTCGAGAAAGCGGCGCAACACGCGTCTTCGCGTCTTGCACGCATCCGGTTCTTTCTGGGCCGGCGATGGAACGTATTAGTGATTCTCCGATCGAGAAACTAGTTGTGACAAATTCAATTGCGATGCCGGAAGATAAATGGATTGATAAAATGGAACAACTTTCGGTTGCGCCATTACTGGGTGAAGCAATCGTTCGTGTTCATGAAAATGAATCTGTGAGCTCATTATTTGAATAATAAAAAGGGGTTTAACCGATTGAAAAGCTATAAACAAAGTTGTTAAAACTTTGTTTATAGCTTTTTTTTATGTCATTTGCGCTCCTTATTTAGTGAATATTAATTCATAGAAAAGTCGAAATATCTTAGCTATATTGGAACAAAGTATCTATAATTTTATGTCTTTTTTGATTAAAATGGTAGAAGTAGTAGGTTACTCTAAGAAAGTTGTAACTGGAGATGGAGAAAAGGGGGAGAATTGTGAGAAAATGGCTGGATGTATTAGTCGGTTGTATAAGTCTACTTGCAATTGGCATATTATTGTTGAGTTTTTCCCAGGTTTTTGCTGAAAATGATTCATTTGATTCCTTAGCTGTATCTTCAAATGTTGATAAAATAACAGCGAATTCTCCATTTGAAATCACTGTAAAAGATAAGACGAATACTTCAAATAAAATTGTCATTCCTTTGAAAGATGGATTAGTCTATCAAGAACAGAAGCAAGGGGATGCCACTATAAAAAATGACTCTGTAAATAATCAGTTAGTGATAGAGTGGAAAAGTGGTGGAGAGCATGAAACTATACTTAGCTTCGTGTCTTCTAAACCTGGAACAGTAACTTTGCAAGCGTTTGATGAGGCGCATCATGTTTCAAATACGGCATCTGTTTTAGTTCAAAACGAGCCAAAAGAAGTGAAAAATAGTCAATTTTCCAACCGGACGATAGACTCTGCATTTGATAATCTCACCCCTTTCGATCAATCACCTTATGGAACCATCATGGATGCCAAGGGGAATTACGTATCGGGGAAAGCCGTTAAGAAATCAAAAGAAATTATCCCACTTATTTATTATGGGAAACAGTCATCTAAAGATATTATTAAAAATGGGGCTCCAGAAAGATATCCTTCTATCAATAGTGAATATGATCCTGGAACGATTATAAAAGTCAAAAATGTGGGCTTTCATCAAGGAGAGCCTTGCGTACTAGCAATTAGAATTATTTCTACCAGGGTGACTATGGATGTGTTTAATCAATTTCCGATGAGTGTGGGACGGAGTGGTGATCCATTAAAATTTGAACTTGAGATTTGGGTTGAGGATGCAAATGGAAATGAAATACAAGATCCTGGACTTGACATACTGTTGCCGATGAAAATTAAAATATCAAAATTAAGTGATGGAAAGAACCGAAATGTTGTTACTTTGTTATCTAATCGATCTGGTATCTCAAATGTTCTTGTTAGAGATGCGTCTTTGTCCGGGACGGGGGCTGGAAGCTCGTTTTTAGATGTTTCTGGTGAGAATTATCAATTATTGGGAAAAGAATGGTCGAATATGGATTATAATATTCTTTATAACTCTACTCAGCATTTGTTTCTTTCTGCTAGTTTACAAGATAATAATGGTGATTACGTTCCTTATGTGAGATATGTGGACTATCTGTCTTATCATAAGCTGTTTTCGGCTTCCAGTAGCGATATGGTTATGCAGATTCCTTATGCGCCCCCATCCACTAAAGTAGAGAAAAATGAAAAAACGGTAAAGGCTAATTTTAACATCGATCAAACATTAGTTGCTCAAAATCCATCCTTTTATCCGAATGACTTCTCGGTCAATTTTAGTATGGGAGATCTAGTGAAAGCAAATTCGTTATATTCTATTCAAGTTATAGATAAAGACCAAAGGGCCGTACAAGTAAGTAGAAGTTCAGATGCGAATACGGGTACAATTAGTATAACAGCCAATAAGTCTGTTTTGTCACAGCTTGCAAATAATCAACTTTCTATTACTGGAAGTTTTGATTTGAATACAGATGCTCCTGATTTAATTAATACTTTTCAATCGGATGGTTTTTTTCATATTCCTATCGAAGTAGCAAACAGTGATCAACCAGATATGAAAGTAAAAGGGGAAACCTTAGTTAAGATGCCGCCTCCAACAGGAACGCCAATTTCTCAGGTTGTGTCTCTTCATTCAAGTTCGGATGAATTGAATCCTGATGACCTAGTAACAGATTTGAAAAGTATTTTACCACAAGATAAGATTAAGGCAGTGGCGATTAAAGAACCTAGGAAATTTGAGCAACTTGGAAGCACTTCAGTTGATGTAGTTGTTGAAAGTGAACTTACACATGTACAGGGAATTGTTACAGTTCCTGTCGAAGTTAAAACCGGAGACTTACAATTGACGAACGTACCACAAAGCATAGACTTTGGAACGGTTTTGATTAGTTCTGCTCTTCAAGATGTACCAGTGAAGAAAACAATCAGTAATCTAGCAGTGCAAGAAACACGCTACTTTGGAAAATGGGAATTAGGGGCTACAGTGAGCAAGCCTATAACTGGTAAGGTGAGTAAAAAAACATTAGGGAAATTGTTTTATCTTTCTGGTGGTGAAAAACGGCCATTATCAAATGGTCTCCAAATTTTAGAAAATGGAGGCTACACTGGGCGTAAAGAGCCACTTGATATTTCTAAGACATGGAATAAAGAGAACGGTTTAATTTTAGAGATTAAACAAGGTGAAGCATTGCACGAAGCCTATCAAGGAGAAATTACTTGGACTTTACGTGATGCGCCAATTTAAGATATATTGGTTAAATCGCATAGTTGTTTTTTGTGCTACGTTTCTATAGAAAATGATTTCATAAAAAAACCTTGATTTTTTTCATGATGAATGAAGAAATCAAGGTTTTTTGAATTTTAGAGAAGGTTAAGCTACCACAACTGCTGTTCCAGAAACAGTGACCATTAACATGCCGTTATCAGATCCAAGTACTTCATAATCGATATCGACGCTGATAATGGCATTTGCACCAATATCAGTAGCACGCGCTTCCATTTCAGCAATTGCTTCTTCACGCGCATTAATAAGCTCTTGCTCGTAGCCTTCAGAACGCCCGCCGAAAAAGTTTCTTAAACCAGCTCCAATATCTTTCATAAAATTAACACCCGTGATAACTTCACCGAAAACAATTTTTTTTGTATTCAACGACTTGTTTACCTTCGATATTGGGAGAAGTTGTTGTAATCATCGAAAAACCTCCTTTTTTCAAGTTTACTTGGAATTTGACTATTCGTCAAAAAAGATCCTCGTTTTGGCCATTGGGTTGAAGAACTTGAACTTGCTGATTTATATTTTCCATATATTGATACAAAATCAATTCCATAATTGCGATTGTTGAAATTCGTGAAGTGATATCGAGATGGTTGATTTCAATCTCATCTGTAAAAATATATAAATTGATGTCGCTCATATTCTGAATGATGTTGTTATCGGCGCAAGTTATGGAAATGAGTAGAGGGGAGTTTTTTCTTGCTTTAAGACGCTGTACGGTTTGGACAAGTTCTATATCATGTCCGGCATAAGTTAAAATAAAAACCATGTCTTCAGCACCAATATGTGGTAGGATTGCTTGACGATACTGGTAATCTTCAGGAAACTCGACTAAAAAACCATTCATTGTATAGAGGTATTTTACATATTCGGCAGCATGTTTGCTCAAACCTTTTGCAAAAAAGTAAATCCGTGGTTTTTGCTCAAGTTTTGATGTGATTTGTTCTAATTTACTTGGCTCAAGTACACGAACGGATTCAATGATATTCTTTAAATATTCTTCTCGGTAATCCTTTTGCTTAACGACAAAAGGAGGTGACTGGATGTCAGGTTTCCTAGACTCGGTAAATTTCAAAACGGTTGTAAATTCACTATAACCAGTGAATCCAAGTTTGCGTACGAAACGCAGAAATGTTGTAGTAGAAACAAAACATTCTGCTGAAACTTCGCGAATGCTTTGGTTTTTGATACGTTTCATGTTCTTAACAACGTAGTCGAATAAGATTCGTTCGTTTCTTGTTAAGTTAGTGATGGATTGGCTAGCAATTTCGAAAAAGTCCATAAATTCCATCCTTTCCATGTGATATATTGAACGATTACCCGTAAATTGTACCATATAATTAGGGTTCAATAAACTATCCTACAGCAACGAAAAAGCGAAACCTTGGCTTGTGGAAAGCCGAAGTTTCGCTTTTTCTTTTATCAATCTGCGGTGATTACAGTTCCCGATCCGTTTTGAAGAAAATTCTCGATATTTTCTAGGGAAGTGATGACAGCACGGCTTTCAGGGCGGCTTTTGACAAATTCAATGGCTGCTTCGATTTTTGGAAGCATACTCCCTTCTGCGAACTGCTTTTCTGCCTTCCATTTTTCTAGTTCGGAAACTGTGACCTGTTCTAATTTTTCTTGATTCGGTTGGTTGAAATTCACAAAAACGTGATCAACGCCTGTTAAGATGACGAACAAGTTAGCTTCAACCATTTCGGCAAGACGTAGTGAAGCAAAATCTTTATCGATAACGGCTTCGACACCTGTAAATTCTCCGTTTTTTTCAATAACAGAAATCCCTCCGCCGCCAGCAGATACCGTGACAACGCCGCTTTCCACTAATTTGTTAATCGCTTCGTGTTCTTTGATATAAAGCGGTTTGGGAGAAGGTACAACTTTACGATAACCTCGCCCGGCATCCTCTATAAAGGTTGCGCCCGTTTTTTTCTCTTCAGCTTCGGCTTCTTCTTTTGAAAGAAATGGACCAATGGGTTTTGTCGGACGAGAAAACGCAGGATCATCTTTACTTACGATAACTTGCGTAACAAGGGATACAGTTTCTTTTGTCATTTTGCGTTTCGCAAAAGCGTTATCAAGTGAATTTTGCAACCAATAACCAATGCTGCCTTGAGTCATTGCAACGCAAGAATCAAGAGGCATGGCAGGGTTTTTAACAGAGTTACTTTCTTGTTGTTGGATGAGCAAGTTGCCCACTTGAGGACCATTACCATGAGAGACAATTAACTCATCGCCATTTGCAACAAATTGAACAAGATGTTCCGCAGTTTGGTCTAAAGCTTTTTTTTTGTGCGTGAGCGCTAGCGTCGTCTGAAAGAATAGCATTGCCGCCAAGTGCCACAACAACTTTTCTGTTTTTCATAAATACTCCCTCGCAATCATCCTTTAGGAACTTGTTGAGTGATACAGTGAATATTTCCGCCGCCAAGTAAGATTTCGCGTGCAGGAACACCAACAACTTCACGGTCAGGATATAGTTTTATAAGCATTTCGCGTGCTAAGTCATCATTTGGGTCACCAAACAAAGGAAAAACTATCCCGCCGTTTGCTGAATAATAATTGATATAGCTTGCTGCGAGGCGATCGCCTGCTTCACGTGGAAGTGTTCCATCAACAGCATCAACACCGCGGCTCTCTTCTTCTGTAATTAAAATTGGTTTTGGAACTTGCAGCTTGTGTACTTTTAGTTTGCGTCCCTTTGCATCCGTTTCGCTCTCTAAAATATCAAGACATTCCTTTGAAATTTTATACTGTGGATCTGACTTGTCCTCAGTCCAAGCAAGTGCCACTTCACCAGGAGCAACATAATTCAAGATGTTATCCACGTGACCGTTCGTTTCATCCAAATAGATTCCGTGTTTCAACCAGATTATTTTTTCAAGATTTAAGTACTCTTTTAAGATTTGTTCGATTTGAGCTTTTGAAAGTTCAGGGTTGCGTCCTTCGGAAAGTAGACATTCTTCCGTTGTAATCAGTGTTCCTTCACCATCAACGTGGATAGAACCACCTTCAAGAACAAAATTTTCCAAACGATAGCGATCGGCAGATTCAAGTTCGGCGACCTTTTGAGCGACTTGATCATCTTTGTCCCAAGGGAAATAAAGTCCGTCCACAAGCCCTCCCCAAGCGTTGAAAGTCCAGTCAACGGCGCGGATTTCATCCTGATCATTTTTTACAAAAGTAGGGCCGCAATCACGCATCCATGAATCATTGTTATCGATTTCAACGGTTTGTACATAATCTGGAAGCATGTGGCGTGCGTTGCTATACTGAGCTGAAGAAACGCCTACAGTAACAGGTTCGAATTTTGCGATCGCAGTTGCTACGGCTGTAAAAGCATCTTGTGCAGGTTTGGCTCCGTTACGCCAATTGTCGGGGCGTTCAGGCCATAGCAAGTAGCAACCACGATGTTCTTCAAACTCACCAGGCATTCTGAATCCATCTTTTCTAGGGGAACTATCTAAAGTTTTCAATCTTTTTCATCCTTTCTATTATTCTTTTGTTTACCTGCCATGTGAATACAAATTTCTCCAACAATAAAGGCGGCTATAGCACCGATTAGAATAGGGACTTTTTCATTCAATTCAGCTGCGGAACCATTTAGTGGTACAGCCGAAAAGATAAGTGTAATCACAAGGAGTACAACAGGGATATAGGTAAACAAATATAAGAGTACTTTTCCACCAAATACTTTAAATGGGCGTGGCCTGTCTGGATCGATTTTCCGTAGTTTTAAGAAAGCTGGAAACATCATAATGTAGGAAGCAAGAAGCGCGACCACATTTAGCGCAAAGAACGCCCAGAAAATATTTTCATTTGGGATAAGCGGTGCAACAATAACGAGTGCAGAAGCGACGATACCATTTAAAATGCTTGCGCCGATGGGCATTTCGTTTTTCTTGTTTTGGACACCAAATACACGTGGTAAATCGTGGTTTTTAGCAGCGTACATGGCAACGTAGTTTACACCAAGTGCCCAAGATATAAGATTGGCGATTAATGTGTACATAAACATGATGCCAATGATAATGACAAACGGATTTAGTTTGCCGACTAGCATGATAAAGCTATCGATCATGCCACCGGATGTCGATAATTGCGAAGTTGGGATTGCAGCTCCCATACCGAATGCTGCAAACAAGTAAAAGAAAGCAATTAAAATACCACCGATGATAATGGCCTGTGGAATTTGTTTTTTTGGATTTTCCATGTCACCTGCAAGTGTTGTGACAACTTCGAATCCAAGAAAATTAAATAAGATAATCGAGATGAAAGACAAACTATTTAAGTCGAAACTTGGTAAGAGCGCCTTTCCAGAAAAGTCGTTAGCAAGTCCTTTTGTGACAGCAAAATAAATGCCTAAAATACCAAGGCTCAACATGATGAAGACTTTGCAAAAAGCTGCTAAATTCAAAATCCATTTACTGTCGCTGACTGGATAACAACTGATGAGCACAACGAGCCAAATAAATAGTAGTTGGATGAGGATAGAGATAGGCGTGCTTAGATGTAGCTTGAAAATTTGTGTAGCTACTTCCATGAATAGCACGGCGAGACTTGCCATCCAAATTGGATAATTAATCCAGTAAAGCCAAGCAACACGGCCGCCCCATCTGTTTCCAAATGCACGTTTCACCCAGTCGTAAATTCCGCCCTCATCATCATAGGTAGTTCCGAGCTCCGCGGATATGAGTCCGTAAGGGAGGAAAAACAAAATGAGTAAGGCGATCCACCAGAAAAATTGGGAAGAGCCAATAGCGGCTGCTGGGGCAGCGGATTCAACGACTAAGATAACGCAGACAGCCATGAGAACTGCATCAAACAAGCGAAAACTTTTTCTTTTTCAAAAAAAAACACTTCCTCTTTTAAGTGGGAAGAAGGAAAAACTCCTTCTTCCTGGATGGTTATTTAGTTATACTCAGTCAACATAGTTCCTGAGTAGTTGTTGGATGTCAGCATCGAATTTTGTGCAAGTAGCTTCTTCCGCATAGTTTAGATAACGTTTAAGGAAATAAACGAGAAGTGAGCGCATTGCGGTTAAGCGGTTTTCAGCTTCGTCAAGTACAACTGAAAAAGGTGCGTCAAGAACTTCATCGGTTACTTCTTCGCCACGTGTTGCTGGTAAACAGTGCATAAATTTGACATGTGGCGCAGCTTTTTTCCACTAGATCTATATTGACTTGATATTTGGGATAGAACACGTTCATTCTTTCTTCTTCGGAAAGTTCAGCTTCATAAAGTCCGTACCACACATCTGTGTAAATGAAATCAGCATCTTTAAGTGCTTCATCAGCGTCTTCTGTTACTAAAACACTTCCACCAGAAATTGCACAGTTTTCACGACCGATTTCTAAGTGATGTTCTTTAAGTTGGAATCCTTTTGGCCCAAATTGAACAAAATCCATTCCAAGTTTTGTAGCCATGAACATAGTTGAAGCACAAACTTGTGTAGCATCGCCGACAAAGACGATTTTGCAGTCTTCAATTCGTTTACCTTCAGGGAGATGTTCAATCATTGTAATCGCATCCCCGAGTTCTTGCGTAGGGTGGTTGTAATCACTCATTCCGTTAATGACAGGAATAGTTGCATCGTTGGCAAGTGCGACGACTGTATCGTGACGTTCAACACGTGCCATTAAAATATCCACTAAGCGTGATAAAACGCGCGCTGTATCGCCGACGCTTTCGTGTCCGCCGAGCTGGATTTGACCAGGAGCGAGGTACTGAGCGTGACCACCAAGTTGAGTCATCGCAGTTTCAAAAGATACACGAGTCCGCGTTGAAGATTGCTCGAAAATCATACCAAGTGATTTATTGCGTAAAATAGGGGGATAATAGCCACTTTTAATTGCTTCTTTTAGTTTTAATGCCAAATCAATTAAATATACTATTTCTTCTTTTGTAAAATCGTTCGTATCAATGTAGTCTCTTTTTTTAATCATTAGTTTCACCTCAAAAGTAAGTTTGGGAATCACACGGGCATACTCGAGTATTTCTTTGCCACAGCAACATCATAGTATATGCAAGTTTGTTTGGAAATGCTTTTTAAAGCTTTAAAAACGAAGGAAAAAAGATTGTAACCTGTTACTTTTTGAGTAACAAAGACGCAAATGCAAACGGAGAAGAGAAACTATATTTTTGCGGGTAAAAGAGGAAAGACTACACTAATTTGTAAAATAATACACTGAAATTTGAGAAGCGATACCGTATTGATTTATGATACACTAACAGTTTCTAGTTTGAAAAACCATTAAAAATGGCTGATATAAAGGAATTTCATTTTTAATACACTAAGTTGGCACGGAACTTGCAATATAATATTTAGGCGAAGTTGCGATGAAAATGGAAGCGGTAAAACTTTTTATTGCGCAGCTTTAGTAGAAGGATTTGAAAACTTGAAGGGGGGCGGTTGAAAAAGGGAGAGCCGTCTTCTGAGCAGGAAGCTATCTGAAACTAACTTAGCTCGCCTGTTTGGGAAAAAAATCAAACTATTTAGGAGGTAAAAAAATGGTAGGAATTATCCTCGCGACCCATGGGGAATTTGCTGCAGGGATCTTACAATCTGGTTCTATGATTTTCGGAGAACAAGAAAATGTTAAAGCAATTACTTTGATGCCGAATGAAGGACCAGATGATGTTAGAGCGAAAATGGAAGAAGCCATTTCTAGCTTTGATAATCAAGATGAAGTACTATTCTTAGTCGATCTTTGGGGTGGTACTCCATTTAACCAAGCAAATAACCTATTTGAAGACCACAAAGATAAATGGGCAATCGTGGCAGGGCTTAACCTTCCGATGCTGATCGAAGCATATGCTTCCCGTTTTACAATGGAATCAGCGCAAGAAATTGCTGCACACATTATCGAAACTGGTAAAGAAGGTATCCGTATCAAACCGGAAGAACTTGAACCAAAACAAGAAACGGCAGGAGGAGCTTCAGCTGATGCACAGCCAAAAGAAGCGCTTGCACCTGGAACGGTTGTTGGCGACGGGAAAATCAAGTTTGTTTTAGCACGAATTGACTCTCGCTTGCTTCACGGTCAAGTGGCAACGGCTTGGACAAAATCAACACTTCCAAACCGAATCATTGTTGTATCAGATGCGGTTTCAAAAGATGATCTTCGTAAAAAACTAATTGAACAAGCTGCACCTCCAGGTGTTAAAGCGAATGTTATTCCAATTAATAAGATGATCGAAATTGCAAAAGATCCACGTTTTGGAAATACGAAAGCACTCTTATTATTTGAAAATCCTGAAGATGTGTTACGTGTTGTCGAAGGTGGCGTTGACATTGAAGAAGTGAATGTTGGCTCGCTTGCACACTCTGTTGGGAAAGTCGTTGTAAGTAAAGTTCTTTCGATGGGACAAGAAGACGTCGATGCTTTCGAGAAACTGAAAGAAAAAGGTGTTAAATTCGATGTTCGTAAAGTTCCAAATGATTCACGTGGAAACATTGATGAACTTTTGAAAAAAGCAGAAGCAGAATTAAAAAAAACAATAGAAGTAACGTAAATAAAAAAGTAGGAGGTCAATTATGACTATAATATCAATGATTTTAGTAATAGTTGTTGCCTTTCTTGCGGGGATTGAAGGGATTTTGGATGAATTTCAATTCCATCAACCGCTTGTGGCATGTACGTTAATCGGTTTAGTAACTGGTAACTTAACAGCGGGAATCATTCTTGGGGGAACTCTTCAAATGATCGCGCTTGGTTGGGCAAACATTGGTGCAGCTGTAGCTCCCGATGCTGCACTTGCGTCCGTTGCATCAGCAATTATTTTAGTATTAGGCGGACAAGGTGTTAGTGGGATTCCTTCAGCGATTGCTATTGCGATTCCGCTTGCAGTAGCAGGTCTTTTCTTAACAATGATCGTTCGTACGCTAGCTGTTCCGATCGTTCACTTGATGGATGGTGCGGCAGAAAAAGGGAATATTCGTAGGATTGAATGGCTTCACATTGGAGCGGTTTGTATGCAAGGTTTACGTATTGCAATTCCTGCAGCAGCACTTCTTTTCATTCCAGCACATACAGTACAATCATTCCTAGAATCAATGCCAGCTTGGTTGACAGATGGTATGGCAATCGGTGGGGGAATGGTCGTAGCCGTTGGTTATGCACTTGTTATTAACATGATGGCAACAAAAGAAGTTTGGCCATTCTTCATCCTTGGTTTCGTCCTCGCTGCGATTTCTGAACTTACACTTATCGCGCTAGGAGCAATCGGTGTTGCGCTTGCGCTTATCTATCTGCAACTTTCCAAAATGGGTGGAAACTCAAATGGCGGTGGAGGCGGCGGAAGCAGTTCCAATGATCCACTTGGCGACATACTAAACGATTATTAATCTGGAAAAAAGGAGGAAAAGAAAATGGCAGAAGAAAAAATTGAATTAACGAAACGAGATCGTCTGAAAGTCGCTTGGCGTTCAACGTTTATCCAAGGTTCTTGGAACTACGAACGTATGCAAAATGGCGGCTGGGCATTCTCAATGATTCCAGCAATCAAAAAATTATATAAATCAAAAGAAGATCGTTCTGCGGCGTTAAAACGTCACCTTGAATTTTTTAATACTCACCCATACATTGCTTCTCCTATTCTTGGGGTAACACTAGCACTGGAAGAGGATCGTGCGAAAGGCGCTCCAGTTGATGATGTAGCAATCCAAGGGGTTAAAGTTGGTATGATGGGACCACTTGCAGGTGTTGGTGACCCTGTGTTCTGGTTTACTGTTCGTCCAATGCTTGGTGCGCTTGGTGCTTCACTTGCTATGAGTGGAAATATCCTCGGACCAATCATTTTCTTCCTTGCATGGAATATTATCCGTTGGGGCTTCATGTGGTATACACAAGAATTCGCTTATAAAGCTGGTTCTAAAATTACAGAAGACCTTTCTGGTGGTTTGCTGCAAAATATTACAAAGGGTGCATCGATACTTGGTATGTTTGTGCTCGCCGGGCTTGTTGAAAGATGGGTTTCGATCAAGTTTATGCCGGTTATCTCTAAAGTTAAATTAGATGATGGTGCGTATATTGATTGGGATAAACTTCCAAAAGGTGCTGCAGGAATTCAAAAAGCTCTTGAACAGCAAGATGCTGGTTTATCGCTTACGAAAGTCAAAGTTACGACTTTACAAGATAACTTGGATAATTTGATTCCTGGACTTGTTCCGCTACTTCTTACATTCTTATGTATGTGGTTGCTTAGAAAGAAAGTCAGCCCGATCATCATTATCCTTGGTCTATTCGTTGTCGGTATCGGCGGACACGTAATCGGACTTCTATAAGAAACTTTCGGCGGACATTTTGCTTGGAAAATGTAGAAGCTTGCTTTGAGCGGTTGGTGATTAGTTGCATCAGCCGCTTTTTATTGGCTTCTTGAAGAAAGAAACGTATAATTAAATGAAATAAATAATAAGAAATGGAGCGAGGCTAATTGGTTCAATCGATCAATACGAAAGTCGACTTGACGGAGGATGCTACTGCGTTTACTGGACTGACAGATTATGGGAAAATCATGATTGGCGACAAAGGATTTGAGTTTTTTAATTCTCGAGATGTGCGCAAGTTTATTCAAATCCCTTGGGAAGAAGTGGATCAAGTCATCGTTTCAGTGATGCTTAGAGGAAAATGGATTCCGCGCTTTGCGATTAAAACAAAACGCAATGGGACCTATACTTTTTCGGCTAAGAAACCAAAGCTCGTACTTCGTGCGATTCGCGTATATGTCGATCCGGCTAATATGGTTCCTTCGCAAAGCTTCTTTGATGTCATTAAACGAGCTTTCCAGTCTAAATTTAAGAAGAAAAAATAAGAACGTCTTTATCTTTATTAATGATAGACGCAAAAAAACAGGCCGAAATTTTCGACCTGTTTTTGTATGGATCAAACTTAGAGTTCTTTCATTGCGTCGTCAAGCACTTTTTTCAGTGTATCTGCAGAAGCTTTCATTTTTGCTTGTTCTTCTTCAGTTAATTTCATTTCAACGATATGGCGAACACCACGGCGGTTAACAACAGCTGGAGCGCCGATATAGATATCGTTTAAATTATAGTGACCATCTAGATAGACAGAAAGAGGTAAAATCGCATTTTCGTTGTTTAAAATAGCTTGTGTAATACGTGCGAGTGCAGCGGCGATCCCGTAGAATGTAGCGCCTTTTTTGTTAATGATTTCGTAGGCAGCATCACGAACACTTTCGAAAATCGTGTCCATTGCTCCTTGTTCGTCTTCTTTAATCCATTCGGAGATTGGAAGTCCACCAACAGTTGTATGGCTCCAAGCTGGGAATTCAGTGTCGCCGTGTTCCCCGAGAATATATCCATGCACATTTCGAGCGTCCACTTTTACATAGTCAGCAATTGAAGAACGGAAACGAGCTGTATCTAAACTTGTTCCAGAACCGATAACACGTTCTTTTGGAAGTCCAGAGAATTTCCAAGTTGCGTAAGTTAATACGTCAACAGGGTTTGACGCAATTAGGAAGATCCCATCAAAACCGCTTGCCATGACTTCATCGATGATCCCTTTCATGATTTTGATGTTACGGTTTACTAGGTCAAGACGAGTTTCACCAGGTTTTTGTGCAGTACCTGCTGTGATAACAATTAGATCGGCATCGCCGCAATCGCTATAATTAGCGGAATAGATTTTCTTTGGTGTAGAAAACGGGACAGCGTGGCTAAGGTCGATTGCATCTCCAATCGTTCTATCTTTATCGATGTCGATGATACCAAATTCTTGTCCAATTCCAAGGTTAACGCACGCAAATGCATAGCTAGAACCTACAGCGCCATCACCAATCAAAATAATTTTTTGGTGGTCTTTAATCATACAACTTCCTCCTTAGAAAACTTTTTACTAACACAGTATAACACTTTATTACAGTTTGTGAAACTATGAACGTCCTTAATTTGGAAATTTGTACTAATAAAATTTTGTAAGCGCTATAATACAGTTTGTAATCCTTTTCATTCCAAATAATGATGCGAAAAATTTTGAGAGCTCGAAAAATTGCGATACAATAGAAGAGTAATAACAAAGTTTCACACTAGTTTTTGTTTACCATTAATTATGGGAAGATAAACATTTTGTTTAAAAACAAACAGGTGGGGTAAACTTTAGTTGTTAAAGAATACAAATTGAATGAGTGGAGTGGATTTTTTATGGCAACGACATTAGAAGTTCAAAAAAGAGATACGAAACCGCATTCACAAGTGACAGAAGTACGTGAATCTGGACGTATCCCAGCGATTATTTATGGTTATAAAACTGAAAACGTTCCTGTTTCGGTTGATGGACTTGAATTAATCAAAGCGGTACGTGAACACGGAAAGAACGCAGTATTCGCTGTAAATGTTGGCGGCTCAAAATTTAATGTGCTGCTACATCAATATCAAAAAGATCCTATTAAAGATGAAGTTATTCACGTTGATTTCCTTGCTGTTAATATGAGCGAAGAAGTAGAAGCTGAGGTTCGGATTGACCTTGTTGGTGAATCTGTTGGTGTGAAAGCTGGCGGCGTATTGCAGCAAGTTCTATATGAAGTAAATGTGAAAGCAACACCAGACAAACTTCCAGAATCAATTGAAGTCGACATTTCGAAACTTGAAATTGGGGACTCGCTTGCTGTTAGCGATCTTGATGCAGGTTCTGATTATGAAGTAATTACAGATGGAGAAGAAGCGATCGTAACGGTTGCGGCACCACGTGTTGAAGAAGAAGTGGAAGCAGACACAGCTGCTCCTGAACCAGAGGCTGCTCATGGAACTGCTGAGGAACCTGTTGAATAACTACGTTTGAAAAATGAAAGTGAAAGCGTGATGCCGTAAGGCGTTGCGCTTTTTTTGTGGAGTGGCGGAAACTTTAAAAACCACTAGAATCATGTTATAATCAAACAAATAATCATTACAGAGTGAAAACCAGTTCGCAAGGTGAAGTGGTTTTATTGAGCGGGGAGAATAGCAATGAAGATGATTGTAGGACTCGGTAATCCCGGGAAAAAATATGAACGAACACGGCATAATGCAGGTTTTATGGTAGTGGATGAACTGAGTTTTCGCTTTCAAACACCATGGAAAAGCACGAAATTTAATGGAATGATCAGTACGCCGATTATTAACGGGGAAAAAGTGATGCTTGTGAAGCCGTTAACTTTCATGAATGCTTCTGGGGAGTGTGTGCGTCCGCTGATGGATTATTATAATGTTGAAATAGAAGATTTGGTTGTGGTCTATGACGATTTGGATTTACCGATCGGGAAAATTAGATTGCGACAAAAAGGAAGTGCTGGCGGGCATAACGGTATGCGGTCGTTGATTGCTCATTTGAAGACGCAATCGTTTGATCGGATACGTGTGGGGATCGATCGCCCGGAGCATGGTGAAATTATTCACTATGTATTAGGGGATTTTAGTAAAGTTGAGCAGCCAGAAATGATTGCCGCGATTAAAAAAAAGTGCGGATGCGATTGAAGATGCTGTGAAGCTACCCTTTATTGATGTTATGAATCGTTATAATTAAGCATGCTTGGTCGGGTTTCCGAACGCCCACTTGGCATGCTGCCTTACTCGTTTCAGAAAGAAGGAATTTTCAGAAAAAGAAAGAAGCCAGATTGGATTGAAGGAGAGGATCGTTTTGAAGGGCTTGAAACAGCTAATCTACGACCAAAAAGAAATCCGCGATATTGTAAGCGCGGTTGCAAATAAAAAAGAATCTCAGCTTGTTACAGGACTTTCAGGATCAGCACGTGCGCTTTTTGCAAGTGTCATTGAGAATGCGACAAAGCGTCCGGTACTTTTGATTACACATAATTTATATCATGCGCAAAAATTATATGACGATCTTTTATCGCTAATGGATAGTGATCGTTTGTTTTTATATCCAGCCGATGAACTCATTTCCTCAGAGCTTAGCGTATCGAGTCCGGAACTTCGCGGACAGCGTGTTGAAGCACTTAATTTCTTGCTTACAAAGCGCCCAGGAATTGTTGTTGTACCAGTTTCAGGGTTGAGGAAATTGCTTCCGCCTGTTTCGCTTTGGGAAAAGTATAACCTTCGTCTTGTTCAAGGTGAAGAAATCGAACCGGAACAGTTGAAGGAAAGCCTTGTTACCATGGGATACTCTATGAGTGGCATGGTCAATACGCCGGGTGAGTTTAGCGTTCGTGGTGGTATCATTGATGTGTACCCAATTACAGAAGAATACCCGATTCGAATTGAGCTGTTTGATACAGAGATTGACTCACTGCGTTACTTTGATGTAGAAACACAACGTTCGCAAAATAAAATTGAAGAGTTCCAAATTTTACCTGCAACGGAAATTTTGCTTGAAGCTGCTTATTTTCCAGATATTGTGAAACGACTTGAAAAAGGTCTTTCGGATACGCTTTCTAATATGAAAAATCCGGAAGATAAAGAAACACTTGTAAGCAACATCGAAACGGATCTTGAATTGCTACGTTCGGGTATTAAGCCAGATTTGTTTTTTAAATACATTGGGTTAGCTTACCCGGACCCGGCTTCGCTATTTGATTACGCGGCAGAAAACACGGTGCTCGTTTTAGACGAATTTGCGCGTATTCAAGAGACAGATGAGGGGTTAGAGCGCGAAGAAGCTGAGTGGCAAACAGAGACGCTCAGTCGACTTGAAACTGTTCGTGACGTGCAGCTTGGGCACCATTTTCATGATTTAATGGAAGAAAATCGTTCTCCGAAAATTTATTTAACTTTATTCCAGAAAACTCAAGGTAGTCTCAGAGTTTCGAAAACGACTAACTTTGTTTATAAACAAATGCAGCAGTTCCACGGACAAATGTCCGTATTACAAACTGAAGTGGCGAGCTGGCATAAAAATAATTATGCGGTCGTGATTCTCGCGCCAACCCTTGAACGGGCGGAAAAAATGCAGCAGACGCTTGCGGATTATGATATGGAAAGCGTTGTATTAAAACGCGAGGAAGATGTTCCCAAATATGGGGTCATCCAATTTGTGATTGGCAGTTTCCAAAATGGCTTCGAATTGCCGCTTTCAAAAGTTGCGATCATTAGCGAAACGGAATTGTTTAACAAGCAAGTGAAAAAAGCAAAAAAAACGTCAAAAACTTTCGAATGCGGAACGAATTCAAAGTTATTCAGAACTTAAAGTTGGCGATTATGTTGTTCATGTTAATCATGGGATTGCCCGGTATGTTGGTATGGAAACACTTGAAATTAGCGGCGTCCATAAAGATTATTTGTTGCTTGTTTATCAAGGAGAAGATAAACTGTTTATTCCAGTAGAGCAGCTTGAGCTTGTGCAAAAGTATGTTGGTGCAGAAGGGAAAGCACCAAAACTTAATAAACTAGGCGGAAGCGAATGGAAGCGCGTGAAGACGAAAGTGAAAGCTTCCGTGCAAGATATTGCCGATGATTTGATCAAGTTATATGCAGAGCGTGAAGCTGAACAAGGGTTTGCTTTCAGTCCAGATAGCGACATGCAGCGGGAATTTGAAGACTCCTTCCCGTATCAAGAAACAGATGACCAGCTCCGTTCGATTAAAGAAATCAAAAAAGACATGGAACGGATTCGCCCGATGGACCGGTTGCTCGTTGGAGACGTGGGTTATGGGAAAACGGAAGTGGCGCTTCGAGCTGCTTTTAAAGCAATGATGGACGGGAAACAAGTGGCATTTTTAGTTCCAACTACGATACTTGCCCAGCAGCATTTTGAAACGATGAAAGAACGATTTCAAGGGTTCCCGATCAATGTTGGTTTGCTTAGCCGTTTCAGAACGAGAAAAGAACAAAATGAAACTATAAAAGGACTTGCAAGTGGGACGATTGATATTGTTGTCGGCACACACCGCTTGCTTTCGAAAGATGTTAAATACCGCGATTTAGGCTTTCTAGTGGTTGATGAAGAGCAACGCTTCGGCGTAACACATAAAGAAAAAAATCAAACAAATCAGATCTAAAATTGATGTGCTTACGCTTACGGCGACGCCAATTCCGCGGACCTTGCACATGTCAATGATTGGTGTGCGGGATTTGTCTGTGATTGAAACACCGCCAGCGAACCGTTTTCCGGTTCAGACATATGTGACCGAGCAGAATAACGTTTTAGTACGTGAAGCCATCGAACGCGAGCTTGCGCGTGATGGTCAGGTTTACTATCTCTATAACCGAGTTGAGACCATTTTGAAAAAAGCAGATGAAATCAGCGCGCTTGTTCCAGATGCGCGTGTTGGCGTAGCACATGGGCAAATGACGGAGTCCGAGCTTGAATCCGTTATTTTAAGTTTCCTTGAAGGGGAATACGATGTGCTTGTGACAACGACCATCATCGAAACTGGCGTAGATATTCCAAACGTGAATACCCTTTTTGTACAGGATGCTGATCGAATGGGACTTTCGCAGTTGTATCAATTGCGAGGACGCGTTGGGCGTTGGAACCGAATCGCTTATGCGTATTTCATGTATAAAAAAGATAAAGTCTTGCGAGAAGAGGCGGAAAAACGGCTTCAAGCGATTAAAGAGTTTACAGAGCTTGGTTCTGGATTTAAAATCGCGATGCGCGACTTGTCCATTCGTGGGGCGGGGAATATCCTTGGCGCTCAGCAACATGGCTTTATTGATTCTGTCGGGTTTGACCTTTATTCACAAATGTTGAAGGATGCTATTGAAGAGAGAATGCCTCAAGAAGAAAAAGAAGAAGCCGCTCCTGTTGAAATTGACATTCAACTGGATGCGTATATCCCAGAATACTACACCACGGATAGTCGGCAAAAAATTGAAATGTATAAACGATTCCGTAATGTGACAAATGAAGAAGAGTTAGAGACGCTTCGGAGCGACATGATTGATCGTTTTGGGGAATACCCTGAAGAAGTAGAGTATTTATTCAGCGTGACTGAACTTCGGATTCTCGCGCTTCTGGATGGCGTTGAAGTGATTAAAGAAGAAGGTAAGAAAATCATTCTTATGTATTCAGACGAAGGAACGAAACAAGTTCGCGGAGATGTTGTGATGGAAGCTGTAGGCGAATTTGGTCGTTCAATTGGCGTCGGTATGGACGGGGCAGCGCTAAAGCTTACCATGAACATCCAAAATAAAACCTTGCAAGAATGGCTTTTCAATATCAAAGAATT
Organism: Listeria aquatica FSL S10-1188; assembly: GCF_000525795.1. Lineage (GTDB taxonomy): Bacteria > Bacillota > Bacilli > Lactobacillales > Listeriaceae > Listeria > Listeria aquatica. The sequence goes on from NZ_AOCG01000021.1 coordinate 26,548, forward strand.
ACTCAAAAAATTGAAGAAAGCTGTAAAAAAAAGAAAGAACCCGCTGAAAAAGCCTAAAATTAGGTGAGAGAAAGCGAGAAAGGCGGTTAAGCATGGTAGAACGCTCAATTAAAAATTTAATGCATGGCGCTTTACTGCTCACGATCGCCTCGCTTGTCTCCAAGATTTTAAGTGCCGTTTATCGTGTACCGTTCCAAAACTTAGTTGGTGACGTTGGTTTTTATATTTTTCAACAAGTCTATCCTATTTATGGAATTGCGATGACACTCGCTTTAGGTGGTTTCCCAGTTGTGGTATCCAAAATGATGGCAGAAGCAGAGCAGGATCTTCGCAAACAACGAATTATTTTACAATCAGTATATCGAACGCTGAAAGTGCTGTGCTTTAGCTTGTTTGGAATCCTATTTCTCGGTGCAGGTTTATTTGCGAATTTGATGGGGGATAGCGAACTTTCCAGTCCAATTCGAGTTATTAGCCTAGTTTTCTTGCTCACTCCGCAGCTTGCTTTTTTACGCGGATACTTTCAAGGACAAGAAGATATGCGCCCGACAGCTGTTTCGCAGACCGTTGAACAAATCATTCGCGTATCCATCATCCTGATCGGGTCATGGCTCGCGCTGCGCCTTGGGAAAACACTATCTGAAACCGCCAGTTTTGCGATGAGCGGTGCCGTGTTTGGCGGACTCGCTGCCGTCTTTTTGCTACGTCGCTTTTACAAGAAACGACTTTCGGAGGGAGGACTCAAAATTTGGGGCACATTCCCGAACAGAACTGAAAAGAAGGGGATCGGCCGAGAATTCTTGCGGCAAAGCCTAGCGATTTGTACCGTTAGCGCGATGCTCATTTTATTCCAGCTCGCAGATTCCTTCCAAGTTTACCGCTTAATGGCAGAAAATGGCATCCCAGAATTCACTGCAAAGTCACTTAAAGGGATTTATGACCGGGGGCAGCCGATCTTGCAGCTTGGTCTTGTGCTCTCATCTGGACTTGCCCTTGCGCTTGTTCCTATGATTACGGCGGCACGAGTGAAAAACGAGCGGAGGCAATTGGCGCGATCTGTGAAGCTTGCCGTAAAACTCACCTTGATTCTCTCGGGAGCCGAGACGGTCGGCTTGATCATCATTATGCGACCGCTCAACCAGATGCTATTTGAAACAAGCGATGGCACCTTTGTCTTGCAAATGTTCATCCCAGCTGTTTTGCTCAGCTCGCTGATCATCATGATGAGTAGTATCCTTCAAGGTTTCGGTAAACTTGCTGTCCCAGCTGTTGCTGTTGTCGTCGGGCTCATAGCGAAAATTCTTTTCAATTCGTGGCTTGTTCCAAAATGGGATACTTTAGGCGCCGCAATTTCCACATCGGTCGGACTTCTTGTCATTTTGCTTATTTGCGGCTATGCTTTGAAGCAGAATCTGGAAGTGGGATTTACAAATTTCCATACTTTGTTAAAACTTGGATTAGCGCTTCTTTTCATGTGTGTGATTCCAGTCTGCTGGGAACTTTTTATCCCATTTGAATCACGCCTTGGAAGTGCGGTTCAAGCTATTGGCGGAAGTCTTTTAGGGGGACTTGTTTTCCTTTTGTTTACTCTACGATATCGATTGTTAGAAGCTCAAGATTTTGTTTATCTGCCATTTGGTTCAAAGCTTTATGGACTGAGTCGCAGATTGATTAAAAAATAATAAAGGTGGAATGAAAATGGCACAAGTGATGCGTTTGGATAAATTTTTAAAAGTTTCAAGACTAATTAAACGGCGGACGGTTGCAAAAGAAGTGGCAGAAAAAGGCCGGATTATGATTAATGGAACCGTGGCCAAACCAGGAACAAATGTAAAGCCTGGAGATGAACTGGTCATCCGTTTTGGTCCCAAGACTGTGACGGCTGTTGTGGAGCGCTTAGAGGAAAATGCGCGTAAAGAAGCTGCAACAGAAATGTATAAAATTGTAAGCGAAGTACGAAATGATCAAGAAAACGGAGAAAGCGGTCGCTAATGTGGCCGTTTTTTTTCTTGTGAAAAAATTGAAAAAAGGTGTCAAATCTGATTAGATGACGATGGACAAATTGTGAAATTATTGATATTATCTTTATAAGAATCCTTTCTAATTGATTTGATTTTGGCGGAAGGCTGATGGAGGTGCAGGGCATGAAGGAGAAGAAGACGGTTACACGCATGCAAAACCGTTATATTAAAGATAAAGAAACGCTAAATAAAGCTAGAAACAGACGCCGTGTCGCCCTAGCCAGAAGACTGGCTGTACTTCTTGTTGCCGTTGCGGTTGTTTTTTCTGCTCTCTTTGTGCTCTACACGAAGCAAACGATGCTTTTGCAAGATAAAAAAGCTGAAAAAGTGAAGGTGGAGAAAAAACTTGCAGATGCCAAGCTTGAAGAAAAACAATTGAAAGGTGAAATTAGCAAGTTACACGATGATGATTACATTGCAAAACTTGCTCGTAGCGAGTATTATTTATCGAAAGAAGGGGAAATCATCTTTAATACTCCAACTGAAAAGAAAAAAAGAGAAATCTGAATAAGCGCCTGCTTGACTAAAGTCAGGTGTTTGACACGTTTTTTTTAAATCGTTATAATTAGGCTGTATAGAGTGAAAATTTAAGGAGGAAGCTTTTTTTTTATGTCGATCGAAGTAGGCAACAAAGTACAAGGGAAAGTTACAGGGATTACCAATTTTGGAGCGTTTGTTGAGCTGGATGGTGGAAAAACCGGTTTAGTTCATATTAGTGAAGTTGCAGATAACTATGTAAAAGATATTAATGACATTTTATCGGTTGGAGATGAAGTGACGGTAAAAGTTATGAACGTTGGGGATGACGGTAAGATTGGCCTTTCAATCCGTAAAGCGGTTGATCGTCCACGTCCAGAACGAAATTATGATCGGAAACCGAAGTATAACAAGAAACCAGCTGCTCAGTCCAAACAGCCTGAAGATTTTGAAGACATAATGGCTAAATTCTTGAAAGATAGTGATGAAAGACTTTCAACAATCAAACGCCAAACGGAATCAAAACGTGGCGGCCGTGGAGCAAGACGAGGCTAAGCGTATATTCATAAACGAGATGGTAAGGATGGGCATTTTACCCATCCTTATTTTGGAAGAAAGGTTTTTAGAATGGATGAATTTTCAAGGCGTGTCGAAAACTTTATTCTAAAGCATGATTTAATCCGGCCAGATGAGAAATTGCTTTTGGCAGTTTCCGGAGGACCGGATTCTTTCGCGTTGCTGGATTTTTTGCTTAAGCGCTACAAGGAAAACTTGAGCGTTGTGCATCTTGACCACGCCCTCCGTGAGGAAAGTGCTGATGAAAAAGAAGCGCTCGAAGCGTTTACGAAGCAATATGATCTGCCCTTTTATAGCAAGCGAGTAGATGTTAAGAAGCTCCAAGCTGAAACAAAGATGAGCTTTGAAGAAGCGGCAAGGTACGCACGTTATGCATTTTTTGAGGCTACGTTTACTGAACATCACTTTGATAAATTGATTCTTGCTCATCATGCTGACGATCAAGTAGAAACGATTTTGATGCGGTTAGTGCGTGGGAGTTTCGGGAGTGGCTATGCAGGTATGAGAGCGATTCGTCCATTTAGTTCAGGGAAGCTGATTCGCCCGTTTCTAGAAGAGGCAAAAGAAACGATTTTGTCCTATGCTGAGGCGGAGGGTCTGCCCTATTTTGTGGATGAAACCAATGACAGTCTACTTTATACGAGAAATCGTTACCGGCATGTTGTTCTTCCTTTTTTGCGAAAAGAGAATCCACGTGTAGCGGAGCATTTTGCACGCTTTTCATCTGAACTGCAAGAAGATATGGCTTTTTTGGATGAACTTGCACTACAAAAATTTGTGAAGTTTGGCAATGTGAAATCAGCGGGAGTCGAACTTCAAATTTCCGGCGTAAAAAGTGCGGCCTTTCCTTTACAACGCCGCTTAATTCATTTACTATTAAATTATCTGTATAAAAACGATGAAGTAAAAGAGGTTTCTGCGAAGCATGTTGATGATATTTTGGCATTGGTCAAAAGCGATAATCCTTCTGCATCGTTAAATTTGCCGAAAGGACTAAAAATTCGGCGAGTTTATGACCGAATTGAAGGATTTTTCCCAGTGGAACAGAAAAATTCAGGAGTTTTATTATCAGATGGAAGCCGGAGATCGAATTGTTTTGCGTGACGGTTCAGAACTCAAAATGCGGCAAAAAAGTTCCGGTGTACAAACTTCAGGACTAGATGGCATCATTGTTGACGCAGACGAAGTGACGCTTCCACTCATTATTCGAACACGCCTTCCTGGCGATAAAATGAAATTAAAGGGGAGCGGTGGCACTAAAAAAATAAAGGAAATTTTGATTACGGAAAAAGTTCCCCGCCATTTACGGGATAGCCTTCCGATTGTGACGGATTTTACGGGACAAATTTTATGGATTCCTGGCATCAAGAAATCAAACCAAGATACAAAACCGAGTCGCGAAAAAAAAACAGTATATTATTAGATACCGCAAACATTTAGGAGGAAAAATGAGTATGCATGACGATATTCAGAAAGTGCTAATCAGTGAAGAAAAAATTCAAGAGAAAATTCGTGAACTTGGTGTGGAGCTAACAACGGAGTATGAAGGACGAAATCCGCTTGTGATTGGCATTTTAAAAGGAGCTACTCCTTTTATGACTGACTTACTAAAACGAATCGACACCTATCTAGAAATGGATTTTATGGATGTTTCTAGTTATGGAAATGGCATGGTTTCTTCTGGAGAAGTGAAAATTATCAAGGATTTGAATACTTCGGTTGAAGGAAGAGATGTTTTGGTTGTGGAAGACATTGTGGATAGTGGCAGAACGCTTAGCTATCTAGTGGATATGCTTAAATATCGCCAAGCTAAGTCGGTCAAGCTTGTCACTTTGCTCGATAAACCAGAAGGTCGAAATGTGGATATCCAAGCTGATTATGTTGGTTTTGTTGTTCCGAATGAGTTTGTCGTTGGTTATGGTTTAGACTTCGCGGAAAAATACCGTAATCTTCCTTATATTGGCGTTTTAAAACCCGAAGTTTATGCAGAATGATTTCTATTTCACTTTCCTTTCTTTTTTCGGTAAAATAGAGAAAAGAAGGCTGATTTACATGTGAAAGAAATTGCCTAAAAAACCGTGCAAAATAGTAGGCAAGGCGATTTCGTTGTGCTATGATTAGTCATAGTTTTTCAGTTAACATACTTATTTGTAAGTTTAAAAAATATTAATTCATGAATCTTCGTAAGAGGTTACAAACTCGGATGTGTTTTTCGGAAAATCTAGGGAATGGTACTATGAGACCGTTCCTTTGAAAAAATTGTGAAACGATTAGTCCAGGCTCTTGCGTGGGAGGAGGTAAGGAATGAACAGATTTTTTAGAAATGCGATATTTTATGTCATAATTTTTCTCGTGATTATCGGGATTGTTGCTTCCTTTAATACCAATAAAGAGGCTGCGAAAGATATCAGCTATAACGAATTTATGACGAAGTTACAAGATGGGGATGTCAAATCATTTACGATTCAACCCGATCGAAGCGTTTATACCATTGAAGGGGATTTCAAATCCTCGGATAGTTCAAAAGAGAAATCTTCTGGATTAGGACAAAATAAAAGTGATTCAGCTTTTACAACGTATGCCATTAATAGTGATTCCTTGTTAAAAGAAATTCAAACGGCTGCGGATGACAATAAAACGAAAATGGAAGTTGTTCCCGCTAAACAAAATAGTGGCTGGGTAACCTTCTTCTCTTCTATCATTCCGTTCCTAATTATCATCATTCTCTTCTTCTTCTTGATGAGCCAATCGCAAGGCGGTGGCGGCGGTAAAGTGATGAGCTTTGGGAAAAGTAAAGCCAAACTTTACAATGATGATAAGAAGAAAGTGCGCTTTACAGATGTAGCAGGTGCTGATGAAGAAAAACAAGAACTTGTTGAAGTTGTGGAATTCTTAAAAGATCCACGTAAGTTTTCTGATCTTGGTGCGCGCATTCCAAAAGGAGTGCTCCTTGTTGGACCGCCAGGAACTGGTAAAACACTCCTAGCTCGTGCTGTTGCAGGGGAAGCTGGGGTACCATTCTTCTCAATCAGTGGTTCTGACTTTGTTGAAATGTTTGTCGGGGTCGGTGCAAGCCGTGTCCGTGACTTATTTGAAAATGCGAAGAAAAATGCGCCATGTATCATTTTCATTGATGAAATTGATGCAGTTGGTCGTCAGCGTGGAGCTGGAATGGGCGGAGGACACGATGAACGTGAACAAACGCTAAACCAACTTCTTGTTGAAATGGATGGTTTCAGTGGTAATGAAGGGATCATCATCATTGCAGCGACAAACCGTGCCGATGTGCTTGACCCAGCTCTTCTTCGTCCAGGACGTTTTGACCGTCAAATTATGGTTGACCGTCCAGATGTTAAAGGACGTGAAGCTGTCCTTCGTGTTCACGCAAGAAACAAACCTCTTGCGAAGAGCGTTGATTTGAAAGCTATTGCACAACGGACTCCAGGATTTTCAGGTGCCGATCTTGAAAACTTACTGAACGAAGCCGCGCTTGTGGCTGCTCGGTCAGATAAGAAGCAAGTAGATATGAGTGATATTGATGAAGCGACTGACCGTGTAATTGCCGGGCCAGCGAAGAAAAACCGTGTCATCTCACCAAAAGAACGACGCGTTGTGGCTTATCACGAAAGTGGGCATACAATCGTTGGGATGGTTCTAGATGAAGCGGAGACGGTTCACAAGGTTACAATTGTTCCACGTGGACAAGCTGGTGGTTATGCCGTCATGCTTCCTAAGGAAGATCGTTTCTTGATGAGTAAACCAGAACTTCTTGACCGGATTACAGGACTACTTGGTGGTCGCGTTGCTGAAGAAGTTACATTTGGTGAAGTAACAACGGGCGCAAGTAATGATTTTGAACGTGCGACTGAAATTGCTCGCCGGATGGTGACGGAATGGGGCATGAGTGATAAGATTGGCCCGCTTCAGTTTACTTCTGGAAATGGGCAAGTCTTTATGGGACGCGATTTCGGAAATGGACAAGATTTCTCAGATAAGATTGCTTATGAGATTGACACGGAAGTTCAAAGCATTATTCGTTACTGCTATGACCGTGCTAAAAATATTATTCTAGAACATCAAGCGCAGCATAAATTGATTGCAGAAACCTTGCTTGAAGTTGAAACGCTTGATGCTCGCCAAATTCGTTCCTTGTTTGATGATGGGGTTATGCCTCCAGATCTAGATAAGGATGAGTATCCTTCTGAAAGGGAAGAAAAAACTGAAACTGAAGATGCGAAATCGTTTGTGGAAGAGAAAGAAGATGCGAGCGCGGAAGATAAGGTTGACCGCGAAGAAGCAACTAAAAAAATTCGAAGCAGAGGATAAAGAGATTCAGGAAGAAACGAATTCGGATGCTGATCAAAATCCAACTGAGGATGACAGCAAAGATAGCAAGAAAGATAACGAATAATCGTGAAGGGCTAGGCCGAGAAATCGGCTTAGTCCTTTTTAAACCAAACAGATTAATCGACAGTTGGATTCGCTTAGTGATATGATACGAGAGATCTCTAGAGAAAGTAGGACGATTCATGATTTTAGTGATTGATGTTGGGAACACAAATTGTACGCTTGGCATTTACCGGGAAGACAAACTGGTGCAGACATTTCGGATGGCGACGGATAAAGCGAGAACGGCAGATGAGCTTGGGATGCTAGTTTTAGGCTTCTTTCAGCAAGCTAGGATTAAACCGGCTGATGTGCATGCCATCACTATTTGTTCGGTGGTGCCACCTGTCATGCATGCAATCACGACGATGTGTCGCCGCTATTTTGAGATCGAGCCACTTGTTGTTGGGCCTGGGATTAAGACGGGACTCAATTTAAAAGTGGATAATCCGCGCGAAGTGGGAGCTGACCGGATTGTGAATGCTGTTGCGGCGATTCATGAGTACGGGAAACCGGCCATTGTTGTGGATTTTGGAACAGCGACCACGTTTTGCTATATTGATGAAAAAGGCATGTACCGCGGCGGGGTAATTGCACCGGGGATTATGATCTCAACGGAGGCACTTTATACGAAAACGGCGAAGCTACCACGTGTTGATATCACGGAACCGGAACATGTGATAGGAAAGTCAACGGTTAGTGCGATGGAAGCGGGGATTTTTTATGGTTTTATCGGGCAGTGTGAAGGTATCATTCGAGAAATGATGCGTGAAACGGATTCGAAACCAACGGTAGTTGCAACTGGAGGGCTTGCGCGGTTTATTACCGAGAAGTCTGAACTAGTTGATGTAGTAGATCCCTTCCTTACACTAAAAGGGTTGAACTTGCTTTATCAGCGAAATAAATCTTAAGGAGATAAGAAATATATGAGTGATTATTTAGTAAAAGCTTTGGCTTATAATGGATATGTTCGAATTTATGCGGCGGTGACGACAGAAACGATTCGCGAAGCGCAGGAGCGGCATGATACTTGGCCGGTCGCTTCAGCCGCACTGGGTCGGACGATGACTTCGACTCTGTTTTTGGGTGCGATGCAAAAGGAAAATCAAAAAATTACGACGAAGGTCGAAGGAAATGGCCCAATTGGGACGATTATAGCGGATGGGGACACGGAGGGAACGATTCGTGGCTATGTGATGAACCCGCATGTCAACTTTGAAGAATTAAATAGCGCCCACAAGCTTGATGTTAGGCGTGGTGTCGGAACGGAAGGCACTCTTTCTGTGGTGAAAGATCTTGGGTTTGGTGAAAACTTTACAGGGCAAGTTCCAATCGTTTCTGGTGAGATTGGTGAAGATTTCACTTACTATCTTGCGAATTCGGAGCAAATAAATTCGTCAGTGGGTGTTGGTGTACTTGTTAATCCGGATACGAGCATTCGAGCGGCTGGTGGCTTTATGGTTCAACTACTTCCAGGTGCTGATGAGGCAATCATTGAGGAAATTGAACGTAATTTGGCAAGTTGTCCCACGGTTTCTCGCATGATTGACAGCGGTGAAACGCCGGAAGACATTATCGCACGTCTAGCAGGTGGGAAGGAAAACGTGCAGATTCTTGAAAAACTGCCTGTGAAGTTTGAGTGTAACTGTTCGAAAGAGCGCTTTAAGACGGCGATTCAATCGCTTGGTAAAGACGAAATTCGTGCGATGATTACAGAAGATCACGGTGCAGATACGGAATGCCACTTCTGCAGACGGCACTATGAGTTTTCGGAAAGTGATCTTGAAGAAATCTATCAAGAAGCAAAATAATGAATGTTGAAAGCTGTTCAGTTTATTTGAACAGCTTTTTTTAGTGGGAAACTTTAAATTTGACAAAAAAGCTCGGAATTAGATAAAGTAAGAATAGAAATGAATGTGAGGAGCGAGGTAAATGAAAATTGTAAACTCAATAACGGATTTAATTGGAAAAACACCGATAGTTAAGCTGAACCGTCTACCAGATGTGGGGAGTGCGGATGTTTATGTGAAACTGGAATTCCAAAATCCGGGTGGAAGCGTGAAGGACCGGATTGCCAATGCGATGCTTGAGGAAGCAGAAAAAGAAGGTGTCATTAAACCGGGGGATACAATTATCGAGCCAACTAGTGGAAACACGGGGATTGGACTAGCGATGGTAGCGGCTGCTAAAGGGTACAAGGCAATTTTTGTAATGCCCGATACGATGAGTTTGGAACGCCGTAAACTGCTGCAAGCTTATGGAGCAGAACTTGTTTTAACGCCTGGGGCAGAAGGAATGAAAGGTGCGATTGCTAAAGCAGATGAACTAGCGAAAGAAAATGGCTATTTTATACCGCAACAATTCCATAATCCTGCTAATCCAAAGGTTCACGAAGAAACAACCGGACCTGAGATCGTAGAAGCGTTTGGCAAAGATGGTCTCGATGCTTTTATTGCGGGTGTTGGAACTGGTGGAACGGTTACTGGTGTCGGACACGTGCTTAAGAAAAATTATCCTGATGTTAAAATTTATGCACTTGAACCAGAAGAATCGCCTGTTTTGAGTGGCGGCGAACCGTCTCCACATAAAATTCAAGGAATTGGAGCGGGATTTGTTCCAGATACTTTAGATACGAAAGTCTATGATGGTATACTTAAAATTTCAAGTGAGGATGCGATTAAAACAGCACGTGAAGTAGCGAAGCAGGAAGGGATTCTTGCTGGTATTTCATCGGGAGCAACTATTAGAGCTGCACTAGATTTAGCAAAAGAGCTTGGAGAAGGGAAAAAAAGTGCTGGCCGTTGTCGCGAGTAATGGGGAACGCTATTTAAGCACACCGCTTTATGACTTTGACTAGCTAAATAAGAAAAAGTAAATAATTTTCTTAGTGAATTTTAATGATTTCCACAGCAAGAACACTTTTTTGTTAGGTAATATATGTTTATAAGCTAACAACAAGCAATTTTCATTCTTTCCCTTTTTTGAATGAAAATCCCAAAACTCCCTTTTGACCAATGTGGTTTACTCCCTTTTTCCACATTGGTTTTTTATGTGCGAAAAGAATGGATGAGGAAAAGTTTCTTCTTTTCTTAGTAAATTTTCATGAAATACAAAGCAAATTTTATTTTTAAAACGATATGATCTATACATAAGCTAACAACAAACAACTTTTTCATTCTTTCCCTTTTTTGAATGAAAACCCAAACTCCCTTTTTGACCGATGTGGTTTACTCCCTTTCTCCACATCGGTTTTTATATGCCTAAAAATAATGAGAGTATTTTTCTAGATTTCTTAGGAATTTATTATAGAATTCCAAGCTCTTTTTATTCGAAGTGAATTAAACTATATTTGTAAGTTAGCAACAAGTAAAACTTTTTCATTCTCCTCCCCAGAGAATGATAACCCAAACTTCTCTTTTGGTCGATGTGGTTTTTACTCCCTTTTTTCCACATCGACTTTTTTATGTCTAAAATGAAAGAAAGTTTTTTTGATTCTTAGTGAACTTTCATAGAACTCCAAGCAGAATTTCTTTTTGATTCGTTATGATGTATTTATAAGCTAACAACAAGCAAAACTTTTTCATTTTCTTTCTCCCAAAAGAATGAAATCCCAAAACTCCCTTTTTTGACCGATGTGGTTTTACTCCCTTTTTCCACATCGGTTTTTATGTACAAAAAATGAAGGAAAGCTTTTCTATTTCTTAGTGAATTATCATAAAATTCCCAGCTAGTTTTATTCTAAGCTGGTTAGAATATATCTATAAGTTAACAACAAACAACTTTTTCATTTTCTTTCTCCCAAAAGAATGAAAATTCCAAAACTCCCTTTTTTGACCGATGCGGTTCACTCTCTTTTCCGCATCGGTTTTTTTGTGTCAAAATTTTTTACAGGAAGTGAGAAATGTGCCTTTCTAGGGGGCTCCAATTTGCTATCAATAATTTGAGGCGCCTTTTTAATTAAAACGCTTTCTTTTTTTGTAAAACTAGCGTAAAGCGACTGGATTTTTGCTATAATAACGATGAGGTGAGCGGAATGGAAAAGGTATGGACGAAAGATCATCCAAGTATGGTAATGGGCATTTTAAATGTGACTCCTGATTCGTTTTCTGATGGGGGAAGATACATAGAGCTTGAAAAAGCAGTCGAACGTGCCATCCAAATGGCAACTGATGGCGCTGAAATTATTGATATTGGTGCGATTTCAACGAGACCAGGCCATGAAGCTGTTTCTAAAGAAGAGGAAAGAGAGCGTCTTTTGCCGGTCGTACGAGCTGTGCGAGCCGCACTTCCAGATATTTGGATTTCCGTTGATACTTGGCGAAGCGATGTGGCGGAGGAAGCTGTGCTTGCTGGAGCGGATTTCTTGAACGATCAGTGGGGGGCAAAATTTGATCCACAGATAGCTGATGTGGCGGCTAAATATCAAATTCCCATTTGTTTGATGCACAATCGTAAAGACCAGGCGTATACAAATTTTATGGAAAATGTGAAGGAAGACTTACTAGAAAGCATCCAGATTTGTAAAGCGGCAGGTGTGCCAGATGAGCACATTATCCTTGATCCTGGTTTTGGCTTTGTGAAAACTAAAAATCAAAATCTTGAGGTTTTGCGTCGTGTGGATGAACTTGTGGACTTAGGCTATGAAGTGTTGCTTGGAACAAGTCGGAAAGGTACGATTGGTTGGGTACTGGATCTCCCGGCGGATCAGCGAGTGGAAGGTACGGGAGCCACGGTAGTTTACGGGATTACAAAAGGTTGCTCAATTGTACGTGTGCATGATGTGTTGCAGATTGCGCGGATGGTCAAAATGACGGATGCGATCACTGGGAAAGTGATCTTGGATGAGGAGAAGGGATGAGGACATTGGATAAAATTTATATGAATGAACTAAGTTTTTATGGCTATCATGGTGTTTTGCCAGAGGAGAATAAGTTGGGACAGACGTTCCGAATTTCGCTTGTTCTGCATCTGTCAACGCGAAAGGCAGGGGAAACGGATAGCGTGGAAGATACAGTGAGCTATGCGGATGTGTATGAGACGGTGAGGGCAGTTGTTGAAGGGAAGCGGTTTAAGTTGATTGAAGCGGTCGCGGAGACAATTGCGGCAGAAGTTTTGGCGGGGTATCCACTTCTTTTTCGGGTAACTGTCAAAGTGGTGAAGCCGAACCCGCCGATTCCTGGACATTATCACTCGGTTGCGGTAGAGATTGACCGGGAGCGTGGTCTTTAATGAAGACGGCTTATCTTTCGCTTGGGACGAACTTAGGGGATCGCTTGCAAAATTTGACGGATGCTGTGCAAATGCTGAATGCGTCAGATGGGATTTCTGTTGTACGGATTTCAAGTGTTTATCAGACAGATCCGGTTGGCTATGAAGATCAAGATGTTTTTTTTTAATATTGCGCTTGAAATTGAGACAAGTCTCTCGCCGGATGAACTGCTTCAGCGCTGTCTTGCGATTGAACTTGAGCTGGGGCGCGTTCGCTTATTTAAGTGGGGCCCGCGTTTGATCGATATTGATCTTTTACTTTATGAGAATGTTGAGATGGATACGGAGAAACTTAAAATTCCGCACCCATATATGAAGGAGCGTGCTTTTGTGATGATCCCTTTGCAAGAAATTGCCGAACCGGTTGCGGCTGAATACTGGCAAGATGATTTGGTCGCTGGGCAAACGGTTTTGAAGACAGATTTTCGAATTGAACAGTAAAAAAAATGGCTTGCGAATCTTTGAATCTGTGTTAACATATCACTAGCGCAAGAATAAGGAACTTTTTTGAAAAGGAAGGGGTTTTTAAATGTTTCAAATTGGTGATGTGGAGATTAAGAATCGCGTGGTTGTTGCACCGATGGCCGGCATTTCGAACTCTGCGTTTAGGCTGACGGTAAAGGAATTTGGAGCAGGACTTGTTTGCTGTGAAATGATCAGTGACAAAGGGATTGCTTATCGCAACAAGAAAAACGA
>NZ_AOCG01000022.1 GCF_000525795.1 Listeria aquatica FSL S10-1188
CTGGAAAACGCATGGAAAGGATCTTATAAGGTTCAATATAATTGGTATTGAACCTCGCAAATTGTCCCATTGCTTTCCTTGCTTCATCCTGATTCAAAGCATTGACATCCGTACTTTTGAGAAGCAGCACTGTGTAAAAGATACCATTTTTCAGCTGAAGGACGTTTCCATGGTCCATATTGCCGATGGGAAGTACATCTAATGTTGTTTTTCTTCCCTTATTCAGTTTCGCCATTATTCATCACCATCCATCACTGCATAATATTTTTGATTATCTTTTTTTAGGGCCTGAAAAATGACACGATACATACGATGTCCGTTGAACCGTGTGATCATAAAGATACAGAAAGAAAAGATCGCAAGCATATAAAGAATTTGCCACCACCCTGCGACAAATTTCATGGTTTGAAAGCCAAAAAAGATACCCCCACCAATAATCGCAATGTCAATGAAAAATAAGCCTAAAAATAACTTTACTTCTGTTTTTGTAGATTTTGGTATTTGATACATTTATTTTCCTCTTTTCTCTAGTTATGAAGGATGCACTGAATTCGGGTTTAAAGGTTTTTTGGGTTGATTTTTTTGGGGTTTATTTAGAACTTGTTTGTTGACTGTTTTTTTTCGGATGAGATGGATTTTGTCTTTGTGTTGAATACATTTCTGTCTCCTTCTCTTCTTCTACTTCTTGAAGGGGTTGATAGTTCATCCCTGGTCGATTCCGAATAGGTTTTGATTTTATATCAGGAGTTTTTGTTCCGGTCTGTTGTCCAGAATGGTTTAAAGGGTTTCGTTGCTTATTTAGACGGTCTACTGCGTTCGATCTCGTTTTAGGGGTTTCACCAGTTTGTCCACTCCCGTTAGCTGCAAGAGAATCCGTGGATGCATTTTGCTTTTCGGATTTTGTAAGATTTGTTGATTGATTCTTTGTTGATTCTTGTTCACTGTTTTTTGGTCCTTCTCCCGATTGGTTGTTCAGCGTATCTGAATGAGCACCTGAACCAGAAGAACCAGATGAATTAGTGGGGTTAGGGTTGCTATCAGTATTTTCTGGCGTATTCTCTTGATCGGTACTAGTATCGTTCCTCATTGCTTGATTTGTTGCAAGAATTTGTTGTCCCTCATTAAAACCATCTCTTTTTCCTTTCTCTTCTCTACTCATATAGTGATTATAACTTTCCTTTCCACCCAAAGTATCCTGCAATTGAGCCTTTTTAGCTTTTTCTTCTTTTCGATCTCCTAGCTTTTGAAGTCCTCGACGAGCGAACCCATCTTTCCCGAATTGGTGAATACCACTTTTGGTGCTATTTTTAGCAAATTCGCTCATACCGCCAAGAATTTTTCCACCTGCAAGCGTACCCATGAGGGCCTGTTGTCCAAATCCTTGTGATACATCAATACCCAAAAGTCGCTGAACAGATCCTGATCCTTGCAAAACAGCAAAGAAAGCGCCTACACAAATCAAACATTTAATCACTAGATTTTCTGTTAAAGAACTCGAAAAATCCAATGTTTGAGTCCAAGTCATAAATACTCGATATAGTTGAATCATAAATACAAGAACGACTATCTTTACGTAGGCTCCTATAATATCCACAAGTAGATTCTTTATTCTTTGTCCTGTTGATATATCCGTTGCTGTAATAAAAGGCCCAATTGTACCTTTTATCCCTAGTTCAAACGATGTTTGTACAACAATTAAAGTACTAAAAATAAACACTAAAAAAAATAAATACTGCTTGAACGATAATAGCTGTGAAATTCACATGGTAGCGATAGTAATGCTCGTCCGTTGCAGGGAGCCAAAAACTACTATCTAAATCTGTTACTGTATCTTCACCATTCTCATTCTGATCTATTTTTTTATTCGCAAGATCTTTTGCATTTTTAAAATCATCTTCAATGACTTCGTTAAAGTTCACCGTTTTCCAATTCGACTCTTTAAGATAATTTTGTTTCTTAGGTGTTTTTGATTTCCATCCATCAGCATCTAGAGCTTTTAAATCTGTGATATTATCTTTAACGATCTGATAACTGATTGAGCTATTTTTTTCACTACTAAACGCATTTTTACCAACGTCAACACCGATAAGTGTTAGTTTTTCTAAGCTTCCCATAAATCCAGACAGCCCTATAATTACAAACGTCGCTAATAAAAAATTTTTTTGTGAATTCTTGTGTAGACATTCGATCACCCATGATCATTTTTCCACCAATAAAAATAAAGGTTAGTGCCATGAGGGCTATTGCGAGTATGACTAATCCTTTACCTGGATCATTCATGAGTGTTTTCATTGTTGCAGTTGTGGGCCAACTGATCAATTTTATTGTTTTAAAAAAAAACCTTTTCCATAACATTATTTATAGTGGTCAATCCTTCAATCAGCCACATAAAAATACCACGAAAAATGTCCTTCCAAAAAGCATTGATATTAAGAAAGTCGGCAAACTGGATAAGTAATTTCAGGAGTTCTTCTTCCTTCACGTCATTTCACTTCCTTTAGTAATTAAAAAAAGACATTCCAAGTGGAATGTCCTTAATTTTAGCTATTCACTTTTATCTCGTTTATAAATGTCCTTTATTTTTTAAGTTAAACATGCACATTAATCTTTTTTTCTTTTTCTTTGCCTGTATTTTAGCTTTGGTTCTATCCCAAATTTCAAATATGAGATACAAAATACTCTTTACAATCCATTTACATGCGCTCCACATCGCTCCAGCTATAAATCCAACTATGCCAGCGCCTCCCACAGCTAAAATATATGGTAACCCAAGAACTAAACCAATTACAAAAATAGCAAAAATCAACGCAACTATAACTTGTATCACTTCCATCTCCCTACACCCTCTCCTGTTGTTAATCCGATCACATTCTATTGACACTTATTATACTACATTGTATCCGAATTGACGAATAGTTTTTGACATTTAGTTATAATTAATCGTAAATCATTCGCCGATGTCCAATATCCAAAATAAGAATTACGACTTCTTGATCTTTGATTTCCGCAATAAGTCGATAATCGCCTACACGATAACGCCATTGACCACCACGATTTCCTACTAAGCTTTTCCCATAAACACGTGGATTGTCTGTACCTTCTAGATGTTTTTCAATCCATGAGATGATAAGTTTAGCCTGAAACGGATCCATTTTCTTCAAAGCTTTTTGTGCTTGTTTTTCAAAGCGCACCTGATACCCTTTCTCCATCATTCCAAGACTCTTTTCATTTCTTGTAAAGATATACTTTCATCCTTTGCTTTATGGGCTTGTAAAGCTTCTTTATATACATTTAAATCGATTTGGTCTTCTAAGGCTTCTAAAAGTTGTTTTCGGCTTAATTCAGAAACGGATAAACCATAAAACGTAGCCATTTTTTTAATGAATTCTTTTTCTTCATCGGATACTCGAATTGTAATTGTACTAGACATTCTCAGCACCCCTTTCTTCCACTCGTGTACTATTGTGTTACATTTATTGTATCACATATGTGCACAAAAAGGAAGTACTACTCAACAAGAAGTGGAAAATTCTATCTGGTTCTGCGTCAAGTCAAAATCTGCATGTCGTCCTCGAATGTTTAAATCAGAAAAGAATTGATCCGTATCGAAATCATCGCTTAAATATTCATAACGATATTTAAGAGCTGTTTCGCCACGATTAAAAATGGGATAAGCTCGTATCCGTTTTCTTGACTTATCCTGCCGTTTTAAAGGCCTTAAAACAACCGTCTCTCCTTCTCGAAGTTGCAAGAGTTGGGTGGCATCTAAAAGGGGTCTATCTTCTGCTTTTTCACTTACATTGGATTTGAGTTCTCCTTGCTCATAACTCTTGTCTTTACCAAAAATAGTTGTTGTTCCCAGTTTTTGGCTAATCTCTTTGGCTGTTGCTTCACTTGTTGTTAGAATGTAGATGTGATTCCCACAATTGGATTTGATTGTTTCAGCTGCTTTCTCCCCGTACTTACTGTTAAGTTGTGCATAATCTTGTACAAATAAATCAAAGCTAATATTTCTTCCTAAGCAAACAGTGATAATGCTTTCCATGCCTTCAATAGCTGGCATATTCCCAAATTCATCTAAGATGAAGCGCACTCTTCGATGACACTTAATCCCTCTCGTCCGACTCGCATTATCTGCGAGCACAAAATAGAGTTGTCGAACAAAGATACTTGCAATGACATGATTCGATGCGTCATAGTCAGGCAAGATCATAAATAGAGCCGTTGGCTTGGTTTTATTGAGTACTTTTAATCCGAATCGAAGTTGATGTGAGGACGCTTCTTGTCGCTTGATGGACATTTCAATTTCATAAACAGGTTCTCCTGTATATTCATCAATAACAGGCTCTCCATTTTCCTCTTTCGGCTGATAGTGAAGTGTAAATTGCTCTTTCTCCCACTCCTCTCCAACTGCTTTTCCTTGTCTATTAACCCATATTTCTAATTGATCCCCTTCTTCTATCTCACATTGGAAACGGAGAAGTCCAATTCCTCTACGGTTTAATCGTAAGTGGTCTTGATAGAGTCCTTTCTCTTCTCTTTTAATGATTACTTTACAAGCTACATTTGGAGTTCCTTTGATTTCAATTCTTTGTGGAAATCCCATTAAATCCAGATCTAGATCATTGAGGGAAGTCATTCGTGCAATATTTTCCATTGAAAAGGTGTTTAATTTTTCCATCGCAGTCGTATAGATACTTGATCTTGTTTTATCTGTACTAAAATTCGATGTTGCATATTGTTTTTTCGCTACATGGCCATCAGGGAATTGTTGAAAGAACTCATCTAAACCGTTCGTTTCGACTAGAATCTTTTGTCCATCTATTTCATTAAAAGATTGTTGAACATCACTCCCCATCGAATTTAGCATGTAGGCTACATTATCCATCGTTACTTTTTCCATTTCGTCTTTCCTGCCACACACATCTAATAAGCCTAAAATCAAAGCATTGACGAGTGATTGTGCACATGAATTAAAGAAATCATCAGTTCCTCCTTTTCCACTACTGTCCGCTCGATAAAGCGAATACGTTAAACTATTCGTTAAGGACTGCGCCCGTTCAATATCTCCTCTAAAGTAGTACTGTTTAATTGTTTCCAGTAGATTAAAAGCGATTCCTTCGTCGGGATCCGTTAAATTGAGTGCTAAAACATCAAAATTACGTTTACGTAGCGTCTTGTAACTGGCTGTAAACAGTTCGCCTTTCGGATCGTTCACACAGAAATTATCCTGTCTTTCGGCACGTGAGATGTTATCGATCGTTGCAAATACGGAAGTTTCTCCTTTCCCAGATCGGGTCGTCCCAATATAACAATTATTGGTTGGTGTGGGATCTATTAACAATTGATGCTTGTATCTACTTATCGGCGTTCCGCCATGTCCTGGGAACGTTATTTCTTTTTCAGGAATGGGTTGATAGATCTCAAATAGCTCTTTTAAAGTTGTCCATCGGCTGTCTCCTTTTTTAACGAGATCTTCGGGTTTTCTTTTATACTTGTAGTAGATTTGAAGTGTGATTTTCGTTATTTTCATAATATAAAGTATGCACAGTACGAAATAAATGAAATAGCACCACGTATATTGATAAGAAAATGGATGGGCGATCATCTTTCC
The DNA here is from genome assembly GCF_000525795.1 of Listeria aquatica FSL S10-1188. Taxonomy (GTDB): domain Bacteria; phylum Bacillota; class Bacilli; order Lactobacillales; family Listeriaceae; genus Listeria; species Listeria aquatica. Next base: position 5,615 of record NZ_AOCG01000022.1, read on the forward strand.
TTGAAATCCAATGACTTTAAAATGTTCCATTACATTCCATATCGATTCTTGTTGATTGCTAAGAAAACGGATATTGACACTAATCCACGCAAGAATAACATTAACAAGCCAAGAAAAAAGAAACCATGCCATCACATTATAGATTAAAAGCCATTTCCATTGTAGAAAGCGATGGGAAGAATGCTTGTTAACAGAACGAAGATCCTTTTTCCTTTTTTCTCATTTTTTATTTTTCATTATTTTTTATCCTTTTGTTCAATTTCATTGATTTTCTCTTGCAAGACGTCACTTTTAGCTACTTGTTGTACTTCTTTCGCTTGATCCATTTGGTTTTGCGATAAGTAGGACTCGCCTATAGCTTCGAGCTGTTTTTTACTATACGATAAATTTTTTATTTTTTTTCATAAAAAGTGGTTTGTTCCTTTGCATGATTATCTAAAATAGCGAAATCAAGCGATCCAAAAGTACTTGTGTAAACGTCATTGAACCGTTGTAATGCCCCCTTATCTTGTGTATTAAATATTGTCTGTTCAATTTGGTTTCTTGCTTCTGGATAAATTTGCGCAGCTTTCACATACTCTTTTTGATTCAATAAAGCGTCAAGTGAAGGTGTTTCTTGATTCGATACTGTGGGGGTACTCCCTGTCGATTTTTGTTGGGCTTCTTGACTCGTTGCTTCAGCAGATGCAGGGGCATGCTCATTATTCATTAATTGTATTCCAAAGAAAAGACTAACACCGATGACAATAGCGCAAATAACGGCTGCAATGGCGTATATAAGGGGTGCTTTGTTCGTCTTTTTCGGTTCATTAATGGGGATTGGCTGATTAGCTGAAACAGGTAAAATTTTAGTCAACTGTTCAATCAGCTGAACGGCGTGTTGTTGCTCACTTTCCTTGTTGGTTAGACGATACTTGATCTCTTCTTGTTGTTGTTTTTCTTGTTTCCGGAGTTTGCTTTCTTCTAATTCCTTTTCTTGCTGCAACTGCTTCATTCGAACTTCACGCTCCATTTCAGCATATTTATCTGCTGCTTCACTTTCGATTTGTAGCTTTTTCTCTTCCAATTCAAGCTTCGCCATTTCATCTAATTGGGGTTTCATTTGATCCATCACTTCTTGAATGCGTTGATTCTCTTCTTCCGCTAGTTGATAAAGCTTTGCCTGGAGTTCTGTATGCTGCTGTTGATTCAATTCTTGTAATTTGACTTGAATGTTTTTTTTCTTCTTGTTCTTCCTTTTGCTGTTTCTCGTATTCATAATGACTGATTTGTTTTATTTTTATCTTCCTGTAGTTTCGTTTCTAATCGTTCTTCTGCCTTTTGTATTTGTTTCTGGTTTTCCTCTAAATAATTTTGCTTAATTTCAGCAATCTTTTGTTGAAAGTCTTTTTCAGCCCGTTCCTCTGCTTTTTCTTGTTGAAGACTGATTACCTGCTGAATACTTTCTTTTTCTTCTTCCTTCTTCGTTTGATAGGATTCTTGTAGTTCTTCAAGGTGATGTTGCTGTTCTTCTTCCGCTTTTTTTTAGGGAAGCTTGTTTCTCTTGTTCAAGTCGCACTTTCTCTTGTTCGAACACTTGACTATACGCCATTTCTTGTTGACCCAATTCTTTTTTAATATGTTGAATACTTTTGTTGATTTCTTTTTGTTCTGCCTTCATTTGCTGACGTTCGAATATATTTTCCTGATTCTCAGCCTTTTGTGAGCGAATAAAAAGTCCTTTTACTTGGTCGTCTATATTGGGATAACGCTGATAAATGCCAACTATCTGATCCCATTTAGCTTTTTCTTTTGTCCTATCTGTATCTAGTACTGCAATTTCTGGAATAGTCCATTCTTCTTGATCATCCATTGTCTCTTCTTGTTTTTCTTGATTACTGCTCTCCCAGTCCTTTTCTTGATGTTCCCCACTGACTTCTTCTAGTGCTTGCGGTTGTTCTTGGATTTCATCTTCTCTAGAAAGTGCATAAGGTTGTTCAGATGTCTGCATCCTGTCCTGCTCTTCTGGAAATGTCTCATACAGACCAACGGGTTCTTCTAAGCCATGATCTGCTAAATCATCTAGTGCGTAGCTACTGTTTTCTGTTCCTGGATAATAAAACGAAGTCTGATTCTCTAGAACCCATTGTTGTGGTGCTTCAAATTCTTTCTCCTTCGCTTCATAATGAAGGGGCAATATCGCTAGAACCTCTTCAATTTGCTGTTGATCCGGTAAACTTTCCTTTACCCCTTCTTCGACTAACGTCATGAGCGCTGTTTGATCACTTTCTAAGTTTCCGATATGAAACGAGAAAGTATAGCTTTTTCCTTTCTTTGTGTCTAATCGCCAAGTTAGCGAAACAAACTCTCCTAACGGTAAACTCCTCCGAATGGACTCTGCGTATAGAATCGCATCCTGCAAGCGCATTTTTTGCAGTTGTTCGAATGGTTGATCATCTTCGATATTAACAGGTTGCAAATAACTGATTAAACTCTTTTTCCCTAATTTAACCAATATTGTTCCCTCCTTTTATGAAGAAAAGAAGAGATGAGAATCATCCCTTCTTCCCTTTTCTTTTTTAAAATTTAGTAATGCTCGTATACGTATTGATTAGTTGTGTTGCGCCACAAACAATCAATAAGCCGATCCCGATCCCAATTAACCAGCTCTTCGCTGTTCTTTTTTGCTCATCTCCAAAAAGATACATAGCTCCAGCACAGACAAGACAAAGACCAGCTACTACAATTAATAAGGGTTGGATTTTTCCTGTTAAACTTTGAATCGCTTTGGTTACATTGGCAAACCAGTCCATCGCAGTCATTCTGGTGTATATTTCAAATACTAGTTCATTTAATTTCGTCATCCTTTATTCTCCTTTATCCTTTATTTTCTTTTTGCTCTACTAGATTCGAATTTATTTGGCCTGAATGATTTTTTTGGGGTTCCGATACTTTTAAAAGTTCTTTTTGATTGTCTAAGACGTATTGTCGATAGCCTCGATTAATTTGTTCATCTTTCCATTTACGGGTATCGACATTTTTTATTTTCATAATTCTTTCAGCTGTCTGCTTAAAAAAATTTTTTGCTCTTCTGAATTCATTTCATCACCCCCTCTCAATGAATTGGTTCTGCAACAATCACAATCCGATTTTCAGTACTTGTCCTCTTATCACACGTGATCAAAGTCAACTGTCTTTTTTCTGATTGTTCTAAGACATCCGTTTGTTTTTGATTCACTTTCTTTATTTCTGTGACATGATAGGTGAAAAGCTTGGCTCCTGTTCGGATTTTAATATGATTGCCTTTTTTTAAATGTGGAACATCTGAAAAAAGAATGCCTTTTCTGCCCATATTATGACCAAGCAATACGTAATTTCCTTTCGAAAGAGACTGATCTTTCCAAAAGGTGGTAGCACCTGCTTTCAGATGACTATTCGTTGTCGCTTCAATAATGGGCAAAGTTAAAGAAATGGATGGTATTTCAATGGTTCCCACAGCGTATTGTTGAAGAATCTTTTTCTCATCTGCACTATTTTGAAAATCTAAATAGTCTTGCCAACTGAGTCGCTCCACCTGATCACTCTCATCATATGGAGTTGGTTTTACCTTATTTGGATTTTTCATTTGTTGCGCTTGATTTTTCTTTGAATTTTTCTTCACTTGTTCGGCACTTTGTGTAAGATGTTTGGCTGCATTTTCTTGAACTTGGTTTTGATGTTGACTCCAAAAAATGCTGATTCCAGTGACAAATAAAGCCAATAAAAAAAAGGCCTCCTAATGCAAATAAGAGACCTTTTTTTCTTTTGTTTTTTTATTTTTTACGATGAATCATTTTTGCCATCTTTTACTTTGTCACTCCATTCTAATTCCAAAACGTTAAAGCGTCATATAGTTTTTCCCACCAGTTTTTTTTCGCTACCAGTTTTCGGAATCTCTTTCACTGAAACAGGATTTTTCACAGGATCGGGGGTTTTTTCCTTTTCAATGATAATATCCACTTTATTCGAGTGAATAGGATCCTCTTCATCTAGAAGGAGATCACCTGTATTGTCCAGCACGTATTTTCCATCTTTCTCATACTTCGATAGATTGGCCCCATCTCGTACTTTAGCTTGAATAACGAGACGAAGTTTTTGGCCCACTTTATCTTCTGTTTTCGTTGTGATCCAATCAACTTGTGATTTCGCATCATCAATGGTTAATTCCCCTTGATCTGTAATTTCTGTTCCCTCTTTCTCTTCTTTTACTGTGGTTTCTTGACCAGTTGATGCTTGTGTTTGATCTTCTTTTTCCGTTTCTTGATTTGTAGTATCGTCTTTCGTTTCTTCCTTTCCTTTTACGGATCCCAATTGATAGACTTTTGCGTCGACTACTTCAAATTCGTCTAAGAGATCATCTTTCAAATGAATGGTTTTCCGTTTTTTGTCATTTGGAATTTGGAAGTCAAGTTGATAGGTAACCGGATCCCCTTTTTTAATGGTATCTTCTGTTAAAAGTTGACCATTTTTATCAATCTTTTTCTGAACACTTCCTGGAATCGGAGTCGGTACAATTGTATCTGTTTCTTCTGTTGGTTTTTTGTCTCCATCAATCGTAACAGAGGCAACGTTTTTTAAAAATGAATAGTGCCATTGTCGTCTTTAAAGTCATCAAGATTAGCCCCATCTTTTACCTTTACATTCATACTATAAAAATAATTATGACCATAAAAATCCGCACTAGATAAAGCTTCTTCTGTTGCTGAAAGCTTCACTTTATTTCCTTCTGTCTCATTTTTGAAGAAACTAGTTACATCTTTTCCAAGTTCATTTGTGACTTTAATCGATGTAAGTTCTAATGGAGCAACAAGCGTATCTTCATAGACATATGATTTGTAGTAAAAATCTTCAGATTCATTTGGAACAGTATGTGAAATGGTGTAGTTGTAAGCTTCTTGAACAGCGTCTAATGTGTTTTCAGTTTTATCCTTTTCGTCTTTATCATTGACGAGTTTAGTAGGTTTAAGCGTCTCTGTTCGAACAGGCTTTTGATCACTGTAAGCAAAATATTCATTGCCGGCAAGACCTTTTGCTGCAGACTGATTTTTGTTGTATCCAGCTGCTTCATAGTCTTTTCCCCATGTGAACGTCATTTTCCCTCCAGTAAATAACGTCGTAAACTGCGCAAATGGATCCGTATCCACTGATCCTACATCTCCAATATCCGCTACTTTAAGACTGCCATCCGGATTTTGAGTAGCGTCTAACCAACTGTCATCAGAAACATAGATTTTATCAATTTTGTTGGTGGTCTCTTTATCAAATGTAATAAACTGTTTACCATCCATGTCAACAAATTTCATATAAGAACCATCAACATTCACATCCTTTTTAGTTTCAGAATCAATGTATTGCCACGTTTGCGTAACACCTGTATAGCCTGTTTGCGTATGATTAATAGCATCGCGACCAAAGCTAATCACTTTATCTCCAGTAAAATAAGGGGTCCAATTTGTTACTGTAATTTTCAAGTCAATGGAACGACCGTTGTAAGTACCAACGTTGGTATACACAACACCGATTTTCCCTTTTTGCGCATCTGTTGGATTAGCAATTGTATAAGAGAGAAGCTTCCCACCATTATTTTCATCCGTAGAAGCCCATCCATCCCCAAACGTTTGAACTTTTTGTTTTTTTCTTTATTGAATTTTGCAATCACTGAGTACTTGGATGAGGCTACGGATGTATCTGTAGGGACTTCGACTTTTGGTAGATTTTTAATGGGTTCTGCAAGTACGTTATTTACACTTATTAATTGAGAAATGGTCGCTACTCCAATTAGAACAGCCCCACTTGTTTTTAATATAGGTTTTTTCATTATATTCCCCTCTCGCCATTTATCTTTTTATTTTTGTATGATAACTTCTTTTTGAATGTTGGGGATCGAATTTTCATTACATTAACCTCCTGTATTTCTTTCTAAAATTCTTTTTATTGCTTTCTGTTGTTCAGATTTAATAATGATTTTTTTTCCGAATTTCCGGCGCTCTTTCCCTACTACTATTTTCTATCGCTATTGTTCTTACATTGGTTAAACTTTTCGTCTTAATCACGGTTTTGTTCCTTTGATTTTTATTTTTTCGTGTGCGAAAACTAATTAATACTTTTTTATCTTGCCGCTGGCGTTCTTGCAGCCACTCGATAATGGCCTTTTCTATTTGAAAATATGAATAGCCTGGTATTTTCACTTTCACTTCATAACAATCCTTTTTTGCTTCATGCTGCTGCATGTTTACCAAAAACACTTTCATCCCTCCTTCCCTTTCCTATTTAGATTTTTGCTTTTGGGATCTATCCATAAACCCAAATTCTAACTTAGATTCACGTTACTAACGACTTAATTTATTTTTGATTTTTATTTTTTTCATTAAGCTCGTATAGTCATAATTCGTAAAGTCTTCTTTATATACGATATGTGTTTTACGAGTTTCCATGTTTTTTACTAAATAGGAAACTTCAACCGCTGAATCGGCATTATATAAATCCATAAACATTTTGGGATCCACATCTATTGATACTAACCGCTCATTCTTCTTGAGTTTTTCTTCATTGATTATTTTTTTTCACTTTAGGTGTCATTTCTTGTATAGTATCTTTTTTTACAAATCCCATAATATTGGCCCCAGCACGTCCATACAAAAGACAAATATTATAACTGAAATTAATATAGCTATTAATAATCCATTCTGTACAAATACACTAACCATGTTAAGCCCCTTCCTTTTTCATATATCTTGTAGGTTATTTTTCTCCTATTCTTTTAACTTTTCTTATTTTTGTTGCTTTATAGTATTGTTCTTGAATCAATTTAATTGCTTTTGGATTTGTAATGATTTTTCTTGTTCCTTCATCAACAGTAAGAATACAGCTTAACCACTCCTCAAAATTCATTTTCTCTCTCCTTTCTTTGACATAAAAAAACACCTTTCTATTCGAAAGATGTTCATTCTCTATTTTCATGTTCAATATCTTTCTTCAATTTAGCCTTAATTCTAGCAGAACAGTCGTAACCATTTTTAGCTAAATAAAAATGCCCATAATTATTATATAAATTGGATTCTATGAACTCTTTTTTCATCACTGGCATATTGCGTATTCGATGGGCATTTAGTGTTAAAAATTCCTTGCCCAACATTTCCTTGTTGATTTTTTTCCTTCGTTGCCATTCCTTTTGTATATAGGAACGGTTCAGCCATTTCCTCAAATTTTGAATCTTTGTTTCATCTTTTAGGAAGATAATATCGTGGTTTCTGTTTTCAAAACCTCTCACTTCCCACTGCAGAGTAATTGGATCATTTCGATGGAGGACAACTTCTATAAAAAGTGTCCACTTCTTTAACTTGCCCCCTTGATTCGAAAGATAGTTCTGTTTGATGTTGTTAAAATCTAACATTTTGCTTTCTGTTTGTTGTCTCTCTATCTGGATTGTCCAAATGTAGGGTTTCCATCGACTCTCCAACTCAAAAAATGAAGCAAAGGACTGTTCCCACTCTTCTTGACTACACACTTTAAAATAAAAGTCTTGATTAAGTTTTCTAAATACGTCTTGTATGAGAAGTTTACGTATACTTATAAATGCTATTTTTATTAGTGCGTATAGGATTACGCCAGCAAACCAACCGTTTAGTAGTAATTTCTCATGATCTGTGAATGAAAAATCAACTTGAATCAACCAAGAAAAAGCTAAGAATAGAACCGTTCCCGGCCAAAAAAATACTTTTATAACTAGATCATCTAGATCATCAAACAGCGCCACAAGTAAAAACAGCGTAAAAAAACAGAGCAAGATAGCTGGAAAGAAGAGCTCAACCAGTTTCAAAAATTCTTGATTCGTTACACCAAAATGTTCGAGTTGTCCTTGAAACCATCGACTATAAGCATGTGAAACCACTAATACGGCGAAGGCACTTGCAAAAAAAAGGAAACCTTTTAACAACCATTTCATATCGGAAAATGTTTCGTAGAGCTTTATTTTCCGATATTCATTTTGTTTCCAGTGATAGCGCTTGGTTTTCTGCCACCTTCTGAACTTTTCTCGGTTTGTCAACGTTTTTTCTTGAGTCTCCATCTTAAATCTATCCTTCCTTCATTTTATTGTTGTTTTTACCTCTTTTTATCTATTTTCTAAAAGGAAAAAATGAGATTAGCAATTAGCATAATTGTGCTAGAAACTAGACCTTTCGTGAGTATAATAATATATTATCTTTCCACGCTCCCGTCTTTCTCCATTAGTTCCATTTTTAGTTTTTGTTTCTTTTCGTATTCATGTATTTTCTCAAAAGTCACAGTCTGTTCATATTTAAATCGCTTTTTATTCGTTTTTTGATTCTCTGCTAAATAGGAAATGCGAAAATCATAAAATCCAGTAGCCGGAATTCCCTTAACTTCAAATTTCGTAGAAATAAGCTTTTCATTTTTTTGTAGATCCTTTTTCATAATAAACTGCTGTATTTGAGACTTATGTTCAGAAATAACTTTCTCCTGTTCACTTTTGTAAGTAGAGAGTAAAAAAAATACTAATAGTCATTGCTGTAATAGCACTAATTAGTGCTGTAATACCTGAAATTTTTATGAAAAGATACAAATATCTATCAGAAAACTTGTTTACTCCAGTAGCAAAACCACATAGCCAAAATAATCCCCCTCCTATTAAAATGGGAACTAGGAACGCTACTAAACTAGTCAAAAAAGTAAACATTGTCATTTTTCTCCTTTTTCCGTCGGTCATTAGTAATCTGACCCGATTTTTCAATTTAAACAATCTATATTCTATAAAAAATTATTTTTCATTATCCAGTCCTTATTCTTGTCACATTTAGGCTTGAGTGAGCACCTTATACAGGCTGTATCGCTCGCTTTCGGTCATGGCGAAACCCTGCATCGTAAAGTTTAAGGCAAGAACTTGAACCCGAAAACCTACATAGTTTTTCAACTGAAAGTAACCTTTTATGGACAAACCTTTCAGTCAAACTATCTAGAAAAAAAAGAAATGTCTTTTTTCATTTGGACTGTTGCTATCTTAACTACGACAATGCGTCTTATGCGATTGATTACTCAACAAGATGGGAGAATAGCACTCCACATTCGCACGTATCAATATGAATTAAAAACAAAAAATATCTGACAAAATACTCCTGCTTTTACTTATTTATCAAGGAACGATCTCTTTTTCTATAGATTTCTCTCACCCTCTCAAAAGCCGCCTTCGCTTCATATGCTTGATTAGATTGGAGTATCTATCCATTTTCAGGGTTATAAGATAGATGCCCACTCGGTCTCAGACGGTCTATTAATTAGGTCCTGTTTGCTCCACAAAGTTAACTCTCAACACTCTCCTGAAAGCTCCAGCTTCCTTTGATTCCCTTGTCACCGTTGCTTCTACTTCAAAAGAAGATTCTTCTTTTCTTCATTGCCTTGAGATTTTAAAATCTCGTTGTGTAATGTTTTTTACACAATATAGATTGTTTAATGTATGTTTTTTAGTTCATCAAAAGTTTTTCTCGCTTTTTCATTGGCATCAGGGGTTGTGTCATAAATTTTCGTTGTATTTTTTTGGCGATTGTTTTCCCTTGTACATCCCTCACATAAAGTGTTTTTCGAAGAACTTCTTCAAAAGGAATGGCTTTTACATTGATATTGCCATGAAAACTGCGCTCTAACAGATAGCCATTATGAAGATTGATATAGTTTTTCTTGTCTAGCGTATAGAAATAAACACCTTCTTGTAAAAGTTCCAAGGGTTGAACTTCACGTGACTTTTTATGATTGATTCTACATTTACGACGATCAAAAGCTTGCAGTGGAACTTGGCTAGGAAACGCTGATGGAATAATTGCTCGTATCCGGTGTTCTGGAAACCTTGTTGGATCTTGTTGAGTTAGATAATTCTCTTTCTCTTTTTCCTCTCGAAAACGAGCTCGAGCCTCTACACGATGTGCGATTTGATGCTTCCGCAATTCAGTAACCGCTGCATTTAAATTTTTTAATTCGTTCTCTATATTCACATTGTCTCTCGATCGATACTGTCTTTTCACTTTGTTTCAAGGTTGCGATATTTAATTCCATTTCGACAATGTCTTTTTCAAGTTCAACACTTCGCATAGTTTCTTCCAGTACAATCATAGCTTCAATATCCTGTAAGCGTGTCTTGCATTCTTGTAACAATTCAATATCATGTATGAGATGAATAAGGTGGTTTTGTTTCGATTCATTTTGGCATTCTGGTTCCATTTTTCATTTCTCCTTCCCTTTTTAGTGAACTCAGTGAAACAAAAAAAGCGCCCCCCACAATGTGGAGAGCGCTCATCATTTTCCATTTATCCTCTTCAACAACAAGGATATAGATAAACACACGAAAACAGACTGAAAAGCCTTTTATTTCTTTTTCCCTTTCTTATGTGTACATGAAAGAAAGGGACGTACGTTCTCTATAGCCATTTGATGCTAAAAATGATACAATGTCAAATGGTGAGGCGCCAACACTGCGGTTAATTTACGTGTTGGTGAGGAAGATTAACTTCCTAGCACTTAGTATTCTTTCTTGGCGGTCAGAATACTTTGTGTGCTTCGCCTATTTTAAATGTTCGTTTCACTGAATTCTAAATTCAAGATAGCACAAACTTTTTAATTGTGCAACTTTTAAAGTATTTACTATCTTTGTAATTTTAACGATTTCATCCACTTCACAATTTAGCTTCGTACATTCATTATCCAACCCAAGTATGCCCAAAAGGTTTAAAAACAAAAGTCCAAAAAGCATTCATTTTCTCAACACCTACCCCGTTATTTTTTTAAAAGCCGACTTTATTAGATCATGATCTCTAATACAAATTTACCACGTTTGTCCTAAAAACGGAAATTTGTTTTAAATAGTGAACGAAAAAAAAAAACAAAAAAAATAAAAAAACCGCATTATAATGCTATTTAACGCTTTTTCTAGTATAACCTTCTACATAATTTTTCGTTCATAATCTTGAATTTTTATGGTTAAAAATGGAAAATAACTTACAATTGAGGAGGAATAGAATAAAATGTCACAAAATGTTCACATTTCACATCAACTGTCTATCGGAGAAACGATAAACTATATACGTGTTGCAAAAAAAAATAAAAACGAAAGACGCTGGAGACGGTCTATCACGAACAAAATATTACAACATCGAAAATGATATCACACAGCCAACTTATGACGATCTACTTTTGATCTTAAAGAACTTAAATATGGATGTTGTAGAATTTGAATTTATACGAAATAATAAGCAAACATCTGAAAGAGTTCAGCTATTAAATCGTTTTCAATCTCATGGACACTCTTTAAAAGCTCAAAAAGGCAGAAAACTCGTTGAAGATCTAAAAAAATATGGTGAACAACATAATGATACACAAATTTTAAATCTTGGATTAGTGCTTGACGCAATAAATATTCTAACATTTGATGAAGATCTAAAAAAAGCAAATGCTGTTGTCGAACCCGTTTGGAAAAGGCTTAAAAGTCAAGAAAATTGGTTACTTTATGATATAATAGCACTCAATAATATGCTTTATCACTTAACAGAAGAGGAATTTCAAATATATTTACCGAAATTATTTGAAAGTGTAGAAAGTTATGAAGGGATCTTAGATTCAAAAAGAGCAACTGTTCTCGTTAATGTGAACATCGCCTATGGTCTTCGTCAAAAACATAAATTTAGTGAATCTAAACCCTTTCTTGAAGAAGCGATTAAACATGCTGAATCATATAATCTTGTTATGTATTATGATTTACTCTATAAACTCGCTGAAGTTTTGTATGTTGAAGGTGAGCGTGGTGAAGCAAACCGCTTAGCTATTGAGAGCATCGATATGCTTGTCTCACTTAAAAAAAAATGAAATTGCTAACGATAATCGAAAAGAATTTGCCCAATTAAAAGAGAAATATTTATAAAGTAAAAAAGAGTTAGATCTCTATCAGGTCTAACTCTTTTTTACTTACCCTTTATGTCCTCCCACATAGGAACTTCGTTTCATACCAGTTGCACCATCCATTAAACTATTGGCGTGCATGAGTGACTGAAAGCCATAACGCTTTCGAATCTTATCAATCGTCACATCCAGTTGTTGTTTTTGAAGTGTTTTTTTAGGATCTTCAAACAAGTTCAGCTGTAATCCTTTTTTTGGAGTAATAGTACCACAAGTTACTGCAATTGAACGCACAGGCTCGTTTGCATAATACTTCCAAAAAAATTTGAAGGAGTGTCTGTTTAATGACATAGCTGGCATTAGTAGGTTGAATTTTCATTTGGTGGCGAAAACCTCGTAAAATACTGTACTTACTATAACCGACAAATAACGTAACGGTTGAGGTGTCTACTCCAGCTGTTCGTAGTCGCATTGCGATTTCTTCAGCCGTTTCTTGAATGACGATAATGACTTCTGCCGCATTGTGATAGTCTCGTTCCAAAATCTGGCTTTTTCCATAACTTTTTTCAGCTGGTACATATTGTTCATTGATTCGACTATAGTCTAGTCCGTGCGTATGCTGCTTTAGCTCTAAACCAATGACGCCTAATTCTTTTTTTAAAAGAGTATCAGGAGCCTGACTTAAATCGTAGACTGAAAAGATTCCTAAACGTTGTAACCGCTTAGCCATCTTATTTCCAATTCCCCAAAAGTCAGTTATCTTGGAAATTTTCCAAAGTTTTTCTTGAACATCGGAATAGCGCCATTCTGCCAATCCTTGAATCTTCTTTTTCGCTTCGTTATCCATCGCAAGCTTAGCCAGGAGCATGTTATCCCCTATCCCAACGGTCACAAATAAACCTAACTCTTTGTAAATGGTTTCCTGGATTGTTCTTGCAATCTCCGTTGTGGTTCCAAAAAGAGCGTGAGAACCCGTCACATCTAGAAAGGATTCATCAATCGAATAAGCCATATAATACTCATCAGGAACAAATCTCAGAAATATTTCTTGAATAGCTGCGTTCATTTTTAAATAATACTTCATGCGTGGTGGTGCTATAATGATTCTGGAATCATTGGGTAACTCAAAACGTCTAGATCCTGTTCGAATGCCGAACTCCTTTTTCATTTTTGGACTCGCTGCAAGTACTAAGCCCCCTGCTCGATCGGCATTGCTCATCACCACTAAATGTGTTTCCAAAGGATTTAATCCCCTTTCAACACATTCCACACTTGCAAAAAAAGATTTTACGTCGATACACAATAAATCTCTCTTCGGGGCATGGCTATAGTCCATCACGTATACCATTTGTCATCACCTCGAGCATTTTCCACATGGTGAATCGCATCCACAGATACCTGAACAAGCTCCGAATCTGTGCGCAAAACTAAAAATCCTGCGTCAATTCCTGCGATTCTTCCACGAATCATCGGTTCAGGTGCTTGATCGGGATCATCATGCTCTCGTTTCTTCTGCACTTTAATTAAATCTTGATGCAACAAAGCTTCACTCAATATTTGTTCAATCTCTTCAGGACTCATTCCAGGCTTCCAAGATTCTTGCATTTGTTGTTGCTCGAGCTGTTCGTTGTGTTCTGACAAAATAAACCCTTGCCACTTTTTTATACCGCGATCAAAATGTTGTCCATCAAACATCAGCATCACGACCTTTACAAGCTACGCTAATAATCTCATCGTAGCGCACCACAATATTCCCACATAAAAACGTCTTGAGTGTCTCGTTAAACAAGACACAATGCCCCGTAACCTTTCTAACATACCCTCCAACAAACACTTCCACCTGCAACTCTCGTCCGTAATCATTTGCTTCTTGAATCAATCTGATATAGCTATCCCATGTCTCGCTTTTCAAGAAAAAGGAAGGTGAATCATGATGTTCAAATCGCTTCATTTCAAGCATCATCGTTCACTCCTCTAACTAGTAATAGAACACTTGTTCGCTTCTATTTTACTAAAGGGAGAGCCAACTGTCTAGGGGACAAAAGATACAAAAGGCTAAAAGTATTAAGTCGTGTGTATATACTACATACACCCAATACCCACTAGAAATCAAAAACCCTTTAGTCAACAAACAGGAGGAACGAAAAACGTAACTAGAATTAAGTATTTGGCAATTGAGCCCATTTCTTTCTAACCTGCCCCAAAGTCCATGTAAGGCTGACTATTACGAGCTTGCAAGGTGTTCGCTAGCAGTGAAAAGGTGCTCTTGGAATTGTTCTGGGAGCTCTCTTTTCCAGATGGATGGAGCACTTTTCTAGTAATAGAAGCTGCAGTGTCTGAAAAACTCGCTAAAAAGTGTAAATACTTCTCTTTTTGTGCTTGCTTTTTGTTTAAAGCATGTCGGATTCCTTGTTCAACCACAATCGCAACCGTAGAAAGTAGTGTGGTGGCATTTCGTCCTCGCCCCTCCACTTTTGATACAATCCGTTGGGATTGCTTCAAAACTTTTTTTAGACTGGCGAAGGGCATCTTTAACGCTTCCGCTAATTCTCGTTGTGATGTTTCTAGAAAGGTTTGCCCCGATAAAATATGTTTTTGAAGATAGGCTTCTAGATCCTTTTCCCATTCAGTAAAGTGCGAATATTTCCGTTCCTCTCTCGCCTTTTTATGCTTACGAAACACACGATTCCCCGTCTTTGAAAAGATAAATGCCGCAGAATGCTCATACGTGTTATCCGTTTCATAAGTTTCTAAAATCCCTTGAATATAATCTAAGTTTGCGCCCTGGTATTTTCCAGAATAAGCACTTTTTAGTACTTTATCGAGTTCTCTCTGACTGATTGGCGTTTGTAAATTCGTATTGAATTGATCAAGTAAATCAAAAGCTTCAGCTTCTTCTTTTCCAGATGAGTAGCAAGCCAAAGCTAAAGTAAAGGCTGCATTATTTCTTCCGTACTGGCCTTGATGCCCTCGTATATTTGTTAGCTGAATCAAGCGTTGGAACCATTTTTGTTCCGTGGCTTTTGGAAAGACCGATTGTGAATGAACCAATTTCAAGCCAGGACGATGGTGTTTTTCCGTGTACGTCTTCGACCAAGTCATTAACGATTGGTAATCCATGGGATTTTCTGTGTTTTCAAACACGATATTCTGTAAGTTCGGCATTCTGAAAAAGCCAAAATCATTGCATCCTTTATCGACACCAGGCAAGGCTTCAGCGAAAGCCTGTTTTAAATTGGTTGCGATCCGCTTAGCTACTCGTAAGCTCTTGAAGTTATGGGCATTGCTGATGAAGACAGGTTTTTCTAATACAAAATAGAGCTGAAAGCCCTGATTGGTTTTCAAAATAAAGGTCGGGGTTTGATTCAAAATTTGCATCGACGCTACAATCATTTTTGCAATATCAACTTGTTGCGTATCCACATCGATCACGTATGTATTGATTTGTTGCAAGTTTTCTTCCGCATGGCCCTTTATGTATTTTCGCTTGTCGTCTGAATATGTTCCCCACCTGTAGACGTTTGGTGTCCAATGACTGATTTGGTTCACTTCTTCAAGTAATGCTTCTTGGCTCGTGACGATGAAGCCACGAACACCTTTTTGTCGTTGGAGATCTTCTTTTTGACGGACAACAAACTGTACACCTTTACGATGTCCATTTTCGGATTCTTGTTTTAAAAAAATGCTGCTGAACGGCTAACACACCACGACTTTTTCTAGGTCGGAATGCAGTGATCCCTTCATGAACTACAGAACTTATGACAGCTGAATACGTGTATATATCTACTTGATTTTCCATGCCAGGCTAACTCTCCTTTCTGTTATTTTTGAACGCATCAAAAAAAAGGACAAGTCTCTTCTTTACGAAGGAAACTTGTCCTTATAGACTTGTTTTTTCGCACATAGGAAGAAACGAATCATCGCCTAACACGAAAAAACTTTTTGAAATAGCTTAACACCAATGTTTTTAAGCATTGTCAAATAAGCCCATTTGTGATATAATTTTTTTATCGAATTTATTTTATATCACTTTGGGGTTTCGTTGCAGAATTACATTTTTGGTCGAATGTAATTCAATTTATATTTTGTACTTACATACAAAATATAAATCGGCGAATCCTTTTTTATTTTCTTGTTGTAATAACTGTACAACAAGTTTTTTTTTTTGTAAACAAGCGAAAAAAAAAATCTCGACTGTATTTTTTCTTTACAAATCTACAAATATACATGTAGATTTGTAGATTTGTAGATAAATAGATTTGTAGATAAATAGATTTGTAGATGTTATTATTATAAACTATTAAATATCAATAAATTTACAAACAGATACATATACATGTAGATACGCATACTTGTAGATTTGTAGATTTGTAGATTTAAATGTTTCTGTTTTGTAGATTTGTAGATTTGTAGACTAGTAGGAAAATATATTATTGAATCAAGTTAAAAACTATGTTATTATAAATTTACAGTAAATCTACAAATCTACATGTAGATAAATCTACAAGGAGATGATGAAATGGCAGGAACAGTAATAACATTTGGTAATTTTAAAGGTGGCACAGGAAAAACAACTAATAGCGCAATGATAGGGAATGAATTAGCTAACCAAGGATACAAAACTTTACTTATTGATATGGATCCACAAGCAAATGCAACTTCTCTATACCTCTTAACAAAACAACGATTAGAAGGTGAGGTGGTTAAATTTGATAAAACTCTGATGTCGGCAATTGCTGATGAAAACTTGAAGTCCATCGTACTTAATATAAAGGAAAATTTATTTCTTTTACCTAGTTTTGCGGATTTCACTTCATATCCATTATTCTTGGAGAAAAAATTCCCAAATAGTCAATTCGATCGTGTTGCGTATTTTTCAAAACTAATTGAGCCGCTGAAAAAAGATTTTGATTTTATTCTTATTGATGTTCCACCGACACTTTCAACTTATACAGATTCTGCTTTATATGGATCTGACTATACGATTATTGTCTTGCAAACTCAAGAACGTAGTTTAGTAGGTGCTGAAGCTTATGTTAGGTACCTTCAAGAATTAATTGATAATTATGATGCCGACTTTGATATACTTGGCGTTTTGCCTGTCTTATTAAAAAACAATGCTGCCGTTGATCTATCAACATTGGATAATGCAACAGCAAGCTTTGGACAAAATAATATGTTCCAAACTTTAGTAAAAAATATGGAACGCCTGAAAAGATACGATTTAATTGGCATTATTGATGTAAATAAAGATCCTGCAGCAGATATGCATGACAGAAGAGTTGCCAAACTTTATAAAAATGTCACTGATGAACTTATTATACGTCTGAAAGAAAAGGAGGCTTAATAAATGTCTGAGAATGAAAATAATTTACTTAAAAAGCGCCCAAAAAAGATTGAACGCAATAAGCAAATTGAACCCACATCCTCATTTTCAAGAAATTCCATTTTCACAACTCCAGAAGGAACTGAAAATCCGAAGGTTGAAAAGAAAGTTGAAAAAACAACAACAACAAGGTTATCATTTAGAAATAAAGATAGATTAAACGCTTTAGTCAACATAAAAGGACTTGTATCTGTTGACGAAGTCTTAGACATATTATTAGATGAACATGAAGCTACCTTAACCCCTGATGAACGCAGAGAGCTGCGAACAATGGTAGCAATATATGAGAAAAAAAGGTAATAGTATACAAATCTACATGTAGATTTGTATATCTGTATATATTTACTGATTGTTTATTAGGAGGTTTACAAATGGTCTTGCATACTAAAACATTCGTGTCTGTTCCAGAAGCCAAAACTTACTTAGAGATTAGCGAAAATTATCACGAAGCCTTCGAGACTGGTTATATGATTACAATTGATGAAATAAAAGAACACTTACGTGTTAAAAATTGGTGGGTTTCTCAAACTTTTTCTGATACTGTCAAACACATTCAAATTAATACGATAGCCAGACAAGCACTAAAAAAAATATCCTGATAAAAAATGGGAATACCTTTATCTGAAGAAACGATTATTTCATAAGCGCTCTTATTATACGTTCGTCATTGCTAACACTGTTATTCTAGATTTAAATGGTAATAAAAAACAAGTAGATAAAATCCCACAAGAATTCGCAACACGTTCAGATATTCTAGTTCAGTATAAAGGAATCGTGAACACAAAAAACTTCTATGAGTTTCTTAAAAAAAAATGCCTTTACTAGATACCTAGTATTTAATATGCCACGTTATGATAAACAAGAAGTAGACGATTATTTTGCAAGTCTTATCCATCTCTAAACAGAACCCCCTCTCCAGGATAATAGGAGAGGGGAGTTGTTCGATTATTGGATTGTCAATGCTATAGAATCTTCTTCACATAACAAAAAAGTCATATTTTAGATCACTTATTCAAATCTTGTGTTTTACTTTATTAATAACTTTTACTCCATTCTCGTAAAAACTGTCTGCCTCATTTTCTAATAATTTATAAGATGTTCCATATAATTGATGCATTTGTTGATCACTAAGCTTCCCATTTTTAGGTAGTGGAGAAGAAGTAATATCTATATCCTTTTTATTAATAGTAAAGGAATACTCTTTTTTATCATTAGAAAATAAGTTTATATCACAAGATCTTCGCCCAGCTTTTCCAAAAGTCCAGGTAATCACCTTTCGAACATTATTGGATTTATGCTCTTTTGTCATGATAAACAAAATATCTTTATTTTCAATAGAAGCTTTATTGGTCTCTCTAATATTTGAAGCGAAAGTATAATTTTTATATCTTATTATTTTAATATCGTTATCATAATTATATTTGACTTTCGCTCCAATTTCTCCCCAAGCCCCATCATATTTCCTCTCAAAAATTTCCGATCGGTCTTCAGAATTTGTTCTATGATAGACAAAGAGAATACTAATAATCACTGCTATTACTAGTAGTAATACCAAGCTTATTATCCACCATTTTTTTTTTCATTTATTCATACCTAAATTATTTCTAGAATGATAAAGATTATCTCTGAAATCATTAGCAACTTTTAAATGATCATTTATCATTTTATTTTCCTCTCCTTCGCTCATTTTCGGAATACCTTTTCCCCAATTTAAACGATTTTCAACTAGAATCTCATTCTTTCGTTTCTCTATTAAGTCATCAATCCTCTTAATCCCTGCTTCTCTATCTCCATCACCCAAGTTTGTTAAAAATTCATCTGCACGATTAACTCGCCCATTCTTTATTCCACTATAGTAATTATCATTAACTTTAAATAGATCACTATTATTGCTCTGTAGTCGATTTGCGATATTCACTGCATCTAAATCTGCTTTATAATCATCATTACCTAAACTTGGAGCTGCACCATTAGTTCCAAAAATATCTCCTCCCCATCCAGCGTGTATATCAGAATCTGTACTTATACCATAAAGGTAATTAGCTCCTACTCCTGTAACTGTATTTCTAACTCCCGAATCTAGTATAGCTGCTGTTGTAATATATTGATGGGCCATATCAGTTTTCCCTGCATATTTAGAATAATAGTCCTCAATGCCGCTTTTCAATCCATTCAATTTTGCATAGGCTTCAAAATCATTAAGCGTATCCGCTCCAGTAGCACCATGTTGAGCTAATATCTCTATCTTTAATTTTTCATATTCCTTATTAGATATGCCATATTTCAACATTAATTTTTTCTGTTCTTCAAGTGAATAGGCATCACTTGTCATTTTCCATGCCAACGATGAGTACGCATATGATCCAATTAAATTATAAAACATCTTATTTATATCTTCATCTTCTGAAGCATCTTTCTTCATATTCTTATATAGTTTTGCCATTATTTTAGCCGTTTCCTTATCAAAACCATACTGCTCTTGAAGGGAAGATATGAATCCCGCTTCTCCACTTCTCTCTAATTCTCGCTCTTGCCATTTTTGTGTAATATTGTCTCTCCATGATAAATCATTTGAAATGACAAATGTTCCTGTGGAAGCATTCCAAGCTGTCTTGGTTTGGGCAATCCCTTGATCAATCGCCTGTTTCAAGCTCGCTATTTCTGAGAAAATACTCGGCGAACTCGCATGGAAAGCTCGTAACTTTCGAAGTTTATCTTCCAGTTCTTCCTTATTGGTTTGATAAGAATTGATCAAAGCTTGATTGAGATTGAGTTGCGTTCGCTGATCCGTTTCGG
>NZ_AOCG01000023.1 GCF_000525795.1 Listeria aquatica FSL S10-1188
TGCGCTTCCTTTCCCTGCCGCAACTGAAGACGATTTTGGAATTGTTTGGTGACTTGTTGCCAAGTCTTTTGAAAAGGTTCTGGATGATCCTGCAGTAGATCATTTAAATCACGTTTCTGATCCGGATATGGAAACTCCTTGTAAGGAATTTGTTGGGTTCGAAAAAATGTCTTCCATTTTTCTTGTTCCTTCTGACCTGCTTGATCTGGATCAAAGGCAAGGATCACTCCTCGCTCTTGAAAAGGGGCTGGCTGTTGTTCGACGTATTCTTTCATTTGTCGGGTATGGTTCACTCCTGTAGCCGCAATGAATTCGACATCCGGATCGACTTCCTTCACCGATAAGGCATTCAACACAGACTCTGTCAGTAAGATAGGTGATTTTTCGGTTGAAGTGATCGTATGCTGGAAATTTTTCGTCTGCTCTTTTTGATACTGCACCACACAATGTAGTTCTTTCGGATATTCTTTGTTATAAACCACATCAGGAGAGGTAGAACGTAATAATAAACGGTCTACCTTTCCTTGTTCATCATAAAAAGGGATCACTACATCTCGATTTTCAAACCGTTTCTGTGATTGTTCGGTTCGCCCATATCTTCGCATCAAACCAGGAAAAGCTTGTAACAACCGTGTCCCGAATTTATCGTCCGGGGTAATAATCACGTGACTTTGATAGGTCCCTCGGTGCAAGCCTCGATATTCCCTTCCTTTCTCATGATCAAAAGAACCGAGTTGATCCGTAAAGTAACGCATATTCGCTGTCAGCACCTTTAATTCCTCTCGTTCAGCAGATGACAACCATCTTTTGGTTCGCTTCTTTTGTTGGGACTGTTCTTGAAAAACGGCACTTTGTTCCTGATTCGTATAATGGATACGTGTCGTTTCTCCACATTTATTTTGTCGATTACAATAAATAACCGTTGGATTTGACTTATACATGAAAGCTTCGGCTTGCTGACAGCTTGGGCAAGTACATAAATAATATTTTCCATGTGACCGAGCATTTAAATCCTTTAATACTTCTTCTGGCGATTCATATTCGATTATATTCTTTGGCATAGCGTATCTCCTTTTCATAAAAAGGGAACCCATTTTAAGATATGAGTTCCTTTTGAAAGATTATCTTACTAAATCAGATTTACCTGATTGATAGTAGGTTGCTTGCTCATTGCCATCATCTTTTTCGTAGTTGTTTTTCTCAATTTTCTGTTCCTTTTTTAAGGATGGATCTAATTCCTCTTCTAATTCTGTAATCAAATCCTTGGATACACGCTGCACATCGCTCAATACAGCAAGTCTATCTTCAATTTTCTGACCATTATTTGTCCACCCAGCTATATAAGGTAATGACTTTTCTTCAGTATCCATACCAAATTTGCTAGCTACAACGTAAGCGGTCATTTCAGCTTGTAATTCTTGAATGGCGGCTGATGGTTGTTTCCCACCATTTTCTATTTTATTTTTTTTTAATTGTTTCTGCATTGTGAAGACGAGAATGCGCCAGTTCATGTATTAGCGTACTTACTTGGTGACTTGGGCTTGAATCTTGATTTAATTCGATCCATTCTTTCACTGATTTTTGATTGTCTTCACGCATTAATTGAAGATAAGCGCCTTTTGTACTGCCCAAATCATCAACTTCCATCACTGTAAGTCCTTGTTTCTTAGCAATATTTTCCAGCCCTTCACGAATCTCTTTTAAATCACCATTATGTTCAAAATGATAGGTTTTTGGGAAAAGTTTAGGATAGTCACTTTCTTTTGCATTCGTTTGACTAATATCAAACACATTGCCCAGTTTGAATCGTTGAATTTGTTTAATATTTTTTAACTCTCCAGATTTTATTTTTTGTTTTTTTCTTCAGGCGTTGCTTGGCTTACCTGTATCCATTCCTTCCCTCTTTGAAAGAGCGTGACCTGTGTAGGAACAAAGATCTTAATAGCTTTTTGCCCTTTTAATACTGATAGCCCTTGTTTTTTAAAATAGGCAAAAGAACCAACGCCTGTTGCACCAGGCATTTGAGAATAGATTAGTTGCTGATTCTTCGCGGAGTAATTCGGAAATCGTGACATAAATTGGAGATATTCTTTTAAATCCTCTGGATTTGTTGTATAGTTCTCCATTTTTTCGTACATTTCATTGGTTAAATGCTCAATTTCTTGTTTCTTTTCTTCTGGTGATTTCACTTTATAATTTTTATTTTTCATGTAAGTCTTTCTCCTTTAATCGAAAATATTCCATACAAATTTTTGAGTGCCAGTATCAAAAGGAAGATAAATCTCTTCATCTTCCTTTGGGTCTTTGGGAATTAAAATTTGAATCATTTTGTAATCCTCCTCTGTTAAGTCAATGGTCATCTCTTGATTATTCTCTGGAACATACAGAACAGCCTGTTTCTCATTATGTTTTAGTTCTACTAATAAACTGATAGTCATTATTGATCTCTCCTTCATCCATTAAAAAAAACATTCATCTGAATGCTTTTTTAAATTTTTTATTTCTTGTTTACGCCAGAAAAATCAAAATTAATCTTTCCGCCAATTAGCTTTAGTTGTGCTTCAAAGGATTTACCTGCTTTACTTTTAAACCCCTTCAAAACTGGAGTGGTTCCTTTGCTTAATAAACTCTTGATCTGTGTTTCTGAAAGTTTTTTCCCGGCAATGACTTTACTCATGCTAAAAGTACAGGAAGGATCCTCTCTATATCCCTCGCACCCATAAAACTTTCCTTTATCTTTGACAGCTTTTCCACATAAAGGGCAGGTACCGATTGTGGAAACTTGTTCATTCTGTTGTTGAAGTTTTTCAAGTGCTTCTCTACTTTGATTCATTCTCTCCGGTACTTGTTTGAGGTATTGTTTGATGAGGTGCTTAATTCGTTTGATGAACGTTTCCTGGTTTAATGAACCCGTACTAATCGATTTTAAGTCTTTTTCCCACGCCGCTGTCATTTCCGGACTATTGAGAAGTTTATCCTCTTCCAGTACTTGCCCTAACTGTTTTCCTTTATTTGTGATCACAATTTGATTTTTAACGATTTCCATGTAAGCCTGTTTTTTCAATCTCTCGAGTATATCCGCACGTGTGGCTTCGGTCCCAATGCCTTCGACTTCTTTCAAAATTTCTTTTGTTTTTTCATCTTCTATCTTTTTCCCGGCATTTTTCATCGCCTGTACTAAGGTCCCCTCTGTATAAGGTTT
The DNA here is from genome assembly GCF_000525795.1 of Listeria aquatica FSL S10-1188. Taxonomy (GTDB): domain Bacteria; phylum Bacillota; class Bacilli; order Lactobacillales; family Listeriaceae; genus Listeria; species Listeria aquatica. The sequence goes on from NZ_AOCG01000023.1 coordinate 3,203, forward strand.
CGGTGGCGTAGTTTCTTTTTGAATTTGCTTTAAATCGGCCTGAAGCTTACTATCTTCTTCTAAAGGAGGAAGTGTATGATCAGGTTCTCTCTTCTCCTCTTTCACCTCTGATAGCAGGCGTCGCCACCCTTTATCAATTTCCACTTTTCCTTTAGCCACGAATTCAAGTTGTTGACATTGTAGGTCAACCTTTGTTTCTTCGTATTGATAAGGATTGGCAAACATGGCTAGTGTGGTTCGAAGAACCCGTTCATAAACCTGTTGTTCTAAGTTTGAAAGACTTTTTAATTCTTGCGAAGTTGGAATTTTTCTTGTTGGAATGATGGCGTGATGTTCTTGTACCTTTTTAGAATTCACATACCGTGAACGGCTTTCTGTGTGCTTTAATGCTTCCTTGATGTCATAAATCTTTTGATACTGACTCTTATATTCTTTCAAGTACGCCATTTCATTCTCGGTAATATATGGGGTATCCGTTCTTGGATATGTTAACCATTTCTTTTCATAGAGTGCTTGCACGGCTTGTAAGGTTTGCTTGGGTGATGACTGATAGGTCTTACTCATCACAATCTGTAAAGCACTTAAGGAGAAGAGTTGTGGACTTTGTTTTTTCTTTTTTTGCTCTTTTCAATTCGTTTAACCTCAACCATTTGTTCCCCTAAATTCACTCCCTTTTCCTTTAGGAATTGGGCAAGTTCCGTTTCATGACTAAATTTCTGGGATTCCTTTAATCGTGCAGAAAAAGTTTGATCGTCTTTCTTGACTTGTAGTTCAAGTTCAAAATAGGGTGTGACCTTGAAGGTTTCCATTTCTTTGTTTCGTTGATAGACCATCATTAAAGTAGGAGTCTGAACCCGTCCAATAGGATAAGTCCCTCTCATTCCGAGCTTTTGCAGGTATAACGTATAAAGGGGGGATAGATTCATCCCCACTAACCAATCACTCTTTTGTCTCGTTTGGGCTTCTAGGTATTTAGGATAGGTTTCTTTTGCATCTTTAAGTGTCGCAAAGCCTTTACGAATCACCTCTTTTTCAAGGGAATTAATCCATAATCGTTGGATGGTTTTCTTTTTTGGATCAGGGATTGCCTGGTTTAAGATTAACCAGGCAATCAACTCTCCTTCTCGATCACTATCCGTTGCAATAATGATGGTGGAGGCCTCTTGTAGTAAATGTTTCACGATCTGGAATTGTGTTCTTTTTTCTGGATCGACTCGATATTTCATGGGTTCCGGAAAATAAGGGAGTTTTTCAATTGACCAAGGACCTTCAAATTCTGGATACTCATTTGGTAAACTTAACCCAACTAAATGGCCAAATCCGTAAGTAACAGCAGCTCCATCTGGAAATAAGGGATCTTCAATCTCAAGATAACCTTTTTTCATCGTCTGCTTATGCATGGCTTGAGCATACTCTTTAGCTTGAGATGGCTTTTCAGCTAAAATGACCGTTTTCATCTGAACGCTCCTTTCCTATGTCTTTTTTTACCTACTCCATCCTTTATTCGATTGAAAGTAAGTTTGCTGTTCAGATTGCTTTTCTTTCTGTTCGTCTAAACGCTGTATGTGCTCTGTAATTATTTGTTTCTGATCAGCTGTTAAGGGTTCACCCATAACAAGAATTTTTTCATCTGATTCTTTTAATAGGTCTTTTTCATCTTTATCCTGTCCATATTCTTCTTGAATCTCATCTTTATCCCATTTATGAAGTCGATCTTCTAGTCTTTTCTTTCCAACTAGCGCTTTATAGAAATTTTTTTTCATTTTGATCAAGATTTTCGTGAAACTGAATCGCTCTGTCTAGTTTCTTTTCGTTAGATTCCATTCTTTTTTCATCCCACTCCTTTTCCGTATATATAGGAATTTCAAGATGCGATTCTTCTGAATAAAACCCTCTCCCTTTTCCTATTTGTATAGTTTCAGATGTCTGCTTCTCCATTTCTTTACGAAGCGCAGCTAACGTTCGAGCATCTCCATTGATTCGCAGAGGTGTGTCACTTTTTGAAAAACGAATGGCACTTTGAATTTTAGCTTCCGGGTTTACTGCACCTCGATTGGCATGGCTAATTGACAACGTCGGGTCATTTTTCATATGCTTGATTAGAATTTCTTTTACTTTTGGATCTATTTTCATAAGCTTCTCCTTCCTTATTAGTGATTCATCATACTTATAAAAACCACAAAATTATTGAAAACATGCAAACATGCACTTCCCATCCAGTTGGTTTTATAAGCTACCCAACAATAGATAAGACCTATTGTTAAGTACGGCCATAGAAAATGTTCTCCATGGAGAACTGCAAAAAGCAAACTACTCAAACAAGCACATAGGACCACCCCCTCTCTCCTTTGAAAAAATCTCCAGCGTTTTAATTTTTTTTAATGGCCACAAAAAAAGAATGTATCGATTGATACATTCTTCTAACATTGGAGATAGACAAACAAGCAGGATGCCATATAAAAGCCAATTCGTTTGCAATTGAGAAACTAATTGTTCATTGTTTTGATTCGACAGGTTCCATTTCCACATGATCAAACTGAAAAGAAATTGCGAGCCTATCTGTAGAAGAAAACCAATCGCTAAAACCTTCCATGTTTTTTTTGTCCCCTAACCGTTTCATCTTATCGACCTCTCTGCGTCGCTTGACTCTGATAAATTTGTTGTTGCAGTTGTTCGTATTCCTGTTCATCCCTCATTTTGTTTCGCTCGTTGACAACGACCTTTTCCAATTTTTTCATTTGATGAAGGATCACTTTTTCGTTAAATAAGCTCTTTTTAAATGGAGCGACAGGTTTCCAATTCCCATCATATTTTTGTTGATTTCCCGGTCCTTGAGCTAACTGAAAAAGTTCTTTTCGATCTTCTTTCGTCATATTTTTCAGTTCTCTTAAAATTTTATTTCCCGATCGCTCATAGAGTTCTTGTAGCTTATTTTCCTTATAATGATTCGTTATTTTTTCGCCATTACCAGCTATTTGAAGGTTACTTTCCTCCTCTTTGGGATAACCCTGTTTTTCTTCCCCACCTCCATAAATACGAAGTCGTTTTTGTTCCTCATCGTCTAAAAGACGAACCAATTCTTTGTAGGCTTTCGGATTCTTTTCTTTCATATAGTAATCCGTAATTTGATTCACTTCTTTTCGAAAGGGTTCCATTTCCTTTTTATTGTATTGCCAATTTTTTCGATCAGAAGGTAATGTTTTTAATAAATTTCGGTATTGCTGACAAAGATAACGATCTTCCTTCGAAAGATGAACCGTGTTTTTTAATAAATGGTTTCTGGATAGTTCATGAATTTTTTTTCAATTCTGGACTTCTGTCAATCAAACTATTCGCAAATTTTGATTTCATTGAATCGAGTGTTTTTCGCTTGACCCGTCCTTTATTTTGCCAGTCAAAATTCCCCGTTCTTTCATAATGTTGGGTTTTTTTGTTAAAGATTTTAATTTCGCGAAAGACTTTTTCTTTGGTATTCACCATCTCGACCGAACCAACATGCACGTGGATATTATCGGTATTGTAGTGAATACTGGCTGTCCATATTCCATGGTCCGTTAGCCCTTCTCGAGCAAACTTTTCCTCCATCGCAACACGAACAGCTTGTTGAATTTTTCTTTCATCTAGTTCTCCTGTTTTCCCATCGTAAAGACCTTCTTCTTCTAAAAAGGAATTATCAAACGAAAAGACATCTTGCCATAAACTACTTTCATTCGCTTGGGCTTCAGCAAACCATTTTTTCATTTGGTTCGCTTTTTTTTTCATCTAGATAATCTTCGGTTGCCGAAAAAAGACCCGAGCTTTTTGCTGGGTTTTCCATATAATCATTAAATTGTTCATACGCAATGATATTATATTTTTCAAAGGCTTCATTTCGAATAGCCTCCTCACGATTCATATACTCCACGTATTTTTGAAACTTTTCATCTGTACTCGATACAAAACTACTGGCTAACACAATACCTGGTCTGCCCATTTTTTAAATCCTTTCTGTATTCCTTATATATATTCCTGTTGTCTTTTTCGTTTTCGATAATCTAAAACTCGTTTCCTAAATAACGCATACATAGGATCACTTTGATCAAACACAGTGGGTGTTTCCAAGTTTAAGTCCTCCCGTTTAAAGTAATCTAAGTTCTCATCAATTTGGGTGGCAGTTTCATAACAGAGATGTGTCACCATTTCCGATAGAATAGAAATATTCACATCCATTGCCGTCATTTTTTGTGCAGCATTTAAGGTTTGCGCATCAATATATTCCATTTCTCTTTTGATGCGCCAATAATCCTTAACAATGTAATCCACTGCATTTGACAAGCTTGTGACTTCTGGAATGATTTCTTTGAAACCATTTAATTTTTCTTTCGTTTCTGAGTTTAGTGTTAATGTGACTTTTTCTTTACTTGCCATGTGTTATTCCTCTTTCTTCTATATTTGAAGTCATCAATATCTGCACATCTTCATGAAATTTTTCCATCACTTCCGTTTGTCGACTGAGAATTATCTCCAAATCTTCAATCACTTGATAAAACTTATTTTCTCTTTGCTCTATTTCATAGGTGAACATATTTTTTTCTAAAAGAGATGTCATATAAGCGCTAAGTGTCATGTTTTTTTTTCTTTGCTTTTTCTTTATAATATTTCTTCAAAGCTTCATCGATTTCACGTATTCTAATTTCTGCCATTGGATCCGTCCTTTCTATATACATTTTTTATACCATCCTAAACCACAATACATACGTTTTCTATACGGTTTTTATACGTCTTTTTTAAATTTTTTTGTCCCACCTGAAACTCCTTGGCACAGCCAAGGTCACAGCAACAGCTGGGACAGTTTCCCTTATGCTCTTGCATCTAACTCTCTTCTTCAGGGGGGTCTTCTTTGTCTGCTGTTGAAATCTTTCTGCTGCCTCATCGTTTTTCTCCTCCTTAATCGGTTCCTTAGTCTATAACATTCAATTGATCTTGATATTTTTGTTTCTGTCTCTGGTAGGTTTTTACATACTCTTGGTTCGTCTTGATTTCTTCAGCAGTGTTTTCATATTCTGTTTGCACAGTTTGAATTTTATTTTCCATATCTTCTCTGTCTGACCCCACCAATAAATCTATTTCACCTTGCAACTCCTTCAAATAAGCTTTTGCTTCTCGATTGTTTTTTTTGTAAAGCACGAACTTGTTTCTCTTTTTTGGTGATTTTTCTTTCTAAAACCTGTATACGCATTTTTATATTTTCTTTTTCATATTGAGATTTTGCAATAGGCTTCAGTTGTGGTTCTTTTTCTAAGCTATCCTCCGAAAAATAAATAGGATCACTTTCGTACGTTTTACTTGCTTCTCCAATATCATCTATCAACTTTTCTTGAATGACGATTTTTCCTAATGTAAATTTAGTCGGAATCGATTTAACTTGAATTAATATAAAATCGTCGGAAATCATTTTAGTAGTAGCTCGAACTGTTTGTCCTTTATACGTTACAAATTCTGTTCTGACTTTTGGTTTATTTAGCTCCGCATAACTACTTGTTCGCAAAAACCGGAATTCCATATAATGGGTTTTTGGATTATACGCTTGTTGAACTAATTGATAATCTGCATTGCCCACATTAACCTTGCTAAAAGTTTTGATCAAAGGATACTTACTTGCATCGACTCCTTGATATGATTTTGTTGTCAGACAAAAGAAAATAACCAACAGAAAGCCTATCGTAATGCCCAATATTCTTCGTTGTTGTTTGCTCATTTTTCTTCCACCTGCTTCACGTCATTGGTAGGTACTGCAGTAAATAAGAGATTCGTTGCTTTCCACTCCCCATCCGTTTTTTCAAAGTCAACTTTTACGTACATACGTTGTAGTGTGACCGTTTCTTCAACTTTAATCTGGGTCGTTATTTCATTCATAACAACCTGACTGTTCGCTGTCGCTTCAGTGGAAGGAAATGCTTTTAATTCTTGAAGTGTACTTTTCGTTTCATTTTGTTGCTGATCAGATTGTTGTTCTTTCATTTTTTGATATTGACTTTCAGTTAAATAGTCCTTTGCACGATCTAAACGATTATCAATTGTTGTATAGTTAAATAAAGCGTCCATTAATTTTTTATTGGCAACAAGAATATCTGTTGCTTGATCTAAAGATGAACTTTTTTGGGATTGATTATTTCCACTCTCTTTTTTTATAGTTTGATTTCTGTATTGTTGGATTTTTCGATCCTTCTCTTCATTTTTTTGTTTAAACGAACTCAATTCTTGTTTCATTTCTACTCGATTTTGCCAAAGTGTGATTGAAAAAGAGACAGATATTACCGCTATAAATAAGGTAATAATCAATCCAATTTGCATTTTTTTCACCGAACTTCATTCCTTTCTTTGTTAAGAAGTAGCAAGTACACCAAGCACAGGAGCTGGATCCACTTGTCCGCCCATTTTTTTTTTTCGAATTTCAAAGTGGAGATGTGGGCCTGTGCTCTGTCCCGTAGAACCCACCTTACCAATCACTTGTCCTTGTTTGACTTTTTGTCCTACTTTCACCAGAATTTCAGATTGATGCCCATATAACGTCCATTCTTTGTTCTTTCCATGTTCAATTAAAGTGACGAAACCATAGCCACCAAAACCTGATCCAGAAACAGCTGGTTTCATAACCACTACCACTTTTCCGTCATCGGCAGCTAAAATATCAGAACCAATGGGTTGGGCAAAATCTAATCCTTTATGGCTTTCGTGAACTCCCGTTACTGGATTTATTCGATCAGAAAAACCAGAACTGACTCTTGGATTTTTAACTGGGATAATATATTTTCCAGTGCCACCACTTGATCCAGTGTTCGAACAATTCATTGTAAGACCACCAAATTTGTCAGCGATAGCGGTGACTGTTGGAATCCAATTCGCATTTAAATTATTGGGGTCGTTGGCTACACCAATTGGCGCATACACATTGCCAAGTTTTTCAATAGTGGTTAATCCATCCACCACAATTCGATTGTGTAGTGTGACACCCATCGCTTCCATTCCTTCCTTCAAAGAAGAGAAGCGCTTCACCGTACTCATTCCTGTCGCAGAATCCATAATCCCTCCAGGATTATTTTTTTCCACAACGGCTTTACTTGTTCCCCACCCCGTTTCACTCATGGCAATCGCCGCAAATAAAACGGGATCAATGTTCTGTTCTTTTGCGATGGAAATAAATAAGTTTCCTTTACCTTTAAATACACCTGCTTGTTCAAGTGTTTGATTAAAAGTTTCTTCATTGAGTTCACCACTTACGGAACAACCACCTCCAACACCCAAAGTATCCTGCTGAGTAGAGCCCCCAATCAATACGCCAAGCGCACTTATCCCCACAAAAAGAAGAATCACGATAAGTATCACTTTCACACTTAAAAATCTCAGAATTAGAAGCCCCCAAGATTTGGTAGGCTCCTGATTTTGATTATTTCGCTGGGCCATAAAAATTAAGCACCACCTTTAAACCGATCTAACTGTTCAGGTGAAGCTTCAATATCAAGTAACATTTTATTTTCTCGGTCATAGTAAAGAGCTTGTCCTTTATCGAGTGATGTAATAATTTCATATTCGTTTTGAGTAAAAGTTTCCTCCATCACGCTTTTGAGTTTTGGGATCACTGAACTATCCATCCCCATCAAAAATTTATATTGTGTTAAATTGAATACTGTTCGTAGTTTACTTTGTGTAGAACTATCCATTCCATCTGGTAACATTTCGTTCGGCGATTGCGTGGCGAAAATAATCCCTGCTAAAAATTTCCGCATTTCCCGTTGGAAATTGGTAATGGTCTCAACTGCAAAAAGATTACTTTCGTTGATTAGATTGTGACACTCATCAATTAAAATTAATGTCTTGATCGCTTCATCAAAAGTAATCTCACCATTTTCAATGGCTTGTTTCATCTTCATACCATGTTGCATCGCATGATTCCAAATTAGAGTAAGGGACATATAAAGTTGCGCGTGAAACACTTGTTTTTTCATATTGGATAGACCACGAATGTCAAAAAACACGACTTGTTCTTGTGAAAAATCACGCATCGTTGTGGTTCCATCGAAAACATTTCCATAACTTTCCACCATGTTTTTTAAAGTCAAATTCACTTTCTCATACATATTTTGCATGTTGCTCGACATGCCGTTTCTTTTTTTTCGTCTCAAAAACTTGTTCAGAAAAAGCTAGAAACTGACTCATGGTTGGATAAGCTTCTGGAGGAAGATTCACAATGCCTCGTTTCTTCAGCTCTTCTTCTGAAAGGTCTTTTCCCCATAATCCCACATGAATGTAAAAAGCCGTAAGGAGCTGTTCAAAGACTTTAATATCCGAATCTGTGGCGTCTTGGCTCATAAACTGAAAAAGCGTACATACTTTCGAAATATGTTGCTGAAAACTTCCTGCCAAATCAATTTCTTTCGCTTCATCCCCTTTTGTAGCTGTAGCATATATTTGTAAGGGATTTAGTTTTCCATTTGTACCATCGAGCGTTAAATATTTTCCACCTTGTTCTTTTACGAGGTATTCATAATCACGGACTTTATCATAACCTCGTATAAAATAATTTTTAGCAAAGGCATCTTCTTCAATGAGTTTGAGTAATGTTGATTTTCCCATCCCCATATTCCCTAGAACAATAATATTAAAAAAGGTTCGTTTTCCATTAACTGAAAACATATCCCAAATAAAGGAACCACCCGTTGCTGTGGTGGCTAATGCCATTCCAGACGGATCACTTAAAAAGGTATGATCAAAAAAGTACCCAGCGCCAAGTGTTGATGCTGGTACCGCTTTTCCCGAACGCTTACTTGGGAATTTTTTCTGTTCGTCAATGGGAAGAATGCGTGAAAGCCATTCATCTTTTTCCTCAAATAAAAAAACGGACGATCGAAAGGATCGTCCTTCTAGGTCTTCTTGAATGGCGTCTATTTTTTTATCAAGCTCTTCTCGACTTTTAGCTGAAAGAAAGATGCGGATATGCATTTCTTTCATAATTTCTCCTTGTTCCGCAATTTGACGGTTTAAAGATTCTAAAACCTCAAGTTCGTATTTAGCTGTATATTTTTCTTGAATATGTCTTTCTTCATAAGTCCTAGCTTGTTGTTCAGACATTGCTTTTTTCAGTCTTTTTAACGTGACCGCACGATTTTCGCTCACAACATCCATCGCTACTACCGTATCATCTCGATTAATGAGTTCAGTCAACCAGTACTGAGGCACATTGACTGGTGTATCAATCAAATGTAAACACGCTTCGTAACCATTTCCAGTTTTCACATAACGATCTTCACGAAAAGAAATGCCTCCTTCTGGTGCTAGTCGACTCAAAAATAGTCGATTTTGATGAACTTCTTCTTTCTTTTTATTTCTTTTTTTCTGAATCGCTTTGGTTAGTTTATTCATTCCATCACCTTATTCCCTAATACTAAATTTAAGTTAAATACTTTTTTATGAATTTGTTCAATTTTTTTGGGTGCAAGTTGCGTCGCATAAAAGTATGTGTCTGACAATCGAATGACTTTTTGAAAATTATTATTCAGTTCTCGCATGCTTTTTCCGTAAATGAATAAATAATATTCTTGATTGGATTTTTCATTTTCAACTTGTTGGAGTTTTCTCAAAGTCTCTTTACAACGAGTTTTCTGCAAAGGCGTAGAAGCTCGCTGAAGCATTTTTCTCCAGTATCTTTGTTGTTCCTTTGTATCTGCTGGAAAACGCATGGAAAGGATCTTATAAGGTTCAATATAATTGGTATTGAACCTCGCAAATTGTCCCATTGCTTTCCTTGCTTCATCCTGATTCAAAGCATTGACATCCGTACTTTTGAGAAGCAGCACTGTGTAAAA
>NZ_AOCG01000024.1 GCF_000525795.1 Listeria aquatica FSL S10-1188
AGTTTTAATGGAGATGTGAAGACTGCCACTCCTATCGACACTAACAATATGGACGATTTATTACCCAAACCGTATAAAAAAAACGATTGTAGCTAAGGAAGATCAAAATTATACGGTGACATTAGAATATAATGCGCCGAAATATAGTAATGTATTAATGTCTGTGGGCTATAAAATAGGGGATCCTAACCATGGTGTGGATATTGAAGAAGAAGCGCCAGTTCAAAAAGAGAAAGGAAAAGTACTTGTTCAGTATGTAGACCAGGCAGGTAAGTCCATTAAAGCTTCAACTGAAATTTCAGGAGATGTTGGTGATCGATATACAGTTAAAGTACCACGAATTCCAGGTTATCTCCTACAAGAAACAAGCGATAACGTTATGGGAACTTTCCAAAGCTCTAGTCAAACGGTTACATTGACGTATGAAAAAATTCCAGCCGTGGAAAATGGTAAGGTAGTCGTGAATTTCGTGGACGAAAATGGGAAAGCATTAACAGATTCGCCAGAAATCTTAACGGGAGAAGTTGGAAGTTCTTATGCAGCAAAACCAAAAAGTTTTCCAGGCTATCAACTAAAGAAATTACCTGACAATCAAGCTGGAAAGTTTTCTAATCAACCAGAAGAAGTCACTTTCACGTACGAAAAAATTCCAGCCGTGGAAAATGGCAAAGTAGTCGTGAATTTCGTGGATGAAAATGGGAAAGCATTAACAGATTCACCAGAAATCTTAACGGGAGAAGTCGGAAGCTCTTATGCAGTGAAACCAAAAAGCTTTCCAGGCTATCGTTTGAAGAAATTACCAGACAATCAAGCTGGAAAATTTTCTAATCAACCAGAAGAAGTCACTTTTATTTATCGTGAGATAAAAACAAGTGGACAAGGGTCTAGCCATTCATCTAACGAACCTTCTGCAGGATCTAACAGTGGTAAGGAAGAAAATGCTAATAATGAAAATGGACAGGTTCCGAATTCAGAAAAGCCTGCTGTCCCATCAAATGGAGAAAATGGCAGTCATTCAAATCATGCTAATTCTGAACAAGCAGGTTCTTCTATAATCGATTCTGGCGCGGTGACAAAACCTGTTAAAAAAGAATGGGTTCCACAAATGAAGGCCTCCAATCAGCCTGCCGTTCCGCTAGCTTCTGATATTAGTGGTGCAAAAAAGACATTTAACGCCAAAAATTCAGGACAAAATCGGTCTAATCAGTTAGGGGAAAATACTGAACTACCAGTTACAGGGGATAATTATCCAGTGGCTAGTAGCTTATTAGGGTTGATGCTTATTCTTGGTAGTATATGTCGTTTGAAAAAGTAAGATAGAGAAGACGGAGGTTTAGTAGATGAAAAAAAACAAAATTAGGCAAGGCTGTGAAGTTTGTTGCTGCAGGAGTGTTGGCATCTACAGTGTTTACAAATATTCCAATTGCAGAAAAAATTAGTAAAGCGCAAAACAATTTAAAGGCTACTCAGTTAAGTACAACAAAAGCAAATGTTGCAACAAATGCATTTGATATTTCAACTGGATGGAGTGTGCTAAAATATTCCAGTGACTTAAATGTTCCGGTTCAAAATACATTCTTACAAGGACGAAAAATACAGATGCCAAATGGCGATCAGTATAATACGGCTTATATTAATTTTGCTAATATTGGGAATTCTGTCTTTAAAGCGCAAAAAGTCTTTAAGTTAGAAAAAGGAAAAACGTATAATTTCACTTGGTACTATCAAGTCCATGTGCTTGGAGGTTCTCAAGCTTCAATCAGTTTTAATGGAGATGTGAAGACTGCCACTCCTATCGACACTAACAATATGGACGATTTATTACCCAAACCGTATAAAAAAAACGATTGTAGCTAAGGAAGATCAAAATTATACGGTGACATTAGAATATAATGCGCCGAAATATAGCAATGTATTAATGTCTGTGG
>NZ_AOCG01000025.1 GCF_000525795.1 Listeria aquatica FSL S10-1188
TTTGGGCAATCCCTTGATCAATCGCCTGTTTCAAGCTCGCTATTTCTGAGAAAATACTCGGCGAACTCGCATGGAAAGCTCGTAACTTTCGAAGTTTATCTTCCAGTTCTTCCTTATTGGTTTGATAAGAATTGATCAAAGCTTGATTGAGATTGAGTTGCGTTCGCTGATCCGTTTCGGGTAATGGAGATTGTGTGATTTTTGCTTGAAGTGCATTCGCTTGGTTAATCAGGTCGTTTGCTTTCCGAATTTGTTCTTCCAGCTCCGATTCCTTTAAGTCTCCACTATCGACTTCACTTTGATAACGTTCCGGGAATTTCTGAACGGCTTCTTCTGTCGCTTCTGTTAAAAGAATGCCAGCCTGAACAAGGGGCAATAGAACTGCGCTATAAAAGGCTTTGGCCGAATCATAGGCCTTTCCTTTTAAAAAAAGGCTCTAAGGTAAACTGACTAATGGCTTTTTGAAGCGCTTGGTACCCTTCTATGTGTTGCTGGCAAACTTGACTTGTGCTACTAGCTTGGGCTTTCGACTTTGACACATACATATCAATGCTCATGCTTTCCCCTCCCATTCGTCTAGGCTGGCTTTTCTTTTTCCGTAGGCGACTTCATCGGCTTGGTCTTCCAAGTCTCTTTTTTCTTGTTGGAAGACTTCTTCCATCTCTTCAAAATGCGCTCGCGTCGATCGTGAAAGGGAGAAAACCCGTTCTTGCATTTGTTCGCGCAAAAAAGCCCGATCATTTTTCCGAAACTGCCAACTCACCTCTTCCACAAATCGGAGTCCTTGTCGAAAATGGTTTTCATAGGCCTCTTGAAGTTGCTGAACAGCACGCCTTTTTTGTTGATTTTCGTCCACTTTCTCCATTAATCGCCGTTCTTCTTGCTGCCACTCGGTCCACGTTTTCATGGTGTTGAGCCTCCAATCGATGAAAGGCTGGCTCCTATTTCCGCATCCTTCGCTGCAAAGGCCTCCGCAACGCTTTGCAAGTTCGTACTTGCCGTCGTTAAAGCATTCGCAATCTGGGCAACCGCTTCGCCTTCTGCTTGAATCGCCATATGTGCTTGTGTATTCCCTCCAACCGTTGTTTCTTCATCCTTCGTAATGGTTCTTCCTTGTCCCTGAAGGCTTGAAACCGCTTGTTGAAGGGCTGTCGCTTTTTCGGAAGCTTGCCCTAAATCGCTAGCTACTGTACTCATTTTTAGCCTCTCCTTCCCACCTTTTTAAGAAAAAACGCCTCTTACGAGAAACTCATAAGGGGCGTATTCAGTATTAGGCTTAAAATCCGAAGTTTTGAGACAGTTGTTGATCTTGTTCTTCCACAGCTGTCGCGGTTTTTTGAAGTTGTTGTTCAATTTGGTCCATCAAGTTCGCAAATTCCGTTACCTTCGGTTTTAATTGATTAAACTGATCATCAAATCGTGCAAACGCTTGTCCTTCCCATTCGCTCCGAAGTTGTTCTTGTGTTTGCGATAAGCGTTGTAACAGTTGTTCAATATCCCGAGCACTTGTCCCATACTTTTTGGCACGATCCCGTAACTCAGCTGGGCTCATTCTAATTTGTCCTGACATCAAATTCATCTCCTACATATGTATTGTTTTCTTTCAATTTATAATATAGCACAACCCCAATCTATTGTCTGTGTCCAAATTGTGACATTTTCTTCCTTGATTCGACAGAGCAGTCTTCTAGACTGGAAGGAAACGTTAGTCTTCCATTTTCAGCTGCCGTTCCATTTCTTTGGCTTCCTTTAACAACTGATCTTCCTCTTGTTCTAGTCTTTCTAACTCCTCTGGGCAAGCCATTAGTTTTTCTTCCGCCTCTTGAATGAGGAGTTGAATCGGATGACTTAAAATCGCTACTTCTTCATGAAAATAGCCTTCTATATATTGTTGTTACTCTCCTTCTTGTATATTCGGATTCATTTCAGATCACTTATTCAAATAGCGGTAAATCGTCGTTCGAGAAACACCCCAACGATCCGCAATACTCTTAATCGGGGTTCCATTCTCCACAAGTGTCTGTAAAAGTTCTAGATCCTTCTCTGATAATTTTTCCGGACGGCCACCGTTTCTCCCTCTTGCTCGCGCTGCTGCTCGTCCAGCTGCTGAACGTTCTAAAATCAAATTCCGTTCAAATTCAGCAAAGGCTGCGAAGAGATGGAAAATGAGTTGACCCGTTGAACTCGATTTGTCCATGGTGATATTTTCTTGTAAGCTGTGAAAGCTTACGCCATTTTCGTTCAACTGATTCACGATGCGAATTAAGTCTTCCATATTTCTTCCTAGTCGGTCCAACCGCCAAACAACAAGCGTGTCTCCAGACCGACAAAAATCGATCGCATCTTCTAAACCAGGTCGTTTACTTTTTGCCCCACTTATATGATCTTTAAAAAATTTTCTCACAACCAAATTTTTCTAAACTATCCATTTGAAGATCTAAATTTTGTAGTCCAGTTGATACCCGAGCATACCCAATTTTCATAGTTTTCATACCTTTCGAAATTAAATTAAGGAATATCCATTTTTATTGTAACATAACTTTACAACAACGGATATACTGAACATAGATTAATTGACGGATTTATGAACATGATTTGACTTCATTTACTATGAAAATGAGTGAAAAACAAGCGTGTCCAGTAAATGGTCATTTTCTGGACATCAAAAACAGATCATTCTTATTGAATTTTCATCGTATTCCTCGCTCATTTTAAATTCCAGACGATAGACTAGTTTTATCAAATGAAAAACATCTATTTTTATTTCCTTTTTATGGATGCTTTTCCAACTCCCTTTTTGCCAGTATGGTTGACTCCCTTTTTCCATACTGGCTTTTTATGTTTATTTTTCAACTAGGAAGCTTACCTTCCTTTTGCCCCATTCAATTGACTCACTGAAACTAGCGAAAGATACCCAAAAATAAAAGTGCCAATAAATGATTCTGTATTCTTCTTTCAATAGTTCAATTGTATGCTATTTTTTGTATTTTTCTTTAAACCTTTCGCATGCATCAAGATAGTTTTTAAGTTCTTCAGGTTTAGGACAATTTTCCCCTAAATTCTCAGCTCTATCATGTATCCAGTCTGAACATAGGGACATTCCTTCCTCTATTTCTTTAAACATTTCTGCATTAAAAACAACTTTTTTTAAGTCTATTTGTTTGTATAGCTGGGCTATATCTCATAATAGCTTCATTGAATACTATTTCCTCAATCATTCGTTCCCAGGTTTCTCTTAATTTTTCACACCAATGTTCAGCTTCATTTCTATATTCTTTATGCAGATACATTTTTTCCTCATTATCAATACTTACAAATTTACGTTCTATTTTTTTTTAGATTTCCCCTTAAATATTTGATTCTTTTCGAAACAGATGTGCCAATCCATGGTTCATTATTATCCCTCAGTCCTGAAACCTTATTGAAGTTTCTGATTACTACTTTAGAACACTCCACTCGTTTCTTTATTCCCCATCTCTCCAAACATTTTACAAAAGTAATATCATGCGTAAAAATAACCACTTGTTTTTGTTGGGCTTCCTCCACTAATCTTCTGCCAATAACTTCCTTCCTCTCAACATCTAAAGAGCTTACAGGATCATCCAAAACGATACATGTATTCTTGTCGTTAAGGCTTGTTTCTGCTAAAAAATTAGCAATGGTAATAGCTCTTTGTTCTCCTTCACTTAAGATATCTATTGGTCTTCTATCTTTTATTGTTAACTTGCTAAGTGTATTCCCCTTACTCCCTTTTTGTTTAATTTCAGCTGAAAAATCGGCATTCAGTTTTTTACATTCTTCATCAAATCTTTCAATGTATTTATCAGTGACATATTGAGAGAAAAGAGATCTTTGGAACCTAGTGGCTTTCTGTGTAGAGATAGTTATACAATTTGCTACATCTACCCATTTCAAATCTTCTAAGAATCCCTTTATTTCCGGCAAGAAATCGTTAAGTCGAAGCTTATCATTATATTCATTTTCAAATTTCTCTATTTCATCAATTTCCTTTTTTACTTTTTGAGTATTTAATTCAGATATCTCTTTCTCTATTTGCCTTAAAGCTTCATTACAGATTGTTTCTTCCATTTTAAAAGTATCAATTTCTTTTTCCCATTGTAGGATTGATAAATTCTGAATAACATTCTCTTTAATAGTTTCAATTTGCGTTTGCCAACTGATAAGTTGACTATGTAAGTTAGGAATTTTCTCCTGTAGCCATTCTTCAAAGCTAGATTCTTTTGTGATCAACTTATAATCAAAATTTTTTGAAATCCTGTATTAGCTTTTTAATATTGCTATCTGCTTGGCTTAATTCGGATTCTGCCGAACTCTTTAAGTACATCCAATACTTATCAATTACCGTTACTCCATCTATTTTTTGTCCACAAAATATACAATGATCAATTTCTTCTTGAATAACCCCATAGTATTGCTTAGCTGATTCAATAAATTCTTTCCACTCGGGTGAACCTATTTGATATATATGTTCTCCCTCTAATTGAGTTATACCCTCAGCAATTGAAATTTTTTTTTTAAATCGCTTCTCCTTTGAATTAATTCTTTAGTTCTATCAATTCTCTCACTAGAAAACTTTGCATTAATCACTTTGATTCTTTCTTTTATTCCATTCAATTTTGCCTTGCGTTTATCAAGCAACTTTTGTTGATTCATAATATTCAAAGCGACTAGCTCAGATTTTCTCTTCATTTTTATTTGCAGTTCATTTTTTAAGTGATCTGTTTTTGATGCATTTTCAAGATCGACATATTCTGTATTACTATTTATACTCTTAACTAGCTCTCCTATTTGTGTTTTATTAGGAAATTGACGTACATAGATGTTCTCTTTATTTTTTTCCTTAATATCTTCATTCAGTCTTTTTTTAACTTCGGTTATTAAATGATTAAACTCATCAAAAAAATTAAATTCTATTGGAGCAAAATTTAGTTCTACATCTTTAGTTAAATCATTAGTGGCGCTTTTTGAATCAAATACAGCTACTCTACTAAACAATTCGTTTTTATGATCCTCTGGAAACACTAGGGTTTCAGAATTTCCTTTTTCATTCTCAAAAACAAACTTTGCACTTGGGGTTACATTTTCTTCATTAAATATGTTTGATAAAATATGTTTATCTCCTCTTGAAATAAAGGCATTATTTAGTAATCTGACATACCCTGATTTTCCACTTCCATTCAGCCCGTATATAATTGTTAATTGTCTACCTACTGGGATTGATGAGCTTGATGATAAAGCATTAACTCCTTTGACTTCTGATAATTCATTCCATATTACCTTAGAGATCGATTTTGGTTTAGTGGAATTGGATAAAAATTCAAGTGACTTTCTTGTAGAGAGTGTTTCCTCCAAGTTATGGTCTTGTTTTAATGTCAAATAAACTTCATCTATCAAAGATTCATTTATTTTAATTCCCCTTAAAATTGCATCGGCTCCAACTTGCTGCCAATATGGTTGTTTTCTTACCCATTCTACGATTTCATCTCTAATCATAATGTCATCTCCCTCTGCTATTTTGATTGATACTTTTTATATACATTATATTATTAATTTTCTTTCTATTCAACAGAATATATAATTGGATTTTTGAATTTTTCATGTTACAGTATAAATAACTTTTTTAAGCCCATCCCTTCTTCATTCTCGCTTCAGTTTTTCAACTGAAGATCATCTCCTTTTAATAGATAGGATATCAAAAAAGTGCAGGGAGCAAAAAAAATGGAAAATTTAACAAAAAAAAGAACAACTAAAAATATTAGACCAATACTTTTTATCAACAACGGAAGCAATGACTCTACTGCACGTGACTCGTAGCGCAATTGGAAATTTAGGAGCACGAAAACATTTAACACAGATCCAATGGGGGTCTGGTGTTCTATATTTCTATGAGGAAGTGGCAAAAAGAGCTGTGTCGCTTGGCAAAATGAGGCACTACAATGAAAATATACCTAGCAAGGACAAACAACTCCAATTTTTGAACAGCTATTTTATCTCAAAAGAAAAAGCGCTTACTCTCTTAAACGTATCAGACAATCACTTTTATTATTTAATCCTTCGCAATAAAATAACACGTCTCAGAAAAGGAAGTGCTATTTTTTATTTTCGCGAAGAAATTTATCAACTTACTTAAATAGAAAGTCATGATTTTTAAATTCAATGACTGTTGACTGTCAAAGCCTTATCTTTTTGATAAGGCTTTTTATATGTTTCAAATATAATTTATATCCTTTATTAAATAGCCCTCTGTACAGAAATATTTATAATATAAACTAACGTTTATAGACTATATTCTAGACTAAAATCAAGTATTTCAGACGTGAAAATCTCCATTCTTTGGTTGGCACAAAAAAAATCTAGAATTTATAAATTCTAGACTTCAGTGAATTCATTTTATTTGAAAAGAGCTATTAAAGAAATGGCGAGTCCGAAAATAGTAATAACCATACTTAACCGATCTTTTGGATCTACTATCGATTGCTTGAAATTTTGAATAAGTAGACTTATATATTTTAACAATTCATAGAAAAAAAGAGTAAAGCCCAGCGCAATTAAAAACATGTATAGTATGAATTCTGGTAACCCTGAAATTACCTGATTTCCATCTTTAAACATAAAAGATATTACTTTTAGGCTTTTTCCATCAAACTTTGATAAGACTAAGGCCAGTACTCCTAGCGTCATACAAACTACTTTAAGAACCACGATACCGCCTCGTTTATGTCTTTCCATACTGTACTCTTGATCAAATGACCTGTCAGATTTTTTACTTTTTTCGGATGCTCTACTTTTCATTTTTTGAACAGTTGTCTTGTTAAGAAGCATATAAGATTCCATGAGAAGCATCGCTCCCAAGATAATACAGGTTAAAAGAGACTTATTATCAACTACCCAGTCAAAGAATCCATCATTTATAACTAGGTAATAAAATGGAATAAACACTAAACTCATACTAGCTCCAGACATCAACTTTAAGACAAACATTTCTACATATAGATCCGAATTTTTTTGATCATTTGAAAGTCCAGACCCTTTTTTAGCTTTTAAATATCTTCCTTTCATCAAGATTCTCCTTTTTTGTTAATTCCTAACATTTTTACATAATATACGCTAACAAATAGAATCACCAAGACTCTTCCATTCTTATTTTACTTTACCTCTCGTTTCGCGAAATTTCCATCCATAGATAATGACTAATAAAATTCCTGAAATAATAGCAAGCCACCTAAATAATTGACTAAATTTTGCTTCACTGATCCCACCTTCATCTAAGTAAATATAAGGATCTGTATATAAAACTATCATCGCAGTATGTATTAAAATCAAAACTAATATAAATATAAGCCCAGATTTTGAGCGCCACTTTTTTTTGAACAATAAATATACCACTAAATGGTAATAAAAAGAATAGTAAGTATAAACCAAAAGATAAAATAGCAAGCCAAAACATTCCACCGTTCATTAAATATAAATACGCTGATTCGTACACTAATACGGTTGTCAGTATGAAGACAAGAACTAGTCTTACACCATTGTAATTCCATAATTTTTTCATCATATATTTATGGTCATTCCTTTCTCTCTTTCTAAGATGGTTAAAAGTTCCTTTTAAGAATTATAGCATAGAACGAATCCTCTTTACACGTCCCCTCTTTCTTTACAAACCTGTTTGATGAAGAACGCCCTCAGATTCATAAACTTCCAGTAACTCAAACATCGCATTCATATCGATTTCCAACCCAAACGCAAGGGATAAAATAAGTCCATACCTGATTTTATCGGGGGGGATTTCGCAACGAATGATCGTCCTCCACAAATTTTCTGGAACGCTCGTTAAGTGAGCCAGCTGGTAAACACTCTCAACGTTGTATTCTTTCATAATTTTTGATAGTCAAAAATTCAATTGTTCCATAGTTTTTTACAACAAAAAAGACCTCTCCATTAAAAGGAAAGATCTTTTTTGTTTTTTGAATAGAGACAAGTTTATTTTATCATAAATAGCTATGAAAAAGGGACTTTTTTTGCTTTTAGAACATCTTGTTTGTCCGTTTCGTTTCTGTTTCAAGCATGTTATAATAAACCTTGCAAGCAAGTTTATGGTGGTGGCTAGCCTATCTTTATAATAGAAGTGTGGTGATGCCTATGAGAATTTTTGTTAGGCTTCCGGAAAGGAATTCCAATGACCGTTTACGAAGCACTGTCTTTCGCAGTTGCTTTTGCAACACTTGTGTTGCTTGTTAGCAGTCAAAATAACAAAAAAAAAATAACCACTCATAAACTTTGACAGGTTTAGTGGTTATTTTTAACTATTAACGCTAGTCACCATCTTAAATGGGCTTGTATCAAGAGTCATGTTGACGCATGGCTCTCTTTTCTTCTATTATCAACATAATAGCACTTTTTTATTTTATCGTCAACAAACCTATCCCTATCTTTTAAAAATGGATAATCAACAAAAAACAGCCATCTGCGGTTCTTAGACAAACGTCTGAAGGCTCTTTTAGCAACTGAAACGCAGGATAACATCGACACTTCCGAGAGATCGAACAGCGTCTTCTGAGATCTTTGTAATGTCATGTCCTTCAAATTCTCCTTTCGTATCAAAAATAGCTGAATAGGAATTTCGAGCATGGTTATCTATTTCAACAAAACCAACGCATTTATGGCCAGCTGCTTCCATCCCCATTCTAAATCCACCTATTCCAGAAAATAGATCAATAAATGTTTTACTTTTTTTTTACTTGACTCATTGCCTGTTCACCGACTTTCATATATTATAAAAATGAGATCGTGAACATCCGAAACTTTGGCCACAGCAAATCACGATCTCTGCCGGTGAACGGCAAGTGGAAGGCGTGATTTTTCCACGCCTTTTTAATGTATCTTTATGAGCCGAGTAAAAACAATATCACCTCCTTAAAAATAAAGAATTCTTGTTAAAACGGTAGATCATCATCACTAATATCAATTAGACGATCTTCATTTTTAGCAAACGGATCTCGGCCGCTTCCATCGTTATAGGTTGGCGGTGGGTTCGTTGGCAAAGGAGCCTCGTTTCTAGAGCCTTTTGGCTCTAAAAATTGAACACTCTCTGCAACTACTTCTGTAACATAAACTCGCTTACCGTCCTGCCCCTCATAATAACGTGACTGAAGACGGCCATCAACGCCTGCTAAACTTCCTTTTCCAAGAAAATTCGCTACGTTCTCAGCTGGTTTACGCCAAACCACACAATTAATAAAGTCCGCTTCTTGTTCTCCTTTTCCGTTTTTAAAGTTTCTGTTAACAGCAAGTGTAAAAGTTGCAACAGCAACACCTGCTGGAGTATAACGAAGTTCTGGATCCTTTGTTAATCGACCGACTAAAACTACTCGATTCATCATATAGTTTTCATTTCCTTTCTGTTTTTATTTGCATTCGCTTATTGAATCAAACCATGCTCTCTAATTTTCAATTCTTTAAAAAAGACAATTTCTAGCTAACTCTTCTTTCAAAAACAGCTCTTCTTTCGGGGTTAATTTGCGAAAACCAAAAACGACTTGTCCATCTCTTTGCATGTAATCCGTTATATATGTGATTTTTACTTTCATACTGCTACCCGTATATTCTTTGCCGTCCCATTCTCTTAAAATAACATAATCCCCTACTTGAAAATCCCGATCGTTTTCACGTATTTCAAAACATTTATGCCCACTAATTACATCAAGATAGTATTTTGGTAATATTTTTAATGGGTGTATTTTATTCATCATATAGCTAGCCTCCCATTCGGTCCGCTTTCTCTTTTTATTTTTTTAAGGTTATACTCCTTTCTCTCCAGTTCGTGCATTTTCTTTAGTTTATTCAATAATAAAGTTGTACTTAGACCGTTGTCATACGGATCTCTATTCTTCCACATCTCCATTTCACACAACAGTTCTTTATTTAACTCATCCATTTCTTTCGATAGCAATTGTCCTTCAGTTAAATTTTCCATATTATTACACATCCTTTTAAGTTATTAAGATTCGTTTTTTTTATTTTCTCTCCTACTTTTTAATTTTGAAATCCTTTATCAGTCACATATCCTTCTTTTGACCATATATTTCGCTTTTCTTTTTTCGCTTCGGTCTGCACTCGATTAAATTCTTTCAAATATCTTGTGTTCGGCTTGTATATGTATGCTACACGCGCATAGCCTTCATATATCATCAATTCATTGACATTCTTACCATCCGCATAAAGATACGCTAAAACTCTTCCATACTTATCTGTAGCGCCTCCTTGATCGTATTCCAGAGTAAGTTTTGCTCCAGAAACCAATTTTTTCATATAATTACTAGCTTCTTTTGCAAAAGGCTGTGCAGGCGTTCCAGGCTTGACGCTTTCGGGCGTATCCATTAATAATAAGCGTACTTTTTTTACAGTTGGATCCCCTTCAAAGGTAATCGCTACTGTGTCCCCATCTACGACGTGATCGAGCTTCACGGGTACCACATTCTCAGGCATTTGAATAGTCGTTTTAGCTTGACTCTCCTTTTTTATGGAGGGGACTTTATCAAAGAAATCCGTTACATAGCCTCCCTCATATAGTCCATAACCACCAAAAATCAAAAGGACTAACCCAAGCGAAATCCATTTCTTGATTCGTTTTTTCATCTTTTTTTTCCTCCACTTTTTCACGAGTATTCTCTTTAATTTTGGGAGCCCAAACGGTATTGGGGCTCCCTTTTTTTTTATTTAATTATCAAAGAAAAAAACGATTCTCACATTTTCACCAGTGCCATCATCTAAATCTTCTAAATAAGGTAAAACTCTTTCCAAAAAACCAGGCTGCTTCTACTGTGTAAGTTACCTCACACTCAACTTGTGTATAGTAGGGCTTAAATGGAGTTAGTTTCAGCTTTCCGCTCACGAGTAATTCCATGTCATCATTAGAAATTTTCCCAACATTCCCAAACACATCCGTACTCCACGAATTCACTTCGTTTGTTTTTAAAAACTCTTTATACCCTTCTTCATCAACAAATCCTCTTTTCATCGTTTTTTGATCCCAGTTAAAATCCCGCAACTCTTTCAATGTTAGATAGGAATCTGAATGGCCGTCTATATCCCAAGTCTCCCTTACTTTCAAAAATTCTTCAGATGCATTGTAAGGGATGCCTTTTGGAAATGAAACTGGATTAAAAGCGTCTCCAATATCACCACCTGCAAAACCATAACCGTTTCTCACATCTGCAAGTATCGCAAACACTGAATAATTCCGCACATCATATAGGCCATCATAACTTCCATCTTCATATAAGACGGCCTTCCACTCGTTGTCCTGGTTTTTCTTTTCTACAAATAAATGAATATCTGCACCCATTTTTATCTTCTCCTCTTTTCGATTTTTGGTTTTGGCCTTTTGAATTTTAATAAGTAGCATGTAATAGCTTTACTTGCTTTCTCGCAATACGCTCAACCTGTTCAAAATGGTTTTTACAGTAATGGAAACCATATTGAATGGCTATCCGCATCACTTCTTGTTGAATATCCGTTATACCTATTTCTTCATTTAATTCCTTTGCATTTCCAGGCAAAGAATAAGGTATTGGTTCAATAACTTCTTTAAAGATAATGTTTGTAGCCCCTTCAATATCAATGAAACAATAATAGGGTAAGTCTTCATAAGTCATTTTTCCGCCCTCCATTGCATTAAAGTAGAAGTCTTGTTATAATTTTTATGTGATTGTTTGTTTGAGACTTTGTCGAGTGTCCGCTCTTCAAAGTCTTTTTTTTGTATTTCCTAACCAAATAATTGGAAGAGTGATAAAACAAAAAATGAGAAATCCTAATGGAAATAAGAACATTTCATCCCTCCTTACATACCTTATTAAGTATCTATAAACATCATAACATACTTTATTAAGTATGTAAAGGAAGAACATACTTAATTTGATATGTGATTAAAAATATGTTATTTTTATTGATGAGGTGAAAGGAATGTCAAACTTAAATCCTAAGTCTGTTCAAGACTTTATGTATAAAAACTTAGTGAGCAAAAATGAAGCTAGGAAAATAACAGGTCAAAGCTATGAAGCTTTCAGTCAATCTGTTAAAAATGGATGGATTCTCCCTTTTTTCGAGTCGGGGAGTGGAACTAGAAAAGTTAGACTTTATTTAAAATCGGATTTAGAAGAATACAGAAATAACAAAAGGCAACGATAAAAAGCATTGATTAGAACATTTTGTTCTAACCAATGCTTTTTCATTTATATTTTTTACATATTATAAAATAAAGATTGTTTCAAACTAATCAAATTTCTTTTCCACATGCCTTTACCGCTCTAGTCCTTTACTCGCTCTGCAATAATACATAGACTCATTTTGTTTGTCCTGCGCTTCCTTTCCCTGCCGCAACTGAAGACGATTTTGGAATTGTTTGGTGACTTGTTGCCAAGTCTTTTGAAAAGGTTCTGGATGATCCTGCAGTAGATCATTTAAATCACGTTTCTGATCCGGATATGGAAACTCCTTGTAAGGAATTTGTTGGGTTC
>NZ_AOCG01000026.1 GCF_000525795.1 Listeria aquatica FSL S10-1188
GCCTACCAAGGCCACGATGCATAGCCGACCTGAGAGGGTGATCGGCCACACTGGGACTGAGACACGGCCCAGACTCCTACGGGAGGCAGCAGTAGGGAATCTTCCGCAATGGACGAAAGTCTGACGGAGCAACGCCGCGTGTGTGAAGAAGGTTTTCGGATCGTAAAGCACTGTTGTTAGAGAAGAACAAGGATGAGTTAACTATTCATCCCCTGACGGTATCTAACCAGAAAGCCACGGCTAACTACGTGCCAGCAGCCGCGGTAATACGTAGGTGGCAAGCGTTGTCCGGAATTATTGGGCGTAAAGCGCGCGCAGGCGGTTTCTTAAGTTGGGTGTGAAAGCCCTCGGCTCAACCGAGGAGGGTCACTCAAAACTGGGAGACTGGAGTGCAGAAGAGGAGAGTGGAATTCCATGTGTAGCGGTGAAATGCGTAGATATATGGAGGAACACCAGTGGCGAAGGCGGCTCTCTGGTCTGTAACTGACGCTGAGGCGCGAAAGCGTGGGGAGCAAACAGGATTAGATACCCTGGTAGTCCACGCCGTAAACGATGAGTGCTAAGTGTTAGGGGGTTTCCGCCCCTTAGTGCTGCAGCAAACGCATTAAGCACTCCGCCTGGGGAGTACGACCGCAAGGTTGAAACTCAAAGGAATTGACGGGGGCCCGCACAAGCGGTGGAGCATGTGGTTTAATTCGAAGCAACGCGAAGAACCTTACCAGGTCTTGACATCCTTTGACCACTCTGGAGACAGAGCTTCCCCTTCGGGGGCAAAGTGACAGGTGGTGCATGGTTGTCGTCAGCTCGTGTCGTGAGATGTTGGGTTAAGTCCCGCAACGAGCGCAACCCTTGATTTTAGTTGCCAGCATTTAGTTGGGCACTCTAAAGTGACTGCCGGTGCAAGCCGGAGGAAGGTGGGGATGACGTCAAATCATCATGCCCCTTATGACCTGGGCTACACACGTGCTACAATGGATGGAACAAAGGGTAGCGAAGCCGCGAGGTGAAGCCAATCCCATAAAACCATTCTCAGTTCGGATTGTAGGCTGCAACTCGCCTACATGAAGCCGGAATCGCTAGTAATCGCGGATCAGCATGCCGCGGTGAATACGTTCCCGGGCCTTGTACACACCGCCCGTCACACCACGAGAGTTTGTAACACCCGAAGTCGGTAGGGTAACCTTTATGGAGCCAGCCGCCGAAGGTGGGACAGATAATTGGGGTGAAGTCGTAACAAGGTAGCCGTATCGGAAGGTGCGGCTGGATCACCTCCTTTCTAAGGATAAGGAAACCTGTGAATCTTTTTCCCTTCTTTTGTTCAGTTTTGAGAGGTTCATCTCTCAAAACGTGTTCTTTGAAAACTAGATAAGAAAAGTTAGTGTAAAAAGATGAAGAGAAACCGTAGGTTTTTCTTCAACCAAAACCGAGAATCAAACCGAGAAAGAATCTTTCCGTTTTCATAAGCGATCGCACGTTTATGAAAACACAACAACACCTTCGTAAGAAGGATGAGGTTAAGTGAGGAAGGGCGCACGGTGGATGCCTTGGCACTAGGAGCCGAAGAAGGACGGGACTAACACCGATATGCTTTGGGGAGCTGTACGTAAGCGTTGATCCAGAGATTTCCGAATGGGGGAACCCTCTATCTTTAGTCGGATAGAATCCTTACGTGAATACATAGCGTAGGGAAGGCAGACCCGGGGAACTGAAACATCTTAGTACCCGGAGGAAGAGAAAGAAAATTCGATTTCCTGAGTAGCGGCGAGCGAAACGGAAAGAGCCCAAACCAAGAAGCTTGCTTCTTGGGGTTGTAGGACACTCATTGTGGAGTGATAAAAGAAGGCGATAGATGAAGCGGCTTGGAAAGGCCCGCCAGAGACGGTAACAGCCCGGTAGTCGAAATGGTCTTCTCTCCCGAGTGGATCCTGAGTACGGCGGAACACGTGAAATTCCGTCGGAATCCGGGAGGACCATCTCCCAAGGCTAAATACTCCCTAGTGACCGATAGTGAACCAGTACCGTGAGGGAAAGGTGAAAAGCACCCCGGGAGGGGAGTGAAAGAGTACCTGAAACCGTGTGCCTACAAGTAGTTAGAGCCCGTTAATGGGTGATAGCGTGCCTTTTGTAGAATGAACCGGCGAGTTACGATTTGTTGCAAGGTTAAGCGGAAAAAGCGGAGCCGTAGCGAAAGCGAGTCTGAATAGGGCGTTTTGAGTAACAGGTCGTAGACCCGAAACCAGGTGATCTACCCATGTCCAGGATGAAGGTAAGGTAATACTTACTGGAGGTCCGAACCCACGTACGTTGAAAAGTGCGGGGATGAGGTGTGGGTAGCGGAGAAATTCCAATCGAACTTGGAGATAGCTGGTTCTCTCCGAAATAGCTTTAGGGCTAGCCTCGAGGTAAGAGTCATGGAGGTAGAGCACTGTTTGGACTAGGGGCCCCTCTCGGGTTACCGAATTCAGATAAACTCCGAATGCCATTGACTTATCCTCGGGAGTCAGACTGCGAGTGATAAGATCCGTAGTCGAAAGGGAAACAGCCCAGACCACCAGTTAAGGTCCCCAAATATACGTTAAGTGGAAAAGGATGTGGGGTTGCTTAGACAACCAGGAGGTTGGCTTAGAAGCAGCCATCCTTGAAAGAGTGCGTAATAGCTCACTGGTCGAGTGACCCCGCGCCGAAAATGTACCGGGGCTAAACGTATTACCGAAACTGTGGATGAATCCCGTAAGGGATTCGTGGTAGGAGAGCGTTCTAAGGGCGAAGAAGCTAGACCGGAAGGACTAGTGGAGCGCTTAGAAGTGAGAATGCCGGTATGAGTAGCGAAAGAAGGGTGAGAATCCCTTCCACCGAATATCTAAGGTTTCCTGAGGAAGGCTCGTCCGCTCAGGGTTAGTCGGGACCTAAGCCGAGGCCGATAGGCGTAGGCGATGGACAACAGGTTGAGATTCCTGTACCAGTCTTTGTTGTTTGACGATGGGGTGACACAGAAGGATAAGGAAGCGCACGGATGGAAGAGTGCGTCCAAGCAGTGAGTGTAAGAAGTAGGCAAATCCGCTTCTTGTGAAGCATGAGCTGTGATGGGGAAGGAAATTGAGTACGGAAGTTCCTGATTTCACGCTGTCAAGAAAAGCCTCTAAGGAGAGAAAGACTGCCCGTACCGCAAACCGACACAGGTAGATGAGGAGAGAATCCTAAGGTGAGCGAGAGAACTCTCGTTAAGGAACTCGGCAAAATGACCCCGTAACTTCGGGAGAAGGGGTGCTCTGATAGGGTGAAAGCCCGAGAGAGCCGCAGTGAATAGGCCCAGGCGACTGTTTAGCAAAAACACAGGTCTCTGCAAAACCGTAAGGTGACGTATAGGGGCTGACGCCTGCCCGGTGCTGGAAGGTTAAGAGGATGGGTTAGCTTCTTGCGAAGCTCAGAATTGAAGCCCCAGTAAACGGCGGCCGTAACTATAACGGTCCTAAGGTAGCGAAATTCCTTGTCGGGTAAGTTCCGACCCGCACGAAAGGCGCAACGATCTGGCACTGTCTCAACGAGAGACTCGGTGAAATTATAGTACCTGTGAAGATGCAGGTTACCCGCGACAGGACGGAAAGACCCCGTGGAGCTTTACTGCAACCTGATATGGAATGTTTGTACCGCTTGTACAGGATAGGTAGGAGCCATTGAATCGTGTGCGCCAGCATACGAGGAGGCGCTGGTGGGATACTACCCCCGCTGTATGACCATTCTAACCCGCCACGCTTAGCGCGTGGGGAGACAGTGTCAGGTGGGCAGTTTGACTGGGGCGGTCGCCTCCTAAAGAGTAACGGAGGCGCCCAAAGGTTCCCTCAGAATGGATGGAAATCATTCGCAGAGTGTAAAGGCACAAGGGAGCTTGACTGCGAGACTGACAAGTCGAGCAGGGACGAAAGTCGGGCTTAGTGATCCGGTGGTTCCGCATGGAAGGGCCATCGCTCAACGGATAAAAGCTACCCCGGGGATAACAGGCTTATCTCCCCAAGAGTCCACATCGACGGGGAGGTTTGGCACCTCGATGTCGGCTCGTCGCATCCTGGGGCTGTAGTCGGTCCCAAGGGTTGGGCTGTTCGCCCATTAAAGCGGCACGCGAGCTGGGTTCAGAACGTCGTGAGACAGTTCGGTCCCTATCCGTCGCGGGCGCAGGAAATTTGAGAGGAGCTGTCCTTAGTACGAGAGGACCGGGATGGACGCACCGCTGGTGTACCAGTTGTTCCGCCAGGAGCATCGCTGGGTAGCTATGTGCGGCCGGGATAAACGCTGAAAGCATCTAAGCGTGAAGCCCCCCTCAAGATGAGATTTCCCATTTCTTTAAGAAAGTAAGATCCCTGAAAGATGATCAGGTAGATAGGTTTGGAGTGGAAGTATGGCGACATATGGAGCGGACAAATACTAATCGATCGAGGACTTAACCTTAAAAAGAACTTTCAGATTCTGGTTCACACGCTTTTCTTCTCTAGTTTTGAGAGAACAACGTTCTTTCATATTCCTTGTCTGGTGGCTATGGCGAGAAGGTCACACCCGTTCCCATCCCGAACACGGTAGTTAAGCTTCTCCGCGCCGATGGTAGTTGGGGGCTTCCCCCTGTGAGAGTAGGTCGCCGCCGGGCAAGGTGTTATTTTGGAGGTTTTAGCTCAGCTGGGAGAGCATCTGCCTTACAAGCAGAGGGTCAGCGGTTCGATCCCGTTAACCTCCA
>NZ_AOCG01000027.1 GCF_000525795.1 Listeria aquatica FSL S10-1188
TTTTTTGTAGTGGGGTCTCTGTTGTTTATTTTAGGCACTGAATCTCGAATATCTTTTAATGTTCTCACTTCAGCATCTGTTAATTCTTGTACGGGTTTCAATTTTAATTGATTAAATTCATCCAAAGTTAAATGATGTTTTTCAAGAATAGTTCCCATTTGGCTTTGAAAACTATTGGGAGAGCGAACTTCATCTAGATGATGAGTCAATTTTTGACCGCTTGTCACAGTCTCATCTATTTGGCGCCCTCCGCCATTCAAATTCAAATCATACTTCCGCAAGACCTCTTTCATTTTCTCTGTGGCATTTGTGACTTTCGAAGTCCCACCTGCCGGAAGCGCCCCAAAGCCATCCGCGGCGAGTTGACGTCTTGAGTTCAAATTCAAGTTGTTCTTGAAGTTGTCTGCCACTTCTCCGACTTTATCCAGCCCTTTAGTGGTTCGTTCAACGCCTGTATGTATGCCTTCTTTTACCGTTGTTTTTAAGCTATTAATCCGTGTTAAGGCTTTACTTTTCCCTAGTTTAATCAAGTCATCGGCTTTAGACGGAATACTTTTCACGCCATGTAAAAGATTGTCGCTTAAACTCGCTAGCTTCGTGCCTGACCGAATGGCTTGCGTGCCTCCTGAAAAAGCTTTCATCCCTGGTACAATATCCAACAGTGAAAAAGCTCCACGCATGACACGTTCTGAGGTATCCATTTCCCGACCTGTTAGCCAATCTTTCCCACTCACTGCCGCACTCATTTCTAAACCACCATAAGCCAAACCTAACGCGAGTCCTGCTGGCGGGCAGAAAATACTCACACCTACAATGGCAACCGTCGCCACAACATTCACCCAAAACTCTTTCTTTTGTTGTTCATCTTTAATCGAGGTGTATTCAAAAGCACGGGAATTGATCATAGCTGAGCGAAAATCTTTTTGACTCACATCTTGGTCTTTATTTTGCCGTTTCCACTCTTCATACTGGACTTTCATTTGATCCGCATAATAATTATCCCCACTAAACAAATCGTCTAAACTGACTTCCTTTTTGGGAACTTCAATCTGTTCTTGCGTATAA
>NZ_AOCG01000028.1 GCF_000525795.1 Listeria aquatica FSL S10-1188
CACCGTGAATAAGTCTCCTTAGCGTCAAAATTGACTTTGCTAGCTTTCTTGCTTGTTTTTTGGAAATCGCTCTCGATTTCCTGTCCTGCGAATTGATTGGTGAAACGTACTGTCTCATCGCTTTTTCGTCTTCTTTTTGTTCAGTTTTCAAAGGTCATTCTTTCTTCGCCGCCTTTTTATCAGCAACTTTTATATTATACAACTTTTGAATACTCTCGTCAAGAGTATATTCAAAAAAAATGGTGGAGCCTAGCGGGATCGAACCGCTGACCTCCTGCGTGCAAAGCAGGCGCTCTCCCAGCTGAGCTAAGGCCCCAAAGTTAAGGTAAGAACATATTTAAAACATGGTCGGGAAGACAGGATTCGAACCTGCGACCCCTTGGTCCCAAACCAAGTGCTCTACCAAGCTGAGCTACTTCCCGTATAAAGAGCGCGCCCAGAAGGAGTCGAACCTCCAACCGCCTGATTCGTAGTCAGGTACTCTATCCAGTTGAGCTATGGGCGCAACATAAAAACAATAATAATGGTGCCGAAGGACCGGAATCGAAC
>NZ_AOCG01000029.1 GCF_000525795.1 Listeria aquatica FSL S10-1188
TCCATAAAGGTTACCCTACCGACTTCGGGTGTTACAAACTCTCGTGGTGTGACGGGCGGTGTGTACAAGGCCCGGGAACGTATTCACCGCGGCATGCTGATCCGCGATTACTAGCGATTCCGGCTTCATGTAGGCGAGTTGCAGCCTACAATCCGAACTGAGAATGGTTTTATGGGATTGGCTTCACCTCGCGGCTTCGCTGCCCTTTGTTCCATCCATTGTAGCACGTGTGTAGCCCAGGTCATAAGGGGCATGATGATTTGACGTCATCCCCACCTTCCTCCGGCTTGCACCGGCAGTCACTTTAGAGTGCCCAACTAAATGCTGGCAACTAAAATCAAGGGTTGCGCTCGTTGCGGGACTTAACCCAACATCTCACGACACGACTGACGA
>NZ_AOCG01000030.1 GCF_000525795.1 Listeria aquatica FSL S10-1188
TGCCGAGTTCCTTAACGAGAGTTCTCTCGCTCACCTTAGGATTCTCTCCTCATCTACCTGTGTCGGTTTGCGGTACGGGCAGTCTTTCTCTCCTTAGAGGCTTTTCTTGACAGCGTGAAATCAGGAACTTCCGTACTTGATTTCCTTCCCCATCACAGCTCATGCTTCACAAGAAGCGGATTTACCTACTTCTTACACTCACTGCTTGGACGCACTCTTCCATCCGTGCGCTTCCTTATCCTTCTGTGTCACCCCATCGTCAAACAACAAAGACTGGTACAGGAATCTCAACCTGTTGTCCATCGCCTACGCCTATCGGCCTCGGCTTAGGTCCCGACTAACCCTGAGCGGACGAGCCTTCCTCAGGAAACCTTAG
>NZ_AOCG01000031.1 GCF_000525795.1 Listeria aquatica FSL S10-1188
CTTCTTCGGCTCCTAGTGCCAAGGCATCCACCGTGCGCCCTTCCTCACTTAACCTCATCCTTCTTACGAAGGTGTTGTTGTGTTTTCATAAACGTGCGATCGCTTATGAAAACGGAAAGATTCTTTCTCGGTTTGATTCTCGGTTTTGGTTGAAGAAAAACCTACGGTTTCTCTTCGTCTTTTTACACTAACTTTTCTTATCTAGTTTTCAAAGAACAAACTATCTTTGGTGGAGCCTAGCGGGATCGAACCGCTGACCTCCTGCGTGCAAAGCAGGCGCTCTCCCAGCTGAGCTAAGGCCCCTTATTAACATCTGAAAAAGAAAGGTTTATTCAAAAAAGTGGGCCTAAGTGGACTCGAACCACCGACCTCACGCTTATCAGGCGTGCGCTCTAACCAGCTGAGCTATAGGCCCCTCATACGAAGAGACACCTCAAAAACGTGTCACCTGGTACTCAGTATGAGCGTCATTGACCTCTCAAAACTGAACAAAAGAAGGGAAAAAGATTCACAGGTTTCCTTATCCTTAGAAAGGAGGTGATCCAGCCGCACCTTCCGATACGGCTACCTTGTTACGACTTCACCCCAATTATCTGTCCCACCTTCGGCGGCTGGCTCCATAAAGGTTTACCCTCCGACTTCGGGTGTTACAAACTCTCGT